>NZ_JACOPE010000001.1:0-1200000 GCF_014287355.1 Ruminococcus hominis | reverse complement strand
CGGGGTAAAATTCTCTTTCATTCTTACATCGTCCGCTTTTATCATAAAGTAAGCTACTAACAAATAAATAGCTTCATAATAAATGCTATTGAGATAAATCGCCCCTTCTTTTTCTTTATCATAAGAACGATTCAGCATCTGATCCAGCACTCGTTTCAACTGTTCATAAGACTCATTTTTATCAACCGTTGTATTACACCAGAATAATAACTGATTTGTTCCCATATATTCTGCCAACATAGTAAAATTAATCTGAAATGATGCAAGAAGGATTTTTTCTTCTGTCGCCCTCCAAGAATGACGCTTGTTCGCATTAATAAGTAAAAAATCACCTTTTTTCAAATTATAAGTTTCTGGTTCAATCTGTACTTCCACACTGCCTTCCAGAACATATACAATCTCCAGATTCTGATGAAAATGTGTATTCTGTACTTCGCTAGTATCAAATTCGAAGTCCATAATTGTTCGCATATTATCCATTCAAGTACTACCTCTCTTTTGTGGTTTCTGCTTTTTAGTCACTATTTTTAATTTTAATAGGTGATAATATTTTCGTCAAGCATTCACCAAAACAATTTCAGCTTCAAGCCATTTAGGGACGGGGATTAGTGGGACCATTTGGGGACGGGGATTAGTGGCTCTTTTGGCATGCCAAAAGAGCCACTAATCCCCGTCCCCAAATGGTCCCTATAAACAGTAACCCCCACAGAATACTGCATATCACAACACCCTGCGGGGGAATCCATACCACTATGTATTACAATTTATAACATTTCATAAAGTCTTATGCGTTAATCATTTCATCAAACTTTTTAACACGCTCCATCTTCTTCTCAAGCAGCTCTTTGTTTGCCATAATCTTAGGTCCACAGATTGCTCCGAATCCCTGGATTTCTGTTGTATGCTCTCTTAATCCGGCAAATGTTCCTCTTGCTCTTGCCTGCTGTGCTTCAGAGAACTCAACATTTAATTTATCTCCATCGATAGAAATCTTTCCTTCGATACCACAGATTGGACACTCTACTGTTGTTGTTCCGTTTACTGTCAACAGGTTCTGGTGACATACAGGACATGTTCCCATTCCTTTTGGTCCGTAGAATTCAACATCTTTATCATCCATCTCTACAGCAGCTGCTGTACGTTTTCCAATCTCGTGCATATGTCCGATCATTTCGTCATTCAGGTATGGATTTCCGATTGTTCCCATGCTGTTTGCATTGTAGTTAGCAACAACTTTCATCATTGCAGGGAATCCGAATAAATGCAGAGTTGCTGTTCCCATAGATACCCAGTTTTCTGTGCTTGCTCCACCTACTGAAATGTAAGAAACTGTACGACGTCTTAATCTCTCGATTGGATAATCGTCTGCGTTACCAGGAGCTTCTCCAGCTCTTCTCTTATCCAGTACCCAGTTAATAGCTGATACATCGTGACGGCATGAGAAACGGTCTACAAAATCTTTGAACTGTCCTACTGGCTGCAATACATATACAGGTGCTCCAAGGATGATTGCATCTGCTTCACGAACAGCCTCTTCTACCATCTGGAAATCATCTTTGATGATACAGTTGTTATCTTTTCCTTTTTCTAAAGCTGTTGAACAGGCTCCACATCCGATACAACGACCGATATTCAGTCTCTGTGTATTGATAAAATTAATCTCAGCATCTGGAAATGCTTCTTTTGCTCCATAAAGAGCTTCTTTTACAAGAATGTCTGTGTTTGCATTCTTTTTACCAAATGATAATCCTAATACTTTCATAGTTATTTCCTTTCTTTTTCCTCGATTTTCCAATCTGTTACGATTCATTTCGACCTGATTGATATTACATTCTCATTATACCGATTGATGTATATCCATACCTCATCACATATGCCTTCTTTTCTGGACTCAAAATGACCTGCTTATCTTTCTTTATTTTTTGTCGAAACTTAAAAGGTCATCTTTTTATATTCAATTTTGACCTTTCACAGAAGCATGGAAGTAAAAAGTTTCATTCCACCTGCCAAAATCATCACTAAGATTGGACTTATACAAGTTTTTCTCAATAAGAACAAGGAAATAACAAAAATTACAACCATGCTCCAGTCTATATTTGAAACAGAAATTTTCCCACCATCTCCCCAGAATGCGGTAATCAAAATGCTAATACCCGCAGATGCAATCATGGCAATTACCACCGGATGCAACGACTGAAGCACTTCTTGAACTACCTGATTCTCTCGATTTTTCAGATAAACATAGGCAATACTCGTCACAATAATGCAAGATGGAAGAATACAGCCTGTTGTAGCAATCAAAGCGCCTCCAACACCTGCAATCTTATTTCCAACAAAAGTTGCAGAATTCACCGCAATCGGTCCCGGTGTCATCTGCGAAATGGAAATTAAATCTGTGAATTCAACCATACTCAACCACGCATGCTTTGTAACAATCTGTTCCTGTATCAATGGCATCGCTGCATACCCTCCGCCAAAGCTAAAAAGGCCAACTTGCAAAAAGCTAAAGAATAATTGTAAGTAAATCATGCCCATTTCCTCCGTCCTATCCATGTTTGCACACATCCAATTCCAATGCAGATTAAAATCACTGCATAAACCGGTACTCCAAAAAAGCAGGTTGCCATAAATGCTACAATCATAATCAGATTCTGTGCTGCCTTCTTTTCTTTTACTACACCGCTTGCCATTCCATATACTACATCCGCAATGATTGCGCCTACCGCCGCCTGCATACCAGTTAATATCTGGCTTACAATCACATTATTGTGGAACTGATTGTAAAACACAGAAATGACAGAAATAATAACAAGCGGAGGTAGTATCGTCGCAATAATCGCAGTCATTGCTCCCAAGATCCCCGCAAGCTTATATCCTACAACAATTGCTCCGTTCACGGCAATCGCGCCCGGCGAAGATTGTGCGATTGCAATCAGATCCAGCATCTCTTTTTCATCAATCCAGTGATATTCATCTACGAATTTTTTCTTCATCAATGTTACGATGACATATCCTCCTCCGAAAGTAAATGTACTTAAATAAAGTGTAGATATAAATAATTTCAGTAAAATTTCTTTTTTACTTTTCATCGATCTCGTCCTATCTTTTTGTGTTTCTTTTTATATTTCTATTCTTATGGAGGAAATCTTCTCCTCTTACTGACATATCTTTCTATAAATATATCATTCCTGCAATCCTGGAACAACATCTGATGTCTGTAAATACCAGTCCAACATTTGATTTTTCATCTCACAGACAATATTTTTATAATTTGGATTATAATATAAATTCTTTTCCTCTTTTGCATCCACCTCCAAATTATATAATTCATTTTCTCCATTTGTTCTCACAATCAGCTTCCAGTTCTTTTTCCGCATCATCGTACCTCGACACACACATTCCTGTCTTTCCTGTTGAATCAACATTTTCGGATAATAAATACACTCTGGTCGCATTAAAAAATTATAGTCCCGCTCCGTTCCTTCAAAACACTGTTGTTCCCGAACATCATATCCCCCTTCACAATAGACAACTGCATCTTCGGTTTCTTTCTCCCCATCAATCAAATTTCTAAGCGATTTGCCAAAATGATCGTGCTTTGCTTTTATGCCTGCATAATCTAATAAAGTCGGGAAAATGTCCAGCTCTGACACCAGTTGTTTTACCTTGTGTTCTTTTAACGAATTTGGAACCCTTATCAATAACGGAACTTTTGTCAGATCATCATCAAACGCATTTGGCCATTTTTCAACCAGCCCATAATCTCCTGCCCAGTCTCCATGATCAGAGGAGGTTACGATAATCGTGTCTTCCAATAAACGATTCTGTTTCAATGCTTCAATTAATCTACCCAACATATCGTCACAATACTTTACCATACCCAGATACACTGCTGCACACTTACGAAATATATCATCATCCACCTTTTCGAAATGACTATATTCTCGAATAATTCGCATAAAAGCAGGCTTATTTTCCAAATCTTTTCTTCGCAATTCTGGCAAATCATCCGGATTGTACATGTCATAATATTTTTTCGGAATCGTATATGGCGCATGTGGATTATTTAATGATACAAACAGGAAAAATGGATTCTCTCCTTTTTGATAGTGATTCAGAAAATCGACTCCGGCATTTACCATTTTCGTATCTGTCATTTCTTCTAATTCTTCGTCTTCCATTGGCTCCAATAACATGTGGTAACGTCCAGAAAACATCGGTAATTTTTCAGTTTTCACAACCTCATTGTCTTTCCGCCATGCCAGTTTCAATCCCAGACTCTTCGTAAAAGACTGCCTTGAAGCCTCATCGTTCAAACAATGGTTTTTCCCATAAAACTGTACGTTATATCCTGCATCTTTAAAATCTTTCATGAAATTAGGATGATGTTCGTCTATAAAGTGTAACAAACTCCGATGACCATTTACATGCGGATACCATCCTGTCAACAGAGAACATCTTGAACCAACACATACTGGATTTGCAACATAAGTATTCTCAAAACAAGTTCCCTCTTTTGCAATCCAGTCATAATTTGGTGTTTTTGACACCTGATTTCCATAGCATCTCAACACATCCGCTCTCATTTCATCTGTAAAAAAGAATAATACATTCATCTTTCGCCCTCCTGTAATCATCTACCTTCTATTGGCACCACGTCCGAAGTATGAATCAACCAATTTAACATTTTTCTTTCTAATTTAATAGAAATGTCTTTATATTCCTCTTGTCCATACAAATTTTCTTCTTCCCATGGATCTATTTGCATATTATATAATTCATTTTCTCTATTTGTCCTCACAATCAGTTTCCATTCTTTATATCTTTGCATCACAACACGGCATACTGTTTCTGGTCTCTCCTGTTGCTGCAGACATTTCGGATAATAATCTGTTCCTGGAATTTGTGGAAAATCCAATGGTGTTCCTTTAAAGCATGTCGGTTCAAAGCAATGTGGTTCATTTATATCATACCCCCCTTCACAATAAACCGCACGTGACTCATCCCCATTCTCTCCCTCTAATTGTGGACGAAGTGAAACCCCAAATTGTTGATAATGCAACTCTATATTCTCATAATCCAAAATCGTCGGGAAAATATCAAAAGACTGTGTAAGTGTCTTAATTCGCTGTCCACCCTTACATCCCGGTCTTCTTATAATAAGCGGAACTCTCGTTATCATATCCGTCATATCTGAGGGCCACTTTTCAACTTCTCCTGCATCTCCCGCGAAGTCTCCATGGTCAGAGCACAAAATAATTGTTGTCTCCTCATAAATTCCGGCTTCTTTCAACGTCTGTACAACTCTACCTGTCAATTCGTCCACATAAGATATCATTCCAAGATAAACAGCATTGATTTTTCTAAAAAATAATTCTGTCTCTTCTTCCGTATTTCGATACTTCTTTAAAACCTTATATAATTCAGGTTTGTTCTTTTTCACCCATTCCAATTTTCTCGGAAATGGAATCTGTTTGGCATTATACATGTTATAGTATTTTTCCGGAGCCGTATATGGAGGATGAGGATTCATCCATGATAACATCAAAAAGAAGGGTTGCTTTTTCTGAGCTTGTTCTTTTATAAATTCAATTGCGTCTTCTGTATGTTGCTCATCCCCGATTTCTTTCTGATCTATATTTGGAATTGGTGGATATAACATAGAATATGGTGCGTTTTCAATTGCACGATATGATTTTGTAACATCTCTCCTTTTAAATGGGAGTAATTTTTTGAAGACATGTTGCATGGATTGTTTATCAAACATATCATCTTTTCCTGCGTGGCACGTCACAAATCCAGCCTCATTTAAATGCGATATAAAATTAGGATCGTGCTCTGTAATATTATAATACGTTCTTTTTCCATTTACATGCGGATACCAGCCACTGACCAAGTTACATCGGGATGGACCGCAAACCGGATGTGTCGTATAGTTTTGTTCAAATAATGTTCCTTCCTGTGCAAGTCTGTCAATGTACGGGGTCTTTACCAACGGATGTCCATAGCACCCCAGACTTTCTGCTCTCATTTCATCTGGAAACAGCAATACATAATTCAAAATATCATCTCCTAATATAAAAAAGTTATAGTCTCTCGTTCTAAAGAAACTATAACAATTTTGCTTTTACTTGTATAATGCCTGAAACTCATCATGCAATTCTGCATTTGCATCAAACCATGTTTTTATCCAAATACTTCTTTTATTGGAAATTTCTTTTCTCTTTTCCAACTTATCATAATCTTAAAATAGATGCTTTCATCCTCAATCGGTATAAACTGTATCTTCTCAGACTCAAGCAAATCTGGGTTTTTGTAAAAAATGCTATATCCATCCTTTTTATGTAAATGTAAAATCGTATTTATAACATCGCCCGTATATATAACTTGTTCTGATGCAATCTGTAATTTATGCAATATCATTTCCTGATATTTTCCAAACTCAGGATCTAATTCTTTTTCTACACAGATTAATTTTTTATTCTTAAGTTCCTGATACAGGACTTCCTTCTTTTTCTGATTAAATTTCATCTCTTTAGAACATATAATCCCAGCTGAAATTCGTTCCAACGTATAGTGCTCAATCTCGCTTCTTTCTGATAAAAATCCGCCCAGAGATATAACAATATCTATCTTATCTTTTTCAAAATCTTCCTTTAACTCATCAAATCGATATCTGTATATTTGAATCTTTTCCGGAGAGAAAAATCCGCATAATTTTTCTAATAAATTATCAATCAACTCCGAAGTAATCACTTGCAATACTCCAATTCGAACAAAGTCCTGATGTGCGGTCTTACTTTTCACTTCTTCTAAACTTTCCTCAATCTCATTAACAATCTTTTTAAATCGATTTTGAAACACTTTTCCTGCTTCTGTAAGTACCACTTTCCGATTATTTCGAAATAGTAATTTTACCCCCAATTCTTCTTCCAGTGCCTGAATCTGTCTGCTAAATGCAGGTTGCGATACAAATAGATTCTGTGCTGCATTTGTAAAATTCAATGTTTTGCTTACTTCTAAAAAATATTTTATCTGTAATAAATTCATCCTGCTCACCTCAATAACTTCATGGTAACATAAA
Organism: Ruminococcus hominis; assembly: GCF_014287355.1. Lineage (NCBI taxonomy): Bacteria > Bacillati > Bacillota > Clostridia > Eubacteriales > Oscillospiraceae > Ruminococcus > Ruminococcus hominis. The sequence continues at coordinate 1,192,916 of NZ_JACOPE010000001.1, read as the reverse complement.
TCTATCTTTTACTCAAATGCAGATTTTATATCATTCATGCAGTCTTGATATGACACAATCCTCTTTTTGCATTGTACTTTTCTCTGCGTATCATGTAAACTGAACTTAAACATTTTTATAAAACAAAAGATAATTTGTTATCGTTCACTTTATCCCGAACATATGGTCTGGAATATAAGCAATAATCTAACAGGAGGAATTTATATGCCCGCAATCAGTGTTCTTATAAAACCTTCATCCAGTCTGTGCAACATGTCCTGTGACTACTGTTTTTACTGCGATGAAGCCCAGAAGCGAACACATAAATCTTATGGATTTATGACGGAAGAAACCTTAAAAAATGTTATTCGAAAGACTCTGCTTCATGCAGAAGGATATATCAGTTATGCCTATCAGGGCGGTGAACCAACCTTACGCGGTCTGGATTTCTACAAGCAGGCTATCGCCTTTCAAAAGCAATATAACAAAAACAACATTACCATATCAAATTCGTTCCAAACCAATGGCTATCTGTTAGATAAAGAATGGTGCAAATTCTTTCACGAAAATCATTTTCTGGTAGGACTTTCTATTGATGGCACCAGAGAAATCCACAATATCTACCGACGTACAGCAAATAACGAGGATACTTTTGACAGGGTTGTTGCCTCAGCCAAGTTAATGGATCAATATCAGGTCGATTACAATATTTTAACAGTGGTAACGCCCCAAATTGCCGCTCACATACGTACCATCTATTCCTTTTATCAAAAAAAAGGATGGAATTATCAACAATATATTGCCTGTCTCGATCCTTTAAATGAACCTCACGGAAACAATCCTCATTCGCTTTCACCAGAAGTATATGGACAATTTTTGATTGATCTTTTTGAACTTTGGTACAGCGATCTACAGCAAGGAAAGCAGCCATTTATCCGTCAATTCGAAAACTATGTTGCAATCGCAATGGGTTATTATCCAGAATCCTGTGAGCAGCGTGGATTCTGCGGAATCCAGAATGTTGTTGAAGCAGACGGAAGTGTTTATCCATGTGATTTCTATGTTCTTGACGAATATCTCCTCGGTAATTTTAACACAGATCGGATAGATGTAATCAATCAGCATCGGGTAGATTCGGGATTTATAGAATGCTCTCAAAAACTGGATTCTAATTGTAAATGTTGTAAATATTATCCACTTTGCAAGGGTGGCTGTCAAAGAAACCGCGACTATAATAAAACTTCCAACAGTTATCAAAATTACTACTGTAAAAGTTATCAGATGTTTTTCCAGAAAAATTATACTCGCATTATGGATATTGCAGATAAAATTGCTAAAAACAGGAGGACAGATTTCTTTTGATCCGCTCTCCTGTTTTTTGCTAAAATTCTATATTCGTATCATTTATAAATTTTAAATTCATATTTTATCAGATATTCGGAATCTTTCCCAGCACCTCATTCAACTTCTCTTCGTCCACATCTATAGAACGCTCCTGAAGCAAATCTAGCAATTTCATTTTACTAAGTGTTGTCATCATATCTTCAAATGTCATATCCGGTCTAAATGGAGTTATTTTCTCTTTCATCACTTTGATTGTATCCGCAAGTGCCTCTTTTGCTGCCGGGTTTCCAAAAATTCTTCCAATCGTACAATCCAGAGAAAGCCATGCTGCACCATCATCTGTGATATGTGCTTTACAATTTGGTTTTGTAAGTACTTTATCTTCTGCTGTTCCAACATAAAAATCACCCATCACATCCTTTAAAAATCCAATACTATCTTTTACCCAATTTGGAATTCTTGGACAAAATGCGGATTCTCTTGTCTGGATGGATTCATCACCTGTTGAAAAACCATGCGGTCCATATGCATAAATATGACTCTCAAATGTTACTCCTGCCTTATCCAGTGCATCCATCATCTGAATACTGTTATGAATCGGAACCACATTGTCTGTACGAGCTGCGAAAAGGAAGCATGGGCAAGTATCATAGTTTACTTCTTCTACAATTCTCGGTGCATTGGTCGCGATTTCATCAACCTGTTCATTTAATACTGCATAACCTAAAATTGCTGCTGCCGGTTTATGCTTGGCAATCGTTGCAGCTGCACCTGCGAGATGTCCTCCTGCTGAGAATCCGGCTACTGCAATTTTATCTGCCATCAAATTCCATTCATCTGCATGATTGATGATATATTCCATTGCATCTTCATAATCCTGTAATGGGTCCGGCCAGCTTCCGACCTCGTTTATCGTATATCTAAGAATAAACGCATCATATCCTGCATTTAAGTACGCCAACGCTACCGGTTCAGCTTCACGGTCTGAGCAGAACATATAGCCGCCTCCTGGAATTACCAGTACACCTGGTCTCTTGGTAATATTTCGATATTCTTTTCCTACATCCTGAATAAATGCTGTTAAACGGACATTTCGTTTTTCATTCAAAGTAACTTCTATTGTTTTCATTTTCTGTTTCCTCCCATATATTTATATAAAGAACAGCACAAGATTTTCTATCTGTCCGATAGACTTTTCCTGCACTGTTCCTCCTTTAATTAAAATTTAACATTTACTTCTTCACACAGACAATCTCTTGAGTTTCCACCAGCATAGATTCTGAATTTTCCATCTTCTAATACATATTCAGCCTGATTGTTATAGAATCCCATATCCTGTTTTGCCAAATGTAACACAACAATTTCTTCCTGTCCAGGTTTCAGCTCTACTCTTGCAAAACCTTTCAGTTCTTTCACCGGACGCACAAGACTTGCTGTTACATCCTGCATGTACAACTGTACGATTTCTATACCTTCGCGGTCTCCTGTATTTTTCACCTGTACTGTTACTTCCAGTTCCTCTGCTTTTTCTTCCACATGAAGATTCTCGTATTCATATGTTGTATAACTTAATCCATAGCCAAATGGATATAGAGCATCGAACGGAGCATCCAGATAACGTGATGTGAACTTACTCTTGCTTCCCGGTCTTCCTGTACTTGGATGATTATAATAAATCGGGCACTGTCCTGTTACTGACGGGAACGAAGCTGACAATTTTGCTGACGGATTTGTCTCTCCAAAAAGTACGGATGCCAACGCATTTCCTGCCTGGATTCCAAGATGCCATCCTTCTACGATAACCGGTAAATGTTCTGCCTCCCAGCCAAGTGCCAGCGGACGTCCATTCATCAATACTGTTACAAGTGGTTTTCTGAATTCTAATAATTTTTCCAGCAACTGTCTCTGTTCTCCCGGCAATGTTGTATCTGCTTTTGAAGATGCCTCTCCACTCATACCAGCAGTCTCTCCAACTACTGCGATAATCACATCTCCTTCCAGGCAAGCCTGTTCAATTTCTTCTTCATTAATCGCACCTTCCGGTCCGCCACATGGATAATATTTTACATCTGCTCCACTGTTCTGCAGTCCTTCTAACACTGATACACAGTCTGCCTGATTAAATGCCATTGCCCACGCACCGCAAACTTCTGCTTTTTCAGCTGCCAGAGTTCCAACCAGACTAATTTTCAAATTTCTATTTAATGGCAAAATATTTTTTTCATTTTTTAATAATACAATTGATTTCTTCGCTGCTTCTAATGTTGTTGCAACATGTTCTTCCGGCAATGCTTTTTCATACTGCTCGATCACTTCATCCGGAACATATGGGTTTTCAAACAATCCAAGCCATACTTTTACTGATAAGATTCTACGCACAGCCTCATCTACTGTATCCATAGATACTTTGCCTTCTTTGATCAGCTGTTCCAGATTCTTGGAGTAAATGTTTGTTCCCATATCCATATCCAGACCGGCATTGACAGCCTGACGACCGGCATCTTTTTCATCTTCAGCAATACCATGTGCCACACATTCTTTGATTCCATTTGCATCACTGACAACAAATCCATCCAGTCCATATCCATCTTTCAATACCTGACGAAGTGTATATTCATTGACTGTACATGGAACACCATTCAAATCATTAAATGATGCCATTGCTGTTGCAGCTCCCTCTTCTACTGCTGCCTTAAATGTCGGCAGATATACATTATGAAGCTGAGAGATTGACATACTTGTTGTATTGTAATCTCTTCCTGATTCGCAGGCACCATATGCAACATAATGTTTTACACAGGCTGCCACATAATCTTCTACAGACTCCTGATTATTCTGCAATCCCTGAATTTTCTTTCTCGCAAAGCAAGACCCCAGATACGGATCTTCTCCAGGTCCCTCGGAAACTCGTCCCCAACGAGAGTCTCTTGCGACATCGATCATCGGTGCAAATGTCCAGTTTATTCCATAAGCTCTTGCCTCTTTTGCAGCCATCTTTGCTGTTCTTTCGAACAGATTCTCATCAAAAGATCCTGCCTCTGCAATTGCGATTGGATACACACTGCGGAACCCATGAATTACATCGAATCCTACAATCAGCGGAATTCCAAGTCTGCTTTCTTCGACTGCGATTTTCTGCAATTCATTATTTTTACGTGGGTCATTTACCATCATTGCTCCGACTTTACCGGCACGGATATCATCTTCATGGAAATCCTGCTCTGAAGTTGCGAGGATTTTCTGGAATTCCTCCTGAGAAATACGTCCGTCTGTCATCATCTCGATCAACTCTTCAAACGGAACTTCAAACCCGCCTACTATTGATGGCGATTCCAGATTCATCTGACCAATCTTCTCTTCTAATGTCATCTGGCTTAAAAGATCTTCTACTTTTGCTTTCTGTGCTTCTGTTAAGTTCATGTTCTGTCGTTCTCCTTTCATGATTGCGTACATCACCATATTCTGCTAAATTTTCAATATTCAAAGCTCTTTTCTATAAATAGCAATGTGCCTGCAAACTACTGAATTCTATACTTTCATTATACGCCCTTGACAGCATTCCTCAATCTAAATATAATGATATTTATATAACGATATATAGATTTGAGGTTTTAACACATGCTATATCAATTTCATTCCAAAGAATTTTCCCAGACTCTTCCTATCCAACTTTGGATGTTTGGAGCAAATCATTTGCAGGAACCGGTCCGAAGACCTCAGGGAGTTCCTTACTTTCAATGGTTCTACTGTGTAAAAGGACAGGGCGAACTTATCTTAGATGAACAAAGAAGCATAATTACAAAAGGACAGGGATTTCTTATTTATCCTGACCAGGAACATATTTATCAGGCAGTCACAAATAACTGGACTTTGCATATTATTGCCTTCAATGGTCCTCTCTGTTCTGATATTCTTGCTTTACTTCAAATGGGCGAATCCGGCGCTTATCATTTTTCGGATGGCTCTATTTTCGAACAGCATATTCAAAAACTCCTCTGGCTTTATGAAAATCGTTCCAGTGATCAGACGCTTTCCTATTCAAAAGAATGCTACGATTTTCTTTTGGATCTTTCCAGATGTATCACGCGCACACATGAATTTACATATTCCCACGAAAATCCTTTCGTCTTGAAAGTCATTTCGTGGTTAGAGGAAAATTATGCCCGGCCGATTAGCCTGAATGAATTGGCCGAAACTGTCAATCTTACAAAGGATTACATGTGTGCTTTATTTAAGAAAAATACCGGTGAAACAATTATTCAATGTCTCACCAGCATTCGTATTGGTCATGCCCAACAATTTTTAATTCAATATCCTGAAAAAAAGGTCATCGATGTAGCACAAATGTGTGGATTTGACAGTCCAAGTTATTTCGGAAAAACGTTCAAAAATATTGTTGGGATGACTCCTGAACGATATCGTAAAAATGGATAAACCGCTAGGGACGGAGTTTTTTGGCTCGCATGCATGCCAAAAAACTCCGTCCCTAGCGGTTTCTTTCAGTATTTTATTTTTCTTCACCAACACCGATATATTTCTGTTTTAATTCATTCAGGTTCTCCACTTTTTTCTGTGTCATAGCACCATCACGAATCTCATTTGAGTGCTCCCATTTACCAGCATCGTGAAGACGTGATCTATTCTGCTCTTCTTCTGAGAAGATTACTTTGATATCTCCATCTTCAATTGTCAGTTCACCCTCGATACCGCAAACAGGACATTCAACTTTATTTCCTTTATGGCTGACTGTCAGAATGTCTTCATGACAGACTGGGCATGTTCCCTGATCATCTCCACGATATTTTGTACGCTCTTCTTCTGTCTTGGCGTTCAGAGCTTCCACAATATGCTTACCAAGCTGTGTCATTCTGTCCATAACATCCGGTCTTCCCAAAACATGACTAATATTCATTGCTCCAAAATATTTGTATTTATCGATTACATCGATTCCCATTGGCATTGTAAATTCATACATATTAGGGAGTGACAGTGACAGCCAGTTCTCTGTTCTTGCGCCACCAACTGTAATCAAAGCTCCAACTCTTGGTTTTACGCTTCTTACATCTGGATATGTCTGAGGATCTCTGCCCTCTTCGATTCCTTTTTCTACTGCTGGTCCACGGAATGTCTTATCATGAGAAGGTCCGATTCTGTCACAGACAACTTTAAAGTTACCTGTTGGTGCAAATTCATATGTCGGAGATCCAACGATAACAGCATCTGCTGACATCAATGCTTCTTCAATGATATAGAATTCGTCATCTTTATGTACACATGTACCTCTTCCGCGTCCTGACATCAGTCCACCTACACATGCACAACATCCTGTACAGATATGAATGTTAAGATCATCACAACGTACAAACTGAATCTCCATTCCTGCACGTTCGCATTCTAATAATGCTTCTTTAATCATGACCTCTGTGTTTGACATTTTTCTACCAAATGAGAAACCAACTACTTTTTTCTTTTCCATTTTCTTTATCCTTTCTTTTGTTTTTTCATTAACAACATAAGTCTCATTACAAATATATTGGAATTTTCTGTAACTTCTTTTGATGATGTATTTATCATACAAGATAAACGGATGAATCGTCTCTTATTTCTTTATTCTAATCTCATGTAAAATTTATACTTTTCTCTGATGTGTTTTGACACAGCAGAAAACCAAGGACAAAAAAACGAATAAAATTTTTGTCCTTGGTTAGTTTTCATTAGGAAGCCAGCAGGGACGGGGAAGCCGATAGGGACGGAGTTTGTGGCTTTTTTGCTTACAAAAAAGCCACAAACTCCGTCCCTATCGGCTTCCCCGTCCCTGTCGGATCCCTTACTCACATTCCTTAAGCAATTTTTTCACCATCGCAACGTGACGTGTCGTCTGCTCGATGCTGTCATAACCACCTTCTGCCTCATATTCTGTTACAATGTATCCTTCATAATCAGAAGCTGCTATAACTGGAATGATCTCCTCATAAGGAATTGCCACTTCATGGAGATTTTCATCTACGTAATGACATTTTCCATGCATCTCAAAACAATATGGCATAATACGTTTCAGCCCTTCCAGTTCTTTTGTACAGCTCTTTCTAAACTGTACAAATCCATACATACTGTTCAGTGTTCCGCCAAGCTGAGGACACTTTTCAATATCCGGTGCCATGATCTTCATTGCCTCTTCCATTGGGACTTCTTCGTAACGAAGCTGTGCACATTTCTCCAGTTGTTCTACTGTCGCACCTGCTGCCAGTGCACGATCCCAGTAAGGTTTATTTGGTTTTGTTGCAAAGCATCCAAAATCCGGAACAAATCCAATATATTTACTTCCTGACTTCTCGATTGCCTCTACATAATCTAAAATGGCCGGTGTAATCGGACTTTCCGGATTATGAATTTCAATTCCTACATGAACATTATAGGCCTCTGCATATGGAGCAATCCGCACCAGTCCGGATGGAGATAACAAATACTGCTCTCTCATAACTGTGCAGCCAAGTTTATTTGCAGAAATAATATCTGTAATAGCTCTTGCTACCATCTCATCTTCTGTCAGGTCGCGGTCTTTTAACATACCTCTGTCCATATTAGCTGAATAACAGATTGGTCCGATTCCATATTTTTCTTTGCATTTCTCAATAAATGCTACAAATTCATCACTGACATATGGATAAGAAGGAATCATCTGTGCAGCTACGATTTCATATCCTTCTGCACCAAGTTCTGCTGCTGTTCTGATCACACCTTCCAGATCAAGTTCTCCTTTTACATATGGTTCTGTCAATGAAAATAATGTAATTCCTGTTTTTACATTTGCCATGATATCAGTCCACCTCCTAATCAATTACCTTCATGTGTTTACTTCCACAGCTGTCTACCGGCATATACTGGTGATCTGGTCCGATCGGCATATATGGTGAGCGGAAGAACAATGTTACATCAATATCATGTTCCCCTTCACTTAATCCCCCTGGACAAAATACTTTGATTGTTGCTGGTTCAATAACCTGCCAGAATTCTGTATAGCATTTATCAAATTCAATCGGACTGAATTCTTTTCCATTAATACAGAATTTAATTGTTTCTGCTGGCACTTCTTTTCCGTCTACCTTTACACCGAATTCACCAATTACAGAAAGGAAATGTCCACGATAATAACTCAGACGAATATCAAACTGATATCCGATATTTTTTCCATTTACTTTCACATTTTTTAAACTGTCATCAACAACAACGTCAACGAAGTCCATTCTCATTGCAAATCCCATTTTCTATCTACTCCTTTAGAATTTGATTTCTTTATTTGCCTCTGCCGAACGATAGATTGCATCCAGAACCTTTGTTACTACCAATGCTTCTTCCGGTTTTACAAGCGGCTCTGTATCATTTTTCACTGCCTCCAGCCACTGTTTACAATCGATTGTTCCTTCTTCACCGCTTCCACCACCGAAGTATGCTACGGAGCCAACCGGTGAGATTGTCTCTTCCATTAACTGTCCGTTTCTTCCACGGTTATAGATCAGTTCATTCTTTGGATAGCTCATACCGGAATGAATCTCTGCTCCGGCAAGTGTTCCGCAAAGTGTTGTAGATGCTTCTCTGGAATCCAGGATATTCAGTGCCCAGCTTGCTTCCAGCATGATCGTTGCGCCATCTTTCATCTTGATGTATCCCATTGCAGAATCTTCTACTTCATAAGTTTCCGGATCCCATGGTCCGAAAAGGTTACCTTCTGTTGCCTGTGGAAGATGTCCCAGTTTGTAATATACAGATCCATTGACACTGTCAACGTCATAGTTGTTCATACACCACAATGTAATATCCAGAGCATGTGTTCCGATGTCGATCAGAGGACCGCCGCCCTGCAATGCTTTGTTTGGAAATACGCCCCATGTCGGAACTGCTCTTCTTCGAACTGCATGTGCTTTACCATAGTAAATCTCTCCCAATTCACCTTTTTCGCAGGAAGCATGTAAGTTCTGTACTTCCGGTCTGAATCTGTTCTGATATCCGATTGTAAATTTCATTCCTGATTCTTTCCATGCATCCACCATCTTCTGTGCTTCTTCTGGATTGTGGGACATTGGTTTCTCACAGTATACATTTTTCTTTGCTGCAAATGCATCTACCGCGATCTTACTATGAGATACATTTGGAGTACAGATGTGTACGATATCGATTTCCGGATCAGCCAAAAGCTCACGATAATCTGTGTAAACTTTCGCACCTTCTACACCATATTCTTCGGCTGCTTTTGTCGCACGTTCTTCAATAATATCGCAAAATGCTACCATCTCCGCCAGATCCGCATTATTCTTTAATGCCGGAAAATGTTTCTGGTTTGCAATACCACCGCATCCAATGATTCCTACTTTCAATTTACCCATTTGCTCTTACCTCCTGCGTTACTTTCTTTGTTGATACTAGGATAACATCCAACCGACATATTCACTGCCCCACATATGACTATTTCATTGTCTTTAAACCACCTTCCCTTTTTCGCAAAAAAACAAGAGGGGTCAAAATTATATGTCTAATTTTGACCTCTCCCATATTAAAAGATTCTATATATAAATGAGGGTAGGAGATATATAGTTTCTTTTAATCCAACTATTAATCAAATACGATTGTCTCTCCTGTTTCTGCTGATTTATAAATTGCTTCAATAACACGTGTTACAACTGCTGCCTGCTCTGGAAGAACTGCTGGTTCTGTTCCCTTTGTAATGCAGTCAACCCATTTTGTCATATCATATTCCCACATGTTATATTTTGCCTCCGGACTTTTAGTCTCTGTTACAAGTTTGCCGTCTACCATCTTAGTTACTCGTACGCTGTCTTCAAATCCCGGACCGACCATATCTGCACCTGCTAATGTACCTGCTACAGAACAGATAATTCCAGGAGCCTCCTGCTGCATATTAGAGCGCCATGCAGTTTCTACATAGAACATTGCTCCATTTTTCATTGTGATCATAGCCATAGCTGTATCTTCTACATCAAAGTTATTCGGATCCCATGGTCCAAGATCATTTCCTTCCGGGAAGTTTTTCATTTTGTCAAATGTTACTCCACGAACGCTGGCAACATCATAGTTGTTTGTCAGCCACATCGGAAGGTCGATGGAATGAGGACCTCCATCCATAAGAACTCCACCACCATTTAATTCTTTATTTGTATATACACCATATGCTGGCAGACGAGCCGGACGAAGCTGTGAAGAACGAATATAATACACATCACCGAATTCTCCGGCTTCATACATTCTCTTCATCTCCATCGGAGCTGTATTGTAACGCCACTGTGTACCACTTGTCAGTTTCTTTCCTGCCTTCTTCTGTGCTTCCAACATTTTCTGTGCATCTGCATAAGTACAAGCAAGCGGTTTCTCACAGTAAACATCTTTTCCATGTTCAAATGCACACAGCGTCATCTCGCAATGAAGCGGGTTTGGAGTACATACATGTACTACGTCAATATCCTCTGCTGCACACATTTCTTTATAATCTGTATAAACTTTTGCAGAAAGTCCAAAGTCTTTGTTTGCTTTTTCACATCGCTCTGGAATGACATCACACAATGCAACAATTTCTACTTCATCCAGATGATTTACAAGCTGTGTTAAATGTTTTGTTGTTCCGATTTCACCAATACCGATAATACCAATTCTTTTTTTTGCCATTGTTCTTTTCCTCCATTATTTTCTCACTATTTTTTACTTATTCCGGCAATACTGTGCAAGATGCCTTAACTTTTGCTTCCCGATCCTGGAATGTGAAGAATTCTAAGCAGAAGTTTCCGTCATATCCCAAGTCTTTGATCGTATTTAAAATGAATGGATAATCCAGTTCACCAACTGTAAGTTCAGCTCGCATCGGAGCTCCGGCTCCATGAATATCACCGATCCATTTCAGATTATTTTTAATTGTCTCTGTAATTTTTCCTTCAATATTCTGGAAATGGAAAATATCATAAAGAAGTTTTACATTTTCACTTCCCACACTCTCGATCAATCCAAATGCCTGTTTTGAACTTGTGAAGAACCCATCGGTCAAAGGTTCAACAAGAACTGTAACACCTTCTTTCTCTGCAATCGGTGCAAGCTTCTTCAACGCATCTTCCATCGCTTTCAAAACTTCCTGCTCAGAAAGATCTTTTGCGTATTCTGCTGCGTTTAAAATCAGTTTGTCACATCCAATCTGCTTTGCTTTTGGAACGCTCTCTGTAAACAGTGATACCAGCTCATCTGTTTTTTCTGGATTTCCTAAAAATGGAGCTCCTGCTGAAACACAGGCACGTACTTCGATTCCAAGCTCTTTGCTTGCTTCTGCAATACGTGCAAGGTCTCTTCCCTGCAGATCAAACATCTCAATTCCTGTCAAACCATTTTCCTTTGCCAGCTTCATTGCCTCAATGATTCCATCTGTATCCGGCCAAACCGGTCCTTTTTCACCAACTCCGACAAACATAATGTCGGCGCATAAACTGTACTTCATTTTTATTGCTCCTTCCTTTTTCTTTGTCATTTCGTACCTTTATTCTAGCGAAATAACTTTGTTCAGGCGTTCCTCCTCAGCAACACTTTTTCTGAAAGAAGAATAATGTTTCAAATCTGAAACCAAGGTTTCTGTGCTAAACAAGGTCCACTTGACCTTGTTGTCGCATGCATGGCAGCAAAAAAAGGAAGTGGTTTCGTCAATTCAAAACCACTTCCTTTTTAATCTATATATTTCATTCTATATATCTCATTTATCATAAAGAAATACATCTGGAATGCAAGAACACCTTCTACTACGCTTCCTGCGTTTCCATGAAACAGCACCCGGTCAAAATATATCTGATACCGGGATTTTCCAGCCAAACTTCCATATACTCTAGCTTTTTTCTTTTTTATATTCTCAAATACCTGTGTCATATCCATTGTTTCCAGATGATCAATCATATTTGTAAATACAATAGAATGTTCATCAAGTGTCAGGCTATCCTCCAGCATATCAGGAAACAGGCAATAATATCCTGTCTGTTTTCCATCCATTGATAAATTCTGCTGTAACGCCAATATCGAACTATCTTTATATGGTGTATAAAAGACAATTTTATCAGCCTGCGCCATCTCATCTACAATGGATTCCATCTCCTGTACATCCATCTGTGTATCCATTAACTGATACGTCTGCATAACCTGACTCATGAATTTTTCTTTGATTCCCTGTATCGTCTCTTCCGAATTTTCCGGTAAAATACGATTGTAATATGTATATTGTTTTACTGCTCTTTTCAGCTCATGATGAAATTCCGAGAAATTACTGTACCCCATCTTTTGAACCATTCGCCAGATTGTAGTTCTGGAAGAATTCGTCAATTCCGCAATTTCATATATCGTTCCGTTTGCCGCCGCTTCCATATTCTCCAGAATTCCTTTACAGACATTTCGATATGTACTGTCAAAGGACAAATGATTGTATAATTCTGTCAGATTCTGAAGTACATTCATAGTACCCTTCCCCCTAAATCAAAACTTATGTTTGTATTTTAGCATTTTCAAAATAGGTTGTAAATAAAAAAAGAAGAGAGATCAAAGTTCTTTCTGACCTCTCTTATATATTAAGATGCTTTATATGTATTTTAGGGTAGGATAAATGATATAAAGTCTCTTAACCAATATTATTCAAGCACTTTTACAGCTGGATTTTCTTTTGTACAAGGTTCCCATTCATCTTCATCCGCCGGTTTTCCTGTATGCATAAACTGAGTCCAATAATTCATCATATCTTCGCTCAACTGTCTGTCATGTTCTTCCCATGGGCGCCAGCAACGATCCATGGTACCAAACATATACCACAGTTCCGCACAATGGAATGCTCCCCATTCATCTCCTGGCAGATGTCTCTTAAAGTAATATACATAAGATGGCTGGTTCCAAAGTTCTTCCGCCTTCTGGCTCCATTCAATACAGCCTTTATAAAGAGCTGTCTTTTCTCCCTTTTCTATCATTTCAGGAGTTACAAACAGATCTGCTTCTGTTGTTCCCAGCATATACGGAATCTGTTTTACATGATTGTTATTTAAACAATCGGTCGTATTTTCTTTAAATACATATCCATCTGTAACCGGCATAAATAAAATCATCTCATGTTTTTTCTCAGCAAATTCTTCCGTCAATTCTTGTAGTTTTTTTGCCGGCATTGCACGTAATTCTTCCAACGTAGCAGCCTTTGTATACGCCACAAATTCTTCACCAATCTTCATTGTTTCTTCCCATGTACGTCCCGCAAGAGCTTCATTGTTATGAGCCCCTCCACTCTGGAATATCGCTTTTGAAATCATGTTTCCAGACAACTCTGTTGATACAAGGAATTGTGTACTCATAGCACCTGCTGATTGTCCAAATACAGTAATATTATTTGAATCTCCACCGAAATTTTCAATATTCTCATATACCCACTTCAGTGCTTCTATCTGATCCAGAATTCCATAATTTCCAGACACGCCATGTTCATTTTCTTCATTTAACCATGGATGAACCAAATTGCCCCACATTCCAAGCCGATATGCAATTGTTACTAAAATAACTCCTTTTTTGCAATACGCTTCTCCATCAAATTCTTTTTCCCAACTCCAGCCACTTCCAAATCCACCACCATGAATCCAAAATGCAACCGGAAGCTTCTCATCTGACTTTTCTGCCGGAGTCCATATATTCAGATATAAACTGTCTTCACTCATTTCTGGCGTATAACTCAGATCATCATAAAACTCTTTCACTAATTTTTCTTTCCAGAAAGGAACTTCTCCTTCTACATCGCCTTCCTGCCAGCCACGTTTCTGAAATGTATCTGCATGATACACTCCATCCCATGGTTCTATCGGCTGTGGTGCCTTCCATCGAAGCTCCCCGACAGGAGGTTTCGCATATGGAATTCCTTTAAATATCGTATATCCGTTCTCCTCTACGCCTTCGATTTTACCTGATTTTGTTGTTACACATTTCATACTAACCTAATTTCTCCATTCTTATTGCTCATTTAAAAGTGCTTCTCTTCTTTCTTTTAATTCAGCACGAACCTTCTCCATCTTTGTTTCATTTAAATCAAAGATCAGCATTGGGACGATTGCTACTGCAGCAGCTACAAGAGGAACAATATTAACACCAACATTAATACCTGTCAGTGCTCTTGCTGTTAAATCTGCACCATTTGTATATCCAAATGCAGCCATAACCATAAGTCCAACAGAACCTGCGATTGCAGAAGAAATCTTTGTCATTAATCCGTTAAATGCAAATGCAACTCCATCATTTCTGACACCTGTCTGATATTCGTAATTATCCAGTGCATCTACGATCATAGAACCTACACATGCACTGTATCCTCCACCAAGACCATAGATCAGATTTGCAACAATTGTATATGGAATGTTTGTGTATGGACCTGCAAACATCATAACCAGACCAACAATCTGAATAATCTGTGATACGATAACTACTTTTTTCTTTCCAAACTTCGCAATCATTGTTGGTATAAATGGAATCAATACAAGACTGACTAAACTTCCTATTGACATCAGTACAGAAGCCAATGCCATATTACCTACGCAGAACATATAGTAGTAAAATGCTGTACAGGCTCTTCCAATCTGACTGAACATTGCACAGAACATATATGCATATACACAAAGTAAATTTTTATTTGAGAAAATGGATTTTAAAAATCCCACAAACGATGTACCCTTATCTCTATTCTGTGCATCCGCAATTGCTTTTGCCTTCGCAATATTCGGATTCTCCTTACACAAATGAACCATAAGCAATACTAATGGTAATGAAACAACCGCATAACCAATTGCTGTCTTCTGATATCCGGCTTCCTGTACTCCTTTTCCAAGTAACATAATCAATGGCATCGTGCACATCCCTAAAACAGTGCTTCCAAGAGCTCCTGCCCACATACTGGATGCAAATAACTGATTCAGACGCTTTGGTGTGTCTGTCATTCTCGATGGTAATGCATTAAATGGAACATTCATTACTGTATATGCCATTCCCAGACCAATGTATGTAACATATGCATACACAAGCTTGGTTGTACTTCCAAAATTCGGTACACTGAATGTCAGTATTGTAAATACTACCAACGCAATTGCTCCGGCAATAATATAAGTACGATATCCTCCCACTTTTGTATAGGTTTTATCCATAATCGCTCCCATCATCGGATCATTGATACCATCCCATACTTTTGCTACAAGCAGAAGTGTTGCCACTGCTGCAGCAGACAATCCAAATACATCTGTATAAAAATAAGCAAGATACATGTTTACCATTGTAAAAGACAACTGACATGCAAAGTTACCCATTCCATACGCACCGACTTGAATCGGTCCTACGTTTTCTTTTTTTCCGTTTTTAATTTTCATTGAAACCTTCCTCCTTTTTCTTTGATGTCTATATTTTAGAATTTATATGAACGCAAAACTAATTCATTTTTGTCTTATAATTCTTCCTGCTTGAAAATAAGATTACTGTTATAAAAAAAGAAGCAAAAATCAAGTATATATTTGTCGATTTTTGCTTCTTTCCATTTATTAGATACTTTTTTATTTTTTATAATATTTGTATGAACGCCATCTCATTTGCTTCTAATAGAATATCCAATTGCATAACATCTTCACTTATTTGCAAATACTTCACTTCCATCCGTGGAATACATATTTGTTTTAAATATGAAATTTCTGATCGCATCAGTTCTTTTGAATAGCCGAGCTTTCCCCACTCTGCCAACACATTTCCATAAGCTTCACTTACTCTGTAAATACAAACTTTATGCCTTCCATTCCGTAAATTTTTTAATTCGAACTGCATCTTCAATTTATCATTATTTCGAAATATAAACGGAAGCTCTTTTACTTCAATGGTATTTTCATTTTTCATATTATAGCTATAACTAAACTGCTTTGCATTAAATGCCAAAATCTGAATGGTTTCCCTATGTTGAGATGTAGCGATATAATGTAGTCCTTTTCCGAGCAGCCTTTCTCCAAGCCATCCCCAGAATTCCATCGCATAATATGCCGGCTTTAATATACCATCTTTTGTAATCAATCCATTCGCTCCTATCAATGGAGACGTTGAATCAAAATACTGAGAAGGCCAGTCACTGATGCTACTGTAGTCCATCTGTTCCAATTTTCCCTGTGAATCCACCATCTGCATTAACATATGACACGCCTTTGCACAACTGTCGTTATAAATATTTCGCTCAGAAAGTGATGTATTCCACTCCGTCAACCAGAGTGGTGTATCCGGATATTCTATAGAATCAAGAAGATCATAATAAGATTCTATATCCTGTTTAACAAAATGCGTGTCCGATTCAACGCTAAGAAGACTGTAGTGGTTTCCTTTTTCTTGTATTTCTCTCTGTTCTACCTGATATGGATAGCTTATGAAAGTCAAAAAATTCGGTCTGTCATAGCGTTCCTTCCACCAGCACAACTGCTCTTTTAATGTATCTCCAAGCATTCCTGCATTCAATCCACTTCCACCTATCTTAGCTTCAGGAATATATTTTCTAATGATCTTCCATGTACGCTCATATAGAACCTTATATGGGATTTTCCCAGCTCCTGTCACCTTTTCCGGGTCATACCAGATTTCAAACATCCATTTACTGACTTCTTTCGTAGTATAATACTCCACAAGATGTCCTATAAGTGCATTAACTACTTGTTCCCATTCTTCTAAAGATAAAAAGATCTCATCTTTCTTAGTTTCTTCAAACTCTTTATCTGAGCCAATATTCACGATTCTCTTTCTGCGGCGTTCTGACAATTCTAAGACTGGGCACACTCCTTGTTCCAGCAAGAAATCTAATACTGCATCTACTTTTTCAAAATTCATCTGTTTCGTCTCATGACCGGAACGAATTTTCAATATCGGATCAAACGGATTCGCAATATGTACATACTTCAATCCCAAATCCTCAATTATTGTCGACACATGCTTTTGAACCTTTGCTTCCAATAAATCTGCGAACATCCCTGCATTCATACTTGTATTTGCTACATTTTTTAATACCTCTCCCTGCTGCAGATCCAGACAGATTTTCTGTTCTTCCTTTTCTTTTGATTGCTTTTTTTCTTCTGCATGTTGCAAGTATGCTTCAAGTCCTATCATATCTGACTCTTGTACATCTGTTTCTTTCTGTCTTAGATTTTGTCTATACTCTTTTGGTGTAATAGAAAATACCTGTTTAAAGTTTTTATTAAATACCGATATGTTAGAGAATCCACAATCATATGAAATCTCCGTAATTGACCGATTAGAAAACTGTAATTCTTCCTTGGCGTGCTCAAGTCGTAAACTTCTTACATATTCCGTAAAACCTTTTCCTGTTTCTTTTTTAAAAAAACGAGAAAAAGATGATTCAGACATATAGAATTGTTCTGCAACATCACTCAGATTTATGGCACGCTGATAATTACTCTGTATGTAATTTATAACCTTCCTGACTTTATCATTTACAGTCTCATAATCATCCCGGCTTCTGTCTGCGTCTAAATATTGCGCTTTCAATGCCTCCAACAAAGAATAATACAAACTCTTTACCCAGAATCCATTGGCATCTTCTTGATATTTTTTCAAAACAGCTTCTAATATATAGCGCATTCTTGCATAATCTGTTTCCGAATCTCTTACACTGTTACATACAAAATATACATTTTCTTTCTTCAGAACCTGTTTCAACTCATAATAATCAATATAAATCCGACATAACAGTGCATTCTGATATTCTTTCCAACTATGAATCTCATCTGAATTAATCAATACAATATCTTTTGAATTTGCCTGAAAACATTCCCCATTTATCGTAATATCCACATGTCCCATTAATATATACAAAAGTTCGACATTCTTATGCGAATGCATAGATTCTTCTATATTGGATAAAATCTGTATCTTCTGTATTTCCATTTCTGAGTCCTTCTTATTCTTGTATTTTTATCTGTCACTATATACTTGCCAATTCTTCTTGTAAACTTAGTTCACTTCTTAAATCTGTGTTCTATAATACTCCAGATCCGCCTTCAGGCAATCCAGTCTGCTTCCTTCTCCTGGTGTATACTCACGTTCTACAATATATGCCTGACATCCGTGTTTGTCCGCCACTTCTTTCAGTGCTTTCCAGTCTACCAGACCATCTCCTGCCGGACAATTGATCTTCTTCTGCTCTTCCATCT
Organism: Ruminococcus hominis; assembly: GCF_014287355.1. NCBI lineage: Bacteria > Bacillati > Bacillota > Clostridia > Eubacteriales > Oscillospiraceae > Ruminococcus > Ruminococcus hominis. The sequence continues at coordinate 1,174,362 of NZ_JACOPE010000001.1, read as the reverse complement.
GTGCTTTTTCTTCTTCTGTGAAGATTGGTGCACCATGTTCATCTTTTGGAATACTTTCAAAATCCATTGGAGGCTGTGGTCCAATTACTTTACTGCTCTCTTTAACATGGATCAATTTGATTCGTCCACTGTATGTCTGTACCAGTTCAATTGGATCAAATCCAGCTGCTGCACACCATCCGGCATCCAGTTCAAAACTTACATAATCCGGATTTGTCTCTTCCATTAATACATCGATTACACGCTTGTCACCACATGGCACAAATTCCTGTGTATGATTATGATATGTCAATGTCAGTCCATGTTCAGCACACACTTTACCAATTCGATTCAATGTATTTGCAAATGTATGCACTGCTTCATCATCTATCATACATTCCATTCCGATTCCGATGAATTTCATTTCCAGACTTTCAGCCAGTGGAATCAATGATTCTACCATATCTGTTTTTGGAGCATGCATTGATACCGGTTCCAGATGTAACTCTGTAAGCAAAGCTTTGAGTTCTTCTGCTGGAATTTCAAAATTTGGTCCGAATAATTCCACTCCATCGTACCCCATCTCTGAAGCCAGTTTTAAATTCTCTCTGCTGTCATTCATTGTTCCATCCATAAATGAATACATCTGTAAATTAATTTTTCCCATTGTTTTTTCCTCCTAATGATTTTCAATATTTTTCTGTTCTTTGTCTGTTCCAATCAAAATCTGCTTTCCGCAAAATGCGAATCCATAATGTCTGATTCTCTCCTGTGGTATACCTCTTGCAATCAGTTCTTCATCATATTGTTTCTCTAAAATCTGGGATAATGCATTTTCCACCGTGCATTGTAAAGATTTTTCTCTTGCCTTATTCTGTACTTTAAATTCCATCACAATGGCATCTCTCTGTGCCTGAAGTGGTTCCATAACCACATCATATCGTCCAAATCCACTTTCTCTATTTGATGTAATTCTATATTTCCCCGCCAGATCGACAATCAGTCCCAACACGAAACCATGATAAAAACGTTCCGGTTCTAGCTTTTCAGACGGCTTTTTTCCAACATCAAAACTGCTAAAAGTCTGTTGTGCAACCTGATTCATGAACTCATTCATATAATCTAAATCTCCGGCAAGAAGTGCTTCTTTAAAATTTCCAAATCCTGCATCATCTTCCTCAAACCAGTCTTCAATCATTTTTTCGAACATCAACATTGTCTCATGATTTGTAATTTTAAGAGCATATTGATGTTTTCCACTTTTCACATCCATCTCATGTCGATCTACCTTTAAATATCCACTGGCAAGCAAAAGACTCCAGATTGCGCCTCGCTTTTTACCAAGCTGTTCGAAAACTACTTGTTCGTCTAACTCTGTGGAAATCACTCCACCATTTAATAAGTCTTCCATCTCAGACTTTATCTTTGCTGAACTTTGGCGAATCAATGTCGAAACCAGGGCATTACTACTCGTATCTGCCCAATAAGTTCCATATTCTCCTGTATCCAGATATTTTGTTATCGACCATGGATTATAAATATCCTGCCTTTTTCCAAACGAAAATCCGTCATACCAGTATCGAATATTCTCTTTCTCTGATAATACACCATTATTCTCTAACGCAAGAAAAACTTCTTCTTCCGTAAATCCAAAAGAACTGCTGTACTTTTCAGAAGTCGTTGTCACAACCTCCAGATTGTTTAAATCCGAAAAAATAGATTCTTTGCTTACTCTTGTGATTCCCGTCAATAATCCACGTTCCATATATGGATTTGTCTTAAATGTTGAATTGAACAAACTTCGAACAAACGCCGTAAGTTTCTCCCAATATCCATGAATATACGCCTCCTGCAATGGAGTGTCATACTCATCCAAAAGTAGAATCACCTTTTTTCCATAATATCTGCTCAAATAATCTGACAAGTAATTGATGGATACTGCTGCTGCATCATCTGACATACTCTCCTCAACCGAATCAAAGTAAGCACGATCTTTTTCATTCAATACTTCACTTTCTTTTATAAATTCAAATGCACTGTATAATCTTACCAGTTTTCGAATTATAGCTTTCCTGGCAGACTCATAATTTGTCGCCTTAATATCCGCAAAACTAAGGGAAATCACAGGATATGTTCCCTGCAATTGCCGGAAACGCTTCTCTTTCCAAATATTCAGTTCCTCAAAATACCTGTCATAATCTGAATATGATACAGAAAAGAAATACTCAGTCATACTCATATTCAATGTCTTGCCAAATCTTCTCGGACGAGTAATCAACGTAACACTATCCTGATTATCCCACCATTCTCTAATGAAATCAGTTTTATCAATATAGAAACAGTTGTTTTTTCTAATTGATATAAAATCCTGATTTCCAATAGATATTACTGATTTCATAACTTTCATGCTCCTTATGATTTTATTTATTCTATCAAATTATAACGCTTTACAAACTTGTCTGTACGTCTTTTCTATACTCTTCATAATATTTTTCTGCTTCAGCCACCTCCATTTTCATTCCTTCACATAATTGCTGAATTGTCTCTTCCTTACTAAGATGACACTTTTCAGCCAAACGTAAAACAGTGTTTATCCCATCTTTTCGTCCTCGCTCCATTGCTCTTTCTTCTATTCCTTCACTCAAATTACACATTGTCTTCACATCCTCCTCTATTGACTCTTCCATTGCTATATGATATTCATTTTCAAGTATATCCATTTTTTCAGCTGCTTTTAACTTTTCTGACAGCAATGCCCCTAGTAATCGATGTAACTCATGACTTTCGTCTTTCCTTGATAAATTTTCAGCCACACCAATCATAATTATATTTAATAATTCTATTTCACCTTTCCATTTATGATTCCCCATAATTGTATCATTTGTCAGATGAATATGATTCATGCTATCTTCTTCCATATTCATGCACACCCAAATTGAATATACTTTTTTTATATTATTATAATTGCTTCCTTTAAAATCGCGATTCTTCTGCGACGATATCATTCGGCTGATATAGAAAATTGCTCGATTTAAAATATTATAATCTGTAGGATCTGTCTACGGTTCCCCTTCAATAAAGTGTACCACTTCTTCTGGACGCATTCTACGAAATTCTTCTATCGCCTTTGTTAAAATATGAGCAAGTATAATTTTATGCCCTAACAGTTTTTTAACACACTCGTCATACTGTGCTTTAACGTCTATCGATAATACAGCATTTTTCAACTCAATATTCATTTGTTTCCTCCTTCTTCGCAGAAGGAACTATCTCTTCGTCCAATTTCTTTCAGTCCTCTCCTGCTTTTTACATTTGTTTTGGTGTTAAAGCATAGATTTCTGAAATGTGATGAGAATGTAGATAGTGCAACGCACCTTAGATTCATTAAGAAACATGCTTTTTTATACTTTAGCATATATAGAATGTTGATTGCAATACTCGAAATCAAAAAGATGCTATCTCCTAAGTAAAAAGAAATCTCTTGTAGAAACACCGTCCTACAAGAGATTCCTTTCTATAAAATATTTACTTTTTACTCAGCTTTTGCCATTGCTGCAATCTTAGCTTCATTTGCTTTTGCTTTCTCTTTTGTCATTCCGACACATGCAAAGAAAATTGCTGCTACAATGAAGAATGCTGCTGGTGCAAAGTTGATTACTTTATCCATATTTGAAAGTACTGTTGCACTCAGATTCTCTGCATTTGCAACATATCCAACTGCACTAAGAGCAAGGATACCGATTGAACCACCGATTGCATTACCCATCTTTGTAGAGAATGAGATACAAGATACGATTACACCATCAGAACGTACTCCTGTTCTAATCCAGTTATCATCGATAATCTCAGCACTCAATGTAAAGCATGTGATTGATACTACATTTGTTACTCCATAAAGGAATCCTGATAATACAACCAGACTTGTCAACTGGTTTTCTCCAATGATATAGAAGAATACACAGCACAGTGCCTGTGCGATACATCCCAATGCACCAACATATTTTTTACTAATGCGGTTCAGTAAAAATGGTGCATAGAAGTTTACTACCAACATACCGGCTGACATTGCTGTTGCAAATCCAGCAATCAGGGCAGGATTTTTCATAATATAAATGAAATAGTATGCCATGATACCGATTCTTCCGAACAGTCCTGTAAGGAATGTAAACATTGCAAGAATCAAGAATAATGCGTTTTTATCAGATAATGTGTATTTGAAAGAATATCCGAGTTCTTTCATTGTCTGTCCGATAGATTTTTTATCAGACTCGTTTGCTCCGATAATCTCTTTTGTTGATGCAAAACATACCCAGAAGCATGGGATACATACAATTGAGAATACCAATGCAGCCATAAAATATCCGTGTGCAGAAGATGCTGAACCATTACCAAATTTTAAGATCATTGGCATTGTTACTGCACTGATGACCATCTGAATCAGTCCTGAACCGATTCCTTTGAATGCGTTCAGAGATACACGTTCTTCATTAGAAGCTGTCATTACGTTTGCTACACACTGTGTAGAGATATTAACTGCTGTATAAGCCATTCCACATCCAATATATGTAAATCCACACCAAATTGCTTTCCAGCCATTTGGAATGTCCAGATTTAAGAATGTCAGACAGTTAAATAATGCAAGGATTGGAGCTCCCCATAAAATATATGGGCGGAAGCGTCCCCATTTTGATTTTGTTTTCTCTGCAATTGCTCCGAACATTGGATCGTTAATGGCATCCCAAATACGTGCAATTAACATAATTGCTGAAATAATTACCGGTGTTAATCCTACTACATCTGTATAGTATACTGTCAGATAAGAACTAATCAATGTCCAGGAACACTGAGATCCAATCTCACCGAAACTATATCCAATTTTAGTCCAGATAGACAGCTTATTTGCTGCTGCAGCACTTGATTGTACTGGCGTGTTTGTGTTTTCACTCATTTTCTCTTCTCCCTTCAGCTAAAACATTTCTGTTCTCTTGTTGATACTATCTTATCAATCTTAAACTTCTATTGCTTAGCTTAAAGCGACCCATTTTATTACTCTCATGACCTGATTTTGTTACTTTTCTGGCATTTTCTTTCCAAAGGTCATGAAGTAACATGAATATTTTGACCTTTTATTTTTATGTAAAAATAGAAAATGTGATATAGCTCCTATTTGAAACTATACCACATTTTACCAATTTAACTATTTTTCCCTTTATCATTCCGAAATTTTTCGAATACGAATAAATGCAATCTCATTTGCTATCAATTTTATATTCAGATTCATTTCATTTTGTTCCGTTTTCATCTTCTGTATTGTCAGTTTCGGCTCACAGACTCTTCGGAAATACTTAATATCATTTCTGGAAAGTCCTTTTTCATAATCAAGTTCTCCCCAAATGGAAATCACGCTTCCATTTTTCTCATTGATTCGATATACTTTAATCTGGTAAGTACCTTCACTCATATCTTTTAATTTAAGACTCAATTCCAGTTCATCACGATTTTCAAAATATCTCCACAAATGTTCTTTTTCCAGCTCATCTTCTTTTGTGAAATAATAATTGTAGCTTAATCCCTTCTGATTATGACATACGATTCCATATGAATCATGCTGATCTGTAGATACCAGATAATTTTCTCCATGACCAACATAATATGGATATAAACGGTTCAAAAAATCAAATGCAAATCCAGATGGTTTTAAGATACCATCTTTGGTCAGAATTCCCGCTCCACCAAACAGTAATTCATTTGTATCGTAATACTGCTGCGTACGGTCTGTTCCCAGATAATGTGCTACTTCATCAAGCTGACCATACAAATCTAATATATTTTTTATAATATATGCTCCACCAAAGCAACTATCATTCAGATAATTTCGAACTGATGCCGTAAAATTCCATTCTGTGATATAAAGTTTAATATCATCCATTTTGGCTTCTGCAATCTGTTCTTTTACACTATTTATATTATGCAAGAAAAAGTCATCATCTGTACTTCTTTTTGCATAGCGATCATCATTTTCTTTTCCTCGTTCATAATTATAAATGTAAATAGAGATAAAATCAGGTCTACAATGTTGCTCATTCCATGTTTTTAAGAAATATTCTCTTAATTTTGCATCCAAATCAAGCCGTAAACCACTTCCGCCGACTTCCATACCTTCACTGTATTTTTTTATTGTTCGATATGTAATATCAAACAGTTCAAAATATTGATCAAATGCACTCTTTTTCCATTGACCTTCATTAAACCAATATTCCACTCTCCAACTATCCACTTCACTTCTTCCATATCTGTAGATTAAATGTTGCATGAAAGCATTCAAGAAGCGTTCCCATTTCTTTGGTTCCATAAAGTCAATACTAAGATAATCTTTTTCTCGTTCATCACAGATTTGTAATTTATTTATGTTATATACAATCATATGTGATTTTACACCGAAATCAATATGCGGTTTTAAATCTAAATTAATCAGAAAATCAAATATGGAATCTAATCTTGTAAAATTATAATTTTCTTTTGGATCATCTACATTAATCAAAAACTCTGGTGAAAAAATATTCCAGAATCGAATGTATTTAAATCCCAATGCCTGTTTCAGCATCATAACATGTTCCTGCACCTCAGATCGAAGCAATTCCGATGCTACACCAATATTAATCGTATTTCCCCAGGAATTTTTGATTTTCTCACTTTGCAACACTGAATGTTCTCCCTGACAGACACTCAATTTATCCTGTTCTTCTTCCGACTGACTATCTACAACAAAATATTTTTCCAGACGTTTCTCAATTTCCGGATTTTGTTTTTCTTCTTTTTGTTCCTGCTTCTGTTCTTTTGCCTTTTTTCTCATAGCAGAAGGCGTCTCTCCATACGCCTTCTTAAACACCTTGTTAAATACTGCTACACTGGCAAATCCATTATCATAAGCAATTCTTGTGATTGGCGCACTTGAATATAATAGCTCATCCACTGCATGAAACAAACGAATATTGGTCAGATATTCTGCAAAACTCATCCCATAATTTCGTTTAAAAAATCTGGAAAGATATCCATTTGACAGATATAATTTATCTGCCAGATCTTTCAGGCTAATTGGCTGATTATAGTTTGCCCTGATATAATTATTAATCTGAAGAATTCGATCTTCAAACTTATCCTTGTCATCCATATTTTCCCGGTCGGCTGCCTGCACAAGGAAATACATTGATAAGATATCCATAACACGATAACACAATGCAATATGCCCAAAATTTGCTGTATTTCCATGTGTTTCCAGATAATGGTTCAACAATGCACGCAAGATTTTTCTCAATTCATCATAGCGGTCACTTTCATCTTTTGTAGAATCACACCAGAAAATCACATCAATACTCTGAAATACATCACTGACCAAATTATATGAAATCATAATCTGCATATACAAGATATCTTCCGAACCACTTAACATATGTTTTTTATTCGCATTTACGACTAAGACGTCATTTTCTTTCATATGGGTTGTCTGTTCCCCGATCGTAACATCCAATGTACCTTCCAGTAAATACAACAATTCAATATCCTGATGGAAGTGCTCCAGTTCATCTACTTCATTCAACACACTAAGTTTCAGCTTATCTCTTCTTGTATCCTGTTCCATAGTTCCTCCTAAAGTCATCCTTTTCTATAATATTTTGAAGAAAACTTTTCTCTTTTTATTTATCTTAACATTATAGCAATTGAAAATTATGAAATCCATTCTTGAATTGTTGAATATTATGCAAAAAATTGTTGTAATTTTTTCTTTTTCTAATAAATGCAACAAAAATTCTATTAGTTTTTTTGTCTTATCCTCTGGGTTTGGCTTGATTACTGTCCCAGCTGGCTTTCGTTGTACAGCAATAAAATGAGTGCAGCCACCAGAGCCAATCATACTCTGACAACTACACTTTTATATTACTCATTATGTACCATGAGGGACGTAATCAAGCCAAAAACTCCGTCCCTAGTGGTTCTGAATCAACTTCAGCAATTCCGTATCATCTTTATCTTCCATTCCGCACTCTTCTGCAAAGATCATCCGGTCTGGATGTTCTTTCGTATAAGTGCTCCATTTGAGTGATCTGGTAGATGGATTTCCTTTTTTCATAAAAGCAATCCAGGCTTTGCTGACTTTTTCCTGTACTTTTTCTGCATACTGATATCCGGTACAGTGTGCCGGCTCCATCTCTACATTACGAAATACATATGGAATGTCACTGCAATGCCACGGAGCAAGTCCACCCATATACGGAATGATAAAGTTTATCATGTAATTATAACATTTTGTCTTTGTAAATTCTGAACGTCGATTTAAAAATCCAATTGTCTGCGGGCGGAATAATGTATCTACACTCAACGCATACAAGATATCTAACTCCGGATAGATTTCACGGAACTGCTTGATAATATTCATTGTATGTTTTCCATATGTCTGTTCCAGGATGTTGTATTTTTCTACCTCAGTATACTTTGTTTTATCGCCCAGATAATGCATAAACGAGAATTCTCCCAATACCGTTCCTGCCATAACCGGAATTTGTCTGGTCTCCTCTCTGAATCCTACAATACTTTCAATTCCATCGTAATAGCCTTCTACCGGTGAAGGTTCAAAGAGCATCATTCCTCCCGGCAGTCCTAATTCTTTTCCTGCCTGTACTGCTGCATTTGCCAGTGTTTCATATGGGATATCATCAATCGTATCAATATTCTCTTTTGTTAACCCTAGCACTTCAACAGTCTTTTCACCCAATGTCTGCCAGTGTTTCTTTTCCTCTGTAATGCTAATATCCGGACAATTGCGAAGAGCTCCACTTTGCGAGATTACTTTATGGTAAAGTCCGTCCGCTGGTGGCATCTGCATCAAAATAGTTGCTTTTCCGCCTCCTCCTGACTGTCCTGCAACAGTTACATTATCCGGATCTCCACCAAATTCCTCAATATTATCTCTCACCCACTGAAGTGCAAGTACAATATCTGCCATTCCAACACAGCCGGAATATTTATATTTTTCTCCATATGAACTCAAATCTAAAAATCCCAGACAATTCAGTCTATGATTCAGATTCACAACAACAACATCTCCATAATCACAGAGATTATGACCATTGTATGACGGAATTTCGATTGATGAATCGCTTGAAAAACCGCCTCCATGTAACCATACCATAACTGGTTTCTTTGCTTCTTTATCGAGGTGCTTTGTCCAGATATTTAAGTATAAGCACTGCTCATTCATCGGCCAGTACACATGCTGCATCTCAAAAGAATTTCCCGGCGCAGCCATTGGACTGTCTTCCGGCTGTTCTTCTTCCGGCATCAATGGACAAATATAACCATAAGATTTTGCATCTCGAATTCCATCCCATTTCGGTTCTGGTTCCGGAAGTTGGAATCTTTTTGCTCTTCCGTATCGGATTCCATAAAAGTGAAATACATCATCTTCCTGATATCCATGAAGTTTTCCTTGTTTTGTCCGTACGATTGGAAAATCGGGTGTTCGTATCACTTTCTTCATATCTTTTTCTCTCTTTCTATAGTTTCGGATATTGGATATGTTTATATTTCATATCCATTTACAACAATTCCTGCACCCCGAATTTACGAAGTACAGGAATTATTATATTATTTCATAAATTTTTCTGCATAATGACATGCTACGAAATGATTTGGTTTTACTTCACGTAACTCCGGTTCTTTCGCCATACATTCGTCTGTCGCATACGGGCAACGTGCTGCAAAACGGCAGCATGGTTTCGGATCGATTGGTGATGTCAGCTCACCTTTCAAAATCATTCGCTCTTTTTTCACATGCACATTCGGAATTGGAATAGCTGAAAGTAATGCCTGTGAATACGGATGAATTGTATTTTTGAAAATCTCATTTGCCGGACACTTTTCGATCAACTGTCCCAAATACATTACTGCAATATCATCTGAAATATGTTTTACAACAGACATGTCATGTGTAATAAACATATAAGTCAGTCCTCTTTCAGCCTGAAGATCCTGAAGCAAATTCAGAATCTGTGCCTGAATAGATACATCCAGTGCTGATACCGGCTCGTCACATACAATAAAGTCCGGATTTAATGATAACGCTCTTGCAATTCCGATACGCTGACGTCTTCCACCATCCAACTCATGTGGATAAGAACCTTCCAGACGTTTTGCCAGGCCAACCAATTCCATCATCTCTTTTGCCCTGGCTGTCACATCTGCTTTTGACATATCTTTATGGTTTACTTTGATTGGTTCTTCGATCAACTGCAACACATTCATACGTGGATCCAGTGATGCATACGGATCCTGAAAAATCATCTGAATATTGGTTCGATAATTTTTCTTAAACTCTTTCATTGGCATGCTTGCAATATCCACGCCATTATATAGTACTTCACCAGAAGTTGGTGTATGCAATCTCATCAGCGTTTTTCCAAGTGTAGATTTTCCACATCCGGACTCTCCTACGACACCAATCGTCTTTCCTTTTTCAATATTTAAATTGACATTATCAACTGCATGCAGTTCTCCACGAGGAGTGGCAAAATATTTTTTCAGATTTTTAATTTCTAGCAAATTACTCATTTATTTTCCCCTCCCATTCTTTTGTGTACTGTAAACATTTGACACAATGATTCTCATTTAGCTGAATCATCTTAGGATCTGCTTTTTCACACAGTCCACATTTTGATTCACAACGATCTGCAAAACTGCAATATTCCGGCAAGTTCGATGGGTCTGTTACCATACCCGGAACAACGTGCAATCTCTCCACATCTTTATCCAGCGATGGGATAGACTGATACAATGCTTTTGTATATGGATGTTTCGGATGATCGAAAATCTCTTCGACTGTTCCATATTCTACCAGCTCACCAGCATACATAACTGCACAGTGATCGCACATCTCTGCCACAACACCAAGATCGTGTGTGATCAGTATCATCGATGTTCCATGTTTTTTCTGCAGTGATCTCATCATATCCAGAATCTGTGCCTGGATTGTTACATCCAGCGCTGTTGTCGGCTCGTCTGCGATCAGAAGTTCCGGCTCGCAGGCCAGAGCGATTGCAATAACGATTCGCTGTTTCATACCACCTGAAAACTGATGTGGATAATCTTTGTAACGTTCAGGAACGATTCCTACCATTGCCAACATATCCTGTGCACGTTTCAGTGCCTCTGCCTTTGAGCAATGATTGTGCAGAAGAACTACTTCTGAAATCTGATCTCCAACTGTTTTTACAGGGTTTAATGCTGTCATTGGATCCTGGAAAATCATGGAAATCTTCTTACCACGGATCTTACGCATCTCTCGTTCTGATTTATCAAACAGATTTTCACCATCCAGTTCAATCTTTCCCTGAATCACATGTCCTACTTTTGATGGAAGCAATCCCATAATTCCCAATGCTGTTGTCGTCTTTCCTGCACCAGTCTCTCCTACCAGTCCAAGAACTTCACCTTTTTTCAGTTGGAAGCTGATGTTATTTACAGCTTCCACTACTTCCTCATCCGTCTCGTAATGAATTACAAGATCTTCTACATTTAACATATTTTCACTCATATTTTATCCCGCTCCTTATTTCATTTTCGGATCGAATGCATCACGCAGTCCATCACCCATCAGGTTGAATGCGAAACATGTGATCATGATCATCAATGCAGGGAACATCATCATATATGGTGCAGATGTCAGATATGCCTTACCATCATTCAAGATCAATCCCCATTCCGGAGTTGGTGCTGTAAGACCTACACCAATGTAACTCATAGATGACATCATCATAATAGATACAGCTAAAAATCCAACAAAATAAATAATCATAATTCCTGCTGCATTCGGAATCATATGTTTCAAGATCATCTGAATCTGGCTTACACCGATTGCTTCGGATGACTCAATATAATCACTTCCTCGAACTCGAAGAATCGCTGCACGGTTATTTCTTGCCATGGTCGGCATAGATGCGAACATAATTGCTGCTACCAACTGTGGAATACCATTACCAAGTACAGCTACGATACACATTGCCATCATGATCATCGGAATAGACTGGAAGATATCCATGATACGCATGATGATCGTATCTACTGTCCCGCCAAAATATCCGGCAATAATTCCAAGTAATCCGCCACTGAACAATGCTGCGATCGTACAGAACAAAGCAATGATCAGAGAATATCTTGTACCATAGATAACACGGCTGAAAATATCTCGTCCAAACTGATCTGTTCCAAAGAAATGAACACTGCTTGGTGCCTGCATCATAGCTCCATAATCCTGTGCCTTATAGTCATAAGGGGCAATGAGTGGTGCAAAGATTGCAACAAGAATCAGGATACAGACTACAACCAATCCAAGTAAAGCGGTTGGGTTACGTTTAAATCGTTTCCATGACTCACACATCGGTGTTGATTTCACCGGTTTCTTTCTCTTTGTATTTTTCTTTTCTATTTTCTCCATTGCAGGAGTTCTCATTTTTGACATATCTTTTTCCTCCTACGCTGTTGCTTTTACTTTTTTACGTTTCTTTGTTTTTCCACCGGCAATAATCGTTGTCTTCAGACGTGGATCGATCAATACGAAACTGATATCAACCAACAGGTTAATGAGTGTCAATACAATAGCGATGATCAGTGCTCCACCAAGAACAGATGGATAGTTACGCTGTGTGATGGAATCTACGATATATTTTCCAACACCAGGAACACCGAATACGGTCTCCAGTACCATTCCACCACCAATTGTATTACCAAGACTGGTACCAACTGACTGTGCAACCGGGATCATGGCATTACGAAGTGCATGGTGATATGTAATATTCTTCTCTGACTGTCCTTTTGCACGTGCTGTTCTGATATAATCTTCTCCCAATACTTCCAACATAGAAGATCTTGTGATACGTGTATAACTTGCTACGGAAGATAATCCGATACACAGCATCGGCATGATATAACCTTTCCATGTATCAATACCATTTGCCGGAAGAATATGCAAGTTTACAGCAAAGATCATAATCAATACCAAAGCTACAACAAATTCCGGAACCGACTGGAAGAACATGGATATGACCAGTACCCCGGAATCGATCCACGTATATTTCTTTAGTGCCGATATAATTCCAAGCAATACACCAAGCACCGCTCCGATCAGAACCGCTCCCAATGTAATCTTGGCAGATGTTAAAAGTCTAGGTGCGATTTCCTGTAATACCGGTTTTCCTGTTCTGTAGGAATCACCAAAATCTCCTTTTGTAACAATACCTTTTACATAATTAAAATACTGTACCGGAACCGGATCATTTAACCCGAGCTCTTCTCTTTTTTCCTGAACCTGTGCCTCCGATGCACTGTTTCCTAAGATCTGTCTTGCAGGATCTCCCGGTGTAAATGTTTTCAGTGCAAAAATGATAATCGATACACCAAATAAAATCGGGATCAGATACAAGATTCTTTTTACTATATATTTCAGCATAGATCATTCTCCTCGTATTTCAAATATTGCCCGGAGACTTTCATCACCGGGCAATTCAAGAATCTGGTTGTTTCTCGCTTATTCGTAGAATCCAGTTGCGTCAACGAAACCTCTTTCACTTGTATTAAATCCTTTCAGATCTTTCGCATATACACTGGCTTTCATTTCTGGATACAGATTCGAGCAGACTGTCTCATCTTTTACCATCTCATCCAGTTTTGTAGCAAGTTCTGTAGCTTTATCTGTATCGGACTCACTAATCAAATCTGTAATTGTTGAATCAAATTCATCTGATGTCCATTTTGCTCCACCGATAACCATACCAGGTCCGTCAACATTCAGTTTCTGAAGGAATGGCATAACGCTTGCAGGTGTTCTAATTGCAGGAGTATCTCCAACGCAGATCAGATCATAATCGCCACCAAATGCGCCCTCTACAAACTGAGCTGTATCCGGTGTATCAATTTTCAATGTAATTCCTGCTTCTGCAAGATTAGCCTGCATTACAGTTAATACAGGAGTATTATCCTGAAGTCCCAGTGCTGTAATTTCAACTCCATCACCATATCCTGCTTCATCAAGAAGTTCTTTTGCTCCGTCTACGTCAACAGCTCTTTCTTCTTTTGTATAGTTTGCTGTGTAGTAATCGCAGCTTGGATCCCAGTATGAAAGTGCAGCTTCACCAAATCCGGCTGTTCCTACCTGTGCAATTGCATCAAAGTCTAATGCTTTGTCGATTGCTTCACGAACTTTCTGATCTTTTGTTGCTCCGGCATTATCACCCATGTTATACCACAGATGTGTTGTCTGACCAAAGTCATAGATTGTTGTATTTACAGAGTCATTTTCTGCATATGTAGCAGCCTGGCTTACTGGCATATCGTATGCGATATCAGCATCTCCTGATTCTACAGCCATTTCTCTTGCTGCTGCATCACTTGTAAATGTAAATACGATTTCTTTGTAATATCCTGCATAGTCTTTATCCCAGTAATTATCATTTCTTTCCAATGTAACAGACTGTCCGTTTTTCCACTCTTTGAATTTGTATGGCCCACTACCGATTACAGGATTTGTCTGAACTGCATCAAGACCGCCTGCTGCATTAACCTCATCCTCTGATACGATTCCAAAGTTTGTCCAGCTCATCATCTTCAGAAAATCTGGTGCTGTTGTATTAAATTCGATCGTAACTGTATGTTCGTCATCAGCAGTTGCGCCTTTGATATATTTTCCTGTATCATTTGTTGTATTCTGCTCTATCCAAATCTTATTACATGTGTAAACAACATCATCTGCAACAAGTGGAGTTCCATCGCTCATTGTTACGTCATCACGTAGTGTGAATTTCAGATGTGTATCATCAACCCATTCCCAGTCAGTTGCAAGAGATGGCTCAAGCTCATTTGTTGCATAATTGAATTTTACAAGTGAATCCAACATCGCATTACCAATAATCTGCTCTTCATTCTCTGTCTTACCGCCTGCTGCACCATACAGAGATGATGGCTCAGAAGAAAGTCCAATAGTCAATGTCTCATCTGTCTTTTCAGTGTTTGCTGCATCCTGATTCGGCTTTACAACACTTACTGTTGCCTTTGCGTCTGAACTAGATGAATCTCCTTTTGATGAGCTGTCAGATGAACTTCCTCCACATGCTGTAAGTGAAAGAATCATTGCACTGGCCATTGCCATTGCCATAACCTTTTTTGCCTTCATAATTTTTCCTCCTTGTATGTCTCTCTCAAGATTTGACCTTAGTTTACCAGTCCATGAGAGCTCCTACCATTCGATTTTTTACTTATTTCGTCATAAAAATGACCTCATGAAGTCATCTTTTTCTCTTACAGGTCATATATTTACTTCTTTTTGATGACATTGTGTACTTTCACGAAAACATGCACAAAAGAAAGGCTTCTGTTTTGGTAAAATCCACCATGACCAGAAGCCTTTCTTCTATATAATACATTATTTTTTATTTTTCTACCGGAACCAGAAATTCTTTTATGTACTGGAAATCATCCGGATTATAGCAAACAATCTCATACGCTTCAATATCAGGATTGCTGAATACTGTTGTAAGTCCGATAAACTGTGTCAGTGTAGATGCCAGATTCAATACATCGCGATCATCCGTGATCAGCTCTACCCTTCCCTGACATTTTGCCAATGCCTTATAAAATCCGTCCACATTTGTAATCTGTTTTACTCGCATAGTTCTTTTTCCTCCTGTTTTTGTCTTTATTATGGTTCATATTATATCGTTCTTGTCAACATTTTGTATACTCTAAATCTACTTCGTTTGTATCGCGTTTTTACCTTTCTGTTCTTATAATTTTTTCATATGTCATAATAACGATATGCGTTCTTGACCTCTTTTTCTTTTTGGGCAAATTCAATTGACACTGCTTTTTTCTTTCTACTATGATAGTATCCATAGGGGACGGAGTTTTTGGCTCAGTTACTGTCCCCTGTGGATTTTTCATATTCACATTTTTTCGAAATTCAATAAATCATAGGGAGGATTTTTATTATGACAACAGTATTTACAACAAATGTAGTAACCGACAGAGACGCATATTTACCACTTGCAAAAGCATTTGCAGAAGATGTGATTGCCAATGACAAAGGATGCCACGGAATGCAGGTTTTTATAAACCCAGAAACCAAAGATGAAGTTACCTTTGTTTCTCAATGGGATTCTCAGGAAGACTTTCTCGCACATGTGCAAGGAGATACTTTTAAAAAACATATTCCAGGTATGGGGGCTTACTATGTAAGCGGTACGGATACATTTCTTGAGGAGGCATAGAAAACCACAGGGGACGGAAAACCACAGGGGACGGAGTTTTTGGCTCAAACTCCATCCCCTGTGGTTTTTAATTTTATCATATAGTTTTGGGCCATGTGGGTCACTAAAAAAGCCATTAACTCCGTCCCTATTCACAGCGGAACCAATCAAACGCTGCCGTATTTTCTGAATCCTCTTCATTTCCCGTCGCATACATTCCAAGCACTGTTCCGCACATGCACCCAACCTTTTCTGGATTGATCAAAGATCCGTCAGCCTTGCACAATTCTTTCAGATTTTCTTCCGACTCTCCATATCGAATCGTGAAATCTTCATTATGCATTTCGATCTGTAAAACAATTGTATCTTTATCATACTCCACTGTACAAATATCTTCACGATTTGTCGTGCTTGTAAATTCTGGGAAATATGGTGGCTGTTGATAATCTGCTGTGATCAGTTTTACACGTACAACCTGTTTTCCGTTTTCACAGGCACGTTCTACATGGAGTTGATGGTTCATTGCCTGTACAATCGCAATTCCCGCACTCTCCTGTCCTTCTGGAACAAATGTCATACGTGTTGTAATTGTAGTATCCATTTTGCACTGACGTCGTCCTACAAAAGCAGCATATTTATCATCCGATAAAGTGCCTTCCATGCCCATCTGTTCTAGATCATCGTCCAGTCTCTGATGAATACATTTTAATTTCAGATAAGAATCTTCAATTTTCCAGCACTCCTTACCAGGTGTTCCCCAAAATGTCATATAAAGTGGCAATTTCTGTTCATCAAAATCGTCAAACTTATTTTCTTCTGGATAAACTGTTTCTTCCAAAGATTCCGGACTATCATAACTCCATTCGATCTTTCCTGTCTCCGGACTGAATACTGGCCAGTCCCTCTCCCATATAACCGGGCAAATAAATGTTTCTCGTCCCAGGTTTTTATATTTTTCATCGATTAAACGAGAACCCAGCATCACAGCATACCAGCTTCCATCTTTTAACTCTACGAGATCAGCATGTCCGACATTAATGATCGGGCTTTTGAATCCCATATGTCTATGTGTCATAACCGGGTTTGCCGGATTTCCTTCAAAAAAGCTGAAGAGTTCTTTTGATCTTGCCACCATTACCGCATGATAATGTTCTGTACCACCTTCTGCAATGATCAAATAATAGTAATCTCCGATATGATACAGATGTGGAGCTTCCGGAGATGCCCCGCCTCTCATAGCACTGTTATAAATCGTATAAGGCTCGCCTGTCACGCGGAAATTCTCAATATCATATGGTGCAAGCCAGATTCCTCTTTCTTTCACACCGGTTCCGTTATCCCAGACATCTCCTGTTCCCATAACATAGCAACTACCGTCATTGTCAAAGAAAATAGATGCATCAATTCCCGGGACGTCATCCATCCAATGTGGTTCTGACCACGGACCTGCCGGGTCTTTTGCTGTACAAATATAATTTCCTTTGTCAGCGAAATTAGCATTAATAATATAATACGTTCCATTATTATAACGGATTGTAGGCGCCATCAGACCTCCGACTCCACAATTTTTTTCCATATGGAATCCATTTTCTTCCGTCAGCGCATTTCCAATCTGCTCCCAGTGTGCAAGATCTTTGCTATGAAAAATCGGAATTCCTGGAAACATCTCAAAACTGGAACAAGCCAGATAGAAATCATCCTCCACACGAATGATAGAAGGATCCGGATAGTATCCTGGAATAATTGGATTATTTAATTTGTAACTCATAAGTTTATCCCCTTTCATTGCCATTGGGAAGGGAGTTTTTGGCTCAAACATCGTCCCCTTTGGTCTTTTTTATCTTTCTACAACCATTAGGGACATTCAAAAAGCCGCAAACTCCGTCCCCAATGGTTTCCATTGGTTTTATTTTAATAAATTTCTTTATTTTTTTCTCCTTTTCATTCATCTTTTTCTTGTCATCTTTTATCCAAAATTGACCATGCATCCATTACTTGTTATAATACAATAAATATTTTGTCATATTATAGCTTTTCAAAGGAGGTTTTTATATAATGAATGATTTCGAAATCAAATTTTATGAAAATTCGATTACAATGGATGATATACAAAATGAATATTTGCTTCTATTTATCATTCACGGCAGCGCTGCTGTAACATTAACTGCTGAAACAAATCATTTATCCAAAAAAGATATTCTAATGATCAATTGGAATCGACACTTTAAGCTGCAAACTTCTCCCGGAAGCTTTATGCTAATAATTTCTGTTCGTGCAGAACTATTTCGGAAATTAACACATAAACAACTTCCATATTTTCAATGTTGTAGTTCGCGGCATTCTAGCGTAAAGTATGAACAACTACGCTATTTGATCTATGACTTGCTTGGGGAATACGCACTTGATATGAAAGAAATGAGTGCAAAGAAACTAAGTATTCTATATAAAATTTGCGATCACTTGATTTGTTCTTTTCTGTTATCCGACAAGCAATCTTTGCTCGAGACTTCCGATGAACGGCTTGATTATGTTTTTTCTTACATTGAAGAACATTTTTCGGAACATATTACACTTCCGGATGCTGCCAGACAGATTCATATTGCCCCAACATCACTGTCCCGGCTTTTTAAGAAAAACACCGGAATCACCTTTGTACAGTATATAACAAATATTCGCCTTCGCCATGCTGTATCGGATTTAACCGGAAGCCAGTTATCAATCTCAGATATCGCACTAAATAATGGATTTTCAACAGCTTCGCAATTTAACAAAATTTTCAGACAGAATTTCAACCTCTCCCCTGGTGAATATCGTAAAAATCATGCCATACGCAATACTCATCTGGAGATGCAAATTTCAAAAAAATCTGCTGATATTCTAAATGAATACCGCTCCAAAACAAGAATGGTCGTAGTAAAAGAGCAAAAAATCAGACTTCAGTCCGCTGATATCGACTGTGTCAAGGGAAAAGAATTTAAAAATCCTTTGGGTTCCATGATTTATCTTGGATTTGCCTCCCGTATTCTATCCGGAACCTATCAAAGACAAATTCAATTTTTAAAGCATACTCTGGATTTTCAATATGGCTGTATCAACGGTCTGTTTTCTCCAGAATTTTCTCTTCTGGATTCAGATCAGACAACGCAACTGAATTTTGTTAATCTCGACCATGTTTTGGATTTTCTTGTAGAAAATGGAATCCGTCCGATGATCGTTATCGATAATCAAGTTTTAAATATTTTAAAGAAACTAAATGAAATTCATGAAATGTCTACCGCACATTTCTTTTCGGATTCTCGTGAATTCAATCACATCATCGAAAAGATATTAGATCATGTAGTCAATCGATATGGTTTAAAAGAAGTAACGAATTGGAAATTTGTAATCTGGTATTTTGTATATAGACAATCCTTACTTGGACTTTCCGGAGAATTTAATAACCTGTGGGATGATTTTTTCGAAACTGTTCGCTCCAAAGTCCCGAATGCCTCAATCGGTGGTGTCGGATACAGCCCTTCTGTTCACAGAGATACGGTCATTCAATTTTATCGCAATTGGGCCAATGCCAGACATATGCCTGATTTCATAACGATGAATTCATTTCCCTATCGTGAAGCAGAGGAACCGACAAAAATGAACGCGATTCGTCAAAATATCGACCACTTTTTTTCGAACGATCTATCTGAAATGCACTCCATTTTAGCAGAGAGTGGTTTTCCAAAACGCCCAATCGTTGTCATTGAATGGAATCTTAGTTTTGTCCATCGAAATTCACTTAACGATATGGCTTCAAAAGCGGCTATTATGATAAATCAGATGGTTGATACGCTCGGAGAAGCAGAGGATATTTGTTACTGGTATGCAAGCGACATTTTTGCCGGTGACATGGATGCAAACCGTATTCTAAATGGTGCATGTGGTCTGCTTAGTTCTGATGGTTTTTGTAAACCCCCGTATTATGCACTGCTGTTCTTTAAACAGCTGCACAATTATCTCATTGAACGAAATGACCATTATATTATTACAAAAGATGAGCTCGGACATTTTGCCATCCTTCTTTTCAATAATAAGTCATTAAATTATGAATACTATTCCAAAGATGAAGCCGCCATCGGAATGAATGATGAACAAATTATTTTCAATGACCGCGATGCATTGGAAATCACACTTCGTCTCCAAGGAGTTTCAAACAAGAATTATCGAATTCGGAAACAACTATTCGGCCCGAACTTTGGCAGTATTTTGGATGAATGGAAACGTCTCGGAACCGATCTTGAATTGACCTTAGATGAGATATCTTATCTGAAGCGTAAGAGTATCCCACACAGAAAGAATGAAACACTTTGTGCGGAGAATAATACACTGATTCTGCAAGAGGTATTGCAGGAGCATGAGATTATGCTGATACAAATTGATTGACCACTGGGGACGGAGTTTGTGGCTCGTTATTTTCCCCGGTGGCTCTTCTATTTTTCACTGGAAAGTCTAGCCACTAGGGGACAGTAAACAAGCCACAAACTCCGTCCCTATCGGCTCAAAAATTTCTCCAACAGCTTTCTCCATACACTCCACTGATGTCCACCTGGTATAATATCCATCGTATATGGAATCCCATTTTCAAGTAGTTCCTGTTCCAACGGCTGTGCAAATGCTCTATATGCATCGTCAAATGTTCCTGCTCCAATATGAACACGAACATTTTTTAAATACGGTTTTGTATAATCTGCTTCAAATCTTCTTCCACCACTCCAAATTCCGATATTTCCAAATAAATATCCCACACTTTCAAAAATATCAAATGCAAGGAATCCACCTGCTGACAATCCAGCAAATGCTCGTCCCTCCGGTTCGCTTGCTACATGATAATGTTTTTCCATATATGGCAACAGGCATTCTATTAAACTTGGAATATTTTTTTCTTTGTGATTCCACTGATAGATACTATTATCCATCATAACCACCACTGTTGGCTGTATCTTTTTATTCACAATCAAGAAATCCATAATCTGTGACACGCTTCCCTGATTCAACCATGTACTCAGACTCTCACTTCCTCCATGGCTCAGATACAACACAGGATATGGCTTTTCCCGATTTTCATCATAACCTTTCGGCAGATACACTGCTGCCGGCTGTGTTTCTCCTACTCCAAATTTCTTCTTTACCGCAAACTCTATATATCGCACCTTTCCTCTATCAACTGCATCACATCCCAATTCTACAGTTCTATCATCCACTTGATATTTTGCACAGAACGGCACTCGAATCTGACTATATTGAATCTTTTCATTTTTGTATGCATATCCCTTTCTTGACGGATCTGTCATAGTCACCATTTTTAAAGGATTTCCATCCGGCATATCGATTACAAATCGATAGTTGTATGTTCCTGATGGCAATGGAATCGTACATGAAAAAATGTCTGTCTCATCATCTTTTTCCATTTCATACATTCCTAATTTCAATACTTCCAAGTCAAATTCAAATTTTGACACATCGATTTCTTCCCCTTTTGTACCATTTTTTAATTCTTTCGGTGTTGTTTTTAACCCAAGCAATGTATGCGGAAAATATTCCTTTTTCCATTGATGCGGCCAATACCTTCCACTATCCGTAAAGGAAGAATGTTCCTTATCTGAAAACATCCAGTCCCCGATTACTGACAATTTCTTATCTTCTGATGACTTATATCGGAAACTTACAACATATCCCGTAGGCGAATCCGGTGATTCTAATATTTGTGTTGTGTCCAAATATCGAAATTCTTCCTCTGTCATTCCTATAATTTGATATGCTTTTTCTAATTTCATTATTTTTCTCCTTGCAATTCAAATCTCTTTGGATATTTTCCTGTTTTTGATGCATTGATATATCCTTTGCTGTGAACCATATCGAACCTCCAGTCTTGCAGTGATATGATTGGTTCACAATAAAAATCTGTCAGGTACCAATGACCATCTATCTTTTCAAATTTATGCACATATTTATTTACAAACACCATATATGGGATATCTTCTAAACTCTCGGCCATACTTCGCAGATTTGTTGCCGCTGTATCAAACCAGGTTCCTAAAATGTATTTTTTCTTCGGATCATATGTAAGTACAGGAGTTGTCGGTGCGTGAAATGTAAAAAAGCGTTCCCGATACTGTTGTGTCATATCATCTGTCTTTCTCTCAATTGCCTCATAATCATTTAATTCCGGAGTTGTTTTTCCAAAGCTTCGAATCAGCATATGATTTTTTTGTTCTGAATTTTTCATATACTTTTCGATAAACTCCCTTAGTGCTCCACGTCGACAACCATATACCCAGCGATTGATAATATTTTCAATTTCCATTGCTGTCTCCGTATCCGGTTGACATCTCATGACTTGATTAACATCCCATGGTTCATCGCTCATTCCACTTTTATCATATCTTCCATCATTTCTATATGGTGTTTCCGGTAAACTCGCCAGATTCTGGATTTTCATTTTATGAATTTTCCATTCTCCCGCTTCTCTGCAATACTCAGTTTCTGTCACTGCCATCGTTCTGACTAATCTCCAATTGTCTACATCTGACCCCAATAAGCCTGCTTTTATCTGATAAATCTGAGTCATAAAAATTCCCTTTGCATATTCTCCTGTTTCAGTCATTTCGATCAACGGCATTCCTGTTATTCCTAAAAACAGATAACAGTGGTTATTCTTTTGCTCTTTTTCTAACCACCCTGCAAATGATTCTAAAATCTTCTTTTTTCCGCAAACCGCATTCATCTTTAAACACTCTGCCGTTAACACCGTATCTTCTTTCACTGAAAACAGTTTTTCCATTTCATGTAAACGATGCTCGAAAAACATATTTTACAGATTTCGTATAGCAAAATAATCCTTGTCGCTTGCATTTCCTTTTAATGGCAAATCCGGATATTCCCCGATTTTTTCAAATGGATTATTCCGTCCATATGGCACCGGTTTCATTACCTGTATCGTATCCCACTGGATTTTTTCAATTTCTAACGCATGTTCATTTTCCCGGCACACAGCTTCTAATCGTTTCACTTCCACTTTACATAGAATCTCTTCTCGTTCTTTGTAAATATGATAGGTATATGTATCACAAGACATACCACCTGTTCTTTCATCCGATGAAAGCCAATATGCCGGTGACATACTCATTGAAATTCTTCCTTCACCACACATTTTCATCTGATGTAACTCTATCTGCTGATACTTATGAAAATACGCTGCCACTTCATGTTCTATATCAAAATATTTCATCTTCCTTTTCCTCTTTCATCTACAAAAAGAACCAGCGGGGACGGAGTTTGTGGCTCCTAAATTGTCCCCACTGGTTCTTTATTTTCCAACGGAAAGCCTGACCATAGGGACACTAAACGAGCCACAAACTCCGTCCCTATCGGCTATTTCTTTCCTTTAATGCAACTGCAATCTCATCCATCTTCTTAGAATCCAGTTTATACCAGATCAATGGAATAATTCCTACAAGCTGAAGTAGTGCCGGAATCAAATTTACGATCACATTTATTCCTGTCATTGCTGATGCACTCTGCTGTGCTCCTGCAACATACCCTGTTGCTGCAAGTAACCAGATACTCAAAGATCCTGTAATCGCTGATGCAAGTTTAATTGCAAAACTCATCAATGAAGAAGAAAGACCTTCATTACGAATTCCAAATTTGTAATCGCCATAATCAATACTGTCGCACATCATTCCATATGAGATAGATCCTACACTCTGTGAAAATCCACCAATAATAGAAACTCCAAGTACAAAAGCAATTGTTGGATGTCCATTAAAGAACAGAACCAGATCACTTGCTGCATTGATGATAAGCAGAATAATCATATAACCTTTTTTTCCAAATTTCTTTGTTCCCCAAGGTAATGTTGCTGTACCGACAATCTGACATACTGTCAATGTTGTAAATACTGCTGAGATCATTGTGTAAGATCCAACTACATAAATAATATAATATGTAAGTAATGACATTCTTGCCATTGCACCAACAACACCGATAAACAATGAGATAATGGAGATCATCAGTGGTTTGTTCTTTGTCATTAATTTTAAGTCTTTTACAAATGATCCACTGTTTTCTTTTTTCGGTGGCTCTACAATCTCAACTTCTTTACACTTAAATCCACATACCAGAAATAACGGAACCGAAACAATTGCCAGAATGACTGTTGTCCAGAAAAATCCTTTTCCATTTGCTGTGTCAGAATGGCTGAAGAATAAGATCATTGGCATTGCTGCGGCTGCAAGTACTGTTTGAAGTACGTTACTTGCGACATTTGCAATAGAAATAATCTTCATTTTTTCATTGGAATCTGTAGACAGTCTGTTTACAATACCGTTAATTGCAACACCTACTGCTGTATATGCCATACCTGCAAGAATATAAGAAACTCCACAAAGTACTGCTTTCATTGTTCCTTCTACCGGCCATACTGTAAATGTTAAAATGTCAAAAATAGCAAGAAATGGTGGTGCGATAATAATATATGGTCTGAATTTTCCCCATTTTGATTTTGTCTTATCGACAATTGCTCCCATCATCGGGTCATTTACCGCGTCCCATACACGAGCCACTAACATAATCGTGGAAATTGCTCCGGCTGAAAGACTGACTACATCTGTATAAAACAGCATCAGATAAGTGTTGATCATGTACCAGATGATATTTTGGGACATAAATCCCATAGAATAGTATATAGAATTTTTTGTTGTTTTCTTCATAATTTCCTTTCCGTGTGACATTTCACGCACACAATCGTTCCATTATAGGTTCCTTCCATTTTATCTTTATCAAATATTCGGAACTTCTCCTAAGAGTGCATCGATTTTTTCTTCATCAATCTCAATCGATCTTTCATGAAGAAGATCTCTTAATTTCATTCTGCTAAAACACTCCATCATATCACCGAATGTCATCTCCGGTGTAAATGGAATGATTTTTTTCTGCATTATCGCAATCACATCTATAAGCACTTCTTTTGCTTTCGGATTTCCAAATATTCTTCCAATTGTACAATCCAGAGAAAGCCATGCGCTTCCATCATCTGTCATATGAGCTTTACACTTTGGTTCGGTTAATATTTTATTTTCTGCGGTTCCAACATAAAAATCACCCATCACATCTTTTAGAAATCCGATGCTATCCTGCACCCAGTTTGGAATCCTCTCACAAAAAGAGCTTTCTCTCGTTTGAATTGCAGTGTCCCCAACAGAAAATCCATGTGGACCAAACGCATAAATGTGACTTTCAAATGTAATTCCCGCCTTATCCAGAGCATTCATCATATCCAGTGTATTTTTTACCGGAACCACATTATCTGCTCTTGATGCAAATAAGAAACACGGAACCGTATCATAATCTACGTGCTCTGCAATCCTTGGTGCATCCTGTGCAATCTCATCTACTACTTCATTGAGTACTGCATATCCCAACACAACTGCTGCCGGTTTATGATTTGCAATTGTTGCCGCAGCTCCTGCAAGATGACCTCCTGCTGAAAATCCAACTACTGCAATTTTATCTGTCAGAACATTCCATTCCTCTGCATGGCTTTCAATATATTCTATTGCATCTTCATAATCTTCCAACGGCTCAGGCCATTTATACTTATCTCCAACAGAATAACGTAAAACAAACGCATCATATCCTGCTTTCAAATAAGCCAAAGCCACCGGATCTGCTTCACGATCTGAACAGAACTGATATCCACCTCCCGGAATAATTAAAACTGCCGGTCTCTTTGTTATGTTTCGAAATTCCTTCTCAACATCCTGAAGATACACAGTAAGACTTACGTCTTCTCTACTGTTAATAGTTACTTCTAACGTTCTCATATCCTTCCACCTTTTCTTTTTTTAGCATATTCACATGTAAACTTTATCGCTTGTTATGAATACTATTATATTTTCACACAGCACAATTTTCTCCCAAATAATCATGTTTCTTTTGCGCAATTAATTTTCTTTTCTTTATATTTCCAATTAAAAAGGAGTTAAAAAGATAATAATTTTTAAAATAATTATCTTTTTAACTCTTATATATCCAATCTATTTAATAATACGCATATTGAATATTCAAATAAGCAATTTCATTTGCCGATAAGGTAATCTGCAATTCCAACACTCCATTGTCAACTTCATAAGTTCGTAATGTCTGCTGTGGTACAAGAATCTGCTTTAAATAATCCACATCATCATTATGGAGAAATGCCGGCATAAGTAATGATTCAAATGGTGCAATTCTTCTCAATTCATCCTGCACACTTCCGTGCTGCATATTAACGGAATGTTTTTTTACAATATATCGTCCATTTTTTACATTTTCCAACCGAAATTTCAGTTCTTTTTCATCCTGATCATCAAAATACTGCCCTATCTTTTCCAGATGCTGTTCCATTTCGTCCAGATAATAGTGATAGCTTAATCGTTTACAGTTATGACATATAATCTGGTATTCCAGAAATTCATTTCCAAATATAATTGCATTTTCTTTTTTCCCAAGATAATAAGGTCCTGCCTTTTGTAAAAAAGAATATGCATAGTATGATGGTTTCCGAATTCCCTGCTTTGTAATCAGTCCATCCCCACCAAATAAGACCTTCTCTCTGATTCCATTTACATAACTAAGATCCAGTGGCACACTGTGTGGAAGAGAACTTGTGTTTCCAAAACACTCAATCACATTTTTAATAATCAATGCACCTCGATAGCAAGAATCATTTAAAATATTCATTCGCTGAATGCTATCATAATAATCTGTAATATAAATATCACTGATTTCAGAAGTAAACTCCGGAAAATTTTCCCGAAAAGTCTGAAGCTGATTTTTTACATAACCGCTGTCTGTAACTCGATTTACGCTCATTCCTTCCGCTGTCTCCATACATGTATATGGTTTGGCCTGCATTGTCAATGCCGTAAGTTTCCTGTGATTTTTCTTTGTAAACTGTTCAAATTTACGAATTCCTTCCCAGTCTCCCAGTTCTAACCCTGCCCCCAATAACTCCTGCATCTGATATATCGTCAGAATTTCTTTTATCCGCTCATATAGTTTCCAATATACTTCTATTTTTTCTTCATCAAACAATGTATTGTATTCCAATTCAAAACGCCAGTTTCGTATCTCATTACTTCCATAATGAGGTGTAAAATGAGAAAGCATCTTTTTTAAATATGCAAATAATAAGTCTGATTCCTGCAGCTCTCTGACCGAAATTGTAAACCACAATTTTAATTTATTTTTCAGCAGAAAATCAAAAACCTGTTCTTCCTGATAAAAGTTATAAATTTCTTCTTCCGAAAATTTACTCCAGTCTAAGTGAATCCTGACATACTGAAAATTTAATTCTTTCTGTAATTCTTCAAACTGCTCTCTCGCTTCATAATTCAACAATAATTTGCAATCACTTAAATTGATAATTTCGCGCCAATATGGTCTGTATGTCTGTTTATTGTTAACATCAATAGTCACTACTTCTTTTATTTGCTCTGTTTCTCTGACTCCCACCAGTTTTTTTACAGCTGCCTGTAAATTTTCTGTTTGTTCTTTTTTCTTAATCTCTTCTTTTTCCTTTTGCGCTACCCTGTATTCATACGGGGACATGTCATAATTTTCAGTAAAATATTTTCGAAAAGAATCTTCATTTGGAAAGCCGTTATCCATTGCTACACACAATAAATTTTTGTCACTGTACAGCAGATCTTCCATTGCACTCTCCAGTCTCACCTTACATAAATACTGATAATAATTCACTCCAAAATTTTTCTTAAAATATCTTGAAAAATAAGTTGGAGTCATATGAAACTGGCTGCTTATCTGTTTTAGTGACAAATCTTCCTGAAAATGTTCTCCAATATAATCGGTCACATTTTCCAATGAGTTATTATTCTCTGACATAAATATATTTGTCGCAAAATTGCTCACTAAAAAAATCAACATCTCGCAGCTCACTTTATTCCATTCTGCCCGTTGATACTCTGTTCGCTCGTATTGCAGCATAAGCAGCTCTGTCAAATATCTCCTCAATATCGCAAAATTATCATTTTTTACTTTCGTCGAATCACACAGAAAACGATATTTTTTATTGGGAAATAATTCTTTAAATTTTCTAAGAGAAATCGTAAACTCTGCATATAACGCTTTAGATGCTTTCATTAAAACCTTTGATTTCGAATTTATCACCAAAATATCCTCTTCTGATAAAATCGTTTCATCACCGAATGTTTCCATTGATATATTTAATTGATTTTCAATTCCCATTAAAATCACAATATCGCCTGTATATATCGTTTCACTACCCGTACAATATTTCACTGCTGTTGTTATCAAACTTCCCATTTTTATTCTTCCTTTGTCATTTTATAAAGCCATTATAATTGATTTTTCGCCATATAAAAAGAGACTATATTCTACAACAAAAATTTCTTGTAGAATATAATCTCTTTAAGAATAAATTCTGACTATCCCATTATTTTAATTGCAATGGATAAGCCACAGGGGACACTAAATGAGCCACAAACTCCGTCCCCAACGGCCAAGGTTCTACAGACTCATCGCTGTATAATATCCCTGGTTTACTGCATTGTAGATCAGTCCAACACTCTTGCAATCTCCGATTACATAATTCTCATCAACCAATTCACAAAGCTCATCGACTTTGTCATATGCTGACTTGAATCCAAGAGCACATACTACAGTATCTGCCTTTACAACAAATTCTTCTCCATCTCTCTGACATACAACACCTTCATCTGTTACTTCTTTTACTGTTGTATTCGTATATAATTCTGCTGATTTGTTTACCTCAGGCATAAGACCTCCACGATAGAATGAGTTCGCATCTGCTGCAACTTCGGAACGCATTTCAATGACTGCACATTCTTTTCCTTCATGATGGAAAGATACGGCAGCTTCTGTTCCTACCAGACCGCCACCCATGATAACGACTTTCTTGCCAAGTTTTTCCGGATGAAGTTCTGCTTCGATTGCCATTACAACGTTATCTCTGTCTAAACCTTTGATTGATGGTTTTGCCTCATAAGAACCGATTGCAACGATCAATGCATCTGGATCAAAGTCTTTGATAAATTCCGGTGTTACTTCTGTATTCAGCATTACTTTTATTGCTGATTTTTCTACTCGATTGATCATCACCTTGCAGAAATCTGCAATATCTTTTTTGAAATATGGTGCAGATGCAGGATATAAGTTTCCACCGAGTTTATCTGCTTTCTCTGCAAGTGTTACTTCATGACCACGGTTTGCTGCTGTAATAGCTGCTTCCATACCTGCCGGGCCTCCACCTACAATTAATACACGTTTCTTCTGCTTAGGTGCTTTTCTTGGATATTTTTCAGGAAGCTGCTGTCCCATTGTCGGGTTTACAGAACATTTTACTGTCTCACTCTTTCCTGTCTCTCCAAAGCACTCATAGCAACGAAGACATGGTGTAATGTCATCTTCTCTTCCTTCCAATGCTTTCTTTGGTAAATATGGATCTGCAAGAAGTGCACGTCCGATCTCTACCATATCAGCCTGACCTGTTGCGATGATTTCTTCCATCTGTGCAGGATCATTCAAAGAACCAACACAGGCAACCGGTGTTTTTACATGTTCTTTGATTGCTGTCGCAAGATAAACATTTACACCACGTTTATAAAATGCAGAAGGATGTGTACGACAGAACATATCCGGATCTTCGTGATTTCCACAAGATACATTAATCAGATCAACCTTGTCATCTACCATCTCTGCAACTTTGATACATTCGTCCATTCCCAGACCATTTGCTGTCAGATCATCTCCAGACAGACGGATTTCGATTGGAAATTCCGGTCCGACACCTTCTCTTACCGCATCAAGTGCCATAAGCAGGAATCTCGCTCTGTTCTCCAATGAACCACCGAATTCATCTGTTCTCTGATTGAATACAGGTGATAAGAACTGAGAGAACAGCCATCCATGTGCTGCATGAACCTGAACCATATCAAATCCACAGTCTTTACATAGTTTTGCACCCTTTTTGTAAGACTCCACAATTTCCAAAATCAGTTCTTTTGGCATTTCCTGCACTTCCCCAACCGGTGTAACCTCGTGACTCGGTCCATAGGCAGTGTTACATTTATCCAAATGATCTCCACCAACACTTGCAAGTCCGCCGTATTTACCACCATGTGAAAGCTGAATGTTGGCATAAGCTCCTGCATTATGGATTGCTCTTGCAGCCTGTGCCATTCCCTGTTTGACACCAAAAGAGTCAAGCTGAAGCTGTTTGTTATGTGATTTTCCTGTTGCAGAATGCACAATTGCTTCCCCGTATGTAACAATTCCTGCTCCCCCAAGAGCCTTTTCTTCCAGATATGCAATCATCTCCGGTGTAAAATGTCCTTCTGTTGTAATCATACTCGGACTTGTCGGTGCTGCAATAATACGGTTCTTTGCACGTACATTTCTCATTCGGATTGGTGAAAATAAGTTTGAATATTTTTCTTTACCTTTCCATTTCTTAGCGCCCATTTTTTCTTCCTCCTTGCTTGTATTTTGATTTTAAGTTTTCTGCATTTTACAACTGTTCTATCATCTTTATCCCAACATGATATTATGCTGTCTTTTTTCTGGCACGTAACAAAATCACAACACCTGCCGCAATTGTCATACCAACTGTGGCAATTAAATATACATGCGATGTTGTTACCTCTCCAAACATCATTCTGGATGCTCCGTTCAATAGTGTCGGCGAAATCAACTGTCCAAAACAGTTTCCACATGTCATACATGCCGCTGCCATTGTTGTAGAAGCCGGATTTACTGCATTGGATACTTCCACCATCGCTGTAGGAATAAACATTCCCTGTGAGAATCCACAGAACACCGCTCCAATCATCAGCATCACGTAATTTGATGGGAATAATAAAAGTAACACTCCACCGATTGAGAAACATAACATTGCAACCGGCAATGTATATTTTTTCGTCACTTTTGTAATTGCTCCGAGAATCAATCCCATAACAATCTGTGCTCCGGAGAATACTCCTGTCAGATTACCGGAAACCGTTGTACTTCCGGCAAGACTTCCACTGATATGCATTGCAATATTTGTTGTAAATGTAATCAAGAACAGCATTTCGACTACACCTATAAATGCAACCTTGTATACTTCTCCGTTTAATTCGATTTTTTCATCTTTACTCACTTTGGCTGTACCGGTTTCCGGTAAGAACAAGGCGATTAGAATCATTGCGATAAATCCTATCACATTCAGATAGTATGCATTCTGGAATCCGTATTTACCAAGTGCGCCGCCTAATGTAGATACAAGAACCATTCCTGCTCCCACGCTGGCTGCCTGGATTCCCATAACAGAAACTCGTTCGTCTCCCTCAAAAAATTCCGCTACAACGGCTGTGTTCAGTGCGATACAAAGTCCAAGTGCCAGACCATATAAAATTCTTGAAACAAACAGCAGCATAAAGCTATCTGCCAAAAATGGTAAGAATCCTGTAATTCCCGCCATCAGACCGGCAAAAATCAACATTTTTTTCTTACTGATCTTAACAACAAGACCACCTGATATAATTGCAACTACGATAGATAAAAACGTAGGTGCAGTCACCAGCATCTGCACCATACTGACAGATGCATCCGGATAATGCTCCTGAATCTGTCCCAACACAGGGGAAACGCAAAACTGCAATCCCTGTATGAATGAGATGCAGACAATTGTGATAATGATTTTTATTTTTTTCGATTTGCTCATCTCTTCCCTCTCCTGATATCTGATTTTCGTAATTGGGTAATGTCTCTCCAATCACGACTTTGCTTATTATATTGTAGAAAAATTATCAAGGAAACAACAGCACACTTTTTCAAAATGTGTCTAGTTTGAATTAAACAGGGACGGGGAACCATTTAGGGACGGGGTTTAGTGGCTTTTTTGCTTACACAAAAAGCCACTAAACCCCGTCCCTAAATGGTTCCCCGTCCCTGTTTGACTCTCAACCTAATTTTTTTATCAAAAATTTCTGTAATGCATCTACACCAATTCCGACATAGACAACACCTGCAATCATTGCTACACCAATCTGAATCGGGAGTGTTCCAATCTCACTCACTTTCAACGGACCCATAATCGTAAGTCCGATTGCCCATCCACACAGCCAGGATGGTGTAAAAATGTATTTCGGAACATTTTCACCGATGAGAACTGCGAGTCCTCCTAAAATAAACAATGTACAATATAATTCTACATCTGGATTGAATTGTAATGTTTCCATAATCCATACTGCCAGCACTGCCCACACATCTCCACATAGAAATCCTGCTGCTATTTTAAATGCATCGGAACGCTTATTTCCATTTGCCACATATAAACCTGCACAAATGAGGGCTACTGCTCCTGTTGTCACTCCGATATATGTACTTAATACCGCCCATATTGGCGGCATAAATGCGATGCCAAATGCTAATGTACCAATACGAATTCGTTTTTCTTTTTTTGCGTCCATCAATTACTCCCAATCAAATCCGTCCCATACTTTTTTACCAGTATAAACTTTTAAATTTTCTTCTCCATTTAATACACGAATAGCTCCTGCTGCCATAGCTTCCATCTCAAACTCTCCCGGATATGCCGTGACCGGTGCGATAAATGAGCAGGCTTCTGTAATCTGAGCAACAAGATCTTCATTGTAGACCATTCCTCCGCCAAGAAGGATTCCATCTACTTCCCCATGCAATACTGCTGCCATAGAACCGATGCATTTCTCAATCTGATAAATCATTGTATTCCAAAGCATTTCTGCATATTTATCACCATTTTTAGCACGGACAGTTAATTCCAATGCATCAGAAATACCTGCATGACTTACAAATCCACCTGTTCTTGTGCAAAGCTTTTTCACATCTGCAATATCCAGATTATTTTCTTTCATATAGCTTAATAAATTTGCAACAGAAATGCTTCCACAGCGAGTTGGTGCCATTGGACCTTCTCCCCCGACAATATCATATCCGTCTATCATTTTTCCTTTGCGGTGAGCAGATACGGAAATACCTCCGCCAATGTGACATACAACATAATTGCATTCCTCATACTTCTTATTCATCACATTTTTACTATGACGGATTGCGGTTTCTTTTAAATTCAATGCGTGCAAATGTATAATACGGTTCACACCCTTTATACCTGTCATTCTGGCAAGATCCTGCAGCTCATCTACGTCCGGTGGATTCACTACCATTGCCTTTGCACCATACTGCTCTGCAAATTCTCTTGCAAGCTGCGGTCCAAGACCTGCCGGATGAATCACGCCATTAGCGCTGTTTCTTGCATGGTCAAGCATCAAATCTGTCACTTCATATGTGCCGCCTTCCATTGCGAGCAGTCCGCCCCCTCGTCCGACAAATACATCCACATCATCCAATCTTACACCAGCCTCATTTAAAAGCTGTAAAATGGTGTCGCGACGATATGGTAACTGTTCCGGAAGAGACTGAAACTTATCCAGTTCTTTCGCATCATGGGATACATTTTTTGAGAACAAACAATTCTCACCTTCAAACAATGCAATCTTCGTAGATGTAGATCCAGGATTGATTGTCAACACTTTATATTCACTCATAACATTTCTCCATCTAGTAATTACGGGCGCATGTTACTGCGCCCGCATTACATTTATATATTTAGTAGCGATTTTGGTTTATTTGTTTATTTGCATTCTTCTGCAATCAATGATTATTTTGTTTTGCTTCCTGCTGCACGAGCTGCACTGATAATAATATTACCTTTAATTTCAGATACCGGAGCCCCTCTTGAGCAATCACAAACCACACTGTTGAATCCCTGAAGCATTGGTCCATAAGCATTTGCATGTCCAAACTGCTGAATCAATTTTACTCCAACATTACCTACATTTAAATCAGGCCAGATTACAACATTTGCCTTTCCGGCAACTTTGCTTTCTCTTGTAACTTTTTTTGCTGCTACAGCCGGTGAAATTGCTGCATCAAACTGAAATTCTCCATCGATTGCAAGATCCGGACGAAGCTCATTTGCAATTTTTACTGCCTCTACAACTTTGTCGATCAATTCTCCCTGACCACTTCCAAGTGTAGAATAACTTACCATCGCACATCTTGGCTCCCAGTCTAGCAATGCCTTTACAGTATCACATGCTGAGATTGCAATACTTGCAAGCTGTTCTGCATTTGGATTTGTACATACTGCACTGTCTCCGACTGCAAGCAAACTGCCTTCGCTTCCTTCAAATCCAGGAATATCACAAAGTCCGATACTTGAAATTGTGCTGATTCCCGGCTGCAGTCCAATAATCATCTGTCCTGCTAAAAGTACATCTCCTGTTGTATTATCAATTCCTGCAAATGTTACCTCTGCCTCACCAACTGCCTGCATTACCATTGCATAATATAATGGGTTCTGCATACGGCGGCCAAGTGCTTTTTCTTTCAAAAGTGTTTCAGGCTTTGCAACATAGTCTGCAATCAGTTTATTTTTGTATTCTTCTTCCTGAATATCCACAATCTTGAAAACATCTGTCTCATATCCGCGCTCTTTGCACAGTTCTGTGATTTTCTGAGCATCGCCTACAAGAATTGGAATGATATATCCTTCTTTTCCTGTCTCATAAGCAGCCTGCATCATTTTCTCGTTTTCAGCCTCCGGAAAGGCAACGCGCTGTGGATCTTCTTTTGCTTTTGCATAAATCTGATCTAATACGCTCATTTTTCTCCTCCAAAAGTAATTTATTTACATTTTGTATTGTAAGAAATACATTTTCAAAACAACAGCACACATTTACAAAATGTGTCTGCTTTTGTTCTTTAAATTGTAAAATAATTTACATTTCTTCCTCGATTAAATCAACAAGATCTGAGATTGTATTACATGCACTTGCATCAACTAACATCAAAGCCACATCTAATTCATTTTCAATTTCCGAAACTAATGCTACCATCTGTACAGATGCTCCGCCTAAATCCTCTTTAAATGATGTTTTTTCTGAAAGTCCTACCACATCTTTTTTGTATGACATAGCTACCATGTTTAATACCTGTTCTAAAATTTCCTGTCTTGACATTGTTTTGTTCTCCTTATTCTTCATCTAAATCAAATACTACTGTTTTCACTCCATTATCACGTTCCACAATTGCTGCATGAACATTTACCGGAAGCTTCGCTTCCAGCTCTGCTCTGTTCTTTCTGCTGACTCCGCGAACAACTGCATTCAATCTTGTTCCTTCTTCAATTTCTACTTCTCCATAACAGAATTTACCTAATTTTTTATATTCCGGTTTTGTAGAAAGTGCTGCCGGTAATACGATGGAATGTAATTTTGCTTTTCCACTGATTTCATACCACTCTGTTTCATAATTTCCACAATTATTACATGCATATACAGGTGGGAATTCTACATGTCCGCACTTTGGACACTTACGACCTAAGATTTTTCCCTCTTCAAGGCCTAAATAAAATTTCTCTACGACTTTCTCCAATTTGATAGCCATGGTACTTCCTCCTCTTTATTAGTCCATTGTACGAATCACGATTGCTGCCACATTCTGTGCTCCGCCATATCCACGAAGCATTGCTGTCTTAGGCACTTTCTTAACCTCACGTTCTCCACACTCATTCCACATCTGTTTACAAGCTTCGTACATATCAGCCAGACCAGATGCAGCATGCGCATGTCCAAATGATGTTCTTCCACCATTTGTATTGATTGGTTTATCACCATCCCATGCTGTACGTCCATCACAGATATATTTCCATCCTTCTCCGTATGGAAGATATCCGGCAATTTCTGCTGATACCAAATGAGAAGTGATAATAAAGTCATTTGCAAAGAAAATATCCAGATCATCTCCTGACAATCCTGTTGCTTCATATACCTGACGAACAGCTTCCTCTGTTGCAGCAACTTCAAAATGTGGTGTTGTTGCTTCACAAGCAGCACTTCCTATTCCAAGTACTTCGATTGGTTTATGTTTTAAATTCTTTGCGATTTCCGGAATCTTCTCTGTTGCACATACGATACAAGCAGCAGCTCCGTCACATTTTAACTCAACTCCGCCTGCACGAAGGAAATCTCCCATTTTCGGATTGTATGGAGAATTCATGTACTCATCTAATGTCATGCCTGCTTTTTCTGCCAGTTCTTCGTATGTTGTTCTTTCAATCGCAAGCGGGTTTGTAGAAGCATTTCTTCTATTATTAATGCACATTGCATTCAATGTGTTATTCATATCCTCTGCTGAAATACCTCTTGTACGGACATACCATTCAGCCGCATCGTCATAGATTAATTCCTGTCCGGCCATAAGTTGTCTTGTATATGTACGGTCATACAACCATGATGTTGTTTTCAAAAATTTATCCATTGTCATCTTATCGCGTTTATATGGATGCTTTGGTGTTTCTACGCTGTCAGCCGGACTTGGTGTACTGTCACCAAACTCAACGGCACCCGTAAGTACACAGTCATATTTTCCTGATGCAATTGCATTTACAGCCTGCTCGATTGCAAGATAACCTGTACAGCATGCTTCTGAGTGATGGATAGAACCTTTTCCTTTCATACCAAACCAGTTTGAAATCTGCACGTTTGGTGTTAAATAGTTTGAACCATTCAGAGGACTTGCCTGTCCATGGAAATAAAAATCTACATCCTGTGGATTTACTCCTGCATCTTCCATTGCCTTCAATGCTGCATATCCAAACATTTCACCTTCTGTCAGTCCGTCTGTTTCTGGATTATCTACTGTATACATAAATGGAGTACATCCAACACCGATAATAGAAACGCTTCTCTGGTATTTTCCCAATTTCGTCTGATTCATTGTTTTCATCCTTTCTTATGAACATTTTCCTGCGTAAGAACATAGACATCTGTTTTTTGTATCATCATCCAACGCCAAGTCTCGCGGCTGCTCGACTTGAATTTTGTTCTTTACGATTCTTGCTTAATTATATATAATGATTTTAATGATTTCATCGTGTCACAGCATGATATTATACGGATTAATTTTGATTTTTTTGTGCGAACGCACAATGGATTTTTTCATAAAGGAGTATATATGGAATATCAGATTTTTATGTCGAAACTAAAAGAAAAGGGGTATCAACCGCAAATATTCGGGCATTCTGACAATGTCTGTGATATGATCAATGTTCGAATTTTTGACCCGATGCGCCCACATTTTGAATCTTCAAGTCTGTATCTGACTTCTACAAACACAATGCCCGCAGCCAATACGAATGCTGAATTTACTTTGATGTGTTTTGGAGAACGTTTAGATTTCTCCGTATATGAGCAAAGTTGCTTCACTATTTTATATTTTGGCACATCCTTCTCGCAGGCTGCACTTTTTAATACTGCTATGGAATTATTAACAGAAATCCAACAGATCACTGCAGGTATGCATCTCCTATTAAATGCCTCTTTTTCCGGAAAAGGACTTCAATATCTGGTAGACACTGCTTCAAGAATATTTGGTAATCCAATCTATGTTGTTGATTTACAAAATAAATATCTGGCCATCTCTGCCGGTATTGTTCCGGATAATGATTTCTTTCGTGAAGAAAGCAAATCTGGTTATATTAGTAAACAAGGAATTGCTTCTATCCGCGCTAATCATCTGGATGAAATGGTTCGAAAATATAATCACCCTTATTACTATACAAGCGAACTTGTTCACACCGGTATGCTTGTAGATGCGATCCACATACAAAATATTGAAGTAGGTCATGTCATGATGCTGGAATCTGAACATCCTTTTGAAGACTATGTTCCTGATTTCTTCCATCGTTTTTGTAAACTGGTATCACTCGAACTTCAGAAAGATCCTGCTTACACAAGAAACAAAGGGGTTATGTACTCTTATTTTCTTGTAGATTTACTTCGCAACCCACAGAATAATATTGAAAATCTCAAGGAACGTCTGGAGGTACTCGGCTATAATCTTAAAAGTTCTTTCTATATTATAGCCATACCACCATCTGCACAAAGTTCCTCTCATTTGCAGTTAGAAGTGATTTTGGAGCATTTGAAACGCATTTTTTCTGGAAGTATTTATGTCATCTATGAAGACACGATTGTATTTCTAATTAATAAAAACTTATATCAGGGCTTCAGTGAATATGAACTTTCGCAACTAAAAGAATATCTCGCTGCTAATAATTTAAAAGCCGGAATCAGTAACTTCTATCAGAATCTGGAAGATACTTCTCGTTTCTATCAACAGGCGATTGATGCGATTAATCTTGGTCTGAAGTTAAACACTTCCACTCCGCTTTGTTATTATAGTGATTATTATGTTTATAAAATGTTGGAAATATTTGAAAAAGAAGATACTGAAATCCGATTTTTAATCCATCCGGGATTGATGAACCTCTATTTATATGACCAGGAAAAAGGGACTGATTTTTTAAATACGCTTCAAGAATACTTGAAAAACCCGGGACAGTCTTCGCTTGTCGCCAAGAATCTTCATGTACATAAGAATACGTTACTGTACCGGATGGGAAAGATTAAGGAATTGATTGGAAGTGACTTGACACAGGGGGATGATTATATGAATATGAATCTGTCGCTGATGATTATGAAATATCTGAATATGTTGTAAGTTGCTATTTAGTTCATTAAGTGGCAATACGTTCCTTACAAAAAATTGATATAAGAATTCTTGCTCAGATTCCATGAGCGGGAGAACTTGAGGAATATTGAGTAATATCTGCGATAGTGGATTTTCGGGGATTGAAGATGCAAAATTTTGATGGGAGCATCCACAAAGCATTGAAAGAGCAAGTAGAGGATGCGCAATTTTACTGGGGAGCATCTTCACGTTATCGAAAATGTGGGATGTAGATGCAAAATTTGCAAAGGAAGTATCTTTAAATCCCAGAAAAGGCAAGATGCAGATGCAATTGTACACAACAGGCAGGATTAAAAGTATCTGCAAGTTCGAAGAAAAGCAAGTTGCAGATACATTGATTCCAAAAAGAGCATCTGCAACAATGAATATCAAAGCCTTGTAGATACATCGGTCTAAAAAAGAGCATCTGCAATAACGAATACCAAGGGCTTGCAGATACAACGGTTACAAAAAAATCATCTACCTGTTTCTATTACGGTACACCACAGAGCACTGCTCTTTAATTCATTAGATTTGCGATAACGCACTGAGAAAAAATATTGGATATGAATTTCGGTGAATACAAAGGAAGCGATTGGAAATACTAAAAGGCCAGGATTTTACGTTAGAGCTTAGAAACTTGCTGTTTGAGGGCACAGCCCGAGTTGCTGGTTTCTAAGCTCTGTTTTTAATAATAATTCTGACCTTTATGTATTTCCCGCTGACGGAGTCTGAACAGAAATTCATATCCAATATTTTTCTCAGGGACGCTTATCCAACTTAATGAACTAAATAGCAATCCTAAGCAACATATTACACACTGTCCCCAACGCAATACTCACCAACGTATTATGCTTCCATTTATAACTAACTGCCACCACGATTACTGCTACAAATTGTGCAATCCCTACTCCTCGAACATCCCGGATTGCATCTTTTAGACAATATACGATCAACACTGCCATAATCGCTGATGGAAGAATTTTCCCAAGATATATCAATTTTTCCGGCATTTGTCTTCCACCGCGAAATGCTATAAACGGCAACGCCCGAAGAGAAAATGTAATCACTGCCGAAACAAAAATTGCAATAAATATCATTTCTTTACTCACAATGTACTTCCTTTTCATTTCCTTCCCTGACAAGTAATAAGATTCCAGACACAATCAAGAGTGCCACTAACATGAACCTTTGTGGACCAAATAAATATAAACTTATTAATGCTACTATAATCCCTAAAAGTGCAGGAAAATGATTCTCACTCTTCTCCCATTGGTCAATAAAAATAATAACAAACAACGCTGTCATGCAAAAATCAATTCCTTCTAATTCAAATGGGATTAATTGTCCCAACACGCCACCGAGTACTGCTCCAAACATCCAGTAACATCTGCTTAAAAATGCCACCCCAAACATACTCTCTTCTTTTTTCTTTTCATCCTGACATTCTGCTTCCAAAGTCAGATTGACCGCATATGTTTCATCTGTCATCGTGTGGATCATATAAGGTAAGCGCTTTCCCATTTTTTTGAATTCTTCAATAAATGTCAGGCTATAAAATGTCTGCCTGCTATTCATTAATAGTGCTGTCAATGCGATTGTAA
Source organism: Ruminococcus hominis (assembly GCF_014287355.1). Classification (NCBI taxonomy): domain Bacteria; kingdom Bacillati; phylum Bacillota; class Clostridia; order Eubacteriales; family Oscillospiraceae; genus Ruminococcus; species Ruminococcus hominis. The sequence goes on along the minus strand of NZ_JACOPE010000001.1, from coordinate 1,133,816 downwards.
GAATAGAAGCTCCACTGCTTAAAAATGTAATCAAAACAAACTGAAATGCTCCTGTATATACGGTTAAACTGATCAATAAAGAATAGTACCAATGAAATCCCGCTTCTTCCATCATAATCCCATATGCCATACTTACAAACACGTAACTACACAAAATAGGAATCGATTTTATAAATGCATGTTTCATTTTTTATAAAATCCCTTCTTCTAATTTTTTATAGATTGCATTTGCAAGAATTAGATGACTCTCCTTATCCATGTGTTCCTGGTCTGCTGCCGAGCAGCTCACATAATCTGCTGCCCGCATAAACTGTTTTCCATATTTCTGAGCAATCGTTTCATATACCGATTCCAATTCTTTCGATACTTCTACCGATTCCTGTGAAAATTCACGGTCAAACTCTTCCATCCATACTTTATCCCCCAAATGAATCGGAGATATCACCAGTACTTTCGCTTTTGATGCAAATTGTTCAATCTGTTCCAACAATTTTGCAATTCCTTTCCCGATTACTTCTGCAGATGCACCGAATATTGTTTTGCAGTCATTGGTTCCAAGCATCAAGACAATTGCATCTGGAGTGTGTGTTTCCAATAACGTTGGAAGTAATTCCGTTCCTCGTCTTCCTATACGAAACGGATCTTCAAATATTGTTGTTCTTCCGCATAACCCCTCTTCAATCACTCGAATATCGCGTCCCTGCAATTTTTCCTGTAAGACACCTGTCCATCTCTCTTCCCAAGAAAATCGTGTTCCTGTCTCCGCATTTAATCCCCATGTGTTTGAATCGCCAAAGCATAATATCTGTTTCATCTATCCTGCACCTGCCTTTTACTCTTATTTTACTACCCGGTAAAATAAAAAACTCCACTTATCTTTTTGATAAATGAAGTTTAGCATCTTTTACCTATTAAGTCAATAGGGTTGTGTGTTTTATTATTTGCAGACCAATGGGGACGGGGTCAATAACATTTAGTTAAGCTTTTTTCATCATAGTATGAACCTATTGAAGTTCTCTTCCCTAAGCTTTTAAAAAGTATTATTATCATAAAAGTAGATGATTTTTATAAGAAAATATTTTTTTGCACCATAATCAGGCAGAGCCTTGCTTCTGCCTGATTAATACAATATAATATATCTTGTGTTAAGCTCTATTGTTTAACGGCTTTACAGTTTGTGATCTGACCTGTCGAGCGGTCTGTTGTTTCACCCTAATAGCTGTTTGATGTCGTAGCATTAGAGCTTTTACTATATCATTCGTCATTCGATGTTTTATGAATCTTCGTGCAATAGGAAGAACATCTTCAAAGGATATTTTGTATTCATATTTCCTTTTTTTCTTTCCTTGCTCTTTCTTTTTTTCTTCTGTAGCAAAGGTGTGAAGAAGTGAGGCAAAGTTATACATAATAAGTTTTGCATATACTTCTTGAATAATCAGTTCCCGATTAACCGAATGTAAATACACTAGTGAAAGCGCATATTTTAAGCGTCGGAAAGAAGTTTCAATAGACCATCTTTTCCAGTAAAGTTCTCGTAGATCCAGTGCAGAAAAATTTTTTAATGGTAAATTAGAAATCAAATATTCGTAGTTTCCATTTTCAAGTTGTATACAGGTGCATCGAATTTTCATGGTATATACACTTTTCTTATCATCAATCGGAATCGGCTCGAAGGTTCTTTTATTTTTTACTATTTTCATTTTATCCCCATGACAAAGATGCTTGTTTTTTTTCGATCTTGTTACGTCCAAAACAATCTCTCTATCTGATTCTGTTTCAGCTGGCAAAATATCTTTCAGAAAAGCAGATGGTGCAGACGGAGATTTCCAGCGAATGAGAAAAAATTTCTTTTTTTCAATTAAATGAGCCATTGTGTTTAGCGAGGCATATCCTCTATCTGCGATAAGTATCGTATTTTCTGGCAGATTACAGTGATCGACCATATGACAGAAAGCCTGTGTTTCATTCATTTTAGGGCGTGGTTGGGTAACAGCAGTAATATACCTGTTTTCACAGATATCAAACAAAGTGTTCAAATGCATCTGAAAAAACACATTGTCACTTCGAGCCTGTTTTATACGATATTCAAAATCATTTTTATTAGTAGGAAGATTAATATCAGAACCATCTACTGCAACAAGATGAAACCCTTTATACGTTTTGGTAAAAGGAATTTTTTCATTAAAAGATTTTAAAAGATACGGGAAAAAATCAGCAATTAGTTTTTTTCGCTGTTGTGTGAAAGCTGATTTAGATGGAACTTTCTTGTTTTGGGACATAAAAAAGTTAAATAATTCTGTATTTGTCCTATTCATGGTGAGGCAGAGAGTAGATTTTACCGTGTCAGAAAAAGGACAGAGTCTGTGTCTGGTCATATCTGAACCTGGAGTATTAACATACAAATGAATATTTTTCTCTGCTGTTTCAAGAACAGAGAAGAAACGTTTTCGAATAGTTGCTGGTGTCATGTACATGTGTGGTACCTCCTTGAAGTAAAAATATATCTAACTTCAAAGGGCACCTTACTGATTATAATAATCAGTAAGGTGCCGCACATTTTTACGATTTTGTCAACTATTAATTGAAAAAAGCTTAACTAAATGTTATTGGGACGGGGTTTAGTGGCTCTTTTGTTCGCAAAAGAGCCACTAAACCCCGTCCCCATTGGTCACATTAACCGAAAGACTTGTTCTACTGTCATACGCATATTATTCTTTGCATTTTCTGTATTCATTGCTTCTTCTATTGTAGTAACACCTCTCACGATTGGAAAAAACGCATCAATTCCGACTTCATTGCACGCCGCAGCTTCCGGTGTAACACTTCCTGCAAACGCAATCACTTTTGCACCATGTTTCTTAGCACGTTTTGCCACTCCTACCGGTGCTTTTCCCATCGCAGTCTGAAAATCTAATTTTCCTTCGCCTGTTACAACGATGTCTGCATCCTTTAATTCCTGTTCTATTCCAACAGCATCTAATATCAGATCAATTCCAGGTATCAGTTCTGCCTGCAGATATGATAAAAATGCAAAACCCATTCCGCCGGCTGCTCCGCTTCCTTTGGCATTCACACAATCACACGCAAGAGTCTGTTCTGTTATAGCTGCGTAATGTTTCATTGCACCGTCAATCGGTACTTTTTGTTCTTCTGTCACGCCTTTCTGCGATCCAAATATAAATGTAGCACCATTTTCTCCACAAAGTGGATTAGTCACATCACATGCCACTTTAAAAAATGACTCTGCAAGAAGTGGATTTTTCTTTTTTGTCTCAATCTGAGCAATTCGCCCCAACGCCTGGGCACCATTTCCGACATCTTCTCCATTTTCATCCAGAAACTCAAATCCTAATGCACGAAGCATTCCAACTCCTCCGTCATTGGTTGCACTTCCTCCGATTCCAACTATAAAATCTCTGCATCCTCTGGAAAGAGCATCTTCAATCATTTCTCCAACACCATAAGTAGTTGCCTTCATTGGATTTCTTTCATTCGACAACGTAATTCCTGCTGCTGAAGCCATCTCGATCACCGCTGTTTTTGTTTCCTTTAAATATCCATAATAAGCTGTTACCGGCAATCCGTAAGGTCCCGTTACCGTAACTTCTATTTTTTCTCCACCAAGACCTTCTATTAACGCTTCTGTTGTTCCTTCTCCTCCGTCTGCCAATGGTTTTACCACCACTTTGGCATCAGGTTTTGCTGCCCTTATTCCTTCTTCTGCTGCTCTTCCGGCCTCCATGGAAGTCATGCTTCCTTTAAATGAATCTACTGCTACTACCACTTTCATATTCATTTTCCTCTGTCTCAAATCACCCTGCAAGGATCCTCTTTTCCCGCCTCATGAAGCATACAACTTTCAATCGAATGTTTTACCATATCACTTACTGCCTGGTCTGTATAAAATGCCATGTGCGGAGTTACGATAACATTTGGAAATCCTCTTAAAATATATAAATCATGCTTACTTAAAACATCTGATTTTCTATCAAAATAATACATTCCAAATTCGTCTTCAATAACATCCAATCCTGCCGCTCCTATTTTGCAGGATTCCAGTCCGTCAATTAACGCTTTCGTATCGATCAATCCGCCCCTCGCTGTATTAATCAACACAACACCATCCTGCATCTTCCGAATTGCTTCTGCATCGATCAAATGCATATTTTCCTTTGTTAATGGCATATGAAGGGTAATCATATCGCATTTTTCATAAATTTCATCTAAAGATGCATACTGTGCATATTTTTTCACTTCATCATTTTCATACTGATCATATGCGTAAATCTTACAGCCAAATCCGCTGATATCACGAATCACAGCACGACCGATTCGTCCGGTTCCGAGCACTCCGACTGTAAAATTCGGCATCTCTTTTCCCTTAATACCGGGAAGCGAAAAGTCATTGATCTCTTCACGCTGCATGATCCGTTTCATTTTACGAATGGACATCAGCATCAACATCACCGTATAATCCGCGACACACTCCGGAGAATACGTCACATTTCCCACGCTGATGCCACATTTTCTGGCAGCTTCCAAATCAATATGATCGTAACCGATTGTTCTTGTCGAAATCATTTTCACGCCAAGTGCATGAAAACGATTCATCAACTCCTCATCGATTTTAGTTGTAATGATACTGACATATGGGTATCCTTCTGCTAGATAAGCATTTTCCATCGTTGGAGCATCATGACAAATTCCAAGCTCTACATGATACTCTTCTGCAAATTTTTGAAAAAATTCTGCTTCATCGAATTCTCTATAACTGTATACAAATAATTTCATCGTGTATCCTCCTCCAATAATCGCCTAGTTGAGGTGCTTTCACTGAGACAAATTTGCTATTACTCACCACCTGAAGAGGTGAGAGTCTTCTCGACTTAAATCAATCCATAATGTTTCATGGCATACGCAATTCCGTCATCTTCAACGGTCTTGGTCACAAATTCTGTATAGGGATCAAGCACCTCTGAATGTGCTCCCAGTGCAATTGTGTGTTGTGCGTATTCGAACATGGATAAATCATTACCGCTATCTCCAAACACATAAACTTGATCCAACTCTAACCCAAGACGTTTTCTCATAAATTCACATGCCGTTGCTTTTGAAAATGGTTTCTGAGCGATTTCATATGCATTATCTCCTCGGTCAATCACTTCCATGTCTGCCTTCAGAAAATCGAAAAACTTTTGTTTATCGCTCTGCTCATCTGCATATACAAATAATTTATCGTATTCTATATCACCTTCATCGATATATTTCTCAATCCCGAGTCCTTTTTTTGCAAAAAATCGCCGAGACGTTTCGAGCATTTCAAATCGAGAGCGTTTTATCGGGAAATATGCATCCTCTGTACCTTCCAGGATTCCATCCAACTTACATTCGTACATCATATCAATAATGTCCTGTCCACGCTTCTTTTCTATATGGCTCTCCAACACGACCTCATCGTTGCACACCAGATAACATCCACATCCGCATAAAAATCCGTCAAAATCAAATCGTCGCAGCTGCGGTGGAATATTACAATAGGTACGTCCTGTATTGATATACATCTTATGTCCGTTTTTCTTTGCCTGATTCAACGCTTCCAATGCACTCTCAGGAATTTCCTTTGTAATTTCAGATAATATTGTTCCATCTATATCAAAAAACAATGCGCTTTTCTTCATTTTGTTTCCTCTTTCTAAAATTTCTATTTTTTTACTCTATCACTTTTTTTGGGAAATGTCTATTTATGCTTTACTTCCGTTCTGATTTTTCTTTTCTGTGAATATATTAAAACAAAAATCTTCTTGGATTCTTGTTTATGAAGAAAATCAAAGACAAAATTTCCACATTTCGCACTACCCAAACATATGCTATCTCGCTTCGTCTCTTTGCCATCCTCTTGTTTTTTTGTGCATCCTTTTGTATCGGACGTTTTACTGCACAAATGAAAGAACAACTTCGCCCATCTGCTATCACTTGTTCTTCTGAAGGAAACTGGGGATTAAGTTTTCAGACCGATGGCGAACCGCCCATTGCAAATGCATCTATGGAAGAACTCGCCAGATTCGATGCTTATTATGCACAAAATACTACTGAAAAAGTCCTCTACTTGACATTTGATGCCGGATTTGAAAATGGAAACACTCCCATAATTTTAGATGCACTAAAAAAACACAATGCTCCAGCCACATTTTTTGTTGTCGGAACTTATATTGAGTCAAATCCAGATTTGATAAAGCGAATGGAGAAAGAAGGACATATCGTCGGCAATCATACATATCATCATCCTGATATGACAAAACTATCCTCCCTCTCTGCATTTGAAAAGGAATTAAAAGATGTAGAGAACGCCTACAACAATGTTACTGGCAAAGAAATGACTAAATTCTATCGTCCTCCGCAAGGGAAATATAATGAGAATAATTTACAAATGGCAAAAGAACTCGGCTATCATACTTTCTTCTGGAGCCTTGCCTATGTTGACTGGCAAGAAAACAATCAGCCAACAAAGGAAGAAGCTTTCGACAAATTACTTACACGTGTTCACCCAGGTGCCATTGTCCTGCTTCATAGCACCTCCAAAACGAATGGCGAGATTCTCGATGAGCTTCTGACAAAATGGGAAGAAATGGGATATCAGTTCAAATCATTAGATAACATCAAGTAACCTTTTAGGTGCCATTAGTGCCATTTGGGGACGGGGTTTAGTGGCTTTTTTGCTCGCAAAAAAGCCACTAAACCCCGTCCCCAAATGGCACACTAAACTCAGTCCCCAAATGGCACTACTCTATTCGATTCGGAAATTTTCTTTTCATATCCTTCAACATAATATAATAATACATTACAAGCAGTAATCCACCTGCCAGCACCCATGCTGCGGGACTTGCCATGCAAACACCAAAATAACTTCTTTTATTTGCTGCGATCACTGCTACTACTCCTCGTCCGACCAACTCTGCCACACCTGCCATCATCGGAAGTAGTCCATAGCCCATTCCTTGAATTCCATTTCGATATAGATTCACGATTGCAAGTGGAATAAAGAATACTCCGATACATTTCAAATAAATATCTACATTGCTCATAATTTCAATCACATTATCTGACACAAACAAATATGTCATATATTTTCCGACTGTCATTATCAAAGCTGCCGTAACAACTGCATAAATACTTGCCATAATAGTTGCTGATTTGAATCCTTTACGGATTCTTTTTATCTTACCTGCACCGATATTTTGTGCACAGTATGTCGCCATTGTTGTTCCTAGTGCAACATACGCCTGAGTAACTACCTGTTCAATTTTACTTGCTGCCGTAAATGCTGCGACAATATTGGAGCCGAGCAGATTCTGGGATGTCTGAACCATCATTGTACCGATTGCTGTAATGGAGTACTGCAATGCCATCGGCACGCCAACTGCAAACTGCATTTTTAATAAATGTCCCTTTGGTCTCCAATCATCTCTTTCCAAATGAAGCAACGGAACCTTCAACTTTACATAAACCAGGCACAGTAATCCGGATATTCCCTGTGCAATCACCGTTGCATATGCCGCTCCGGAAGCACCAAGCCCAAATACGATAATCAACAATAAATCTAATGCAATATTTAAAAGTGCCGATAATATCAGGAAATATAACGGAACTTTACTATTTCCCAATGCTCTTAAAATGCTTGCCATCAAATTGTATAACATCTGTGCCGCAATTCCTGCACAAATGATCATAATGTAAGCATAAGCATCCTTAAAAATATCCGATGGTGTTTTCATAAATATCAGCAATGGCTTCATAAACAACAGTCCCAGCGTCGTCAATATAATCGTCACAATCGTTGTCAACACGGCAGCACCACCTACCGTCTGTCTCATTGCTTTCATATCACCCGCACCAAATTTCTGTGCTGTTAGTACAGTAAATCCGGCTGTCATTCCTGTTACAAATCCATAAATCAAAAACATGATCGTTCCTGTACTTCCAACTGCCGCCAATGCCTTCGTTCCCACAAATTTACCGACAATCACGGTATCTGCCATATTATAAAATTGCTGAAATACATTTCCTATAAAAATGGGAAATGTAAAATTTAAAATAATTTTTGTAGGACTTCCACTTGTCATGTCCTTTTGTAACTGCTGCATATTTCACTCTCCTCACTTAAATTTTTCAGGGAAGGGAGTCGGTGGGCGAGGGTGACCAGTTGGGGACGGAGTTTAGCGGCTTTTTTGCTCGCAAAAAAGCCACTAAACTCCGTCCCCAACTGGCACCACTTCCACATCACACCTTCCGCATTATATAAATATAGTATGGTATCAATGGAATCAAAGCTGCTATCCATGCCGCCGGGTCTGACAGGCACACCCCAAAATAACTTGCTTTTCCGGCCACACTTATAACGATTATTGTTCTTGCTACAAGCTCAAACACTCCGCCAAGCATTGGCACAAGCCCATATCCCATTCCCTGCAGGGCGTTTCGATAAATAAAAATACTGCCGAGAAAAGGATAACACCATGCGACTGCTTTGAAATAGGTAAGTGCCGCCTCGACCACATCTGTTTCTGTTCGATCCACAAACAGATAAATTGCATATTTTCCAAACAATAATACCAAGGCCATCAATACAAAACTCCAGATCAAAACCATAATCTGTGTGCTTCGCACACCTTGCCTTACTCGATCCATCCTTCCTGCTCCACAGTTCTGTCCAACATAAGTTGCCATTGCTGCGCCATAGGAAATAAAAATAACTCCCATCACACTCTGAATTTTTCCACCTGCTGCAAAACCGGCTATACAAGTCGCACCATATACATTTATGGCTGTCTGAACAATAATTGTTCCGATTGATGTAATCGAAAACTGCAATGCCATCGGCACACCAAGCGCCAGTAATCTTCTGCATAACTCTCCTGAAAATTCAAAATCTTCCTTTTTTAAATGTAGAATCGGAAATTTTTTCAAGATATATATGAAACATAATACCGCTGAAATTCCCTGTGCGATCACTGTTGCATAACCGCAGCCTACAACACCGGTTCCAAGACATATAACAAATACGATATCAAGGATAATATTGATCACACCTGAAATAATCAAAAAATAAAGTGGCGATTTTGAATCTCCAACCGCCCTTAGGACTGCCGCAAGCATATTGTATGCCCCAGTTGCAAATAATCCCGCATAGATTACACCCATATAACTTTTTATATCTCCGATCAAGTTTTCCGGCGAATTCATCAATCGCAAAAGAGGTTCATTTGCCAAACTCAGTCCAACCGTCATAACAACTACAATAATCACCATCAGATATAGGGACATTGCCAGATATCTCCGCATATTTTTATAATCCTTTGCCCCAAACCATTGTGATATCAAAATTGCAAAACCACTGCCGGCACCATTTAACAAACCAGTAACCAAAAACATAAGAGATGTCGTTGAACCTATCGCTGCCAAAGCATTTACCCCCACAAACTTTCCGGCAACAACAGAATCTGCAATATTATAAAATTGCTGAAACAAATTTCCAAGAAAAAGTGGAATCATAAAATTAATGATTAATTTTGTAGGATTTCCTGATGTCATATCATTTGTCATTGTCTTGCTCATTATTTAACTCCTCTAAAAAACAACCATTTATAAACAAATCATTCAGGGACGGAGTTTAGTGGCTTTTTTGCCAGCAAAAAAGTCCACTAAACTCCGTCCCTAGTGTCATCCTCTTGAGATTTTATCAAAAACGTTTTTATAATTCAAGTATTTTTTATCGAAGAGATTCTACAGCTGCACGTTCAATCGCAAGACCTTTTTTATAATTCTGCATAAATGCTTCAAAACCTTCGACATCTGATGCAACCGGATCCATGCGTTCTCCTTCTTCTCCACCGAATACTTTCTGTGCAAGATAAGAAGTCAATGACTCGCCCTCTTCTTTATTTAACATATAAGAAGCAAGCAGTGCAATTCCCCATGCTCCACCTTCTCCTGCTGTCTCCATAACATATACAGGTGTATCAATCGCAGCTGCAAGGATTCTCTGTCCGACTCCTTTTGTCTTAAACAGTCCGCCATGACCTAACATCTTATCTAACTCCACATGTTCCTGCTTTGTCAGAATATCCATACCTGTTTTTAATGCTCCGAGCGATGTACTCAAATGCACTCTCATAAAGTTTGCAAGATTAAATTTGCTTTCTGGCTTACGCACGAACATCGGACGACCTGCCTCAAATCCTGTAATATGCTCTCCTGAAAAATAATTATATGCAAGAAGTCCGCCACAATCAGCATCCCCCTCCAGCGCTTTGTTATACAATGTTCCGAACAATGTATTCATATCCACTTTCACGCCAAATGCTTCCACACATTCTTTCAAAAGATTTACCCATGCATTCAAATCTGATGTACAGTTATTGCAGTGTACCATCGCAACAGGATCTCCCGCCGGTGTTGTAACCATATCGATTTCGTCATATGGTTTAGACAACGGATTTTCCAAAACTGCCATTGCAAATACACTTGTTCCGGCAGAAACATTTCCTGTACGGACAGCTACACTATTCGTTGCAGCCATACCTGTTCCGGCGTCTCCTTCTGGTGGGCAAACAGGGATTCCAGCCTGTAAATCACCCTCTGTATCTAACAATTTTGCTCCTGCTTCAGTCAAAACGCCTGCCGCATCTCCGGCAACCAGTACCTTCGGAAGTAACTCTTCTAATTTCCATGGAAATGCTTTCGCTTCGACAAGCTGATCAAACTGTCCAATCATATTCACATCCCAATCCTTTGTAGCCGAATCAATTGGGAACATTCCTGCCGCATCTCCAATTCCGATTGCCTTTTCTCCCGTCAGCTGCCAATGGATATAGCCTGCAAGTGTTGTGAAAAATCTTACATCCTTTACATGCTCTTCCCCATTTAAAATTGCCTGATACAAATGTGCAATACTCCAACGTTGCGGGATATGGAACTGAAATACTTTTGATAATTCTTCAGAAGCCTGCTCTGTAATTGTATTTCTCCATGTACGGAACTCTGCCAGCTGCTCATCTTTCTCATCAAAAGCAAGGTATCCATGCATCATCGCACTAAATCCCATTGCCCCAAATGTTGTGATTGTAACACCATATTTTTCTTTTACTTCTTTTTTCAAATTTGCATAACAATCCTGCAGTCCGCTCCACACTTCCTCTAATGGATACGTCCAAATATTATTTTTTAAATGATTCTCCCAGTCATGGCTTCCTGATGCGATTGGCTGGTTCTGTGCATCAATCAAAACTGCTTTGATACGTGTCGATCCAAATTCAATCCCTAAAGCAGTATTTCCATTTTTGATTGCTTCCCCTATGCTTCTTACGTCCATCGCCTGGACCTCCTTTCGTTCTACCTTTACTAACTATTAGTATACTTCAAAACGTCTTCGCAAAAAAGAATTTTCTTATCCTATTCTGGACATTTCTTACGCATAATGATATCTTTCCCTTTGCTTTACCAAAAATGTCACTGTCACACATAAAGTCAATATTTCTGCAATTGTCACTGCCGACCAAATCCCATCAATACCAAATATCATCGGCAACACAATAACTGTACCAACCTGGAAAAGCAGTGTTCGCAAAAATGAAATAACTGCTGATATTAGTCCATTATTAAGTGCTGTGAAAAAAGATGACCCATAAATATTAAATCCATTTACTAAATATACCAGACAATAAATTCGGAATGCATGCTGTGTCATCAAAAGTAATTCTTTATCATATCCAACAAATAAAATCGACAGCGGAATTGCAAGGAACTGTGATAATATTGCAATTGCTACGCCGGAAATTCCTATCAGACTCAGACTCTTTCTAAATAGATTTTTCAATTCTGTATGATTAGCCGCACCATAGTTATAGCTGATAAGTGGTGCACTTCCAATTGAATATCCAAGGAAAATAGATACAAATACGAAACTTACATACATGATTGTTCCATATGCAGCCACACCATTTTCCCCGGCAAATTTCATAAGCTGAATATTAAATAACGAGTTTACGATGGAACTTGAAAGGTTTGTCATAAGCTCTGATGAACCATTTACACAAGTCTTAACAATAATACGCACATCCAAATGTGTTTTTCCAAGTTGAAGCAGACTGGAATTCTTTCTCGCAAAATAGATTATCGGGAAAAGACCTCCTATAAATTCGCCGCACACTGTTGCAACTGCGGCACCTGCCAGTCCAAATCCACACAGACCGACAAAAAGTAAATCCAGCACCATATTCGTAACACCTGCTGTAATAATCACACCTAATCCTAATTTCGGTTTTTCTGCAGCTACAAAAAAGCTCTGAAACACATTCTGTAGCATAAATGCCGGCATAGAGATAAATGAAATTCTTCCATACAAGATACAATCCTTAAGAAGCTCTCCCTCTGCACCAAGTGCTGAAGCGACAGCCGGTGTCAAAAACATTCCTAAAATAGATAATAAAATTCCTCCGATTGTCGTTACATACACTAACAATGAGAAATATTCATTAGCCAGATCTTTTTTGCCCTCTCCTATTGTTGTTGCTACGATAGCACTTCCTCCAGTACCAATCATAAAGCCAAGCGCTGATATTCCCATTATAAAAGGTAAAATCAGATTGATCGATGCCAATGCTGTTTTGCCCACATAATTTGATACAAATAATCCATCCACTACACTGTAAATTGATGTAAAAATCATCATTATAATAGATGGCATTACAAATCTTAATAATTTTCGATATGTAAAATGTTCTGATAGTTGTATCTTCACGCTATCTTCCTCCGTCCACTTTTTCTTCATCCATTTTTTCTTTTATACATGGTAATTTCTCAAATCCATGCTTCAACTCTACATTATATTTTTCAAGTAATCGCAAGAGCAGTTCACTCTCTTCATCTGTGAGTCCTTTAAATGAATCATTTTCCACATCAATAACCGGATAGATCACATTTTTTAACATCTTTTTTCCTCTTTCTGTTAAATAAATGTGCATATTCCTTCCTTTTCCGTGTACTAATGTCAAGTATCCTTCTCTTTCGAGATTGCGTATAGATGAATTTACTGTCTGTTTCGGAATAAATGTTGTCTTACAAATATCACGCTGTAAACATCCATCCCCCAATTCGCAAATGGCATAAAAAATATCAAAGGCACTGTTCGACAGTCCTAATCTCAATGCTACATCATGGTAAATATCATTGAATTCTTTAAAAATACGATTAAATTCACAAAGATATGAACTCATGTATATTCCTGGTTTCTTTTCTTGATCCATATTTCCTCCTATAAGTCTGATTTCGTACTTGTTTTTAGTATAGTCCGATTTCGTACTTGTGTCAAGTATGAACAAAGAAAACGCTTTTCTAAAATATCAAAAAAAGACTTGTAAATCTGATATTTTTTACCAGATTTACAAGTCTCTCATCTTCTCATAAACTTCAATATTTTCTTTTTAGCCTTATCTGACTTTTGTATAAATTCCCCTTAAGTCATAAATTGCATGTCTTGGACATTTCACTGCACACATGCCACAGCTCAAACATAATTCTTCGTTGATCACCGCACAATTATCTATTACTTTAATTGCTCCGGCTGTACAAGTTTTTTCGCAGATACCACATCCAATACAGCTTACTTCACACTCTTTACGAGCATCGGCTCCCTTAGCATCATTTGAACATTTCACTACGATATAATTTGCACATTCATGAATATGGATAATTTCCTGTGGACAGGCTTTTACACATTTTCCACATGCGATACATTTTTCTTCGTCTACTTCTGCAACTTTGTATTCATTGATTGAAATTGCACCAAATTTACAATTATTTACACACTCGCCACAACCGATACAACCTTTTGTACATGTTGGCTCTTCGCTGTTCGCTCTACATCCTCCATTACAGGCTACAACCGCTGAACGATATGGAAATTTCTTTTTTATTGCCATAATCAATCCTTCCTTTCATATGGTGTGTTACACAATGGAAGACTAAAACGTCTCTCTCCATCGTATCTACAATATGCATCTGCGATTGCCGGTGCTGTTGGAATCGATGTGATCTCTCCGATTCCAATTGCTCCGCATGCCACATTCAGTCCCGGTTTATCAATTACGATTGCCTCAATCTCTGGGATTTCATGTGAACGGAATAATCTCAGTGAACCATATTTATCAATTGGCTTACAGTTTTCATCAATTGGATACTGCTCGCGAAGTGCGTATCCCATAGACATAACAACTCCGCCTTCGATCTGGCCTTCACAGGATAATGGATTGACTGCTTTACCGACATCATGAGCTGCGATCATCTTTTCAATCTTACCTGTCTTTTTATCAATGATACATACCTGTGTAGCATATCCATAAGCAACGTGGGAAACAGGATTCGGCACATCTGCTCCAAGCGGATCTGTCTTAGCAAGATATTCTCCATAATACACTTCCCCTATCATATCTTTCATGGATTTTCCTGCTTTTCTTTCTTCCATGAATTTCTCACAAGCTCTGCGGCATGCTTCACCTGTAACCAATGTCTGACGTGATCCGGATGTTGTTCCAGAATCAGGTGAAACCCATGTATTACTTCTCTCATATACGATATCATCACGTTTCAGGTCTGTATTAGTTACGATCATCTGTACAAGTACTGTTCCCAATCCTTGTCCGATACAAGATGCACCTGTAAAAATGTGTAACTTTTCATCCTCTTCTACGATCAGTTTCACACGACCTGTATCTGGAATACCAACACCAACACCGGCATTCTTCATCGCACAGCCCAGTCCGACTGCTTTTCCTTCAGCCAATGCTGCATCATATTCCTCTTTCACTGCTTCCAGTGTTTCCACTAAACCTGTAGATTCATCTACAATCTGACCATTCGGTAATACTTCTCCCGGACGGATTGCATTACGATAACGAATTTCCCAAGGTGTAATGCCGACTTTATCTGCCATCATATTCAACAATGTCTCTGTTGCAAAACATGTCTGAGTAACACCAAATCCACGGAATGCTCCTGCCGGTGGATTGTTTGTATAATAAGCAGTTCCTTCAATCTCGAAGTTCTCATAATGATATGGACCTGCTGCATGTGTACATGCACGTTCCAATACCGGACCTCCAAGTGATGCAAATGCACCTGTGTCAGAAGTTACTTTCGCTTTTACTCCCTGGATCACTCCATTTTCATCACATCCCATTGTGAAATCCATATAAAATGGATGACGCTTCGGATGAACAAGAAGTGACTCGGCTCTTGTTAATCTCATCTTAACCGGTTTCTTTGTAACATATGTGAGTAAAGCACTAAGATGTTGTACTGTCATATCCTCTTTACCGCCAAATCCACCGCCGACAAGAGCATTCTGTACTTTTACTTTATCTGTTCCAAGCAACATTCTACATTCTTTCAATGTCTGATGTGCGGACTGGTCTGTAGAATAAACGAAAATGTCTCCCTCTTCATCATAGAAAGATACTGCACATTCCGGCTCAAGGAATGCATGCTCTGTCCATGGTGTTTCAAAATGATGTGAAAGCACATATTTGGAATTTTTAATTGCTTCATCTGCATTACCACGACTGATATGCTTATAAGCACAAATGTTATTCTCTTCTTCATCATATACCTTTGGTGCATCTGGAGCTGCGGCCTCTTCAATTGTATGAACATGTGGAAGAACCTCATATTCTACTTTAATTAACTTTTTAGCCTTCTCGGCTGTCTCCAAATCTTCTGCTGCGATCAATGCAATTGCATCTCCAAGATAATGTGTCAGACCGCCTTCCGGAATCAGTGAATACTGGTCATGCTTCAAATGTCCAATCTTATTCTCGCCTGGAATATCTTTCGCTGTCACTACTGAAACCACCTTTGGAAGTGCCTCTGCTTTCGATGTATCAATTGAAAGCACACGTGCACGAGGATATTTACTTCTCAGTGCAACACCGTATAACATACCTTCCAGACAATAGTCGTCCGGATATTTTCCTGTTCCAAGTACTTTTTCCTCTACATCTACTCTAGCTACGCTTGTTCCAAGTGTCCAGTCATCTTCCCCATCATCCGGAACTGCTCCCTCTCTCAGAATCTTAGCTGCCAGACGAACCGCATCCATGATTTTAACATATCCTGTACATCTGCAATAATTATTGCGGAGTGCATATTTTATCTCATCATCTGTCGGTTCTGGATTCACATCCAGCAATGCTTTTGTACACATTACCATACCTGGGATACAAAATCCACACTGTACTGCTCCCGCTTTTCCGTAAGCATATGTGTATACCTTTTTCTCCCACTCTGTCAGTCCTTCTACCGTGATTACACTTCTTCCCTCAAGTGAATTTGTATCCGGAACACATGATTTACAGGTCTGCCCATCAATAATAACTGTACAGGCTCCACAGGCGCCTTCACTACATCCATCTTTTGCTGATGTCAAATGTAATTCGTCGCGGAGGAATCTTAACAGCTTCTGATTTTTTGTTGGGGTAACCTCTCGTCCATTAACGATAAACGTTGCCATATCAGAATCTCCTTTCTCATTTCAACATATCATCCAAAACGAAGCCCTAAATTCGTCTTGGTTTTTTGTTAATTTTTTACTTATATGTTGTTCTATCTCTTTATATTTTATCACAATTCAACTAAAAAGCAATCTTTTTCTCAAAATGTTTTTTACATTCTAAATTTTTTTTAGGTTTTGGGTCACATGCACTTTTTTTTATTCATTATTTTCCAACAAAAAAACATCCTGTTCCCTTTTAGGATAAAAAAGACATCCCTTGACAAATACTTTCTTATAATTTGCCATGGGATGCCTTATTCAAGTCGAACGTCTATTAATGATATAAAACATTATTTGTTTCTTTTTCTTCTGTAAATCATGTCTGCTGCTATGACAATAGCCGTTGCACCTACCAGCATGATTAATCTGCCTTATTCACCCTCATTCTTTACATCGAAATCCAGCCAAATGCATTTGCAACAGAACTTAATAATATAATAACTGCAAAAATCGGGCATAAATATTTGATCATCACAATAAATATTTTTCTTCTGCGGAATGAACTTTCTCCCTGCATGACTTCTTCTTCAATTCGCTGTATTCCAACAACTTTTGACACTAATAAACATGTCATCACTGCTGCGATTGGCATCATAACAGAGTTTGTCATAAAATCAAAGAAATCCAGAAATTGCATACCGATAATTTTCACAACCGCAAGTGGTCCGTATCCCAGTGAGGATAAGCTTCCAAGGGCAACCATAATAATTCCCACTATAATTGTCGATTTCTTTCTGTTCCATCTTAATTCATCTTCAAATGTAGACACTGCACTTTCTGTCAAAGCAATTGAACTTGTAATTGCTGCAAACAATACAAGTAAGAAGAACAGAATTCCGACCGCTGTTCCAAATCCCATATTCTGGAATACTTTAGGGATTGTAATAAACATCAATGAAGGGCCGGCCTGTAATGTGTCCGGGTCCCCACCTGAAAATGCAAACACTGCCGGAATAATCATAAGACCTGCCATCATTGCAATTGCAGTATCGAATACTTCTACATTTCTTGTAGAATCCTCAAGTGAGACGTCTTTTTTCATATAAGAACCAAATGTGATCAAAATTCCCATCGCAATTGATAAAGAATAAAACATCTGTCCCATAGCTGCAACTACTGTCATCCATGAGAAATTCTTTACATTCGGGATAAGGAAATACTTTACACCTTCGATTGCTCCCGGTCTTGTAACGGAATAAATTGCAATAATCACAGACAGCAAAATCAAAACCGGCATCATCATCTTTGACACTCTCTCAATACCATTGCGAACACCCGCATAAATGATAGCTAATGTAAAGAGACAAAATACAAGGAAACACAACTCTGTTGATACTCCATTTGAAATAAATTCAGAAAAGTATCCATCCGCTGCCAGGCTCTTACCGTTTCCTTTGATATACTCTACCAGATATTTGATTACCCATCCACCGATTACTGAATAATATGGTACGATTAAAATCGGGATGATCGCATTAATCCATCCTCCAAATGATAACCATTTTGCTTTTCCAAATGACTTAAATGCCCCAACAGGACTCTTTCTTGTCATACGTCCGATTGCTGATTCTGCAACGATCATTGTATAACCAAATGTCAGTGCAAGCAAAATATAAATCAGCAGAAATATACCCCCGCCATATTTTGCTGCCAAATATGGGAATCTCCATATGTTACCAAGACCTACCGATGCTCCGGCCGCTGATAATACATATCCCAGTTTTCCCGAAAAACTGCTTCTCTTACGTTCTTGTGTATTCATCTGTTTCTTCTATATCTATTCGCATTCATCACGAATAGAGGTTCCTTTCTTCTTTTTATAAATGTTTCCTTATGATTCTATCATGATTACATCTTAAAGTCACTATTGATTTTTCCAAAATTGTTTGTAATGATAACGTAAATCCAAATACTGATCACCTATTTTTTATACTCGCATATATTAAATAAGAAACTCTTTTTATTCCAGGAGGATTTATGAAAAAGAAATTTATTCCTATACTTCTCGCTTCTACCCTGGCTGTCAGTCTATTATCTGCCTGTGGCTCTGACCACGCAGATGATACTGTCTCGCATACCCCAAATAATACTACAAAAGCTGTCTCGAACACACCCGAAACAGTCTCTGTCACTCTAAATGAAGTTGCTCACTCTATCTTTTACGCTCCAATGTATGTTGCTATTGAGAATGGCTATTTTGAAGATGAAGGCATAAAGCTTACTCTCGTTACTGGTTTTGGAGCCGATAAAACTATGACCGCTGTACTCTCAGGTGAGGCAGATATTGGATTTATGGGTTCGGAATCATCCATCTACACTTATAATGAAGGTGCGAACGATCATGTAGTAAACTTCGCCCAGCTTACCCAACGTGCCGGAAATTTCCTCGTCGCACGTGAAGAAATGCCAGATTTTGATTGGGATGATTTAAAGGGTAAAAATGTGCTTGGCGGACGCAAAGGTGGCATGCCGGAAATGGTATTTGAATACATTCTAAAACAGCATGATATCGACCCAACCACAGATCTCACCATCAACCAAAGTATTGATTTTGGCTCAACTGCAGCCGCATTTTCTGAAGGATTAGGTGACTACACCATTGAATTCGAACCAAGCGCCACCATACTCGAAAGTGAAAACAAAGGTTATGTTGTAGCTTCACTCGGTAAGGACAGCGGATACGTTCCTTACACTGCTTACAGTGCAAAACAAAGCTATATTAATCAATATCCTGACACCATTCAAGGCTTTACAAATGCTTTACAAAAAGGAATGGACTATGTACAGTCCCACTCTCCTTTTGAAATTGCAAAAGTAATTGAACCACAATTTCCGGAAACAGATTTGAATACCATTACTACAATTGTAACCCGATACTATGATCAGGACACTTGGAAAGATAATTTAGTTTTTGAAAAATCTAGCTTCGATCTGCTTCAAGATATCCTTGAAACTGCAGGTGAACTAGAAAAACGTACCCCTTATGAAGATTTAGTAACTACTGAATTTGCCAAAAAGGCTATAAAATAATACAAGATTTTCCTAAAAAATCGATTTTTTGTACTTTTCCGGAGTGAATACACATTTTTGTTCTGATTTGTTAACAATTCGTTCAAAAATGAATCATAGTTTCCTAATATCTTTTTCCTATACTGTAATTGTTCAAAAGAAAGAACACTTTTTCATAAACTTTTTCCCCCTTGAGTCACAGCGATGTGGCTCTTCCTTTTTGTCTAAAAATATTTTTCTGCTCTTTCTTTAATCCAAAAAACTCTCTTCACGTTATCTCTTGAATTTTCTCTTATATTTATTATATACTAATTTTATATTTCTATTTGATACTCTATAAAGATTGGATGTGTATTTATGATTGATAAAAGACTCGTTCCTGTAAATGGACTAAAAAAAGAACCGTTTTCCGGATGTCATCATGGCATGCGATATTATTTCCTTTGTGATGATAGTAAAGAAAGCTTTACAGCTTTTGTTTATCCTGAACCATGGTGTTTTGAGCAAACTCCCGATGAGGAAAAGACTTCTGCATCCTTCCCTATTTCTGAAGAAGGCATGGATGATGCAATTTCCTGGCTATTTGAACAATATGAATCAAATAAAACAAAATGGCATGCAGCCGATCATGACTGCATGCACATTGTAAATGATAAATGATAAATAATCTCCAGTTCATACCAATTTAAGAATTTTAAGAAATTCTTTTTATCTATGACACCTTTCAGTCACAATTGTTTGATAAGATAATTTCATACGATACAGGAACTTCGAATTATTCGTTGTTTCAATAAGTTAGAGGAAAATGGCTGCACACAGCATGTGCTGTCCGCAGCCATTTGCTTCGACCAAACAAATCGATTTTTTAACTTATCTGTCTTACATATCCATTATCTTATATATCCATTCTGATATGCTATCGTACGATTATAAGCATATAATTCCGCTGTTGTTGCCTGTATATAAGGTTCAACATAAAAGATTCCAAGAATACCAAATGTAATTGCCTCTAAACATCTCCAACCAAGAAATGATAAATCTAGCACAAATGCATTCCATTTTTGCCCCATCATCATCTTTTTACTTATAAGAAATGCTTCTTTTCTGTTCATAGCCGGATTCTCTGCCAGAATATATGGAACCATAAGGTATTCATAACTCTTAATAATTCCCGGTATTACAAATAACAATGACCACAAGACTGTGTACAAATCTCTCAAAAAGATAGTCAGGATTATATTTCCATAATTTCCTGATTTGAACGCATAGGCTAGTGTTCCTGCCTGTGCCTGTTCTGTCTGATTGGTAATAAAGAATCGACATCCACCAACTTCCAATGCATTCCCAACAAAGATAGACAATACAAGCAATACCAGCCCACTAAGTGCTGCTATGGCAGCCACTACCAATGAAAATGCAATTGCTTCTGCACTTCCTCCGGAATTATATCCGTCGGATATGCTCTTTGCCGCATTGCCTCCACTTCCAACTGCACCAAATATTGTCATAACAAATGCAACAAGCACTGCTGTCCAATAATTTCGTTTAAATGCAACTTTTGCTCTTGTTTTTAAATCTGCTCTCGTCCACATATAATTAGGCCTCCTTTTATTGTGTCTAATACATAAACTGTTGACTTTTCTCGTCTATTATATCATGCACAATTCCGATTGTACAGATTATTCCAAATCTCTGCGATAATCAATATCCTTTAATTCTGCTTCATCTATTTCTACTATAATAATATCCTGTAAATGATTCTGCATAACTTTCTTTCCGCCAACATCGCCTGTAAGTTTCATCAACTCAGAAAAATATTTTTTATCCCAAAGTACCGGATTGCCCATTTCTTTGTCTTTTCCTGTGCAAATAATCTGCTGTGGGCGAAGCATTGCCTTACGGATTAATGTAAACATTGTGGAAAATGTAAGTTCCGGCTGATCACAAACACTGAACAAAATTCCTCTTATCTCAGGATGTTCTGCTAAGCATGCCTCCAGTCCAAGTTTTACCGAACGGGAAATTCCTTCTTCCGGTTTCTTATTCTCTACAATATTCATTCCATACTTCTTCGCTGCCTCCGCAATATCATCTGCTCCGGTTACAATATATGTCGGAAAACCTTTTAGTCCTTCCATCTTATCTAACATATATTGGTACATCGGTTTATCGGACTTTAATTCCTGCAATTTATTTCCACCAAATCGGCTTCCACTTCCGGCTGCAAGCACAACAACTGCATATTGCCCATAAATACGTTCAAACTGAGTAACTGCCTCCAATACGCCTCCGCCGATAGCTCTTGCCTTATCAGAAATAAGATAGCAGTTTTTTCTTTCACATCTTGCGTCAATATCACCGGCTTTTAGGTTTTTCTGCACAGTCACTCCTGGCTGAAGCATTCCGCGCACAATTCCAGACATCTTTGCATAGACCGGTTTCCCTCCTGTTATTGCTACAAGCTGCCCTTTTTCCACAATATCCCCAATCTGTACCTTTGGTTCAATCACTCCATCTGCCGTAGCTTTGATCAAACGTTCAAGCGTAAATCCTCCAACATTTCCAGGTACTCCGGTATTTGGAATCGGCTCTCCTTTCCAGATTACATCCCCCAATGTATGACCTCGCTTCGTCTCAACAACACAGTGACAATCTACTCCTGCTGTAAATCCAGGTCCTACACCTACAACAAACGGTGCCCAGGAAATTTCTGTACCCAGATTTCTTTTAGCAAGAATTGCATCCACAACAACATCCGGCTGATATTCTTTTAAAATCACTTCCGGTTCTTCGATAATAACAGGGATTTTTCCTATAGCTTGTACTTCCAGTGCTTCTTTTATTGAATGCACAAGCAACGCAGACATATCTTCCACTTCTGCATGCTGTTCATATACTGCTCTTGACAACGCTACTGTCCTTCGCACGGTCAAAGGCACCGGAAGCTCTGTCATCAAGAGTTGATGTCCGCTTCTATATAATCTGGATGCGATTCCTGTTGCCAAATCCCCGGCACCTCTAATCCAAATCTTCATGACAATCTCCTTTACCTGCTTTCATATAAATCATATCCCGTAATAAGAATATTTTCGGGCTTTTCTGACATTGTATCTATTTTTTTACAAATTTGCAATGCATACGCAATACGCTCATCTGAATCTGCCTTGTTTAATAATAAATGTAATTTTTTATTTCCTACCGACTTTCTCGATCCCAATTCAGATACAGCAAGACAAACAATATCATCTGTCGTCACTTTATCTTCTATTTTTTTATGCAGTAACTCTGCCGCTAATTCTGCCCGAAAACAAGTTTCTGCAAATGTTTTTCCAATCGCATCAAGTCCATATACAGCCACAACCTGTGTTGTTTGTTTCGGAATTACCGGTTCCCATTCTTCCGGAACCTTACATGGCAGTTCCTTTGCTCCGTCTGCTTCTACAAGAACAACACCACCTCTTCGCTCCATTTCCTGACATATCTCTTCAAAAAATGATTCTGAAGTTGAACAAAATTTTGATGTTCCGTCTGCTGTCTTCCTGTCTGTTGCATTTCCCACAACACATTTTCCATAAACATCTAATAATTCAATTAATTTTTCTATTGATTCCTCCAGCAGCATATATGGAACATCTTCATATCTCATATGCGTTGTCGTTGTCACGACTACCGGAATTTCCTCTTCCCAATATGTTTTTGCTAAACGGCGGATTGTGGTTGTTTTTCCTCCGCCCCCGACAAATGAAACAACCTGAGAAGGCATCCCAACAAGTTGGAATGCCTCTCGGTAGTTATTTACTTTTTGTAAATTACCTAAGTTATATTGTAAAATCATAAAATACCATCTGCAATTACAGCCTCAATTAATTTCTGCAGTCCTTCAGGAAGTTTTGTAGCTTCTCCTTTTGTCCAGATGAACTCGTCTCCAAGGAATCTTACCTTGCATCTTACTTTCTCTCTGTCAAGAATTGCAAATCCCTGATTTGTACTGTCAGACATATCTTCTGGTTTCTCAAAGTATGTGAATTTATCTTTGTATGGTGCACTGCTGTATGGGCAGAAGCTCTTACAGTTACCACATTCATTACACATAGAATCCACATGGATGATCTGTGCTTTTTCCATTCCCGGTACATGTACTGCTACATTTGCACGGTTTGGACATACCTGAACACAGTTCTCACAAATTGTTGAACATCCAAGACAACGTGTTGACTCAGCCTGTCCTTTTTTCTCTGATTCTAAGATTCCCTGTCTTGCAAAGATTGTTTCACTTTCAAGTTTCTCATCAAAGTCTCTTGAAAGAGCTGTTCCGATAATCGCCTCTGCTGCTTTCTTACCATCGCGAATTCCTTCAACAACAGTTGCCGGTCCGCCGAGACCATCACCAACTACATAAACACCCTCTACATTAGACTCTAATGTATCATCGTTTACAAGTGCTTTTCCTCTTTCACTTACATTGATTCTATTTGCTTCATAGAGTTTTGTTGGAACTTTTTCTCCGACAGCTGCGATCACTGTATCTGCTGCAATCTCGCAAATCTCATCTGTCTCAACAACACTACGTCTTCCTGACTCATCGATGTCACCAAGTTTCATCACTTTACATGTCAGTTTTCCATCAACTACTTTAACTGGTGAAAGAAGCTCTTTGAATTCTACACCGTCTTCGATAGCCATCTCCAGCTCTTCTGCATCAGCAGGCATAAATCTCTTTGTTCTTCTGTATACAAGATATACATTCTCAACACCTGTTGTGCGTTTTGCTGCTCTTGCTGTATCCATAGCTGTGTTACCACCACCGATAACTACAACATTCTTACCAATGTTTAACTCACCATTGTTTGCCTTGAAATCAGCCAGGAACTCTAATGCATTTGTAGCATCTCCTTCTTCTAATCTCAATGTTCCAGGTTTTGATGCTCCTACTGCAAGGATTACTTTATCAAATCCTTCAGCTCTCAATTCGTCTACACTCTTAACACGTGTATTAAGTTCAACGTGAACTCCAAGTGTATTTAAAATCTCTGCATCTTTATCGATTGCACTTGAAGCAATTCTAAATTCAGGAATCACATGTCTTACAACTCCACCGAGAGCATCGTTCTGCTCAAAGATTGTAACATCCATTCCAGCTCTTCTTAAGAAGTATGCTGCTGCCATACCAGCCGGTCCACCACCGACAACAGCTGCCTTGCCTTCTTTTGTCACTGCAGGTACGCCCTGTTTCTTCAGCCATGCTTCATATCCGTTCTCAGCTGCAAGCAGTTTCATGTTACGGATGTGTACAGGATCTTCGTAGAAGTTACGTGTACATTTGCTCATACAATTGTGTGCACAAATTGTACCTGTAATAAATGGAAGTGGGTTTTTCTCTGTGATAACTTCCATTGCCTCTTCATATTTTCCTTCGCTTACAAGCTCAAGATAAGTTGTAATATCCTGGTGAATAGGACATCCTGCTTTACATGGTGCTTCGAAACAATCCAACAGAGGAACACTTTCTTTCATCTTTCTTGATGGAAGTGGTTTTATAGCTTTTACATGATGTGGATCTTTCTTAGCTGCTTCTACTAATGCAGATACTGCCTCTGCATCAATTCCTGTAAATACGTCATTTTCTTTTTCAAGAATTTCTGCCATCTGTTTTACTCTCTGGTATCCACCTGGTTTCAACATTGTTGTTGCCATTGTTACAGGCCAGATTCCAGAATCAACGATTCCTTTAATATTGAAGTAATCAGCACCACCGGAGTAAGAAATACGAAGCTGTCCGTCAAAGTCTTTCGCAAGTTTCTCTGCTACAGACATAGACAATGCATACAGAGATTTACCTGACATATACATCTCTTCGCTTGGAAGTTCGTTCTGTTTTACATCAACCGGGAATGTGTTTGTAATTTTTACACCAAATTCCAGATTACGTTCTTTACATACAGCCATCAGTCTCTGAAGCATTGGAACTGCATCTTCATACTGAAGGTCATCTTTGAAATGGAAATCACCGAATGCAACATAGTCATATCCCATATCATCCATTGTTTTTCTTGCATACTCATATCCGAGAAGTGTTGGATTACATTTAATAAATGTGTTGTATCCTTTTTCTGTGATCAAGTGCATTGCAATTCTTTCAATCTCCTGCGGAGGGCATCCGTGCAATGTAGAAATTGTAGCTGAATTACAGATTTCCGGCTGAATCGCTTCGATATCTTCTTTTGTTACATTCTCAAAGAGATCAACATGATCTAACAGATACTGTTTGCAGTTTTTAAATACTTCACAATCTGCTGCATTCTGCATTGTATTTAAGAATGTATCAATCTTCTCACTCTTAATTCCTTCCAGATCGTATCCAACACTGATGTTGAACTGGAATCCATCTGGATCACCAAGCTTGTATTCTTTTGCCAATACTTTCAATAAGAACCATGCTTTGATATATTCTTCCATTGCCTGTGGTACATATAACTCTGTAGACCACTCACAGTTATAGCACTCATCATCAGCGACGATACATGGTTTGTTTACGCATGCTGCAAGCTCTGCTCCATCCATTTTCTGAACTGTTTTCAATTCGAAGAAACGGCTTCCTGTATAGTATGCAGCAACGATATTCTGTGTCAGCTGTGTATGAGGACCAGCTGCCGGTCCGATTGGAGTTTCCAGCGCACGGCCGAAAATCTCACGATTGTTTTTGCTATCTGCAACATATGGATCATGTTCCCCAAAAACTGTTCCATACTGTTTGTGTTCTTT
Organism: Ruminococcus hominis; assembly: GCF_014287355.1. Taxonomy (NCBI): domain Bacteria; kingdom Bacillati; phylum Bacillota; class Clostridia; order Eubacteriales; family Oscillospiraceae; genus Ruminococcus; species Ruminococcus hominis. The sequence goes on along the minus strand of NZ_JACOPE010000001.1, from coordinate 1,107,442 downwards.
TAAAATCCAGTTTAAAAGATGTTCGAACGACATAGGTGTCATTAATTCACTCATATTAAAACCTCCCTGAGTATACTTTACTTAATTTTTCTTTGCTTCATCTTTTGGAAGTACAAGATTCAAAATTACAGCGAAGATTGTTGCCAATACTACCGGTGATGATGCAAATGTATTGTTAATAATTGACTGGAAATTCTCCAGACCCATTGTCATGCCAAGGCCATTGTAAATGCTCTGTGTCATCTGGTTTAAGCATCCGCTACTCTGTGATACACCCATTCCTACTGCAATTGCGATACCTGCAACTGTTGTATTTCTCGCTGACATACCTTCACTTACAAGAAGCTTAATACCTGTCATAGCGATTGACGCAAATACAGAAGCTACAGCTCCACCAAGTACACACTGTGGAATTGTACGAAGTAATGCAGAAAACTTAGGAATTAAACCTGCAACGAGTAAAATTCCTGCTGAAGTTGCAAATACTTTTCTTGCTACTACTTTTGTAGAACCTACAATACCTACATTCTGGCTGAACGTTGCTGTCGGAGGGCATCCGAAGAATGCACTTACGATATTACTGATACCATATCCGATGATACCGCCGTTTAACTCTTTATCTGTAGGTAATCTGTCCATACCACCAGTTGTTGTTGCTGAGAAATCTCCCATTGCCTGAATAGAATTAACCAGGAATAACAATGCAAGTGGTATAATTGCTGAAACATCAAAACTCATACCAAATGCCATTGGTTTTGGAAGCTGGAACCATCCTGCTGAATGCAATGCTGAGAAATCAACCATTCCAAAGCAAAGAGCAAGAACGTATCCACAAAGTAAACCAATCAAAATAGAAGCAAGTTTAAATAAGCCTTTTCCATAGTGATTCAATCCTATTACAATTGCAAGTGTAATGATTGAAATCAGCCAGTTCTGCCAAGAACCATATACTAATGCAGCAGTTTTACCCTGCTGTTCTACTATCAACTCATATGTGTTTGCTGCGTTACCAGCCATATAGTTGATCGCTGTCTTATATAAAGAAAGTCCGATTGCGAAAATAACTGTTCCGATAACAAGTGGCGGGAATACTTTTCGAATCTGTTTAATAAATAATCCTACTAAAATTGCTACTATACCGCCAATTACCATCGCTCCCAGGATCGTATCGACTCCCTTTGCCTGAGAAGCAATTGCTGTCATTGTTGGCACATAAGCAAAGCTGACTCCGATAATAACCGGGAGACCTGATCCGATATGAATCTTATTTCCATACAACTGTAACAGCGTTGACAATGCTGCAAATACCAGAGACATCTGAATCAATAATCCAGTGTCTACGCTTCCTCCAGCATTGTTAGCAGCATTCGCAACCAGAATCGCAGGTGTTACACATCCTACTACCGCTGCCAATACATGCTGAATCGCCAGTGGCGCAATCTGTCCAGGTGTCGGATTGCCGTCCCATCTAAAAAGTTCATCGCTTCCAGTTTTATCTTTACTTTTGCCCATTGTTTTTCCTCCTACATTCCTAACTATCTTGAGTTGATTCTATCAGCAAGCGCTCCAGCTGCCTGTCTGCAATCAGCAAGTACTTTTTCTGCATCGATGTTCAACAGTTCACGATCTTTCATTAATACTTTACCATTCGCTACTGTTGTAACAACATCTCTTCCTGTCATACCAAACAGAACATGGCTGTTTACATTACCTGCATGTAATGGTGTTGGTGGAATATAGTCTACAACGATCACATCTGCTGCTGCGCCTTCTTTTAATACGCCCAGCTTCTGTGGGAAGTAACGTTCTGCAATCTGTACATTTCCTTCAAAAAGCATCTGTGGTACTTCTGACCATGCTGCATTTGCATCACACAAATGATGTTTATGCAACACATTCGCTACCTTATAAGATTCTGTCATATCATGTGTGTATCCATCTGTTCCAAGACCTGTCAGAATACCTTTGTGTACGATATGCATTGTCGGAGGGCATCCACATGCATTACCCATGTTAGATTCCGGATTGTGAACTACCATTGTATTTGTATCTTTGATCAGATCCATCTCATGCTCATTTACATAAATACAATGTCCAAGAAGAGTTTTCTCTCCCAGAATGCCGTGATCCATAAGACGATCTACGATACGTTTGCCATAATGCTTCAGACAATGATGTAAATCTTCAATACCTTCTGCAACGTGGATGTGATATCCAACTCCATCCGGTTTGTTAGCAGCAGCCAGTTCCATTGTCTCATCAGAGATTGTAAACTGTGCATGCATACCCATCATACCTGCGATCATGCCTGTATCATCTTTTAATGCGTGGCGGATAAAATCAGCATTCTCTTTAACAGATGCTCTTGCCTTATCCATACCATCTCTGTCAGAAATCTCATAGCAAAGACATGAACGGACTCCTGTTTCTTTTGCTGCTCTCTCAATCTCGAACAAAGAACCTTCGATAGAGCCAAAACTTGCATGATGATCAAAAATTGTAGTAACACCATTCTTAATACAATCAATATAAGTAGCCATCGCACTTAAATAAGTATCATTTAATGTAAGGTTTCTGTCGATCGTCCACCACATACCATCTAAAATATCTAAAAATCCCTTCGGATCATATCCGTTGACTGACATACCTCTTGCAAATGCACTATAAATATGTTCATGTGCATTAACAAATGCCGGCATGATAATCTTTCCTTTCGCATCAATAAACTCTGCATCCGGGAATTCTTTCTTAAGAGTCTCAAGATCTCCTACCTTCTTAATCTGTGTCCCCTCAATTGCTACGGCTCCACTTTCAATATAAGGATTAGCGGAATCTCTTGTGACTACTCTACCATTACCAATAATCAACATATGCATCTCTCCTTTTCTTTTTTTCAGTTTTTTCAACTGTTTAATTTGTCTGATTTTTTTGTAATTTTCGCACAATAAATTACATTTCTGAACCACTTTCTTTGTAATATGATACCATAACGCCCCCTTAAATGCAACAAAATTCTTAAAAAAATTAAGATATCTAAAAAATTTTTAGAAAAGTATTGATTTTCATTTTTTTTATGCTATGATGGATTCAGAAGCAAATAAACGATAAGACATTTTCGTGCTAAAGAAAGGAGTTACAGATTCATGGGTAAAAGGCTTGACTTATTAAAACAGATTAGTCATGGACTTGCGGTTCACTTCGGTAGTAATTGTGAAATTGTCATCCACGACTTAACCAAACGTGAGATTGAACATTCTATTGTATGTGTAGAGAATGGTTCTATCTCAGGCCGCCAGGTTGGCGACGGACCTTCACGCATTGTTCTTGAGACACTAAAAAGGGATCCATCTAAGATTCACGACAGACTTTCTTATTTAACTAAGACAGAAAGCGGACAGATTTTAAAGTCCAGTACAATGTATGTTCGTGGTGACGATAACAATATCGAATATATCTTTGCTTTAAACTACGATATTACTTCTTTATTAACAGTAGAAAATGCTCTTCACTCTCTGATCACAACAGAATCTGAATTGGAGTTGGAAGGAGGGGACGGAACTTCTGATGGCGGACTCGCACAGCCGCAGAAAATCACCCACAATGTGAATGAACTACTTGATTCTTTAATTGAACAGGCTCTTGCGCTTGTCGGCAAACCTGTCGCAGCAATGAACAAAGACGACAAAGTTAAGGTTGTACAATTTTTAAATAATGCGGGTGCTTTTCTTATCACAAAATCCGGAGACAAAGTTGCTTCCCTATTAGGCATTTCAAAGTTTACTCTCTATAATTATATGGATGCGGCTAACAAATAACAATAGGAACCCAAAAATAAAATTAAAAATATAAAAGGAGGTTATTCCAAATGGAATCAATCAAATGGGCAGTCAATAAGATGCCAAAGACAAACGATGAAAACCTGAAAATCATGAGTCTGGACGAAGTCAAAAAAGCTCGTGCTTTCCATGAAAGTTTTCCACAGTACACAGTAACACCACTTACTAAATTAGATAAGATGGCTGACATGCTCGGTCTTGGCGAAGTGTACATCAAAGATGAATCTTATCGTTTTGGACTGAACGCTTTCAAAGTACTCGGAGGTTCATTTGCAATGGCTCGTTACATTGCACAGCAGACAGGCAAAGATGTTTCAGAACTTCCTTATAATGTACTTACTTCTGATGCTCTTAAAGAAGAGTTCGGACAAGCTACATTCTTTACAGCTACAGATGGCAACCACGGACGTGGAGTTGCATGGGCTGCAAACAAGCTTGGACAGAAAGCAGTTGTCTTAATGCCAAAGGGAACAACACAGACACGACTGAACAACATTCTTGCTGAGGGTGCTACAGCTACTATCGAAGAATACAACTACGATGAATGTGTTCGTATGGCAAATGACATGGCTATGAAGACAGAGAACGGAATCATGGTTCAGGATACAGCTTGGGACGGATACGAAGAAATTCCAGCTTGGATCATGCAGGGATATGGAACAATGGCTATGGAGGCTTATGATCAGCTTCAGGATTATGGATGCGAGCGTCCTACACACGTATTTATCCAGGCTGGTGTTGGATCACTTGCCGGTGCTGTTCAGGGTTACTTCGCTAACAGATATCCAGAAAATCCACCGAAAGTTGTTGTTGTAGAAGCTGAAGCTGCTGCATGTCTTTACAAAGGTGCTTCTGTTGGTGACGGAAGTATCCAGATCGTAGACGGCGATATGGTTACTATCATGGCTGGTCTTGCTTGTGGTGAACCAAACACAATTTCATGGGATATTTTGAAAAACCATGTAGATACATTCATTGCTACTCCTGACTGGGTTGCTGCTAAAGGTATGCGTATGCTTGCTGCTCCTATCAAAGGAGACAAACCGGTCACATCTGGTGAATCAGGAGCTGCTCCATTCGGAACACTTGCTTGCATCATGATGATGGATGAGTACAAAGAATTAAGAGAACATCTTGGATTAGATGAAAACTCAAAAGTATTACTCTTCTCTACAGAAGGTAACACAGACCCAGAACGTTATGAATCAATCGTTTGGGATGGAAATGAAAAATAAGTCTACTAAGACTTATATAATAGGAAAACATTAATTTATATTTTAAAAAGGAGGATTTTTAAAAATGGATTTAAACAAAATCAAAGAGGCTGCACAGGGATATGAGAAAGAAATGACTGCATTCTTACGTGCAATCGTAAAAAACCCAGGAGAAAGCTGTGATGAGAAAGCTCATATCGACACTATCGCTGCTGAGATGAAAAAAGTAGGATTTGATGAAGTTCAGATCGATCCTCAGGGAAATGTAATCGGATACATGGGAACAGGCGACAAGATCATCGCATTTGATGCTCATATTGATACAGTAGGTATTGGTAACATCGATAACTGGACATTCGATCCATATGAAGGATACGAGACAGAGACAGAGATCGGTGGACGTGGAGTATCTGATCAGTGTGGCGGTATCGTATCAGCTGTTTATGGTGCTAAGATCATGAAAGAACAGAATCTTATTCCAGAAGGATACAAAGTAATGGTTGTTGGTACAGTTCAGGAAGAAGACTGTGATGGTCTTTGCTGGCAGTACATCATCAACGAAGACAAAGTTCGTCCTGAATTTGTAGTTTCTACAGAGCCTACAGATGGTGGTATCTACCGTGGACAGCGTGGACGTATGGAAATCCGTGTTGACGTTAAAGGTGTTTCTTGCCATGGTTCTGCTCCAGAGCGTGGAGACAATGCTATTTACAAAATGGCTGACATTCTCCAGGATATCCGTGCTTTGAATGAGAACGACGCTGAAGACGGAACAGAAATCAAAGGTCTTGTTAAAATGCTTGATCCTAAATACAACAAAGATTACGAAGAAGCTCGTTTCCTTGGACGTGGTACAGTTACAACATCTCAGATTTTCTACACATCTCCAAGCCGTTGTGCAGTAGCTGACTCTTGCTCAGTATCTCTTGACCGTCGTATGACATTCGGAGAGACATGGGAAAGCTGCTTAGATGAGATCCGTGCTTTACCTAGCGTACAGAAATACGGTGATGACGTAACAGTTTCTATGTACAACTATGACCGTCCTTCTTACACAGGATGTGTATATGAAATCGAGTGCTACTTCCCAACATGGGCTATTCCAAAAGACCATGCTGTAACAAAAGCTCTTGAAGAAGCTTATACAGGACTTTACGGAGATGCACGTATCGGTGCTGAAGAGACACTTGAGATGAGACAGGCTCGTCCATTAACAGATAAATGGACATTCTCTACAAACGGTGTATCTATCATGGGACGTAACGGAATCCCTTGTATCGGATTCGGACCTGGAGCAGAGGCTCAGGCTCACGCACCAAACGAGAAGACATGGAAACAGGATCTTGTTACATGTGCTGCAGTTTACGCTGCTCTTCCAAAATCATATGTGAAATAATTGCTTAGCGAAGTATTTTTGAGCTTAGCAATTATTCACACCTCGACATCAGACGAGGTCCTTCCGAGTCGATGTTCGAGCGTGTCACCTTATCGCTTAGCGAAATTGCATTGAGCTTAGCATTATATACTCAAAACCAATTCAGGCGTCTGGTCTGCCGGACGCCATCCATTAAAACAAGTATTAAAAAACAATTATTAGGAGGATTTTATAATGGACGCAAAATTACAGGGATATATTGACAAATTAAACGCATTAAACTTCAAAGAGATGTACAATGGTGATTTCTTCTTAACATGGGAGAAAACAGACGACGAAATCGAAGCTGTATTTACAGTAGCTGACGCTCTTCGTTACATGAGAGAAAACAACATCTCTACAAAAGTATTTGAAAGCGGACTTGGAATCTCTTTATTCCGTGATAACTCTACACGTACACGTTTCTCTTTCGCTTCTGCTTGTAACCTGTTAGGTCTTGAAGTTCAGGATCTTGACGAAGGAAAATCTCAGGTTGCTCACGGTGAAACAGTTCGTGAAACAGCTAACATGATTTCTTTCATGGCTGATGTAATCGGTATCCGTGATGATATGTACATCGGAAAAGGTAACAAATATATGCATGAAGTTGTTGACGCTGTAACACAGGGAAACAAAGACGGTATCTTAGAGCAGAAACCTACACTTGTTAACCTTCAGTGCGATATCGACCACCCAACACAGGCAATGGCTGATATGCTTCACATCATCCACGAGTTCGGCGGAGTTGAGAATTTGAAAGGTAAAAAACTTGCTATGACATGGGCTTACTCTCCATCTTATGGTAAACCACTTTCAGTTCCACAGGGAATCATCGGACTTATGACACGTTTCGGAATGGATGTTGTTCTTGCTCATCCAGAAGGATACGAAGTATTCGAAGATGTAGAAAAAGTTGCTGAAGAAAACGCTAAAAAATCAGGCGGATCATTCACAAAAACAAACAACATGGCAGAAGCTTTCAAAGATGCTGATATCGTATATCCAAAGAGCTGGGCTCCATTCGCAGCTATGGAAAAACGTACAGAACTATACGGAAATGGTGATACAGAAGGTATCAAAGAACTTGAGAAAGAACTTCTTGCTCAGAACGCAGAGCACAAAGATTGGGCTTGTACAGAAGAGCTTATGGCTACAACAAAAGACGGAAAAGCTCTTTACATGCACTGTCTGCCAGCTGATATCTCAGGCGTAAGCTGTGAAGAAGGTGAAGTAGATGCTTCTGTATTCGATCGTTACAGAGATCCACTTTACAAAGAAGCTAGCTTCAAACCATATATCATCGCAGCTATGATCTTCCTTGCTAAATTCGAGAATCCAACAGAGATCTTGAAAAAACTGGAAGAAAGAGGATGCCCTAGAATTTTCGAATAAGATTTTAAGCACAAATTAAACATAGTCTTATAACGAACCAGAAGCGAACCTGTTTCGCTTCTGGTTTTAAAAACAAAAATTTCATTTGGAGGAATATAAAATGTCTAAAAAGAAGAGAATTGTCATTGCTCTCGGGGGAAATGCTCTTGGCAATACACTTCCAGAGCAGATGGCAGCAGTTAAAATTACAGCTCGTGCAATCGTTGATCTGATTGAAGAAGGCTGTGAAGTTGTTGTTGCACATGGCAACGGACCACAGGTTGGTATGATTAATAATGCTATGCTCGCTTTAACTCATGAAGATGAAAAACAGCCTAACACACCACTTTCTGTTTGTGTTGCGATGAGCCAGGCTTACATCGGTTATGACTTGCAGAATGCATTACGTGAAGAATTGTTAAATCGTGGAATCACAGATATTCCGGTTGCTACAATGATCACACAGGTTCGTGTAGATGAAAATGATCCGGCTTTCGAAAATCCATCAAAACCAATCGGACGTTTCTTAACAAAAGAACAGGCTGATGAGATGGCTGAGAAATATAACTATATCATGAAAGAGGATGCAGGACGTGGATATCGCCGTGTTGTTGCTTCTCCAAAGCCACAGGAAATCGTTGAAATTGGAACAATCCGTAACATGGTTAATGCAGGTGAACTTGTTATCGCTTGTGGTGGTGGCGGTATTCCTGTTACATTGCAGGGAAATCACTTAAAAGGTGCCAGCGCAGTTATCGATAAAGACTTCGCAAGCTGTCTGATGGCTAAAAATCTGGACGCTGACTTCCTCATCATCCTTACAGCTGTAGAAAAAGTTGCTGTAAACTATGGAAAACCAGATGAAAAATGGATTGATCATATGACAGTTGAGGAAGCAAAACAGTACATGGAAGAAGGTCACTTCGCTCCTGGTTCTATGCTTCCAAAAGTTCAGGCTGCGGTTGACTTTGCAGAATCAAAACCTGGTCGTCAGGCATTGATCACATTGCTTGAAAAAGCAAAAGATGGTATCAATGGAGTAACTGGTACACGTATTTCACTTTAATTTTTATAAGATTTATCTTCCAAAATCAATTTTGCTATTTTTACAGCTATACTTATTTCAACACCTAAAGAGAAAAGAGGCAGGTTGTCCGTTCAACGGATATCCTGCCTCTTTTCTTTATTGTCTGTCTGCGAAGAAAAACTCTTCACAGCTAACAACTTATTCTTTTAAATATCTGACAACGAAATATTCTCCAAATCCTTCAGCCACACTGCTACGCAGGCATCACTTGGCATTCTCCAGTCTCCTCTCGGAGATAATGCTACACTACCTACTTTTGGTCCATCCGGAAGGCATGAACGTTTAAACTGCTGTGCAAAAAATCTTTTACAGAATGTCTCCAGCCATTTCAAAATTGTAACATCATCATATGTATCTTCAAATGTATATTTTGCAAGACGGAAAATCTTGCTTGGTTCAAACCCAAAACGAAGTAAATAATACAAATAAAAATCATGTAATTCATATGGTCCGACCAAGTCTTCTGTCTTCTGTGCGATATTCCCGTCTTTCGGAGGCAATAATTCCGGACTTACCGGTGTATCCAGCACATCATAAAGTACTTGCTTTAACTCTTTATCTACTGTCGTATCCGCCGCATACTGTACAAGATGTCTTACCAGTGTCTTTGGAATCGAAGCATTTACCCCATACATAGACATATGATCACCATTGTATGTTGCCCATCCAAGCGCCAGCTCTGACAAATCACCTGTACCGATAACCATACCGCCATCTTTATTTGCAATATCCATCAAGACCTGTGTACGCTCTCTCGCCTGTCCATTCTCATATGTTACACTGTGATCCTTCGGATCGTGTCCGATATCACGGAAATGAATATTCACTGCCTCTGCGATTGGCACTTCTATAAGCGTTGCTCCAAGTTGTTTCGACATCTTGCAGGCATTCTGATAGGTGCGGTCTGTTGTTCCAAAACAAGGCATTGTAACCGCTATAATCTGCTTTTTATCTTTCTTTAGCATATCAAATGCTCTTGCCGTTACAATCAATGCAAGCGTAGAATCCAAGCCGCCCGATATTCCAACTACCGCTGTCTTCGCATGTGTATGTGCAAGACGTTTTTTCAATCCCATTGCCTGGATATTTAAAATTTCCTCACATCTTCTTGCCTTCTCACGCTCGTTATATGGCACAAATGGATGTTTTGAAAATTTTCTTGTAAGATAGGTCTTCTCCATCTCAAGATAAAAAGGAACGCGTATCAGCCCTGGTACATCATTTATCTGAAATGTTGTATTCTTACGTCTCTCACCGACCAGACGATTGATATCAATCTCCGAATAAATTGCTCTATTCACAAATCTTCTTGATTCTCTCAATATAGAACCATTCTCGGCAATAATATTATGTCCGCCAAACACAAGATCTGTTGTTGACTCGCCCTCTCCCGCATTGGCATAAATATATCCGGCAAGCAGACGTGCTGACTGTCCTTTGATCAGCTCTCTTCTATAACTGCTCTTACCAATCGTCTCATCACTGGCTGAACAGTTCACTATAAGTGTTGCTCCTCCTAATGCAGCCTGAATACTAGGCGGCATAGGAGCCCATACATCTTCACATATTTCAGCTGAAACTACAAGATTTGGCATCGTTGTACATTCAAACAAAATCTGCGGACCAAACGGAACTTTATTTCCCTCAAACAAAATCCATCTGGCTTCTTTTGGTCCCGGTGTAAATTGACGCATTTCATAAAATTCACCATAATTTGGAAGAAATGTTTTTGTAGTAAATCCTAAAATATCTCCCTTATTTAAGGCTGCTGCCACATTGTAGAGCTTTCCATCCTGCATAAGCGGCATTCCGACAAAAATCAGCATATCCTTGTCTCTTGTATATTTTGCTATTTTTAATAATGCCTTTTTTGACTCTTCCAACAATATATCCTGCAAAAACAGATCACTACACGTATACCCTGTAATACACAGCTCCGGAAAAACAACCACTTTCGCTCTGTTCTCGTAAGCTGCATCAATTGCCTCACAAATTTTTCCTGTATTGTACTCTACATCTGCAACCTGAAGATTTGGTGTTACGGCTGCAACCTTTACAAATCCCTGTTTCATCTTTCATCACTCCTGTTTCTTATCCGGTTCTCTTCACTTAGAACTTTCATTGTCATGATATTAATCGTGTTATCTCGTTGCCTTCTTAAGCAGCTTTTTTAACTCTTCCACTTCAAATTTATACGCTGTATTACAGAAATGACACTTCACTTCAATCGGTTTATCATCATCGATCATAGCCTGTATTTCCTTTTTACCAATGCTGATAATTGCTTTTTCAATTCTATCCTTTGAGCAATTACAGTTAAATTTAGCAGGAAGCGTATCTGTAATCTCTACATCCAGCCCTTCCAAAACCTGATTCAGCATCTCTTCCGGAGTATGTCCATTATCAAGCATCGCTGTTACAGATTGAATCTTCTGGATATTGGCCTCTAATTTATCAAGAACCTCATCATCTACAAATGGCATTACCTGTACAATAAATCCACCTGCGCAGCGCACTGTATTGTCTTTCTCCATCAAAACACCCAAACCGACAGATGATGGTACCTGCTCTGATGTTGCAAAATAATATGTCAGATCTTCTGCAATCTCACCTGTCTGAAGCATAGTCTGTCCTGAATATGGCTCTTTTAGTCCCATATCTTTGATTACATTCAAAAATCCCGGTCCCAATGCGCCTCCAACATCCAGCTTGCCATTCTTTGGCGGCAGCATAACATCCGGATTATTCACATATCCTTTTACATCTCCGTGACTGTCTGCAGTCACCGTCATTCCTCCAATCTCACCGCCACACTGAATCTGTAATGTCAATACATCACTGTCATTCTTCATCATACTTCCCATCATAACACCGGCTGTAAGCAGACGTCCCAGCGCTGCTGTCGCAACCGGACTTGTCTGATGACGCTTGCGTGCCTCCTCTACCAATTCTGTTGTTGATGCAGCAAATGCACGAATCTGTGTATTTGCCGCTGTTGCTCTTACTATATAATCTGACATATCTATTCTCCTCTCTTACTTTCCCTGTTCTCTCGCAATGATATACATACGCTCACTTTCCTGATGCACCGGATTCCTTGTAAATGCATCGTAAGCCGCAATAAACTCCATCCCTGCCACTTCCAATGCTGCCTTTACTTCTGCGAGACTGTATGCTCTCTGATAGTGCATCTCTTGAAATTTTCTGCAAATATCCTGTCCCGTCTTTTCACTTAAAACCGGGTCTTCCACAAACAAAGATAACTGATATTCATTGATCTTTTCTTCCTCGTAATAATAGTTGTCCCAAATAAAACTACAATTCTCACGTTCTTCTGCGATTGTCTGGTCCCCCAGCATTTCGCGATATTTATATTCTGTATTCATATCAAAAATAAATAATCCGCCCGGATCCAGATAATTATTGGCAAGTCTGAACACCTGCTCCAAATCACCATCTTCTGTAAGATAATTCATAGAATCACAAACGCTTACAATGGCTCTGACTGTTCCATATAATTCAAATTCCCGCATATCCTGCATCAGATATAATATATCATGTCCACTCTTCGTGCGTTTCTGCATTGCAATATCTAACATTTCTTCCGAAAAATCTACTCCGGTCATATCATAGCCCTTTGAAGCTAAAATTTCAGTCATTGTTCCGGTTCCGCATCCAAGGTCCAAAACCAGCCCGTCTTCCACCCCATATTCCAATAACAATCCATGTAAATATTCTCCCCATTCTTCATAAGGCACATTATCCATGAACGTATCATACACTACTGCAAAACTTGTATATGCTTCCATCTTCTACCTCGTTTATCAATATATTCTTCTTTCTTCGTCCTCGTATTTCTCTCTGATTGCTTTTCGCTCTCTTCTTGCCTTTTCCAGCTTGCGCTGACGTTCCCGTCTGATGGCAATAAGCCGCATATAAAATGCAAGGAATATAACAATTGCAACCACAAGCAATAATACAACCTTCAAAACCTGTTTTACTGATGGCAGCTTGATCTTGCTTTTTAACTTCGCAAGGCTTGATATCTTTTGCTTTACAGGTGTTGAGATAACATGCTGATCTTCTTGTTTTTCACTTGCCACTATTTCCGGTGTACTCACATCTTCACTTATCGGCTCTGTACTCTTTTGTATATCTGCTGCCGGAAAATTATAAGGAACCATCGTCTTATAGACCGCCACAGTTCTTCTTCCGTCTGCATATGACTGCGTCACTGTTACCGCAAATAATCCAGGTTCTAATTCACAGATACTTTCCGGTTCATCTGCACTTACTCCTTCAAAATTGAAATTCATCTGTGTATCCGACACCATCACTCTTCTGGAGATAGAATACATGTTAATATAATCACCGATTCCCATATTTAAGGTCAAGGGTAAATTAATGATATAATCTCCGCTTACACAAAGATCCTGAAAATTTGTTCCCTTAGAATAGCCTTCCATCGTTCCGTAATCATCTACAATCTGAAACTGACTGTCCAGCTTTTTAAATGTATATCCACCATCTGCATTTGTCTGAATATAATAACAATCCTCCGTTTGATCATAACCGATTCCGAGTATATTATAATCATCTGAAATCTTCATCCGGCCTTTGAATTCCAATGTATCCGCATCCAGCAAAAAAACACAGCCTCGGTTTTCCGCATTATAGCTTGTGTACAACGCAACCACGATTTCCCGCGTATTTGGGTTAAATGCCATTCCGTTACAATGTTCATAACACATATCCTGCACACGTTTTGCAAGGGAATACCGTTCAACAGGCTGTCCATTCTCGTCATGGTCATACCGGTAATATGCTTTTATAATATCCGGTGTCGTTCCATCCTCTGCAACATTCTCCATCATAATGATGTAATAATCTGTCACACACATAGATTGTACGACGCCCTCTGCCGCCTCTGTATCATCCTCTATAATCTTCTCCCACACTGCTCCATCAAACGCCCGGTCTGATGCAATCTCCGCATGCACCGTCAAGGGATTCAACATCCATCCAAAACAAAGCATACAGAAAAAAGCAAGGGTATATATACACCTTTTCATTACTGCTTTACTTCCATTCTAAAATTCCATTTCATTTTATCATATCATTCTGTAAAATGCTTGTAAACAGCCTTGTCAAAAAAAGAAGATGCAATTCACATTTTTTGTGAATGCACCCTCTTTTATCCACCTTACAAATACTTTACAGGCTATTTTTTTCAAATTATATCTGAAATATTATCCAAATTATTCGATTACTTTCAGCCATCCTTCCGGAGCTTCGATACGTCCCATCTGGATACCTGTCAATGTATCATACAATTTCTGAGTGATTGGTCCCATCTTCTCCATTCCGCTTGGGAAACAGATTTCTTTTCCGTGATCAACAACTTTACCTACCGGTGAGATAACGGCTGCTGTTCCACACAGACCACACTCTGCAAAATCTTTCAGTTCTTCTACATATACATCTCTTTCTTCTACTTCAAGTCCAAGATAATGCTCTGCAATATACATCAGAGAACGTCTTGTAATAGATGGAAGAATTGTATTTGAATGAGGAGTTACAACTTTATTATCTTTTGTTACAAAAATGAAGTTTGCTCCACCTGTCTCTTCTACTTTTGTTCTTGTAGCAGAATCAAGATACATGTTCTCATCAAATCCATTTGCATGAGCTGTTACAATTGCATGCAGGCTCATAGCATAGTTCAATCCAGCCTTGATATGTCCTGTTCCATGCGGTGCAGCACGGTCAAAATCTGAAATACAGATTGTTACAGGTTTTGCTCCACCTTTGAAGTATGGTCCTACCGGTGTCGCAAAAATACGGAACTGATACTCATTTGCAGGTTTTACTCCGATAACCGGATTACTTCCAAACATATAAGGTCTTAAATACAGAGTTGCTCCTGAACCGTATGGTGGTACATATTCAGCATTTGCCTTAACAACCTTTTCAATCGCATCTACAAATCTCTCTTCTGGGAACGGAGGCATCTCGAGTCTCTTCGCAGAATCAACCATACGTTTTGCATTCAAATCAGGGCGAAATACAACAATTCGTCCATCTTCTGTTGTATATGCTTTCATGCCTTCAAATACTGTCTGTGCATACTGAAGTACTCCTGCACATTCATTCAGAACGATGTTCGCATCCTCTGTCAGGACTCCATCATCCCATTTTCCATCTTTGAAGTTTGAAACATAACGCTTCTCTGTCTGAACATATCCAAATCCAAGATTCTCCCAATCAATATTTTTCTTATCCATCTGTAGTTCCTCCATTCCAATATCAAGCTTTCTATCTTTAGTCGATTATAATACGATTAAAAAGAAAATTCAAGAGTGCACTCTGTTTTTTTATATTTTTTTATCTTTCCATCATGCTAATCGACTCAATTCCAACGCTTCCGCCACGTACAACTTCAATATTCTGGAACTCTTCCTTCATCAGTTTGATAACCGCATCATTCTTTGTTGCAGTCTGAACGAATTCAATCAGAAGACTGTCTCTTCCGATATCCATCGGTTTTGCTTTATATGTCTCTGCAATTCGAAACAGCTCTGCCTTATCTTCTCTGCTGCATTTTTTAACCTTTACATATAAAATTTCTTTCATACGGACAAATAAATCTGTAAAGTCGATTACTTTAATCACTTCTACCATTCGATTCAATTGTTTTTTTATCTGTTCAAATGTTTCATCATCACTGACTGTTGCGATCGTCATTCGTGATACTGTAGGATCTTCTGTTGTTCCTACTGTCAGACTATCCAGGTTATATGCTTTTCCGGAAAAGAGTCCTGAAATTTTTGAAAGAACACCTACCTGATTTTCTACATACAATGAAATCCATCTTTTCTTTATACTATTCTCCATTTTTTCAGTCCTCCTAACACTCTATGATCATTTCTTCCAATGTTCCGCCCGGCTTAATCATTGGGAATACCATTTCTTCCGGATCAATGATAAATTCAATCAATGTCGGAACTTTTGTATTTTTCTTAGCCTCTTCAAATGCTGCTGCAATCTCATCTGTTTTTGTAACACGTATACCCTTTGCTCCATAACTCTCTGCCAGCTTAATGAAGTCCGGTGTATACTCCGGCTTTTCTTCTCCATTTGTTCTTCTTGTCAAAGCACCCGCGCGCAAATCTGTCATTCCATAACGTTTTCCATAGAATAATTTCTGCCACTGACGTACCATTCCAAGATATGTATTGTTAAATACACATAAGATAACAGGAAGTTCTTCCAATACTGCAGTTGCAAATTCCTGAATGTTCATCTGCATACCGCCATCTCCTGAGATCATAATGACCGGCTTATCCGGATTGCCCAGTTTTGCTCCGATTGCTCCCGGGAATCCATACCCCATCGTTCCAAGTCCGCCTGACATAATAATCTGCTTCTTCTCTGTAATCTCTGTAAACTGTGCCGCAAACATCTGATGCTGACCTACATCCGTTACAATGATTGCCTCATCAAACTGTCTGTTAATCTCCCCGATAATATCCATCGGTCCCATTTCTGCATGCTTTTTCATCGTCAACGGGTGTACATGCTGCCACTCATTGATCTCATCTAGCCATTTCTTCGTCTTACATGGAACAACATATTCATTCATTTTTGTAATTGCATCTTTCGCATCTGCAACAATCGGAACATCAACATGGATATTTCGCGAAATGGACGCTGTATCAATATCTATGTGGATAATTTGTGCATGTGGGGCAAACTCATGTAATTTCCCTGTAATACGGTCGTTAAATCTCGTTCCGATAGAGAACAACAGATCACACTCACTAACTGCCATATTGGCCGCATACGCACCGTGCATACCAAGGTTTCCTATAAACAATGGGTGGTTCGTTGGAATCGCACCACGTCCCATAACAGTTGTAACAACCGGTACATTTGTCTTCTCTACAACTTCTTTAAATGCCTCTTTTGCATCTGCAATGATTACTCCGCCACCTGCAAGAAATAACGGACGTTCTGCTTTTCCAAGCATTTTCAAAGCTCGTTTCAACTGTCCGATATGAACAGCCGTAGTCGGTTTGTATCCACGGATATTTACAGATTTCGGGTACTCTGCACTTCCAAGCTCTGCCATAACATCTTTCGGAAGGTCAATCAGTACCGGACCCGGTTTCCCTGTTCTTGCTATATAAAAGGCTTCTTTGATAATACGACCCAGGTCCTCACGTTTATGGACAGTAACACCGTACTTCGTAATACTTCTTGTAATACCTACGATATCTACTTCCTGAAAAGCATCGTTTCCGATCAAATGTCTTGAAACCTGACCAGTAAAACAAACCAATGGCACACTGTCATAGTTTGCTGTTGCAAGACCTGTTACAAGGTTCGTCGCTCCCGGTCCGCTTGTTACGAGACAGACTCCGACTTTACCTGTCGTACGGGCATATGCATCGGCAGCATGAACCAAAGCCTGCTCATGTCGAGGCAGAATCACACGTATATCATCCTGTTTATAAAGCTCATCACTGATATCGATCGTACAAGCCCCCGGATAACCAAATAATGTGTCTACCCCTTCTTCTTTCAATGCTTTTACTAACAACTTATTACCTGAAATCTGTTTCATAGAAAAACCTCCCTTTATAAAAACGTCCTGTTTGCAAACGTTATTTTCGCTGTCTGATAAATCCTATTATTGTATAAATACCAAGAAATGCCAGATTTACAACAACCACACTGGCTCCTGCCGGAGTTGCAAAAAAGTATGACACCGAAATGCCAATGCAGAAGCACACAACAGAAATAATCGCTGAATTTACAATCACTCCTCGAAACGTCTTGCAGACTCGCATAGATGTAAGTGCCGGAAATATGATCAGACTGGAAATCAGCAATGTTCCCATCATTCTCATTCCGAGCACGATTGTCACAGCTGTCAGAACTGCAATCAATGTATTATATAAATCAGCTTTCACACCTGTTGCTTTTGCAAATATTTCATCAAATGTAATCGCAAATATTTTATTATAGAAAAATATATACAACAATAATACGACTACCGATAAAATCACACTCATGCGGACATCCTCTGCACTCATTGCCAGAATACTTCCAAACATGTAATTGTAAACATCTGTATTCATTCCTGTTGTCATGGATATTACCATAACACCGATTGCAAGTGCACTGGTGGAAATCAGTGCAATCGCCGAATCACCTTTGAGCACACTGCTACTGTTCACCCTAAGAAGAAGTATCGCCGCAATGATCACGACCGGAATTGCGACCGCCAGCGGTGCTACATTTAACGCTGCTGCAACTGCCAGTGCGCCAAATCCCACATGCGACAAGCCATCGCCTATCATCGAATACCTCTTTAATACCAGGCTCACGCCCAAAAGTGCGGAACATAAAGAGACCAGAATTCCTACTGTAAACGCCCTCACCATAAATGGATAGGAGAGCATCTCAATCATTGTATTCATGACTTATCTCCCCCTTTCATCTGTTTCAGACGTTCCTCTACTACCGCTTCCTGAACATCAATCTGTCCACTTTTAATATATTGTCTGCCGACAGCACTCTTCTTATAATCCTCTGTCGTCCCGAAAAACCTTGCATTTTCCTGCAAATGTAAAATGTGTGTTGCATCTCGAAGTGCACTTTCAATATCATGAGAGACCATCACAACAGCAATCCCTGACTTCTGATTTATCTCTTTGATCAGTTGATAAAACTCTGCTGTCACGATTGGATCAAGTCCTGTCACCGGCTCATCCAGAAGAAGAAGCTTCTTTGTCGCACACAAAGCTCTTGCGAGCAGAACTCTCTGCTTCTGTCCGCCGGACAAATCTCGAAAACAACTTCTTGCAAGGTCATCGATTCCTAAAAGCTGCATATTTTCTTTTGCCCGCCTCTTATCCTCTGCTTTGTAAAATGGATGAAAACCACGTCCATTTAACCGTCCTGACAATACTACTTCATACACACTTGCCGGAAAATCCTTCTGCACATCATTTTGCTGTGGAAGGTACCCAATCTCTCTTTGAAGCAATCCATCTCCGAAAATAATTTTCCCCTTCGACGGACTCTTTAACCCCAAAAGACTCTTGACTAAAGTACTCTTTCCGGAACCATTCTCCCCGACAATACAAAGATAATCCCCTTGATCCATCTGAAATGATAAATCCTCAATGACTGTCTGACCTTCGTATGCAATTGATATATTTTCACATTGAATCAAAGCCATTATCTCAAAGCCTCCTTTAACGTTTCTACATTTTCTTTCATTAAATCCAAATAAGTTACTCCCGCTTCAAACTGCTTAGCACTAATATTATGACTGCTGTAAAATACTTTCACCGGAACATCACACGCCTCCGCAATCGCATTTGCAATATTATCATTACTAAGCTCCATCTTCAGCACGACCGGGATATGTTCTTCTTTCACCTTATTAATCAGAAATGCCATCGTTGCCGCACTTGGTTCTGTATCTGATGCACAACCCGAAAATGCTGCATAATAATCCAGTCCATACTCTGCCGCAAAATATCGAAATGGGAAACGGTCTCCAAACAAGAGTGTATGATTCTTCGCATTTTTCACTACATTGCGAAACGATGTATCCAGTTCCTTCAACTGTGTCTCATACGCTTCTGCATTATCTTTATATGTCTGTCCATGCTCTGGATCCAAAGAACATAATTCCTCTGTGATATGCTCTACAATGTCAATCGCATTGCACGGTGATGTCCAGACATGCTCATCCATCGTGTGTACATGCTCATTATGCTCTTCTTCCGTTTCTTCTGCAGAATGAAGAAAATGTTCCTCTTCATCGTGGCTCTCCTCTTCCTCATCTTCATGAGAATGCCCGCGCTCTTCCTTCATTCCTTCCACATGCTCTTCTGCAAGAATATTTCCAACACAATCTACCAGACGAAGTCTCTTCACATCTTCCATCTCCGGTGATTCCAAAATATCTTCCACCCACTCGTCATTCTCTCCGCCGACATAAATAAACAAGTCTGCATTCTGGATTGCAATGATATCCTGTGGTGTTGGTTCGTAAGAATGTGTTTCCTCTCCTGGTTTCAAAAGCATGGTTAGTGACACATTATCTCCCGCTATCTGCCGTACAAAATCGTACTGCGGGAAAATAGTTGTCACGACCCGAAGCTTCTTCTGGTCTTTTGGATGATTTTCTTCTCCATTGTCATCTGCTGTACAGCCGCATAATCCACTGACCAGAAATGCTATTGTACAGAGTATACTCACACCTCTGAATATAAAATTTCTTTTCTTCTTTTTATTTATTTTTTGATTATTTGCGTTCATATTTTGCGAATACATATTCCAAATCAAAACAAGTCTGCTCCTCACTGACCTCCGTCATCTCCCAATCATCCATCTGATCCAGATTTGGGAAATACGTATCTGCTGCATATGCATGATCGATCTTTGTGATATACGCTGTATCACAATATGGGATCAGCATCTCGTAAATGCTTCCTCCTCCGATTACATACAGCTCATTTGAATCATATTTTTTTAATTCTTCCAACAATTCTTCTTTTGTATGCACGATAACCGCATCTTTCACTTTATAAGAACGGTTCGCTGTCAACACGATATTAACTCTGTTCTTAAGAGGCAGCCCGTTTGGGAAGCTTTCCAAAGTTTTTCTTCCCATTACAACAACATGTCCCATTGTCTTCTCTCTGAAGAACTTCATATCCGCCGGAATACTTGTTAAAAGTCTGTTTTTATTTCCTATTGCCCAGTTTGCATCTACTGCTGCTATTGCATTCATTATCTAAAACCTCCTACACTGCTATCGGAATATTTTTAATCTGTGGATGTGTTTCATAATTATCCAGTCTTACATCATCCGGTGTGAAATCGTAAAAATCTTTTACTTCCGGATTTAACCAGAATGTCGGTGCCGGAAGCGGCTCTCTTGATATCAATTCCTTGATAAGCGGCACGTGTCTGTCATAAATATGTGCATCTGCAATGACATGTACAAATTCTCCTACCTTCATATCACAAACCTGTGCCAGCATGTGTAAAAGAACTGCATACTGACAAACGTTCCAGTTATTTGCTGCCAGAACATCCTGAGAACGCTGGTTGAGGATTCCATTCAAAGTAAGCTTATCACTTCCCGCTTCCTTTGTCACATTAAATGTCATACTGTATGCACATGGATAAAGATTCATCTCATGCAGATCTTGATGTACATAAATATTAGTCATAATACGACGACTGTACGGATTGTTCTTCAAATCATAGATCACGCGGTCCACCTGATCCATCATTCCTTCTTTATACTGGTGTTTCACCTGCATCTGATATCCGTATGCTTTTCCGATTGAGCCGTCCTCATCCGCCCAACTGTCCCAGATATGACTGTTCAAATCATGGATATTATTCGACTTCTTCTGCCAGATCCAGAGAAGCTCATCTGTACAACTCTTAATTCCTGTTCTTCTCAGCGTCAGCGCCGGAAATTCTTTCGATAAATCATATCGATTCACCACACCAAACTTTTTAATCGTATAAGCAGATGTGCCGTCCTCCCACACCGGACGCACTTTCTCACCTTCTGTACTTGTCCCGTTCTCTATAATATCTTTACACATATCGATAAATACTTTATCTGCATAACTCATTATAAACTTCCTCCTTTGGCCTCTTCACATGAATAAGGCTCACAGAAAAACATCTACTTGCTATGGTGTTTTTCTGTGAGCGCAGCTTTTTGTTGCTATACATTCGCTAGCTTGCTATATTAAGTTATAACACAGTTTTTTCTTTTTGTAAATAAATCTCACGAAGAAGTTTGTTGTAACTAACCTTTTTTATCCAAAGCAAATTCTTTATTTATCTTAAGTTTTATAATCTCCTAATATTCTCGGATCACACTGCTGATTTCAAAAATATTTTCACTATCTCTCAACTGTTCCAGTGCATTTTTCAAATAATCTTCTCTCACCTTATCTGTTACGATAACAAGCTCGGCCTGATCGCCTTTTATATGCTTCTGAACAACTCTTGCAATACTTACGCCATGATTTCCAAATACCGTTGCAATACTTGCCAGCACCCCCGGCTGGTTCTTCACCTGCATACGAAGGAAAAACTTATTTTCTATCTCATCAAACTTTTTGATTGGTGTTTCTCTATAACATGTACAACTGATTCGGCCATTGCATCCATACTCAATATTTCTGGCAACATCAATGATATCTCCCATAACTGCACTTGCTGTAGGAAGTTCTCCTGCCCCACGTCCGTAGAACATTGCATCATCTACTGCATCTCCATGTACAAATACTGCATTAAAAGAATCTCTTACGGATGCCAGAGGATGTTCTTTATTCAACAGCATCGGATAGACCCCGACTTCAATTCCGCCCTCAGTATTATGTGCAACACCAAGTAATTTAATCACGCTGTCAAATTCTTTTGCATATGCAATATCATCTGAAGTAATCTTTGTGATTCCTTCTGTATGGACATCGTCAAATACAACCCTTGAATGAAATGCGATTGATGCCATGATTGCAACCTTACGTCCTGCATCTAGACCTTCTACATCCGCTGTCGGATCAGCCTCCGCATATCCAAGCTCCGTAGCCTTAGCCAGGGCTTCTTCAAAGCTCATGTTCTCTTCAAACATCTTTGTTAAAATGTAATTTGTTGTACCATTTACAATACCGATTACTTCATCGATCTCATTTCCCGCAAGACACTGCTTCAATGGTCGGATAATTGGAATTCCGCCTGCCACTGCCGCCTCAAACAACAAATCACAATGCTTTTCTTCCGCAGCATCCAACAACTCTTTTCCATGTGCAGCTAAGAGATCCTTGTTTGCCGTCACAACATGCTTTCCTGCATGCAATGCTTCAAGTATCATCGTTCTCGCCGGCTCGATTCCACCCATCACTTCTACGACAATCTGAATTTCCGGATCATTTACAATCTCCTGCCAATTGTCTGTCAAAAGCGAAGCATCGATACCTTCACGTTGCTTGTTCAGATTATGGACAAGGATCTTGCTTACTTCCATCTGTGCTCCAATTGTCCGAACCATCACATCAGCACGACGCTGAATTAATTTATATACACCAGTACCAACTGTACCAACTCCTAATAGTGCTACTTTTATCTTTTTTGTATTCATGTTTTCCTCTCCTGACTACTATAAATACTTTGCAAGGTCTTGTAAAATCGTTAATGCTTTAATACTTTACCCTAATGCATTTTGTGTATTGTAACACAGGTATTTTAAAAATACTAGTACAATTTTTAAAAAGTTGTTATCGAGAGCCAGTTCGGGACGGGGTTTTCTGGCTCTTTTACAGTAACTGTGACCAGCTACAATGCTTCCACACAAAACAAAAGAGCAATGCTTTCGCATTGCCCTTAATAAGAGAGCGACAGACGGGGTTCGAACCCGCGACCCCGACCTTGGCAAGGTCGTACTCTACCAGCTGAGCCACTGTCGCATATGTTAGCTGTTCTGCATCAGAACAATAACTACTATACACGATACAGACTCTATTGTCAACTCTTTTTTTCATTTTGTATATCTGAATTTTTCTTTATTTTTCTGACAATTCCTTTAATTCATCTAAATACCGGATTACATCATACAAAGACTCCAATGTTTGTGTACAAACTGCCTTTGTTTCTTCGGTCGGCTCGTCCATATCCGGAACCATAACAACCTGACATCCCGCTGCATTTGCAGCACGTATCCCATTATAGCTGTCTTCAATCACAAGACATTCTCCCGGCTCAAGGCCAAGCAATTCTGCCGCCTTCAAAAATACATCCGGAGCAGGCTTACCATTCTTAACCTCGCGTCCACATACTGTCGCATCAAATTGCAGTGGCAGATTTCCTTTTTCAAAATACATTTCCACTCGCTCCCTCTGTGTTGATGTTGCAAGTGCTGTTTTTATATGATTTTCTTTTAAGTAGCTAAAAATTTCTCTGACACCAGGCTTTAACGGTGTTCCATGCTCGTCCAAATGCTGCATCAGCATTTCTAATCTCGCACCTCTTGCTTCATCATAATCCACCTCGTCTCCAAACCATTCGTGAAATAAATTTCTCGCCACATCCGCAGTTCTTCCTCGAAGCATTCCGATTCGTTCATCTGTCAAAGCGATTTTATTTCTCGCTGCTACCTTCTTCCATCCTTTTGCGTTGATACGCTCTGTATCAAAAATCACGCCATCCATATCAAATAATACTGCTTTTATCATCCTATAATCCCTCGCTAAACATTATAAAAAAAGAAGCAATGCAACATGTTGCATCACTCCTCCTCAAAAGAGAGCGACAGACGGGGTTCGAACCCGCGACCCCGACCTTGGCAAGGTCGTACTCTACCAGCTGAGCCACTGTCGCATATATAGTTCTTTGTCAGAACAAAATATACTATACACGACTTTCCTCCGTCTGTCAACACTATTTTTCTATTTTTTTATATTTTTCGAAATTTTTCTATTATTTATTCTTCAGAACTTTCTTCTTCCGGTCTCAACTCCAGCCCAAGTTCAGCAAGCTGTTTATCATCAGCCTGACTCGGTGCATTTGTCATAAGGCATGAAGCATCTTTTACTTTCGGGAATGCCATTACGTCACGAATGCTGTCTACTTTTGCCATCAGCATAACCAGACGGTCCAGACCATAAGCAAGTCCGGCGTGAGGCGGTACTCCGTATTTAAATGCATCTAACAAAAATGAGAACTGACGATAAGCCTCTTCTTTTGTAAATCCAAGTACTTCAAACATCTTCTCCTGAATATCGTTCTGATGGATTCGGATACTTCCTCCACCAATCTCATTACCATTCAATGTAATATCATACGCTTTCGCACGAACACGTCCCGGATCTGTGTCGATATACTGCCAGTCTTCTTCCATCGGCATTGTAAATGGATGATGCATCGCTGTATAACGATTCTGTTCCTCGCTCCACTCAAGAAGTGGAAATTCTGTGATCCACAGGAATTTGTATTCATTCTTATCCAAAAGTTCTAACTGACGGGCAAGTTCCAGACGTAATGCACCTAAAACATCCCATACAACCTTATTCTTGTCTGCTGCGAAAAGAAGAAGGTCTCCGTTTTCTCCGTCCATTGCTTTGATCAGATTCTGCATCTCTTCTTCGCTCATAAATTTAGCAAATGAAGATTTTACAGTTCCGTCTTCCTGGATTGCAATGTAAGCAAGTCCTTTTGCGCCATAATCTTTTGCAAAACTTACAAGCTTATCAATCTTCTTACGAGGCATTGAGCCCTGACCTTTGGCGTTGATACCACGAACAGTTCCGCCATTCTCAATAGCGCCTTTAAATACAACAAATTCACTGTCTTTTACTGTCTCTGTCACATTTACAAGTTCCATACCAAAACGGATATCCGGTTTATCAGAACCGAAACGATCCATTGCTTCCTGCCATGTCATTCTCTGAATTGGAAGCTCTACATCAATATCAAGAACCTCTTTAAATAATTTAGCAAGAAGTCTTTCATTGATACTCATAACATCTTCTTCATCTACAAAAGAAAGCTCCATATCGATCTGTGTAAATTCAGGCTGTCTGTCTGCACGTAAATCCTCGTCACGGAAACATTTTGCAATCTGGAAATAACGATCATATCCAGAACACATCAAAAGCTGTTTGTACAGCTGTGGTGACTGTGGAAGTCCGTAGAAGCTTCCTGGATGAATACGGCTAGGTACAAGATAATCTCTTGCTCCTTCCGGTGTAGTCTTACCAAGGATTGGTGTTTCAATCTCAAGAAATCCCTCATCTGCAAGGAACTGACGAGTCAGTGTTGCAATCTTACTTCTCATCATTAAATTGCGCTGAAGATCCGGTCTTCTTAAGTCCAGATAACGATATTTCAAACGTAAGTCCTCTTTTGTTTTAGAGTTCTCCTCAATTGGGAACGGAGGTGTCTCGGACTCAGATAAAATTCTCATCTGTTCCGGAATCACTTCAATCTCCCCTGTTGCAAGATTCTCATTCACTGCACCTGAACGTTTTTCAACCTTACCTACAATTGCTACTACATATTCAGAACGAAGACTTGCTGCTCTTGCAATCAAATCCGCATCACATGAACCATCTTCAAATACCACCTGAATAATTCCTGAACGGTCACGTACATCAACGAATACAAGACCTCCTTTATTACGATTCTTCTGAACCCATCCCATAATTGTAACTGTCTCTCCGACATTAGCCGCAGAAAGCTCACCACAACGATGTGTACGATGTAATCCCTGCATTGATTCTGCCATTACTTTGTTCCTCTTTTCTTTTCGTTTTTATATTATCTGTTGAAAACTTCTACGATTTCTTCATATCCCTGCTGCTGAAGCTGCTCTTTCTGGAATTTCTTATTCTTCTTCATATTCAAAAGCATGATCTGTTTTCCTGCAGCACGCTCAGTTTTTGCAGCCTCTAATACTTCCAGGATTTTTTCCTGTGGAAGCTTCTTCTCAAGCAAATATGCTTTTTTCACCTTCGTTGTCGGGATCTTGTATCCACGTTCCAAAAGCAGCATAACAATACGCTCAAATCCAATTGAAAATCCAACCGCCGGTGTATCCTGACCGGTAAACTTACCGATCATCTCATCATAGCGTCCGCCGCCTCCGACAGAACCGCCGAACTCGTCCATTGAAATCTCAAAAATTGTTCCTGTATAATAAGACATACCTCTTACAAGTGTTGGATCAAAGCTCATCTTAAACTCAGCCTCTTTCGCACTTTCTACACTTGTAATGATCATCTCCAGCGACTGTGCCGCTTCTTCCGGGAGATACCCAGCCAGTTTCTCTTTACACCAGCGTACGCCCTCGACATCGTTCGTAATCTCTTTAAAAATCTGAAGATATTTTTCGACTGATTCTTTCGCATAGCCATTTTCCTCTAACTCCTTCTGAACTCCATCCAGACCAATCTTGTCCATCTTATCCAGAGTAATGAATACGCTATCATAATCTTTCTCTTCAAATCCGCTGTATGCAGCCATTGCTTTTAAGAATCGGCGGTCATTGATACGGATTGTAAAGTTATGGAAATCAAGTTTTCCAAGCAATGTAGATGTTGCCAGGATCAGCTCAATCTCAGCCAGATTAGATGGCTCGCCCAAAATATCAATATCGCACTGCATAAACTGACGGAAACGTCCTCTCTGCGGACGGTCAGCTCTCCATACATTCCCCATCTGAAGTGCCTTAAATGGTGCCGGCAATTCATTTGCATTATTGGAATAATATCTTGAAAGCGGAACAGTTAAGTCATAACGAAGCCCGCCATCTACCAAGTCGATTTCCTCTTTTGCCTGATCGATCTTCAGTTTCTCACCACGTTTTAAAATCTTGAAGATCAATTTTTCATTGTCTCCTCCCTGCTTACTGCAAAGGTTCTCAATATGTTCTACACATGGTGTCTCAATTCTGGAAAATCCAAATGACTTGTAAGTCTCCTGGATCAATCCAATCACATAATCCCGGATTTCCATCTCTTCCGGCATCATGTCCTTCATACCTGTAACTGGTTTCTTCTTTAATGCCATGTATTTATTCTCCTTTTTATCAAAATCTATATCATGAAGAGTCTGTCCGCAGAAGGACAAGACTTTCAACTTTTCTCTTCATCTCGCCTTTACTGCCGGTATTCCCCTACTTTCACCTCTCACTATTATAGTTTTTGTGTTATAGTATGTCAATTGCTTTTCCGTTTGATCATCTCATCAATACGAGCAATATACTCTTCAATATTCTTTACATTTTCTATACGGATCAGATTTGTTTCTTTCCCATTTTCTGTCTTAATTTTTTCAGGTAACACAATCTTTGTTGTTGCGCCTGCCCCGGCTGCATAAATAGTTTGTTTTTCTTCCATGATCAGTATATTGTAAATTCCTGCTTTATCGGCTTTTGCATAACCGACATTTTCGAAATTACCCGCAATATTTTTCTGTCTATATAAATAATACGGAACTAATCCAAGCTTTTCTGCCGTTTTTGCCGCGTCCTCTACCATCTCTGTGATTTCTGTGTGCAAATCTCTCACCGGCTGTTCCTGTGCCATTCTGGCAGCACGTTTGATTGCCAGAGAATGTACTGTCAGACTATCCGGAGATAATTCTTCAATCTGGCGAAGTGTATCTCTCATATCTTCTGCATTTTCTCCCGGAAGTCCTGCAATAAGGTCCATATTAATGTTGTCAAATCCCAGCTCTCTTGCGAGGTGGAAAATATCCTTCACAGCCTGAACGGTATGTTTTCTTCCAACAAGATCCAACGTTTTCTGCTGCATTGTCTGCGGATTAACCGAAATACGTGTCACCGGATGCCTGCATATCACTTCCAGTTTTTCTTTCGTAATACTATCAGGTCTTCCCGCTTCCACCGTATATTCCAAAAGCTCTGCGCCACGTTCTTCATTTAAGAATAACTCATCAACTACATTTAACAATTTTTCCAACTGCTTGGCTGTAAGAGTTGTCGGCGTTCCTCCTCCGATATAAATCGTATTGAGCGTCTTTCCTTCTGTCTCTTTTGCGATATGGCGAAGCTCGATGCAAAGTGCATTCAGATAATCATCCATACGTGGACTCCACACATCAATCGGTGAAGAACTAAATGAACAATAAGAGCAGATGCTTGGGCAAAATGGAATTCCAACATATAAACTAAACCCATTTAGATAATCCAGTTTGCTAAGCAATGTCTTCTCTCTGCATGCAATATCAACAGCCAGCCCTGCTTTCTTCTCTGACACACAATACACTTCCTGTAAAAATGCTTTTGCCTGTGCTTCGTTCATTCCATTTTCCATCTGATGCATCGCAAGCTTTGTCGGGCGAACTCCGGTAAGCATTCCCCACGCCATCTCCTGCCCTGTCTTTTCAGATAAAAACCGGTACACCATTTTAGTTACTATTTTTTTCTTCTCCTGTGCATCTTCCTTCTTTTGATTCTCCTCAAACTCCTTCGCATCCAGCAAAAAACAAGAGCCGTCATCCAGCTCAATCCGGACCAACGGTTCTTGCTCTGCATCGACACATTGTTTGATTTCCGCATTTGGGAAAAACGCTTTCGTTATATGATATAAGTTATAAGTATATAATGTTTCTTTACATTGAATTTGAATCATTCTGTTAATCAATGCCCCCTGTTAAACAATTCGTATCTTAGCATTTAAATAAACGGATTATGTTTCCGCTCATATCCAATTGTCGTTTCTTCCATATGTCCCGGATAAACCATCGTCTCTTCCGGTAACACGAGCAGTTTATCTCTCACCGCTCTTACAAGCTGTGAACTGCTTCCGGTTGGAAAATCGGTTCTCCCGATTGATGCGCAGAACAAACTGTCACCGCTAAAAAGCGCCTCTTCTTCTGCAATATAATAACAGCATCCGCCAGCTGTATGTCCCGGCGTCTCGATTACTTTTATCTTCATGCCGGCAATCTCCAGTTCCTCTCCATCACGCACACATGTTGCATCAGAAAATGTATATCCTCCGCCATATGCCGCGGACAAATTCAACCTTGCATCCTGTAATATCTCCTGTTCCTTCTCAGACGCATACACCGGCACCTGAAACTTCTCACGCATACCGTCAATTCCCATAATATGGTCAAAATGTCCATGTGTCAGAAGGATTGCTTTCAAGCTCAATCCTTCTGTTTCTATATAAGATATAACATTCTTGTCACAAACTGCCGGGTCTACAATAAAACACTCTTTTGTATTCTCATTGCTTACCACATAGCAGTTCGTCCCAATCATGCCTATCACAAATTTCTTAATTCTCATGTTATCCTCCTGCACAAACTACTCCTCATTTTTCTGAATGATTCGCATTCATGCGTTTACACCTTTCTATTAGCTGGCAGTTCTCTCGATATCCAGTACTCCTTCCACCTGACGGAGCTTGTCGATAACCCTGTTCAGCTCATCTCTTCCATGTACGATAAATCCCATGTCTAATGTAGCTGTTCCTTTTTTACTTGTACGCACATTCATAGATTTTACATCCAGCTTTGCTTCTGTAAATATCTTTGAAATATCCATCAAAAGCCCCTGTCTGTCATGTGCATACATCTTCAGCTCCGCAAGATACTGACCGCCATTATCACCTGCGCCTTCCCACTCAGCATCGATCAGACGTTCACGCTCTGCCGCAGACAAATGAAGCATATTCACACAATCTGTACGATGGATAGACATACCACGACCACGGGTTACAAAACCAACAATCTCATCTCCCGGAACCGGATTACAGCATTTCGAAAAACGCACTGCCATATCATCGATTCCTTTGACAATAATCCCACTCTTCGATTTTGCAATATGAACCTTCTGAGATGGCACTCCTGATAATGTCTCCAAAATCGTCTCGTCTGTAATTTCTTTTTTGTGATCCTTCTGATATTCTTCCAGCAAACGGTTCACAACCTGTCCCTCTTTGAGTCCTCCATGACCAATTGCCGCCAATACAGATTCCCAGTCACGGAATCCATATTTCTGCTGCACGATCTGTAAATATTTTGGCTTACTGACATCTGCCAGGTTGATTGCTTTTGCCTTACAATATGCTGCAATCAGTTCTCGTCCTCGAACAATATTCTCTTCCTTAAACTCTTTCTTAAACCATTGGTTGATCTTGCTCTTTGCCTGTGTACTCTTTACAATATTCAGCCAATCTCTGCTTGGTCCCTTCGAATTCTGTGACGTCAATATCTCAATACGGTCACCATTCTGAATTTTATAATCAATGTTTACAAGCTTTCCATTCACTCGTGCTCCGACCATCTTATTGCCCACTGCACTATGGATTGCATACGCAAAATCCACAGGTGTAGAGCCATTCGGCAGATTCTTCACATCTCCGTTCGGAGTGAAGCAGTACACGTCTTCTGTAAAGAGATCCAAATCACCTTTCAACAGACTTAAAAATTCTCTGTTATCTGACATGTCACGCTGCCACTCCAGAATCTGACGCAGCCAGCTCAACTTCTCTTCTTCCTGGTTCTTTGCTACACCCTTCGTTCCATCTCCGCTCTCTTTATATTTCCAATGAGCAGCAATACCATACTCAGCTGTCTTGTGCATCTCTTCTGTACGGATCTGAATCTCAAACGGCTGTCCGGATGGTCCGATCAAAGTCGTATGAAGGGACTGATACATATTCGCCTTTGGCATCGCAATATAATCCTTAAATCTTCCCGGAACCGGTGTATACATCTCATGGATCACACCCAAAGCTGCATAACAGTCCTTTACTGTGTCAACGATAATACGAACCGCAAACAAATCATAAATCTGATCCAATGTCTTGTTCTGATTTACCATCTTCTTATAAATGCTGAAGAAATGCTTTACTCTTCCGTATACCTTCGCTTTGATGTTTGCATTCTCCATATGTTTTGACACTTCTGCAACAATCTGTTGCACAAATTCTTCGCGCTTTGTCTTACGTTCATTGAGATCTCTTACAAGCTGATAATACACTTGTGGATTCGAATACTTTAATGAAAGGTCATCCAACTCAATCTTAATCTTAGAAATACCCAGACGCTGTGCGATCGGTGCATAAATATCCATCGTCTCGCGCGCCTTCTCCTGCTGCTTCTCCGGTGTCATAAATTCCAATGTACGCATATTATGCAGACGGTCTGCCAGTTTGATAATAATGACACGGATATCCTTAGCCATAGCCAGAAACATCTTACGCAGGTTCTCTGCCTGAACTTCCAGTTTATCTTTCGAATAAGACAATTGTCCCAGCTTTGTAACACCATCTACAAGAAGAGCCACCTCTGAGCCGAATTCTCTCGTAATATCATCCAGTGTCATCACGGTATCTTCCACGACATCATGAAGCATTCCTGCAACGATCGTCTCTTTATCCATCTCAAGGTCTGCCAGTATGATCCCTACCCACAAAGGATGAATGATGTAGGGTTCTCCTGACTTTCTAAACTGCTCCTTATGTGCTTCACTCGCAATCTTATAGGCCTTTTCAATCAATGAAATATCGGCAGACGGATGATATTTGGTCACTCTGGCGATCAATGCCTGATATAACTTTTCCGGGTCTTGATAATCTTCCG
This sequence comes from Ruminococcus hominis, assembly GCF_014287355.1. Taxonomy (NCBI): domain Bacteria; kingdom Bacillati; phylum Bacillota; class Clostridia; order Eubacteriales; family Oscillospiraceae; genus Ruminococcus; species Ruminococcus hominis. The sequence goes on along the minus strand of NZ_JACOPE010000001.1, from coordinate 1,075,351 downwards.
GATTTTTGACGGCATGACCATCAACGATCTCCAAATTTTTATTCAATAATTGATATTCTAATGTCCCTGCCATCAAAATTCCCCCTTTTGTTCTCATTTGTAATATGCATATATGTAAATAGTATAGCATTTTTTTCAAAATTGTAAATAATCTGTTTTTTCCAGCTTATCAAGCGCTTTTTAAGTCAAAGCTTACTTTGAAGGATTATAATTCTGAACTACCATTTGAATCGTTCTCTCACCTCGAAATTCATTGATCGATGGATAATAAGTAAATGCCATCGTTTCACTTTGCTCAATCGTTTCCAGGCATCCTTCTACATCACCAAAACAGATCGCATCCATTTCATATCCGTCTTTGTCCTGCACCTTGAATTTCAATACGTTTTTATTCTTTCCGATAATACGAGGATCGATCACCTTCAGATTTTTCTCTGCAAATAATGGTTTTGGATTTCCCTTGCCAAATGGTTCCAAAAGCTCCAGCTCCTGAATCAGACTTTCGTTCACATATCGAAGTGGGAGCTGCATGTCAATCGAAATTTTTTCTGTCAGATCATCCTCTGTCAGATTTGCACATTCATTGATCGACTCGCGGAATCGTTCCACATTTTCTTCTTTCAAAGATAATCCGGCTGCCAGCTTATGTCCTCCGAATTTTGTAAACAATGCCCTGCATTTATTCATTTCTTCAAACATATTATAAGCCTCAATTGAGCGACCGGACCCCTTTACATCCTCTTCGCCCTGTGTCAGCACAAATACCGGACGATAATATTTCTCACGGATACGCCCCGCAATGATACCGGCTATACTTTCATGACAGTCCGGCAAATAGACAACCAGCACCTTATCTTCTTTTAATGAAGTATTTTCAATCAAAGCAACCGCCTGTTCCACGCCTTTTTCTGTCATTTCCTTTCGGCTGTCATTGAGCGCTTTCAAATCTTCCGCAAGCATCACCGCTTCTCTTCTTGTCTTTGCATTTAACAAATTCAAAGCTCTCTTCGCTGTATCCAGACGCCCGCCTGCGTTGATGCATGGCCCAATCACAAATCCGATGTGATACGCATTCAAAGAATCCACCGGCACACCGGTACATTCCATCAATGCTTTCAAGCCTTCATTGCTCGTTCTTTTAAGCATTTCTAATCCCTGTTTTACGAAAATGCGATTTTCTCCGGTCAAATCCATCACATCGCCAATCGTCGCAATCGCAACATTTTCCATCAAATAATCAACATCTTCCGCATCCTTTTGCATCACACCATAAAGAGCTTCTATCAGTTTATAAGAAACCGCAGCCCCGCACAGCCCTTTAAATGGATATGGACAATCTTCCCTGTGCGGGTCTATCACCGCATCTGCATGTGGTAATAAATACTCTTTTCCGTCCCCGACATCTATATAAGGTACTTCATGATGATCTGTCACAATGATCGTTAAGCCTTGCTGTTTGCCATATGCGATTTCATCCATCGCCGCAATGCCATTGTCGCAGGTTATGATTGTGTCAATCCCATCTTCGATCGCACGATCGATCAACGCTTTATTCAGCCCATATCCATCCTTGATCCTGTCCGGGATATCCGTATCGACATCCCCGCCAAGATTCGAGATTCCTTCCTGTAAAATGTATGTCGCATTGACACCGTCAATATCATAGTCTCCTATTACACGGATCGGCTCATTTGCCTGGATTTTTTCTTTTAATATTGTGACTGCCTTATCCATATCTTTCATTAACATTCCATCATACAGATCGGCTATCGTTCCATTTAGATAAAACTCGATTTCATCCTTTGTTACCATCTCACGATTTCGGATCAGGCGTGCAAGAATGGGAGAAATCTGAAACATTTCACCAATCTGATAAAAATCCGCCTTCTTCATCGTCACAAACCACTTCTCCATCTTCCGTCCCCTTTTCATTTTCAAAAAAGGACAGACACGAAACTCATGCCTATCCCTTTTATCATTTTCTATTTTCTTTCTGCCTTCTTAACACCGATTTTTGTTTTCATTACATACCAAAGTGCACCTGTAATACATACAGAAGAATAAGCACCACAAATAATACCAACCATCAGAGGAAGGGCAAATTCACGAATAGAGCTTACACCCATGATATATAAAACAGCTACCATAACAAATGTAGTAAGTGATGTATAAACACTTCGTGTCAATGTCAAAGTAATACATTTATTTACCAGCTCATCCAGCTGTGTTCCGCGTTTCTTTGTTTTCAGCTCCTCACGGATACGGTCGAAAATAACGATTGTCGCATTGATTGAATATCCGACGATTGTCAGCATACATGCGATAAATGTATTACCTACCGATACTCTCGCAATCGCATAGAAGCCTAATACGATCAGCACATCATGGAGCAATGCCAACACTGCACTTGTTGCGAAACGCACATCTTTAAATCTAAACCAGATATAAAGCAGCATACAGATTGTTGCAATGATAACTGCTACAATGGCATCTCTTCTCATCTCTGAGCTTACTGTAGAACTGATATTCTCTGTTGCGATCTCATTCTCATCCACACCAAAGTTATCAGCCATTACTTTATTAAATGCCTCACGTTTTTCCAGATTCAATGTCTGTGTCTTAAAGATTACCTGATTAGAATCCTGTACTTTCTGAACCTGAACATTCTTATCTCCGACAGCATCTTCAATCAATGGAACGATATTCTGGTCGATTTCTTCCAATGTATAATCCTTATCAAATGTCACTGTAGATGATGTACCACCCATAAACTCAAGACTGTAGTTGAGCGCGCCATTTCCTTTTCCTTCGTTTACACCGATTGCAACAAATCCAAGCACGATAAGTGCAATTGAAATTGTAAAGAAAATCTTTTTCTTTCCGAGGAAGTTGATTGGTTTTCTCTCTTCCTTTACACGTCCGTATACTTTTGGATTACGGATTCCGATTGCATAGAACGAATATACAATTACTTTTGTAATTACCAAAGCAGTAAACATAGACAGCACGATACCAAGTGCCAATGTCTGTGCAAATCCTTTTACAGTACCGCTACCTCTAAGCCATAATACAGCAGCAGCGATCAGGGTTGTAATATTACCATCCAAAATTGCAGACATTGCTTTCTGGAATCCGGCATTTAACGAAGCTTTTACAGATTTTCCCGATGAAAGTTCTTCCTTCACACGTGCGAAAATAATAACGTTCGCATCTACCGCCATACCGATACCAAGGATGATACCTGCGATACCAGGCAATGTCAAAGTAATGTCAAATGCATTCAGTGCTACCAGTACCAGACCTGTATAGATCAACAGTGCAAGACCTGCAGCAAAACCCGGAAGCAGGTATACGCAGCACATAAATACAAATACAATTGCCAGACCGATTGCACCGGCCTTCAAACTTGAGCTGATTGCTTCTTCACCAAGCTGTGCTCCTACAACGTTAGAACGCAGCTCTTCCAGTTCCAGATTTAATCCACCGATACGGATTGTAGATGCAAGCTGGTCAGCTTCTTCATAAGACATGCTTCCTGAAATCTGGGCACGTCCATCAGAAATAACTGCTTTTACATTCGGCACACTGACAAATGCTCCATCATAATAAATACCGATACTCTGTCCTGCCTCTTTTGCAACTTTAGTAGCTTCTGCAAATTTCTCTGTACCTTCTTTTGTAAACTCAAGGTCAACAACATTTTCCTTTGAACCTGTTGTACTGTCTGTATATGCACCTGCCGTAGCTGTTTTCACATCAGATCCTGTCAGCACAATAGAACCATCTTCCTGCAGTTCTTCAATCGTCTTATTAAGCTGGAAATCTGTTCCTGCATCGCCTGTAGTGCCAACTCTAGTATAGTTTTCTGAACCATCGCTTCCTTTCTGTGCGATAAAATACAAAGAACCAGGCTGTCCAAGTTCATCTAAAATCTTATTGGCATCTGTCACACCAGGAATCTCGATACTGATTCGGTTATCACCTTCCTGGTAAACACTTGCCTCTGTACTATACTGCTCCACACGTTTCTGAAGCTTATAAATCGTATCCGCCATATCCTTATCTGACGGAGTATCACCTTTTACCTGATAAGTGATGCTGACACCACCTTCCAGATCAAGACCAAGATTAATATTCTTAGCCGCTCCGGAATGTCCTTTTCCAAGACCAATCGTTGTAGTCACACCGAGAAGTGCCATCAATGCTACGATTGCGATCAGACTCAGGATCCCTTTACGCTTCTTCATGTCCTTCCATCCTTTCTTCATCTGCTAACGCAGCCTTAATCATGATTGCACATTCGACTCTCTTTCTTTCCATCTCACAGCTCACTTCATATGTATCATTGATCGTGTTATGGAACTTATATGAATTTGCCATGCATCCACCGCTGCAGTAGAATCTTGCAAAACAATTCTTACAGCTTTCCTTAGAATAAACACTACATCCGCGGAACTCATCTGCAATCTCAGGTTTTGTAATACCCTCGTCAACATTTCCCATCAGGAACTCTTCCTGACCTACAAACTGATGACATGGGTAAAGATCTCCCCAAGGAGTAACTGCCAGATATTCTGTTCCTGAACCACATCCCGACAAACGCTTTGCCACACAAGGACCGCCTTCCAGATCAAGCATAAAGTGGAAGAAATTAAATCCTTTTCCTGAACGCTCTCTTTCTACCATCATCTTCGCCAGCTTATCATACTCGTCAAAAATCTGTGGCAGATCCTCTTTCTGGATCGCATAATCTTCTGTATCGTCACCAACTACAGGCTCGATAGAAATCTGTTTGAATCCTAAATCAGCAAAATGCATTACGTCTTCTGAGAAATCCAGATTGTTTCTTGTAAATGTTCCTCTGATGTAATACTTCTCTTGATTTCTGCTGTCTGCTAACTTCTGGTACTTTGGAACGACCAGATCATAGCTTCCCTTTCCATTTCTAAATGGACGCATATGGTCATGGATTTCTTTTCTTCCATCTAGGCTCATTACAACGTTGTCCATCTCTTTGTTAACAAATTCCTGAACTTCATCGTTGAGCAGGACACCGTTTGTTGTCAGAGTAAAGCGGAAATGCTTATCATACTGTTTCTCAAGCTCTCTTCCGTAAGCAACCAGATCTTTTACAACTTGCCAGTTCATAAGAGGCTCTCCACCAAAGAAATCGACTTCCAGATTCCTTCTGCTTCCTGAATTCGCAATCAGGAAATCCAATGCCTTCTTACCTACTTCATAAGACATCAGCGCTCTTCTTCCATGATATTCGCCTTCTTCTGCGAAACAATACTTACAAGCCAGATTACAGTCATGTGCTATATGAAGGCACAATGCTTTTACAACGGTCTTTCTCTTCTTAACTTCCCCAATATAAGCTTCGTAAATATCTCTTGTAAATAACTGACCTGCCTCTGTCAGTTCAATAACAGCCTCCAGAATCTCCTTCAGCTCGTCTTCTGAATACTTGTTTCCAAGTTCTTCTTTCAAATGTGCAAATGTCTCTTCGCTTTTCAGCGTATCCGGAGTATGAAATGTATTCTCCGCCTCCAGACAGGCAATGACATCATACGCTTCCTGATCCACAACATGAACAGAACCACTATTCACATCAAGAACAATGTTATATCCATTATTTTGGTACTGATGTATCACAATGATACCTCGCTTTCTATTATTATCCTAACATATTAAAGGCAGCGACCTAAGGCCGCTGCCTTGCCATCTCGCGTATCACCTACGCTGCAAATGTGTATCTCACACATCTTTCTCTCAATGGATTCGAATTATTTGCTGTGCTCACATGTCTGGTTTCCTACTGTACAAGAAGTCTTGCAAGCAGACTGACATGATGTCTGGCATTCTCCACATCCACCTTTTTTCACTGTATTGTTCAATGTCTGAGTATTCAATGTTTTGATATGTTTCATCGTTATCTCCTCCTACTATTTCTGCTCTTTGGCAGTTATACATTCACTTCATAGGATTATACCACAATGGCGTTGGATTTAAAAGAGTTTTTTCATAATTTCTTATGGTTTTCGTAACTTCCATTTACGCCAGCATTCCTCCAAGCAATCCCCCTCCAATGCACAAAAACATCGTAGTAATTACATTTCCCCCACTGTTTTTCAATGAATGATATATACCGAAAGAGACAAGCAATAGTAAAATAAAATAACCTGCTCCAACAATCATTCCCCACAAAAACTTTTGTACCCGATTCCATTTTCCAATCATAAATCCACCTACAAATGTTGATACCAGATAAATTGCCATCACCGCAACAGTCACCTGCTTCTCTTCCAGATTCAATTTATAGACAAACAACGCCAAAAGAAGCAGCAGGATTCCCGTCACTACATATGCACCCAAAAGTGACTTTAATATCCACACTGCTTCTTTTTGTATATCTGGTTTTTGATCCTTACGATTCTCCATTCCCACACCTCCACACCTGTAATTCTATGCTATGCATTCTTATACATTATATGTCGGCCGGTAATGATCCAGTACATTTTTACTGCTCCATCTGCATTCCTAAAAATCTGGCAGCACATTCTATAAGCTTTTGCTCCATTTCCCCAAATTTACGTTTTTTATCGCGATTTAGAAATACAACCCCGCCGATAACATCTCCGTTACACAATATCGGACAGATTGCTTCCCCTTCATACTCGCTCATTTTGTCCACTACCATAACGAACTTCCTTTCCCCCGGCACAGCCAGAAGCACTTCCCTTTTTTGAAGCTGCTCTCCCAACATCTTACTAATATATTGTTCCTCAAACTCCTTCTTCCCATTCCCCGCTGCCGCTACAATCTGGTCATGATCTGTGATACATACTATACAATTTAAAACATTCGACAAACTTTCCGCATATTGCTTCGCCACAATCCCAAGCTCCCCAATCGGAGAATATTTCTTCAATATCACATCTCCCTCTCTATCCGTAAATATTTCCAGAGGGTCTCCTTCCCTGATTCTAAGTGTTCTCCTTATCTCCTTCGGAATCACAATCCTTCCAAGATCATCAATTCTCCGTACAATTCCTGTTGCCTTCATACATCTATAAACCTCCTGTATTATACCTATATTTCCATATTCTGCGTTGTATGGATAGTATGTGGAAATATTGGAGGTTTTATACACAAGTCAAAAGTGCCAGTTGGAGAAGAGCGACAGTTGGGGAGGAGTGCCAGTTGGGGACGGAGTTTAGTGGCTTTTTTACTTGTAAAAAAGCCACTAAACTCCGTCCCCAACTGGCACTCCTCCCTAACTGGCACCCTATTCAGTTCAAAATACCTTTTTATTTCTCAGCAAGTGCCTCAATTTCGCAAAGAACTCCCTTTGGAAGATCTTTTACTGCAACGCAGCTACGAGCTGGTTTAGATACGAAATATTTTGCATAAACTTCGTTGAATTTAGCAAAATCAGCCATATCAGCTAAGAAACATGTTGTTTTAACAACGTGAGAAAAATCTGTTCCTGCTGCTTCTAATAATGCTCCTACGTTCTTGCAGCTCTGCTCTGCCTGAGCTTCGATTCCTTCTCCTACACTTCCGTCTGCTGGATTTACCGGAATCTGTCCTGATAAATAAACCATACCATTCACTTCAAATCCCTGTGAATATGGTCCGATTGCTGCTGGTGCTTTGTCTGTGAAAATTTCTTTCATTTTTAATCTCTCCTTTACTTTTCTTAATGTATTACAACCTGCAAATCCATTGCAAACTGTAATACACGTTCTTATGCATATCTTAATTATCTCACATATCTGTAAAAAATCAACCGATTTCTTGAATTTTTCAAAATATTTTTTAGATGTATCAAAATAATTTTTAGATGCAATCGACAGACTTTTGCTATATAATGATAGCAAGATTGCGAAAACGCAGCAATTTTGTTAAAAGGAGATATTTTAATGAACTTACCAGGCTATTACTCTTCCGGTCAATTCGCCCGTATGGCAAATGTATCGGTTCGAACAATTCGCTTTTATGATAAACAAAATATTCTTCATCCATCCTATGTCACCCCATCGGGCTCCAGGTTTTATACAGACCAGGATTTTGCCCGTCTCCAACAAATCCTACTTTTAAAATACCTTGGATTTTCGCTGGAAGACATACGAGAAATGACGATCAATGACAGTGACTATCATTTTATGCTGAATGCACTCCAACTGCAAAAACGATTCATTCAGGATAAAATCGAACAGATGCAGTTAGTTGAAAATGCTTTAAACAACACCGTGGATGCAATCCAAAAAGAGCATCAGATCGACTGGAGCCAGATGTTGGATCTTATCCACCTTACAAATATGGAAAAAAGTTTTAAATCCCAATATCAAAATGCGACCAACATTTCCGCCAGAATCCGACTCCATCGTGATTACTCAATCAACAAACAAGGATGGTTTCCATGGGTTTTTGAACAGTATGAACTTGATAGCATAAACAATACTGCAAATTGTAATTTAAAAGTTCTTGAGATTGGATGTGGAAATGGTGCTCTTTGGATGGAAAATATGGATAAAATTCCTACAAAAATCCAAATCACACTTTCTGACATTTCCGAAGGAATGCTTCGCGATGCCAAGCGTAATTTGCCTGCTGCCGACAATAGATTCCAATTTCAGGCATTTGACTGTCAACAGATTCCATATCCGGATCAAAGCTTTGATCTAGTAGTTGCAAACCATGTCCTCTTTTATTGTGAAGACATTGCATCTGCCTGCAAAGAAATTGTACGTGTATTAACTCCCGGCGGACGCTTCATCTGCAGCACATACGGAATCAATCACATGAAAGAAATCAGCGACCTCGTGCAAAAATTCGACAATCGGATTGTACTTTCCGCCGAAAAATTATACGAACAATTCGGATTGGAAAATGGTGAAGAAATACTAAAACCTTATTTCAGCCAGATTGAATGCAAAAAATATATCGATGCTATTGAATTAGACCGACCTGAACCGCTAATTGAATACATCCTTTCCTGTCACGGAAATCAAAATCAAATGTTGCTCGATCACTATAATGAATTCCGCGGATTTGTTGAAAAAAATATGACAGATGGATTTCACATTACTAAAGATGCCGGATTATTTATCTGCCAGAAATAATCCGAAAATATTGTTGCTGCGAATCATATAGCAACTGATATAACCGAAGAATCTTGCAATAAAAAAGAATCTTCGGTTATACTAAGTCAAAAAATCTATTGAACATTTTTACTAGTATCGTTAAGTATTTCTGATACTTCACTCATAGTCAAATTTGTAGCCATTGCAATCTGTTCAACTGAAAAATCATCCTTCATATTCCAGACAATTTTTTGTGTTGTCTGTCGTTCTCCTTCTTCTTTTCCTTCATTCATTAATATTTTTCCGATTTTCCACATTTTCAAATCCTCCTTTATCTCTTCCAAATCTATCTCACTTAAAAACTTTTCTGCCATTGCATAAATCACCGCCTCAATCTTGGATTTATCAAATGTTGAAGATTCTTGAATAGTTTGTAAAATAGCAAAACTTCTGTGAAATCGCTCTTTTTGTGAACATTCTCCATTCATCAGAGAACACATTGCAAGAGACACCATCTCATCTTTCGATAATACAACATTATTTTTCATTTTTGATTCCAGATTATTTAATAATTCGTCTGCATTTGTATTCTGTAAAATTATTGGACATATACGATAAGTGTTAATTCCCTCTGTATATTCTGTAATCGGATTTTTAATTTTTCCTGAAAATAACACATACGTTGTAACAGCTACTCCATGTTGATAACTTGCAAACGCTTCATAAGTACGAAATCTTTTTAATCCTTTAACCCCTTCATTAGTACTCTGAAATTCAAAGTGTATCCAAGAATCATCTTCCATTTCGAAATTAAAATCCTGATACAATTTTTTCAATTCCAAATGAATAATTTCCGTTGGAGCAATCCGCTTCACCTTTCCCGGAATATGAAATAGTGGGAAAAGTTCTTCCGCAAAAAATAATGCCAATGTTTTCATTGCTGCGTCTTCATGTTGTGAATTTCGAATCTCAACATCTGTAATCTCTTGTTTTTCTTTTTTATCCACCATATAGTATCCTTTCTCGGAAAATACTATACAGAGAAACTCGCTAAGTACTGTAAAAAACAATACTCTTTTACTTCATAATAACAAATAGTTTTATAACAGACAATGGTTTCCGTTTTTGTAATTATAATAGTTATGAGAATTTCCCCTGATTCAGGGTAGATTTATCATGAAATTTAGATTTTTAAATATGAATAATTTGATTGAAGTATATGAATAGTCTCTCTGATAGACCATTTTCTGTACAAGTATACTATCACGATAAATGCACTACGTCAATATAAATTTTGCGAGGGAGCACCCTCGCAAAATTCACCTTAAAAATGGAATGTATCTTTCAGTCCAACCCACTTCTGGTCCTTATCGCTCAAATTCAAAGCTGTTCCATCCTCCAGCTGATATCCTTCAGCAGAAGCATTTCCCTGATACTCTCCAACCAACTGTGGCCACTCAATTCCAATCTCAGGATCATTCCATGCAAGACCGCCCTCATCTCCCGGATGATAAAAGTCTGTACATTTGTAGCAGAACTCTGCAAGATCACTAAGTACCAGGAATCCATGTGCAAATCCTTCCGGAATATAGAACTGTTTTTTGTTCTCTTCTGTCAGTTCAACACCAAACCATTTTCCATAAGTCTCACTGTCACTTCTCAAGTCTACAGCTACATCAAATACAGAACCTTTCACTACACGGACAAGTTTACCCTGTGGAAATTCTTTCTGGAAATGAAGTCCTCTTAAAACTCCCTTTGTAGAGCTAGACTGATTATCCTGTACAAAGTTCATTGTAAGCCCTTCTGCTTCCATATCTTTCTGATTATAAGTCTCCATGAAATATCCTCTTGCATCACCATGAACAGTAGGTTCAATTACGCAAAGACCTTCAATCCCACCTGCATTTTTTTCAACTTTAATCTGTCCCATTTTACTTCACACCTCTTATATTTCAATCTCTTTCAAATATCTGCCAAGAGCATCCTGCCATGTCGGTAATGGCGCGAATCCATTTTCCACAAGCTTGCTCTTATCCAGTCTGCTGTTAAATGGTCTTGCTGCTTTAGACACACCATACTCTGCAGTTGTAACCGGTTTTACTTCCACTTTATCTTCACTGTATTCTGTATGTCCCAACTCTACAGCCTGACGGAAAATCTCTTTTGTAAAATCATACCAGCTGATGAAGCCGCCCTCATTTGTTGCATGATAATAACCATATTTCTCTGTCTCTATCATATCAACCAGCAATCTTGCAAGATCATATGTGTATGTCGGAGTTCCGATCTGGTCGCTGACCACAGTCAACTTATCGTGAGTTTTTCCCACCTTAAGCATTGTTTTTATAAAGTTATTCCCATTTTTTCCAAATACCCATGCAATACGGACGATAAAATATTTAGACAATGTATTGGCAACTGCCAGCTCTCCGCCTAATTTTGTCTCACCGTATACACTGAGCGGTTTGTAGTCTTTACAGTCCGGCTGCCAAGGCTTAGTACCCTGTCCGTCAAACACATAATCTGTACTTGTATACACCATCTTGCAGTCAAGCTTCTTGCACATATCCGCAATATTCTGTGTTCCTTTTACATTTACCGCATAGACAATATCTTTTTTATCCTCATCCTCAGCAGCATCTACAGCTGTCCACGCTGCACAGTGTACAACTGCATCCGGCGCAACCTCTGTCAAAACCTTCTCTACAGAAGCCGCATCCGTAATATCCATCGGAACATATGGCATACTTACAACCGGTGTTCCATCCAAAACACCACTGTAAGTTTCCTTAATATCAGAACCAATGCCTTCATAACCGCGTTTTGCAAGCTCATTCATCACATCATGTCCAAGCTGTCCGCCTACACCTGTTACTAATACTTTCATAGATTAAATTTCCTCTCGGTTTGCATACATTTTCTCATAGTAGTTCTGGTACTCACCTGAAATGATTGTCTCCCACCATTCTTTGTTGTCCAGATACCACTGAATTGTCTTCTTGATTCCGTCTTCAAATTTTGTCTCCGGAAGCCATCCAAGTTCATTGTGGATCTTAGTTGGGTCGATTGCATAACGCATATCATGACCTTTTCTATCCTCAACATGTGTGATCAGGCTTTCTGGTTTTCCTAATTCTTTACAAATAATCTTAACGATTTCAATATTTGTTTTTTCATTATGTCCACCAACATTGTAAACCTCTCCAACTCTTCCATTGTGGATAATGAGATCGATTGCTTTACAGTGGTCCTCAACATACAGCCAGTCACGGACATTCAATCCCTCGCCATATACTGGAAGTGGCTTATCATTCAAAGCATTTGCAATCATAAGTGGAATCAATTTCTCTGGGAAATGATATGGTCCATAGTTGTTAGAGCATCTGCTGATTGTTACAGGGAGTCCGTAAGTTCTGTGGTAAGCAAGAACTAACAAGTCTGCACCAGCCTTTGATGAGCTGTATGGGCTGCTTGTGTGGATCGGTGTTTCCTCTGTAAAGAATAAGTCAGGTCTGTCAAGAGGAAGATCTCCGTAAACCTCATCTGTAGATACCTGGTGATATCTCTTAATACCATATTTACGGCATGCGTCCATCAAAACTGCTGTTCCTTTGATATTTGTATCCAAAAATACTTCCGGATTCTCGATAGAACGGTCAACATGGCTTTCTGCTGCAAAGTTTACAACCATATCCGGGTGCTCTTCTTCAAACAATTTATAAACAGCTTCACGGTCTGTGATGCTTTCTTTTACAAAACGGAAATTCGGGTTGTCCATCACTGGCTCCAATGTAGATAAATTTCCTGCATATGTCAGACAATCCAGACATACGATACGATAATCCGGGTATTTATTTAACATATGAAATACAAAGTTACTTCCAATAAATCCTGCTCCACCTGTTACGATAATATTCATAATTAAAAACTCCTTTTAGTATAAATTTTCCTGATATTTTCCATCTAATACATCTTTGAGATACTGTCCGTACTGATTCTTCTTCAATATTTCATAAACTTCCAGAATCTCCTCTTTGCTGATCCAGCCATTGAGATATGCAATTTCTTCCAGGCAAGCAATCTTACGATGCTGATGTGTCTCAACTGTTTTCACAAAATTTGTCGCATCAACAAGACTCTCATGAGTACCTGTATCAAGCCATGTAAATCCCTGTCCGAGAAGCTCCACATTCAAGTTACCTTTCTCAAGATATACTCTGTTCAAATCTGTAATCTCCAACTCTCCACGGGCACTTGGTTTCAGATTCTTCGCATACTCTACAACCTTGTTGTCATAGAAATACAAACCTGTTACACAGTAATTGCTCTTTGGTTTCTCCGGTTTTTCTTCGATAGAAATTGCTTTTCCTGTCTTGTCAAATTCAACGATACCAAAACGCTCCGGATCATCTACATAATATCCAAATACAGTAGCACCCTTACCTGTCTCTGCATTTTCCACAGCAGCTTTCAGACGCTTGTTCAGACCATGTCCTGCGAAAATGTTATCGCCAAGAACCATTGCCACTGTATCATCACCGATAAATTCTTCACCGATGATAAATGCCTGAGCCAGTCCGTCCGGGCTTGGCTGCACTGCATATGACAAATGTACTCCAAACTGATGTCCGTCACCAAGCAGCTCTTTAAATCTTGGTGTGTCCTGTGGTGTAGAAATGATCAGAATATCACGGATACCTGCATTCATTAATACAGACATCGGATAATAAATCATCGGTTTGTCATAAATTGGCAATAACTGTTTTGATGTTACCATTGTCAAAGGATACAGACGAGTGCCTGAACCTCCTGCTAAAATAATTCCCTTCATGAGAACCTCCTTATACGTTATATATTCAATATTTTTCACGTCTCGTTTACTAGTTGTTCCCATTATAAAAGGTGACCTAAGGTCACCTTCAAGTACTTTTTTTAATTTTTATAAAATTTTTATTCTACTGTAACACTTTTCGCAAGGTTTCTCGGCTTATCTACATCCAATCCCTTTGCAACAGATACATAATATCCAAGCAACTGAAGAGGGATAACTGCCAATGAAGTAGCAAAATGTTCATCTGTCTTTGGAACATAAACCGCAAAATCTGCTGTATCTTCTATATTATAATTGCCATAATGTGTCAGGCCCATCAGATATGCGCCACGACTCTTCACCTCAACCAGATTTGAAACTGTTTTTTCATATAAATGATCCTGTGTCAGAACACCGATCACCAACGTTCCATCCTCAATCAAACTGATTGTTCCATGCTTCAATTCACCTGCTGCATATGCCTCTGAATGAATATAACTGATTTCTTTCATCTTAAGGCTGCCTTCCAGACAGATTGCATAATCGATTCCTCTTCCAATAAAGAATACATCCTTTGAGTTTGCATATTTCGCTGCAAACCACTGAATACGCTCCTTATCTTCCAGAATCTTGCCAATCTTTCGAGGAATTGTAGTAAGTTCCTGAATCATTTCACAATATTTTTCCTCAGAAATCGTTTCACGTACCTTTGCCAACTGCAGCGCCAGTGCATACGATGCAATCAGCTGTGTGCTGTACGCTTTTGTCGTTGCGACCGAAATTTCCGGTCCTGCAAGTGTATAAAATACATTATCAGCCTCACGTGCAATTGAAGAACCAACAACATTCACAATCGCAAGTGTCTTAACACCAAGCTCCTTTGACTCACGAAGTGCAGCCAAAGTATCTGCGGTCTCTCCCGACTGGCTGACCAAAATAACGAGACCATTTTTATCCAAAATCGGTTTACGATAACGGAACTCTGATGCAAGCTCAACACGTACCGGAATTCTTGCCAGATCCTCAATCACATACTGTGCTGCAACACCAACATGATATGCCGAACCACATGCCACAATATAAATCTGGCTGATTTCCTTCATCTCTTCCTCTGTCAGTCCAACTTCTGTCAGATCAATCTTGCCATCCTTCAAAACAGAATTCAAAGTATCCTCTACCACCTTCGGCTGCTCATGGATCTCTTTCATCATAAAATGCTCAAATCCACCCTTTTCAGCTGCCTCAGTATCCCATTTGATCTCAACAAGCTCTTTCTCGATCTCATCTCCATCCAGGTTATAAAATGTAATATTCCCCTTCTGCAGACGGGCAATCTCCATATTACCGATATAATATACATTTCTAGTATATTTCAAAATAGCCGGAACATCAGAAGCAATGTAAGACTCACCATTCTCCACACCTAAGATCATCGGGCTGTCTTTTCTTGCCACATAAATCTCTTCCGGATACTCCTTAAACATCACTGCCAATGCGTAAGACCCACGAATACGGACCATTGCATGATTGATTGCATCAATTGGCGTACCAAGATACTTCTTATAATAATAATCGATCAATTTGATCGCAACCTCAGTATCTGTCTCAGAATAAAAGACATAACCCTTTTTCACAAGCTTATCCTTTAATTCCTGATAGTTCTCGATAATCCCGTTATGTACACCTACTACATTACCATCATCACTGCAATGTGGATGTGCATTTGTCTCGGATGGTTCTCCATGTGTTGCCCATCTTGTATGTCCTATACCACAATTTCCGGCTACCGCACGTCCATCATCTGTCTTCTCACAAAGAACACTCAGACGTCCCTTTGCTTTTACCACTCTGACCGGTGCCTCACCGTCACGAACCGCAATTCCCGAAGAATCATATCCACGATATTCCAGCTTTGACAATCCATCCAGCAAAACCGGAGCTGCATTTTTGTGTCCGTTAAATCCTACTATTCCACACATATAACTTCTCCCATATTTTAAAACATCTCTTTTGTTACCAAATATATGCGAATCTTCTTTTATGAGCCGCAAAATATATTCGGTTGTAAGTATAACTTATTTTTCATAATTATGCAATTGCAAGACGAAACAATCTATTGTAAAATAAAATTAATTTTTTACATTATTTGCTCAAAAATGGGCAGAAAATAGGCTCTGATATGAAATATAAAAATATTGTTTTCGACTACGGAAATGTCATTGCAAAATTCGATGGTCTTGCCATTTTAAGATCCTTTTGCGAGTCCCAAGAAGATGCCGACCTGCTGCGTGACATCGTCTACCGTCAATGGCCGGACCTCGACCGGGGCACACTCGAGTACGATGATTACCTGCAAAGTACACTGGAATTAACACCGCCGCGACTTCAAGATACCGTCCGCACATTCTTTCACGACTGGCCAAAAGAAGTCACACACCTTTCAAACACCCTTGCATTTATCAAAGAATTAAATGAGCGTCAAATCCCGATCTATCTCTTATCCAACGCTCCTACTTACTTTGCTGATTATATGGCAGATTCAGAATTATTAAAAAGCTTCAACGGCGTCATTTTCTCAGGTCCTATCAAAATGGCAAAACCAGACCTGGATATTTATGAGTACTTCTTTAAGCATTTTAATCTCAATCCAGAAGAATGCTTCTTCATCGATGACCTTCCACAAAATATCGAAGGTGCCAAAAATGCCGGAATGGATGGTATCGTCTTTACCGGAAATATTGCTGAGGTAAAAAAACAGATTGAATTTTAGTTCATAAAATTTTTGCAATTTTTAAAACTCCGAAGATGTCGCATACATGGAAACAAAAAAATCGTTAAGGCACATATCAAAGCCTTAACGATTTTTATCTTTATATGATATATTATCAACTTCTGAAATACAAACAACAAAAGCGTTTACTTTAATCTTACAGCAAATGCTTTCTCAATTCAGCTCCGCTCTTCGCACTCAAATATGCAGGTGCAATATCAAACACTGTCTTACATCCAGACTGACCTTCCTGCGCCAGTTTGTAAGCTGCTCTTGCATATGCAACGAGCACAGACGCTGTAAACTCCGGATTAGAATCCAGCTTCAAGCTATACTCGATAAGATGCTTATTCTCTCCATCCCATCCTGTCTTTCCACTGCGAAGCACGAATCCACCATGTGGGATTCCACTGTGATTTGCTTTCAACTCTTCCTCACTGATAAAATGTACGGTTGTATCATAATCTGAGAAATAGTTTGGCATTGTCTTAATCTCTTCTTCAACCTTCGCTGCATCTGCACCCTCTTCAAGCACTACAAAGCACTCTCTTGTATGCTTCTGTCTTGTTGTCAGATCCGGATTCTCCCCGTTACGAACAGCTTCCAGTGCAGCCTCTACCGGAATTGTATACTGCTTTCCATCTTTGACACCTTCCACGCGGCGGATTGCATCCGAATGTCCCTGACTGACACCCTTGCCCCAGAAAGTATAGTCCTTACCTTCCGGCAAGATTGCATTTGCATAAAGTCTGTTCAAAGAGAACATACCAGGATCCCAGCCTACAGAAATAATGCCGACATTACCACCTTTTTTAGCTGCCGCATCAACATCCTCAAAATGTTCCGGAATTCTTGCATGTGTATCAAAGCTGTCAATGACATTGAACATCTCTGCATACACTGGTGTCTGCTTTGGAAGATCTGTTGCACTTCCTCCACAAAGAATCATTACATCAATCTTATCTTTCCAATCCTGCACATCCGCAATACGGCATACAGGAACATCGTCTGTTAAAATCTGAACTGTCGCAGGATCTCTACGTGTAAATACTGCCGCCAGTTCCATATCTGCATTCTGTTTAATTGCACACTCTACACCTCTTCCAAGGTTACCATATCCTAAAATACCAATTCTAATGCTCATATTGATTCCTCCTGTGTTTCTTAACCGAGTCTTATTATAAACCCATTAAGAGTTTGTGCGCAATATTTTTTTTCTATCCTTTTGGGATGGTTTCATTCCACGCTGTAAATAATTCCAGCAGAAATGTTCTATAAAGTGTTTCTATTTTTTCACGTTCTGCCTCGCTATTATTACTTTTTGTCCTACATAGATAATTTATTACTTTTCTGTCCAATTCTCTATTTTTAATCGTTTCCACACATTTTTCGGGATTCCACGCATTCATGTTACATTCATCCATAAATTCTCTTATGCCTTTTTGATAATCCCATGCCGGAACAGTTGCATAAAGACATGGTACCTCCAACAACTCATTATAGCCTGTATTAAAATCTGCTATTTCTCTATATTCATCAAATGCCGGTATAATAACTTCAATTTCATCTGTCTGTTGATAAAATCTAGAATTATCAATTTTTTCCCAAAATCTTCTATATATCTCCCACTTTTCTTGTTGTGTAGCACTGATTCCATGACTTCCTTTTTGTGTTGGATCAAGTTTAAGCCCCCATCCTTTCTTCAACTCCTCTATTCCAATTATTTCAAATCTTTGCAACATGGGAATACAATCATAAACTAATTGTTTTTTCTCTCTTACAACAACTACTGATTTCTCATCTATAATCTGTTCTACAGAAGCCGGACTTATCATATCGTATCCAAATCCACCATAAATACTGCCTTTCATATACAAAATCCATACATCTCTTTCCAGACTGCTGACCTCACGGTCTTTTGGAATATCTAAAAGCAAATACAGATATGGCTGATCTAATTCCAACGACATCAACAGATTATCACGATATGTTCCTCGAAAACGCCACTCTCTAAAGGCAATCGCCGAAGCAGGAAATAACAAGTCATTTATAGCCGAAATTTCAAAATGATTTACCTCTCCTATTCCCCTATAATATCTAAGCATCGTCATTATATTTTCTGGAATATATTTCGTCTTTTTCCACCGATGCATATTAGGAAATCTTTTATTAAATTCTGTTTTTATTAACTGCTTCCATTTTTCTTCTTGCCCATCTATCCTCTGCAATTTCATCGCATACTGAATAATCATATGTCCCCAGATATAGCAATAATGTTTTAAAATATTAATCAACTGATTATTAAAATATGGTTGCAAAAAATATAAATCTTTCACTCGCCAGTCTGATTTCCATTTTCTCAGCAAATAATCCAGAAATTCAAATGCTTTTATTTCCATTTTCTGAAGCATGTCCACAGCATCCACCCTGTATTCATTAGCTGACAATGCCTGTATATCTAACTTAAGAACTGCATCTACGAAATTTAAACACATTAGATAAGTCACAATCCTGACTTCCAATGTTCTTACTTTTCTTGTGCTTTCTGCCGGAAAAATCAATTTTTTCTTCTTGCATATCATTTTCCATACATCAGTCTCCGATATTTCCTTTGCATAATACTTTGTTGCTAGATCTCTTATTTCTTCCCTGTATGCACTTACAACCATATCCTGACGTTGTTCTATCATCAAGTTCATATAACATTCTTTTGCAAAAGAAAGAATCTCGTTTAATGACAATCGTATCTGTTTTTTTGCCTCATAAGTAAGTTTCATTCGTGCCGCATCTATTACATCATTGCCTTCTCCTGCCAAAATATCCATATAATCAATTACAAATAAAGCATCTCTTATACTAATATTATCTTCTACATGCATTCCCATAAAAGCCAAGACATTCTGCTGCTCATTTATGTTATATAGTATCCCTATATTGTTATATTCTGAATATGATAAAATTTTAGCATTTATTACATACCTTTTTTCCTTATCATATACGATGAAATATTGATAATTATATCCAAAACAATATTCATATCTACTATTGCCATCAATATCTCCCTTGCATGATTCACCGATACAACTAGTCAATTCATTAACCCATGTTGACATCGTCAATGCCGGTAATATATATTCATCCTCATTAAAGTAAACTGGTACAATTGGCGTTTTACAAAATTTTTCTATATGATTGATAATTAATTTCTCATATTCATTTTCATATTCTTTTAAATAAGATCCCTCCATCTCTCCAAAAAACTGTGACTTCTGAGCCTTATTCAAATGAAATTTAAATGATATTTTTGTTCCTTGCGCACGTGGGGTTTCTGCTTGCTGACAAAATGCATAGCCACTTTTTTTACCGGAATACAGCAACATTTCGTTTGTTTGCTCTTCACAATCTGACTTTGTATATATCTTCATCTCATCTGTAACAGTAAACACAGTATGTAAACCTATACCGAATGCTCCTGTCGGTTTTAACCATTCCGGCATACTTTCAAATTCTTTTTTATAATTTTGACGATTTTTCCAACTGCTTCCTGTCTTTAGAATATGTTCCTGAAATTCTTTCACACTGATTCCTATACCAGAGTCTTCAATCGAAAAATCTACAGTATCTGTCTCTTCATGATATTTTGCTGAAATATTAATTGCATATCTCTCAAATATTCCCGGAAACATTCTCTCTACCTGGAACGGAGAAATTTCATATTTATACTTTGGTATTTTTCCTTTGATTTGCCTCCAAATCTGAATCTTGGATGCATCAATCGCATTTTGTATCAATTCGCGTATAAAAATAAAACCTTCATTCTGATAAATACTGATATTCTCAATCAAAGAATACGCTTTTTCCTGTGAAAAAGAAAATCTCAGATTCTGATTCCCAGATGATATTTCTTTCCCATTCAACAGAATTTTATATTCTATCTCCGGAATCTTACGATTCCAATGCTTTGGGAATATCTTGTTCACATTTAATTTTGCTGAATTAACCTCTCCCTCCATCCAATTTTTCCAATTGACATGCTCTCGAATTGTCTGCTGATATACTTTCATACATCTACTTTCAAATTTTTCTTTATCATTACAAGCATCTTCCTTCATCCAGTCTATCGCACACTCTTGCTCAATACACTTTCTATCAACATTCGCAACTACTTGTATCTTATCAGTAGAAATATGCAACGTTTCTACTGATAAATGCTTAAAATAATGTGCCAGATTATCATCTTGTAATGTGCCAAATGTTGCAATTCCAATTTTATTAAACCTGTCATTATCCAAATCGCACAAATCTCCCATGCGAAGTAACCATGCAATTAGTCTGGGATGAAATTCTTCCCCTGCAAAAGTATCTACAATCACTAAATCGTTCAACATGTTTTCGAAACTGCCCGTATGTGCCATAGATATCTTATTAATTATTTTAATGATGCGTACCGGAAGAAATGAATCCTCTACACGCAACAGCTCTCCTATACGATTTTCTTTATCCGATAAATTTTGAATACGTCGACCATGCTGTGGACGGAAATATTCCATCAATACAATCGTAATTGCCTGCTTTATATCTAAAGGCCACACTGCTGCTTCCACTTTTTCCTTTTCTACATCCAATAATATTCTAACAGCTTTTCCAATTGTAGAAGTATCCGATTGATATTCCTTTAAAAACTGCTGGAATTCATTTGACACCCATATTTCTCGAACTTCCTGCTCCGTATATAACATCCCAACATCATGCATATACGCACACATTAATATAAGGAATGTATCTATTCCTGTCAGTTTCTTTATTCTATCCTTCCCCAGTATGTTTTCAATTGCTGATACAATATTTGCAGAATGCCACGTATCGTGTGTACTGTATGTCGGATAAGTCGTAACTATTGAAGATAAATATCTAATTAACTTTCTTTTCTGCAAATCATATACACTTTGCAGACTATGATTTGTATCATGATGTTTACTTACTTGATGCAAATGCTCCTCTAATGTATATTTCTTTTTCATCCTTTTCCTCCTGTTTTCTCCATTAATCCCAGTATATAAGTCCTCATTGAATTTTTATTTCATATTAATTACTTGTTCCATTCTCTCATTAAGTTTATCAAGCTTCTTACTGGGTAAATTAAAAATAATAACTAAAATTAAATATAAAATAATAATTGTTCTTACTTTCAACATATTCTTTCTCCATTGTATTTTTATTAACATCTATACGTTTTTCATCTTAATTCACTTGGTATTTGTACAATATATATTATATTAACACATTTTTCGAGATATTAATTCTATATATTGATTAGTTCAAAATAAATTATTCGACAAATTTTGACATTTTTTGACTCTTGAACATTCTTCTGATATCTTCCATTTATTCCACAGTTGAATCATTGTACGAAACTCTTAACAGCAAATGTTTTCCCCTAGAAGTTGCTCAGATACAGAAAGGGGCGGTTGAATATTTGCCTGCCCTGCAAGCAATTCAATCCGCCTCCAAAAATCTGTAATCTTTTACTTTAATCAAATAATCCAGTGCCAACCTGCCACCAATTTCTCTGCTCCATCACATTCATTTACCATTAGATATCTTCAGACTGTCATGTTGAATTTTAATAGTACTTAACACAAATGTGCTAACATAAACTTCTATGTTTCATCATTAAATGTTTTCGTGAATCTAATACTGATGGCACTTTTTATCCAATTATTTATCTGGCTCGAACTGGTCTGGATATCTCGTGCTTCCTTCATAACCACATACTCCCATTCTCGGAGAATTACATACTGGAAGCATATATTCTATCCCACAGATATCCTCCATGCCAGCTTCTTCTTTCAAGCACTCCTCACGCCAAAATGGTTTTTCATCATAATAGGCTTCCGGATTTACCCACTTTGCTTTATTCTTACCGCACTGGCTACAAATAATTTCAATTGGATTATTTCGTGACAAAATAACAACTATATTAAACTTGAATATTCATGGCTGTACCCATTTATAAATTCATCTAAGTCTTCAAGGAACTGATGGATAATGTTTCTTTTACCTTCTGTCATTTGTACTCGATATACTGGTTTCTTTTGTCTTGCCATAATAAAAGGCTCTCCTAATGATATTTATTTTATCATAGAAGAATCTTCTAAACATTATTTTACAGAAAAAGTTTCATACTCTCGTTTACTCTTTTTATAACCTATCTATTAATTCTACTCCAGCTCCGCAATGATTTTGGCAATCGCTGCGACTTCTTCCTTAACTTCTATAAAATCTGCTAACGCCTTTGTTTTTACCTTCGCCCCTTACCCCTAACATTATTCAGCTATAACTTAGTTCCAACCCTGCTCTCAAATATCACTCCACCGATATTCTTCTTTTCATGCTTTTTGAACATATCATATAGTAAATATGACAATTCCTTCCAATTAAACACCCCTGAATGGCAACATTTATTTCTTCTGATTGTACACTCACTAAGTCTCTCATCAAATAGTCTCCACCATACTTGATCATAATCTGTATTTCCTATAGTCTGCATATGTTGACCAAGAGTTTCACGATTACTTCGAATAATCGTGACAAAAGTACCTAAGGTTAATTCTTTATTTTCTGCATCTTTCAGTGTCACTTTTGTGCGTCCTTTTCCGAATCCTTTTATTTCAAATTCCGGCAATACCTTTTTTAGTCCTTTTATAAAGCAATCTTTCATTTGCAATTCCATTGCTTTACAGAATAGTATCGCACAACAAGAAGCATCCATATCATGATTGATTTTATAAACCGGCTCAAGAAGATAAAATAATTTCATTCCCAACACAACATTAGCTCTTACTCTCTGAGATAACATTTCCAAATCTTTCATTGATTTGAATCCAAATTTTTCGAGCTGTTCTTTTGATAAATCATTTTTTATAAATTCTTTGGTCAATCCTTGGATTAAATTAGTCGTATCGAACCTATAATCTAAAATTCTTTCCTTTCCCTCTGTTTTGATTGTCATAAACTGAGTAACGGATGGTAAAGCATTAGAAGCATTTAATAAGGCTTTCTTTTTTTCCTCTTCCGGCAATCCCTTTTCAATTATATTTTTAATCTCTTTAATTGCATAGATATCCATTATTCTTTTTGCTTCACTTACACATGGAGATTTATTCCAAGCAGCTTCATCTCCTATAACATATAACCTGAACTTAGCTCTCGTTGCAGCAACATTCACGATATTTTTGTTTACCCATTTTATGGCACCTTCTGCTTCCCGGGAATTGTCACAGCCTAATAAGAAAATAACCTCGTTTGCTTCCTTTCCCTGGAAGGTATGGACAGTTCCTATCCTCTTTTGATCATAGTCTAGCATATACTCCTCATTTATCTTTGTATTAAGATTATACTTACAGTACGATTTAATGTAGGACTTTATTCCAGAAATCACTGTAGTAAACGGACTAATTATGTAGAGACTGGGTTCTGGATCTTTTTCAAAAGCAACTTCTAGCATTTCACATACTTTCTTTGCTTGTTCTTCTACATAATGATTTTTATTTCCTTTTTCTTTTCCCTCAATGTTTATCCATTGTGATTTATCATATATAAATTTTTTAGCTACTTCCTTCTTTGGTGGACGTGTTTGTTGCTTCATTATACCATTATACGACAATTGATTAGAAATCTCATACATTGGTGATATACATCTTCTATGTACAAGCAATGGACACCCAATCCATTCTGGATAATCTGATCCATTATCTAAATATGTTCCAAATAAATTAAGCCTATCTGCAAAACTCTGTACCGAAATTGTCTTGCTTTTATACGGCTTGATGAGCATATTATTATAGGCATGCTTCAATAGCAGCAAATCATCCGTTACTACCGGCTCTACTTGTTTTGGATCTCCAACAATAATAGCTTTTCGACTTCTATACAATGCTCCTATTGCCATCTGTGGTTGTGCCTGTCCTGCTTCATCTACTATCAGTAAACCAATTTTACCTGGTTTTTTTACATCCTTTAATAAAGTTCCTATAGAAGCAAATGTAGAAGACATGACTGGAACAAGTAAAAAAAGAGTTTGAAACAAAGATGCAACCATATTCTCTCTATCTTCTTTATGAAATATTATTTTTTCCTTTTCATCACCTTCTTTGAATCCCCAATACTGTGATAACGTATTAAAATTATCTCTACATTTCTTTGATGAAATCACAAATTCTTTATTCATTCGCATCGCCAATGCAAATAATTTTTCTCTTTCACGATTATAGCGTTGCGTGAACCACGGATTATCCACTTGAGCCTTAGTTGCTACATCTATATCATCTGATAATAAATCCCGCATAAATTTCTCATCTAAGATAACCATTTCATCTACATCTGATGCTTTCGAAAGAATTGCTCGTTTTGTTTCTATTTTCATTTTCTGATTCTGATACTGCTGTTCTGTCCTTTGACTTTCTATTTCTGCATCACTTTTATTTTTTTCAGCAACTCTCATCGGTTCCTTTATATTATCAATTTTTTGTTCTAATTCGTCTACTTCTTTTCTAGCTATAGCAACTATCTCTTCCTTCTGCTGTTCATTTTTCTTCAACTGTTCAAGATCTTGTTCCAATTCAAGCTCAATTTTCTTTGTTTATCAGCATCTTTTTTATACTCATCTGCCAATTGCATTGCTACATTATATTTCTCTTTATTAAATAATTTTGTAAATATCCCCACTGAATTTCTTTTAGAAAATTCTTCTTCCAGCAACTGTTTAATTAAATCATGTGTTTTCTTTTTCTTTTCTTGCTTGTCTTCAATATTCTGCCGAATTTCCCCTAATATATCTTCACATGTTTCCACTTTTTCAGTTGCAAAAGAAAGCTGTTGCGTTAATTTTAATATATCTTTTTCCGAAGAAGCATGTACTTCCTCGCATCGTAATTTCCATATTCTAACCTGTTCTTTCGCTTCTTCCTTATCATGCTCTGCCTCAACTAGGGAATCGAACAAATCACCTAAATCTGATAGTCTTTTTTGCTGCTCTTTGACAACTTCTAATTGGTTGAGAAAATCCGCTTTTGCTTTTTTATATTTTGTCACTCTCTCTTCAGCTGTCCCTCTCTTTGTATAAAAATCTCTGGATAGAGGATATAGAACTTTTTTATAAAAATCACTGAGATTTGATTTTTTTCCAAGTGGTGCAGCTACCAGCCCCCATACATCCTCTGTTTCTAATAATGTTTGAGCATATCTCGTAAAATATATATCCGAATATGCCTCTTCTTGATATGTTTTTTCTTTCATATCCGATTGTTTAGGGTCGAATAATTTTGCAACAGAATCCAACTCATTTCGCAATTCTACAGAATCATTCTCTAAGGCTTTTAAATCCCCCACAACCCCTTTTGGTAATTCTTTTGAAATGTTTTCGACAGCAGCATTATTACACGATGTTACGAGTATACTATAATTATTTATTTCATCGTTTTTTAGACGATGCCAGTGTCTTGTATATTTTGAATATGCATTTTCCTCCTTATCGCCATGAATAAAATCACATTGAACAAACGCATCATCTGGATTATCATACTCTGCTAATAGACAAGCTCTTTCAATAATATTATTTACTACTATTTCCTTAAGCAATGTAGTTTTTCCTGTTCCTGGCGGTCCATTAACAGAAAAAATTTTTCCATTAACATCAAAAAGCTGTGATGTTCCCTTTCCAATAGCCAAATTAATTGCCATTTGCTGCATGAAAGCCGGCATAAATCTAGATGGCCACTTTCCCAAAGGTGCATTTTGAATTCTTAATAATTCAGAAAGATTACTTTTAAATTTTACCAAATTCCCATTATCAGGTCTCACCATATCTAGTCTTCGTGTTTCATTTTTCTTTGAATTCACTAATGTTGTTATGTATTCTTGTATATCTTCTCCCAAATACTTATCTTTTGAAAGCTCATCATTCCTAGCTAAATCCAACACCATCTTTATGTCATTCGAAAAATAGCTTTGTTCTAACCCCAAATAATTATCTGCTTCCCTCTTGTATTTTGTCTCCTCATCTTTAAACAATTGAAAGCTTATTCCATATATTTCCTCATAATTATCATTTTCATCAACAGTATTTTCAATATTGTCTTTGATATATCTTCTTTCAATTTCTTTGAATAATTCTTGTAACGTTTTTAAAGTAACTGCTGTAATATCAAATCTCTGAATCTCTTCTATCTTTCCATCTGATGCTATATTAACTTTATTTGTATCTAATTTTTTCTCATTTTCTACTTCTGCTCTTTTTTCTTTATCAAAAAATCTGTTTTCTAATGTTTCTACTGCTAACGTATATTCTTGATTATCTAAGGCTTCTGAAAGCTTTTCCTTCGAAACTTTTATTTCATCTAATGCCCATAAAATAGTTGAAAGTGATAACGAATGTTCAATATATTTTCCTTCTGGTGAAAGCTGGAGACTTGCCCAAGCAATACGTTCCGAACTCTTTTCCACCCTATTATCAGCTTCTGAAGGAAGTGATAATATATTTGATATGCACTCAATACACTTTTCCCTCTTTACCCTGCCTATATATACCGTAAGATTCCCCCACTTTTTCATTCCACAAGATTTGGCTTCTTCATAAATTTCATCATAAAGTTGCCTTGTTGTAATATCCTTTTTCTCTAACCGTATAAATGTCTCTATGGTTTTGTATTTAGATTTTCCTTTAGCCCAATCTTCTTTATGCCTTTTTATTTTATTTCTTATTTCCACATAATCTGGATATTTGTCTTGCGATAAAAAATCTAATGCAAACCAATAATCTAGTATTTTTGCAGCATTCTCATTGTTTTTCGCCATAATAGCCTTCCTTCTTTCATTTCAGACTTTATATCTTTTCTCCATTGAATTGATTATTGTTCCCCCTACAATATTCTTCTACAATAGTATCATACGCTTCTTCCCAATACATCTCCGATATATTCTGAACATCCCCCTTATGATTATGTTGTCTCTCTAATGCCTTCGCTTTTTCTAACGTACATGGCATATACGGATATCCTGACAACAATTCATCCTTGATTGTTTTTGAATATATCGGTGCCATCTCATCTAAAGAATATCGTTTAGAAAAAATAACGGAAGAAGCTCAGAAACATTCCACTTCTTCCTAGGAATTTATCAAAGGTTCCATTGCTGACAAGCCTTTGATTGCTCAAATCTTTACAGATTATAAACCAACTGTTGTTGTAAATCTTGCTGCTCAGGCAGGAGTTCGTTACTCTATCACAAATCCTGATGTCTATATCGAGTCGAATTTGATTGGATTCTATAACATCCCGGAAGCATAAAATTTGATATTTTTTCTATGAAAGCTTCTCTGTATATAAATTGCAGAGAAGCTTTCATTTTCTTTCTTCACAGAACAATTCAACCCATTTGTTTCATAATGCCTTCTACACTATCAGATTAGCTTCTAAATAAGGTAATATTTTTAATATGTATTTGTTCACATAACCTCAATACTTTTTCTTGCTCCATTCCTTTTATCTTTTCTTTGAACAAATCAACAATATAATTAGGATATTCACTATTTTCTCTGTATTTTCCGTCTGCTTCTATAACATCCTCCACAAAATCTGCTAACGCCTTCGTTTTGAATCCCGCGTCGTTTAACTTAAATTGATTGATATGATGTTCAATATAATCTATATCCTCATCTGAATAAGAATATTTTTGACTTGGTACAAATTCGGCATTATATACATCATATTGTATTCTATATTCCTGATTCGAATTTTCTCCTTTTACTCCAAACGGCTGTAAAATAATTCTTGATTTCTTACAGTATTCCTTTTTTAACTTCTTATAACTTTCACACTCAACCTTGCATTCTTTTCCATCACATTGCACTTCTAATACAAATTCTTTTTTTGCCTCTTCCAGTTTTTCTAATCTTTCCTGTTCTCCCACACGCTTTAAAGACAAATTGCAATTAGGACAGGCTATTGCAATATTAGGAGTACATTCTGTCAAATGTTCTTCATCAAGTTTTTTTTCTATACTATGTTCCAAATGTCCAATATTTACTCTGTCATTCTTTAACAACGAATAACAATACATACAATGATTATTGCTAGTTTTTCTTAAAAGTGTTTCTAAATTTTTCCCCGGCTTATTTTTATAGCCATAGTTCATTCCAGCCTCATATTCAGGTAAAAAACTAGGAATATCCAATAACCAGTTTTCTTCTATCACACTTGCCACTCCTCTATCTGCTTAACAATTAACTTTTGTGCTTTTGTTATTTTCTCCGCTTTCATTTTTTCTAATTCAGCTTCATCCTCAGAATTCCAAATTCCTGACATTTTGTTGTTAAAAAGTCTTCTTAATATCTCGTCTCGCTTTTCTTTATCATTTTTTTCTTTTTGTTCAAAAAAGGCACTGAAAATGTCATACACTTGCGATATACTAGAAAAATCCCCTGCATCTAATATCTCAAAATTTTCTCCATACAACAAAATCAAATTCGTTTCTTCTGCATTTGCAATCAAATCTGCCGAATGCGTTGTAACAACAAAATTCAATTCAGGAAATTTATTTTTTAAAAACCCTAATATTTTTCCACTATTTTTTACTGATAGGAACTCGTCTATTTCATCAATAACAATGGTTCCTTTTGATTTTGTATCAGAGAAATACAATATTTCCATAAAAATACGAATCAATGCCTGATAACCACTAGACAATTCAACAATTTCATTATTGATATATACATTCCATCCTACCTCTCCCTGCCGTATTGCAAATGATATCTGAAGGAACTCATTCATCAGCGCTTCTACTTGCCCACAATAATTGCTGTATAAATCTTCTATTGCCCTAGGTCCACCATAGTAAAAAGTATCTTTATGATTAAATACCGCTTCTTCTAAGCGCTGTTTATTAATCTCTTTCGAATAATGCACTTCTGGAATAGCCGAAGGCATAATCTGACTTATGTCAAAATAGCGATTTACTGCATCTATAAAATAGAACTGCTCTTTTTTATCATTTTCTATCAACCATCTTAATACGTCTGATTTACCACTAGAATTATCTCCAATTATAATAGTATCTTTATATACCAACTCCTCATTCATTATACTATTGCAGACTCTATTCAGCATCATTTGATAAGATTTCATATATCCGCTTCCACCTCTTGTTCATATTTGTTATAGAAACAGTTCCCCCCTGTTGTGTTTCCTTTATCTTCTTATCTTTTTCTATTTTACTACAAATCTCATCTGTAAATTTTATCTGTCCTATGCTAGTCTTAGCCCAAACGACAAACAATCCTTCTAATAAAAATGTCTTTGAAAAATATTTTTTTGAAATTTCCAGCAGGTCAATAAATGTTTTCAAACTCCGCTGATATCCCATAACTTCCTCATATTCAAAATCATAAGCTGCTTCCGCGAAACAATCAATCAATTTATTAATGGAATTTTTATAATTATTTACCCTAAAATTAATTCCATCATATTCTACATATTTCTTCATAGCACAAAAACGATATAAAAATTCTATATCCTTACACTCTTCATCAATTCTGCCATACAATTTTCTCCAATTTTTATTTTGCTTATTCAGAGAATTAATCATTCGGCTGAATTCACATGGATAAATTCCATTCCTCAATTCTTGATTGGATAGTCTTGTCCCGCCATTATTTAAATTGGTAAAAATTTTATGTAAGGTCACATCTCTCTTTTCAATTTCTGCTATTTTAATTTCAATTACCGATATCGATCTATAATCAATCTTTCTTTTAAGCATCACTGGAAGCGTTTCGTAGCTAATATCATATTTTTCTCCGTTTAGTGTCATAAAAAACTGAGTTGGAACTATATTATCATATTTTTCTTCCAATGCTTCTTCAAACTTACAATCATTTCTTACATTTAAGTCACTGTAGTCAAACACCGACTCCTTCGGACTTTTGAAGAACTTTCCAATAAAATAAAAGAAAAGGCTCATCACTCTCTGTTGACCATCCAAAATTTCTAACTGTCCCAATTCATTTCGAAATGTATAAATTGGAGGAATCGGCAAATCACGAATCAAAGAAGTTGCCAATTCCTCAACCTGTTCTTTTGTCCAACGATATTTTCTTTGATATTCTGGAATCACAAAAATATTATCTTGTACTCCTTCTACCAATGACTTAAATCCCATATCTGTTTTATATTGTTGAATACTAATCTGATTATAAATCTCTAACAGTGATTCTGCCATTTTTCTTCTTACCTTTCCCTAAAATATACTTGTATTGTAACACGAATACTCCCCTACAACAATCGCATATTCCATTTGCTAATCCTTGTCTCTAATATGTTCCATATACATCTGTTTTGCTTTTCTTCTTGCTTCGTTCTCTGCCAATTTCACTTGACGTCTTCGTTTATCCTCTTCGTCCTCTTTTTCCCTCTTATTCAAGCATTTAAACTTATACTCAAAAAAAAGTGATTTTGCTACTTCATTATTATTAACGACCTCGTTTCTTGCTTCATCGATTTTTCTTTCCATATATTCTATATCAAGATCTTCCTCTTCCAATTCTAGGATTTTCTTTTCACACCATTTAATATCACTTTTTAGTTGCTTACAAGACATTTCATCTGTATTTCTCATTTTCAAAACTTTTAATTGCTCTTTACATTTTTGCAAGTATTTTATGGCATTTTCTTTGTATCTGATTTTTCCGACATATTCTTGAATTCTATCAGTATATCGAAATAATGCTCCAATCAATTCAAAATATTTTCCCTTCTTAATATATGGAGAATACTCATTATACACTTTCTCTACCAATTTTCCAAAATCAATTACTTCCATCGGAATATATTTAATATATCCATCTATTTCCATACCAATTCCATCTATTATTGATAATTCCGTTTCCCATTTATGATATAACTTCAGAATTTCAATTTCTATTCTTCTTTTATCCTGAAAATAATTTATAATTTCACTAAATATCAATAATATTCCACTACTTAAAATTCCAATGAAAATGTTACTAATTGTTTCGCATTTTCCATGAAAACTAAAAATATATGTAGAAAAAGCACTTCGAATCGTTTTACAAATATTACTTTGAAGGAAAAATAA
Source organism: Ruminococcus hominis (assembly GCF_014287355.1). NCBI lineage: Bacteria > Bacillati > Bacillota > Clostridia > Eubacteriales > Oscillospiraceae > Ruminococcus > Ruminococcus hominis. The sequence continues at coordinate 1,043,529 of NZ_JACOPE010000001.1, read as the reverse complement.
AATTATACTTATCAAAATTATCAGCCTAATAGCTTGTGTTATAATCTCTTTAGATCTTCTCATTTTTACTTACATGACGATAATATTTTATCACATACTCCTTCTTTTTAATTTTTCTTTAAAATATCCCTTGTATAAACCCTCTCATTTGCTATAATTTTTCTACTCCCCTCTACAAATTCAAAGTAATCGTCTTTCCACAAAACACAGCAATTATACCCTGTGCTTCTGTATTTAATACCTTCAATTCCAATTTTTTTACAACATGACGCCACAAAATTAGGAAGCAGATACTTTTTCACAATTTTCTCCTCTTCATTTTCCACTATGAAACGCAAATGTTCTATAAAACGATTATTACCTTTAACTTCACCAGACAAATCAATAATTCTCTCTTTTTTAACAGGCTGAAGTCCGACCACTTGGAGACTAATTTTCTTTTCCCCACAGTGCTTGGTAATTTTAGCTAATGCTCCCGCTCTCGTTTCCGCTATATAATAACAACTTTTCCCAATTGCATTATATCGACCATGTGAAGATATATTAAGTGGAGCTTTCAGCATTTCCTGATCTAAGAGCAGTGCCTGACCTGTTTCAATTCTTCTAGCATGATAATATGTATCTGCATCAAAACTTATAAAATTCTTCCATTCTTTAATAATTTCAAAAATCTTTTTTCCTACCGGATGACAAATTGCAAATGTCATATCATCATATAATTGACTTTCAAATGAAATCAACTCATCAAGTGAATTATCAGCAAATAAATCTTGCGAACTTTCCACAACTGTAATCTGATCTGCCGTCAGCTTTCGCTCTGGTGAATTTTTACAAAAAAAGTTAAGCTACTTTTCTACCGAGAACTTAAAATTTTGTAAATATGTTATCAACTCCAGAATATCATTATATGTTTTTTTATTTTTTCCATATACAGATGGTTTTTCGGAATCTAAAATTTCTTCTAGCTCTTTACATTCATTTGCAATATATTCTTTGATTTTTCTTCGCATTTCCTCCAATGCTTTTTCTGGAACATATTCATCTTTACTCTTTTTTTCTTCATTTTGTTCATCTATATTATTACAATTTACTTTTTCTTTCTCTTTTTCTTTTTTTACCACTTTATATTTTCCTTTTTCTCCTGTAGGAAGAATATAATGTTTTTTTATCAAATATGTTATAGCATTACTAAATGCATTTACCTCATAGTCTACATTATATGTACATCCTTGCTCTTTCAACCATTCTTTTAATCCTTTTGTAGTAAATACCTCTATGTCATTACTCAAACATGTTTTCATTTTTTCTCTTAATTCACAAGATCCAATCATTTTATCACCTTTCATTCAAATACAATTATTTCTTCGATACTTTTCACTCCAAACAATTCAGCCATTGCATACAACCTCTCAATTGGCGGAATCGTTCTTCCACTCATATAATTTTTAACCGCACTTTCCGAAATACATAATGCTTTAGCAATATCACAATTTTTCAATCCATTCTTTCTCTTTAATTCAGATATTCTTTTTGCAGTCTTTTTAATATTTATTTTTTCATTCATATTTCTTCTCCTTTTCTTATTAATTATATTTCTTTTTCATTGCATTCTCAAGTTTCTTTTTTACACTTTTTCCAAACCCATCCCACTTCACAACCATAACATATTTCAATTTTTCGCATATTTCTCAGTAACAAAATTTCACCTTACTTTTTTCTCTTCTTTTCCGAATCGTGTTATTTATCATAACATTTTCATTCTTTTCTCATCCCCCTCTTGCACCCTTCCCAATCTTATGTTACTATAAATACGTTAAAATCAATAATCAGCAAATGTAGTTTTGTTACTTAAACTAACATCGTATTGTATAACTATTAAAATACACACATTAAAGAAAGGATTTCACCATGAAAAAATTATCTCAGTCTCTTTTAGCTGACTTGGTTGCTACAAAGAGAAAAGAACAAAACATGACACAGCAGGCACTTGCCGATGCAACAGGAATCAATCGTGCATTAATTTCCCGCTTGGAGAAAGAAGATTTTCTTCCATCTATTCCACAGTTGGAAGCATTGTGCGAAGCCCTTGGATTTGAACCAGATGAAGTTTTCGTAGATAACACAAATACTAAGCTCGCTTCACCGGCACCACTTAATATTGCCGTTGCAGGTACCGGTTATGTAGGACTTTCTATCGCAACTTTGCTTGCACAGCACAATCACGTTACTGCAGTGGATATCATTCCTGAAAAAGTTGATTTGATCAACAACAAGAAATCTCCTATCCAAGATGATTATATCGAGAAATATCTCGCTGAGAAGGAGCTTGATCTGACAGCTACTTTAGATGGTGAGGAAGCTTATAAAAATGCTGACTTTGTTGTCATTGCAGCACCTACAAACTATGACGGCAAGAAGAACTATTTTGATACTTCAGCTGTAGAAGCTGTTATCGAACTTGTTTTGAAGGTAAATCCAGATGCAATCATGGTGATTAAATCTACAATCCCTGTTGGATATACTGACTCTGTCCGCAAGAAATATAACACTAGCAATATTATTTTCAGCCCGGAATTTTTGAGAGAATCAAAAGCGCTCTATGATAACCTCTATCCAAGCCGTATCATTGTTTCTACTGATAAAAATGATGAACGTCTTGTAAAAGCATCAAGAGATTTTGCTGCACTTCTGCAGGAAGGTGCACTCAAACAAGATATTGACACATTATTTATGGGATTTACTGAAGCTGAAGCTGTAAAATTATTTGCAAATACATATCTTGCACTTCGTGTTTCTTATTTTAATGAGTTAGATACTTACGCAGAAATGAAAGAACTGAATACACAGGATATTATCAATGGTGTATGTTTAGATCCACGAATCGGAACACATTACAATAATCCTTCTTTCGGATATGGCGGATATTGCTTACCGAAGGATACAAAACAGCTGCTTGCTAACTACAATGATGTTCCTCAAAATATGATGAGTGCAATCGTAGAAAGTAACCGAACAAGAAAAGACTTTATTGCTGACCGTGTGCTTGAACTGGCAGGTGCTTATGAAGCGAATAGTGCATGGGATGCAGCGAAAGAAAAAGAAGTGGTTGTCGGTGTTTATAGACTGACTATGAAGAGTAATTCTGACAATTTCCGTCAGAGCAGTATCCAGGGCGTAATGAAACGAATCAAAGCGAAAGGTGCAACTGTTGTAATCTATGAACCAACACTTGAAAATGGAACAACATTTTTCGGAAGTAAAGTTGTAAATGATCTTGCTGAGTTCAAAAAGCTCAGCCACAGTATCATTGCAAATCGTTATGATTCTTGTCTGGATGATGTCCGTGACAAAGTATATACAAGAGACTTATTCCAGCGTGACTAATATTTTTCAACCATAATTAATAAAGATTCAAGTTTTAAAACGAGGAAAGTGCTATGAAAAATCAAAATGTAACTTTAAAAAATGCAACGATTCTTGTAACAGGTGCAGCCGGTTTTATCGGTTCTAACCTCGTTCTTGAATTGCTTCGTACTACAGAGCCTGTTCATATCATCGGCATTGATAATATGAATGATTATTATGATGTTTCAATCAAGGAATATCGTTTAAGAAAAATTGAAGAAGAAGTCCAGAAACATACTGCATCATCTTGGAATTTTATAAAAGGATCTATCGCTGACAAAACTTTGATTGATCAGATTTTTACAAATTATAAACCAACTGTTGTTGTAAATCTGGCTGCCCAGGCAGGTGTACGCTACTCTATCACAAACCCTGATGTTTATATCGAATCAAACCTGATTGGATTTTACAACATTTTAGAGGCATGTCGCCATTCTTACGATGCTGCTGCCTGTGACGATTCTTATCATGGAGTAGAGCATTTGGTATATGCTTCTTCCTCATCTGTATACGGAAGCAACAAAAAAATCCCTTACTCTACAGATGATAAGGTAGATAATCCGGTTTCACTGTATGCTGCCACTAAAAAGTCAAACGAATTGATGGCTCATGCTTACAGTAAGCTTTATAATATTCCATCCACAGGACTCCGCTTCTTCACCGTATACGGACCTGCCGGAAGACCTGATATGGCATACTTTGGATTTACAAACAAGTTACGTGCCGGAGAAACAATTCAGATCTTTAATTATGGAAACTGCAAACGAGACTTTACCTTTGTCGATGATATTGTAGAAGGAGTCAAACGTGTAATGCAGGCTGCTCCTGAAAAGAAAAACGGCGAAGACGGACTTCCAATTCCGCCATACGCCGTATATAACATCGGTAACAATCAGCCTGAAAATCTGCTTGACTTTGTAGATATTCTTCAACAAGAGCTGACTCGTGCCGAAGTTCTGCCTGCTGATTACGATTTCGAAGCACATAAAAAACTGGTTCCTATGCAGCCAGGTGATGTTCCGATCACTTATGCAGATACTACTGCATTGGAAGAAGATTTCGGATTCAAACCTAGTACAAGTTTGAGAGATGGCCTTCGAAAATTTGCTGAATGGTATAAAGAATTTTATAAAAATTAATCTATTCTTGAAAAACCTTCTTTGTAAGATTACAGAGAAGGTTTTTTTAAGTAGTTTTCTGGAAAATTGACGGCGCCTGACACCAATGGTAGGTAGTTTCTATTAAGTTAAGGGACTCCCTGCCATTGTTGTCATGTACCTTATACCTCTTTTGTAAAGCTACTGCTCCAGCTCCGCAATAACTTTTTCAATTACAGCAACCTCTTCTTCCAACTCTTCTGCAATCACATCGATATCCTTCCCCTTCAGCAATTTCTTTTGAATTTGCTGTTTAAGCTGCTCTTTTTTTCCTGATTCTAAACCAGCCTTTCTACCTTCTTCAATTCCTTCTTTCCTGCCAGCCTCCATTGCTCTTTCTTCAATTCCCTCACTCAAATTACACATTGTCTTCACTTCCTCCTCTATTGATTCTTCCATTGGTATATCATATTCCTTTTCAAGTATATCCAATTTTTAATCTACTTTTAATTTCTCTGACAGTAATGTTCCTAACAATCGATGTAATTCATTGTTTTCATCTTTATCTGATAATTTTCCAGATACTCCTACCATGATGATATTCAGCAGTTCAAGTTTTCCTTTCCACTTATAATCGCCCATGATTACATCATTTGTCAGATGAATATGATTCATACTGTCTTCTTTCATATTCATACATATCCAAATTGAATATACCTTCTTAATGTCGTTGTAATTGCTTCCTTTAAACTCGCGATTCTTCTGCGACGAAATCATCCGACTGATATAAAAGATTGCACGATTTAAAATATCATAATCTGTAGGGTCTGTCTTTTGTGCTTCGATATTTATGATAATCTGCGAAACTCCATCTTTGGTTCGTACGTAAAAGATAATATCGAATCGCACATATCCTGCATAAACTTCCGAATTCTCTGTATTCAATCCTACAATTTCATTTCCTTTTTCATCTACTCCGACAATCTTATTTGTAAGTCCCAGCCCGACCGGAACTTTACTTATAAGTGGCTCTCCTTCAATCAGATGGACCACTTCTTCCGGGCGCATTCCACGAAATTCATCTACTGATTTTGCTAAAATGTGAGCAAGTATAATCTTGTGTCCCAGCAATTTCTTGACACACTCGTCATACTGTGCCTTAATGTCAGTCGATAATACAACATTTTTCAACTCAGTATTCATTTGTTTCCTCCTTCTTGCAGAAGGAACTTACTCTTATCTAATGTCTTTCAGTCCTCTCCTGCTTTTTACATTTGTTTTGGTATTAAAGCATAGATTTCTGAAATGTGATTAGAATATAGATGGCGCATCGCACCTTAGAATTCATTAAGAAATATGCTTTTCTCTACTCTAGCATATATGGAATGTTGATGCAATACTGTAAATGCAAAAGGATAGTACTTTTAAGTTATGTGCTGTAAAAATTTGATGGCGTCTGACACCTGGTAGTGTGACACCTAGCGGCGGATAAGCCAACATTACGGACGAAGCCCTATAACAAGAGTCTTAAACTCCTGTTCCGTATCCACAAAATGCTCGGAATCCTAAAATATCATTGAATACTTTTCGCGTCTGATTGTCTGGGTAATAACGTTCATACTTTAAAAGTATAGAATCCAAACTTTTCACTCTATAATCCAACGCAATTCCTGAAATGATTTCCTATTCATCCAGCCACTCCGCCATTGCAACCAGTTCTTCAATCAATAATTCCTTATCAAAATAATGCTAATTTTTCTTCAATGGAATTCCCAGATGCGACTCAAACGACAATGCATTCAAAATTCACAGTGGTAAAGCATTAGATAGAATTTAAAACCGGCTATTCTGCCAGTTCTAAATTTTATCTGTCTTATAAATACGTTAAAGCGAATTTATATGTTTATAGAAATTTACATTTTATTTTTTGTCGGCATCGGAACAAATTCTAGTTTTAATTGCATCCCTAAGCCCTGTGCAAGTTTTTTCACCATACTCAAGCTGGGATTTCTTGTTCCATTCTCAATCCTGCTTATATCTGCCTGCGTAATTCCGGTTTTAGCTGATAAATCTTTCTGTGTCATATTCTGCTGCACTCTTGCATCAATCATTGCCTGGATAATATCATATTCCGGTTGCAGTGCATCATATTCTGCTTTTACCTCTAGATTCTGCAATGCTCTTTTTTTATAATCTTTATAGCTACTCATTGCCATACCTCCGTTCATAATCTGCTTTATATTGCTTTGCCAGTTCCTTTCTTTTCTTCCTATATTTTTACCTCTCATTTCATTATTTGTTCGTTTATACGTATTTTGTGGGTAAATTTTTTATGTAAACTCTTTGAGTGCTTCCAAATATCCCATCACTCTTTTCTGTGCATCTGTATTTAACTTTTGATATGTCTCTACCAACATTCCAATCTCTGTGTCTTTGCTAATTACATACGTATTATTATCTCTGCTTCTGTTTCCTGTATGCTCTGCTCCTGATAACAGCTCATATGGTGTCACATCCAATACTTCACAAATTATCAAAATCTTATCACTTACCGGGTTGGTTCTTTTTTTCTTCCAGTCACTTATCGAACTTTCTGCAATTCCCGTTCTTTGGGCAAATTCTTTCTGACTCATTCCTTTTTCTTTCAATAATTCAAAAATCTTATCACTAATTGTCTTCATTTCCTTTTTCGCCTCTTTTCTCTTCTTTTTATTCTACCAGCCCCTACACATGATGTAGCGGCTGGACACTTATTCTAATTTTGTTGTTTTCATAAGTCTATCACTTTATGTTCTGTTTGTAAATACGAATTTATATGTTTATGAAAATTTAATGGCGTCTGACACCAATGTAGTCCATCCAGATTGTGACAATCCCTAGGAAGTTAGCATTTATATTCTGTTGCTCTTTCTAATAGCCGGTCAAAACGTTGCAGCTTTTGCTGAACCTCATTCTTATTCATTGTAATTCTTTCTTCCACACTATCATTTTTGCTAAATTTATGTGTTCTCCCCGCAATATCAACAAGCAATTCGTTATCCTGAATCAGAAAATCCTCTTGCATCCATTGTGGATTAAAATATTCAGAATCTTTATCAATATAAAAAACCTGTATTCCACAATTCACCTGTTCCTTCATGTGCTGTTCTTTTTTCTTCCAATCTTTTTTTTCAAAAATAAAAATCCGCTGGATCGTAACATGCTTCTGATCAATCAGTTCGCTTTGCACCTTCAAATATTCTTTCGTAAAATCATCTTCCCAATAGTCCGGTATAGAACTTACCGCTTTAATACTTCCAAATTCTTTTGTATAACTTATTCCTTCTATTCCAAACGTATCATCCGCATGAGGATTTGTAACATGAATACCCGATAAAAGTTCTTGATTATCAGACAGGAACTTTTTCATTTTTTCGTCGATCACTCTTTTAAAATACGGATGTTTCACAGTAGTAATCTGATTTGTATAACTGATCTGATTGCTTATCTCCTCTAATCTGTGTTCCAATTTTAAAAATTCATTATTATAAAATGTTTTATCTTTTTCATATTTTATATACCATTCCACTAATGCTGCAAGCAGGGTAGCTAAAATGGTCAGTATAATACCCATTCCCAGATTATCTCTACAAATTATACTAAAAACAATACCAACAACACAAAAAATTAATGTCCATGGTATTTTTTTCAAACGTTTCATATTTAGGTTCATATTTTGGTTCATATTTAGGTGCTCCTTTCTGTACCGTCAAGTTCTTCATGCTGTCATGATTACTAATGTTGTTTTCATTACTTGTACCTTATTTGTAAATACGAATTTATATGTTTATAAAAACTCAATAGTGCCTGACACCAATGTTGATTCAAAAAGCATGATTTGTCATCAGATGCATATTCCTGTAAATCTCTATTAAAATACGTCTTCTTTTCAAATCTATCTTCCTCTTTTCTCAATTTTGCACCGTTAGTCATTAACCTGAGCAGGCACTTGTCTTAAGTTGACATTAGGTTGACCACATTGGCGCCTAACACACAATGTTTAATCAATACAACATTGTGCAAATTCAACCCCAAAGTCTGTAACATATAATAACTTCTTTTCACATGTATACTTTTCCCCATCTTCCAATGCTACTGTTTTCAATTGCTGTATTCTCAATGCATTTTCAATCACCGAATAAATTTTATCATCCAGAATATGTAAATCTTCCGGAATTTCTATAATTTTTAATCTACATAAATTTTCTAAATAACTACTCATATTATCTGGAGCATCGCAGATATCATAATATTCTTCATCCACTATATTACGCGCAATCATTCGGGCCCCATTACCGTTGCCCATATCCACTTTTAAATTCATCACAGCAATATACTCCTTTGAACTTCTCGGTAAAATTTTTAATAATTTTGCCTCATCTGGTGTTATTTGTTTTATTATATCAACAAAACTAGGATGAACTCTCCATTTTTTATCTATATTCATCGAAGCTGCCAAAAGATTGGCATACATATCTCTTAGCACTTCACTGTCAAAACAATATGCAATTTGTTGTATTGCCGGAACAGCAACATAAGGCTCCGGCTCGCACTGTTTTTCTTCCGGTATCTTTTCTACTTTTTCTTGTAGTGCTTCTGCTGTTAATTGTAAACTTTCCTCTCCATTAATAATCCATTTTTCCCATTTACTTAGTCCTAACCGTATTGTTCTTGGCAAAAAACTAAGCATTATTCCTACTGGTTTTGCTGATGGTTCTACCACATCTGTATATGCTTTTTTCAAAACGCCGCCAGATTCTTCCGCTAATTTCCCAATTATTTCGTTCATATATTACACGTTCTCCTTAAAACATTTTTTATCTTCTATTGATTTTTGTACTCCCTTGGACTGATGCCTTCTGCTTTTCGGAATATTCGACTAAAATTGCTGCATAACAGCCATTTGCAGATTTTCATTTCAACTCAAAACTGCTGCTCCACAGATTCCATAATCTATTTCACAGCAGCTTATCATTCTTTTTCATTTCTCTATATCTATTCCATTAGACACAACCTCTTATATTTTTTCATGAAAACCTTCATGTTTTCATATATACTCATCCTACATCCCTGCTTTTCAACAATTCTTCATACTTCTTCTGTGCGTTCTCTGTATATTCCTCTTGAATCATCCCCTGAGCTGATGAAATATCATGATATCGTTCTGCCATATACTTATAGATCATATCTTGCGTCTCATCATCCATTTCATACTCCAACGATTTCATACAATAATAAATACTGTATGTATAATAATACAAAATTGCAGTTTGATTTGTTGTTTGTTTCTGATACTCAATTGCGTAATATTGGGCGTCATTTGCTATGCGCCACCAATTTTCATAGCAACCTTCCTCTTTTTCCATTTTCTCAATCAATTTCATACGCTGCTCCATTCGATCATCTAATGCTATCGAATTTGGAGCCATTACGTTCCATTCATCCAAATATTCCATGGAAGCAGTTGCATTTACTTTATCTTGAAATGCCTCCTGCATTCTTGAAAGTTTTGCCATAGTATCACTATCTTCTTTTTTTATCTTTTTATCTTTAATACAATCACTTTTTTTTGCACAATATTGCTTTACCCACTTCTTATCCAGCTTGGTCTGAAAAACAGCTTTTTCAACACTTTCTTCCAATTCCGATTTTCTTCCCGGCTCTGCAAGAACAAACGAATATCCATCCGGTTTCTTCTCTCGACTGCTATCCACTTTCTCATCCATTTGCAAGTTTTCGGACTCATCAATTTCCGACTCTTGCATCGTCATCTTACGCTGCATTGAGTCATATTCTTTATCCGATGAAGTATCTACTATCTCTTCTGTATCTTTTTCTTCTGAATCTTTTTCTTCTGAATTCTCTGCTTTTCCGCCTTCATCCAGCTTCAAAAAGTTGGTTCCTATCACATTTGACACATACCGACACCCAAGAATTGCTCCCCGAGTCGGATGACAATATGCAACTCCAGGAGATATCAGCACAAATACAACACTAATAAGCGTAATCCACCATCTTGTACATAATGGTTTTATAAAAGAAAACAGGCTATATACTGCACGATAAAGTACAACCCAATAAAGTGGTAATTCTTGTTCTTCATATTTTCGCTTATATTCTATTTTCCTACATGCTTTTTCTAAAGCTGTGTAAATTTTTTTGTGATTACGCACTGCCGATACAACCACCGAAGTGTCTACAGGCAATACTATTATTGGAGAAAATATGATTTTTATTTTACTAATAATTTGGTCTAATGGGAGTAAATTAAACAGTATTTCTTCCAAAACTAAAATTACAATAGCTGTAATTATATAGTCTCGGACCCTCCCATATTTCACATCATCACCTTCTGTCTGTCTGTAACCTATTATTTTGGTCTTTTTCTTTATGTATCTCTACCCAATCTGTTCCAAAGAGCAATGTTCTACCTCCTTTTTTTCGCAAATTGTACTTGACAAACAAAATAAATTTAATTATAATAAGTTAAGTTGTTTAGAAAATAACAATTTTACTATTATAATGTTTTATCTTCAAACTTAAGCATTCCACTTGAGTTATGATTAGCTGTAAAATACGATGTATTTTAAGTGCCAATTAAAATACGGTATTTTATCACATTATAATTTCAAATCATTATGTTACAATTTGTTGATAATGATTTTACAATTTTTTACAGAGAATCTCGCAAGGCAATTTCTCTGCTACAGATTATAACATTACTATGCATATTTGTCAATATGCATAGTTTTTTTATGTTTATTTTACTATTTTTATTCACTTCAAATAAAATAATGTTTTCTTATTGTACTATTCACCAATATTCTGGTTGACCATCTTTTTCAAATTTGATACTATTTATATAGATGTTACTTACTATTTACGAAATATTAATAAATCTAAGGGAGGGGAAATTTCCATATGACAAACAAAGAAATCCTACAAGCCATTATCGACAAGATTAAACAAGAAATGAAACGACAAAATTTATCTCAAGAAGACCTTGCAAATCTTTGCACAAAAAAAATCAAAGAAAAAGATCCCCATGCTAAAGGAATCTCACAGAGTTCTATTTCAAATATTTTAAAGAAACCCTCTTCTGCCACACTGTCAAATCTTCTAAAGATTTGTGATGGTCTTGATTTGAGTTTATTTGCAATTTTCCGTTCAATCAATAATTCTCTTGCTTCAAATAACAATGCTCTAATATATGATATATCCAATCCGGCATTCAAAGGATATTCTTCTGAATCGGAAATGTATATTTATTTTCTTTCTACAGAGAGCAACCATGCAGATGAATTAATCTGTGCTGAATTAGAAATGGGAGACTTTTATCACACCAACGAATGTATCGTTCGCTTACAAATCGACACAAATCAGCACAATAAAAATGAACATACTCCTAACTACAAAAAATATCAAGGAAATATGATTATTTATCATAACGCATCCATCTTTATCCATCTGCTTTCCTGTGATTCCGGGGATGTTTGGTCTTTGATATTCAATCATGGTGACCTAAACACCAATCCTTTAACTTGTTCTCTCGGTTGCGCTGTTACATTATCAAGCGGAAAGGGACATCGCTACCCTACAATTCATTTTGCGTATTTAAGTACAAAAAAATTATCACTTGAAGCGAGAGCACTTACTAAAGATTTACTCCGCCTTCATAGTGAACATATCATCATTTCAGCAAAAAATCTGGATCTTTTTTTTAAATCAGAAGATGTGGACGATGCCTTCAAAAACAAACTCCGCTCCACCATTGCAGAAAAGACTTCTACTTACTCTAAATGGCATGATTCAGATTCGTACTTATTACCTATAAAAGCTTTAGAATCTTCTTCACCGATTAATTCACAAAAAACATATGAGGCAATTGCCAGATTACTACATTATTCATCTAATCCTAGCTCTTATACTATCAGTCCTGAGGAAGATAATAAACTACATCACTTATTGAATGAATAGAAATTCAACGTCCTTACGAATAAAATCGAATTTTGCACGATGCAAAATTCGATTTTATTCGTAAAAGGCAATATTCTTCCAGCCTTTTTAATAAGTAAGTGCTTCAAAAAATAGCATAATTGTTAACTTCCAGAAATTTTACAACCAAATTGATCTTCTCCTGATGTAATCGATACAGATCAAAAACACACTATTTAGTATCCGTTCATAAACTCATCCAATTCTTCCAGTGCTTCTCTCAATTCCGGATTTCTTTCTCTTGATATTAATTGAGACAGTTGCATCAATTGCAAAGGGGCTGGTTCACAAGCTACATCATATGACATGTGAACCAGCTCCCATAGAAAATCAGCCTTTTTTGTTTTTGGATGATTCATACAGTATTCGTCAATTATAATTCTAGAGTATTCGTCTATGCCTATTCACCTCTTTTTTCTTTCCCTTGAATAAAATCTAAGATTTCCCCATAAAAATTTATTAGTGCCTGACATCTTGTGTCTCACATTAATGGTGCATGTTATGTATAACGCGCTCTGCCTCTCTATTTGCTTGCAACAACACTTCCAAACTTAGAGATTCCGTATCCTCATATTCTAATATCGCCTGTTCAATTATTCGCATCGCACAAATATACCCCTCACCGACTTTATCAAATCTTAAAATAGTTTGTAACGTAGTTGTAATCGTTGCCATCACAGATACAAATATACGAATAAACAAAGACAAATTTGCATCCATAACCATATAAATTGTTATTGTAGTAAAACTAATTGAAGCAACAACTAAAAAGTAATGAACTCCGATAAAAAAGCCATAACAAATTCTAAACATCCTTTGTTTATGATAATACATTTCAGGTGCTTTTTTCTTAAAAGGTTTTTCACTATCTTCAAAAAACTTTTTTCCTAAATCCTTTTTTGAATAAAAATGTAGAAAAAAGCCACATATTGCAATTACAATCCCTATTACAACTCCAATCACAAAAATAACCCACATGATTTTGCCTACCTCACTATAGTCAAATTTTCCTTGAAAATCAAGAATTTTCAATAATATCTAACACCTTGTGTTTTCTACTTATCAAAATAATGCAAATTTTTCTTCAATGGAATTCTCAGATGCAACTCAAACGACAATTCATTCAAAACTTCCACTGATAAACCATTCATTTTCAGCAATTGTTCATTCATAAGCATGTCTCTTTAGCAGAATCTTTTTCTTATGTTACCACGGATGTACCAAATTATCAAGTCATTAAGAATCCCCTCTGCTTTTGTGATTCACCGCAGCAAAGTATCGGCTTTAATTTAAAACTGGCTGTTCTGCCAGTTCTAAATTTTATCTTTCTCATAAATACGTTAAAGCGAATTTATATGTTTATAGAAATTTAATGGTGTCTGTCACCTAGTATTTATTTATACGTTAACCCGAATTTATCTGTTCATAAAAACTTAATGGTGCCTGTCACCTGGTATTTTGCAGAAAAGCCGCCTTGTTATTGAAGAATCTTCTGGTGCAATAACCACTCTCCTATTTGCCAAATCTATCCTTATATCTTCGTTTACATACCATTGCAAATATAGCTCCTAATAAAGTCCAGCCTCCTGCTATTGCAAATTCCTGATTGGATAACGTACATCCCGTTCCAGGGAACAGATACATTACACACATAATCCCTGACATAGAAATAGCCATAAACCCAATAAATTTATAATTTTTCACTTTATATGGGCGTTTTAAGTTTGGCTCGGTTTTTCTCAATTTTACAAAAGCCATTGAAACAATAAAATACGTTAAACAACATGCAAAACTTGCACTATTAGAAATCCAAATCAACATCTCTCGTCCAAAAAAAACTGAGATAATTGACAATGCTCCAATAAGCATTAGCGAAAGATGCGGTGTCTTATACTTTGGATGTGTTTTTGAAAAAACATAAGGAATCATACATGAGTCCGCCATAGCCATTAATGCGCGACTACCGCCTAACATAAATGAATTCCAACTTGTCACAATCCCACACATACCACCTAATATAAGCACTTTTGCCATCACTTCACTATTAAAAATTTTTTTCATTGCATCAGCAGTGACAAGTCCACTTCTAGCAACTGAATCTGCCACCTCAAATGTATTCATTGCATACCCAACTGCTAGTACAACTAAACCATAAAAAGCCACTGCTAAGGCAATAGAAAAAACCAAAAGTTTTCCAAGCTTTTTTAAAGGAACATTAATTTCTTCTGCTGCCTGAGGAATGACATCAAAGCCAAATAAAAAGAATGGTGCAACCATCGCTATAGACATAATACTTCCAATAACACTTTTCATGTTTCTCCCAACAAACATTTGTCCATACAAATTTGAAGGATCTCCCTTTAATGCAGACATGACTATAAGAATTATCCCCACTCCAGCAATTGTAATAGTAAGAATCTTTTGCAAAACAGCAGCTGCTTTAACACCTTTTATATTTATCCAGGTAATCAACATCGAAAAAAATATTGCAACCATTAACCAACTTAAATATATATCAAATCCACAAACTGTATATAAGTATCCTTTTAAAAAATTTGGAAAAATATACTGAATAATTGTAGGAAGCGAACAAGCTTCAAAACATACTACCCCAATATAACTCAATATAACGGCCCATGTACATATGAATGCTCCTACTGGTCCAAACGCTCTCTGACTAAACACTTTTGCTCCACCACTTTCTGGCATAGCAGTAGTAAGCTCCGCATATACTAATCCGACAAAATATATCATTATTCCTCCGATTAAAAATGCAATCATAGTTCCAATGGTTCCTGCGCTTTGTATCCATCCACCGGACGAAACAACCCATCCCCATCCAATCATTGCTCCAAAAGCAACAACCAAAACATCACCTGTATTTAATACCTTCTTCAACCCATCTTCATTCGCCCTTGTTTTCATCTACAAACCTTTCATTAAAGAGCTGGACTATTCCAAACATTCAGCTTAGTACCAATCCCGTTTTTAAGTGCATTCTGATATACATCATGTCCCCATGCAACATCTTCAATAGGCATTCCTCCAACAGCATAAAGAATAATCTGCTCATCGCTATCTCTTCCATTCTTTTCTCCTGAAAGAATTTCGCCAATCTCAGTAATTGATTCTCTAGAAATTCTACCTTCTGTAACAGCATCATAAAATCCCATACCTAAAAGTGTGGATACGTTCTTCTGTGTAGGAAGCGGTTGTTCACTTCCCCATCCATCATACATCGCATAATTATCGGATATAAGTTTTACTTCTTTATCTGCTAAAAAATCAGTATCAACCAATAATGCAGAAGCAGCAATTACTAATGCACCTTTTTTTAGCCATTCTTTTTTTACAGTCGGATTATCTTCATATTTTGCTGCATTAGTAGTACCATAAAACACAATATCTGCATCCTTGCATACGTCTGCTAAATCATCACACACAATATACTCTTTAATATTGGGGAAATTTTCTCTACAGTAAGACACAAAAGAATCTATCCCTTTCTGACTCCTTCCTTTAACTCTTACTGTATCAATAGTCGGCTGCGCAGAAATAAATGCATTCATTGTATATCTACTCATTGTTCCTGGACCGATAATTGCTACCGTTTTCGGATTCTTAGCTGTGAGATGTCGTACTCCAACACCAGCTGTTGCGCCTGTTCTCATCGCACTAAGAATATTTGCAGACATATAAGCTAAAGGTGCACCTGTTGTAGCATCCATTAGCTGCATCATAAGAATTGATCTAGGCAATCCTTTCTGTGTATTATCAGGATTTGATCCATAAGTCTTAATACCAAACATTTTAAACCTTCCACCTAAATATGCCGGCATTGCCATAAATCTAAAATCTGGCTTATGCGTTGGCATCCCCTCAATGGTTGTTTTCTTCGGGAATGAGACACGGATACCATGCTCGTTAGCATTTTCTCCACCCATTCTATAATCGCCCTTATGCAAAAGAATAAACATATCTTCAATGGAATCAATACATTTTTCCATATTCTTAACCCCCGCCTGGATCATGTCCTGTTCATTCAGATAAATAAACTCTACTTTAGTACTCATTATTTTTTCTCCATTCACTATCTATCAATTCTACTTGTATCAAATCTTGCAAAAATAACATCCTCACCATTTGCATCTGTAGCCGTAAGCGTTGAATTAACAAAATTTATTGTATTTATCAATTCTTCAGTATTGGCACATAATAAATCCGCTTCTCCCAATCTTTGGTTTACATTATACGCCCAGACAATTTTTTCACCTTCTTTACATCTCGGTAAATAAGAAATCACATTCCCATTAGCACTTACTTCCATCTCTCCACCTAAATGTGCAATTGTACAAGCTCGAACTGTTAAATATAAAACAGCTGCTCTAAATCCATTAATAAAAGCCGCCTCTCTTGGTATCTCAATATCTGTCTTTCCATATAATGCAATTTGAATCATCGCTTTCATTAAATCTACATTAAATACTTTCTTGAACACTAATTCATAGTCTACCCCTGGGAATCTCAAACCCGGATCAAAAAATCTAAAACGCCCATTATCTTCAAATCCCTGCATAAAAATAGGACCATTTTTTATTCCAAGTTTTTTGAACATCTTTACTACATTAGAATGTACCGTTTCTATATATCTCTTTGTATATCTAGAAGGCATTACTGCACAAGAGACAACTTTCTCCATATGCATATCTTCGGCTCCACAATAATTATCACTCGTTCTAAGCAAATATGGCTCACCATCTACAAAGAAATATGTTACATGAAACTCTCGACTTCCACTCATATACTTTTCAACTAAGATATCTCCATTTGAAGATTCTGATTTTGCAATTTCCATTGCTGAAAGTAATTCTTCCATAGTATAACAAACGTTTTGACCTCTTGATCCTCTACTATCAACAGGTTTGACAAATACAGGAAATTCAACATTTCCAGCTTTTATGTCCCTCTCACTGAATTCATCAATTGTATCAACACCATTTTCTTTGCACATTTTCTTAAAGGCATGCTTATCGGTCATTTTAAAAAACTGTTCTTCATCACCATAGCATGGAAGTTTTAATTCTTTACAAATCTGAAAATATGGACGCTGACACGGATCAAGCCACCCACTTATAACACCATCAATTTCGCTTTCTTTTGCCTTTTCCACGATACCATCAACATCATAGATATTTAAATTCCAATATTCATCAGCAACCTTTTTTCCTGGTGAATCTTCATATGGAACATTATCTGTAGTAATTGTATATATTCCCATTTCTTGAGCAGCTTTTATCAATTTCACATGTACAGATGCACTACCTAAAACAAGTATTTTTTTCATACTCCACCTTCTATTCTATTTTTATTTTATATGATATCCACTTTCAGCTATCACTATTTCATATTATATAAATCCTACCGAATCCTGTAAACCAACTATTGGTTTACATTAATTATTCTTCTACTAATAATTTCATCAAGATCTGCTATCCTTTCACCAGTATTTTCTTCCATCATTTTAACAAATCCGGCCATTTGATAGACTTTTTCATAACTGTTCAAATTAAAATGAATCATTCCTCTGACCATCGTTTCAACGTTTACTTGTTGGTTAATTATTGTATCAAATGACTTCATCTCTTTATTGTGTGAATCAAATACATACGGTAATGCATAGTATTTATTGATATTTTCTTCACTCGATATCACCGCCTTCTTATCACTATCGACAAACAAAGGATACTTACCTTTCGCTTTCATTGTAGCTATCACAGTAACCTTATCTCGTGACATAGCGCGCATAAAATGTTTTGTCAGATTAGGTCCATATATAAACTGATTTCCATAAATAACAAATACATTCTTCGTAAACTTATGGTTTAGTTCTGAACTAATGCTAATATTGATGCCTTCTACTTTAATCGGTTTACATTTTCCTATTATCCTAATATCTCCTATTCCTACAAGTAAAAATTGTGAAATCAAATAATGAATAAGTAATTTATTATAAATAATAGTTTCCGCGGGAATAGCATCATCTAATATCAATAAACCTCCCCATTGGTTTGTCTGCTCATGACCATACATTATGCTTTCAATATCTGTATCCAATAAAATACAGAGTTGATTAAGCAATGAAGTATCTGGGAAAGTAATTCCTCTTTCCCATTTTGATATAGCTTTATCACTAATACCTAATTTTTCAGCTAAAGAAGACTGAGTAAATCCTGCTGATTTTCTTAATTTGGCTATTGTTTTCCCTGTATTATCTAGATTCATTTTTGCTCATCATTTCCACCTACTCCATTTTTCTCAAGCACAACTAGGCGTTACTCCTTTCATTTAGTTCCTATTTTTTAGGCGTTTGCGAAACGCCAAATACCGCATAAATACGGCATTTTTTGTTGTTAAAATAAAATATCTCCTCAAGGTTTATGGTAAAATAGAGTTGACTAGAAAACTAAATACCAATCCACCTTAAAGGAGATATATCTATATGATAACACATAAGTAACTCACTTTGGCAGAAGTTTTTGAAGATTGTCAAAATAAATTCGACAACCATAAATATCAGTTTCTTTCTCTTCTCAGCGAAGCCCTTAACCTCGATGAAATTGTTCCTGTTTCTTTTGTTTCTCATTTTCATGCTCGATCCGGAAGGTCACGCAAGCACCAGCTTTATCCTATGCTCAAGGCACTTCTACTCCAGCGTATTTTTTCAATCCCGACTGACACGCTCCTTATTGTATTTTTGAAATACTCTCAGTAACTACGTGATTTCTGCGGTTTTGATGTTGTACCAGATGGTTCAAAATTCACTCAATTTAAACAGGATTTCTTAGTGGACTTACAAGCTATGTTCGATCATCTTGTAGACCCGACTGAACCGATATGTCAAAAACTGAATCCTGCTCTTGCCAGCATGACGATCTATGCCACCTCCGGTATTGAAGCATGGGTTACGGGAAATAATCCAAAGTATGCCAACCGTATTATTAAACAACTAAAGGTTTTTAAGAAATCCCATAACCTTGATGATTCCTATGAGCCTTACAAAGCCGCTTATGGTTCCATGCCAACTCATGCTACATCCAACCAGGCAATCCAGCAGATGTACATCAGCGATCACTTCTGTTATGCCTATAAATTCGGTATCGTCACAAATGGACTTGGCATTGTCCGCGACATATCTTTCTACAACAAGGATTTCCTAAATGCACATCCTGATATTGTTGTAGAAAAAAAATCGGATTCTCCAGATGAGGATAAATCGCTTGCTGACTCAAAAGCTTTGCTTCCTGTTTTGATCGATTTTTTCCAAAAGCATCCCTTGATAGAACCAACAACTTTTCTTGGCGATGCAACTTTTGATACAATTGAAATCTATAAATCTCTTTTCACTGACATCGGATTTCGTAAGGCTTTTATTCAAAACTATCCATGGAAGGAACAGACTACACAGTTAATGAAAATGGTATTCCCTGCTGTCCTCATGATCCAACACTTCCTATGAAACGGGAAGGAAGCAAATCTCATTTACGGAGCAAACTTCCTACAATGAAGTTTGTATGTCCAAAAATGAAATGGGAATATAATCCTGCCGACAAGTCAAAACATCGGGTATGTCACTGCGATAATCCATGCACTACCTCGTCCTGCGGACGAATGATTTACATTTATCCAGAAAAGAATCTTCGCGCCTATCCTAGTGTGGAACGAGGTTCACAGGAATGGGAAGACACTTACAAAATCCGTGTAAATGTCGAAAAATCAATCAACCATTTCAAGGATAGTTTCTGCATTGCGAATCGTAAAACACAGAATGAAAAAACGCTTCATGCTGTTCTACTTCTTGCAGAAATTACACAGCTTGTTACTGTACTTGTTGCTGATAAAATCCACCAGTATCAATACATACGAAGTTTAAAACCTTTAATTGCCTGACCTTTGGTATTGATAATATTTTTTCTTCGCAGTCCATCTGTGAGGTCATTTTGTCATGTCTAATTTTGATATCACCTGCTTCTCATCTTAGGAATCTTGCATTGTAGGATTCCTACCGCATTTTTAATCAGGATTGTGAACTTGTTTCGCAATTATCTAAGTTCCTATTTTAAGATAACATCGCAAATTCTGTCTACGTCTTCTATCTTCAAATCAGCATAAAGTGGAAGTGTTAATACCCTAAGTGCCATATGTTGCGCAATTGGTGTTTTCTCGGTTCCAGCTGTAGGATAGTTTCTATAGCATTCAAAACTATTTGTAAGTGGATAAAAATATTTCCTTGCCCCAATCCCCTGCTCTGCGAGCTTTTCAAATATCTCATTTCTAGTATATTTATAACCATCAAAAACTACAGGAAAGTACGCATAATTTGATTCAACATTTTTCTGAATCGAAGAAAGTTTAATTCCTTCCGTTCCTGAAAGTCTTTCACGATACCTTTCAACAACTACTTTTCTCTTTGCAATTTCTTCTTTGAAATGACGTAAATTACAAATCCCCATTGCTGCCTGAAATTCATTCATCTTTGCATTTCCACCTATATAAGCAACTTCTTCCGGACCATGAATACCAAAATTCTTCTGATCATTTAAAAGTTGTACCCAAGAATCATTCTTGAAACATACACAACCACCCTCAATCGTATTAAACACCTTCGTAGCATGAAAACTAAACATAGATGCATCGCCAAAACATGCCGAAGAAACACCATTATATTTAATACCAAAAGCATGCGCTGCATCATAAATTACTTTTAATCCATATTTCTTTGCAATTCTATCGATTTCATCCACCTCGCACAGATTACCATATACATGTACCGGAACAATCGCAACAGTCTGATTCGTAATCAATGCTTCAATTTTTGAAGTATCAATTGTGTAATCTGATTCTCTTATATCGCAAAAAACCGGAACCAATCCGTTTCTCACAATTGCATGTGTTGTTGAGGCAAATGTAAATGGTGTAGTAATAACTTCTCCACCTTTTGGAAGATTTAATGCAGCTATCGCATTCTCTAATGCAAGATGTCCATTGGTGTAGAGAGTAACATGAGGAACAGTAAAAAATTCTTCCAGAGCGTTCTGCAATTCCTTATGTTTTACTCCCATATTTGTGAGCCAATGTGAATCCCACAGTTCTTTAATTTCCCTACAATACTCTTCATAAGAAGGCATTGAAGAACGTGTAACTAATATCTTTGACATTTTACATCCTCCTTTTTTTTATATATGATGTTGCAATTTCTAACAAATACTTAAATGATTCTAACCCAAATATAACCGAACCTACCACGTATACGATTCCCCCCGCAACTATCTGAATTAATAAGATAATTAAACTGTTACTCTCTAAGTATTTCAATGGATATACTATTACTCCCATCACACACGCCAAAGCAATATTAGGCATGATGTCTTTTACTTGTTCCATATATCCATAATTTAATAATTTTCTATTAGGCCATGAATTAATTATTTGGCTAGTAAGTGTAGTAAACAGCAAACTATATGCCATTGCTAAAACACCTAATTTCATAGTTAAAAGCAAAACAACAATTCCAATAATTTTCTTAAGAACCTCCAATCTCAAAAACAAATCACTTCTTCCCAATGCTTTAATTGCATTTAAATTTGCAGTATGTAGTGGATAAAACATAAATGTAATGCAAAAAATTCGAAGATATGGTAATGCCGGAATCCATTTTTCTGTAAGTACAACCCGTATCATTGGTTCTGCAACAGATGCTAACCCTAACATTAATGGAGCTATAATATATGTACTCAGCTTGATGGCTCTTCGTGTCATCTGTTTTACTTGCTCTCTTTTGTCTTGTACTGAGGCTAATGTAGGCAACAAAACACTATCTATGGAACTATTTACATTTGAGATTATAAAATCTGGAAATTGTCTTCCTCTATTATAATAAGCTAAATCTCCTGATGAATAGACACGTCCAATAATCAATTGCCTAATATTATTATAAATAGCTTCTAATAAACTAGATGCTAACAATTTCCATCCATAAGAGAATAAAACTTTAAATCTATTCCACGAAAATTCTCTTGTTGGACGCCATTTCACAGTAATCCATAATATAATTGTATCAACAATTACATTAAACAATTGTTGAGTAACTAAAGCCCATACTCCGAATCCATGATAAGCCATCCATATGCCCAATACTGCAGCTCCTAGTGTGCCTCCTAACGTTGCAAAGAAAAACTTTTTAAACATAAAATTCTTGGAAACATATGCCTGCTGAATATTTTTTACCCCAGAAACGATAATCTGCAGACCTAACACTCTTAAAACTGTAGCAAATTCTGGCAGAGAAAAAAATCCAGATATAAATGGTGCTAAGAAAAATATCAAGCCATATAAAACTAAGCACCATACAAGATTAAAGAAAAAAACTGTAGAAAAATCTGTTTGATCTGCGTCTTTTTTTTGAATTAACGCATTTCCTAAGCCACTATCCACAAAAACATTTGATATTGTAATAAAAACAGTAACCAAGGCGATTAGACCATAATCATCAGGAAGTAATATTCTTGCAAGAATCAGTTCTACACAGAACTTGACTATTTGAGCACCAGAACGTTCTGCAAATCTCCATAATAAATTTGTAAAAACCTTTTTATTATTCATATTACCTCCTCTCCTTTAGCCATTTATTATTGTTAGATTCCAAATGCTTCATATACATTTCCCTCATTGCCCTTGGTGCAAACAAAGATAATGCCAAAAACATCTTTCTAGATATAGGCAAATACGGTATTAATTTCCTATACTTCGCTGTGATTAATTCTCTTGGTTTTTTCAACAGAACTGCCTCTTGCATCTTATACACAGCTTCACGACTCCTACATATCTCTTTAAATCGACCATCTGTATATTTATCAAACTCAACATACATTTTATAAATCTGCGAAGCATGATTTGCCAGAGATTCTATATTCGATTTAGCATGTTGAACTGACCAACTCGTTATAACTCCACGGCGATAACAAGACATTTCTCTTTCTATATACGCCACATTTCCTAACGATCCAAAATATAAAAGATATGGAACATCCCCAACTCCATATGTCAATTTAAAGCTTGGCGGATTACTAATATACTCAATCCATTCATTTTTTCTAAACACATATGAACTTGTATGAAATCCATATCTCAATTTTAAAAATTCATCACGTTTTATAATACCCGTTTCTAGACTCTCATTAGGGAAGTAAACCCCAGTAGGAGCTCCATTCTCATATATTTCTTTTGTTTTATGAACGCTCATAAAGCAATTTTTGTCTGCATCCAGCATATCAATCTGTCTCTGTAATTTGGATGAATCTGACCAATAATCATCACCCTCACATACAGCAACATAATCTCCTTCAATATGTGGTAGAATAAATTTTTCTAAAATTTTCGCTCCTTTTGAATACTGATTTTCCTGTTGATAAATTCCATGTATCAAATTTGGGTACTGTATTTCATATCTTTTAATTATTTCAGCTGTATTGTCTGTTGATGCATCATCGTGAATAATAAATTTGACCGAAAAATTGGTGTTTTGAGAAAGAAATCCTTCAATTGTTTGTTCTATATAATTAGCATGATTAAATGCTAAACAATATACTGTAACCCTTATTTTTTTATCTTTGTTCATCTAAACTTCACCCCCAATTTTCAATTATTTAACTTTCGAAACAAACCATAAAACGAATGTAAATAAAAAATATGAAAGAATAAAATCTGTTCTAAGAAGTGGTACATTCGTCAAGTGGATTGCCAATTTAACCGCCATGACATTCATTATGCCCGAACCGTATTCTTGATATATCCCATCACTTTTATTCAAAACATAACTAATTAGCATTGGATATGTCAACACACCGACAATTCCTAAATTCATGTAAGCATCTGCAAACAACCCCGTATTTGGTGACGGAACATATCCTCCGAAATAATTGTCATTTATCATTTTTAAATACCCTTCTGAGTATGTACTAGGAATTATTTTTTGCAACAAGAAAGTGCCTTGAGACCACAATATTTTAGGTCCATTTTCAAAAAATGCATAGTATTTAGTATCTAGCCATGATGGCAAAAACATCTCTCGGCGTAGTATCAAAAAATAAAAATCATATCTTTTGAAAATCAAATATACAAGCAACGATGTAATTAAGAGAAGGAATATTCCAACCTCGAAATAGCTCGAAAACTTATCAACTCCCCCCCTCTTTTCTAAAAAAGCAATTGCAAAAACGATAACAATAAAAATCATTGCACTCTTACTTGAGTTAACACTAAATATGGACACTAAACATATAACACTAACAAGCCCTGCAAAATAATTTTTTTTCTTGATGGCTAAATACAAATAAAATGGAACTGTATATCCAGCCAAATTCATAATTAATGTAGCAATATATCCTACTGCCGTACTATCTATCGCATTCATGGTTTCAACATAGCTTTCTCTTGTTGTATAAACAGAATCACTAAAGATATTCAATGCAAATGTAAAACCATTATAAGAAATTTTATAGACTATACATATCAAACAAATCAAGAATAGAACCACACGCACTGCTCTTTTATTCAATAAATCTAATATCTTTTCTTGATTGTAATTAGCATATGTTTTAAACCCCTTCTCACTTTTAGTACTAATTGTAATCGCACCAATTTTCATTGCTTTACAGCAAAAAAACATCAATAGGAAAAAATAACTATTCGTTAGCACAAAATATTCCATTGTTTGATTATGAATTGAAAACGATGCATTAAGTGGTATGTAATATAATATAAATAAAACTTTTATTACCACACTCTTAAAATTATTAGCATAATAATTCTCTCTAAAATAAAAAGCCATAATAACAAAACTACATAATGCGAGTACTTCTTTCAGGGAATTAAAATTTATATCATACCCACCACCATAATACCAAAGACCATCTAATATCTTTATTGTAGTGATAACATATGTAATTCTAATTATTAACAAGAAAAGAATACTACTATTCTTTATTTTAGTTTTATCAATTATCATTTAAGTTCCTTTCCCCCTTTAATCATGAGGGTATACGCATTCATCCAACTAGTTTTATACTCTTTTCTTGCATGTCTTATTGAATCCTGTAAGCACAATAACTTCCATAGTTTTTTTGATATAGTTTTATACAATACGCCTTGATCAAAAAAATATTTCTGATTATACCCACTATTCCAAGTAGATTCTCTTTCTTCTGTAAGCTCTGCTATGCTAATTGGAACAGCATACATTTTTAAACCTTTTTTTAAACAATCAGATATAAAAATATTATCTTCTCCATGACAATGCGTCGTTCCACCGCCAAAACAGAGATTAAATAAAATACCATTTTCTCTAATTTTACTTAATTTTACTGCAATTCTAGCAGTGCCATATGTCAAGAAATTATAGAATCTAATTCTTTTCGTATCTTTAATAATGTAACGTGTTGGAACATCTTCAACCAAATTAAATGCAATAATGTCTGCATCCGGGTGATTTAAAAAAGCATTTTCAATAAGCTCTGTATAATTTTCAACATAAACCATATCATCATCAGCGAATAAACAAATATCACCTGTAGCTCTCATTAACGCGTTATTTCTATTAAGACCAACTCCTCGTTCTGAAAAATTCAAATACGTAGCTGAATACCCTCTATATTCAAACTGTTCTATAGAATTAAAATCACACTGATTTCCAACTATAACATCTGACTGTATATTCATTTTTTCTACTAAAGTATGATCATGTTGATTCATTGCCGCTACTAAAACTTGAACTTTCATAAAAACTCCTTATCTACTTTTCTCATAATTTCTTTTCTTCAATAAACCATAAAACATATTCCAACATGTATACCATACGGCAACAGCAGCTGGCTTTTCATCACACATATGAAATAAATCATAATGGCTTTTGAATTTTCTTCTGAATTTATCATGACTTATACTTACTTTACGAACTCTATACTTTGCCAGATTCTCTTTCAGCAAGTATGCACAAGTTCCTGGCTTTTTATATAACTGCAAGCGAATCGCATAATCATTATTTTTTTTAATATCTTTGATCTGAATAAGTCCAAATTCTTTTGCACTATACATCATTGTAAGCTGTCCGATATAATCGTAATTATACATTTTACGCTTATTAACTTTTTCAGGCCCGGATACATATATATTTAATGGATTAGACTCTTCATCAATCTTTTCATATTCTGTAAAAGAAAGTGTATATCCATTTTTCTTCATAAAATCAATCTGGTGTTCCAATTTCTCCGGTGTCCAAAGGTCATCAGAATCAAGAAATGCAATCCATTCTCCCTTTGCCTCTCTCATTGCTTTGTTGCGTGTCAATGCTGCACCAGAATTTTTTTCATTGTGAAAATATTTGATTCTTTCATCTTTAAAAGAAGCAACTACCTCATCGGTATTATCAGAAGAACAATCATCCACAATAAGCAGCTCCCAATTTGTATATGTCTGATTGATTACAGATTGTATTGTCTCTGCGATAAATCTTTCCGTATTCCATGATGGCATAATAATTGATACTAATCCATCAGCTACTTCTCTATTTTCCATAACTTTTATTCATAATCCTTTCCAAGTACTGCAAACACAGTTCTGAACATTGTGACAATCTCTCCCACAAATGAAAATCTTTTAATACTCTCAAGATTGTACCTCATTTTTCCTGGAAGAACTTCTTCTATATACACCTTATCTACATCTTCTGCACCATCTAACAATTCAGCTTCATCTTTATACCGAATGCTTGCCTCACTTGTGATTCCTGCCGGAAGCAACAATGTTGCCATATATTCTGGCTTATACTTTTCGACATACTTCACTGCCTCTGGTCGTGTACCTACAAAACTCATATCTCCAGAGATAAGATCAAACACCTGTGGCAATTCATCCAATCGGCATCCTCTAAGTTTTGCTCCCACTTTTGTTATACGGCTATCGTTTCCAACAGTTACAGCTGATCCAATCTTATCAGCATTACTAACCATTGTTCTGAATTTATGAATTTTAAAATGTTTACCGTATGTTGTAACTCTTTCCTGTCTGTAAAATACCGGACCTTCCGAGTCTAATTTAATCATAACAGCTATGATTACCATTGGAATTGCTAATATAATTAGGAGAATTACTCCACCAACTAAGTCCATTGCCCTTTTTAGAAACATACTTACTTTTTTCTTTTGTAGTAAATCATAATATTCTCTAACTGCATCATTCTTCATAAAATCAGGCAATGTTTCCCATTTTTTGAGCATCAATAATTCTCCCTCTATTAAATATGTTCCTTCACTATTCTGCAATACTGCTCAATCACATATTCCACTTCTTCATCTTTGAGTCTTGTATGAAGAGGTAATGTAATCTCATTTTCAAATCTCTTATATGCATTTGGATAATCTTTAATATCAAATCCAAGATTTTTATATGCAGTCATCATCGGCAATGGTTTGTAATGTACGTTGCAGGCAATACCTGCTTCTGCCATTTTCACGATAATTTCATGTCTCTGCTCTAAAGTAATTCCCGGAATTCTTGTAATATACAGATGTCCTGATGACTGATGTGCATCATTATAATGCTCTAACACTTCAATTCCAATTGGTTTAAATGCTGCATTATATTTTTCAATAATTTCTTTACGACGTGCAAGTATTCCTTTGTATCTCTGCATCTGTGCCAGACCGATTCCAGCCGCTACATCAGTCATATTACATTTATACCATGGTCCAACAATATCATACTCCCATGCACCTAACTGTGTTTTTGCAAGTGCGTCTTTTGATTGTCCATGTAAAGAAAGTAATTGATATTGATGATATAATTCTTCGTCGTCAATTCCTTCTATTGATTTCCATGTAACAGCACCACCCTCTGCTGTTGTAAAATTCTTAACAGCATGAAAGCTAAAGTTTGAAAAATCTGCAATACTTCCAACCATACTTCCATCATTCAGCTTTGCACCAAATGCATGAGCTGCATCTGCCATGACAATAACTCTGCCTATTGCCTCTTGAATTTTATTTGTTGGATGAAACATTGCTTTTTTCTTTTCTACAATAGAATAAATTTTCTCATAATCACATGGAATTCCAGCAAGATCAATTGGAATCACTACTTTTGTTTTCTCGCTAATTGCTGCTTCAAGTTGATTATAATCCATTTCTAATGAATCTTTCTGCGTATCAACCAAGATCAATTTTGCACCAACATGACAAACTACAGATGCTGTTGCTGTATAAGTATATGCGCTTGTGATTACTTCATCTCCTTCACCTATTCCAAGTAAACGCAAAGTCATCTCCGCACATGCAGTCTGTGACCCAAGACATACTGCCCTGCTTGTCCCACAAAAATCTGCTACCTGTCGTTCTAATTCTTTTGTCTTTGGACCTGTTGTAATCCAACCAGAACGCAAAGCTTCTGTAACCTGTTCAATTTCTAATTCACTAATATCCGGTGGTGAAAATGGTATTTGCATAATTCTTTCCTTCTCTCTTTATCTGCTTTATCATGTTACTATCTTTGATTTTCTTTTCCTGTCGGATTTGCCCCTACTGGATGGAACGTTGTCACAACGCCTTCTACCATCTCTACAATCTCCTCACTGTTCTCGTAACTAGCCATCGCCAGTTCTTCCAACTGTCCGAGGAATTCTTTTGTATCAAACGGGATTGGCTTACCGATATGGATTAACTCATTTTCTGTTCTCTCCAGACCTTCTTCTGCCATCAGCTTTTCTTCAAACAGTTTTTCGCCCGGACGTAATCCGCTGTATACAACTCGGATATCTTCATCTGGTTTATATCCTGACAATTTGATGAGGTTTCTTGCCAATGTATCAATCTTCATCGGCTCTCCCATGTCCAGCACGAAGATTTCTCCGCCTTTTGCATAAGTTCCTGCCTGAAGTACCAGACTGACCGCCTCTGGGATTGTCATGAAGTAACGAATGATATCTGGATGTGTAACCGTTACCGGACCACCATTTTCAATCTGTTTTTTGAATAATGGAATGACTGAACCATTACTTCCAAGTACATTTCCAAAACGAACGGCAACAAAATCTGTTTTTCCTTTACCATATGCAGCCGCATTTTCTTCTACATTTACAGTCATATGGTCTTCCGGGTCCGGAACTATCTGTCCATTCACATGTTTATCTTCATGTTCATGTAAGAATGGAAGCCATTCTGTATGACCGGATTTACTGATCTTGTCCATACTCTGGATGACCATTTCACAGAGACGCTTGCTCGCTCCCATAATATTTGTCGGGTTTACGGCTTTATCTGTACTGATCAGTACGAATCTCTCTGTTCCATTCTTCAGTGCTGCGTAGGCTGTCTTGTAAGTTCCTACTACATTGTTTTTAATTGCTTCATTCGGGCTTGTCTCCATAAGCGGTACATGCTTATGTGCTGCCGCATGATATACAATCTGTGGTTTATATGTTTCAAACACCTGATTGATTCTTTTACTGTCACGTACTGAACCGATCAGAACCTTCAAGTTTAATTCTGGATATTTTCGTCTTAATTCCTGCTCGATATCATATGCATTGTTCTCATAGATATCAAATATAATCAACTGTTTCGGTTCATGTGCCGCAATCTGACGGCACAGCTCGCTTCCGATTGAACCGCCACCACCTGTTACGAGAATTACTTTTCCTTTAAGGTACTGGAAGATTTCTTCCATATTTACTTTGATTGTATCTCGCCCAAGTAAATCTTCAATCGCAACCGGTCTCATTTTGCTCATGGACACTTCGCCATTTGCCAGCTGAAAGATTCCCGGAAGCTGTTTTAATTCACAATCTGTTTCTTTACATATATTTAAGATTTCTCTTCTTGCCTGTGCACTTGCAGTCGGTATTGCAAATAATATCTGGTCAATCTTATATTTCTTTACATTAATAAGAATATCTTCACGACCGCCGACAATCGGCACACCTTCCATAACACGTCCCCATTTATTTGGGTTATCATCTATCACACAGCAAGCTTTTGATTTTACCTCTCCTGAGCTTTTCAGCTCTCTGATTAAAGTCTGACCTGCTGCACCGGCACCGATGATCATTGCATTATGTAATGGGTTCGCCTCTTTCTCTCGTCTGCCACGCTCTAAATTCATATAGCGGTATGAAAAACGAATTGTCAATGTAAGTCCAAACTGTAAAACCGATCCGATTATATAGTAAGATAATGGCATACGCCGAATAAATGCTGTCATTCCTACTATATTAAAGATAGTTGTAATCACAGATGCAACAATTACTCTGTTCAGTTCGCTAAAGCTTGCGAATCTCCACAAGCTGTTATAGAGACGTAATTGTGCAAATACAAAAATCGTAAATACTGTATATATCGGTGCAAACTTCAAGAATGCACTCATATACTCTGCCGGAATACTTGTGAAGTGCAAATCAAAACGCAGCCACAATCCAAAAAAGTAGGCAAAGTTAATTGCGAGCACATCATATATCATCAGATATAATGCTATCATCTGCCAGTGTTCAATTTTCTTTTTTTTCATCTTTCTTTCTTTATCTTGATTTGATACTCCACTCATATTTTTTCTTCTCTTCCTTTAAACCTTATTACCTTTATCCTTTAATTTCCATTTAATATCTCATTCATCTTTGCACTGATGCTCTGTACAACTGCCTCATCCGGCCACATCACATACAGTGGCTGATCTCCTGATGAATAACATGCTTGTGTATCTCCGTTTCCTGATGCTGCCTGTGATTCAATAGTCCAGCTTGCACCATCATTCAACTGCATCTTAATAAATTTCGCCATCTCTTCCTGTGTCATATTGGTCTGTACACTGTCGCTGACATCTGCAATCAATGCACTTGCATTAGACAATATTGCAGGTGACATTGCTTTATTCAATATCGCTGTCAGAACCTTCTCCTGGTCTTTTCCTCTCTGGTTGTCCCCATCTTCAAAGCTATAACGCTCTCGTGAGAATGCCAATGCCTGTTTTCCGTCAAGATGATTCATTCCCTTTTTAAACTGATATCCTCCTGCTGTAAACTCAAAATCTGAATCCACATCCACGCCGCCTAATGTATCTACGATTTTAACCAGCGACGAAAAGTTTAC
The DNA here is from genome assembly GCF_014287355.1 of Ruminococcus hominis. Classification (NCBI taxonomy): domain Bacteria; kingdom Bacillati; phylum Bacillota; class Clostridia; order Eubacteriales; family Oscillospiraceae; genus Ruminococcus; species Ruminococcus hominis. The sequence goes on along the minus strand of NZ_JACOPE010000001.1, from coordinate 1,011,806 downwards.
TCTTGCATAATACGAAATATCAATGCCATACAACTGCTCTAATGTTCGCATAGATGCATCCACACCATAAATACCGGCATGTGTCAGCTTATCTCTCTGCTCTCCTGAGATATCCGGTATCTGTACGTAATAATCACGTGGTGTTGTTGTCAGCAGAATCTTCTTTGTATTCGGATTTACTGTCATAATAATATTGACATCACTTCGGCTGTTTGTTGCGATTGGTCCATCTACGTCAATACCGCTTATGTATACATTAAATGGTTCTCCTACATCTGCTGTTTCCTGTTCGAGTTCTGTCTCAATTCCATAGTGATATAATACACGTACTTTGTCGGAATAATCTTCAATTGAATCTGTGATCAGACCGTCTAACGCCTGATTGTATACTGCAGCATCTACCCTGCCTTCCAGCAATGCATTTGCAAGTTCCTGAACAGTACCATACTGCTCTACTTTAACTTCGCGTCCCAATGCCTTGTTAATGTTATCCAGCATTGTCTGTGTATTTTCCTGGTCTACAGCAGTCTGTGTACCAAAGCGATACATCGAAGCATCCATAAGATTCGACGCCGGATTATCTTTTTTAACAACTACGATCATATTATCTGTCTTATAATTTGCTCCGCCTACATCTGCCATCAGCTTGTCTGCCTTCAACATATAGACAATTCCAATTGCCTGTAAGATACTCAGTATAACACTAAGTACAATTCCTACGATATAGATTTTATTTTTTACATATTGTAATCCGAATGTTACTCCGAATAATATTAATAATACAATAATAATTGCCACCAGATATTTTGTTGGTACCAATCCGCTGTTCCAGATAACTGCAATCAAACCAACTGCAAGAATCAACTGTATTAATGTAATCAACTTACCTGCCATATGCAGTGTCTTCTTCTGTTCTTTCATCTGATTGATATACTCCTTCTATCCTGCTGTTTGTATCTCCTTAATGTACATATCTTACTGCACATTCAGTGTCAATGTCTTTACCTCAGATGTGTTGCCGTCGGAATCTATTACATAGTAGTGTAACAAATAACTTCCTGGTGTATTTACATCATACTGACCATCCACGCTGATACGCGTTGATAGTGAATCTGCATCATCACTGCCATCGGCAACACCTTTAACTACACTCATAAGGTCAAATTCTGTTCCGGCTGCAATTGTTACCTGGTCTGTTGTAAGTGCGATTACCGGTGCTTCTCCGACCGGTGTGAGATCATTGTTTGCATCTGCTTTGGCAGGCTCGTTCTGTGATGCTGCTGCCTCTGGAGCCTGTTCTGTATTTTCTGCCACTGTATCTTCTGTTATAGGATGTGCATTTCCATCTTCCACATAATTAACTGTCCGCTTGGCAGTTCCTACATTCTTTTCCTTGTCCATCACACCGTAGTATACGATTGCTTTGCCATCTTTAATCTGCACAACGCGGTCTACAAACACTTCATCGGTAAGGTCTCCGTCTCGGTTATCTTCTGCACTGACACCTTTTAAAAGTTCTCCATAACCTTGCCCTTCTTGATATGTGAGGTCTGCTTTCTTCACTTTAATAACCGGAGCCTGTCGATCCTGACTGCCACGAACAACCAGTGCTGCACCTCCAAGTATCAGACAGCCTGCTATCAGCACAGCTACTAACTTTTCTTGTTTCATGCCTCTTCCTCAGCCTTTCCCTCTTCCTCATGACCATAATCGCCATATGAGCCATAATATTTTCCATAGTATTTTCCATAATACTTATTCTGTCCCATATCTACTTTATTTAATACTACTCCAAGGATTGGACAGCCTGATTTTTCCAACTGCTCTTTTACAACTTTTGCAAATTTATGACTGACTGTGTTTGCTGAAATTACAAGCACTGATGCATCGCTCTGTTTTGCTATAATCGCTGCATCAATAACGCTTCCCAACGGCGGTGCATCGATAATTACATAATCATAGGCTTTTCTTGCACTTGTAAGGAGACTTTCAAATCGTTTGCCTCCTAACAGCTCGGCAGGGTTTGGCGGTACTACACCTGCGAATATCATAACCATGTTTGTATCTTTTACACGATACATAACTTCTCCAAGCTCTGTCTGTCCTGATAAGAAATGTGACAGTCCTTTCAGTTGTCCGTTTACTTTATGTCGTCCTGCTAATACTGATTTTCTTAAATCAGCATCAATAAACAGTACTTTCTTACCTGCCTCGGCAAGTGAATGTGCCACTGCGATTGTTACTGTACTCTTTCCTTCGTTTGGTGTGCAACTTGTAAACACCAATACTTTATTATCCTCTCCTGAAAACTCAATGTTGGTACGGAGAGACTTGTATGCTTCATTACTCCGATAATCTCTTTTTATTTCTTTTAATTCTATTTCCTGCATCTTTATCCCCTCTCCGTTATCTGTTCATCGTCTTTGTGAACTGACGAACTGACAATCCTTTCGCTTTTTTATTCTTCTTAGTTCCAGCTGCGATTGGAATGGAAGTTAATGTATTCAGTCCCAGATAACGTTCTACGTCGTCTGGTGTCTTAATTGTGTCATCCATGATGGAGATTAATACGACTACTCCCATTGCCAGAATGATACCAAGAATTCCACCGAGCATTGTATTCTTCATTGTATTTGGTGAAGATGGTGCACTTGGAAGGTCTGCCTTCTCAACTGTATTAACTGCATCGGCATTCATAATCTCTGTAATCTGTACGCTAACAGCTTCGCGAACTGCATCTGCAATCTCTTTCGCCTGTTTTGGATCATCGTTTTCTACTTTAATAGTAAGGATTCGTGAATCTGTTGCAGATTCAACTGATATCATCTCCATTAACTCTTCAGGTTTCACATCCAGGTTTAATACTGCGATAACCTGTTCCATCACTGTACGGCTCTTTACCAGCTCTGTGTAGTCCTTTGTTAAATATGAACCAGCCTGTAAATCTGTTGCTGAAATCCCAGTACTTCCTTCACTTTTAGACAGTACGTATACTTTTGTCTCTGCCGTATACATAGGCGTAATAAAAAGCTTTGTTCCAATAAATGCCAACAAAGCTACGATAATTCCTGTCAAAATAATGATGTGTGCTTTTTTTAACAAAGCACCGATAACTTCTGTCAGGTCAATTGTTAATTCGTCATTATCTGACTCTGGATTCATTCTTGTATTTTTTGTGTATTGATTCATAACTACTTTCTCTTTCTCAATAACGTAGCTGCGTTATCGAAGAAAATCCTCCTCATGTATTCTTCTCCATATTTTTTCTTGACGTAATCTGCCGCCTTTTTCATCTTCGGAGCACGTGTCTGTACTCCATGTGCGTCGGTTCCTACTCCGAACACCATATCTTCATCCATCAATTCTTTCACAAACTTCTTGGCTCTGCGACCGCCATCGCCAATGATGCTTCCTGCATTCACCTGAATGCTTGCGCCCATATCACACAATTCTTCTGCGTATCCAATATCATCCAGCAGACATTGATAACGCTCTGCATGGGCAATAATCACTTGATTCCCGGTCATCTGAACCTGCTGCACTCCCTGACGTATGTAATCATAACCATCAGATGGAGAAAATTCCAGCAATACAGTGTTTCTTTTATTCATTGTAAGAATCTCTCCCCTGTTTATCTTCTCCGGAACATCCTGTCCAAAGAAAACCTCGGTCCCCAGATAAATTCGGAATTTATCACTAATCTTCGCTGCTTCTGCCCGTACCAGCCTTAACTGTTCGTTAAGTATCTCCGGCCTTTTATGTCCTCTGCGCGGATGATGATGTGGAGTTGCAATGATTAAACGGGTTCCTTCATTAAAGGCAATCTGCAACATCTGTCTTGTCTCTTCCAGATTCTGTGCTCCGTCGTCCACACCAGGTAAAATGTGACAGTGCATATCTATGTATCTGTCCATTCAAAAATGACCTCCATCTTTCTTAATTATTTGCTAAAAAAGGTCGCAAAAAGACCTATTACGCTAATATTAGTCTATAGGTATTCATGAAATTTGTCAATAAATTCCACTCTAATTCTATTTTGCCTTTTAGTATCTGTCGTATCAAATCGGGTAGTGTTATCCAGACAAAACATTTTGATATTAAAATGTCTCTAGAAATAAGACAAGCGAAAAGTTTTTCCTTACGCTTTTGGGTTATGCTTTTTGTATCTTTTCATTTTTTCATTTTTTCCATCTTACGTATAACTATAAATTGCAATTATTTGTTTACAAAACATTATAAGTATAAAACTTTGATATACCTATGTCAACGCCCCCCCCCCCCCGAAAAATTTGTTGTTTTTTATTTGTACAAGAGGTGGGTGGGGGGAATGGTTATTCGCTGTTGCAGATGCTTTTTAGATGCGGCGGTATCTGCAAGAGTGGGGTATTCGATATCGCAGATGCTTTTTTGATGCGGCGGTATCTGCAAGAGTGGGATATTCGCTGTTGCGGATGCTTTTTTCCTGCCAGTCATGTATAATTGCATCTGCAATTTACTTATTTCATGACTTGCAGATACTCACTTCTACAAAATTGCATCTGCAACCTACTTATTCTACAACTTGAAGATGCTTCCCACTCAAAAAATTTCATCCTCAATTTACTTATTTCAAGACTTGTAGATGCTTCTGCTCCAAAAACAACATCCTCAATTCACTTATTTTAAGACTTGTAGATACTTCCCCACAATTCTTACTAATCTGTGTATTGTGAAACATAAAACTTCTTACTTTACACACCATTAATTTCGTGATATGGTATCACTACATCTTCAGGGGATTTCTTTTCTCTGAATTTTCTAAGCCGTAAGGCTCTCATCTCGGGTTTCGATTTCTGAAACATAATCCGATATGAAAAGAGATGCTTTTGACAAGTTGATAATCGAGGATTTCTATATTATTTCACTTCAGTGGTATAATTTTTGTTGTCTCTTTGTCATTGCATTAAGTAACTGGAAACTTTATAATGAAAGGAGACTTTAATTGAAGAAAGGTACAAAAGATACGATTCAATGGCATCCGGCTTTTCAGGCATCGATCCAGATTGAATTTGAAGCCGAAGCTGAAAAACTCACCTTTGAGCCGGAGCATTTGCTTTCTAAAAAGCCTATGCAAATGGATGAATTGATCATCAAGGTTGCTGAAAACGAAGCGATTCACAAAAATATTGGTAGGATTTTTAGACGATACAATATCATCGAATACAAAAGTCCTGATGATAATCTAACAATCAACGATTTTTACAAAGTATACGGATACTGTTGTTTTTATCAGTCCGACACAGATAAAATTTGCGAGATTCCACCCGATGAATTGACTATCACTTTCATTTGTAATCATTTTCCGAGAAGAATGGTTCAACATTTGAAGGAATTTCGTGGACTGAATATTAGCCATGTAGAAGCTGGAATCTATTATATTACCGGAGATGCTTTTCCGATGCAGCTTTTGGTGACGAAGGAATTGGATTCGAAAGAAAATCTCTGGTTGCAGAGTTTGCGCAATAACATGTCTGAGCCTGAGGAAATCAAAACACTTCTCAAGGAATATGAGACAAAAAAATCATCGAAATTATATCAAGCTGCAATGGAAGTTATTACCCGGGCGAACTGGGATGCAGTAAAGGAGGTTAAAGAAACTATGTGCGAAGCGTTGAAAGAATTAATGGCAGAGGAATTCCAAGAACAGGAAGCTCTGGTGACGAAGCGAGTGACAGAGGAGGTGACCGGAGAATTTATCAGAACTTTATCTAAGTCGATCACTGATGTTGATAAGCTTGCTGAACTTTTGAATTTACCTGTGGAACAGATTAATAAAGTATTGGATAAGTGATGTGGTTTAGCCAAAGCTCGACGAAACTGCACTAAATACCAAGCGACTATGCTCTCTTGCTCAGCTTCGTCGGGCAAGCCCGATTTCAATTCGCCAGATTGCATAGTCGCTTGGTATTTTTGTGGTATGTCGTCGTAAATGGAAGGGAAGAGAGATTTACTTCTTTCCTAACGATTTTAGGATTTCTTCATTTTGCCGTTTCAATTCTTCCATCATGGCTCTTATTTCTTTGTTTTCATTTTTTATTCTTTCGTTTTCGTTTTTTATGCTTTCGTTCTCGCTTTTTATACTTTCATTCTCGCTTTTTATGCTTTCGTTCTCAAACACCAAATTTTCATTCGCAAGTCCCAATTTTTCGTTCTCACGTGTCATATTTTCATTCTGAGTTCTTAAATTATCAGCTTGCTTCTGCATCTCATCAATCATCAATTCTACTGTATTGCGATCTAGTTCTAATAATTCTTTTGAAAACATTCCCATCACCTCTTCTATGTTGAGGCAAATGTCATACACTTGATTGTAAAGTGCTTTGAAATCGGAATATTGCTCTAATATCTGCACAATATCTTCCGGAGCATCCATACTCAGAAATGCTAACCATGCCTCAAGACGATTGTCTAGTTTTATTGTCTTGTCATTATTGTGCTTAATTTTATTGAAGTTGTCAAGCGTTACGAAGAGATATTTTTGTAGAAGATTCATCTTTGCCCCTGTATCAGATTCTTGCTTAAAGCGATGCATATATACGTCTTTGAATTTTTTTAATTCTTGTGGGCTTTGCTGAAATAGAACAATGGTGTAGACATCTTTTATATCTTTATATGACATTTTTGTATGAGAATCAAGTTTCTTTTCTGCTTTCTGTTTTACACGCTTATATTGTCGTAACAACAAATCGGCTGAATAGCAGGCACTTCGTTCTCCTGGAAACATATATCCTATTTTTTGAATTTCTAAGTTTACAATACTTCCATCTTCTAATTCAACGACAATGTCCATGATTAATAAAGTTGACTCATCCGCAAGTCTTGTCCCATCATTTGGTAACACTTCCAATATTTTTACTTTTTGATTTAAAAGTAATGATAAAAATTCATTTACCCGCTCACGATATATTTCCGGATTTAGAATTTCTTTACTTATAAAATCATACATCATCTTTACACCACGTGCACCGGTACAGAAGTTGATAAAATCTTGTCTTGCTTCTTCTTTCCAACTATAGAAAATTGATTTTAGTTTTGGTTTTTCCTCTATCTCGGTCATTAGTTGTTCTTTCGTCCGAATCATAGGGAAATACTGTTGCAGTTTGTTTGTCATAGGCATTTTCCTCCATTTTTAATATTTTGTTGTTTTTCATATCGGATTTTGTTTCTGAAATTGAAACCCGAGATGAGAGCCTTACGGCTATAGATGTATTCGGAGAAAAGAAGTTCTCCGAAGATATGGTTATCATAGCATGAGTTTGGAGTGTTGTAAAGATAACTTCTGTGTTATTTTTTGATGTTGTGGTATCTGCAAAACTGGGATATTCTGTTGAGTCAAGTAGTAGAATCCTAACCTTCTAACCGGCTCCGAAAAGAGCCAGAAAACCCCGTCCCCAACCGGCTCCTTTTCTACGAAACAATGGCAGACTGCTCGCACAGTCTGCCATCTAATATTACTTATTCTCTTTATTAAATATCACTTCGACCTTTTATCTTCGCTACAAGTTTGCCATCTTCAACCTGTAATAAGATCACATCGCCTGTTCCGACATTTCCTTCGAGGATCAGTTTTGCAGCTAATGTATCAACGTGTTTCTGCAGATATCGTTTGAGTGGTCTTGCACCGTAAGTTGGATCGTAACCGCCATCTATAACGAAGCTTTTTGCTTCTGGTGTCAATTCGATGGAGATTTCTTTATCTTCCAGTCTCTTGTTTACATCTGCGATCATTAAATCTACAATTGAGCCGATGTTTTCTTTTGTCAATGGTTTGAACATGATAATCTCATCGAGACGATTCAGAAACTCTGGTCTGAAATGTGCTCTTAAATCTTGCATTACCATTTCTTGATTTTCTGGTTTGATTTCGCCGTTATCCTGAATTCCATCCAGCAAGTAGGATGATCCAATATTGGATGTCATAATCAAGATTGTATTTTTAAAGTCTACTGTACGGCCTTGTGAATCTGTAATACGGCCATCATCCAGTACTTGCAAAAGTACGTTGAATACATCTGGATGTGCTTTTTCAATCTCATCGAACAGTACAACTGAGTATGGTTTTCTGCGCACTGCCTCTGTCAACTGACCGCCCTCATCATATCCGACATATCCCGGAGGTGCTCCAATAAGACGGCTCACGGAATATTTCTCCATGTATTCACTCATATCGATACGAACCATGTTATTTTCATCATCAAATAGGCTTTCTGCGAGAGCTTTCGCAAGTTCTGTCTTACCTACACCGGTTGGTCCTAAGAATAGGAATGAACCGATTGGTTTGGATGGATCTTTGATTCCTGCTTTGGAACGGATGATAGCTTCTGTAACTTTTGTTACACCTTCATCTTGTCCAATAACACGTTTATGCAGTTCTTCGTCGAGATGAAGGGTCTTGCTACGCTCGCTCTCGTTGAGTTTTGCTACCGGAATTCCTGTCCATCTGGAAATGATTCTGGCAATTTCATTATCTGTAACACTTTCATGTACCAGACGTAAGTCTTTCTCTTTGATATGTGCTTCCTCTTCTTCTAATTGTTTTTGAAGCTGTGGAAGTTTTCCATACTGCAGCTCGGCTGCTTTTTCCAGATCGTATGAGCGCTGTGCTTTTTGGATATCGTTATTAATCTGTTCGATCTCTTCACGGATTTTCTGGACACGTTCTACGGAATGTTTTTCATTATCCCACTGTGCTTTCTGTTTTGAATATTGTTCTCTGAGTTCTGCAAGTTCTTGCTGTAAATGTTCCAGTCTTTCTTTACTTAATCTGTCTTCTTCTTTTTTAAGTGCTGCTTCTTCGATCTCAAGCTGCATGATCTTTCTTCGCAGTTCATCCATCTCAGCCGGCATGGAATCTAATTCTGTCTTGATTAATGCACATGCTTCATCGACAAGGTCGATTGCTTTATCCGGAAGGAAACGGTCTGATATATATCGGTTGGACAATGTTGCCGCTGCCACAAGTGCTCCGTCTGTGATTTTAACGCCATGGTATACTTCATAACGCTCTTTCAGTCCACGAAGGATGGAAATGGCATCTTCTACGCTTGGTTCATCTACTAAAACTGGCTGGAAACGTCTCTCAAGTGCTGCATCTTTCTCGATGTATTTTCTATATTCGTCCAGAGTTGTAGCGCCGATACAATGTAACTCGCCTCGTGCAAGCATTGGCTTGAGCATATTTCCGGCATCCATAGAGCCTTCTGTCTTACCAGCTCCAACAATTGTATGCAGCTCATCGATGAAGAGAATGATCTTGCCTTCGCTGTTCTTTACTTCTTCCAATACGGCTTTCAGACGTTCTTCGAATTCACCACGATACTTTGCTCCTGCTACGAGTGCCCCCATATCCAGTGCGAAAATAATCTTATCTTTCAGTCCTTCCGGCACATCTCCTCTTACAATTCGCTGTGCAAGGCCTTCTACTGCTGCCGTTTTACCGACACCAGGTTCACCGATCAGAACCGGATTGTTCTTTGTCTTACGTGAAAGGATTCGGATTACATTACGAATCTCAGCATCTCGTCCGATAACCGGATCTAACTTCTGCTCTCTTGCACGCTCAACCAAGTCGGTGCCATATTTTGCAAGTGCATCGTAGGTTGCCTCCGGATTATCACTTGTCACTTTCTGATTACCTCTGACACTGGACAATGCCTGGAGAAATGAATTGCGGTCGATTCCGAATTCTCGAAACAGTGCTTTCATCTCTCTACTTGCGTGTTTTAACAATGCGAGGAACAAATGCTCAACTGAAACGTATTCGTCTCCCATCTGTTTGGCTTCGTCTTCTGCATGGATCAATACATTATTCAAATCCTGTCCGACAAACACCTGACCACCTTGCACCTTTGGTCTTTTATTGATTGCTTCTTCTACACGATTGATAAACAATGTGCCCTGAATGTTCATCTTCTCTAATAATTTTAAAATCAGGCTGTCATCCTGTGTGAGCAGTGCATAGAGTAAATGTTCCTGTGCGATCTCCTGATTGCCATAATCATAGGCAACCTTCTCACAAGACTGAACTGCCTGCAATGAATTCTGTGTAAATTTATTAATGTTCATAATACAAACCCCCTTTTTTATAAAAAATGGTTGCTAAATGGTAGTTTTTAAAAGCGTTCTAAAAGCTACCACGAATCTTTCTTGTTCTATTTACTCTATAACAATACCACTGCTTTTTTTGTTTGTCAACACTTTTGTTAGCACTTTTTAAAGGTGAGTGCTAATTTTATTTTCATGTCTCTTTTCAGATACCAATCTGCTTTCGTAAGCCCTCATATCCACCTTCATATAATAAGAAATACTTACGTTCGCCACATAATAAGCTCTTACGTTCGCCACGTAGAAAAAGGAGTGCTTTCGCACCCCTCTTATCACTTCGCATTACTTGCTGCAATTTTTACTCTGCTCCACAGATCACTGATGATCTTTTTTGTATCTTCATTATATTCAAATATTTCATCATTTTGATTATCACTTCTTGGAATGTACGCATTGATTCCTTCGAATTCGCCGCCCACTTTGGAGAGATCATCCATAACTTCTTTATTTGCGGCAGTGTAACCTACATAGCTTGAGTTATCATAAGCTCCGTCATAGTCGCTTGCATAGTTGATAAATGCGTATGCAAGTTCTGGATTCTTTGCATTTTTCGGAATAACCATCGCATCAGACCAGAGGTTTGTTCCGCTTTCCGGTAAATAGTAACCCATGTTTTCATTTTCTGCCATGACATAGGTTGCATCTCCTGAATAGATTAAGCCTAATGCTTTTCGGCCTTGTGCCATGTTGTCAATGATCTCATCCATAACGATTTCCGAATCCATCGTCTGCACACACTGAAGTAGCCAGTCATAAGCCTCCTGGATTTCTTTTTCATTCGTTGTGTTCATTGAATATCCCAATGCTTTCAACGCCATCATGAAGGAATCTCTCTCGGAATCGTAGAGATAGATATCTCCTTTATATTTTTCATCGAGGAAAATGTTGTAGCCTTCTTTTTTCAAATCTTCGATATCTACCTTTGTTTTGTCGTAAATGATTCCGACTGTTCCCCAGAAATATGGTATTGAGTATTCATTTCCCGGATCGTATGCCAGATTTTTTACGCCGTCATTGAGCTTATCAAGGCAATCCAGTTTTGAGTGATCTAATTTTTGCAGATATCCTTCGCTTATCAATCTCTGTATCATATAATCACTTGGAACAAGGATATCGTAGGATTCTCCATTTGCGACTTTGATATACATTTGTTCATTGGAATCAAAGTTTTCCATAACAACTGTTGCCCCTGTCTCTTTCTGGAAGTCGTTGATGATATTTTCACCTGTATATTCGCCCCAGTTGTAAATGTGCAAGGTCTGACCTTCAAATGGCTTTGATGCTGCCCTGTTTCCGGATATATTTACAAAAAACACAATTGCTAATAGTGCACATACTGCTGCAGTTGCCGGGTATACGAATTTTCTTCGGCCTACATTTTCTTTTTTTGCACGTTTTGAAGCTACGACCGGTGCAATGTTAATGATCACCAGGGCTATTGTAATAATGACAACAACAAGTGTTGACACCGCATTGATACTTGGATTTACACGTTTGCTCATCGTATAAACTACAATACTTAAGTTTTTTACGCCGCGTCCTGTCACGAAGTATGAAATAATAAAATCATCTATTGACATGGTAAATGCAATCAGTGCACCTGAGATAATTCCCGGTGTGATCTGCGGTACAATGGCTTTTGTCAATGCCTGCCATGGTGTCGCCCCTAAATCCATTGCCGCATCTGCGATGTTTGGGTCGAGTGAACGGATTTTTGGCATGACTGACAAGATTACATATGGTATACAAAATGCGATATGTGCCAGAAGCATTGTCACATAGCCTTTTTCTATTTTAAATGTAATGAACAGCAGCATAAATCCAATCGCTGTTACGATTTCCGGATTCATCATCGGCAGATTGTTTACCTGCTCCATCAGATCTCTGATAATCTTTTTGGATTTGCTTAATCCGATTGCCGTGATTGTTCCGATAATTGTTGAAATGATTGTTGCGATGATTGCCACGCTAAATGTTGTGGATAATGCGCTCATCATATCTCCGGAATCCATCATATGCTGATACCAGCGCAATGAAAATCCGGTAAATTTTGTCAATGATTTTCCATCGTTAAATGAAAAAATAATCATGTATATAATTGGAAGATAGAAGAACATGATCGTCAAAATCAGAAGTATCTTACCAAATGGATGCTTATTTTTTTTCATTAAATCATGCCTCCTTTCCGCCTGCATTTCGTTTTTCAGTTTTACGCACTGCCATCATAAGCAGCATCATAATAACTGCCATGATCATAGAGATGGCACTTCCGAAGTTCCACTCTCCTACTGTAATAAACTGGTTTTCAATCATATTTCCAATAAGGAAGTACTGACCTCCTCCTAACAGCTTTGGAATGAAGAAGGAGCTTACTGCCGGCAAAAATACTAATGTGATTCCGTTGATCACGCCCGGCAATGATAATGGCAGGGTGATGCGTCGAAATGTCTGCGCCGGACTTGCCCCTAAATCTGCGCTTGCTTCTAATAAGGATGTATCCATCTTGCACAGGGATGTCTGAATCTGCAAAATCATAAATGGAAGGAAGTTGTATACCATACCAAGCAATACTGCACCTTCTGTGTAAAGGAGCTTTATGTGTCCAAGACCTACGAGGCTTAATATTTTCTGGATCAATCCGCCATCACTTAAGAGACCAATCCACGCATAAGTACGTACAAGCATGTTGATCCACATTGGAATTGTAATGCATAAGATTAACATGTTCTGTGTTTTTTCTTTTGTTCTTGCAATGTAATATGCAATCGGATAACCAAGCAGCAGACAGATGATGGTTGTCTTAACCGCAATTGCAAGTGAGCGCCACAGAATCAGTAAGAAATCTTTGTCGGTAAAGAATTTGATGTACTGATCCAGTGTTATTGAGAAGGATATAATGCTGTTTCCAGGCTCTGTGATAGAGTAAAGGAAAATCAGTGCCATTGGAAGTACGAGCATCAACACCGCCCACACGATATATGGAATTGCTAACTGTAAGAATTTCTTCATATTAGAATACCACCTTCGACATAACATGGATATCTTCCGGGAAGAATGTCAGTCCGACTTCCTGACCTTCCTCGGAATAGTCTGTTGTATGGATCTTAAACTCACGACCTGTCGTTGAGAATGTGATCTTATATACACCTTCTTTTACATCTTCCGGCTCAAAATCGTAATCTACGCTTAGGTCTACACTCTGGTCTTCGTCTGTCAGCTTCCAGCCTTGTGCATTTGCCCATGTCTTCAAATCTGTATCCAATGCCTGGGATTCTATGATTTCATCTACTGTTTTTGAGAAGTTAAATGCCATAACACCTTCATTTGCTCTCTCATTTTTAACGAAAGGCTGGTTGACAACAAAAATATTTCTTTGTACACTTGTTCCTTTCGGTGTTGAGAATGTAACTGGATATTCTCCTTCTTCCGGCCTCAAATCATATTCAATTCTTGCGATGGAAATGTACTCGTCTGTCTTTGGATCCCATGCCTGTGCATTTGAGAAAGCGATAATGTCTTTATCATCAAGTGCTTCTACATCTTCCACATCGACGTAAAAATCGCTGGCACTGATTTTTTCTGTTCCGTCTTCGCTTGTCACATCACGGTTATGTACTACTCGCATGTTTACGGTTACACTTGTTCCCGGGACTGTCTCAACAATAATCTCGTAGTGGACTCCTTTAAAGAGTACGCTCTGTACTTCTCCGGTAAGTTTTCCGTCTTTGACATCAACGATATCGATATCTTCCGGACGCAATACTACATCTACCGGTTCGTCTTTTCTGAATCCGAAATCTACACAGTCAAATGTTACATCATCAAATCGTACTTTGTAATCTTCGAGCATTTTTCCGGAAATGATGTTGCTCTCGCCGATGAAATTGGCTACATATACGTTTGCAGGCTCGTTGTAGATTTCTTCCGGTGTTCCTACCTGCTGGATTTCTCCGCCTTTCATAACAACGATCTTGTCTGACATTGTCAATGCTTCTTCCTGATCATGTGTTACAAAAATAAATGTGATTCCTACTTCCTGTTGGATACGTTTCAACTCATACTGCATCTCTTTACGCAGCTTCAAATCCAACGCCGCCAATGGTTCGTCTAATAATAAGACCTTCGGCTCATTTACAAGGGCACGGGCAATCGCTACTCTCTGCTGCTGTCCTCCGGAAAGCAGGGTTGTATTTTTATCTTCATACCCTTCCAGACCGATAAGTTTAAGCATCTTCATAACCTTCTGGTCAATGATATCCTTGCTCATCTTTTTTATCTTAAGACCAAACGCAATATTTTCATAAACACTTAAATGTGGAAATAATGCGTATTTCTGAAATACAGTATTCAACTCACGTTCATATGGAGGTTTTTGACTGATTTCTTCTCCATCAAACATTACGCTTCCCTCGTCTGCATCCAGGAAACCTCCCAGAATTCGAAGCAATGTGGTTTTACCGCATCCACTTGGTCCCAACAGGGTCACAAATTCATTTTCATAAATATCCAGATTGATACCTTTTAATACAATCTGTCCATCAAAATTTTTTACAATGTTACGGAATTCAATAATTTTTTTCTTCTCCATTGTCCTCTCCCTTCTTTTGTAATCTATCGACTACGATTTTTCTTTTTTATAACTCTATTCCTTATGAGATATCTCACTTGTTTCTATCTCATAAACACGTAAAGGAAAAATGCAAAATAGCAAACTAAAAAGAAAATTCCTTCTTTTCTTTGAATCTCGCGTTTGCTGATTGCTGATACATACACGACGATACTTGCTATAATTAAAATGATTGTATCATACACCGCTGTCACATCGAGTGTGATTGGTGTGATAAAGGAAGACACTCCAAGTATCAATAAAATGTTGAAAATGTTTGAACCGACAACATTACCTACTGCAAGATCATTTTCTCCTTTTCTTGCTGCTACAACAGATGTAACCAGTTCTGGAAGTGATGTTCCAAGTGCTACAATTGTAAGCCCGATAAATGTCTGGCTCCATCCAAATGTCAATGCGATATTCGATGCGCTGTCTACGACCAGATTGCCACCCCACACGATTCCGATTAATCCGATTACGATATAAATGCCGCTTTTTAGCGGGCTCATCGTCTTATACTCTTCCTCTTCCATATCTTTTGCTTCCGCTCTGGAGCGAAGTGCGGATTTTACGGTTGCATATATATAAAGAACAAACAAAATCAAAAACAGTAAGCCTGCCCATCTTCCCAGGACAAATCCCTGGTTTCCGTCCAATATTTTCATAATAGAAAAGTCAGAATCTACAAGCAGTAAAATAATTGTGATCAATATTGAAAATGGAAACTCTTTTTTGAGCAAAGACCATTTTGCCGCCACGGGTTTTACCAATGCACAACATCCCAAGACAACCAACAGGTTAAAAATATTAGAACCCAGCACATTGCTGACTGCCAGGTCGTTACTTCCCCGAAGTGCTGCCGTCACACTGACTGAGAGCTCCGGCATACTTGTTCCAAATGCTACGACTGTAAGACCGATGATGATTGTCGGCACCTTTAATATTTTTGCCACGCTGGAGCTTCCGTCCACGAAAAAGTCTGCCCCTTTGATTAACAATACAAATCCGATGATCAATAATATATAATCCATATTTTTTCTCCTTCATCCTGCGTAATTCACGTATCTTTCATGATAAAATCCAATGCATTTTCTGTCAAGGAACTTCTATTTATTTTCACATAAATTTTCGCATAATTTTTCTTATGAGCTTTGTTTTTCGCTATAGCTTTTATATTAAATCTAGGTTATAATAAATTAACAGTTCTATTATTCTTCAAGTCGAGCAGACGCGAGACTTGGCGCGTGATTCTGGTCAGCGTAAGCTGACACATTCTTTACAGAATCACTGCGCATCCTCGCGGAGCGTTTATCTCAGTCAGAGATTGGACTCCCACTGAGACAAATTTACTGTTACTCACCACCTGAAAGAGGTGGGAGTCTTCTCGACTGAGATAAATTTTACAGCTACTCTGTAAATCGTAACTCATTTTTATTCTCAAAATCAGAGTATAGGGGGAATGTCCATCATGAAAACACTCAATCCTAACCGGAACGATTTGAAAAAAATTGCCGCTACGCGTGTTCCAGAACTTTTGTATCAAAGCGAATATTCTTTTGTCGGTTTAATTGACCTTAATCACCATACGATCAGCAGATGTCGTCTTGATGCTAAGTCCGGTGAAGATTTTCTTACTTCCACTGATTCTTACGAACGGATTTGTGAATTGATGAAGCGTCTTCATATTTCCCCGGCAGATTATGATTATTTTGATTCTCATAATCCTCTGACAAAAGTCAAACATGCTTTGGATACACAAGGCGACTATAGTTATACCCTGCATCATATAAAAAATGATAAAGAGCTGATTGTACGCTACAATTTTGTTTATTTTGATAAAGAACAACAGCTTGTTTTAAGCACAATCCAGGATATCAGCTATCTTGCTTATCAGGATTTTTTAACCGGCGATTTGAATCGTATTGGATTTTACCACATCGTTTCGAATATTATTAAAAATGATCCTCACACTGACAAGTTTTCTCTTCTTTTTATTGACTTCAAGGAATTTAAAGCATTGAATGAGATTCTTGGATTTGAGGGTGGCGATGCGTTTCTCCATCATTTTCATAATGAGCTTCGGAATTGCTTCTTGCATCCAATTGCTGCTGCAAGACTGACTTCCGATCATTTTGTCTGTCTTATAGAACGTAAATATCTGGACTATGAACAATTGACAAAGCTTTTAAAGCAATCCTTCACATATCATGATAAAAATATTCTTATTTTTGCGAAATGTGGTATTTATCATATTCATGACCGGCATGTTTCTGTAAATGGAATGTGTGACCGTGCCCATCTGGCATGTCAGCATATTGAGAACGAATATTTACAGCCTTATGCCATCTATGATTTGAAGATGAAGGAAATCTATATGGCACAGTCCCAGATTCGACGCAATATCGGACAGGCTTTGGAAAATAATGAATTGCAGGTGTACTATCAGCCAATCTTTAGTGCTGCAACAGATAAGATTGTCGGCGCAGAAGCTCTGATTCGCTGGATTCACCCGGAAAAAGGGATGATTTCCCCAGACGTTTTCATTCCTACGCTTGAAAAAAATGGGCATATTTCGGTATTGGATAAATTTGTATCTGACATGATTTCACTCTTTCTGCACCGGCGTCATGATGCCGGCAAAAAGGTAGTTCCGATTTCTATGAATATTTCACGGATGGATTTTTATGATCCTGATATGTTAAGTGCACTTGTAGATGAGTTTTCAAACGACGAATTTCTTTGTTCACATAAGATGTTAGAGCTTACTGAAAGTGCTTATATTTCTATTAACAATCTGGATTTACATCCTTTGAGAAAGATTCAGAATCAAAATGTACGCATTTTATTAGATGACTTTGGAAGTGGATTTTCTTCTTTCAGCACGATTACAGACTATGATTTTAACATTTTAAAACTGGATATGGAATTTGTACGTTCTATTGGGAAGAATCCAAAAATTGAAGCTGTCCTGCACACCATCATTTCCATGGCTCATGAACTTGGCATCAAGGTCATTGCCGAAGGTGCTGAAACCAACGAGCAGGTAAACTTCTTAAAATCTGTGAACTGTGATTTTATACAGGGATATTATTATTCCAAGCCGGTCCCACAAGATGTTTTTGAGAAGATGTTAGATGAGCTATAACAATTCATATTACCTATCCATTCTATACAAAAAGTTCTCTTTCGGAAAATGGTTTTCACACTTTCCAAAAGAGAACTTTTCATTTGTTTTTGTATTAAAAACATTATTTTAGAAACATTAATCTTTCTTCTGTAATCTGAAGATACTCTGGCAAACCATTTGTCTCAACTACATTTTCCTTTTCTCTCTGTACAAACCAGCAGATAGAAGGTGTCTTCGGATTTGCTGGATTTAAATAATACTGATTTTCAAACGGAAGTTCTGACATGCTTTTTAATCGTACCTCTATACAATTTTCTTTTTTTTCTCCCCATATCGGCACAAAATCATGTGCACGGTACCCGATGCAGGTACACCCTTTTGGCACTTCCTTTTTCAGCTGTAATGTAACTCCCCAATCCGGCAAAATAATTTTATTCGGAGATTCTGTGTATTGCATTTCAGCAAAATTTTTACATCCGGTCAATTTTGCTGCTGCGCGATATTGAGGGTTACTAAAGATTACTTTTGTCTTTCCGGCTGTGATTACACTTCCCTGATCCAAAATCAGCAGCTCTTCACAAAAGCGATATACTTCGTCGCGGCTATGAGAAACCATAATTACTGTTCCTTCGTAATCCTTCAACAGCTCTTCAAGTTCCTGTTGCAAATGGTCTTTCAAAAATACGTCCAATGCAGAAAACGGTTCGTCTAATAATATCACATCCGGGCTGTATGCCATGATTCTTGCCAGCGCAACCCTTTGCTGTTGTCCTCCTGAAAGTTGTCCGGGCAGACGTTTTAATAATTCCTGAATCTGAAATTTTTCTGCCATCTCCCTGACTCGTTTTTCTTTTTCCTGCTTACTTCCTTTTAATCCTGCCGCAATATTTTGAGCTACCGTCATCGTTGGAAATAATGCATAGTTTTGAAATAAATATCCTATTTTTCTTTTCTGTGGCTTTAAATTCACTTTATTTTTGGAATCAAACAGTACATGTTCGCCAATCTGGATTTTTCCTTCTGTCGGAGTTTCAATCCCGGCAATGCTTTTCAATGTCATACTTTTTCCGCAACCGGAAGCGCCCAGAATCCCAATTCTTTTTGATGTGCTTTCAAACTTTACATTCAACTCAAACTCCCCGAGCTTTTTCTGGACATCTACACTTATTGCCATTTTTTGTCTCCTTTTTATTAGCGTTTCGTCTGTTTTACTTTTCACCTGGATTTACCAGCGTTTGACTTGTTTCATTTTCTTACCTGCAATTATGTTCATTAACACAACAATTCCAAATGCAATTGCCATCACAATTGCAACCCACACTCCGGCTGTCAGGTAATCTCCGTCTTGAATGACCATTGCAATCTTCTGTGAAATGGTTCCTGTCTTTCCGGGAATATTTCCGGCAAGCATCGATGTTGCACCGTATTCGCCAAGTGCCCTTGCAAATGTAAGGATTGTTCCGGATGCAATTCCCGGTCCGGCAGTCGGGATGACTACCTTCCAAAATATTTTCAAATCGGACATTCCAAGTGTTCTTCCTGCATAAACAAGATTTACATCGATTTGTTCAAAGGCCGCTCTTGCATTTCGATACATCAATGGAAATGCAATCACTGTCGCTGCAATTATGCAGCCAAGCCAGCTCTGAACAACCTTAATATCAAACGTTTCATATAAGAAGATTCCAAACGGACGACGTCTGCTAAATATAAGTAGCAGGAAAAATCCCGCTACTGTCGGAGGCAAAACCATCGGAAGCGTCAGGATGCCATCCAGCACTGCTTTTACTCCAGGCGATGCTTTTACAATTTTGCGTGCAGCAAAAATACCTAAAAAGAAGGAAAATATCGTTGCTACAATTCCTGTTTTTAATGAAATCCATAACGGACTCCAGTCTAATGTCTTGATGACCTCTATCACTGCTTCCATGTTTTTCCTTTCTGATGAGTATCCGCTATCAGCAAATGCCATCTTTTTCTGATTTTTTGTTTATTCTTCTGAGCGAAATATACTGCTTATTCTACGTTTGTATCGAAATAGTATGAATCAAATACTGCTTTTGCTGCATCTGATGTGATAAATTTGATAAAATCATCAGCAGCTTTGTTTTGTACTTCATCGGCTTCGTCATTCCAAACGCGTGCGATTGGATAGATTACATTTCCTGTCAGATCGTAGCTTACTTTCTGAAGAATATCCAGTTTGTCTTCATATCCATATGTATCTGAGAAATATGTTGTTCCAACTTCACAAGAACCTTCTACAACTGCTGCAAGTACTTTACTTACGTTATCCTGCTCGCTGATTTCAACTCCGCCTAAAGCATCTGAAATTTCCTGTGTTGTGATTGTTGATACATCATCTACTTTATTTAATGTTCCGAGATTTACAAGTGTCTGGCGAGTATATTTGCCAACCGGAACGCTTCCGCCTGCCAGAGCGATGCTACTTGCTTCGTTTAAGTTTTCAAGTCCTGTGACCTTTGTACCACTGTCTTTTAATGATACTACAACTACCTGGTTATTTACAACATTTGCACGAGTTCCATCTACTACAAGTCCGTCTTTTTCCAGCTGATCCATCTGTTTCTGAGCTGCTGAGAAGAAAATATCACATTCGTAACCTTCTTCAATCTGTGTCAGCAATGTGCCTGAACTGTCTGCGTTGTATGTGATTTTTACTTCTGGATGTTCTTTGTTGTATTCTTCTGCAAGCTCTGTCATAACTGTGTTTAAGCTGGCTGCGATAAATACCTGGATTTCTGTTTCTTCGGCATCATCTGTTTTTGCTGTCTCTTCTGTTTTTATTTCTTCTTTCGTATCTTTCGAATCTGAGCTTCCGCCACATCCTACAATTCCTGCTACCATTGCTGACGCAAGCATCATTGCTAAAATTCTTTTTTTCATCCTGTTCCTCCTTGATGACTTTGTGTAAATATTTGTTGCATGCGAATATTTTTTCTAAACCATTCGCTATGCAAAATAGAAAGCAGTTAGGGCGCTGCTTCTATTTACAATCATTCTATTCAGACCTCGCTAAGCGTTGTTTTTCTTCGCTAACACTCCGAACAGCGGCTCGAAAAGACCTCGCCTGCTGTCGTAGTGTACGGTAACGCTAAGCTCGAAAATACCTCGCTAAGCGTTATTTTTCACGCGGTAACACTCCGAGCAGCGGCTCGAAAACACCTCGCCTGCTGTCGTAGTGTACGGTAACGCTAAGCTCGAAAATACCTTGCTAAGCGTTACCGCATTCTCCATCTGTTCCGCGAAGGATTCCAAGGCCATGCCCCAGTGCCGGAAGGATGTATTCTAAGCTCTCTTTTACTGCTTTTGGACTTCCCGGCAGGTTGATGATCAATGTTTTCTTTCTGATTCCAGCTACAGCTCTGCTAAGCATTGCGCGATTTGTAATGCTTAAGGAATAGTTTCTCATTGCCTCAGCAATACCCGGTGCCATCTTGTCGCAGACAGCGATTGTTGCTTCTGGTGTTACGTCTCTGTCTGCGAATCCGGTTCCACCTGTTGTAAATACTACATTGATCTGTCTTTGGTCTGCCAGTCTGCAAAGCTGTCTTTCTATCTTTGCTTTTTCATCCGGCAAAATCATTTTTTCTATAATCTGATATTTAGAGTCTGTACATTCTTCTAATATCTGCTGAATCATCGGACCGCTTTTATCTTCGCGTTCTCCTGCATAACCTTTATCACTTAATGTAACGATTGCTGCGGTAAATGGTCTGTCTTTTGGCAGTGGTAACTGAATAACTTCATCACCTGGTTTTATCACGCCGCCTTTTATAATTTCTGTAAATACGCCTTCACGTGGCATGATGCAATCGCCCATCTTTTTGTAAATTTCACAGTGGCTATGGCAATCTTTTCCTATCTGTGTTAACTCTAAAATTGCTTCTCCTATCTGAAATCTTGTTCCTACCGGAATTGTTCGAAGATCAAATCCTTCTACAAGAATATTTTCTCCAAAGGCACCGTAATCAATTTCTGCACCTTTTTTCTGGAACTCATCAAACTTTTCAAATGAAAGCAAACTTACCTGACGATGCCATTTCCCTGCATGTGCATCTCCTTCAATTCCCCAGTTTTCTTTTAAGACTGCAGATTCAATACTGTGCTTCTGCGTTCCTTTTTTTTCACTAATGCAAATTGCAATTATCTTTCCCATTTTCAACCACCTATTTGTATCATATCTTTCTTTTCTGTAATATCATCCAAATGCTCAAAACAATGTTGTTCTGGTTTTTCCAATATTGCTGTCTCTAATCTTTGCTTCAGCATTCTCTTCATATCTTCTGTTCCGATTTTTTCTCCGGAATCTCTTAGTATTTCTTTTAGATTATAAGATTTTCCATAACATAAACACGGCTTAATCATCCCCTGTGATGTCAGGCGTATTCTGTTGCATTTATCACAAAATTTTCCATGTATCGCACTGATAAATCCGATGCTTCCTTTAAATCCCGGTATGTGATAATATGTTGCCGGTCCATTTCCATGAACTCTTGTATCCTCTTCTAAATCCGGGTATATTTCCCTGATTTTTTTCTGGATGTCTTCATTATATATTGTTTCAAATTGTTTCCCGTAACCAATTGGCATCATCTCGATAAAACGTACATCAATTGGCAGGTCTTTCGCCAAGCCGATCAACTGCCCCCATTCCGCATCGTTTTGTCCTTTTTGCAATACGCTGTTAATCTTAACACGTATCCCGGCTTTTACTGCCGCCTGAATCCCTTCTAGCACACTCTCTAATTTATCTTTTCCTGTAATTTCTTCATAATTACATCTACTCAACGTATCAAGACTGATATTCACCGCATCCAGCCCATTTTCGCAAAGCTCTGACATCTGCTGTGCCAAAAGTATTCCATTCGTCGTCAGTGTCACCTCTTCAATTCCCGGTATTTGTTTTATTCGGCCAATGAGTGCAGTACATCCCCTACGTACCAACGGCTCTCCGCCGGTAATTTTTATTTTTTTTATCCCCAGTTCTGCCGCCGCACAACAAATTTCTTCTATTTCTTCAAAAGAAAGAAGGTCTGACATTGACACCAGATCAACCCCATCCGGCATACAGTATCGGCAACGAAGATTGCAACGGTCAGTAATGGATATTCTCATGTATTCAATTGTTCGTCCATATCCGTCAATCATTGTCCTTCCCCTTCTACACATCTCTTGTTTGCATGTTGCCAGCCTGCTTCTTACTTGCCTGCATTTCCTTTATTTTCCGAATCCGCAATTAGGAAATATACAGACCGGGCAAGACAGACACAATCCACCTTCGCCAAGTGTATCTATATCTTCTTTTGTTACTTTCTCGCCTGTCATCAGTCTTGGTAATACAAGGTCAAATATTGTTCGCTTTGCATACATTACGCATCCCGGAAGTCCAAGTACAGGAATTGTCTCATTATAATAGGAAAGCAAGAACATTGCTCCCGGTAATACCGGTGCTCCGTAAGTCTCGACCTTTGCACCTGAATTACGGATTGCCAACGGTGTCTTATCGTCTGGATCTACGCTCATTCCACCCGTACAGATAATCATGTCTGCACCTTCATCGAGCAATTCGCGGATATAACCTGTAATACGCTCCGGGTTATCATCACTTACATGATGTCCGATGATCTCGGTATCAAATTCTGCTAATTTTTCTTTGATAACCGGTGTAAATGTATCTTCGATACGCCCATGATATACTTCATTTCCAGTCGTTACGATTCCAACTTTTTTGTATAAATATTTACGCAGTTCGAAAATCTGTCCCTCACCGCCAGCTTCTTTTGCATGCTCCATCTTTTCTTTCTCGATCACAAGAGGGATAATACGCATTCCCGCAAGCTTATCGCCTTTCTTCACTGGAAAATTGCCATGTCTGCTGGCAATCATCATTTCACCGAGACTGTTAATGCGATTTAATTTTTCTGTATCTACTTTTAATACGCCATCACATTCTGCAATCAGTTCAATCTTTCCTTCTTTAATCTGAGATGGAGCCATGTTATCATTCTTACACATGTCATAAAGCACCAGTGCCGCATCATTTTCATGAAGCATATTTTCATTATTCTCCCAGATATAAATGTGGTCCTTTCCGACACTTAACAATACCGGAACGTCTTCTTCCCGGATAATATGCCCTTTGCGAAATACAGCATCTTTTTTTACGCCTTTGATGATCTGTGTGATATCATGGCATAAAATCTGGCCTACTGCATCCTCTGTCTTCATTAATTTCATAATTATTCCCCTTTTAATATGTCGTTTGTTATTTTTTTACTAATCGCATAGTAAAAAAATTTTTAATTTCAAAAAAGAGCTTGTCAGCCTTTTCAGGAAAGGTTGCCAAACTCTTTTTTAGCTTCTCTAATTTTTTTCAGATTATCACATTTTGCATATATTGTCAATTAATAAACGAGGATTTTTAGTTATTTTCACCGGAATTGTATACTCTCTCAATATGCATCGCCAGATATCCGATTTCTCGTTCACCCGGCTGAACGCCGATATTCTCACCCAAATGGTCACAGACTGTTGTCGCAATTGCAAATGCTTTTGGGAATTTTATTTCTATATAATCATTGATATTAACCTTAAGTTCTTCACCGCGCAAAAGTCTTGCCGCCATATATTTCACATGATTCATCAAACGATTATAATCCAGCGTCATAACATCAATTTTTTTGCCCGTTTCTGTCTCTATAATGCTTACACATTCACGAACGGTTCGTGCCATCTGCATTGCCACTGATACTTTCTCATCTTCTATCGCAGAATGGACATGCAAGGCTACATAGCCAATCTCATCGTCTCCAATCTCTATCTGCATCCTGTCTGATAAAACCTTCTTCAATACAGATGCGACCTGAAATTCCTTATAAAATAGAGCATGTATATCACCTGTCAGGGGATTACTGATCTGTTCTCCGTTTTTCATCCGTGCAACTGCAAAGGATATATGGTCTGCCAACGGAAATAAGATTCTCTTGTCAATATTTCCGAAAGTATGCTCTGCTTCTTTGAGTACTTCATTTGCAATTTCCAAAAATACAGGGTCCACACTTTTAACAAGCGATGCCGCACTCCCTCGTTCTGTATCATTTTTCAATGAATATCTTGTACAGTCAGAAGGTGCTTCAAATCGTTGACTGACTTTCTTCCCAAATCCAATTCCTTTTCCAAGCAGGACATACTCTTGATTTTCTTCCATCTCTATTGCGATAACACCATTGTTATTGAGTACTTTACTCACCCGATACATATAAATATTCCCCCTGACCATTTCATTTCCTAAAGACTAAAAACAGCGTAACAAAATCTCGCCAAAATGTAAAGTACCTCGGCCTAATTTGGCCGAGGCAGATACATCATTAGCTGCTGTTCATGAGTACTCGCAAACAGCAACACATCTCATCATTTTAAATCGCCTAATATAGATCTATTGCAAACAGCGGCTCTCCTGCTTTAATCTCGCCTTTAGCAAGTAAACGGATTTTCTGATTGTCATCTAAATCTGTACATAATACCGGTGAGCATAAAGATGGGGCATGCTCAGTCAGATATGGGATATTGATTTTCATCATCACATCTCCCTTTTTCACCTTCTGACCATTTTCTACAAACACCTCAAAACCTTCTCCATTGAGTGATACTGTATCAACTCCGACATGGATTAAAAGTTCAACACCGCTTTCTGTCTCAAATCCAATTGCGTGTTTTGTATCAAATACAAATGCCACTTCTCCGTCTTCCGGTGCTGTAATAATTGCATCTGTTGGTGTAACTGCCGCTCCATCTCCCATCATACGTCCTGCAAATGCTTCGTCAGGTACCGCTGAAAGGTCAGCTGCATTTCCTGTGATAGGGCTGGAAATAATGATTGTGCTTTTTGCTTTTGTTTCATTTTCCGCATTTTCTGAAACTGTTGTTTCTTCTGTTTTGGTTTCTGTATTTTCCAGAACTGTTGTTTCTGCATATGTGTCAGGTGCTGTTTCCAGATAATCTTCCAGATTTGATTTGATTACTGTCACATGTGGTCCGTAAATAATCTGAACCCCCTGTCCTTTTTTCACAATTCCTCTTGAACCTGTCTGTTTCAAAATTTCATCATTTACACGTTCTGTATCGTATACCGTAATACGAAGTCTTGTTGCACAACAGTCAACATCACTGATATTTTTCTTGCCGCCAAGACCTTCTGTGATCATCTCGCTGATGGCATCCTTTGAGCTGGTCTCAGAAGTTTTCTGACCTTCTTTTCTGGCATTTACATCGGCCTTTGTATATAATTTTGTCTCTACATCATCGTCCTCACGTCCCGGAGTCTTCAGATCAAATTTTTTAATTAAAAATGTAAAGATCACATAATATAAGATAAAGTAAATAATACCAACCGGGATGATTCTTACCCAGCTTGTCTTTGCATTTCCCTGTAAAATACCAAACAGGAACAAATCAAGAAATCCGCCTGAGAATGTCAGACCTACCGCAATATTTAACATATGTGCGATCATATAAGCGGCTCCGGCCAATACAACCTGTACTGCAAATAACATTGGAGCTACAAATAAGAAAGAAAATTCAATTGGCTCTGTAATACCTGTCAACATACTTGCAAGTGCTGCAGATAATAAAAGTCCGCCTGCCTGTTTCTTCTTTTCCGGTTTTGCACAGCGATACATAGCGAGTGCTGCTCCCGGAAGTCCGAAGATCATGAAAATGAATTCTCCTGAGAAATATCTTGTAGCATCGGCACTAAAATGTGTTATATTAGCGGAATCTGCAAGCTGTGCAAAGAAGATATTCTGTCCTCCCTGAACCATCTGTCCTGCAACTTCCATTGTTCCACCAACTGCTGTCTGCCAAAATGGCATATAGAACACATGGTGCAGTCCAAATGGAATCAAGGCTCTCTTGATAATACCAAAAATCAGTGTCCCGAAATATCCTGTTCCTGTTACAAGTCCGCCCAGTGCATAAATACCATTCTGAACTGCCGGCCATACAAAATACATTAATATTCCGACAAACATATAAACGATTGTAGAAATGATCGGCACAAATCTTGAGCCGCCGAAAAATGATAATGCATTTGGCAATACAATTTTATGGAATCGATTGTGAAGTGCCGCAACACCCAGACCTACAATAATTCCTCCAAACACACCCATTTGCAGGCTCTGGATTCCACAAACTGATGCAACTGTTCCTTCCAGCACATCTTTCGCAATTGAACCATCTGTAAGAATCTTTCCATTAATGGAAAGCATTGCGCTAATGGATATATGCATAACAAAGAATGCAATCATAGAAGATAACGCTGCAACTTCTTTTTCTTTCTTTGCCATACCAATTGCAACACCTACCGCAAAGATCAGTGGCAGGTTATCAAAAATCGCACTGCCGACTTTATTCATAATTGTCAGCAAGGCATGGAGCACGGTTCCGTCTCCCAACACTTTTTGAAGATGGTATGTTGCGATTGTTGTTTCATTTGTAAATGAGCTTCCAAGTCCAAGCAATAAACCTGCTACCGGAAGAATCGCGATTGGAAGCATAAAGCTTCGTCCTACTCTCTGCAGGACACCAAAAATTTTGTCTTTCATGACATTTCTCTCCTTCTTGTTCTTTTTTAAGATCCATAAATATCACGTTCTATATTATTTTGAAAGAATTGTCTTTTTTATTAGTTATCAAAGAGTGTTTTTAATTTTTATGTTGATAATAAACAAAAAAGACATTAACCCACACAAATATACTCTCGTAATATTCATGCTTGGTTAATGCCTGCCGTGCAGTAACACACCATAGCTACGGAAAAGGGACTTGAACCCCTACTAACAGAGTCAGAGTCTGCTGTGCTGCCAATTACACCATTCCGCATCAGTTATTAAGTTTGTTGCTTATCAGCTGCAACTCCATTAATATAACAGACTCTGAAAGAAAAAGCAAGTACTTTTTTAATTTTTTTAAGAAATATTTTTGTTGCCTAACAGCCAACCTATTTTTCCTATTCAATTGACAAGATTTTTCAAAGAATTTATACTGTTATTGTACATATTCACGTAATACGTGTACTATCAATTTTAATTTAGGAGTTGTTTATGAAGTACGAAATGCTTGTCCTTGATTTGGACGGAACCCTCACAAATTCAAGGAAAGAAATCACCCCTGCCACAAAGCAGGCTCTTATAGAAATTCAGGAAGCCGGAAAAAAGGTGGTTCTTGCCAGTGGACGTCCGACATGTGGTGTTGTGCCACTCGCAAAAGAATTAGAACTTGACCGTTTTGGAAGCTATATTCTTTCTTTTAACGGTGCACTTATTATCGACTGTGCAACAAATAAACCGATCTATAATAAAACTCTGCCTCGTGAAGTTATTGCACCAATTTTTGAATATACCAAAAATTATCCGGGACTGGATATTATTTCTTATGAGAATGATTGTGTCATTTCCGGAATTAAGGTAAATGAATATACGGAAAAAGAAATGTTTATCAATAAAATGCCCGTGAAAGAAGTCGACAATTTTGTTGAATATTTGGATTTTCCGGTAAACAAGATGCTGATTCCGGGTGAACCGGCTGTATTGGAGAAATTAATGCCAGAATTAAAGCGTAAATTCCATTCACTTTTAAATATTTACCGTTCGGAACCATTTTTCTTAGAGATTATGCCACAGAAAATTGACAAGGCAAACTCTCTGCAGAAATTGCTCAACAGTATCGGTCTGACCGCCAACTCTATGATATGCTGTGGTGACGGCTTCAATGATGTTTCTATGATTGAATATGCCGGACTTGGTGTTGCTATGGAAAATGCTCAGCCAATTGTAAAGGAACATGCGGATTTTATTACTCATTCGAATGATGACGACGGAATTCTTCATGTTATCAACACATTTATGAGATAAGAAAAGAGATATTCACATTATGCATTCAAGTCGAGCAGCTGCGAGACTTGGCGCGTGATTCTGGTCAGCGTAAGCTGACATATTCTTTACAGAATCACTGCGCATCCTCGCGGAGCGTTTATCTCAGTCGGAGATTGGACTCCCACTGAGACAAATTTGCTGTTACTCACCACCCGAAAGAGGTGGGAGTCTTCTCGACTGAGATAAATTTTAAGGAGGTTTTTCCCATGATTATTAAAAATGGTACAATTATGAACCCTGCCACACAAACAATTATTTCCGGTGACATTCTTATTGAAGATGATAAGATTATTAAAATTGCTAAGTCAATCACTCCATCGGAATCAGAAGAAGTCATTGATGCTTCCGGACTGGTCATTGCGCCTGGTCTGATCGATACGCATATTCATTTCCGCGACCCTGGATTCACTTATAAAGAAGATATCCATACCGGTTCGCTTTCTGCTGCACACGGAGGAGTTACAACTGTCATCTGCATGGCAAATACTTCTCCGACTGTAGATAATGTTCCTGTACTTGAGGACATTTTACAGCGTGCCAAGGCTGAAGATATTCGTATTTATCAGGCTGCTTCTATTTCACATTCTTTAAAGGGTGAAACTCTGACTGATATGAAAGCGTTAAAAGAAGCCGGAGCATGTGGATTTACTGATGATGGTATTCCTTTAAAAAATGCTGCGTTCTGCTATAAAGCTATGGAAGAAGCTGCCTCTTTGAATGTTCCGATAAGCCTTCACGAAGAAGACCCTGCATTTATTACGAACAACGGAATCAATCATGGTGATGTGTCTGAAAAGCTGGGTGTATATGGCTCTCCTTCTATTGCTGAAGAGTCTTTGGTTGCCCGCGATTGTATGCTTGCTCTTCGCTCCGGCGCAGACGTTGTTATCCAGCACATCAGCTCCGGACGTTCCGTTGAACTAATCCGCATGTTCAAGGCGCAAGGTGCAAAACTTCACGCTGAAGCCACACCGCATCATTTCACATTGACCGATGAGGCCTTGTTAGAGCATGGAACGCTTGCAAAAATGAATCCGCCACTTCGTACTGAAGCAGACCGTCTGGCAATCATCGAAGGTTTAAAAGACGGAACGATCGATTTAATCGCAACAGACCATGCACCTCACAGTGCCGAAGAAAAAGCAAAACCATTGACAGAAGCTCCTAGTGGAATCATCGGACTGGAAACATCCCTTTCACTTGGCATTACATCGCTTGTTCGTCCGGGACACTTGACTATGATGGAATTATTAGAGAAAATGACAATCAATCCGGCCAAACTTTATCATCTGCCTTACGGCACGATTGAAGAAGGTGCTGCTGCCGATTTTGTACTTTTCAATCCAGATGAAACATGGATACCGACAGAATACGCATCCAAATCATCCAACAGTCCATTTACCGGAAAAGAATTATACGGAAAAATCAAATATACCATCTGCCGCGGAAAAATTGTTTACCAGGATTAACAGGTAGTGCCGGTTGGGGTGTCGGTTGGGGTTGGAGTGCCAGTTGGGGACGGGGTTTAATGGCTCTTTTTCTTGGGAAAAAGAGCCATTAAACCCCGTCCCCAACTGGCACTCCAACCCCAACCGACACCCCAACCGGCGCCTCTATTCCACTATTGAATTTCTTCTCTGAATCCTTCTCCAAGTACTTCATTTGACTCCATTATAATCACAAATGCTTTCTCATCAGCCTTTCTGGCCATTTCGCGAATCGCATACATTTCCTTATTATTACTTGCACACATTACAATATCCTTTTCAGCACCTGTATAGCTTCCGCATCCCCTTAAAATTGTTGAGCCTCGTCCTACATGTTCGTCTATCATATTTGCTACTTTTTGCCCTTCGTCCGTCACAATCAATGCAATCTTACCTGAATTGATGCCATATGTGATCTTATCAATTACAACGGTCAGAAAATAGGAAATGATCAAACCATAAATCGTGGCGTCTACGTCTTTAAATATTGCTCCGCCTAATAATACAACTGCACAATCGATTGAGAATACAATTTTCCCCAATGAAATATGTGGGTGTTTGGAATGGATTGCCACACACACGAAATCCATTCCCGCTGTTGAAGAATGATTCATAAATATCAGTGCATAGCCTAGCCCTGAAAAAATGCCGGTACATAATGCAGCAAGCATACGGTCACCGGAATAAACCGGAAGTAATGTAACTACATAGTCTGTGATTAAAGATGAAATAATAAGTGAACGTATTGAACGTGCAAAAAACTCTTTTCCTAATGTCTTGAAACATATAATTACAATCGGTATATTTAGTGCAATTGTTCCCCATCCGATTGGAATATTGAACAAACGATATAAAATTAATGCAAGACCTGATACTCCTGCCAATGGGAATTCTGCATTTGCAGCAAAATTGTAAATTCCAAGGCCGATCAAAACGCCTCCCACAATATCTATAAAAATATCATATGAAAATTTTTTTATATTCCAGTTACTTTTCATTGTGTAATCCCTACCTTACATCTATTTTTATTTTTCTATTTCCTCGAAAAAAAGAAGATCATTTGCAAATCATATCAATTATAATCCGCAAACGCTCTTCTTTTTATACTTTTCAGTATTATCAGAATCTCAGGCAATATGAATTATATTTTCCCAAGCTTAAACATCTGTATCATCTCATTTGTTAAGCTTTCATCTGATGTTACCTCCGGTAAATCTTCTCGCTCAAACCATTCTGCCAGCGCAAGCTCATCCTGATCTAATGTAATCTTATCTTCTCCGTCAAGATCGCAATAAAATCCCATCAATAATGTATCCGAAAATGACCACGGCTGGCTTTTATAGTATTGAATATTCTTTACTTTCAAGCCAACTTCTTCCATAACCTCACGCTTCACCGTTTCTTCTATCGTCTCGCCAATCTCTGTGTATCCTGCAAGCAGGGCATACTTTTTGTAAGTTCTTCCTGCATACTTTGAAAGAAGAAGCCGATTCCCGTCTCGTACAGCAATAATCGTTGCCGGACAGATTTTTGGAAATTCCATTAATCCACATTTTTCACAATAAAGCATGCGCTCTTTCTCGTCTTTTTGAGTCGGCGAACCACATCTTCCGCAAAACTTGTGGCTTTGATACCAGGAATACAGCTGATATCCTGTGATTCCGGCAAATGCCAGATACCGCGGCTGTATCGTCCGAAACACTTCCGTATTCTCCATAGTGTAAGCTGATAACCTCTCACGA
This sequence comes from Ruminococcus hominis, assembly GCF_014287355.1. NCBI lineage: Bacteria > Bacillati > Bacillota > Clostridia > Eubacteriales > Oscillospiraceae > Ruminococcus > Ruminococcus hominis. The sequence continues at coordinate 979,743 of NZ_JACOPE010000001.1, read as the reverse complement.
TTGATATCATTTACAAGATAAAAAGGCTTATTATCAATAGAAAATAAATACGTGTAATTCTCGTAAATATCTTCGTTCAATCGTTCTAAATCTGCAAATGTCGGAAATGTCATCCCCTCTTCGCTTTTTTTCATCAGACAAGTTCTCTTTTCATAATAAAGAGCAAAGCTGTCTTTCTTTGGCGGCACCGGCTTATATGCATTGTTATACTGATGTGGTGCGATATCCTGTATCATCTATCTCTTCCTCTGTTTCTGTTAAGTATTCGTCTGCTTCATTATATCTTCTCTTCCTGTAAATCTTCCTATGAAGCAGCATTTTGTTACATCTTCTTGTGAAGCAATATTTTATTATTTCTTCTTATGAAGCAATGAACCAAGAGAAACAATAATTCCTCCTGCAATCAAAAAGAAATCTCCCAGATTCCATGTAATCTTTTCGATTTTTTTATTTTTATTTTCAAATCCGATATAGTCAATCACATATCCGCGAAGCCACCGGTCAAATGTATTACTCCATGCCCCTGCTGTCATAAGTGACAAACCTATCTTCTTCAGCTTGCTTCCTTTTTTACGCATCAGCTGAATCAGCTGTGTGATCGTCAAAATTATCGTAGCAAATGAAGATACATATTTTACCGTATCCGGATCGTTCTGCAATACATTCAATCCAAACCCACGATTATATACTTTTCGTAAGGTTACTTTCCCTTTTAAAGTTTCCCGTTCTTCTTTTCTCGTGATGCCGTTCTCTATACAGGATTTGATAGTGATATCAAGCATAGCCAGCACTGCTGTCACGCTGATTAATACCAAGATTCCCATTCTCCTCTCACCTCTATTCTTCCGGTGATTCTGTCACATTTTCTTCTGCCTGAGCTTCCGGCTCTTCTTTTAATTCATCTGCCTGAACTTGTGGCTTGTCTTCTGGTTCTTCTTTTTCCTGTGTTGCTGTTGGCTCTTCTTTTACTTCATCAACAGACTCTTTGACATCTACAACAATATCTTCTTCATCTACAAAATCTGCATCTGTCGGTACAGATGTTGAAACCTTCTCTCCGCAATATGGACAATATGCCATACCTTTCGCAATACTCTTGCCGCATGCTGCACAATTTGTATCGCCTCTAAGTTCAACAATCTGCTCATTGTATTCTTCAATACTTTCTTTACGATCTTGAATTGCCTCGCACAGCGCCTCTTCTTCTGCTTCTAATTCTTCCCCGTTTAGAAACTTTTCGTATAAGACTCTTCCTAATTCTGCTAAATCATCTTCGTTATTTCTCTCTAATGTACGAATCTGATTTTTCAATCTCTGAACTTCCATTGCTTCATTCGCTTTATTACCTACGAGTTCCGCTGTCTCTCCAAGTCTCTTTGTTAAATCTTCAAAAAATGTCTTCATAATATAAGTCTCCTTTCCCCGCCGGTTAAAATCATAGTTTCATTATAACCTATTATGGGGGAACTTCAATGTTGTTTTGAGAAATTTTATGTTTTTTATGGCTATTTCATTCATGACAGCTCACACGCAGGAAAAAGACTATGCACTCCTGCTCAGCTTCGTCGGGCAAGCCCGACTCCAATTCACTGGATTGCATAGTCTTTTCTTGCTTTGTAGTGTACCGTGATTGAAATAGGTGGAGCGATGAGGGATTTACTTTTCTGGGGTCTGATATATCTATATCATGGGGTTATTTGCTTATGCAGATGTCTTTGTGGCAACCGTTGTATCTGCACTGACTTAATATTCGCTGTTGCAGATGCTTTTTTTTGGATCAATGTATCTACAAGGCTTTGATATTCATTGTTGCAGATGCTCTTTTTTGAATCAATGTATCCGCAACCTGGTTTTCTTTGAGCTTGCAGATACTTTTAATCCTGCCTATCATGTTAAATTGCATCTACATTGTGCCTTTTCTAAAACTTGAGGATGCTTCCTTCGCAAATTTTGCATCTACATCCCACGTTTTCGATAACGTGAGGATGTTCCTCATTGAAATTATGCATCTTCAACCTACACTTTCTAAGCCTTGCAGATACTCTCTATCAAAATTACGCATCTTCAATCCATTAAAATCCACTATCGCAGATATCGCTGCTCACTATTCTTTGAGCCATATTTACTCCATGGGCTCAAGTTGTGAAGTAAATAGCAACAAAGGGTGCCAGTGCCTATCCATTAAAGCTTTGCTTTTTTGTTCATTTGATTTGCGATAACGTACTGAGAAAAAATATTGGATATGAATTTCAGTGAATACGAAGGAAGCGATTGGAAACACAAAAGGTCAGAATTTTACGTTAGAGCTTGGAAACTTGCTGTTTGAGGGCGTAGCCCGAGTTGCTTGTTTCTAAGCTCTGTTTTTAGTAATAATTCTGACCTTTATGTATTTCCCGCTGACGGAGTCTGAACAGAAATTCATATCCAATATTTTTCTCAGGGACGCTTATCCAACCTAATGACCCAAAAAGCAACCTACATCTTCTTAATCCGCTCAATCGCAGCCACTGTATTTTCATAGCTTCCAAATGCGGTCAGTCTGAAGTAGCCTTCCCCGCTTGGTCCGAAGCCTGAACCCGGAGTTCCGACTACATTTGCATTTTCAAGAAGATAATCAAAGAATTCCCAGGAAGTCATATTGTCCGGTGTTTTCAGCCAGATATATGGAGCATTTACACCGCCTGATACAGTATATCCTGCATCTTTTAATCCCTGTGAAATTACTTTTGCATTGTTCATATAATATGCGATCTGTGCTTTGAGCTGCGCCTTTCCTTCTTCAGAATATACAGCTTCACCGGCTCTCTGCACAATGTATGGAGCACCGTTATATTTTGTCCCATGACGTCTTGCCCACAGTGAATGTAATGTCACATCGCCGCATTTTACATCTTTTGGAATAATAGTTGCACCGAGACGTACTCCTGTAAATCCGGCATTTTTTGAAAAGCTTCGAAGCTCGATCGCACATGTTCTTGCGCCTTCGCATTCGTAGATTGTATGTGGCACGTCATCTTCTGAAATGTATGCTTCATAAGCTGCATCATAGATGATAACTGCACCTACTTTATTTGCATAGTCAACCCATTCCTGCAGCTGTGCTTTTGTGATTGTAGAGCCTGTCGGATTATTTGGGAAACAAAGATAAATGATATCCGGTGTTTCTTTTGGAAGCTCTGGTGCAAAGTTTGTCGCTTTAGTACATGGCATATAAATTACATCACTCCATGTTTCCTTTGTTGGATCATAGACTCCTGTTCTTCCTGCCATAACATTTGTATCCACATATACAGGATATACCGGGTCACACACTGCGATTTTATTGTCGATGCTAAAGATTTCCTGAATGTTTCCGGAATCACATTTTGCTCCGTCAGAAATAAATACTTCGTCAGCTGCGATATCGCATCCGCGAGCCTGATAATCATTTTTTGCCATCGCACTTCTTAAAAATTCGTATCCGAGGTCTGGTGCATATCCGTGAAATGTCTCTGCATGTGCCATTTCATCTACTGCTTTATGAAGGGAATCGATGATTGCCGGTACAAGTGGCTGTGTAACATCACCAATTCCAAGTCGGATGATTGATTTATCTGGATTTGCCTCGCTAAATGCAGCAACTTTTTTTCCTATTGTTGAAAACAGATAACTTCCTGGTAATTTTAAATAATTTTCATTTACTTTAAACATTATTGGGTTCCTCCCTATTTTTCTTTCCACACTCCGTCAAATGAGACTTCTGCAGGGCCGGTCATGTAGACAGTATTTTTTTCGCGGTCCCATTCAATTTGAAGGTCCCCGCCTAACAATTTTACTGTCACAGTATTTTCTGTCAGTCCATTTAAGATGCAGGCAACTGTAACTGCACAGGCACCTGTTCCGCATGCCAGTGTTTCTCCCGAGCCTCTTTCCCATACTCTCATTTGAGCTGTATGACGGTCTATTACATTTACAAATTCTGTATTTATTCGATTTGGAAATCTTTCATGATTTTCAAATAATGGTCCTATCTTTTCTATTTCCAGATTTTTTATATCATCCATAAATACCACATCATGAGGATTTCCCATAGATACTCCTGTCATATGGTATTCTTTCCCTCCAACCATGATTGGTTCGTCGATCACAGTCTCGCCTTTTGCAACGATTGGAATTAATTCCGGTTTTAAAATCGGCGTTCCCATATCGACTTTTACAAGTGTAACTTTTCCATGTTCTACTGTCAGGTCAAGGTATTTTATTCCGCCAAGCGTCTCTACTGAAATGCTTGTTTTATCTGTCAGACCATAGTCGTAAACATATTTTGCTACACAACGGATTCCATTTCCGCACATTTCCCCACGCGAACCGTCTGCGTTGTACATTTCCATTTCAAAATCAGCTACTTCGGATGGTTTGATCAAAATCAGTCCGTCTGAGCCGATTCCGAAATGACGGTCGCTTACTTTGACCGCCATCTCAGATGGGTTTTCTATTTTTTCTTTAAAGCAATTTACATAGACATAATCATTGCCTAATCCTTGCATTTTTGTAAATTCCATAACCAGTTACCTCTCTTATTCATCCATAATTGTTAAAACCATCTGCGCGGTTTCCAACATATTGGTCCCGCTATCCATACTGCTTTTTTGTAAATATCGATGTGCCTCTTCTTCTGTCATATTATTTCGTTCCATCAAAAGAGACTTTGCCTTCGCAATTAATGCTTTTTCTTCCGGACTGCGCTGTTTTGCAGCTTCATGACGTTTTTTCCTTCGCCTCCTCATATTTTGCAGCATCATTTCCACCGTATTTATTAAATCATGTACTTTTATCGGCATTGATAATCCGATAACACCCTGTACACTCCCATCACTCCATTTATCGGGAGATGTCACCAACAATATTTCAAATTCTTTCGGAAGATACTCTCGGATATCTGTGTACATCATATCCTGCATACGGTATCCGCAGATTATGATTCCCTCATCCAATGTATCTGCCATATGAAGTACCTGCGCCCCAGTCGTGCATACTCCATATACATCTATTCCACCACGCACAAGGATATTTCGAATATTAATTGCAATTTCTTTTTTAGGAAATGCTACAATAATTTCGTTCATATTCTACACCTCCTGCATCCCATACTGTAAACAGTACTACTTTGTTACCTTTGAAAGCGGGATCAGATTTTGTGTAGATAATTTGCAATTTCCCAATCTGTAACTTGCATGCAATATTCATGATATGCTTTTTTATGCGAATCGATCATCTTTGTTGATAATTCTCTTCCAAGCACATCTTTGATAAATGAATCCTGTTCCAGTTCATTTATAGCTTCCGGAAGGCTCTGTGGCAGCATATCAATGTGCAGTGAAGCGCGCTGCTCATCTGTCATTTTCTGTGCGTTCAAATCTATGCTTCCTATCGGCTTGATGCTATTTTTAATTCCATCCAGACCTGCTGCCAGAAGCACTGCCAGTGCCAGATAAGGATTTGCCGAAGGGTCCGGACTCCTAAGCTCCAGTCTCGTATGTTCTCCTCGCATAGCCGGAATCCGGATAAGCGGTGAACGTGATTTGCCTGACCAGGTAATATAGACCGGTGCTTCATACCCAGGCACAAAACGTTTGTAAGAATTAACCGTCGGATTGGTGATGCATGTGATTGCCTTGATATGTTCCAGAATTCCACCCATAAACTGATATCCTTCCTGACTCATACCATTTTTATCTGTATCATCCCTGAAAATGTTTTTGCCATCTTTCCAGAGTGACAGATTCATATGCATTCCTGAACCGGCTGTCTCGATTTTTGGTTTTGGCATAAATGTCGCATGCAGGCCATGTCTCTTTGCAATGGTTTTTACTACCATACGAAATGTTACGATATTGTCTGCCGTTGAAAGTGCATCATCATAATGAAAATCAATTTCATGCTGTGCCGGAGCCAGCTCATGATGTGATGTTTCTACGTTAAATCCCATATCTTCTAATGTCAAAACCATGTCTCGTCTTGCATTTTCTCCAAGGTCCAGAGGTCCTACATCAAATGAGCTTCCCTGCTCATGTGTGATCGTTGTCGGAATTCCATCCTCGTCTGTGTGGAAAAGGAAAAATTCGCACTCCGGACTTGCTTTCAGCGTATACCCCATTTCTTCGGCTTCTTTTACAACTTTTTTCAATATATAACGCGGATCCAGTTCAAATGGTCTTCCATCCGGATAATGCACATCACAGATCATACGTGCAACTTTTCCTTGTTGTGGTCTCCATGGGAAAATCTCAAATGTATTCAGATCCGGATATAAATACATATCTGATTCACCGAGTTCTGCAAATCCTTCTACCGATGAACCATCAAATACGCATCTGTTATCCAATGCTTTTTCTAACTGACTGACAGTGACTGCCATGTTTTTTATCGTTCCATAAATGTCTGTAAATTGCAGACGGATAAATCCTACATCTTCTTCCTCTACCATTTTCAGAATATCTTCACGTGTATAGTTGTGCATTATCGAACCCTCCAAACATACTTCAATATTAGAAATGAAACGGACAAGTCCGCTTCAAATTTCCTATAAAGTGAAAAATGGGCGTTCTCTACCTTTAGAAAACGCCCTTGTTCTTCGTTATTATAACTTTGATATGGTAAATTGTCAAATTGATTTTATTTATTCTTAGAAAACACTATGGAAATCCGTGTTCCTTCCCCGACTGTACTATCTACGGATACCTTTGCCTGATGAAGCAATGCTCCATGTTTTACAATAGAAAGCCCCAGTCCTGTTCCTCCGATTTCTTTGGAATGGCTTTTGTCAACCCTGTAGAATCTTTCGAAAACTCTCTCCAGATGTTCCTCTGGTATTCCGATTCCTGTATCCGTTACGCTTACCTTTGGACCTTCCAGTGTATTACCAACCCAAATGCTCACGCTTCCTCCGGGACGATTGTATTTTATTGCATTCTCGCAAATGTTATAAATCATCTCATCTAATATCTGACGGATACCTGTATAAGTCACTGACTCTCCTTCCAAAATCATCCTGACATGCTTTGCAGATGACTGCATAGAAAGGCGGCTTACGATTTCCCTCGTCATATCATACAGATTGACTTCTTCTTTCTCTAACTCTACGGATTCTTCATCAAGTTTTGACAGTTTGATGATATCTTCTACAAGGGTGATAAGCCTTCTTGCTTCTTTGTAAATGCGCTCGGAAAAGTTTTGGATATCTTCCGGTTTTACAAGTCCATTTTTCATAATTTCTGCATAACCGGATATTGAAGTCAGCGGTGTCTTTAGCTCATGGGAAACATTTGCCGAGAATTCTTTTCTCATATTTGCCACTGCATCTTTTTCTTTGTTCTGTTTATCGATTGCCTCTAGAAGCGGATCCAGCTCCTCATAAATTTCATTATCCAGAGGATGCTCTATATCCAGTTCGTTGATCGGACGAATGAGTCTTGCTGTCTGCCATCTGCCGAGTATATATACAAATGCAAGCACGATTGCCGCGATCACTGCCATCACAGGAAATATCTGAATTGCCGTGCTTATCAGACTATCCATATTTCTTGCCACACGAAGGACTGTGCCATCGTCTAAAAGGACTGCATAATAATAGAGTTCTTTTCCAACGGTATCGGACATACGGATATCCTCACCGACTCCATTTTTCAATGCTTCACGTACTTCCACTCGGTCTTTGTGATTATCAAGTGTACTTTCATCACCCCTGGAATCGTAAAGCACCTTTCCGTCTTGTGCGATCCTTGTGATGCGGGTCCTTGCATCTACTTCATCGAGTTCTTCCAGATATTGTGTCCCGGTAATCTCTATTGCTTTTTCAATATACTTCGCTTCCTGGCACACATCTGTTTCCAAAATCCCCAGACTTTGATTATATACAAAAAAGGAAACAAATCCATATGAAATAATAATGGTTATTGCCAAGATAAAAATCATACTTTTTTGAATCTTATCTCTCATTCGTTTCTCCAATGCGATATCCCACTCCTCGAATTGTTTCTATCATCGATCCGTACTCTCCAAGCTTCTGTCTGAGTGTTCGAATATGTACGTCTACCGTTCTTGTCTCGCCATCAAAATCATACCCCCAGATATCTGTGAGAAGCTGGTCTCTGGTCAGCACGATATTTTGATTCTTCATCAATTTCTCTAACAGCTCAAATTCTTTTAGTGTAAGAACAATTGTCTTACCGTCTGCTGTAACTTCATGTTTTTTTAGATCTATCTTCACTCCATTTATCTCAAGTTCAGAAGTATCTGTCTTTATTCTTCCAGTACGTCGCAGGACAGCTTTGATCCTTGAGACAAGCTCCATCATGCCGAATGGTTTTGTCACATAATCGTCTGCTCCGGAATCAAGTCCTATTACCTTATCGTATTCTGTTCCCTTCGCAGTCACCATAATGACCGGAATATCTTTTGTTTTTGACGAACTTTTCAGTCTACGCAGAATCTGCATTCCGTCTTCTCCCGGAAGCATGATATCCAGCAAAACGAGCTCTGGTGTATCAAACGCCAGAGCCTCCAAAAAGGATCTGCCCTCTGCAAACCCTTTTGCTTCCAATCCTGTTGATTCCAATGTATAGACTACCAGTTCGCGAATGTTATCATCATCTTCTACGCAATAAATCATCGCAAGCTCCCTTTCTTTTTTTGATTGTTGAGGGGTGCTGGTGGGGGGGTGCCGGCACCCCGTCCCCAACCGGCACCCCGGCACCAACCGCAACCCCCGTCCCTCTAAACAACTTCGCTTCTATGGCTTCCTGTAATAGAAAATTCAACCCACTCTGCAATATTGGTTGCATGGTCTCCAATTCGCTCCAAATATTTAGCGATCATGATCAAGTCAAAAATCTCTTTACCTTTGTTTCCTTGTTCTTCTTTGATGAATGCTATCAGCTCTTCGCGGATCTCATCAAAATACTGGTCTACAGTATCATCTTCAAGCATTACTTTTCTTGCAAGCTCAAGGTCCTTCTCAACATAAGCTGTCACGCTGTCACGCACCATCTTACTTGCTGCTACAGACATCTCGTTTAACTTCTTCAGCTGCGTTGGGGTATTTCTTCTTGTTGAGATTACGATCTCTGCGATATCAGAAGTCTGGTCTCCGATTCTCTCCATATCTGTGATCATCTTAAGCGCTGCTGAAATCCTACGCAGATCTCTTGCTACCGGCTGCTGCTGAAGTAATAATTTCATACACAGACCTTCAATCTCTTTTTCCAGCTGATCAATCTCTTCATCAGCTTCGATCACTGCCTGTGCCTGCTCCAAATCTCCTTCTGTCAATGCATTTGTTGCGTTGGCGATAGCAACCTCACAAAGCTCACCCATGTGAGTAAGTTCTTCTTCCAATAATTGTAACTGTCTGTCAAATCGATTACGCATAAATCAACCAAACCTCCCTGTAATATAATCTTCTGTTCTCTTATCTGACGGAATAGAGAATAATTTTTCTGTCTCATTGTATTCTACAACTTCTCCAAGAAGGAAAAATGCAGTGTTATCCGATATACGTACTGCCTGTTGCATATTATGCGTTACCATAACGATAGTATAATCTTTTTTCAATTCCAGTGCAAGGTCTTCAATCTTAGATGTAGAAATCGGGTCCAGTGCCGAAGTCGGTTCGTCCATCAGAAGGACTTCCGGCTCTACTGCCAGTGCTCTGGCAATGCACAATCTCTGCTGCTGTCCACCGGACATACCAAGTGCACTTTTCTTTAATCTGTCTTTACATTCATCCCAGATTGCCGCATTTCTCAATGATTTTTCCACAATATCATCAAGCTTTGCTTTTGAACGGATTCCATGAGTACGAGGGCCATACGCAATATTGTCGTAAATGCTCATTGGAAATGGATTTGGCTTCTGAAATACCATACCGACACGGCGTCTTAAAAGATTGACATCCATTCCTTTAAATACGCTCTTTCCATCTAAGAGGATATCTCCTTCAATTCTGCATCCTTCCACAAGATCATTCATTCTGTTGATGGATTTGAGCAATGTAGACTTACCGCATCCACTTGGTCCGATAAATGCGGTGATTTTATTTTCTTCGATTTCCATATTGATATTCTTAAGTGCTTTAAAATCACCGTAATATAGATCAATATTCTGAATACTTAATTTTGACATTGTTCTTTCCTTTCTTATGCTTTCGCAAGACGTTTTGCGATCACTCCTGATAATGTATTGATACCGACTACCAGTATCAGCAAGATTACTGCTGTCGCGTATGCCTGGTTCATATACAGACCTTCACTTGACAGGTTATACATATGTACAGCCAGTGTACGTCCTGAACCAAAGATACTATTCGGCACCTTTGCCACTGTTCCGGCAGTATACATAAGTGCTGCTGTCTCACCTACAATACGGCCGATTGCCAGAATCACACCTGCCAGTATTCCCGGAACGGCTGACGGAAGTACGATACAAAACACGGTACGAAGTTTTCCTGCACCTAAACCAAAGCTTCCTTCGCGAAATGAGTCCGGTACCGATTTTAACGACTCCTCTGTCTGACGCATGATCAATGGAAGAATCATAATTGCTAATGTAAATGCTCCTGCGAGCAACGAGAAGCCCCAGCCTAATGTATTTACAAAAAATAACATTCCGAACAGTCCGTAAACGATAGATGGAATACCTGATAATGTCTCTGTCGTCAGTCGGATTATGTCCATAAATTTATTTCCACGTTTTGCATATTCAACCAAGAATACTGCTGCAAAAATCCCAAATGGCACTGCGATCAGTAATGAAAGAAAAGTCATAATGATTGTATTGATAAGTGCCGGCATCAAAGATGCATTTTCCGATGTGTAGTGCAGTGAAAACAGTGACGGTTTAATATAAGGGACACCATGAACCAAAATATATGCAATCAGGAAAATCAATACCGTAAATGTGATAATTGCTGAGAGCATAACAAGAAGCATCAGAATCATAGACCCCGGATGTGCCAGATACATCTTCATCTTATCCGTAAATGTTGTATTATTAGCTTCTTTACTCACGATCTTTCCCCCTATTCAACAATGCTACACTAAAGTTAATGATCAAAATAAATACGAAAAGTACAACGCCTGTTGCGATCAATGCCTCTCGGTGAAGATCTGTGGCATATCCCATTTCGATTACAATGTTTGCTGTCAAGGTTCGCACTCCCTTGAGAATCCCTTCCGGCATTCTAGCCTGATTTCCTGCTACCATAATCACAGCCATTGTCTCACCGATTGCACGTCCAATACCAAGAACAATTCCTGCGATGACACCGGATTTAGCAGCCGGGATCATAACTCTGAAAATGCTTCTTTCTTTTGTTGCTCCCAAAGCAAGCGAACCTTCATAATACTGTGACGGTACTGCTCTGATCGCAGCTTCTGTTGTTCCGATGATCGTCGGAAGGATCATCATGCCAAGAAGGATTGACGCAGTCAATATACTGCTTCCATTTCCGGATGAGTGAACCACTCCTGCACCTTTCAGTGTTCTTCCGAAATCTCTAATCAACGGAACCAATACTACCATTCCGAAAAATCCATATACAACGGAAGGGATTCCTGCCAGAAGCTCTGTTGCCATTTTCAATGGTCTGTAAATTTGTTTCGGACAATATTTTGCCATAAATACGGATGTCAGAATTCCAATCGGAACACCGATAATGATCGCACCTGCAGTCACATAAATACTTCCGATAATCATTGGGAAGATTCCAAATATTTCATTTTTCGGTTTCCACATTGTTCCGCTTATGAATTTACCAAATCCGATTTCCTTCATTGCAGGGATTCCATTTGCGAAAAGAAAGATACAAATGAGTGCTACCGCCAGCACCGAAGCACAAGCGGCAACAAAGAACACTCCCTGCATGAATTTCTCAATCCATGCTTTTGATTTCATATTATTCTGCGACCTCATCCCATGTTGTGTATGAACCTGTGTAGATTTCTTTTACCTGCTCACTTGACAGTTCATCTGCTGGGTTATTGTTGTTTACGATTACTGCAATACCATCTGTTGCTATTACTGTTGCTTTCAATCCTTCTGATACCTCTGAATCTTTCAGTTCTCGAGATGCCATACCGATATCATAGCTTCCCTCGATCGTAGATGTCATACCTGTTGTAGAATCTGATGTCTGAAGTTCGATTTCTGCATTTGGATTTACTTTTTTATAAGCCTCGATCAGTTTTTCCATTACCGGTGATACAGATGAAGAACCACCTACTACACATTTTCCCGAAGGAGCTGTTTTGGCGTAATCTGCTGCATCATCGTTTGAAATGTAACCGTTGTCTGAGATTACCTGCTGTCCGTCTTTGCTCAGGATATAGTCAATGAAATCTTTTGCAACTTCATTTGTCGGGTCACCTTTTGTTGCGATGTTAAATGGTCTTGATACTTTGTAGCTGCCATCTTTGATGTTTTCTTCTGTTGCTTCTGCTCCATCGATTTTCAATGCCTTTACACTGTCATCCAAAGAACCAAGGGATACATATCCAATAGCGTAATCATCTTTTGCAACTGTTGTTAACATAACGGATGTATTGTTTGTAATCTGTGCGTCTTCAGTTGTCATATCAACTTTCTGATCACCCTGTTTTTCTTCAATTCCAAATAACTCGATAAATGCTCCTCTTGTACCTGAACCATCTTCTCTTGATACGATTGAAATATCATTTGAGCTGTCCCAGTCACTTGCCTGATCCTGTGATGCCGCATCAGAATCTGTATTTGCTGCAGCCGAACTGCTTCCGCATCCTGCCATCATAACTCCTGTCATTCCTACTACTGCTAATACTGCAACTAATTTTTTCATTTTCATTTTTACAAATATCTCCTTGTTTTTTAAGCTATATTTTGTTTACAGGTTGTATAATACGGGGGTCTTGTAAAATGTAAAAATGGATGTTTGTTAAATCTGTGTAAAAATGTTTTACTTTTTCATCTTAGGCTCAAAAATCCAGGATGCAATGTAGCCAAATATCAGCGCCGCCGCTGTACCTGCCGCCCCTGCGGTAAATCCTCCCTGGAAACATCCAAGCAGTCCGTTTTTTTCAACAGCTTCTTTTACGCCCTGCCACAATGTATTTCCAAATCCAAGCAGCGGAACGCTTGCCCCGGCCCCGGCAAATGTTTGGAATGGTTCGTATAAATTACAAAATCCAAGTACTGCACCACTGCAGACTAAAAGTACCATAATCCTTCCCGGCATCATTTTCGTGCGGTCCATCAATATTTGAACCAATGCGCAGATTGCGCCTCCTACCCAAAATGCGTTAATATAGTCCATATCTTTTCTCCTCGCTTTTTTAATTACAATGCTCCAATACAATTCCATGTGCAATTCCCGGCACACTTGCGCCTTCATTAAAACTGACTGTCGACATCAATGCTCCTGTCGGTACGAATAGGATTCGTTTCCATTCTCCTTTTTCTATCTTTGGTAAAATATAGGACGCAAGCGTGACTGCCGCACATCCGCACCCGCTTCCTCCTGCATGTGTATCCTGCTCCTTTGCATCAAATATAAGCATCCCACAGTCCAAATGTTTTTCCTGCAAATCTACACCTTTTTTATAAATCATATCTAACAATAGCTTTTGTCCCACAGCTCCTAAATCTCCTGTAATGATCCGGTCGTAATCTTCTGCCTGCCGATCAAAATCCTTTAGATTCATTAAGATTGTATCCATGGCTGCCGGAGCCATACACGCTCCCATATTCTGTGAATCTTTCAATCCATAATCTACAATTTTTCCAATCGTCACGCCACTAATCCGCACGTGACTTATGGATGCATCTTTGGCAACAATAAAAGCGCCGCTCCCTGTCACAGTCCAATGTGCAGACAATGGTCTTTGACTTGCATACCCAAGCGGAAAACGAAATTCTTTTTCTGCACTGCCAAAATGACTCGAGGTTACAGCCAGCATAGCCTCTCCGTATCCTGCCGCCACTGCCATTGAGCTAAGCGCCAGTGCTTCCCCCGATGTAGAACATGCTCCATACAATCCAAATGTAGGAATCTGCAGACTTTCCGTTCCCATCGAAGTGGCAATCCCCTGCCTTAGCAAATCTCCGCCATACAAATATCGTATCTGCGATACATTCATATTTACCTTTTGCAAAGCAAGTATACAAGCCTTCCGCTGCATATTACTCTCCGCTTCTTCCCATGTTTTTCCTCCAAACAAATCATCTTCCGCATGAAAATCAAAGCGTTTTCCAAGTGGTCCTGCAAATTCTTTTGAGCCGACTACAGATGCCGCACTTATAATATAAGGTGCTTTCCGAAAACGGATGCTCTGTTTTCCACAAATCAACATTTCTTTCTCCAAATTGTCACCCTCGTTTCCTGAAGTTATTCACTTCATTTTGTTTTTTTTGGTTATTTATTCTCTTTCTTTGCCTTAGTTTTCCTCTCTTCTGCAAAATATATTCGTGCATAGAATTGTTTGGATTTGTAAATGCTATTGGTAAGAATATCATTAGAAATTTAGTAGAAAGAAGGACTTCTTTATGACTCCATTAGAAAAACAGATAAAAGAAAAGCAATATCAGGATTATGTAAAACAACATACCCCCGTCCATAATGTCTGGACAAATATGCTCAAAGCTTTTTTAACCGGTGGAAGCATCTGCACCATCGGACAGCTGATTTCAAACTATTGTAAGACTCTGGGCTTATCTGAAAAAGATTGTGGTGCCTGGACTGCTATAGTTCTTGTTCTGTTCAGTGTTATCCTAACCGGACTGAACGTGTATTCCAAGATTGCAAATTGGGGTGGTGCCGGGGCACTCGTCCCAATAACCGGATTTGCCAATTCTGTTGCCGCCCCGGCAATTGAATATAAGAAAGAAGGCCAGGTTTTTGGAATCGGGGCGAAGATTTTTACAATTGCCGGACCTGTACTGCTGTATGGCGTAGTTACAAGTTGGGCGCTGGGGGTGGTTTACTGGGTTATCTATTGGGTTGTAGCGGCTTAAGGTGAACTTGACGAAACACTAAAAAACAAGAACTGACTATGCTCTCCTGCTCAGCTTCGTCGGGCAAGCCCGACTCCAATTCGCTGGATTGCATAGTCAGTTCTAGTTTTTAGTGGATTCATCAATATTTGAAACAGTAATCGTTGTGATTGATTTTACTGATTCATTTGATTCATTTGATTCAATGAATTGTTTATGCGCTTCATCTTCTGTGATATTTTCATTTTCCATTTTTTGCAAAATCTGATAATCCTGCTGATATTCACTATCATCAATGATTATTTTAACTACTTTTTTATTTTTCATATCTAAGTAGTAATTTACATTGATTGTAGAATACATTTTCGCATCATCATCATTGAGAAATACTGGATATTCATAGGAAGTTCTATATACTTCCAACTCGTTCCCTTTTTCCTTCTTACTTCCTGCATGCTTGAATTTAAGATCCTCTTTCACATATTGGAAATTCAACTTATTCATTATTTGTTTTTTCGTCCAAGTATATTTTCCGGGCTCCAATTCAAGTTGTGTATCACCATAAATTTTATTATCCTCTTCATAGGTATAAACTGTTTTTATAATGGAACTTCCGGACACATATTCTTCAATTCCCTGATAAGGTTCATAAATAATTTTTCCTTTGTAGACTACATCTTCACCACTATAACTGTAATTGGACGAAGAAACCTTTGTATATTCATAATTGCTTTGGAAAAAATTATTTATAACCTCTAATGCTGCTTTCTTTTCTAAAATAGTTTTTCCACCAATCAGAGTAATTACCAGTATAAAAATACAAACAGCACCTATGATACATTTTATAAATCGCTTATTGAACATCAACACCCCCTACTTTAAATTTTCTTTTCCAATCCTTTTACTATCTTATCAAAATCAGATTCTATCGGCTGTGTCTTGTTAAAAATATCATATTCCCGATATGCTTTCTCAACTGCCTGCTTATGGGAAATACTCCCATTATCTTTCAAGATATCGTATCTGCGGAACGCAAGGAACTCGTTCACGCTTTTTGAAAATTCTTCCATAGTAAAGACGTTTTCACGTTCAATCAAATCCTCTATGTAATCAAAATATCCTGTAACGGCACGTTCCAACTGACGAATCTGTTTTTCGTCCAAATAGTTTTTGGCAATCGGTGTATCAGATTTGAGAATACGACCATCCGGAGCATTTTTCCATGTAGTCAGGCCCATATTTTCCTTGGTATGGTCAGCCTGATTATACACAATTTCTGCCGCTGTTTTACCGGTAATGGCATAATGAAATTTGTTCTGTATGGTTGCATAAAAATAATATGCAGTATCAGAATCTCTATTGTAATCAATGCTGCACTCTGCAAAGATATCTGTTATCTGTTGCCATATTCTGCGTTTTATCCTGCATTGCTCCGTGCTGAGTGGTTGTTGCAATTTTTACAACAACCACTTACTCATCCAGCTCTCCGGTTTCAAAAATCTTTGCTAAATGGCGACTGATGCCCGACTTGTCAATACCAAACAATTCAGCCATATCGTTTCATCCTTTATTAAGACACTGACTGTTACGTTATCATCTTCGGTTCTGTACAGCACCATTTCCATTTGCTTTATAATATCTGTATTCATAATCAGCCTTCTTTCTTATAACAGGTGAATTAGTTAGTGTTGTCTTTATCCTTAGCCAGGCTCTTATACACATTATACTGGTTTTTACATTTATCGCTGCAAAAAAGCCTTCAATTTTTTCACTATTTATTTTACCACGCACAATTCTTATATTCCACTTATGTTTTCTAAAGTTTTTATACGTGTTCTTTTGTGCTGTTTGTTGTATAATTGAAGTTATAAACATATAATTGATTTATTCCGTTGGAAGGGAAGTGGCTTATGAAGAAAAAAAGAATTATTATAACTATCGCTATAATTATAATTAGCATAATCCTTCTTTACTTTGTTAAGGTGCAAGTACAAAACAGTGCCGCCAAAGAAATAATTAATAATCTTGCAAGCGAAAACTACATGTATACCAAAACTGTTTCATCCGAATTTAACAATGAAAAAGCTGAATTAATTTGGGAAGGAACAATCACCGCTGAACCATACGTTGGAATAGAGACATGTGTTTCCAATGGATCTGCATTAAGTAAAATCTATTCTTATGAAGAGAATGGAGCAATATATCAACGTATGCAAATTCAATCCGGCCAAACCGGCAACGGACAATATTTATGGACTCCCAAAAGCAACGGTGTAAAATTAAATCAGATGTATACTGCTCCTGATTTAAATTATAAATATGAAGGAAAAGAAAAGTTAAATGGAAAAAACGTTGCATTATATACATCTTCTTATAATACACAAGTCAGCTATGAATCCAATACAAATTCTGAAAATAAAGCAACTTTAGATACGATTGTATATCTGAAATTTTATTTAGACATGCAATCTAAAGAAGTAGTCAAAATTCAATGGGATGAAAGTAAATATGATACAGACCAACAAGTATTACAAAAAATGTGCGAAGAGAATTTATCGGAGACCGATGCCAGAAAAGAAGTAAACGAATCTGGTGCGTACAAAGTAATCACAACTATTACTATAACCGAACGCGGAAAAAAGATCTCAATTACTAAACCGGACATATAAATATCTCATTCGTTGCTGGTCACAGGTACTGTGACCAGCAACTCTCATTCTCAACAAGGGCGAAAACCCAACAAACTTTGTGAAACACCAAAAACAAGAACTGACTATGCAATCCAGCAAATTGGAGTCGGGCTTGCCCGACGAAGCTCCCGCAGGAGGGCATAGTCAGTTCTTGTTTTTTAGTGTTTCGTAAATGTGGTCATTTCTGATGCTTTCTCAATTTACAATCTTATAGTACTCTCTAGCCGTCACGCCATACACAACTGCATAGAATCCTGCAAACGCTACTATTGTCACACCTGTGCAAAGCATAAACAGTGTCTTGTTTGCCAGATTCAATAATGCCAGTAGTTTCATTACTACAGGAAATGCGACCATCACATGAATCACAGCTGTGATAAGTGGAAGGAAAAATACGCTTAACACCTGATTTTTAATAGAATATTTCACTTCTTTTTTACTCATCCCTACTTTCTGCATGATCTGGAAGCGTTCCCGGTCATCGTAACCTTCGGATATTTGCTTGTAATAAATGATTAAGACTGTTGCTACGACAAATAAAATCCCCATGTAAATTCCGATGAATAAGAGACTTCCATAGAGTTCGTAAAATGAATTTTCACTCATTTGTCTGTTTTGGAACTCCACATTAGAAAGCTCTGGATATTCATTTTGCATATTATGGATTACATTTTCATACTTGTTTGCATCACCTGACATATTAAAACGTACAGTATGATTCAGTGCAGCTAAAATATCTATATATTCTGGTTCTATTCCTTTTGTGTTTGACACAATCTCATACAGCATTTTCTGAACCTGCTCTTTACTTGAACAAATAATATAATAGGTTCCGAATGCACCTGCTTTATTTTTCGGCTCGGCTTTTAATTCAGTTAATTCCTGCGCTATTTTATAAGTCCGGTCATTTATCTTTACACTATTTTCTCCATAAGTTCCATTGGTCCGATAAATCATCACTTCATCATCTTTCAATGAAACCTGTTTCTTTTCTATTCGATTATAATCTTCGACCGGAATTAGATTTACAATAAAGAGAGTTGCTCTTCCATAATTTGTCACTGGAGTTAAATTTAATGTGTCACCATTCTGGGTTCCTGATAATGCTCCATAATCGTATTCAAATCTGGATGAAATCTTTACTCCTTCTTTTTCTGTTTTATCAATCAACTCATTTATCAACATTTTTGTTTTTTCATCCTGAAATTGCATCGTAATGCTAGAATCCTGTGGAAATCTTGCCTTTAAAATATCTTCCATTCCGGCATAAAGTGACACTGTTGTCGAAACCATGATCAGCACCATTGTACTTAAAATGCAAATATTCGCAAGTCCAACCGCATTTTGCTTCATGCGGTATATCATGCCGGATATTGTTGTGAAATGCTTTGGCTGATAGTAAAATTTTTTATTCTTTTTCAACATTTTCAAAATTGCAATACTGCCTGCTGTAAAAAGTGCATAAGTTCCCACGATTACACAGACAACTGCAACAAAAAAGTGAGAAAGGGCATCAAGCGGGTGCTCTGTTGTAATAGCAAGATAGTACCCTGTCCCGAGTGCTGCCACTCCGACCAGCGTTAAAAACCATTTTGTTTTTGGCTCTTTTTCTCCTTGATTTCCTCCATGTAAAAGTTCGATTGGATTTGATAATTTAATCTGCAATAAATTATACAGAAATGAAAGTGAAAAAATCACAACAAATAGCAATACTGTATCTCTCACTGAGCTCAGGCTGATTGCGAATGCCATCGACACTTTGCTGTGCAGGATTTTTAATAAAATAAGATACATCAGTTTTCCGAATATCACGCCAAATACGATTCCGGCTACAATGCTAACTCCGGCTGTTATGAGCATTTCTATCAACATCATTTTCGATATATGCGATTTTCCCATTCCTAAAATGTGATATACCCCAATTTCTTTTTTTCTTCTTTTAATCAAAAAACTATTTGTATAAAATAAAAAGATCAAAGAAAAAATCATCACCACTGCGACTGCATAACGTAAACATATTTGCATCGTAACTTCTTCCACACTTTCGCTTCTGCTAAGTGCGTCAATCATGTAAAACATCATGACGCATAATACTGCCGTGAAAATGTATGGGACATATGTCTTTCTATTATTTTTCAAGTTTGTAACCGCAAGTTTCGGATAAAGTGTATTATTCACCCTCCTCACCTCCTGTTGTCAACACTGTAAGTGTATCTGCGATTTTCTGATACAGCTGTTCACTGGTGAGATTTCCTCTGTAAATCTGATGAAATACTTCTCCATCTTTGATAAATAAGATTCTGTTTGCACTGCTTGCCGCTTTTACGCTGTGAGTTACCATTAATATGGTCTGCCCGTCCTGATTGATCGTAGTAAATAAATTCATGAGACTGTCTGCCGCCTTTGAGTCCAATGCTCCTGACGGCTCATCTGCCAAAATCAGCTGTGGTTTTGTAATCAATGCTCTTGCTATTGCCGCCCGCTGTTTTTGACCGCCTGACACCTCATACGGATATTTATCTAAAATCTGTGTGATTCCCAGCTTTTCTGCAATCGGAGCCAGCCGTTTCTCCATCGTATTATATTTTGCTACGGACAATACAAGCGGTAAATAAATATTATCTTTTAATGAAAATGTATCTAACAGATTAAAATCCTGAAATACAAATCCCATATTTTGTCTGCGAAATGCTGCAATATCTTTTTCTTTTAAATTTCCCAGATCATTCCCTTTCAAATATACTTTTCCTTCTGTCGGTTTATCCAACGCTGCCAGTATATTTAAAAGCGTTGTTTTTCCTGAACCGGACTCTCCCATAATTGCGACATACTCTCCGGATTCTACTGAAAAATTTACATCTTTCAAAGCCTCAACCTGATTGTTTCCAAACCTTGTCGTATATATTTTCTTTACGTTTTTTACTTCCAGTAATGCCATTTTTTCCATCCTTTCCCAACGTTTTTCTTTTTTACAAGGCTTATTATAGAAAAAAGGAAAATGTGTTTCCATCGAAATAGATTACATTTTCCTCTCGTATCTTACATTACTGTAAGATTGCTTATTCATACTCTTTCATACTTATTCAATCGTCCATTCTTCTCTTGCAAGATCCAGATACACCTTTGTCCCCTTATCTATCTCCGACTCAATCCAAATTTGATGGTTCAGCCGTTCCATAATCTTCTTGCACATATACAATCCTATTCCTGTGGATTTCTTGTCGGCTCTTCCATTATAACCTGTGAATCCTTTTTCAAATACTCTTGGCAAATCTTCCGCCTGAATGCCGATTCCGGAATCTTCAATCACAAGACATTTTTTATTTTCTTTTTCTTCTGTATAAATAAAAATCATTCCGCCGTCTTTCGTATATTTTAGTGCATTGGAAAGAACCTGCTCCAGCACAAACTGCAGCCATTTCTCGTCTGTGACAATACACTGCGAAGTTTTTGCGTACTGCAAATGTATTTTCCGTAAAATAAACATCTGTGAGTATTTTCGGATAACCTGCCTTACTATAGCATCCAATGAATATTTCTCAAACTTCAAATCTCCTGACATTTCTCCCATTCTAAGATATGTCAGCACCATTTCTACATATTGCTCGATTTTAAATAATTCCAGTTTGATTTCTTTTATATACTTTTGTTCCGGGTATTCTTCCTCTAATGTCTGCTGCAATACATGCATGGCAGCAATCGGTGTCTTAATCTGATGCACCCACATACTATAGTAGTCTGACATTTCCTGTTTGAAAATGCGTTCCTGAGATTTTAACTCACTGTTTTGTTCCTTCAGATTCTTTATAATATTCTGATAATCCTGCTCAGATAGACGTTTTTGGAATTTAAAAAATTGTAATGTTAAATTGAGCAGGAATAAAACAGTTGAAAGCAATAAACCATATTGAATTGCATCTGTCCTTACATCATACAGGAATAGTACTGTAACAAATAATAGCATGCTTCCGATATAACACAGCAGCTCGTTCTGTTTTGATTTCAAAAACATTTTTATCATGCTTCCACCATATATCCAATACCTTTTTTTGTAAGAATCACATTTTCCAATCCCATCTTTTCCAACTTCCTTCGAAGTCTTGCAACATTGACTGTCAATGTATTATCATCTATAAATTCGTCGCTCTCCCAGAGCCTTGTAATAATATTGTCTCTGGATATAATCTTCCCGGCATTTTCTATAAGCATCTGTAAAATGCGGAACTCATTTTTGGTCAACTCCATTTTCTGCTCTTGATATTGAAGTGTTGCATCTGAAAGATTCAAATATGCACCATGCCATTCCAACATGTTGGTGTTTCCTCTGAATTCATATGTTCTTCGCAAAACAGCCTGCACCTTCGCCGTTACCACCGCAAAATCAAATGGTTTTTCGATAAATTCATCCCCGCCCATATTCATTGCCATCACAATATTCATATTATCATTCGCCGATGAGAGGAAAATAATTGGAACTTTTGAAATCTTTCTGATTTCCTGACACCAGTGAAATCCATTAAAAAATGGCAATACGATATCCAGCAATACCAATTGTGGTTCATTTTTTGTAAAGCTATCCATAATATTTTTGAAATCCGTGATACACTCCACCTCATAACCCCATTTTTCAAGATGATTCTTTAAACCATTTGCAATGGTCGTATCATCCTCCACAATTAATATTTTATACATGCTACACCTCTTCTTTACACAATTGTATACTGCAACATCTCATAATGCAGTCTTCCGCCTTCTACAATATTTTCCGGCAATAATGCTCTCGCAACTAATTTTAACTCTTCTTCTGGTTTGTCCACTCTTCTTAAGTTGGCGTAATCTCCATCAATTGATTCTACTATATAATCACATACTAACATTTGTGGTATCTCCTTCACATTCGTTTACTTTTTTTGATTTCTCCCTCACATAATAGCATATCTTTCTTCTAATTACATCTAAATATTTTATTCTACGTCATTGCCGGTACCGACTCTGCATATACTAATAAAAAACGAGGTCCCGCCATGTCCAATTCTCTCTGTAAAGAACGTATTCTTTCCGAAGACTATCGTGACTTCATCCTCGATGGCATCCAGACTTCTTTTCTCTCTGATATTGCCTTGCAAAATTCCTGTATACAAAATGCGGATTTTGATTATCGCTGTATTTATATTTCTGCCATTCAGGCCGAACCCATCACATTAAAGCAATTTCCTTACGCTTCTATTCCGAAATGCTATGCCCCTATTAGTATGGAAACGTTAAACCAAACCGGTATTCTCTCAATCCAGAATTATCCTACTCTGCAATTGAAAGGTAAGGGTGTCTTGATTGGTTTTTTAGACAGTGGAATTGATTATTTAAGCCCTCTTTTTCGTAATCTGGACGGTTCGACTCGAATTCTTTCTATATGGGATCAGACGATTCAAACAGGAACTCCTCCTGACAATTTTTATTATGGCTCTGAATATACACAACCACAGATTAATGATGCACTTGCATCAGAACAACCGCTGAAAATCGTTCCTTCACAAGATGTCGAAGGCCATGGGACTTTTGTTGCCTCTCTTGCATGTGGTGGCGGTGCCCCGCAGGAAAATTTTCTTGGGGCTGCCCCGGAATCGACTCTCGCTGTTGTAAAATTAAAACCTGCCAAACAATATCTCCGCGACTATTATTTTATTGCTGATTCTACAACAGCTTATCAGGAGACTGACATTTTGCTTGCTATAAAATATTTATCTGACCTTGCTGCAAAATATAAACTGCCACTTATTCTCTGCATTGCACTCGGCACAAATTCCGGTGGACATCTTGGCTTGCTCCCACTCTCTAATCTTCTGGATCTATATGCATCCAAGGCAAATATCATTCCTGTTACCGGCGTAGGAAATGAAGCAAATGGCAGACATCATTTTCAATATACTCTAAAAAATATTGCTGATAGTGCAACAGTGGAAATCCGTGTAGGTGAAGGAGTTCCCGGATTTACGCTGGAGCTTTGGAACAGTATTCCTAATGTTCTTGCTTTTTCCATCGTTTCTCCTTCCGGTGAAACCCGTGGGCGAAATACAATCCGCACTACAGAACGTGATGAATTTCAGTTTTTACTAGAAGGCACAACAGCTATTGTTGATTATAAATTATTGGTAGAGCGAACCAATCAGGAGCTGATTTTCTTTCGCTTTCAAAAACCTTCTCCCGGTATATGGAAAATCATCGTTTCACCACTTCGTATAATCGACGGGCTATTTCATATGTGGCTCCCGTTAAGCAGTTTCATCCAAGGGGAAGTATTCTTTTTGAATTCGAATCCTTATTATACAATCACAAATCCCGGAAATGCTTCCCGACCGATTTGTGTTTCTTATTACGATGGAAATACAAATGCGATTGCTTTGGATTCCGGACGAGGATATGACCGCTACGATGGAATCCATCCTGATTTCACTGCCCCCGGCATTTCTATTCTTGGTTCGTTACCAAACAATCGTTTTGCCGTCCGCTCCGGCTCTAGTCTGTCCGTTGCCATTACCGCCGGTGCATGTGCCCTTCTTCTGGAATGGATCTTGTTCCAGCTTGGCACGGAAAGTGTGGATTCTACACAAATTAAAAGCCTTTTTATCATCGGTGCTACCAGACCTTCAAATATGACATTTCCAAATCCTGAATGGGGATATGGACAATTGAATTTATTTCACACTTTTGAGGAATTACGAAATTACTAAAAAAGTTTTCCTAAGCTTTCGTCCTATACCGGGCAACAAAAAAGAAACATTGCAGGATTTTCTCTTACAATGTTTCTCTTTTTATTAATTTCTATTATTGTTATTCGCGCTTGTCACCACGACGAATCTCTTCTACATTCTCATAGTAACTCTTGATTTCTTCTCCGGCAGCAATTGGCTCTGTCGGTTTTGTTCCATCACGGAATACCATTTTCAGAAGAATCGGTGTGATAATTGTTGTAATTACCACCACAATGATGACAGGTCCTAAAAATGCAATTCCCAACAGTCCAAGCGTAGAACCTTTACTGGCAACAATCAATGCCACCTCACCACGTGAGATCATACCGATACCAATACGTTTTGCCTGATAATTCTGGTATCCACACATTTTTGCACCGATACCGCAACCAATAATTTTTGTCAGAATTGCAACGATTGTAAGTACTACTGCAAACGCAACAATTGTAAAATTCATTTTCGGCAATACAACTTTAAGTCCAATACTTGCAAAGAATACCGGTGAAAGCAGCATGTATGAAATTGTATCAAATTTAGTCTGCAAATATTCTGAACGTTCTATGTTAGAAATAATCAGACCTGCGATAAATGCACCTGTGATATCTGCTACGCCAAATACTGCTTCTGCAATATATGACATTAATAGACAGAATACAAATGCAACGATTGTGTGACGATGTAATTCTTTTTTTGCTCCGTCGACCCATTTCTTATAAAATTTATAAAAAATAACTCCTACGATTGCTGCAAATACAAAGAATGCCACTACTTTGATCAGAACAATCGCAATATTTACACTGTCATCTGCCATACTTGTAACAATTGTAAGTGCAATAATACCAAGAATATCATCAATAATTGCTGCTCCAAGTATTGCATTTCCTGAACGTGTTTTTAATTTCCCCAGTTCCTTTAATGTTTCAACTGTAATACTTACAGACGTTGCTGTGAGGATTACTCCAATAAAAATATTTTGTAAAAATGTTCTTGCACTTGCATAAGACGGAATCATTCCTGGTCTGTTAAATATAAGCGCACAGAAATATCCTCCAATCAGTGGAACGATTACACCGCAAAGTGCAATTACAAATGACGCTTTTCCACTTGCTTTGAGTTCTTTGATATCAGTCTCCATTCCGGCACAGAACATCAGTACAATTACACCGATTTCTGCAATTTCATGAATAAAGGCTGTTTCACTTAACACTCCTAACCCTACCGGTCCTAAAACCAGTCCTGCCAAAAGTGCTCCTACTACCTGCGGCATCTGTACTCTCTTTGTCAAAAGCCCCAATACTTTTGTGCCAAGAAGTATGATTGCCAGATCCAATAGATAACCATAGCTGTTCATTATGCTCCTCCTATGTTGTCATTTTCACTTCGTTATCCCCCAATAACTTACGTGTGACATCTTATATATTTTTTAGAACACTTTCTCATGTTCGTTCATAGTCATAGTATAACTATAAACGATAACTTTTCTAACTAAGTCGTGGTACCTGCTGGCCTCTCAATTCAATGATCGGTCCCCCGGTTCCTTCAATATATTCTCGGGTGATCGTCACCTGTCCGATGTTATCATCCTTCGGTATTTCATACATAATGTCAAGCATAAACTCTTCAATGATCGCGCGAAGCGCTCTGGCTCCGGTATCCTTTTGCATTGCTTTTTCAGCAATCGCCTCAAGTGCACTATCATCAAAGATAAGATTTACTTCGTCTAATGCAAGTAATTTCTGATACTGTTTCAGTATCGCATTCTTTGGTTCTTTTAGGATTTTCACAAGCATGTCTTTATCCAGACCTTTCAATGTGAAAATAATAGGAAGACGGCCGATAAACTCCGGAATCATTCCAAATTTTCTTAAATCTTCTACTGTCACCTTACTGATCAAATCTTTGTCATCATCATATTTATCTTTCAGCTCAGCATTAAATCCCATTGAACTTTTCTTTGTCAGTCTTTCTTTAATGATTTCTTCCAAATCCGGGAATGCACCTCCACAGATAAAAAGAATATTTTTTGTATTTACTGTTGTGAGCGGAACCATCGCATTTTTACTGTTTGCTCCAACAGGCACTTCCACTTCACTACCTTCAAGAAGCTTTAGCATTCCCTGCTGTACCGATTCTCCGCTTACATCACGCTGACTGGACGTTTTCTTTTTCGCTATCTTATCAATCTCATCAATGAAAATGATTCCCTGTTCAGCACGCTCTACATCATTATCCGCTGCTGCCAGAAGCTTAGAAACAACACTTTCAATATCATCTCCGATATAGCCTGCCTCTGTCAGAGATGTTGCATCTGTAATGGCCAACGGCACATCTAATAATTTTGCCAATGTCTTTACCAAAAATGTTTTACCGCATCCTGTTGGTCCGATCATCAGCATATTAGATTTTTCAATCTCAATATCATCCATCGTGTCTGTAGCAACCCTTTTATAGTGGTTGTATACTGCTACTGACATTGCTTTTTTAGCATATTCCTGACCAACTACATATTGATCCAGCTGCTCTTTGATCTTATGTGGTGCCGGAATCTCTTTGATATCTAATTTTTTATATTTTTTAGTTGATTTTTTCTTCTTTTTCTTAATCTTTGGCTGCTGTGGAAACAGACTATCCAAATCAGATAGATTCAAAAACTGAACTCCCGGCATATTCATCATCTTATTCAGATCTGTCGGCATATTTGACATTGCATCAAAACTCTTCTGCAGACAGTCCTGACATACTGTAATATTGTTTGGAAATTCCATCATCTTACCCGCTACACTTTCCGGGCGATGGCAGATAAAACAGACTTTCTCATAATCATCTTCTTTATCGTCCTGGGAATCTTCCACTGTTACTACTTCTTCCTTCGGATCTTCCACTGTTTCCAGATCTACTTCTCTGAAATCCTGATTCTGATCTTCATCTATAATTATTGTGTCGTGATCTGACATCTTACAAATCCTCCGTTCTTTTGTATCTATATACCATTCCTCATTATAACGGAATATCACTCTTACTTCAAATGAAGTTTTTGTAAACAAGCTCTTTATTTTAACATTTCTACAAATTCATCTTCTGATATAATCGGAACACCGAGCTCTCTTGCTTTCTTATTTTTTGAAGAAGTGGATTCTACATCATTGTTAATCAGATAATTTGTTTTCGATGTAACCGAACCTGTCACTTTTCCGCCACGTTTTTCGATTTCTTCTTTTACCTCTGCACGATTTGCAAAATGGTGTACGCTTCCTGTAATAACAAAATTTATACCTGTGAACTTTTGCTCTGTTGTCTGTTCTTCTTTTGGGATTGTCACTTCCAACAAAAGCTTTTCAAATAATTCTCGATGTTTCTCATCTGCAAAATAATCAACGTAAGCTTTTGCAATCACATCTCCCACTCCGGAAATCGCACTTAACTCTTCTTCTGTTGCATTCATCACTTTTTCCGGATTTTGATCAAATGCCCGGCAGATTACCTTTGCGTTCGCCAGTCCGATATTTGCAATCCCAAGACTGTACACTAATTTCGGAAGTGTCGTAGTTCTTGCCTGCTCGATGCTTTTCATCAGATTATCGTAGGATTTTTCTCCAAAACCTTCCATCTTCTGAATCTCTTCTTTATAACGCTCTACATGAAAAATGTCTGAGAAATCTTTAATAAATCCCCTGTCGATTAATTTTTCTAAAGTTGCCTCTGACAAGCCTTCGATATTCATCGCATCTCTGCTGACAAATAACGTAAATGATTTCACCTGTTTTGCCTGACACATTGGATTTGTACAATACAATGTTTTGGTATCGTTATCCATGGAAATCTTTGTTTCTCCACCACAGACCGGACATACCTTCGGTGGAACGCAATTACCACTTCGTGTCAGATTTTCTGCAATCTGAGGAATGATCATATTCGCCTTATATACCTGTATGGTATCTCCGACTCCCAGCTGAAGCTCCTCCATAATACTGACATTGTGAACACTTGCCCTGCTCACTGTCGTACCTTCCAGTTCGACCGGATCAAATATTGCTACCGGATTAATAAGCCCTGTTCTTGATGCACTCCACTCAATTTCCCGAAGTGTTGTCTCTCGGATTTCATCTGCCCATTTAAATGCAAAAGAATCTCTCGGAAATTTTGCTGTTGTTCCCAAAGACTGTCCGTATGCAATGTCATCATACACAAGCACCAGTCCATCTGATGGAAAATCATTTTCTGCAATATGCTCTGCAAACCATGAAACCTCATCTTCAATTGTAGATGCATCTACAAGATGATGCTCTACCACTTCAAATCCCTGTCCTTTCAGCCAGTCCATCTGCTTTATTCTGGAATTTTGAAAATCCACATCATCTGCTTTTACCAATGTAAATGCGTAGAATTTTACGTTTCTCTTAGCTGTAATTTCATTATTCAGCTGTCGTACTGAACCACTGCATAAGTTTCTTGGATTCTTATATTTTGCATCAACATCCTCTATCTTGGCATTGATCTTTTCAAAATCATGATATCCGATAATTGCTTCTCCACGCAGGATCAATTCTCCTTTATACGGAATGTGGAGCGGTACATTTTTAAATACTTTTGCATTGTTTGTAATAACCTCTCCTACTTCTCCATTTCCTCGGGTAACTGCCTTTTCCAATTCTCCACCACGATATGTGAGAACAATTGTAAGACCATCCATCTTCCAGGACAGCATCGCCTTCTGACTTCCTAAGAATTCTTTCAGGCGTGAAACTTCTTTCGTCTTATCCAATGAGAGCATCGGTTTCTCATGACGCTCTTTTGGCAACTCACTTAACACTTCATATCCAACATGAATTGTGGGACTGGAAGCAAGCGTCATTCCTAATTCCTGCTCCAGTCCCAATAACTCATCGTACAGTTTATCGTACTCGTAATTGCTCATGATCTCTCTGTCTTCCTGCTCATAAGCACGGCGAGCCTGATTCAAAATTTCCACAAGTTGCAGCATTCGCTGTTTCTTATCTTCCATCTTTTTTCCTCTCCTTGGTTACTTTTAAAGCAACCTCTACTATACGTTTATTTTCTTTTTATTCCCATCGAATTGTCTCATTTGAAGAATCCTTGATCAGTTCATATAATTCATTCAACTCCGCATCTGTCAACTTCCGATATGCTCCGTCTTTTAATCCATTCAACTCTATATTCATAACCCGAGTGCGGAACAAATCTTTTACCTGATATCCAAGTGCCTCACACATCCTGCGGATTTGTCGATTCAAACCCTGCGTAAGCACGATTGTAAATGTATATTTTCCAATCTGTGTCACCTTGCAAGGTCTTGTCACAGTATCCAAAATCGGAACTCCTGTCGACATTTGTTTTATAAATTCGGGTGTGATTTCTTTGTCTACTGTCACTTTATATTCTTTCTCATGCTGATTTCCGGCTCTCATCATTTTATTAATGATATCACCGTTATTCGTCATAAGTAAAAGACCATGCGAATCCTTATCCAATCTGCCGATGTATGTCACACGAATCGGATAATTTAAGAATCTAACAATGCTATTGCGTTCCCTGCGCTCTTCTGTACAGACTATACCGACCGGCTTATTTACTGCTAAAACCACCATCTCATCTGTTCTGGAAACCGTCTTTTTTCCGACCTTTACAACCTGACCCGGCAGCACCTTCATCCCCATAGTCGCTTTTTTCCCATCTATGGTTACTGCTCCGCTCTCAATCAGTTTATCCGCATTTCTTCTCGAACATACACCTGCCTCGCTTAAATATTTATTCAAGCGGACAGGTTCATTTTTCTGCTGAAACTCTTTTTTTATCTGATTACTCACTTTTACCTGCTCCTAACATTCCACTAATGTTATTATCCTGGAAAAATGTATTTCCGCTGTATAAGAACAACGCATCTGTGATTCGATAAGAATCCATGATGTCCTGAATCGTTCCACTATAATATCTCGGGTCTACGACTACGATTTCTCTAAAATATGGTGTCAAAAACGGAATGAAACTATTTGCAAACGAATCTTTTATAATTAAAATTCTCCGTGATTCCTCGGATGTTGTTTTAATATCAATAACTGATGTGTTACCGCCTAAAAATACACCGTACTGATCTCTCGTCTTTAATTTTGAAGAATCATATAATGATGCTGTTTTTTTCTGTTCATCAATATAACTTACTAAAATATCTTCATCCGAGTCTTCCGGAACATAGATGTCAATCTGTTCTTTCTCTCCCAATCTGCACCCGGCCTTTGCGGACAAGGTTCCGTTAAATGTGGTTGATATCGGATATGCCACGAAGTTGCTTACTGCATCTGACTTGATATTCAATGACTCCACAGCATCTCCAAATACATAAAATGCTCCAAGGCTTGTCCAATGATGATCTGTCTTATAGAAAATCTTCTCGTCTGTATGCTTCTTAAGTGAACTTGTCACATCAATCCAGTTGATTGACTCCCCAAGTTCACGTTTTGCCTGTGAAAACATACGATTTTGATCTGCAACTGTTGCCAGTGCCGGCAAACGGTTTTTCAATACATTTGCAGCATCCGGAACAAGCATTACCGATGTATTGATATCCGGATAAGATTTCGCAAATGATTTCATAGATTTCAAATTCGCATTCAACTGTTCCTGATCAGGTGTTGCGATTTCTTCCATCAACTGACCTTTTTTCCCAATCAAAACGCCATTCTCTTCTTTGCTTCCGCCAATTCTATCTAACGCCGTCTTTAATTTTCTCCAGGCATTCCTTCCTACGAACTGGTCAGCCTGATAGGTTTCAAATTTGTCCATAAAATCTCCGGAAACCAGACTTTCAATTGTCAGCTTCGGTCTGCCCGCCAACATTCGATTTTCCTCTTCCGACATTTCTTTATTCGGAACGATAATATTTAATACAAGGAAAAATACGATACATACAACAAATGCCATTCCTATTATATGTTCTATTTTCCAGCCACTTCTTTTTCTCTTTCTATTATTCTGCATTTTTTCACCTAGAATCTAAAATATAAAAATGGATTATATGTTTCTGTTACAAGGAATGCAATACAAAGTAAGAACATTGCAATGTAAACCGCACAAGTTACGATAGCTCTTACTTCTTCGCTTTGCCAACATCCTGTTATCTTCTTCAACAGCTTGTATCCTCTTGGTGCAGATGCCAGAATTGCTATTACGATCAATAACCAGTTTGTAAAAATCATAAAGAATCCCTGCTTATCAAAAATTCCTTTTGCACCAATACCAAACATCACTTTCAGATACTGGCCTGCATATCCCAATGTCGGGCTGAAGAAAAATACCCATCCAAATAAAACCAATACAAATGCATAAATGTGCTGGGCTGCTGCTGGAAGCTTCTCAATCTTACTTCCCCAGAGATATTTTTCTAAAATAAGGATCACTCCGTAATACAATCCCCAGAACATAAAGTTCCATTGTGCTCCATGCCATAATCCTGTCAACATCCATACGATCAACAGATTTAAGATATGTCTTGACGGAGTACATCGATTCCCTCCAAGCGGAATATATACATATTCACGGAACCATGTACTCAGCGAAATGTGCCATCTTCTCCAGAAATCTGTAATACTTTTGGCAATATACGGATAATTAAAGTTTGGCAAAAATTCAAACCCAAACATCTTGCCAAGACCAATTGCCATATCCGAATAACCGCCGAAGTCGAAATAAATCTGGAATGCATACGCGATTGCTCCTACCCACGCTGTCAAAGTTGAAAATGAACCCATCTGCATCGCAGCAACCTGTTCATATACCGAGCCAAATGTATTTGCCAGAACTACTTTCTTTGCTAATCCCCTGATAAAATACATTGCACCCTCGCCAAACTTAGTCGAGTTGATGCTACGTTCCTTTAACTGCTCCTCAATGTCAATATAGCGGACGATCGGTCCTGCGATCAACTGCGGAAACATTGAAATATACAATGCGAAATATAAAACATTTTCCTGTGGTTTTACCTCTTTTCGATATACATCGATCAAATAGGACATTGCCTGGAATGTATAAAATGAAATTCCGATTGGCAAAGCCAGCACACGATACGGAATATCGATTGGCAAAATTGCATTGATCGTATCCATAAGCAGCCCATAATATTTGAAGAATCCAAGAATCAACAGATTCATTACCACTCCAAACATAAGGCTCATCTTCATAGCCCTTGCATTATCCCGTTTTTCGTAAATATCCTGTCCACAAAAATAATTCAATATGATGGAGAGAATCATTAAAATAATATAAACAGGTTCGCCCCATGCGTAAAAAATCAAGCTCGCCGCCAACATCACATAGTTCTTCATCCTAAATGGAACAAGATAATACAAAAGCAATGTCAATGGTAAAAATATAAATAAAAATGTAATGCTGCTAAATAGCATATGTTTCTCCCTCCACCTTACAGACTCTTCGAAAATGCTGCGCGATATTCATCCGCCTTCGGAGCTACTGCAAGGAATATATAATCTCCTCTCACCTTCAGCTGTGCTGAATCTAACAACTGTACCTGTTTTGGTGCATAACCGTCAAAGTCATTCTTTCTGTTTTCAAGACGCCGATTGATCGCATCGCGAACGCCCTGCATCTGTCCATCATCTTTTACCTTGATCATAAGCACTTCTTCCGCTGACATGCTTGAAGCAGAAGAATAAAATAACACACCATCATAGTCTGCACTGTTAAGACCATAGTAACGCTTCAGTGCCTGGCTGTCCTGCTTCACAAGGTTCTCTGTGTCCAATGATGCCTCCACGCCTTTTGCAACTTCATCAAATGCTTTTGTACTTCCACTCGCAAAAATCAGCATCAGAATCACAAAGACTAAAATTGCTGCAACTGTTATGTATTTAAAAAGTTCTGTTCTTGTAACGCTTCCCCTGTTCGTCATGATAAAGACACCTCCACCATGTGATCTGCCCATATTGGATAAAACTCAGATACAAAATGAATTCCGTCCTCGTCGTAATATTCATCTTTTACAAGATCTGTATTGTCCACATACGCAATCTGTAATTCATCACACATCTTCTGTAATGCTTCGTTGTATTTTGAAATATTTGCCAATGCCGGTTTCTCGGCTATTGCACTTTGCTGCACCGGAAATATTGAATTTATCAAAATCTTTGTATCCGGTACTTCTTTTTGAATCTTTGTGATCAACTCTTTATATTGTTTGATAAATGTATCTGTATCTCCATTCGTATTGATCACATCATTCATTCCATAAGAGACGAACACCATCTGTGGGTTAATCTCTTTTAGCTTTTCACACTGGTCATCCAGATCAGTAAGTGATGCACCTATTTTTGATACGACACTGTTCGCATTCAAAACATCGTATGCCGTAAATCCCTCCGTAATGGAATCTCCCATCACGACCGTACTTGCAAACATCTCTTTTAAGCTGATCGTACCTGCCTTATACGCTTCTTCTTTGTCTTTTGCCTCAACACGTTCTATCTTTGTCTCGACCGAAGCGACATCTTTTTTCTCATTCGTCTCAATATATTTAATCCCTGCACTTATCTCTGCGTTCTCATGTTTATTCGATAATCGAACTCCAATTACGACAAGAATTGCTGCTACAACACCTGTAGCAGCAATTCTACTATATACTTCTATTTTTCTTCTATTCTTTCTTTTGTTATACTGTTTCAATTTCTTCGTTCGTGCCTTTCCCAAACATCTATTTTCACTGTTCTAATTGTTTTTTCATATGAGAATAATCATGAATTTTTGTTCATAATTTTCCTTATTTAATAATACTTTTTTTACCCCAAAAAGTCAACAAGTATGGTATGATATTTTATACTGTAATTGGAGGTTACTGTTCATTCCCGTGTCAATCACTACGCTGATTGGCACGGAGGATGCACGTTTTATCTTGAACGGCATCTCGTCCATCGCCAAAGGCGATTTAAAACGGCGAGATGCGTTGCTGGTCACATGTACTGTGAACAGTAACAATTTTAGTACTTTTTCGGAGGTTTTTTATACATGATTTCTTTAAAATTAACAGAAACGAAAAAATTTATGTCTCAACTTCTTTTATCAGAGCTTTTTGACCATTTTCTTTTCATTGAAGGTGATATTGTCACCTTTAACAGCTTCCATATTGATGGTTATATTCAAAAAGATTTTTATACAGAATTTCCACCCGAAGAACTTTTTTCTGCTGCTTCCTCTTTCTCCGGTTCTGAGGCACTTCCAGAATATTCTTACTGGAAACAAGTACGCGAATATTGTTTTTCTTTGATCAAAGGCAAACGGACACCTCTCAGCTTCAAGTTTGTGTTTCGCCTTTCCCCTACTAATATTGCCAAATTAATCTCTAAGCAGAATCTGGACTTTCAGCCAAACACCGTACAGGGGCTTTATCTGAATATTCAATTTAATGAGCAAGGGTTGACCTGCGTCACCGGAACATCTTTAAATACATTCACGTTGGATAAGTCACTTGAGAAAGCGTGGGATGGGATGGTGCAGAGGTTTTTTACTAAGAATGGGGTGGCGTTTGAGGTGGCTATTTAGTTCATTAAGTTGCTATTTAGTTCACTGGGTAGCAATACGTTCTTTACAAAAAATTGATATAAGAATTCTTGCTCAGATTCCATGAGCGGGAGACACATAAGAGCGTAAATTTTTGCTAAAAGCAAATGAATTTGAACTCAAACTTGCTGCTACGCAGCTTCGAACATGTTCGTTCAAATTCATTAACACAAAAATTTACGCTCTAAGTGTCTCCAACGCTCACTCCATATTCGCTCGAATTTCTTATATCAATTTTTTTGTAAGTAATGTATTGGCTCAAGTTGTGAAGCAAATAGAACTCAAAGGATACGTGGGAAGTATTCTCAGACCCCAGAAAAGTAAATCCATCATTGCTCCACCTATTTCGATCACAGTACACCACAAAGCAAGAAAAAGACTATGCAATCCAGCGAATTGGAGTCGGGCTTGCCCGACGAAGCTGAGCAGGAATGCATAGTCTTTTTCTTGCTTGGGGTTGTCGTGAACTAAATAGCAACTTAATGAACTAAATAGCAACTGTCTCCCCCAGACAGAACGAATAAATCACTTTCTCCTTCACTTTCTTCCCAAGCAGCTGCTCGAGTGCCTTCGCATAATAATCCAACTGTGCATGATATCTCTCTTTCAATTCTGCACCATTTCGAACCTTGTCGGTTTTATAATCCAGCAGTACAATTTCTCCATCTTCTTCGAAATAAACATCAATGATTCCCTGTACCAATATCATTTCATTCTTCATATCTGATTGACAAACATCCTCTACTTCTTTCTGGCACATATCTTCCATCGCCGTCTGGCAGGCATCCTTTATTTCTTCTCGATAAATCTCTCCTGCATCTACTCCAAGTACAAATGGCTGTTCTGTTTTTAGCAGCTTGCTTTTTGCAGCTTTCTGCATTCTTTTTCCGATATTACTATTCAAGAAGTTCTGTATATCTTTTATTCGGATGCACTTTGTCATCTCTTTTGTAATAATTTTATCTTGTTCCATCTGCCTGATTGCTTCTTTTAGGGATGTAGTATTGTATTCTTGTGTAAAATCAAGCAATTCTAATACTTTGTGATATACACTTCCTCGCGAAGCACCCTTTACCTCTTCCTCTTCTTGTAAAAATTTAGGCAAAAGAGGAACTATCGGTGCTTCTTCTATCATTTCCTCACCATTTTCTCCGCTGCCATCTTCACTTAGATATGTGCGTTTTTTCAGTTCGGATACGGTAAATTTCATTTTCCATTTTTGCATTTGCTGGTATGGATAACGATATGAAAACTGCTCATTCAAATGCTCTTTTAATTCATTGTCATATACATTTTCCAGATTCCAATGCTCTAATATATCCTTTGCTACCTGCTCGGCTTGTTCTTCTCTTTTGTCGAGTACCGCAGCATCCCAGTAATCCCACACTTTAATCGAAATCGGTGCATCTGGCTGTGCAGCCACCGGAAGTACCCAGTCTAAATATTTATGTGCGGATGCTAATTTTGAAAACGTCATACTGCCTTTCGATGCATTTTCAATCGCAGCATTTTCATATTGGAGCACAAGATTTCGAGCATCTTTTAGCTGCCCTGTCATAATCAATTTTTCTTTTGCTCTGGTCAGCGCAACATAAAGTACTCGAAGTTCTTCTCCTAAGGTTTCCAATTTTGTTTGCTGCTGGATCATTTTCTTTAAAAATGTCGGAATTTTTGTACGTCTATCCAAGTCAATCTGATCGATTCCTACACCAAGCTCCGGATGAATAATCATACTTCCGTTTACGTCCTGCATGTTGAAACGTTTGCCCATTCCTACAACAAATACAATTGGAAATTCCAAACCTTTACTTTTATGGATTGTCATGATCCGCACGGTATCTGCCTGTTCATCTATAATATTCGCTTCCCCGTAATCTACATCATATTTTTTCAGCTGCTCGATATATCGCACAAAGTTAAACAAACCTTTATAACTTGTCCCTTCGAATGAACATGCTTTTTCAATTAGCATTTCAAGGTTTGCCTTTCTCTGCGCACCGCCGGGCATTGCCGAGATATAGACACCGTACCCTGTTTCTTCTAATATTTTCCACAACAATTCGTGAATGGATGTGTATGGGATTAATTTGCGGAAATGTTCCAGCTGTCGGTAAAATTCCTGCAGTCTTTCGCTTTGTTCTGCCGCCTCGTAAAATGTGCTGTTTTCTTTTGAGTTTCGGATTTCGGCAAGCTCTTGTGCAGATAATCCGACAAATGGAGAGGTCAATACTGCTGCCAGTGGAACATCCTGTCTCTGGTTATCTAAAAGCTGCAGGTAATCTAGTAAAACGCTTACTTCATATGTTTCAAAATAGCCTTCCCTGCTACCTGCATATGCCGGAATCCCTTCTTCATTCAATATCGTTGAAAATATATCCGACCACCCTTTTGCACTTCTTGATAAGATTACAATATCCCGATATTGGGCCGGTCTATATTCGCCGGTTTCCTTATCCTTCACCCTTGCTTTTCCGACCAGTTCTTTAATCCGCTTTGCAACCATCTGCGCTTCTAATTGTTTTCCTGTTCCGTCAAGAAATTCTGTTCCCTCTTCCAAATCATCGGGGATTTCTGCATCGGATGTGTCTAAAAGCAATAATTCAGCTTCATTTTCCAAGCTGCCATCTTCACGCACCAAGTTCTCGTAATCTGCCCCTAGATAAAGTGCCGCATTCTCGTCGTACTCTACTCCTCCAAGCTCTCTTCTCATAATCCGCTCGAAAATATAATTTGTACTATCAAGCACTTCTGCACGGCTTCGGAAATTCTTATGCAGATCAATACGCTGCTTTTCTCCATCTTCCAGACTGTAATTCTCATATTTTTCCATAAATAATTCCGGACGCGATAAACGGAAACGATATATACTCTGCTTGACATCCCCAACCATAAACACGTTGTATTTGCCTTTGCTTATCGTAGATACGCTTGTTAAAATTGCTTCCTGAATTAGGTTACTGTCCTGATATTCATCAATCATAATTTCTGCAAACTGTTCCTGATATTCCTGTGCGACGATTGACGGAACCAGTTTTCCTTCTTTTTCTTCTGTCAGAATCTGCAAGGCAAACTGCTCCATATCATTGAAATCAATAAGATTTCGTGTTCTTTTTTTCTCCGCAAATGCATCCGCAAACATTTGGACCAACGCGACAAATGCCTGCATCGTATCGTGGGATGCCTCCATGTCTTTGAGCATTTCTTCCGGCTTTTCATAATAATAAGCTGCGATTAGATCTTTCACCTGCTTTTTGACTTCATCACGAAGCTGTTTTACTTTTTCTTTCTTTTCCTCCGAAACGCTTTCATCCTTCTTTCTGGACAACGCTTTCCACTTTATAGATGTCAGCTCTTGATATAACTGTTCATATTCATTTTGCTCTCTATTGAGATTTGACAACATTTCTATATCCATTTCCAGCATTTCTGCATACATATATGGACCATCTGCTTCTTCACAAATTGTCAATGCCTCATCCAGGATACCAAGCATATCTTCTACATAGTATTTTGTCTGTTTTGCCGCAATCTCAAAGATAAAATATGCCCCATCCTGTTCATTTACGGCATAGTTATCAACACATTGCCAAAGCCATTTTTCCGGTTGTGGATAACTCCTTGAATACTCATACAACTGTAAAATAAGTGTCTCTAAGCGTTTATCATTCCGTCCGCTTCCAAGCTTTTCTACCAGTTTTAAAAATGTCTCATCCGCCTCTTCATAGCACGATTCCAGAACTTCTCCTAATACGTCCTGCGAAAGAAGCTTCAACTCGCCTTCTTCTGCAATACGAAATCCCGGATCAAGATTTATCACATGAAAATGTTCTCTTATAACAGATAGGCAAAAGCTGTGGATCGTTGTAATTGAGGCGCTATGGATCAATGTTGCCTGTCTTTGTAAATGTGCATTCTCCGGATTTTCTTCTAATGACTTTTCGATTGCATTTCGTACACGCTCTTTCATTTCAGCGGCCGCCGCCTCTGTAAATGTCACGATCAACAGACGGTCCACATCTATAGGATGCTTCTCGTCTGTCAGCATTTGTATAATACGCTCTACCAAAACTGCCGTTTTTCCAGACCCTGCTGCAGCAGATACAAGAATATTCCGGTTACGCAGATTTATGACTTTCTGCTGTTCTTCTGTCCATTTCACACCCATTTATCTTTCCTCCTGTGCAGCAATATGAATCTTTTCCAACACATCCTCTTTGGAATATTTCTCAAGTCTGCGATATTCATAGCCTTCGATTCTTGTATCAAATCCGCAAATTGCACGATAGGCACAATAATCACATCCGGTCGCACCGCCCATTTCATATGGTTCTGCCTGCACCTCGCCATCTGCTATTTTGCCTTTTAGTTTCGCTTCTAATTTTTTTGTATAATCAAGAAATTCCAAAAATTCATCTGGATACAGAGCTTTCGAGGTTTTACTCAATGCTCCGCTTTTCGTTTTTGAAACCGGAATATAATTTGACGTTCCTTCCAGATTATGCTGCAAATGTTCCACAACGATTTCGTCCGCATTTACGAGACCATCCAGACGAAGCTCTTTTAGAATTTTACCCTCAAGCACTTCATCGTCCTCTTCTTTATCTACGATTGGGTCTTGCATACGATAATAGAAAATTCCGGCAGGAATAATCTCTTTTCCTTTATGTCTCTTCTGCTCCACATCCAGCGCCGCATTTAGATAAACCGGAAGCTGTATCTGCAATCCATGATAAAATGCTGTAATGTCAAATGCTTTCATACCGGTCTTATAGTCCGTAACCTTTACATATACTCCATTTTCATCTTCACATGTATCAATTCTGTCAATCTTTCCGCTTCCAAAATTAAATTCATACAGACTCGGACGGAAATCACTCTCTGCCATTTGCTTTGTCAATGCCCATACAGAACGCTGGATTAACTTCTTAATCCTTGTGATCGTATACTCATTTCTTGCAGTGCTGTACAATACTGTATTTCCGTATTCAAGAATACTTTCTTCCACACTTTCCTGAATAAACCGCTCCTTTACTTCTTCCGACATAGCCGTCCATTCTACCTGTATATCATCTGCTTTTCTTGCAAATCTTTCCATAGACTGGTGTGCTATATTTCCCAGATCCATCGCCTCAAACTGATAGCATTCTCGCTCTGAAAGGCGAAGCCCATATGTCAGAAAATGTGCATATGCACACGAAGAAAACCGCTCCAGTCTGGTCACGCTGACACGCTCTGTGTTTCCATATAAATCCTTTGCAGTCTCTTTTTTTAATTGCTCTTTTTCTTTCTTGTAAAATGCTGCGTCTAATATTCTTTGCAATACAAGTGGGTTCTCTTGATTCTTTTCTTGTTCAAAATACCACGAATACAATTCCTTCCACTCGTTACTCAATCCGTATTGTCGCTTGGCCAGTCCATCTACCAGATATTCAGCTCCCTGCATCCATGTCATTTCTTTTTCTGATAATGATTTTTTCTCTTCCTCAATCACTTCCAGATTCGGATACATCCTCTTCAAATCCTGTATCAAATATGCCGGTCTCAATCCTTTTCCATCGGCAGATGTTTTTGAATAAGAAAGATAGAGCTTCTCCGATGGTTTTGTCAGATTCATATACAAATAAAATTTCTGCGTGTATGTTTTTTCTTTTGCTCCCGGTGATAATGAGAATTTTTGTTCTGCAAACTGTTCTCGGTCTCTGTCCGATAACAAACCGCCCTGTCCAAGATTTCCCGGAAGAAAAACATCATTTGCCCCGACAAAAAACAACACTTTCAAATGATTCAGACGAGTACGCTCCATATCACCGATCACAACCTGATCCAGACTTGGTGGAATAACCCCGACCTTTGCCTCCTCCAAACCAGCATCTAATAACTCATTGTATTCTTTTAATGAAATCTCTTCGTCTCCGAGAAGTTCAACAAACTTATCAAACAGCTCCATTACAATGCGATATACCTGCGAATATTCTTTTGCCAGCGCAAGCTCTCCCTGCTCTTGAAAATAATTTTCCATCTCCTGCACATTTTCCTGCATCTTTTCTTGAAGCAAGAATTCATGTACTGCAATTGTTATTTCCTTAACTGTCTTTTTTCGCTTTTTTAATACCTTTGTAAGTGTTTCTATTTTCTTTACAAACCGTTCTCTCAATTGATTCAACGAATCCAATGCCTGTGCACTTGCCGCCAGCTCTTTTTGTTCTGCTGCATCTTTTCTTTTCATTTCATAAGTAGTCCTCACCCACTTATCTGACCACTTACTATATCCACGCAATCCCAGTGCAATCACATAATTTTCCATGCGATCCACTTCTCCCCTCGTAAATCCTGACATACCTGTCCGCAAAAAACGAAAAACACTTTCGTATGAAAAATTTTCTTCTTCCATTGCCAGCAGACTTCGTAAATATTCTACAAATGCATTTAACAAAATGCTCTTCTTGTGGTCCATAAAAATCGGAATCCGGTACTCTTCACATGCTTTTTCTAAATGATTTGCATATGTTCCCATCTCACTGACAATCACGCCCATTTCCCGATAACGGAT
Organism: Ruminococcus hominis; assembly: GCF_014287355.1. NCBI lineage: Bacteria > Bacillati > Bacillota > Clostridia > Eubacteriales > Oscillospiraceae > Ruminococcus > Ruminococcus hominis. The sequence goes on along the minus strand of NZ_JACOPE010000001.1, from coordinate 938,173 downwards.
TCCTTCTTCTCTCGCAAGCCGATGTATTTGCGCCGCAACAAAATTCGCCTCTTCTTTTGGATTTCGAGTTACATGTAATGATATTGCATTCTGTTCTTCTGTATAATGACCACATTTGTAGCGGAACAACTCATTTTCCAAAAAAGCCATCGCCGGATTATCCCGAAAACGGTAAGGTGTTTTTTCGTATAAATATACCGGTTCATCTACCAAAATACGATTTTCTCCTGCAATCTCAACAAGCGAAGTAACCATTTGCTTGCTAAGTGCAAATAGTTGATATGGGTGTTTATAAACAAATGGATTCTCCCTTTGATCCATTTCTACGGTTATCATAACTTTTTTACATACCTTCAGAAGCTCCCCTAAAAGCCTGTTCTGAACTGGGGTAAATCCGGTATATCCGTCGAGTACGACAACACTATCCTTCAATATTTTCGATTCCGGAACCGCATCACTCAACACATCTAACAATTCTTCTTTTGTAATATATTTGTCTGCAAGATAATTTTCAAAGCCTCCATATACTGTACGAATGTCCCGCAATTTATAAGAAAGATAGCTTTCCTCACCAAGCGAATCAATCATTTCATCCAGTTCATCAAATCCGATGCCATATTGCGTAAACTCAGAAATCACAGATTTCACTTCACTGATATATCCCTGTTTTTTTAAATTACCTCGCAATACCTTCAACTCCGACTCATACTGTCCGGCAATCTTCCGCAGGATTAAATTCTTTCCTTCATCATCTAAAACATGTTTTGTTTCTCTGCCTGTCTCTTCAAATATACGGTGTGATAAACGAATAAAACTTAGCACATCAATATTCATGATTCCTTTGTTCGGATGTGCCATACACAGATCCTTTTGCGTCTGCATCGTAAACTGCTCTGGCACCAATACAATATAATTGGTGTCTGGATGAGCCAAGGATTCTGCGACAACTTCTTTATATAAATGATGCGATTTTCCTGCACCTGAATTTCCAAAAATGAATTGTAATGACATGACACCCTCCTGAGATAAATACTGACTATGCATTCTTTCTTAATTCTTCAAGCACATTTTCAATTGCAGATACACTCTCTTCCAGCTCATCTGCGATTACTTCAACGCTCTTACCTTTGACAAGTTTCTTTTGGACTTGTTGTTTGAGGTGCTCTGTTCTGCCTTCTGCTTTTCCTTTCATTATTCCACGTTCTTCTATTCCTTCACTTAAATTACACATTACTTTCACATCCTCCTCTATTGATTTTTCCATTGGTATATGGTATTCGTTTTTGAGTATATTCAATTTTTCCTCTTCTCTTAGTGTTTCTGACAATAGTGCTCCTAGAAGCCGGTGCAATTCATGTTTCTCTTCTCTGGGAGATACTTCTTTTGTCAACCCTATCATAACGATATTTATCAAGTCTTCTCTTCCTCTCCAGTTTTGATTTCCTATAATCGTATCATTTTGCAAATGAATGTGATTCATACTGTTCTCTGACATGTTCATGCATATCCAAATGGAATAAACTTTCTTAATATCGTTATAATTGCTATTCACAAACTCTCTGTTTTTCTGGGATGAAATTTCTCTGCTAACGTAAAAAATGGTCCGGTTAAGAATGTCATATTCTGTTGGTTCTTTTCTCTGTGCCTCTACATTTATGATAATCTTCGAGCGCCCCGCTTTCAAGCTCACGTAAAAAATAATATCAAACAAAATGTATCCCGCATTTACCTCTTCATTTACCGTATTCATTCCTATGATTTCTTTTCCGTTTTCATCCACTCCAACAACTTTGTTAGTAAGCCCCGGGTCAATAGGGATCTTCCCAATATGTATATCATCTTCAATCAATGGCTTCACTTCTTCCGGTGACATGCCCCGAAATTCTTCTACTGCCTCTATCAAAATTCGTGCCAGTATATCTTTGTATCCAAGCAGCTTTTTGGCACAGGCATCATACTGTGCTTTAAGGTCAGTCGCTAATACAGCATTTTTCAACTCAGTATTCATTTTTCCTCCTTTTGCAGAAGGAACTTCCTCTATCTTCAATCACTCCCAGTCCTCTTCTGCTTTTTTCATAATGTTTGGTATTAAAGCATAGATTTCTGAAATGTTATTAGAATATAGATGGTACGACGTACCTTAGATTTCGTATAGAAACATGCTTTTTCCTACTTTAACATAGAGTAGGAATGAATTGCAAGAGGGGATTTTACGGTTTCATTCAAGTACCTCCCTCCTTTGAGTTGCTATTTAGTTCATTAGGTGGCAATACGTTCCTTACAAAAAATTGATATAAGAATTCTTGCTCAGATTCCATGAGCGGGAGACACATAAGAGCGTAAATTTTTGCTAAAAGCAAATGAATTTGAACTTAAACTTGCTGCTACGCAGCTTCAAACATGTTCGTTCAAATTCATTAACACAAAAATTTACGCTCTAAGTGTCTCCAACGCTCACTCCATATTCGCTCGAATTTCTTATATCAATTTTTTTGTAAGTAATGTATTGGCTCAAGTTGTGAAGTAAATAGAACGCAAAGGATATCTGCGATAGTGGATTCTAGGGGATTGAAGATGCAAAATTTTGATGGGGAGTATCTGCAAGTCATGGAAAGCGCAAGTCGAGGATGCACATTTTTACTGGAGAGTATCCACAAGGCATAGAAAGAGTAGGTTGTAGATGCGTAATTTTACTGGGGAGCATCTTCACGTTATCGAAAATGTGGGATGTAGATGCAAAATTTGCAAAGGGAGTATCTTTAAATCCAAGAAAAGGCAAGATGCAGATGTAATTTAACATGACAGGCAGGCTGAAAAGTATCTGCAAGTTCGAAGAAAAGCAAGTTGCAGATACATTAGTCAAGAAAAGAGCATCTGCAACAGAAAATATTAAGGTCTTGCAGATACATCAGTTGCCACAAAGACATCTATAACACGGAATAAGCGAGATGTGTAGATACATGAGGTGCCAGCGCCTGTCTAGCAAAGCTCTGCTTTTTAATTCATATCCAATATTTTCTCTCAGGGACGCTTATCCAACTTAATGAACTAAATAGCAACTCCACCTTGATTTTCTTCCACCCTCGTTCTAATATATTCCTATGTTACACATTAGTTTAATTCTTAATTTGGAGAAACAGACATGAAATTACAAGACGGAAGACCAACAGATTTAACCGGCAGATTGCCAAAAGAAATACGCGTATATGATTTTTTAGATACCCTCAATATATCTTATCAGAGAGTTGACCATGAAGCAGCTATGACAATGGAAGCTTGTGAAGAAATCGATCAAGTACTCGGAGATAACACCTCGATTTGTAAAAATCTATTCTTATGTAACCGACAGGCAACTGATTTTTATCTACTTCTTATACCGGGAAACAAACCATTTAAAACCAAAGAATTATCTGCACAAATTGGAAGTTCCAGATTATCTTTTGCCAAGCCTGAATTTATGGAACAATATTTAGACATCACTCCCGGCTCCGTCAGTGTTATGGGATTGATGAATGATATAGAGCATAAAGTACAACTTCTGATTGATGAAGATATTTTGAAAAAAGAATATTTTGGATGCCATCCTTGTGTAAATACATCAAGCTTAAAATTCAAAACAACAGATCTTATAGAGCGTATCATTCCGGCACTTGAACATACGCCCCAAATAGTAACCCTTGGTTGAGCCAAACAGGGACGGGGTTTTCCGGCTTTTTTGCTTGCAAAAAAGCCGGAAAACTCCGTTCCTATCTGGCTCTATCAAATGTAAACACATTTAAAAACTGTTTTGCTCTTTCTGTCTTTGGATTCTCGAAGAATACTTCTGGTGCATCTTCTTCCACAATCTTGCCCTGGTCCAGGAATATCACGCGGTCTGCAACAGCTTTTGCAAACTGCATCTCATGTGTTACGATGATCATTGTTCTTCCCTGCTTTGCAAGGTCGAGCATTACATCTAATACTTCTCGAACCATCTCCGGGTCAAGTGCTGCCGTTACCTCATCGAATAACAGAATCTCCGGATGCATACACAGTGCACGAACGATTGCCACACGCTGTTTCTGACCACCGGACAACTGTCTTGGATAACTATTTTCCTTATCTGCCAAACCGACTCTTTCAAGAAGCTGCATTGCCTCTTCTTTTACTTCTTCTTTTTTACGTTTCTGTACCTTTGTCGGTGCCAATGTAATATTATCCATCACTGTCAAATGAGGAAATAATTCATAACTCTGGAATACCATTCCTATCTTCTGACGAAGCGATGCCAGATTCTTGCTGCCATACTCAACCAGGTCTCCTTGAAGACGGATTTCTCCTCCCTGAATTGGCTCCAATGCATTGATACAGCGAAGCAATGTACTCTTTCCGCATCCACTTGGACCAACTACGACTACTACTTCACCTTGTTTTATTTCCAAATCCATACCATCTAATATCGTATGGCCTTCAAATTTCTTTGTAAGATTTTTTACATTCAATAATGTTTCTGCCATGAACATCACCCCCATTTTCTTTCCAGATATCTGGCAAGCGTACTAATTGGCCAGCATGCAATGAAGTAAAGCAAGAATACAACAAGGAATACTCCAAATGCTGCATTCGGACTTGTCATACGGTTTGCCTCGATTATCTGCTGTGCCACTTTCAACATTTCCACAACACCAATCATAAGCACAAGGCTGGTTGTCTTGATCATTCGTGTGATCAGATTGATTGCAAGCGGTACCAGTCGTCTGACGGTCTGCGGAATAATGATATAGCGATATGTCTGGATTTTTGTAAGGCCAAGTGCCTCACTGCTCTCGTATTGATGCTTTGGAATACTGATCAGCGCTCCTCTTACCAAATCTCCCATTTCTGCGGTTCCCCACAGTACAAATACGATAATTGAAGCAACTTCTCCCGACAAACTCCATCCAAAAGCTCTTGTACTTCCAAAATATACGATGAACAAAAGCACCAGTTGTGGCATAATACGGATAATCTCCAGATAAATTCTGAAAATCGCACGTACGATTTTATTTTTCATTGTCATCAGTGCTCCAACAAGAATTCCAAGCGGCATGCTGATTACAATAGAAATGAGACTGATTTGCAGTGCTACCCACATACCTTGCAGCAGACGAATCATGTTGTTTCCTTTTAATAATACATCAAGCCCCAAATCCGGCATGGCGCAGCCTCCTTTCCAACAGACTGCCCAGAATTGACACTGGAAGCAGAATGATCAGGTAGAAGACGACGAGCAAAAACAGACTCTCTGTTGTTTTGTAATACAGACCAATTAAATCTTTGGCTGTAAACATCAAATCCATCAAACTGATGGCACTGAACACACTCGTCTCCTTCAACAAAAATATTACATTTGCCACAAAAGCCGGTACGCTGACCGACATTGCCTGCGGTAGAATCACATATTGCATTGTCTGGCGATTGCTTAATCCCAAACTAACTGCACTTTCTCGCTGGATTGGTTCTATGGTTTCCAGTCCACTGCGAAATGTTTCTGCCATATAACTTCCGCCTAAAAACGCAAGTCCGATTGCTCCACAAATTTCTGCATCGAGCTGCAGACCAATCTTCGGAAATCCATAATATATGAAGAAAAGCTGTACTAACAAGGGGGTATTTCTACTAAGTTCAATATAAACTGCTGCAATCTGCCTTGCTACAGGAATTTTGTGATATTGAATCATTGCACATATCAATCCGATTAAAATTGCTAAGACAATTCCGATTACTCCTATCTTGACTGTCAATTTTGCAGCCTTTTCATATAAAGGAATGTACTTTATAATAAATTCCCAATTCATGAAATCGTGTTCTCCTTTCATTGATATTTGCATTTTTTTATTCTACCATTCTCAAAATTGATGCACAAGAACAGATTTGCACAGTTTTCTGCTATGTTTTTTACTATATTATGTTAGATATTACTCTGTCTTTCCACCTTCTACAACTAAGCTGTCCTCATAGTCTGTACCATAAGTATCTTTCAATGTTGCTTCATAATCTGCATGGAAGAAATTCTCTTCACCTAATGATTCGATTTCTCCGTTGATCCAATCTAATAATGTGTCATTTCCTTTTGTTACAGCAGGTGCGATACTGTCTGCGCTTCCAAGATTTGGAATTCCTACTGTGTAGCCTTTATTCTGAAGTGCAAATGCGATAACCTCTGTATTATCATTTGCCCAAGCTACTGATGTACCATTTTCAAATGCTTCTTTTGCTGTTGCATAAGAATCAAACTTCTGAAGTGGGATGTCCGGATAATTCTCATGTAAATATGTCTCTGCTGTTGTTCCGGAAATTACGATGATTGAGTCGTCTTCATTCCAGTTATCCAGGCTCTCGATTACGTTGTCATCTCTTGATACAACACCGAGTGATACGTTCATGTATGGAAGTGCAAAATCAACTTCTTCTGCACGCTCATCTGTTACTGTAAAGTTTGCCAAAATCACATCAACCTTACCTGTCTGAAGATATTCAATTCGGTTGGCTGCCTCTGTGGATACAAAGTTTACATCAACTCCTAAATCCTCTCCCAGTCTATTTGCAAAATAAATATCATATCCCTGATATTCTCCATTCTCATCTACATAACCAAATGGGTTTTTGTCTGAGAATACTCCGATGTTAATCTCTCCAGATTTTTTGATTTCATCGAGTGTACGATACACTTCCTTCCCTGAAGATGCTTTATCCGATGAATCAGCTGAATCCTTGGAACTACCACAAGCAGTTACTCCAACTGCTAATGTAAATGCTAATGTCAGTGCTAATGTTTTTTTCAAGTTTTTCATGTTTTCTCTCTCCTTTTTTGTTGATGGTACGAATTATATACCCCTCTACCTACTATGTCAATAGGTTTTATGTGTTTTTTTCAAAAAGTTTTACGTTTGCTATTTAGTTCATGACAGCCCTAAGCAAGAAAAAGACTATGCACTCCTGCTCAGCTTCGTCGGGCAAGCCCGACTCCAATTCGCTGAATTGCATAGTCTTTTTCTTGCTTTGTGGTGTACCGTGGTTGAAATAGGTGGAGCGATGAGGGATTTACTTTTCTGGTGTCTGATGTATCTATATCATGGGGTTATTTGCTTGTGCAGATGCCTTTGTGGCAACCGTTGTATCTGCACTGGCTTAATATTCGCTGTTGCAGATGCTCTTTTTTAGGCCGATATATCTGCAAGACCTTAATATTTGCTGTTGTAGATGCTCTTTTCTTGACCAATGTATCTGCAACTTGCTTTTCTTTGAGCTTGCAGATACTTTTCAGCCTGCCTGTCATGTATAAATTGCATCTACATCTTGCCTTTTCTGGAATTTGAGGATACTTCCTTCGCAAATTTTGCATCTTCAATTTCCGAAAATCCACTATCGCAGATATCGTCGCTCAATATCCTTTGTTGCTATTTACTTCACAACTTGAGCCAATACATTACTTACAAAAAATTGATATAAGAAATTCGAGCGAATATGGAGTGAGCGTAGGAGACACTTAGAGCGTAAATTTTTGTGTTAATGAATTTGAACGAACATGTTTGAAGCTGCATAGCAGCAAGTTTGAGTTCAAATTCATTTGTTTTTAGCAAAAATTTACGCTCTTATGTGTCACCCGCTCATGGAATCTGAGCAAGAATTCTTATATCATTTTTTTGTAAGGAACGTATTGCCACCCAGTGAATTAAATAGCAACCAAATAACTCCTTACCCCACCACATTCTTAATCCTCTCCATCGCTTCCTCCAGCACCTTCCTTGGACACGCCACATTAATCCTCTGGAATCCTTCTCCGCAACTTCCGAATATTTTCCCACTATCCAGCCACAGCTTGGCCTGATTGACGATTTTATCATCCAGCTCTTCCACACTAAGTCCTCTTTCTCTGAAATCAAGCCATACAAGATAAGTACCTTCATGCTCCACCATCTTTACACCCGGAAGCTGTTTTTCCACGTACTGCTTTACAAACTCGATGTTTTCTTTTACATAAGTCTTCATTGCCTGATACCATTCTTCGCCATGCTCGTAGGCTGCTTCACACGCCACCAGCCCTAATACATTTAGCTGGCTGATACCTGCTGCATCCATTTGATGTTTAAATTTTCTTTTTAATTCCGAATTTGGAATCAGAATATTTGATATCATCAGACTGGCAATGTTAAATGTCTTGCTCGGCGCAGTGCAAGTTACTGTAATGTCTTCGTATTCTTTCTTAACATTTGCAAATACCTGATGTTTTCCTTTAAACACAAAATCTTCATGGATTTCATCACTTACAACAGTTACATGATGTTTGACGCAAATATCTCCAAGTCTTGTAAGTTCTTCTTTTGTCCAGACTCTTCCCACCGGATTATGCGGATTACATAAGAGGAATAATTTGATCTGGTTCTCTACGATTTTCTGCTCAAAGTCTTCAAGATCAATGTGATAGCGATTATCTTCTCCAAGATACAGGGTGTTACTTACAACATTTCTTCCGTTATCTTTAATCACTTCTGAAAACGGATAATAGACCGGCTGCTGGATTAAAACAGCATCTCCCGGTTCTGTATAAGCTTTTACAGCCATTGCCAGGGCAAATACGACTCCCGGCGTTTTGATGAGCCATTTTCTCTGGATATCCCAATCGTGATGTTTCTGCATCCATTTTTTCAAAATCTCAAAATATGGCGTCTTCACATCGCTATATCCGTAAATTGCATGCTTTGCACGCTCGATCAGTGCATCTTCAATATAAGAAGAAGTCTCGAAATCCATATCCGCTACCCACAGTGGCAACACATCTGCCGGCATATGACGCTCCACTGCGAAATCATATTTCAAACATCTTGTATTTCTTCGGTCTACTATTTTATCAAAATCTAAATTTCTCTCTGCCATGTTTTCTACCATTCCTTTTCTTCCAGTTCTCCAAACACACGCTCCAACTCTTCCAGCAAATCTTTGATATTCTCGATTCCGACAGACAAACGAAGTGTTGCATCGGTAATTCCGTTTTTTATGCGGATTTCCTCCGGTACATCTGCGTGTGTCTGTGTTGTAGGATATGTAATCAAGGTTTCTACTCCTCCGAGGCTTTCTGCATACTGGATCAATCGTACCTTTTCTAATATTGTAAATGCGTCCTCTTTGCTCCTAAGCTGGAATGTCAGCATTGCGCCAAATCCTCTCGCCTGCTTTTTCATAATTTCATGTCCCAGATGCTCCTCTAAGCCCGGGTAAATGACTTTAGTAACCGCCGGCTGCGTCTTTAACCATTTTGCAATTTCAATCGCATTTTCCTGTGCTCGTTCCATACGAAGTCCAAGCGTCTTTACCCCTCTTAAAATCAGCCAACTGTCAAATGGTGCCAGTCCTGCTCCGGTTGTTTTAATCAAAAAACGGAATCTTTCACTGATTTCTTCACTCTTTGTCACAAGAAATCCTGCCAGCGTATCATTATGTCCGCCAAGATATTTTGTCCCACTGTGAATTACGATATCAGCTCCCAACTCCAACGGATTTTGGAAATACGGAGATAGAAATGTATTGTCAACGATTAATAATAGCTTGTATTTTTTTGCAATCTCTGCCATCTTCCGAATATCGGTTACATTCATCATTGGATTGGTCGGAGTTTCAATATAAATTGCTTTTGTATTATCCTGAACATAAGTTTCTACATCTTCTTTGTAACAATCTACTCTTGAAAATGTAATTCCGTTTTTTTCTGATACATTGCGAAACAGCCGGATGCTTCCACCATACAAATCTGAATCGACGATCAGGTGGTCTCCTGGTTTGAACAGCTCCATTGCCATCGTAATTGCTGCCATTCCGGATGAAAATGCAAATGCATCGTTTCCATTTTCCAGTGTTGCAATAATTTTCTCCAGATGTTCCCTAGTCGGATTCTGAAGTCTGCTGTAATCATATCCTGTACTTTGTTCCACACCCGGATGTGCATAGGTTGCTGTCTGGTAAATCGGATAACTAATTGCACCATAATTCTTTATACAGTCTTCTTCCGATTCTAAATGAATACATTTTGTCTCTATCTCTCTTCCCATGTTATGTCCTCCAGATTCTATTTCCATACCATTTCGGTAGGTTTATTGAATTGCATTTAGTATACATATTTTTGTATAAATTTGCAAGTATTCTTTTAAAAAAAGCCAAAAAGGGACGGAGTTTTCCGGCTTTTTTTTGCAAGGAAAAGCCGGAAAACTCCGTCCCCAACTGGTTCTTGGTTCTATTTTACGATTCCTACCATATCTGCTACGGACTCGAATCCATTTTTCTTCATGTACTGCTCGATGCCCTCTACAACATCCATTGTAATTGTCGGATTGTAGAAGTTTGCTGTTCCCACAGACACTGCACTTGCACCTGCGAGGATCATCTCAATTGCATCTTCTGCTGATGCGATACCGCCCATTCCGATGATTGGGATCTGAACTGCCTGAGCAACCTGATATACCATACGCACTGCGATTGGATGTACTGCCGGACCTGATACACCACCTGTTTTATTTGCTACCGCAAATGTTTTTCGATTGATATCAATCTTCATACCTGTCAATGTATTGATCAGTGACACTGCATCCGCCCCACCGGCTTCTGCTGCCTTTGCAATCTCTGTAATATCTGTCACGTTTGGAGTCAGTTTCATAATAACCGGCTGCTTTGCAAGTTTTTTGATCTGTGCTGTCAACTCTTCCACATTACGTGCATCCTGTCCAAAAGCAAGGAAACCTGCGTTAACGTTTGGACATGAGATGTTGATTTCCATCATATCGATTGGCTCATCTGCCAGACGCTCTACAACTGCCAGATATTCTTCCGGTGCATGTCCACAAACGTTGACAATAATCTTTGTATCAAACTGCTTAAGATATGGAATATCTCTTTCACAGAATAATTCGATACCCGGATTTTGCAGACCGATCGCATTCATCATTCCGCTTGGAGTCTCTGCTACTCTCGGAGTTGCATTTCCCGCCCAAGGAACATTTGCCACACCTTTTGTTGTGACAGCTCCCAGCTTATTCAAATCTACAAAATCAGAATACTCTGCTCCTGAACCAAAGGTTCCGGATGCAACTGTAACCGGATTCTTCCATTCTACACCTGCAATATTCACTTTCATATTCATTAGATTTCCACCTCCGTAGATAAGAATACCGGACCATCCTTACAGATTCGTTTGTTATTTACATTGCTGTGATGATCTTTCTCTTTCGATTTACATACACATGCGAGACATGCTCCGATTCCACATGCCATACGCTCTTCCAGTGAAATGTAGCATTCGATATTGTTTTCTTCTGCATATGCTTTGATCGCACGAAGCATCGGTGTCGGTCCACAGGCATAGATCATGTCCGCATCCAGAGCATTCTCACGGATTGCATCCATAACATTCCCTTTTGTTCCCACACTTCCATCCTCTGTGGAAATATAAACTTCTCCGTTTTGCTCAAACTCTTCTTTTAAAAATGTCTGTGCATCACGATATCCTACAACAATCTGTTTTTTCTCGCATTCCATCTGTTTTGCAAGCTCAAGAATCGGTGGAACTCCAATTCCTCCACCCATAAGAAATACTTTCTTGCCTGCTGCCTTCTCATAAGGGAATCCATTTCCCAAAGGTCCGACAACAGGAATTGTATCTCCCGCTTCCAGCTTTGAAAACTGCTCTGTTCCTGTATTCTCTCCTGTCACACGATATACAACACGAAGACGTCCATTTACCGCATCAATCTCACAGATACTGATTGGACGAGGAAGCAACTTGCTTCCATCGTTTGTATACATTGAAATAAACTGTCCCGGCTTTGCTGTTTCAGCTGCTTTTGTCTGGATCCACATGCTGAAGATTCCGTCTGCAAGCTGCTCCTGTGAAACTACCAATGCCTGTTCTTTCTGTTTTGTCATCTTAACTCTCCTTATCTGTTTGCAAGTGCTCCCTGGATATCAGCAACCATTGCTTCTACTGCTGCACGGGATGCATCACCAAAGTTTTCAGCTCCGAATTTTGCATATGCTTCTTGTTTGTAAGCTGCAATAATTCCACGAGAAGAGTTTACAATTGCGCCAAGTCCATCTTCATTAAAGAAATGTACAAGGTCTTTTCCCTGTCCGCCCTGTGCACCATATCCTGGTACAAGAATGTAAGATTTTGGCATTACTTTACGAAGTGCTTTACCCATCTCCGGATATGTTGCTCCGACAACAGCTCCGATATAGCTGTACTCATCACCCATGCAGTCAGCTCCCCACTCTGCTACTTTTTCGCCTACCAGCTCATAGAGCGGACGTCCGTCTACAAGACGATCCTGGAATTCTCCACTAGATGGATTTGAAGTTTTAACAAGGATAAAGAGACCTTTCTTCTCTTCTTTACATACTTCAACGAAAGGTTTTACTCCATCAGATCCAAGATACGGATTGACTGTTACGAAATCTTCATCAAATGGAGTGAATTCTTTGCTTCCAACTTTAACTTTACCGATATGTCCTACTGCATATGCAGCTGAAGTAGAACCGATATCTCCACGTTTGATGTCTCCGATTACAACCAGTCCTTTTGATTTACAGTAATCTACTGTTTTTTTGAATGCCACAAGTCCAGGAATACCAAACTGCTCATACATTGCGATCTGTGGCTTTACAGCTGGAATCAAATCATATGTTTTATCCACGATTTCCTTATTGAACTGCCAGATTGCTTCTGCGGCACCCTCTAAAGTTTCCCCATATTCAGCAAATGCTTTTTTCTGTACATGCTCCGGAATGTAATTCAACATTGGATCCAGTCCTACTACGATTGGTGCATTTGTCTTTTTAATGTTCTCAATAAGTTTATTAATCATGATTTTCCTCCTCAAAAACGTTATATTTCCATAATTATGTTTATCTTACCATAAAGGTATGACTCTGTTCAAGATTCTAAAAAAAATCGTTGCACTTTCTTTGTGAAAAATGTTACTCTTCACTCTCAAAAATGCAACGATTCTATTTTTATACATGCAAATTTTTATGCATCTCTTCTTTAAATTCTTTTCCTTTAAATAAAATCACTCCTACCAGGAACAAGAAACAGATCAGTGCTCCAAACATACTCACTGTCGGATTTTTTACTTTCTTGCATAAAAGCAGGATCATAGGCAGTATCAGCCCATATCCGGCCGCCATAATTTCATATATAAGATATTCTCTCACCGGACTTTTTTGCACTTTTGCAATCACAAACATTGCTGCAAGCGTAGCCACACTCATAATCGGCAGTACAAGATCTACCGACCAGCTATGCCAGCCGGTCAAAACATCCCATATAAAACAAACGATCGTGCCGATAAAAAGCTGCCACATCACATTTTTCAATAAGTTATACCGCTTAAAAAATCCAATTGACGAAGCAATCCACATTGTTGTCACACCGCCTGCTGTAAACAGAGTCCAGCGGACCTGTGGATGAAAATTCCAGTCAGTAACAAGCATCACTGCCACAAGTGCGATACACAGAAAACTATATATTTTATATACTTTCATTTCCTGTTCGCTTAGCACGTGCGGTTTTGGAAATACCGGCTTAACTTCTTCTGATGAAATTCCCTGTTCTTTTAACAGGCGGTAAAAATTTCTCTCAATATTTTCTGTGTCATATCTGGATGTAAATGCAAATGACAATCTATCCTGAAATGAACACAGACACAGTTCTAATTTCGGAGTATTGGTATACACACCAAACCGTTCTATATAAGGTACATAGCTCTCCGGCATCTTGACTACACTCATATTCGAAAAGATTGCCGTCACATTTTTCTCAGAAAATTTTGCTCCTGCATGAATACACAGATTTTTCAACTCCAATGGAGCAAGTCTTAAAATCGGATGAAGCTCCAATGCAAGCAGCTCACTTATATGTGCCGACATTTTTTCTTTTGTCAGCTGCTCTTTAAAAAATTCTTTCGTATATTCCAGTATAGCTTCAAAACTGTTGTCCTGTTTTGCAAAATCGTATCCCGGCTCAATCCAGTTGAAAAAATTCAGCATCGAAGTAGATGGGAAAAATTTCCTCAAATTTACAGGCACCATCAATACTACCGGTCTTTTTTCCTGCATCTTTGACATCTCCTCATGGATTGCCATCAAATACACCGCCGTCAAAAATACGGTCATAGACACCCCAAGCTCCCTGCTTCGCTTCAGCACATCCTGCACCAAAACTACACTTTCATGAACATGGAGGTGATGTCCATCTTTCTTTTTCTTTCTAATTTGAAATGCATGTATTTTCTTTTCTTTTGGACGGCGCTGCTCTTTTGAATAATATTTCAAAAAGCTGTCATCCTCTTGATCCTGCACAGTCATATCTTCCGGAAGCATTGAAATCTGCTCTAATCCTTCCTCTTTATGTGCCAGATACAAATAATTGGTCACCAGCTCTTTTAAAAATTCAGTTGCTCCGGTTCCGTCCGTCAATACATGGAACACTTCAAAATTGATTCTTTTTTTATAGTATGTCACCTCAAAAAGCAGGTTTTTTTTATCTTTTATATAAAGCCTGCTGCAAGGCTCTTTGTATTCTTCTTTTACAATCGGATGCAAATTACAAGGTTCAAGATAATGCCAGAACAAGCCTTTTCTAAGTACCATAAGAAACATTGGAAATGTCTCCATAGTCTGGTCCAGTGCTTTTTGTAAAATCGTTGGTTTGACATCTTCTTTTAGTTCACAGTAAAACCTAAATACTCTTGTATCCTTTTTATTGCTGGCTGCAGAATATAATTTTGCTGCATTATCTAGTTTTCTCCAGCGCGCTTTTTTTTGATTCACAATGTTTCTCCCTTCAAAAATGCATTGATATAGGTGAAACTTTCCTGCACATGTAACTGCTTGATACCCAGTGCAAAATAGCCGTGAAGTGCATCTTTGATACGATGGATCTCCACACGGTTACCAGCCTCTTTCAAACGTTTTCCATATGCCTCACCTTCATCTCGAAGCGGATCGAATTCGGATGTAAGTATCAATGTATCCGGCTGATTACTCACATCTTCTGCCACGTATGGTGCAAAATACGGATTCTTTTTGTCTTCTTCATCTCTTGCATAAAGATCGATGTAATCCTGCATTTTTCCCGCTGTCAAAAGATAGTCTGTCCCATTTTCCTTCACAGACGGAAATGGCGAATTCTCTGTATAATCATTATAAGTAGCCGGATAGATTAAAATCTGTCTGCCCGGCATAAATTCACCGCGGTCCCGTGCCATCAAAGACAGTGCCGCACAAAGATTGCCGCCCGCACTGTCCCCGATCAATGTAATATTTTCCGGTTTTACATTTAACACAAATTCTCCGCGATATAATGCTTTTGCAACCGCATAACAATCCTCTAATCCGGATGGAAACTTATCTTCCGGTGCCAGTCTGTATTCAACCGCAACAACATACTGCCCGGTTGCATCTGCAAGTCTTGCACAGATTCTTTCATAATTATCAATACTCTCTGTCACCCAGCCGCCTCCATGTATGAACAAAAGCAGCTTTTTATCTTTACTGTCATGCCGCTTATCTTCACTCTCCTGAAAGCTCTTTTCATTCGGGAAGAAAATACGGACTGGTACCTCATGACTTCCATTATATATTTTTTCATCTATCTTCTTATAAAATATCTTCATCGGATCTAAGCGTTTTAAATCCGCCATATGACGGAACGCCTCTACTTCCACGCCGTCAAACGATAATGCCTTTAAAATTCTTTTTGCTGCCTGATTGATTGCCATACTGTTCTCCTGCTCATAACTGTTTTTACAGCCCTTAATTTATATCTTCTGCCTTTAATGTGTGACGGTGGATAAACTGTCCTGCACCTTTTTCTCCCACAAAATCATTCTCTTTTACGATCACGCGTCCACGCTGCATAACCATGTCGATCTCACCGTTTATATTCCATCCTTCATATCCTGTGTAATCTGCTGCCCCATGCATTCTGCTCTTTGTAATAACAGACTCTTTCTTCGGATCGATCACTACCAGATCTCCGTCCGCTCCCGGCTGCAATACGCCTTTTTGTGGACATAATCCATAAATCTTGGCCGGATTTGTACAAAGAGTCTCTACCAGTTTCTGGAATGAAATTCTATTTTTCACAACACCTTCTGAATAAAGAAGCATCAAGCGTTCCTCGACTCCCGGTGCACCGTTTGGACATTTTGTAAAATCATCTTTACCCATCTGTTTTTCAATTCCATAATTAAATGGACAATGGTCCGTTGCCACAACCTGGATTGTTCCATCTGCCAGCCCTTCCCAGAGTGCATCACAGTCTGCCTGTGTACGAAGCGGTGGCGACATGATATATTTCAAACCATCTTCTCTTTCATAACATTCTTCTGTCAACAGCAGATACTGTGGGCATGTCTCTACAAAAATGTTCTTCTGTCCGTTTCTTCTTGCTTCACGAACTGCTTCCAGACTTTCTTTACATGATAAATGAACGATGTAAACCGGTGCGTCTCCCGCAAGGCGTGCAAGCTTCAATACTCTCTCTACTGCTTCCGCTTCTACCAGATTCGGACGGCTCTTCGCATGGTAAATCGGTGCTGTTTTCCCTTCCTCTACCAGTTTTTTTCTCATGTATTCTACTAATTCATGGTTCTCACAGTGAAATGCTGTCACTCCGCCAATCTCTTTCATCTTTTTCAATATCTGGAGGACTTCTGCGTCATTCAGTTTAAATCCATAAGTCAAATACGCTTTCACACTTGGAATTCCATCCTCTGCCATTGTCTCAAGCTCTGCGATAATGTCATCATCCACATGCTGTGCAACACCATGGAATCCATAGTCAATGACAGCTTTTCCTTCTGTCAGTTTTTTATACTCATTAAACTGATAATGAAGCGGAACTCCTGCCGGACCAAACCCCATATGATCCACGATCGAAGTTGTACCTCCACATGCCGCAGCAACTGTTCCGTCATAGAAATCATCTACTGCTCTTGCAATCCCGACATCAATGTCCATATGTGTGTGCACATCAATAGCTCCCGGAATTACATATTTTCCTTCTGCATCGATCACTGTGTCTACATCTGTCTTTGGCAAATCTGTTCCAATCCATTTTACTTTTTCATCCTCAATCAAAATATCTGCCTGATAAGTTTCTGAATCAGAAACAATCATGCCGTTTTTAATTAAAATCTTCATGTTCTTTCCCCATTTCTTTTTTGTAATTACGTACATTTTTTTGTATACTCTAACTAATATTGTGCTGTGTTTTACAGGAGATGTCAAGGAAATTTGAATAAAAAAATGATAACTGACCTCCTTATGAAGCCAATTATCATTTTTATATACAGAACAGAAAAATGCTCCTTTACATTCAAGAATGCCTCTGCATTCTTATCTTCAATATTCACTGATTACTCTGCTTTATCTAACCTCTGGAAATAATTGCATAATATCTTTTTGCGACAGGCACTGATCGGATACCAGCTACATCCGTCACAGATATCTTCCAGCATCTCAGGAGTGATCTGTTCCCGAATCTGTTTCACGAGCTCCTGATAAACATATTCTTTCTCTTCTAATTGAAAATATTCTACTACCTTTCGGTCATATCGTTTTACTTTTTCATTTGTCTCACAATTATCGACAGCCTTCATATTTGGACAGGCGCCGCACAATGTATCTGTTGAAAATGTCAGATCAATTAAGGTCGGTTCTTCTCTTCGAAGCATTGCCACAACCTCATTCATATGCTCTACAAATTCCTCACTATATCCTTTTCCGCTATACCCTTGCGTACACAATAAATGGTGTGGTCTTAATTTTATGCCCATTGTAATGCTGCTCCCAATCTTGAACGGATCTGCAATCCTAAAAGTGCTGCAACAACAGCTTTAATAATTGCAGTTGGAATAAATGGAAGTACGCAGGCTGTAATTCCTGTCATAACAGAGCTGTTCATGATAATGCAGAACATTGCTACACCAACCACATAATTCAAAACTGTTCCAAGGATAAGCATCAATACGAACATTCCTTTTTTCTTACGGTGTTCAACACCAAGACCAATGACATAAGCCATAATTGGAAATGAAATAATAAATCCGCCTGTAGGTCCGATCAGGTTCTGAACTCCACCTGAAAATCCTGCAAATACCGGTACACCGATTGCTCCGAGTAAAACGTAAACAAGAATTGACAGACCGCCCTTTTTCGAACCAAGAATAACTCCGGCCAGTGTAATAGCAAATGTCTGCATCGTCATTGGTACACCCATTGGCATTGGAATTGAAATCTGTGCCATCACTACAGTAATCGCTGTCATGATTGCAATACTACAGATATCCTGAACTGAAATTTTTGATTTTTGCATATTTTTATGCCTCCCATTCGTAATAACTATTCATCCACTTCATTCATGAATATATTGATTGCTTCAACTAATCTTTAGCAAACAACAATACGTTGACAGTATAAAAAAAAAGAAAACAATTGTCAACCTATTTTTATTTAAAGTTGACAATTGTTTCCGTTTAAAAACATTTTTTAGTTTTTTCTTCTTATTTTTTATTGTGAAATTCCACGCATTGTAAGCTGGATTCTCTTTTTCTTCAAATCCACACTCATTACTTTAACATCTACGATGTCGCCCACACTGACTGCTTCTAATGGGTGTTTGATATATTTATCTGTAATCTGTGAAATGTGTACGAGCCCATCCTGATGTACTCCGATATCAACAAATACACCAAAATCAATTACATTTCGCACAGTTCCTTTTAAAACCATGCCTTCTTTCAAGTCTTTCATCTCCAGTACGTCTGTGCGGAGGATTGGTTTCGGCATCTCATCACGCGGATCTCTTGCTGGTTTTTCCAGTTCTTTTACGATATCTCGCAATGTAATTTCACCAATTTCCAGTTCTTCTGCCAGTTTCTTATAATCCTTGATCGTCAATGACAATCCGGTCAGATTACCATTTCTGATATCGTCCAGTGAAAAGCCCTGTTTTTCAAGAAGCTTCGCTGCTGCCTCGTAAGATTCCGGATGTACTCCTGTGGCATCCAAAGGATTCTTTCCGCCCTGGATTCTCATAAATCCGGCGCACTGCTCAAATGCTTTTGGTCCGAGTTTTGCAACCTTTAATAATTGTTTACGGTCTGCAAATGTTCCGTTTTCCTCACGATATGCAACAATATTTTTTGCAATGGCACTGGAAATACCTGAAATATAAGATAATAATGGGGCAGACGCTGTATTTAGATCCACACCGACTTTATTTACACAATCTTCTACCACACCATTCAGAGATTCACCCAGTTTCTTCTGGTTCATGTCATGCTGATACTGACCGACACCGATGGATTTTGGATCGATCTTAACAAGCTCTGCCAGTGGGTCCTGCAAACGGCGTGCGATTGATGCCGCACTTCTCTGTCCTACATCAAACTTTGGAAATTCTTCGCTTGCCAGCTTACTTGCCGAATATACCGAAGCTCCGGCCTCATTTACGATTACATACTGCACATGCTGATCCGGCATCTCTTTTAATAACTCTACAATAAACTGCTCAGACTCACGTGAAGCCGTTCCATTTCCAAGAGAAATCAATGACACATGGTACTTTGGAATAATTTTCTTAAGCAAATCCTTCGATGCCTTAATCTTTGCCGGAGTAGTCGGTGCTGTCGGGTAAATGACTGTTGTGCCGATTACTTTTCCAGTCGCATCCACTACTGCCAGTTTACATCCTGTACGAAATGCCGGGTCCCATCCAAGCACGACCTGACCTGTAATTGGCGGCTGCATCAAAAGCTGATGAAGGTTTTTGCCAAATACTTCAATTGCGCCATCTTCTGCCGTCTCTGTCAATTCGCTTCGAATTTCACGCTCAATCGCCGGTGCGATCAGACGTTTATAACTATCTTCCACAACCGCTTTTAAAACCGGTGTCGTATATGGATTATCCTGGTGTATCACCTGCTTTTCTATGTAACGCAAAATATCGTCTTCCGGTGCCTCAATCTTTACTGTCAGGAATTTTTCTTTCTCACCACGATTCAACGCAAGTATACGGTGTCCTGCCAGCTTACTCAAAGCTTCTTCAAATTCATAATACATCTCATAGACAGACTCTGCCTCGGCATCTTTTGCTGTTGACACCAGCTTACCTTTTTTCATTGTCTGCTTACGAATCCAGCTACGATAGTCCGCCTCATCTGAAATAGATTCTGCAATGATATCTTTTGCTCCTGCGATGGCATCATCCACTGTCTTCACA
This sequence comes from Ruminococcus hominis, assembly GCF_014287355.1. Lineage (NCBI taxonomy): Bacteria > Bacillati > Bacillota > Clostridia > Eubacteriales > Oscillospiraceae > Ruminococcus > Ruminococcus hominis. Next base: position 917,880 of record NZ_JACOPE010000001.1, on the reverse strand, counting down.
TCTTTTTCTTCTGATATATATTTTTGTGCTTCCTCTTCCAGTGCAACTTTCGTCTGCTGCAATGTGATCAATGCTGCCAGAGGTTCCAGTCCTTTTTCCTTCGCGATCGTCGCACGCGTTCTTCTCTTCGGACGATATGGACGATACAAATCCTCCACAACAACAAGCGTTTCTGCCGCAAGAATTTGTGCTTTAAGCTCTTCTGTCAGCTTGCCCTGTTCTTCAATGCTTGATAACACCTGTTCCTTCTTCTCTTCCAGATTGCGAAGATACACAAGTCTCTCATATAACTTTCTCAACTGCTCATCATTTAATGAACCAGTTGCTTCTTTTCTATATCGTGAAATAAATGGAATTGTATTTCCCTCATCTATTAATTTTACCGCTGCATCAATCTGCCAGCGTTTTACCTGAAGTTCTTCTGTTAATCTCTGATTAATATCCATACTTGTCTTTCTTACCTCTCGTAAATTCATATTCAGTGTTTTTCTGATTTTTCTATTATACACAATTGATAGTATAGTTGACAAGTAGAACCACAGGGAACCACAGGGATGGGGATAACTGGCTCTTTTGCTCGCAAAAGAGCCAGTTATCCCCGTCCCTGTGGTTCCCTAGTTGACAAATATGATACACTATTTTCAGACTATAAAAGGAGATTTTCAAATTACATGAACCGCACAATCACTTACCATATATCTAAATCCGATTCCGGGCTTCGCATCGAACAGTTTTTACGCCGCCAAGATTACTCTCGCCAGAATCTTACGGAGTTAAAGAAGATGCACGAAAGCATTCTTGTAAACGGAGTCTGGCTTCATCTAAATGAACACCTTCATACGGATGACACGCTTACTATCCGCATTCAGGAAACTGAATGTTCCGAGAAGATTCCACCGACAGAACTTCCGCTAAATATCATTTACGAAGATGAAGATATTCTTGTCATCAACAAACCTGCCGGCATGCCAATCCATCCATCACAAAATAATTATTACAACTCTCTTGCAAATGCATTGGCCTGGTATTACGAACAGCAAGGAAAACCATTTATCTTCCGTTGTACCAACCGCCTGGACCGTGACACTTCCGGTCTGACGATTATCGCAAAACATATGGTCAGTTCCAGTATCCTCTCTCAAATGGTAAGAGAACATACGATTTCGAGAGAATATCGTGCCATCGTCCGTGGTTCTGTAACACCACCTTGTGGTACAATTGATGCTCCGCTTTCCCGAAAGCCAGGCTCAATCATTGAACGTACCGTCGATTTTGAACATGGTGAACGGGCCGTGACACATTATCAGGTATTAGAAGAGAAAAACGGGCACAGCCTTGTCTCCCTTCATCTGGAAACGGGCCGTACCCATCAGATTCGTATTCATATGAAATATCTCGGTTTTCCGCTGATTGGAGATTATCTCTACAACCCGGATATGGAATTTATGAGTCGACAGGCACTACATTCCTATCGTATGCAGTTTACTCATCCGATTACTGGGGAGCATATGGACTTTATTGCGCCACTACCTGAGGATATGCAGGTATTGGGGTTTGACCACTAGGGACGGGGATGAATGAACCACTTGGGGACGTGAACCACTTGGGGACGGGGATGAACGGCTCTTTTGCGAGCAAAAGAGCCATTCATCCCCGTCCCAATAACATTTAGTTAAGCTTTTTTCATCATAGTATGAACCTATTGAAGTTCTCTTCCCTAAGCTTTTAAAAAGTATTATTATCATAAAAGTAGATGATTTTTATAAGAAAATATTTTTTTGCACCATAATCAGGCAGAGCCTTGCTTCTGCCTGATTAATACAATATAATATATCTTGTGTTAAGCTCTATTGTTTAACGGCTTTACAGTTTGTGATCTGACCTGTCGAGCGGTCTGTTGTTTCACCCTAATAGCTGTTTGATGTCGTAGCATTAGAGCTTTTACTATATCATTCGTCATTCGATGTTTTATGAATCTTCGTGCAATAGGAAGAACATCTTCAAAGGATATTTTGTATTCATATTTCCTTTTTTTCTTTCCTTGCTCTTTCTTTTTTTCTTCTGTAGCAAAGGTGTGAAGAAGTGAGGCAAAGTTATACATAATAAGTTTTGCATATACTTCTTGAATAATCAGTTCCCGATTAACCGAATGTAAATACACTAGTGAAAGCGCATATTTTAAGCGTCGGAAAGAAGTTTCAATAGACCATCTTTTCCAGTAAAGTTCTCGTAGATCCAGTGCAGAAAAATTTTTTAATGGTAAATTAGAAATCAAATATTCGTAGTTTCCATTTTCAAGTTGTATACAGGTGCATCGAATTTTCATGGTATATACACTTTTCTTATCATCAATCGGAATCGGCTCGAAGGTTCTTTTATTTTTTACTATTTTCATTTTATCCCCATGACAAAGATGCTTGTTTTTTTTCGATCTTGTTACGTCCAAAACAATCTCTCTATCTGATTCTGTTTCAGCTGGCAAAATATCTTTCAGAAAAGCAGATGGTGCAGACGGAGATTTCCAGCGAATGAGAAAAAATTTCTTTTTTTCAATTAAATGAGCCATTGTGTTTAGCGAGGCATATCCTCTATCTGCGATAAGTATCGTATTTTCTGGCAGATTACAGTGATCGACCATATGACAGAAAGCCTGTGTTTCATTCATTTTAGGGCGTGGTTGGGTAACAGCAGTAATATACCTGTTTTCACAGATATCAAACAAAGTGTTCAAATGCATCTGAAAAAACACATTGTCACTTCGAGCCTGTTTTATACGATATTCAAAATCATTTTTATTAGTAGGAAGATTAATATCAGAACCATCTACTGCAACAAGATGAAACCCTTTATACGTTTTGGTAAAAGGAATTTTTTCATTAAAAGATTTTAAAAGATACGGGAAAAAATCAGCAATTAGTTTTTTTCGCTGTTGTGTGAAAGCTGATTTAGATGGAACTTTCTTGTTTTGGGACATAAAAAAGTTAAATAATTCTGTATTTGTCCTATTCATGGTGAGGCAGAGAGTAGATTTTACCGTGTCAGAAAAAGGACAGAGTCTGTGTCTGGTCATATCTGAACCTGGAGTATTAACATACAAATGAATATTTTTCTCTGCTGTTTCAAGAACAGAGAAGAAACGTTTTCGAATAGTTGCTGGTGTCATGTACATGTGTGGTACCTCCTTGAAGTAAAAATATATCTAACTTCAAAGGGCACCTTACTGATTATAATAATCAGTAAGGTGCCGCACATTTTTACGATTTTGTCAACTATTAATTGAAAAAAGCTTAACTAAATGTTATTGTCCCCGTCCCTAGTGGTTCATTCCGTCCCCGTCCCTAGTGGTTCCGTCACTGTTTGGCACTCCCTCTTTCATTTGTCTTATATTTATGATAATGTTGTTTATGAACGTTATGCAAAGAATATCAAATATCAAAATTTATCAAAAAAAGAATCGAAATAACGAAATTTAAATGAAAAGAGAAATACGAAAATGTCACAAAAACAAAACAAATTGACTCAAACTGGTATTGTAGCACTTCTTGCTTGTGTATGCTGTATCCTGTGGGGAAGTGCAATCCCCGTGATTAAAACAGGGTATCACATCTTGCAAGTCGATTCTTCAGACACTGCAAGCCAGATTGTCTTTGCCGGAATCCGCTTTACACTAGCTGGTATTCTGGTATTAATTTTTGCATCAATCAAGGAAAAGAAAGTGATGCTTCCTGATAGGAAACTTCTCAAATATGCCATTCCCGTGTGTCTTGCTCAGACAGTCGGACAATACTTCTTTTTCTATATTGGTGTTGCACACACATCCGGAGTAAAGGGTGGAATCATCACCGGTCTTGGAAATTTTATCGCAATTTTATTGTCTTGCCTGATATTTCGAAATGAACGTATGACAGGCAGAAAACTTGTAGGATGCGTTCTCGGATTTGCCGGAGTAGTGGTAATTAATCTGATGGGGAATTCCCTGAATATGGGATTTAAACTAATTGGAGAGGGATTTATCCTGATTGCACAATTATCTTATGGAATGTCTACTGTGTTGATCAATCTTTTTTCTAAAAAAGTATCACCTGTAGTATTAAGCGGAACCCAATTCACAATGGGCGGAATTGTTCTTGCTTTAATCGGAATTGGAATGGGCGGACACCTGGAAAATATTACTGCCGCAGGTCTGATAATAATATTTTATCTTGCAATGGTTTCAGCTGTGGCATACACACTCTGGTCAATACTTCTTGCATGGAATGATGTTTCCAAAGTTGCAATTTTTGGATTTGTAAATCCTCTTTGCAGTGTAATTTTATCAGCACTGATACTCGGAGAGGTAAAACAGGCATTCAATATTGGAAGTCTGATGGCATTAATTTTAGTATGTGCCGGAATATATATCGTAAATGCCAATAGGCCAAACAGAGACAAGTAGTGCCAAACAAGGACGGGGATAACTGGCTTTTTTGCAAGCCGAAAAGCCAGTTATCCCCGTCCCTATGGTTCTAGAATTTTTCAATTATATAAACATTTAAAGTTTGTTTATCCGTTGGTTCATAAGGAAAATAGGAAAATCTTATTTTATCCCCTACTTTTAATGAATCAATTGTTTGAGCATTGGCTGCTCCTGTGTAAATTAAAGTAATCTCATTATAAGCAAAACTACTGTCTGAACTGTCTACTTGTATAAGAACTTCTCTTTTGTCGTTTGGACTTTCCAAAACGGTTCCTTCTTCTGATAAAAGATGCGCATTTTGCTTTTTGGATACTTCCCCATTCTTTGGCTTATTATTTTCTTTATTCAATATTGAAGCTCCTATTATAATTGACAAAATACCTAAAATTATCAATAATACAATTTTTTTCATACATAACCTCTATCTACTAAAAGTATTGCCTGAATGAAACACCTCTTCTTGCACAGAATGTTACAAATCATATATCTTCTTTAATTTCTCCACCGCATTTTCCAGTGAAGCTTCATGTAGTGGATTATACTTATGATACAAATCTTTCGCTTTTATCTTTTCTCCAATCTTAGCAGATGGGATTGCATATTTCCACTGCATATAAGTATAGATATCTGCCATCCAAGCTAAAATGAACTCATCATATACCTCGCTGATATCCGATACAAGACCGACCTCGATTCCCATTTCTCCAAGAATCTGTTTTGGTGTCTTATTGAGATATAATGGGTTTCCCTCATCCATTCGCTTTCTGTATTCACAGCATAAATACTGGTCAATTATATCGAATGCATTGTCCTCACAATAGCGCCCGATCAGCTTAAAAAGATATCGGTGCTTCTTTATCATACTGTCCAGATAACATTCATCATATGCTGGTGTGGTCATAGGTTCCATCTCCTTGATATCTTAACTTATTCTGTATTGCATATCGTGCTGTAATTCCGGGCACTTGAAAGCAAGCTGTAAGTCATAGATATTTACAATCGCCTTCTTCAGAGTACCATGATATACTCTTGTCATATTTTTCAACCTGCTTCTTAATTCGCTTATATATTGTTTACAGTTGTATCTATATACTATCTCATTTGTGGATTCTTCGCAATCAGAATACTTTACTTTTTTGTAGTGTGGAGTTATGCAAATTTCATTCTCATTTTATATTATGCACTGCCCAACAACTAACTATATTGTTTCAAACAACTCATCAATCTCTGCAATTTCTTTTTGAATTCTGTCGGATATTTCACTTTCTATAAATTCCTGCTTTATCTTTGCAATAAATCTCAAATCAGTAAAAAGATGCGTAACTGTGTTTAATAAACTTCCAATATCAAGATTCTTCGGATTCTCTGTTATAGCTGCGTTTATAAGCGAGCTTGTAGATGCAATACTATTTGAAATTAGCAAAATCTTTCTTGTCCTAACTTCGTATAAATCCCTGTCTTCGTCTTCATTTCTAAATAGTCCATGAGTTAATGAGATAATTATATCAAATAACTTTGAAATCACAAATGAAGCACCAACTATTTTTACATCACGTGAAAAACACAATGCGTCGTAATTCTCACTATATAATTTACTTGCAAAATTCTCGTTTATACTTGAAAGTAAAGGAACCGGTAATCCTAACTTTGTAAATTCATCTGATTTCAAATGCTGAGCTTGTGCAAACAAGGCTGCTGGCAGATTTAAATAATCCGCTCTAACTTCCTCATAACATTCCCTAAACATTGTTCCCACGAAAACTGCTTCCGGTGTAATAACCATCTTATTCTTTCCTGTAATAGAATCAACTCTTGATATTCTATTAGTATGAAAATTATTAAACGTAATACAATCTGTCAAAATATTTGCTGTACCAAAAATCCAACCTAAAATCGGATCATGACCAAGTGTATACAGGCGATGATATTTTCCGCCCATATTAATTCCCAAATCCTTTGAACCAGTTGTAATATCATAAGGAACTGTCTGATATAAAATATTTATCCAATGCCCCGTCCCATGTTTTGCTATATGCTTATCTCGAAATTTATCATTCGCTTCTCTATGCATTTTTTCAATAGATTTATCATTATGCGCTAATCTTTCTTCCGGATTAAAACTTTTTCCATAGTCAAACTTTTCTGCAACATATGGAAACACAAGTGCTTTCGTAACTTGTAAAGCTGTTGCAATTGCCAGAAATGATAAATCCGTTTTATTTACTATACTTGTCTTTTTGGAAAACTGTTTATTAATTTCTTCCGCTTCTCTAAATGCGCTTTGTATTTCTTTTTCAGACATAATATCTTCTAGGACAACAGCTTTTGGTTCATGTAAATTCGCCTGTTCTACCAGTTCTTCCCATGTTTCTAATTGTGGTCTATGCTCTAGTTTTCTATCCTCTTTCTTATTTTTGATTTCATTTGACAATTCAATAATCTCTTTATTCTTTCCCAATGACCGAAGTAACTCTATGGACGAATCTATATTGCTATCAGCAACACTTCTTGTGTGCTTCATATCTAAATCATTGAGTAATGCATCAGAATTATCTTGGTTCATTTTCAAAACCTTATTAATATCTAATTCGTCATCCGAATATTTGAATCTACTCATTTAACTTCCTCCTTAAACTTTCTTAACAAGGTGCCCCGCCCAGATCATTTCTTAAATCTTCAATTGCTTCTTTTAATAAAATATTAATTTGAGTTAAATATTCAATTCTTTCTTTATCGGCATTCTTTTCTTCATTCAAAGCTTTTAGAATCGCATTTTGCTTGGCAATTGCATCTTTATATAATAACTCTTTTGCTTCCTGCATTTTTTTATTTTTAATGTGGGATGCTACGCCTATTCCTATGCCACCTAAAACAACAACCGGCGATGCAAGTAAGCTACTGAGAGTCAATACACTACCTGCTGCTGTCGCTCCCACAGCACCTAATCCTAATCCAGCAATTGAACTTCCAATAGTTCCTCCTACTGTCAGCATTCCAGTGGTAGCAGCCACTTTACCTAACTGTGAATCTTTCATTTTCCTAGACGTATCTTTTAAAGCTTGATCTGCATCATCAATAACTGCTTGAACTACTTGTAACGCTTCTTGACTCTGAATTTTCATTTTCTTTTTACTGTCTTTTCCCATACTATTTTCTCCATTCATTTCTGATTAGTCAGCTATTCCTAAATCATGCTGTAAATCTTTAATGGCTGCCTGCAACAGAATATTAAGTCCATTCAAATATTCCATTCGGTCTTTATCTGCATCACTTTCTTCTTTCAGAGCTTTTAAGATCGCGCTTTGTTTTGCAAGTGCATTTTTATATAATAAATCCTTTGCTTCATGCAATTTTTTCTTTTTCATGTGTGACGCTACTCCTATTCCTGCCCCACCTAATACAACTGCCGGAGCTGCCAATACTGCGATTCCAGCTACCATTCCACCTCCTATCAAACTTCCTGCCGCAGCCAATGCACTTGTTATTCCTGCTGCACTTAATCCTGCGACCGAGCCGCCCAGATATAATCCTGCGAACCCAATACCTGCTCCTACTCCTACCCCTACTGCACCAGCAACAGCTTCGCCTATAGGCGAATTTTCCATTCTTCTTGACTTATCTTTTAATGCTTTATCCGCATCATCAATAACCGCCTGAACTGTTTTCAATGCATCCTGACTTTGAAATTTCATATCCTTTTTATTTGTAATATATTTTCCCATAACATTATCCTCCTGAACATTGTGTATTAATTATGCCTTATAGTTTGTAAAGTCTTTATTCCTATAAAAACTAAGATATTATTTTCCTTATCATTAACTGATAATTCATTAATCTTATTTAGTTCTTAAATTAATTTTCCTCACTCATATTTATAACATTTTCACCTTATCACCTTGCCCCTTCAGCCACATATCAATCCCATTTCCAAACACCTCCACTTTTATTTCCCACTCTTCCCCCTCTCTTTTCGTGATCTCTGCAGTTGGGAATCTATCTAAAACTGCTTCTACAATGCTTTGTTTGCATTTCAATTTTACTTTCTGCAACCTGCCTCCATACATGAACTGAACGCGTTTTCTGAATTCACCTTCCTCAAATCGCTCTGCATATGGCACTATGAAATGCTCATCCAACACCTGCATATTCTCAATCCTATCCACCCTATAAATCGTCGGGAAACTATCATTCGGATTTGAAAAATGCTCCTCCTTATCGATATCCTCAATATACGCCGTTAAATAGAAATAAAACTCTGAAAACATAATTCCTACCGGCTTCAATCTACGTTTCACTAATTTCTTATTGTTAACTCGCTGATACTCCACCTCGATATAACTCTGTTTCTTTATCGAGCCTTCCAATATCCATAATTTATTCAATAGCTTTTCATGATGTTGAAGCTCTATGTAATGATGCATTTCATTTCCTATATACTCTTTTACAAGTTTCTTCTGTTTCTCGTCACTACAAGTATTGATTAATTTATTGATAATTGGAAACATTTCTTCTTTAACAAGTGAACGACTTTCCAATAGCACTTTACATACCGCTAATAATTCACTTCCTGTCAGACAATTCTGCAACTTTGTTTCCAGTCGATATCCACCTGATTGTCTGTCAAACACAATCTCTTGAATCTCTCCGGTTTCTGAATTCTGGTTATTTAAGAAACATTGAATATCAGCAATATCTCTTTGTATCGTTCTTTGTGCCACATCAAAATGCAGACTCTCTTCTGCCTTATATATCACTTTGCCTTGTCGTAATCTGGAATAGATTGATAGTATTCTTTCCGATTTTGCATCCGATGATTTATCCATATTTTTTCTCCCTGTCTCTTTTTCTTCTAGTATATATGATGCCATGGACACATACTGTCATTTTCAATAAATTTGACATTTTTTATTGGACATATTTTGTCTCTCAAATCCATATTTTGTCCTCTCACAGGACATACTATTTTATTAAATAGTATAGCATTGAAGATGTCTTATTACAAGACAAAGGAGGCTAATCTATGGCTAGAATCATCGATAGTAATCACAAGAATTTAATTGGAAAAAAGGTACGAATATTGCGTAAAGAAAAGAATATGAGTCAGCAGGAATTGTCCGCTAAATTAGAGACTTTGGCAATCTATATTTGTCGTGGTTCTATTTCACGTATTGAAGATCAGAGCCGTACTGTAACAGATATTGAATTGTATGGTTTATCCCAGGTGCTCTCTACTCCAATTGAAGATTTTTTCACATCAGTAGTGCCAGAATAACCAATAGTGAACCAGTTAGGGACGGGGATGAATGGCTCTTTTGCTCGCAAAAGAGCCATTCATCCCCGTCCCTGTGGTTCATTTCAACGCTCTCATTGAATTTAAAATTGCAATGACTGATACTCCAACATCTGCAAATACAGCTTCCCACATATTTGCCATACCAAGTGCACCCAGAATTAATACCAATGCCTTGACTGCAAGTGCAAATACAATGTTCTGTTTTACAATCCTAAGTGTTTTTCTTGCAATTTTTACAACCGATGCGATCTTTCTCACATCATCATCCATCAATACAACATCTGCCGCTTCGATTGCTGCATCGGAACCCATGCTTCCCATTGCAATACCGATATCTGCTCTGGAAAGTACCGGTGCATCATTGATTCCATCTCCGACAAATGCTAATTTTTCTTTGTTTTCCTGACTTGATAACAAAGTTTCGACTTGCGATACTTTGTCTCCCGGAAACAGTTCTGCGTGAACTTCATCCAAAGCCAATTCGTCTGCAACTGCCTGTGCTGCTGCCTGACGGTCACCTGTCAACATAACACATTTCTTTACGCCGACCTGTTTCATATCATGAATTGCCTCTTTGGCACCTTCTTTAATCGTGTCGGAAATTACAATCGCTCCTGCAAATGTTCCTGCTTTTGCAACATATACGATTGTTCCTGCACTCTCACATGGCACATATTCAATCTGATGTGTTTTCATCAGTTTCTCGTTACCAATTAGCACTTCCTGACCGTCAATCTTAACATTTACACCGTGTCCGGCTTCTTCTTCCGCATCTGACACACGATTCATATCAATATTTTGTGCATATGCTTCTTTGATAGAATTTGCAATCGGATGTGTAGAATACCCTTCTCCCAATGCCGCAAGCTCCAACAATTCCGCTTCTGTACAATTGGCTGGTTTCAACTCGGATACTTTGAATTCGCCTTTTGTCAATGTACCTGTTTTGTCAAATACAATCGTTGTCATCTCCGCAACAGCTTCTAAGTAGTTACTTCCTTTTACAAGTACACCAATCTTAGATGCTGCTCCGATTCCACCGAAAAATCCAAGCGGTACGGAAATAACAAGTGCACATGGGCATGAGATAACAAGGAAAATGCATGCCCTCTGAATCCAGTCACCCCAACCTCCACCGAGGATTAATGGTGGCAAAACCGCCAGAATAACTGCACCAATCGTTACAACCGGTGTATAATATTTTGCAAATCTCGTAATGAAATTTTCTGTTTTCGATTTCTTACTGCTTGCATTTTCAACAAGCTCTAAAATCTTTGCAACTGTAGAATCATCAAATTCTTTTGTCGTACGAACTTTCAGCGTACCGCTTCCATTGACACAACCACTGATAATCTCATCACCGGCAACTGCCCTTCTAGGAACAGACTCACCAGTCAATGCCGCAGTATCGATCATGGATTCACCTTCTACAACAACGCCATCCAGTGGAATACGTTCACCCGGCTTTATCACGATCACGGTTCCGATTTCCACATCATCCGGGTCTACCTGAACAAGATTCCCATCTTCTTCCACATTTGCATATTCCGGGCAAATGTCCATCATGGCTGAAATAGACTGGCGCGATTTACCAACCGCATATCCCTGAAATAATTCGCCTACCTGATAGAACAGCATAACTGCTACTGCTTCTGAATATTCCTGCACTCCGAAAGCACCGAAAGTTGCAATCATCATTAAAAAGTTCTCATCAAATATCTGTCCATTTTTGATATTTCGGGCTGCCTTCCATACAATATCATATCCAATAACCAGATAAGGAATTAAATAAATGATAAATAATACAATCGTATTAAATTTTTCCAACATTCCTAAATGCTCTGTAACCATCAATATTGAAAATAAAATAAATGTTATGATGATTCGGTATAACATCTTTTTTTGTTTCTTTGTCATAATTCCTCCTAAAATCTGATTTTTCTTTTATTAATTCACAACTATACTGGATTTTATAACATAGAATCTGAATAATTACAGTAACACTTTACAATCCGGCTCAACTTTTGCACAGATAGCAACTGCTTCTTTTACAATCTCATCAAATCTCGCATCATCTGCATCGATTGTCATCTTTTGCATCATAAAGCTTACACTTGCATCATTCACACCATCGATTTTTTTGATAGCTTCCTCCATTTTAGCTGCACAGTTTGCACAATCCAGATCCTGTAATTTGAATTTTTTCTTCATAATAATTGACTTCCTTTCTTTTATTCTTCTATATGTTCTCTCCCCTGTGCAATGATCGTTCTTACATGACCATCCGCCAGTGAGTAAAACACTTGCTTACCATCTCTTCTGCTCGTTACTAATTTTGACTGTTTCAAAATTCGAAGCTGATGTGAAATTGCTGACTGCGTCATATTCAATGCTTCTGCCAGGTCACACACACACACTTCTGCTTCAAATAGCACAAATAAAATTCTGATTCTTGTTGAATCTCCAAAGACCTTAAACAACTCTGCCAGATCATATAGCTCATCTTCATCCGGCATCTGCTCATGAACAAGCTTTAATAATTCTTCATGAGTCTGGTATTCTTCACAACATTCTACATCGTGTATCGCCATTTGTGTGTCCTCCTTCTTTTTAACGTATGAGCATTTGTTCATATGTTCATAATAACGCTGTGTTTTGCAAATGTCAAGTGGAAGTTGCTATTTACGTATTTAATTCTCGACAACCTCCAAGAAAGAAAAGACTATGCACTCCTGCTCAACTTCGTCGGGCAAGCCCGACTCCAATTCGCTGGATTGCATAGTCTTTTCTTTCTTGGAGGTGTACCGTAATTAAAATAGATGGAGGGATGAGTAGATTCAATTTTCTGGTATCTGATGTATCTATATTCTCGGTTTATTCGCCATTGCAGATGCTCTTTTTTAGACCAATGTATCTGCAAGACTTTAATATTCACTATTGCAGATGCTATTTTGGGGACCAACGTATCTGCAACTTACTTTTCTTTGAACTTGCAGATGCTTTTCAGCCTGTCTACTATATTAAATTGCATCTACATCTTGCCTTTTCTTGGATTTGAGGATACTGCCTTCGCAAATTTTGCATCTACATCCCACATTTTCGATAACATGAGGATGCTTCTCATTGAAATTGTGCATCCTCAACTTGCTCTTTCTATAACTTGCAGATACATCCTGCAGAAATTACACATCTTCAATTCCATCAAATCCATTATCGCAGATACCCCCCATCAGAATGATATATCCGCAACACTCGTCCAGTAAAGTTCTACTATTTAATTCATCAAGCATTCGATAACGTACTTTAAGAAAACATTGGATATGAATTTCTGCGAATACAAAGGAAGCGATTGGAAATACTAAAAGGCCAGAATTTTACGTTAAAGCTTAGAAACTTGCTGTTTGAGGGCGTAGCCCGAGTTGCTGGTTTCTAAGCTCTGTTTTTAGTAATAATTCTGACCTTTATGTATTTCCCGCTGACGGAGTCTGAACAGAAATTCATATCCAATGTTTCTTATAGGAACGTATCGCCACCCAGTGAACTAAATAGCCCCTACGCCGAAATCGCATTTCCCGTATACAACTGGTAATACTTCCCTTTCTCTTCAATCAACTGATCATGTGTACCTCTTTCAATAATTCTACCTTGTTCGAGAACCATGATACAATCCGAGTTACGGACTGTTGACAGACGATGTGCAATAACAAATGTTGTACGTCCATGCATCAATCTGTCCATACTTTCCTGAATGATACGCTCTGTACGTGTATCAATTGAACTTGTCGCCTCATCCAAAATCAATACCGGCGGATCTGCCACAGCTGCTCTGGCGATTGCTAAGAGCTGTCTTTGTCCCTGACTTAAGTTTGCTCCATCGCCGGTGATCATTGTATCGTATCCGTCCGGAAGTCTGCGGATGAATCCATCTGCATTTGCAAGTTTTGCTGCTGCAATGATTTCTTCATCTGTGGCATCCAGTTTTCCAAAACGAATATTTTCTTTTACTGTTCCTGTAAATAAATGTGTATCCTGCAATACAATTCCAAGCGAATGACGCAGGTCTGCTTTTTTTATCTTGTTGATGTTGATTCCATCGTATCGGATTTTGCCATCCTGAATATCATAGAAACGGTTAATCAGGTTTGTAATGGTTGTTTTTCCTGCCCCTGTAGAACCAACGAACGCAATCTTCTGCCCCGGCTCCGCATATAATTTCACATCGTGAAGCACAATCTTATCATCATTGTATCCGAAATCTACTCCGTCAAAGACAACATTTCCCTGAAGTTCAATATAATCTACGGAACCATCTGCCTGATGAATATGCTTCCAAGCCCAGCGTCCTGTACGTTTTTCACTCTCTACAAGCTTTCCATTTTCCTCTTTTGCATTTACTAATGTAACGTAACCATCATCTACTTCCACTTTCTCATCCAGCAATGTAAAGATACGTTCCGCACCGGCAAGTGCCATTACAATCGCATTCATCTGCTGGCTGACCTGGTTGATCGGCATGCTAAAGCTCTTATTAAATGTCAGGAAACTTGCAAGTCCTCCCAACGTAAATCCGCCGACACTATTTAATGCAAGTGCTCCTCCGACGATTGCACAGATTACGTAACTGATATTTCCGATTTGTGCATTCATAGGTCCAAGGAAGTTGGCAAATGTATTTGCACGGTCTGCACTTACAAACAAAGCTTCATTTAATTCTTTAAATTCTTTTTTGCTTTCTTCTTCGTGGCAGAATACTTTTACAACCTTCTGACCATTCATCATCTCTTCAATATATCCATTTACTTTACCAAGATTTCTCTGCTGTTCCAGGAAATATTTTCCACTCTGTCCGGCAGATTTCTTTGTTCCCCAAATCATGATTGCAACCATAATAAGTGTCACAATCGTCAATGGAATATTTAAAATCAACATACTGATAAATACACTGATGATTGTAAATCCACTATTGATAATCTGCGGGATACTCTGACTGACCATCTGGCGCAACGTATCAATATCATTTGTATAGATTGACATAATATCGCCATGTGCATGCGTGTCAAAATATTTGATAGGAAGCTTTTCCATATGTTCAAACATTTCATTTCGCATATTCATCATCATACCCTGAGTAACATTTATCATAATACGATTGTATGCATATGTTGCTACAATTCCAATACCATAAAATACTGCAACTCTTGCAATTGCATGTGCGAGTGGCGAAAAATTCGGTGTATCGCTGGATAAAAGAAATGGTGTTATATATTTATCGATTAAATCTCTTGTAAACATCGTTCCTTGTACATTTGCAATAACACCTACAAAAATGAGAATGAATACTGCAATACAATGAAATTTATAATCCCGAAAAATGTAATTCATCAATCGCATGAGTAATTTCCCCGGATTTTTAACTTTATTCTGTGGTTTTCCCATTGCTCTTGGCATTATGCTTCACCTCCATTTTCGTCAAAATCTCCGCCGCCTTGTGTCTGTGATTCATATACCTCGCGATAAATCTCATTTGTCTTGAGTAGTTCTTCATGCGTACCAAATCCATTGATCTGGCCTTCATCCATAACAATGATACGATCTGCATCCTGTACACTGGAGATACGCTGTGCAATGATAAGCTTTGTTGTATCCGGAATTTCCTCTCTAAATGCACGACGTATCTTTGCATCTGTCGCTGTATCGACAGCACTCGTACTGTCATCCAAAATTAATATCTTCGGTTTTTTCAGCAATGCTCTTGCAATACAAAGTCTCTGTTTCTGACCACCGGATACGTTATTTCCACCTTGCTCAATATGTGTATTGTATTTCTGTGGGAAACGCTCGATAAATTCATCGGCACATGCCAATTTACATGCCTGAATACATTCCTCATCCGAAGCCTCTTTATTTCCCCAGCGAAGGTTGTCTAAAATACTTCCGGTAAATAATACATTATTCTGAAGCACAACCGAAACCTGATTTCTCAGTACTTCCAAATCGTATTCTTTTACATTTTTTCCGCCAACCAGAATCTCTCCGTCCGACACGTCGTACAGACGGCTGATCAAATTGACAAGGCTCGTTTTTGCACTGCCGGTTCCTCCGATGATTCCGATTGTTTCACCTGAATGAATATCCAGATTAATATTTTTCAAAACTTTTTCTGCACTGTCTTTTTTGTAAGAAAAATCTACATTTTTAAATTCAATACTTCCATCCGAAACTTCGTAAATCGGATTTTCCGGATTGTGGATATCTGTTGTTTCATTTAACACTTCTGCGATACGGCGCATGCTGGCCATACTCATTGAAATCATAACGAACACCATAGACAACATCATTAAACTCATCAAAATATTCATACAATATGCAAGAAGACTCATCAATTCTCCTGTCGTCAGAGAATCAACTACTATCATTTTTGCTCCAAACCAACTAATCAGAATGATACAGGTATATACCGTAAACATCATGATTGGAGCATTCCACACAACGTTCTTTTCTGCCTTTACAAAAATGTCATAAATATTTTTGCTCGCACGCTGAAATTTGCTTGTCTCCTGCTCTTCTCTTACATATGCTTTTACAACACGAATCGCAGATACATTTTCCTGAACAGATTCATTCAATGCATCGTATTTCGGAAATGCCTGCTGGAAATAAGCTGTTGCATGGCGAATAATGAAAAATAAAATGATTCCCAGAATTATAACAGCAACAAGATAAATACTTGCCAGTCTTACATTGATTGCAAATGCCATGACCATGGCGCAGATCATACTCGCCGGTGCCCTCATCATCATACGCAGAACCATCTGATATGCATTTTGTACGTTTGTCACATCTGTTGTCAGACGCGTAACCAATCCCGCTGTGCTGAAATGATCGATATTTGCAAATGAAAATGTCTGAATATGATCAAACATCGTATTTCTCAAATTCTTTGCAAATCCGGTAGAAGCTTTCGCACCATAACGCCCTCCTGCCATTCCCGCAACCAGACCTAATGCTGCCGCAACGATCATAATTCCACCAACCTTATAAATATGGTTGATGTCTCCGGTATTAACACCTTTATCAATGATCGACGCCATTAAAAATGGAATCAATGTTTCAAACAATACTTCCAGAATCATAAAAATTGGTGTCGCGATCGATGCTGCCTTATACTCTTTTACTTCTTTTAATAAAGTACGAATCATAGATTCTCTCCTTTCATTTTTTCAATATTACAATAAACCTTATTGATTACCTTCATAAATGCCTGGATTTCTTCTTCTGAAATTCCTTCTTCAAGATCTGCATCCATCTTTTGGAAAATCTCTCCAAGTTTTTCATGACTTAACTTTCCCTTTTCTGTCAACATAACTTTCTTTAATCTGGCATCAGTTTCTACCGAAGCACGGTACACCTGCCCTTTCTTTTCCAAAGCCTGAATGATATTTGTCACTCCCGAACGACATATTCCAAAATACTTCTCTATATCTTTCTGATAAATATCCTGCTCCTGATGCTCGTACAGATAACGCAATATCCATCCATGCATCAGTGTAGCCTCATCCAGCCCTTCGTCCTTTACACGCGTCTCTAACAATTTTGATATTGTCCTGTCCATTTTGTGTATTTGATGATTAACATGGATTTGTTCTTCACACAAATGTCTCTCCACCTTTCGTTCATGTTTAATCAATTTATTTGTTCAAAAAAGAACTGTTTATTTTTAAATTGTTCATTGTTGAACTGTTTATCTATAAACAAGTTTATCACAATTATTTTTGTATTGTCAAGAGGGAGTCAAGTTACTTTGGTTCATTAGATTGCTATTTAGTTCATTAAGTGGCAATACGTTCCTTACAAAAAATTGATATAAGAATTCTTGCTCAGATTCCATGAGCGGGAGACACATAAGAGCGTAAATTTTTGCTAAAAGCAAATGAATTTGAACTCAAACTTGCTGCTACGCAGCTTCAAACACGTTCGTTCAAATTCATTAACGCAAAAATTTACGCTCCAAGTGTCTCCAACGCTCACTCCATATTCGCTCGAATTTCTTATATCAATTTTTTTGTAAGTAATGTATTGGCTCAAGTTGTGAAGTAAATAGAACTCAAAGGATATCGAGCGACGATATCTGCGATAGAGGATTGAAGATGCAAAATTTTGATGGGAGCATCCGCAAAGCATTGAAAGAGCAAGTTGCGGATGCGTAATTTTACTGGGGAGCATCTTCACGTTATCGAAAATGTGAGATGTAGATGCAAAATTTGCAAAGGAAGTATCTTTAAATCCCAGAAAAGGCAAGATGCAGATGCAATTGTACATGACAGGCAGGATTAAAAGTATCTGCAAGTTCAAAGAAAAGCAAGTTGCAGATACATTGATTCCAAAAAGAGCATCTGCAACAATGAATATCAAAGCCTTGTAGATACATCGGTCTAAAAAAGAGCATCTGCAATAACGAATATCAAGGGCTTGCAGATACAACAGTTACAAAAAAAATCATCTACCTGTTTCTATTACGGTACACCACAGAGCACTGCTCTTTAATTCATTTGATTTGCGATAAAGTACAGAGAAAAAATATTGGATATGAATTTCTGTGAATACAAAGGAAGCGATTGGAAATACTAAAAGGCCAGAATTTTACGTTAGAGCTTAGAAACTTGCTGTTTGAGGGCACAGCTCGAATTGCTGGTTTCTAAGCTCTGCTTTTAGTAATAATTCTGACCTTTATGTATTTCCCGCTCATGGAATCTGAGCAAGAATTCTTATATCAATTTTTTGTAAGGAACGTATTGCCACCTAATGAACTAAATAGCAAGCAAATTCTTAATTGCCTCCATATAAATCAGCACAGTTTCCTCCATCTCAGAAACAAGAATAAATTCATCCGCACCATGAATACGATAATCCATACCAACCTTCTCCGGTCCAAATGCAATTATATTTTTTAATGATTTTGCATAAGTTCCACCGCCGATTACCATTGGTTCATTCTCTGTATCTCCAGTCACATCTACATATGCTTTATATAAAGCATTTACAAGTGGTGATTCTCTTGGATAAAATAATGGATCTCCGATTTCTAATATCTCAATACGTCCATTTTCGTCTTCTAATTTGTCTTCGCACATTTTACGGACATCTTCTGCCTTCAATGTCACCGGTACTCGGATATCAATTGTGCATGAAATAACACCATCTTCTGTCTTAACTATTCCATTACAAAATGTCAAATCACCATACTGATCTGCTATTTTCAGTCCTACACCTGCGCCATCACATGCAGTACCGATATGTGTATTATAGAATTTTACAAAATCATCTTCAAAACCTGCTTTTTCAAGACACTCACATGTCACGCCTGCTGCATTTACCCCAAGAGTTGGGGTACTTGCATGTGCCGGTACTCCTTTTGCATAAATGCTGATTTCTCCATTTTCTTCTGTCAATTTATATTCCTGGAGTTTTGTTTCAGCAAATGTTTTCTCAAGTTTTTCTTTCAGACCGGCTTCACTTGGAATCACTGTTGTGCATGTATCACATACAGCATTTGAAACAAATCCACCATTCATGGAAATGATTTTTGTATTTTTAGAATACGCCATCATAGCCATGTGTCCTTTTTCACCATGGATACATGGATAGCTTGCATCCGGAGTAAATCCACAGGATAATTCTTCTGCGACCTCATTATAGTGCTCCATACATTTTGATCCATTTTCTTCATTACATCCCATAATGAGACGGACACGTTTATTCATTTTAATTCCAGAATCACGCAACAATTTCATTGCATAAAGTGCCTCTATAACCGGACCTTTGTCATCTGTTGTTCCACGTCCATATACATAATCTCCATCTCTTGTAAGCTTAAATGGATCATAATTCCAGTCTCCACCTACCGGAACAATATCAAGATGTCCTGCGATTCCGATGATTTCTTCGCCCTCTCCCATCTCTGCATATCCACAATAATTGTCCAGATTTACTGTTTTAAATCCAAGCTCTTCCGCAATCTTAAGCCCTTCTTCCAGAGCTTTTGCAGGTCCCTCGCCAAATGGTTTTCCTTCCTCTGGTGTCCCCAGCTGAGAATCAATTGCTACCAATCTCCCCATATTTTCCAACATTTCTTCTGTCAATGCATGAATTTTTTCTTTCATTTCTCTATTCCTTTCTACTTGTATTTTCCCCTTTGAATTGCAAATATTTTTTATTATAACAAATATCCACATGCTTTACAATTTCCGGCAACATTTTCAACACAAATCCATTATTTTTCTACTCATTTCCTATCTCGAAAATCATAATTCGTTCACGTTTATTGTTTCCTTCAAACAAATCCATACACTCGATCTCGTCAACAAATGTCAATTCATCTACCGTCATCAGATACGCAATATACTCATCTGACGGATAGTAGAAAAACAACAACATTTGTCTTGGTTCTGCATAATATGATTGAATAATTCGAGCTATTACATTTCTCAATATTTCTATTGAAAATGGATTGAAGAAAAACATCCTGTCTTCTTGTTTTTCTAATGAATATGTTTCTGCTTTTTGAAGTAAAAATTCGGTTCTTGAGCCGGAAACGGCAGTGTCTTGATTATTGCAGGCATCTTTGTAAATCCGTTCATCATATTCTATTCCGACACTTTTACATCTTGTCTGATAAGATAAGAAAAAATCAACCCTGCCCTTTCCACAACCATAATCGATCACGCAATTATTTTTCTTGATATACCCGCTGTTTGCCAGTCTCTCAAGTACACAATATGGCGTAGGTTCATACGGATAGCAATGTTGGTCTGCTTTTGTATCATCTCTGCCACTTGTTTTTATTTTTAACAATTTATCCCAATTATACTCATTTATATTCGACATTTTTATTTATTTCCTTTGTGTAAAATGGAAAGGCTTTTGTATAAAGTAAAAAAAGACCTTACACGCTCTGCCTTTATCGTAAATATTATAGCATAGTGTAAAGTCTCTTTCTATTATCCGCGTGTACTATTTTTTATCACGCACACGCTCTCTGATATTCTTTTAATTTTTCTTTTGCTTCTTGATTCAAATATTTCGGCACTTGAATTTCCACTGTGACATACTGATCTCCATGCACGGATGCATTTTTCATGGAAACAATTCCTTTTCCTCTTAATCGAATCTTGCTTCCTGACTGTGTTCCTTCTTTAATCTTGCACATCACATCGCCATACAACGTGTGTACTCTTGCTTCGCCTCCGAATACTGCTGTTGTATATGGAATTTGTATCGTTGTATAAACATCCAAACCTTTTCGTTCATATCCCGGTTTATTGGCAACTGTCACTTTCAAGAACAAATCTCCGGCTTCGCCGCCCTGAAATCCCGGCTGTCCTTTTCCTCGAAGCCGTACACTTTTTCCGGTATCAATACCGGCCGGAATGTGTACTTTTAACGACTGACTGCTTCCATTTGATGGATTTTGTAATGTAATTATCTTATCACAGCCAAATGCTGCCTCATCAAATCCTACTGTTACATCTGCGTGGATATCAGAACCTTTTTGTGGTGCATTTTGATAATATTGCCCGCCAAAGCCTTTGCTTCCGCCACTTCCAAAGCCTTTGAAACCACCGGTACTTCCGCTTCTAAAACTGCCAAAACCTTTGCCGCTTTCATCACCATGGAAGATATTTCCAAACATATCATCAAAAATGTCTCCCATGTCACTGCTGTTGAAATGATATTCGTGATAAGCGCCATTCGCATCTTGATATGCTCCGCTGTAAGAGCCGCCAAAACCAGAACCATAATTTCCTGCATTACCTTGATATGCTCCATTTGGTGTACTTCCGTCAAATGCTGCATGACCAAACTGATCATACATTTTTTTCTTTTCTTCGTCACTTAATACATTGTACGCTTCTGTAACTTCTTTGAATTTCTGTTCTGCTTCTTTATTTCCCGCATTCGTATCAGGATGATATTTTTTTGCAAGCTTCCTATAAGCTTTCTTGATCTCTGAGGCACTTGCACTTCTACTAACCCCTAATACATCATAATAATCCCTCTTTGCCATTCATATCACCTCCTGATATTTTTTCAAAGCATTGCCTTAACAGCATCTATCAACTTATTTCAAATCAACAACACATAAAATTTTCCTCTTATTTAGAAAAAGCTCCCCAGGACTTCCCAGGGAGCTCTTTTTATCCTATCCCTCAATGGTTACAAAGTGGTTTGCTTCCACTTCTTTCTTCTCCTCTTTCTTCGGGATATCGAGTGTCAAAATACCATTCTCAAATTTTCCATGAATATCATTCTCTGTAACATCTTTACCTACATAGAATGTACGGCTTGTGCTTCCTGAATAACGTTCCTGTCTGAGGTATTTTCCTTTTTTCTCTTTCTCGTCTTTTTCAAGACCTTTCTCTGCGCTGATAGTCAAATAACCATCTTTCAATTCTACCTGAATCTGATCTTTCTTGAATCCCGGTAAATCTACTACCAATTCATATCCATCATCATGTTCTTTAATATCTGTTTTCATTACATGTGCTGCATGTTTTCCATACAACTTTTTCTCTACATCCGGGAATGAAAAATTCATCCAGTTATCCCAATCGTTCCAATCATTTAAAAAACTTTCTCCAAAAATACTAGGTCTTAACATAAGTCATCTCTCCTTTTTTTGAATCCATATATGTTAGCACTTTTGATTTGCAAAAGTGTTGTATTCTTGAACTTTCGGATCTGAGGCTTTCTCTTTTATTTCCCTCTTCCTTTGTTCTAGTTGTACTATAGCACCTGTTATTAGCACTGTCAAGAGTTGAGTGCTAATTATTTTGTGAAGATTTTGTGAACGCCTTGATTTCTCAGTGCACCAGTTTCCAACTTACCGCCTGCTGCCTTGCATCCACAAATCTCTTATAAATACCTTCCTGCTTCATTAGTTGCTCATGTATTCCCTGCTGCACAATTCGTCCTTTGTCAACAACCACAATCTGGTCTGCATGTCTAACTGTTTTTAATCTGTGGGCAATCATAATAATCGTTTTTTCCTTTGTAAGTGCATCTACTGCATCCATCAGCTCCTTTTCATTCTCCGGATCAACATTTGCCGTTGCTTCATCCAATATGACGATTGGCGCATCCTTCATAATCGCTCTGGCTATCGAAATACGCTGCTTCTCACCACCGGAAAGTGTGGCTCCTCCTTCTCCGATCACTGTGTCATATCCATTCGGAAGTTTGCTGATGAAATCATGACAACATGCTTTCTTCGCCGCTTCCACCACTTCCTCATGACTTGCATCCTGGCGTCCGAATTTAATATTATTCTCAATGGTGTCTGCAAACAAATACACCGACTGAAACACAAATGAGAAATTACTCATCAGACTGTTCATGCTGTAGTCTTTTACATTCACACCTCCAAGTGTCACTTCCCCGGAATCCACATCCCAGAACCTGGCAATCAGATTGCAAAGTGTTGATTTTCCTCCACCAGATGGTCCAACGATTGCTGTCGTCGTTTTCTGCGGAATAGAGAGCGATATATCATCAATGATCTTCCGTTTGTCATAAGAAAACGAAACATTAGAAAGTCTGATATCGTAATTTTCCGGCTGAATCTCTTTGCCGTCGATATCCATGGTATCCAGCTCCAATATTGCATTTGCTTTATCTACACATACACTTACCACATGTAAAAGAGATGAATAATTTCCTGCACATTCCAGACTGGCATAAAGCATAAATGCTGAAATTGTCATACCGATCGCATAGACCGCACTCATAGTTCCATTAATATAAAAATATGCACTGCAAGCCACGATCACAGCACCTGTAATTTTTGTTATCACACTTTGCAGAAAATGATAGGGCACAAACAGCATTTCCATCTTTGTATTGATCTTTTCACATGCTTCATTTGCATCATTTAATCTTTTCGCCTGTTTCCCAAGCAAGTTATATGATTTAACTTCTGATATTCCCTGCAGATACTCCATGATCTGGTTTACAAGCTCCGTATCGCATACCACTTTTTGCTCTGAATCTTTTTTACCCGCATTCTGCATCACAGAATTGACCCCAAAGAAAATAAGTACTCCTGCTGCAGCTATCAGTCCGATTCTCCAGTCAAAAATAAACAGCATAAGAATGATCATTGATGTTTCCAGAATTCCCTGCATTGTCAGCATAACCACTCTCGCAGCCACATCGCCAAGTATTTCCATTGTATTGGTTGTAATGGAAGAAATTTCCCCGATACTATTGGAATTGAAATACCCCATCGGCAGATATCGCAGATGTTCTGCAATCTTGATTCTCATAAAAGCACTTGCATTATATCCTCCCTCTGTCTGAAGCACTGTAGAGTATCTCTTGCAGATTACATCGACTACAATTGCAAGAACCATAATCGCAACGGAGCCTCCAATATATTTTCCTGTCGGTTTCTCACTCAGCAGACCAATCAGTATGTACATAATAGCCGGAATCTTCATTGCTGAGGCAAGATCCTCTATGAGTCCGATCACTATCGACAGTTTAAATTTATTGCCATTTTCTCTGCCTGAAAAACGAAAGAATTTTGCCAGAATCCCAAACATATCATTCTCCCTCCTTCACCGTATCTTTTACAGAAATATGGGCATTCCACATTTCCTTATAAAGCGGGCATGACACCAGAAGTTCCTCATGTGTGCCATGTGCTGTTACATTTCCATCATTTACAACAAAGAGCTGGTCACTGTCCTTAACAGTAGAAAGTCTGTGTGCTATTACGATCAGGGTCTTCCCTGCTACCAGTTTTGCGATAGAATTCTGCAGAATTGCCTCATTTTCCGGATCTGTGTAGGCAGTTGCCTCATCAAGGATCACGATCGGAGCATCCTTTAACATTGCTCTTGCAATGGAGATACGCTGCCTCTCGCCACCTGACAGATGTCCTCCTGCACCTCCTACAACCGTATCAAATCCATTCTCCAACTGCATGATAAATTCATAGCATCCACTTTTCTTTGTCACCTCGATGATCTGTTCATCTGTAGCATCCGGATTTCCTTGTCTAATATTTTCACGGACTGTTTCATTAAACAGATAATTGTCCTGTGCAACATATGCAATTTTCCGATTAAAATCTGCAAATGCCAGTTCTTTGACATCAACTCCACCGATTTTGATGCTTCCGGAATCCACATCCCATAGGGACGCAATCAGCTTTGCGATGGTCGACTTGCCGCTTCCGGAAGGTCCTACGATTGCATTTACCGTTCCTGCTTTCAGCTCCATAGTTACTCCGTGCAGGATTTCTTTGTCGTGATAACCAAATCTGACATCTTCAAGAGTAACGGAGTTGTCTTTTGGAACACTTTTACTTTTCTCTGGACGTTCAAGCTCCGGCTGTTCCAGAATTCCTGCCACTTCACCAACAATCACTCCGATCTTGCCAAGATCATCTGTATAGGAACCCACTGTGATCAACGGTCCAACGATTCCAAGTGATAAAATAATACAGATGACAAAATTTGAAATCGCAAGTGTTCCATTGGCTACATAATGTGCCCCAAACGGCAATACCGTAAGAAGCGTATAAGGTGTGACCACCATCATCAGTCCATGAAAGATCGAGCACCGTTTCATCCAGGAAATAAAGGAATCTGCATATTCAAAAGCCGCCTTTGTAAATTTTGCATAAGAACTTTCTGTCTTTCCAAATGCCTTGATCACTTCGATTCCGTCAATATATTCCACTGCCGCATCATTCAGATCTTTTGTTGTCTGAACCGTTCTCTCGAAGCTTGGTTTATAATCCATCATCATTCCAAAATAGGAAAGAAATCCCACTATAACCGGCACCAATGACCAAAGTGCCAGTCTCCAGTCTGTCAGGAAGAAATAAATCAAAATCACAATCGGTGCCAGCAGATTGGACGTGAATTCCGGGACAATATGCGCCAGTGTTGTCTCGATACTGTCGATTCTTTCCACCATAATATTTTTAAATGTACCGGAAGGTGTGTCTTTCACATAGCCAAGAGGTACCCGCGCCAGCTTGTCACAGCAAGATTTTCTTATATTTGCAAGTACTGCAAACGTTGCTTTATGTGACAATGCTGTCGAAAGTGAATGAAGCAGTTCTGCAATGATAAACGATAATGCAATCAGAACCGCTTTTGCAAGATATATTTCAAACTCCTTTTCACCATTTAAAAACAGCTTTACTACATCTGCAATAATAAAATACGGCAAAATCTTAAAAATCACATTTCCTATTGCAAGTAACACACTCCACACATAGGCAATTCTTTTTTGTCCGGCCCACGTCAGGATCCAGCTGACTGCCGACTTCTTTTTTTCTTTCACATCTTTTCACTCCTTACGTTCGTTTTATTGTTTTACCTTCTGTTAGTTTGCGCTAACCAACATATAATAAAATAGGTGGTCTACTGGCATCAACCACCTGATATTATTATCCTGTCTGAACTTTATTCAGAAATCCAAAACCTGCAACACATACAATCTATTCCGGATTCTTACATCAGTTATACCGGAAACTCAATATTCCACAATCGCTCCCAGCCACCTGTATTAAATTCTTTCAGTTGATCTACATTTTTCTTTGCAGTCTCTCTATCTATATCATGCTCAATAATCTGAAATACTGATGAAAAAAATCCCGTATAGATCATATGCATAAGGCTTTCCTCTACAATCGGTATTTTCACACCGTTCTCTTTCATCTTTTCCATATAATTCAAGCTGGACTTCATTTCCCGCTCTACCATATTGTGTATGAATAGTTCAAATTTTCCACTGTCTCCGCATTTCAACAATAATCTAAAATTATCATAATGATCATAGATATAATCAACCATCTGTTCCATCCCATCACTGGATGTATCCGACATATTCCTTGTCTGGTCACTGGCTGAAAGCTTTTCAAACGCCTCAACAATCTGATCATAAATCTGATAAATATGTTCCATATAGGGATCTGTCAGTGCATCAAAAAGTGCCTCTTTCGTCGGATAATATTTGTAAAATGCGCCAGTAGTAAGCCCTGCATCTTTTACAATATTTCTTAAAGATGCTCCTGTCAAACCCTCTTTCAGGAAATGTTTTCTGGCTGTATCTAATATGTTTTTCTGTGTATCTTCTGCTTTCGTCGACATTCTTTTCGTATCCTCTAAACTTCTTTTTAAAATATAACAGTACTATATAACACTGTTATATTTTAACTCATTACAGGAATTTGTCAAGTCTACTGTTTAGATTTTTTATTTTTCCTTGTATTCAGTTTCCACTTAGCAGATACTGGTCCTATGTCAAGACCAGCGAAATTCTTTCTTCTTTAAAAGATTATAGACTGTCGGTCTGCTGACTCCCAATATCTCCTGTAATTCCTGAACTGTATAACATCTTTTTTCTGACATATCTTCATCCTCTTTTCTATAAAATATGCAGGAAAAATAATTCCTTCATATATCGAAAGGGACAGCACATGTTTAACAGCGGTCAAAAATACTTTTTTTGCATTACTTTTTCCAAATCAAAAAAGAGCATACGGATTTCTCCATACACTCTATAAAAAGTTCATAATTAAATACACCTCTGTCTCTACAACAAAATATTTTTACTTAATGAAACTGAAATTTATCATATTTTACCAAGTAATTCCACAATCCCTGCTACTACAAATGCAACCACCAAATACAGTACAGTAGCCGCCCCTCGTTTTACCAACACAGTCTTCCAAGGCTTTACATACGGAATTCCTTCCATACCATCTATATGCCAGATTCTGCTGTGCGCCACCCATAATCTGTCAATCACAATACCATCAAACCAGTTCATGACCACAAGAAAAAGACAGGCTTGAAGATATGCCGTTTTAAAATCCATAACATGATTCCAAACAGAAATAATCAAGATCAGAGCCACAAATATAATAATACAAAATGGTATCATAAACCACTTTGACCTTTTCATCACAGTTTCTTTATCAGCAATTCCACGTTTCTGTGCTTCTTCTACATATTCTTTTGGATAAAAATATAAACAGTTACGCCCGTCGTTCCTCACTGCACATTTTATCAGGGATGCATACAGCAGACAGTACAATACATTTTGCAACAATAATAACATTTTTCTGATACCTTCTTTCAAAATACCAATTCAGGTAATCTATCTGTCTCAATAATTTTTTTGAGCATTCTGGCAAATCCTTCCGGATTTTGGATTTGATACTGCATATGGTTAAATCCCTCAAAAACGGGAAAGTTACCGTGTATATAGGTCTGCATCACTGCATTTCTATATTTAAAATGTTCTTCTATACTTCCAAATTCCCAAAATGTATGTTTCTGCAATTCTTCTGACAGTTCTGGAAATGGTTTATCTTCCAAGCTGTCTGCCAGCTGTCTTCTCAGATTCCCATATGTCAAGTTCTTCCCTGCCTCTATAAAATAGGGTTTAATTTTGTCATCGTCACACCACATGATTCTCTTTAGTGTCTTTCCTTTTGACCAATATAAACTTTTCATTGCTATATATAAGAACGGGACCATGATTCTGCGAGTTGCTTTTCCAATCTGGGCAAACTGTCCGCCATCAAAAAAAACATGCTTTACCGTTATTTTTGTCTCTGTCAGGAATGCCATGGCAAGATCTGCACCAATCGAAGATGCAACTGCAAGTTCTATCTCTTTGATTCCATGATTTTCCAGAAATCGTACAATTTGCTGTATTTCATCTCTTTTACTTTGATATCTCTGCCCAGAGCAATACACGGTTGATGTTGGCATAATACAGTAATATTTTTCTTTCATTTTCTCTGCAACCGGCATACTACTTTCCCCAATTACTCCCATTGCATGGAAAAACAAGATGACTGGATTTGATTTATTTCCTATTGTTTTAAATACCATACTTATACCTTCTATCTATTTTAATCTATCTTTCTGTACTCTTCCATTCAGCAACAGCATTTCTCACCCGCTGGTCAATATCCAGCCGTGCTCTCTGGCATTCTTTCGGATACTTTCTTGCCGCCTGAAATGCCAGTTTCATAAAGATTCCAGAACCAATTGGCAGCATCGTCTTTAACATACTCTCCGGAAATACGAAATGGGTCGCATGCTCGTAAATAACAGACTCCAACCTGCATGTGTGGGGACGATCTTTCATACGCAGCTCCATACGGCGTATATATTTTGCAGTATCCCACAACACATCATCTTCAGCGCCAATCAGCAATAATGTTCCATGAATTTTTTCAATCTTGATCATTTCTTCTTCTGTAATTGGATGAGCTGTTTCTGAGTCATCAAACAATTTTCTCGAATTAATCATATCACCGGTCCGTTTTGTTTCTTTCTCAATCACGTGCCAATAGTCCGGATGTTTATAACAAAACGGCATATACGGAAGCGGTTCACCTTTATAAGAGAAAAGTGATTCTCCCTCAATCGGCCATTCCTTACAGCCATCTTTTTTCCCCTGCATAAACCC
The DNA here is from genome assembly GCF_014287355.1 of Ruminococcus hominis. NCBI lineage: Bacteria > Bacillati > Bacillota > Clostridia > Eubacteriales > Oscillospiraceae > Ruminococcus > Ruminococcus hominis. Next base: position 888,628 of record NZ_JACOPE010000001.1, on the reverse strand, counting down.
CTGCCAGATAAAATCACTCGGTGTCAGACCTATTGTCAATGTAAGATCTTCAAAATAAGAAGCGGCAGTTAAAGCAAGTGTTCCTGTAGTAGATGCCCCGACAATTCCTATCTTCCGATTACCATGTGTTTTTAACCAACTGATTGCTTTTTCTATACGTTCCAGCGGATAATTATGATGTCCATAATCCTTTTTTGCCGGAGACATTGTCATCACATTCACACCAAGTTTATGTAACCATTTTACGGATGTTCGTGCCAGATAATCTTCCGAGTCATCTCCGATCATTGCAATCATTGCACAGTCTGAGTCGGTTTTACATTTCCAATATGCACCATAAAATCCATCTGTTTCCATTTCAAAATGTCTTTTCTGCATCTGCATCATCTCCTTAATATCAGTCACATTTCTCCAAAACTATTATTTTGTTCGAGATATTCCGAACAGCTGGTATTTTACCTATCACACAATAAACAGGCATAAGCTCTTTCATTCCTTCAACAAGACTGACTTCCTGTTGAACAGAAAATCCCGGCACAATTCTTTGCAGTTCTGTTCCGTTCTTAACTCCCCAGGTGAATTTTGCATTGCTTCCCTCTATGGATTTTTCTTTCACATGATTTACAACAAAAGGTGACATGGTTTCGACCATTACTGTAACTTTCTGAAATGATTTATCAATAATAGAAAACATCTTCCTGATATCTTTCTCATACAAATACATGGTAAGTCCTTCGATTATTACCAGAATATTCTTACCGTGATAATCGATATCATCTATGTAGGAATCATCCATTGCAGACTTTGCAATCTGATACACCGGATCAGTTTCGGTAAGGAACTGGCTCCTTATTTTCATTGTTTCCGGAAGGTCTACATTATACCAGCGCAAATATTTTCCCTTCATCCGGTAGCATCTGGTATCCAGTCCACATGCAATATTTATAACAATTGTATTTGCATTTTTCTCCAAATATTGCTCAACCATCCGGTCTAATACAATTGTTCTTGCAATCACACCATAGTTCATGGCTTTATCTTTATCTGCTATAGAAAAGTCATAGTCCAGCTTTTCCACAAGTTCTACTGCAATCTCATCTTTGATCTTTGCATTTTGTTTTTTTGTTTCTTTTGCTCTTGCATACAGGGTCTGTACCATCGTTTCCGGCACACCTGTCACATTCACTTTTTCTTTCATTATCTGTCGCCTTCCACTGATTTTTTTACTTCTTTTACCCACTCTGCACTATGACAGCAAAACAGTTCTTCATGCTGCATGTTGTGTCTCCGAATATCCGGATTTTTGAAATAAGTACAATATCTCTTTTCATATTTTTTACCCATCTTTGTAGCGTAAAACACATGGATAGTTGTTCCCGGCACATCAATTCCATGCTGGACTTTCGTAACCAGATCCGAATAGAACTGATTATAAATACTCTGTTTTGTAATCCACGGATTTCCTCCTTTACCGATTCCAAACATATTCAAAAATCCATTATATAATTCTTTTTTAACCTCATCTGTCTTATTCAGTTTTTTCTGCATTAATTTCGGAAGAGCACCTGTATGTATCATTTTATACATGAAAGGGACTACCATGGATGACTTGATTTTTGCCACAAGACGACCTGCTTCGTCCATATCACTGCTCCCAATAATGCCATGATCTATATGGATTCTTTTTCGCTGAATCAAAAGGGATACAAAACTTCCACCAAGGGAACACCCATACGCTGCTTTAATTCTTCCACCATACTTTTTCTTAATTTCCAGCTCAATCTTTTCACATTCATCTTCCATTGAATAAAATTCTGTTTTCTCATTTGGATCAAATCCATCATAAGAAACTGTTACCGTGTAAAAATAAGGATGTAATCTATCCAGTACATGTTCAAAGCTGCTATACAGGCAACAGGTACCAGGAAATAAAAATATCACTGGTTTACTACTGTCTCCACTTTCATAAAATTTCATATCTGGCCTCCTTTAGTTTTTTCATATAAGCATAAAATTGCTTATGCAGCTCCCTCTGATTTTTCTTATAAAGCAGTCCATTTTTCTTTAAAAACTCAAGTCTTTTACCTCTGGCATAAATACTCGTATCATAGCCAGTTTCTGCAAATAAGACCGCATACAAGGATCCAATCACACCTGCACCATAAATCAATATTCTCATAGAAATCCGTCCTCTTTTTCATTTTCAAAAAACTTCCAGTGCTCATGTTAGTAATATCTAACTCTCATTTTCTAAAAAACCGTGTGAAAACAAAACTATAATTCCACACGGTTTCTTTTCTTATGCATTCAGTATATCACTTTTACCTGGTTAATCAACCAAATTTTGTCTTCAAAATCGTACGTTTCTGTTCACTATCCGGCATTTTCTCTGTCGTATCTGGCACTTCATTACCACTATCCAGCATTTTTCATAGTATCTGGCACATTTTCATCGTGGTCAATGCTGCTTCATGACTTTTCGGTGTGACACCTGCGCAGCAGGAAGCAATGACTTTTACTGGAATCTCCGGCAGATATGCCTTAATTAAAATTGCATTGGAGACAACACAGATATCAGTGCAAAGTCCGACCAATGTAACGGTGATATCTTCTTTCTCTGCGATTTTTGCAATCTCGTCTGCAAGAATTTTTGAACCGAACGTTGGCTTGTCAATCACTGTTGCATCTTTTAATGCAGTTTTCACTTTTTCATTGATCTGCCAGCCCTCTGTTCCCTTCACACAGTGCACAATCGGAAGATTTTTTCCTTCCTGTGTCTCCAGATAATTTTCCAGATGTGTGTCTCTTGTTGCAAAAATGTCTTTTGTGTCATACTTTGCAATCTCTGCCACTACATTATCCACGATAGCCACTGCCTCTTTTGTTCCGAGTGAACCGTCGATAAAATCATTCTGCATATCTACCACTACTAACAAATTTCTCATTATCTAAACCTCCGCTTTTGTTTATATTCCTTTTCTTATTCTAATGAAAAATAGAACTTCTTATACCCAAGCCGCTGACACAGCTTTGTCAAATACGGCTGGTCGAGCCTTGCCTGCTCCAGGATATCCTTCTGTGCAAACACTTCCTCTTTTGTGCCGTCTGCGAGCACTTTTCCGTGCGCCATAACAATCACACGCTCGAAACTCTCTGCCACAAAATCCTGTCACAGTATTCTGCCAGTTTTTCCAGTTTCTGTTCCACCATAATGATCGTAATCCCTGATTTGGTGAGCTTATCGACCGCCGCAAAAACTTCCTCACTTCCCGCCGGATCAAGCTGTGAAGTAGGCTCATCTAACACGATTACTTCCGGTTTCATCGCAAGAATACCTGCCAGCGCTACCCTCTGCATCTGACCACCGGACAGATCAAACGGATTTCTGTCCCGGTAATCCGCAATATCCAGCAGTTCCATCACCTCATTGACACGGCTTATCATCTCTTCTTTCAGAACACCGAAGTTCTGCAAACCAAATGCAATTTCTTCAAAAACCGTTTCTTTTGCACCAGTGAGCTGGTTAAACGGATTCTGAAATACCAGACCGACTTTCTGGCACAGCTTTGAAACAGTCGTTTTTGCTACTTCCGTGTCCCCGATCAGAACTTTTCCTCCGTAAGCCCCTTTGAAAAACCCCGGAACTAGACCATTGAACACCTGACAGAGCGTACTTTTTCCAGCTCCATTCTCTCCAATAATCCCAATAAAAGAACCCTTGTCTATTTCAAAATCTAGCCCATCCAATGCAAGCTTTGTTGTATTTGGATAGCGGTATTTTAAATTTTCAACCTTTATAGATTTCTGTCATAACAAAATAGACTGTCTGCGCATTGATACCCACGCTGACAACAAGCCAATGCAAAATGCCATCGACAGTTATGGCTTCCGCTACTGCGGAATTATCCATGTTGCCGACGGCACACCAAGAAATGCTTATGATTTAGTTTGATTTTCATCGTGACGTATTCGCATGTAAAATTGCTGCGCAGTGCCCTATCCGGCAATCAGCATACACAGTGGCATTGTCAGGATTGAAAGCAACGTTGTCACTGTAAAAAGCTCTGTCGCATAATGATCATCATGCTCATACATAATCGCCATCGTAATCGTCATGGCACCGGCCGGACACGCTGCAGTCACTGCGGCTACTGTCCGCATCTGATCATCAATCGGCAGAAATCTCAGTAACAAACAGAACAGACCTGCCGAAACGATCAAGCGCAGTAACGCCACGAAAAAGAGTCTTCTTTTTATCAAAACCTCCTTAAAATTCAGCTGTGTCATAATCGCGCCGGACAAAAGCATCGCCAGCGGCGTATTCATATCGCCAATGGCACCCATTGCAAAATCAATACTTTCCGGCAGACGAATCTGAAAAATAAAGAATACCATACCTGCGATGACCGCAATGAGGCATGGATTAATCAGCTTCTTCAGCTGAAAACCGCCTTTATCCAACAGCATGATGCCATGTGTCCAGCAGAAAATATGAAAAACGGCGACAAACACGGTTGCATAGATAACACCGATATTTCCAAAAAGCGCATAACCAAGCGGAACCCCTATAAATCCACAGTTATCATAGATCACTGCAAACTTCTCAATTGACAGATCATACCCTTCTCTCTCATGCAAAAGGAAATGACCAATCATAATGGAAATCAGATAACTGATGACGGCCAACACAAAAAGAAGGCTCATTTTTTTCAGCAACTCACTGTCATACTCCATCTGAAAGGAAGTAAAAATCAAAATAGGATTCACAACCAGTGTACTCAGTCTGGACAAACGCTGTTTTGTATAATCATCAATGATTCCCATCTTACAACAGATCACGCCTACAATCATAATAATAAAAATAGAAATAATCTTTCCAAATACCGTTGCAACTATCATTCGCTATGCTTCGCCTTTCTCTTTAACTGTCCATTTTTTCAACTCATATAATACTACATACCGATATACCGGTCAACAAGCCGATCAGCACCTTCATGTCGATGACATGAATGAAACCTTGCAGATTCGCTCCGCATTAAAGAGCTACTGCACTCTTCAGATTGCCAGGGAATGTGACAGTTCCAGAGCACAGACCCTGTTTGCCCACAACATTTCGACAAGATTCGACAACTTTTCAACCACATCTATATAAATTGACATTTTTATCCACAAAAAAGGCTTTATAATCCAAAATCGTCTCTAATTCTAAGATTATAAAGCCTTCCAACTTTTGAAGCTGATTCTAAACAGCTCCAATTATTTTCATTTTTGCATCCGATTTATTTAAAACCCTAAAAGTAGCGAAAGGCCGCAACCCAAATGGGCTGCGGCCTTTTTGATTCAGGACTTGCTTAGAATTCCTGCGCTTCATATACATTTATTTTTTACTGGATAGAAATATATTTCTTCTCTTCTACAGCAGGTTTTGCTTCTTTCTTAGGTACGAACAGTGTCAGAATACCATGTTCAAAGGATGCCTTGATATCCTCTTCTGTGATATCTTCGCCAACATAATAGCTTCTCTGACATGCGCCTGCATAACGCTCACGTCTGATGTACTTGCCTGTCTTCTTGTCTTCCTTATCTTCATCAAGACCCTTTGCTGCACTGACGGTCAGGTAACCATTATTCAATTCAGCCTTAATCTCGTCTTTCTTGAAGCCCGGAAGATCAATCTCAAGTTCATAGCCATTGTCCAGTTCCTTGATATCTGTCTTCATCAGATTGCCTGCATGGTGACCATACAGTTTCTTCTCTGCCTTATCTTCTGCTCTGTTGTCATAATAAAATGGAAAATCAAAGAAATCATCAAATAAATTATTGTTAAAAATGCTAGGTAACATAAGTCATATCTCCTTTTCAATCAAATATCTATATTCCAATCTGTTAACTGTTATTGTCTAAAAACATCTGAGCCGATGAATCATTATCCCTCAATGGATATATATTTCTTCTGCTCTACTGCAGGCTTTGCTTCCTCTTTCGGAATTTCAAGCTTCAAAGTGCCATCCTCGAACTTAGCCTTGATGTCTTCCTGTTTAACACCTTCACCAACATAAAAGCTTCTGCTGCATGAACCGCTGTAACGTTCACGTCTGAGATATTTGCCCTCCGAGTTCTTCTCATCTGTCTGCTTATTCGATACAGCACTGACGGTCAAGTAGCCATCCTTCAGTTCAGCTTTCACATCTTCCTTCTTTACTCCCGGCATGTTCATCGTTACTTCATAACCATGATCTGTGTCTTTCACATCTGTGGTCATCAAACCTGCTGCATTATAATTATAATTTCCATCAAATGGGAATCCAAAAAAGTCATCTAACAAATTCTCTCCAAAAATACTAGGCATTAACATAAGTCATATCTCCTTTCAAAAGATATCTTAAAATCTAATCAAGCACTTTCGGATTGCTCCTGAGTGTTATCAACATTTTCAACTCCGGATTCGGAACTCTTCTTTTTGTTCCTCCTCCTTTGTTCTATATGTAATATAGCACTCATTATTAGCACTGTCAAGAGGTGAGTGCTAATTTTTTGTGAAGAATTTGTGAAGCCTTGATTTTATGGGCTTCACAGAGGTTTTTCACTTGCTTTCGCACTCGATTTTCTTGATTTTACACCATTTTTACACCATTTCATTTGATTTTGGTGTAACACTCACTTTATTTACACCAAATTACACCATCGACTTACATTTACACCACAGCAGGTACAGTTTCCGGCAGATTCATTTTTGACATCTCATTTTCTACATGAGCCATTTCAGCGATATGATTGTAGATATTCATAGTGATCTTCGCATCAGAATGTCCCATTACATATTGCATAACTTTCGGATTAACATTATTCTCACCCAATCTGGTACATCCTGTGTGACGAAGAATGTGTGCAGATATATGAGGCATCAGTTCTGGCTCCCTGTTCTCATTTTCCGCCAATATTGTTTCTCTCTTATTATAGGCATTAACGATATTCTTCAGAAAACTATTCACACCTGCTGGCATAATCGGACGCCCATGTTTTGTGTTAAAAATAAAACCACTGCGTTTACCAATCTCTACATTACTCTGCAATCCCAACATCAAATTTAATTCCTTCTGCTTACGAAACGCATCATATACGGTCTGAGTCATAGGAATTGTTCTGATTCCAGCATCCGTTTTTGTCTCCGAATCATGGAAACAATAACCTTCTTCTCCCTCATAATAAACAAGCTGTCCATTCACATGAATTTCCCGGTTTTTCATATCCACATCTGACCAGGTCAATCCGATTGTTTCACTTATTCTCAGGCCGGCTCCAAACATAATCTGCATCATTTGCAAATGCGGCTTATACACCTTACTGTTCTCCACAAATTTCAGAAGCTTCTCTTGTTGTTCCAGCGTTAATGCCTCTTTCTCCTTTGCAGCAGCACCATAATCGCCAAGAGTTCCTGTTACCGGATTTTTACGGATAATCCCATCCTCCACAGCCATATTAAATGCTGGGTTTAATAAAGCATACATACTTTTAATCGTGCTGTGTGCCAAATCCTCATCCGAAAGTCCTGAAAAAAATGTCCGTACATGAGATGTCTTAAAATCAACTACACGGATGTTTCCAAGAGTATTCTTTATCCGATAATTCCATGTTCGCCAGTAGTCCTTTTTCGTTTTTTCCCGGATATTCTTTGTCGCCATATATCGCTTAAATAATCCATTTACCGTCAATTTCTTTACAGATGTGTCCGTAATAAGCTGATCGTCAATATCTTTATTGATTTTCTTTTCCTGCTCACGCAGACTTGCCAGATCCATGTCATAGATTGTAACACGCTTTCCGGTAAGCTCATCTTTGTAACGATACATATAACGTCCGTCTGGACGCTGACTTTCTCCAGTTTTTAAATTTCTGCCTTTATTGTCTTTTCTTGCCATACTAATCATTCCTTTCACATTCGTTGTTTGTTATTCGGAATGATTTTTGTCCTGTTCGTATCAGTCATAATCTGTCTGATATCTGTTCACAGATTAACATAATATTTTAGGATTTCCAAGGGTAAATTCTTGAAAAACACTAATTTTTCTTTGCACTCTCATTCCGAAGGAAATTCGTTGTTTTCTCCTGTTCTCATCCATTACACTGCCATTGCATCAAGATATTTTTTTATCTTATCTACGTTATAGAGAACACGTCTGCCAACAATGATCTTTGCTTCTGCACAATCTGCAATTTTTCTTGCTGTGACAGCACCACAGGATAACATTGCCATTAAGCCTTCAATGTCCACAGTCAGACGATTTTCAGTGTTATACTCTGTTGTCTTTCTCATGATGCACATACCTCCTTTCCTCCGTATTCTTTTGCATCACCTCCCAGACAGCGGTTTCATGCCCGTTGTCAGTACCTTCTCCTGTTGTTTCTGGTTTTACCTAATGATGAATCTTTTTCTGTTCGGCGTGTTGGCTTCCATTCGTACAGGCGGTGTCAACGTTACATTTGACCTCTATCAGAACTTTTCTGAATGCTGCCAGCTTCTTTTCAAGCATACCAGCCGTTGCCGGAGTATCTTCGATTTCCACATACTACTCTCTGGTATAGCGGTGGAACTCTGTGTTGTCCTTTAATCCTCTAAGGGCACCTATACAGCTCATTCAATTTTCAAGGTGCGGAAAAGCTCTTGAATTCCTATTCAAAACCTTTTTCTACTAATCACACGTGGCAGAGGCGATAAGGTCATATTTTTCATAAAAAATTTGATTTTTTTCATCTCAGCCTTGTCCATTCGCTTTTATGCGAATATTGATTATACTGTCATTATATTTCGCTTTAATGTTAATGTCAAGTTTTTTTATTCGCTCAAATGCGAATGTTTCTGTTTACATTTTGAGATTTTGATAGTAAAATGGAATTATCAAATAGAAAGCAGGAAATCTGATATGACGATTGGTGATAAAATAAAAAAAATCCGGACATTCCGGAATATGACACAGGCAGAACTCGGTGCAGCTCTCGGCTGGGGCGATAAAGGTGCAAATCGCCTTGCTCAATACGAAACCAACTACCGGGTTCCCCGTAAAGATCTGGTTACTGAAATGGCTAAAATTCTCGATGTGAACCCAATTGCTCTGTATGAACCAACTATAATGAATGCCGAAGAATTAATGGAAACACTTTTTTGGATTGATGAATTTAATCCCGGTATGATTAAACTATTTCAATTAGAGACTTATCCCGGTGAAAAATGCAATTCCAGTGAAGATACCGCCGTCCGCTATCATGACTCTGACGACTGGCCAGTCCATCCACCTGTTGGCATGTGGTTTAATTATGGGGTTCTCAATGATTTTTTGAAAGAATGGACTCTTAGAAAAGAAGAACTGAAATCTGGCGTGATTACCAGAGATGAATATTTTGAGTGGAAAATCAACTGGCCACAAACCTGTGATGACTGTGGAAAATATGAACCCCAAAAGCATTGGAAAAAATCATAATTTATCTGTACTCACCGTACACTCGAAATAAAAAAGAGATGCCAGTAATATACTGATATCTCTTTTTCTCTACTATAATTTTGTATGATAGAGCATGTCTTCCATGTAGAAGATTAAGCTAGAAAAACTTCCAGCTCTTTTTAATCATTTCTTCCACACAGCGGCTGCATTTGACCTTACCATAAGCTCCTCCACCGGAATCCCTGCCGGACATATATTCTGGCATGATAGTGATTTCCCACATCCTTCAAAATAATGTTTCCTATATTTCTCTGCTATTTGTTCATGGTGTGAAGTATCCTGCTCCTCATTCAGTATCCTGTATGCGTTTACCGGAGCAATGGCACCTGCGAAGTCTTTCCCAAAATCAAAATTCGGACAGACCTCAAGACAACATCCACACATAAGACATCTTGCTGATTGATAGCGTATCTCATGAGTATACTCTGTCATATATGCATCGCTTTCAAGCCACAGGTTGATCTTCTTAAGATTTTCAAAAACAACTGACCTGTCGACGATCAGATCTTTTACTACCGGAAATTTACTCAAAGGTTCCAGTACAATTACTTTTCCCTTTAGAGATTGCAAAAATGTAGAACAGGCAAGTTCTGGCAGACCATTGATTCGCATCGCACATGCCCCGCATTTTTTCACCATACAGCCGCATTCCCATGAAATCGGTTCAGCTTCTTTGCCTGATTTATCAGTAAGTTTCTGTCTTGCATTCAGTTCATTCAGCATAGCTGCAATGGAAAGCTCACCCTCTGCTTCTATTTCAAATTCCTGCCAGAAAGGCTTTGCTTCTTTATTTTCCTGACGCTTTATACGAATGGTATATCTCATTTTTACTGCCGCCTTTCCGGAATTTCTTCAAAATGTATCTGTATCTTTTGTCCATTATAGCTTGCAATGGTTGTTCTTGCAAAATCATCATTTTTCTTCGGATAGTCTTCTCTGTAGTGTGCACCTCTGCTCTCTGTTCTTTCGATGGCACTCATGATTGCAGCCTGTCCCAGCAGTGAAAGTGAGCCTTTTATTTGGCATAGCTTCTCCAGTTCTTCTTCCATGCGTTTCCGATTTCTTACAACTCCAAGTGTATTTAGCATGATTTTATTTATTTTCTTCTTATCAGGCTGGCTGATGGATTCACACAAATCTGCCAGCTCTTGCGTCTCTGTTACCAGCATATCCTTAGCTGTCATTGCATCCTCGCAGGCAGTCTGTGCTGCAATTCTGCCACCATAGATTGCTCCAAGCAAAGAATTACCACCAAGACGATTTGCTCCATGATACTGTGCACAGCACTCTCCGGCAGCATATAGATTTCTGACAGGTGTACGATGCTTCTCGTCCACGTAAATACCACCCATAAAATAATGGATACCCGGCACAACCTGTACCGGCTCTTTTCTGATATCCTTATGAAGATAAATCTGACAATCCGATACCAGCCCCGCAAGTTTCCTGTCTGTCACATCTTTAGGTATCTCTGTCATATCCAGATAAACAGGACTTTCCTTACTTATTTTCCATATTTCTCTTGCAGTGATGTCTCTTGGCATCAGATTGCCAAGTTCCGGATATTTTTCTTCCATAAAATACCATCGGTTTCCATCCCTGTATGTGAAAAGGCGACCACCTTCTCCTCTGGCAGCTTCGCTGATCAGCATTTTCTTTCCGCCAATCTCAACTGTTGTCGGATGATACTGGATCATCTCAAGATTAGCCATAGGAACACCTGCCGAAAACAGGCTGGCACTTACTTCACCGGTATTTGCTAAGGAACCTGTCGTATTTCCAAACAGTCCATGCATACCACCGGAAGCCACGATAACTGCATCCGCATATAGCATTTTTATCTCACCTGTATAGTTATCGCAGACAACACATCCATGACATATGTTCGCTGTCATCAGTAAAGTACGGAAAGAGTGATGTTCAAAACGCTCTATCTGTCCCTGCACTTCTAATCGCCGTACTGCATCTATCATAGCTGTCATGATCTGTTTTCCGGTATCACTCTTTGCAAACGCTGTCCGTTTCTTTTTCTGTCCCCCGAAATTTCTCAGATCCAGTTCATCATAACCACATGTATTAAACTGCACTCCGATGCTGTGAAGCCACTTTACCACTTCCGGTGCCGCCTGTGTCATATTCCAGACTGCGTTTGGATCTGCCAGATTGCATCCGGCTTTTATCGTATCTTCGTAATGTTCCTGTGTACTGTCATCTTCTCCCTTGGTATTAAGTGCGGCGTTGATACCGCCCTCTGCCATAACTGACTGTGCTCTCTCAGAAGGCAGAGAAGAGATTAACTTTACACTGCATCCTTCTTTTACTGCCTGCAAAGCTGCCGACAGACCGGCAAGCCCTGCTCCGACAATAATCATATTCTTTTTCATAATGTATGCCATCCTATATAGTAAATGATAACTGCCCCTGCACTAAACAGCAGCAGAACCGACAATATCAGATAAATGTCTCCTCTTCTCTCCTTATAGCTTATGATTCCAAGCGATACAAGCAGTGGACGGATATTTATAAAAAGATGAATAAAAAGTGCTGCAACCAGTAACAGCTGCGTAATGAGTTTTACTGTTGTAAACGGAAACAAAATATAGATCCCGTCCTGTACTCCGCCAAATAATCCTATATGGAAAAACATCAGAATAAGTATTGCAAGTCCGCTGGCTCTCCTTGCCCAGAATACTGCATTTTGTTTTAAGTAGCTGTTACCTGCATTTTTAGAAATTTTCAAAGTATTTATGGTAAGTATGACTCCAATCACAGTATGTGCTGCAAGAACAGCCACTCCAACCCATGCAAGTATTTTCCCGGCACTGCTTCCAATTCCAAGAAGCATAAAACTTCCCATAAGACCATGCAGCATAAAAATCACGAGCAGTAATACGGAAAGTATTGTATTTATTTTTCTCATTCTTCCGCTCACCTCATTTCTGCACTGTCCAGTATGATATAGTCAGCATTTTCAAGAGCGTCTGTGCTGACCAGATCACTTTCAGAAAGGAATGCTTCATATTTCCCACTGACTGCCCTTGAACGCAGCATTGTACCGCTGTATTGTTTTATCTGCACATCAGCACCTGCATCATTAAGCCTTTCGCATAAGGAATCGGCATATCTTATAAGCGCATAATCTGTTTCCGAAACATAAATATCAAATGATAATTCTGTATCTGTACGAATGCTATCCGTCTTTCCTGTTACAAATGCTTTTAATTGCTCTCTTATATCCTCATCTGACAGTTTATCAAGCAACGGATTCATACAGAAAATATAACTGCCCTCAAGCTGTGCCGAGCTTTGGGCTGCTTTCTTTGCCTTTGGTGTTGCACCTGTAACAGCATCTATAATGGATGGAGGGGAGTGCAGTAATGCACCAAACCCTGCAATCAAAGCAATTACCACCACCAGTAAAATAAGTCTACGCTTCACTGCACTTTTCTCCTTTATTTTTTCAAAATCCTCATGGCATTCAATACTGCTATAATCGTAACACCAACATCACCAAATACAGCTTCCCACATGCCTGCTATGCCTAATGCACCCAGTATAAGGAACACACTCTTGATTCCGAGTGCAATGATAATATTCTGCATAACAATTCTTTTCGTTGCTTTTGCAACATCAATCGCATCCACAAGCTTTGATGGTTCATCTGTCATCAGAACAACATCTGCAGCTTCAATCGCAGCATCTGAACCAAGTCCACCCATCGCAATTCCTACATCGGCTCTTGCAAGAACAGGTGCATCATTGATACCATCTCCTACAAATGCAAGTTTGCTTCCTTTTGTCTTATGCTGATCCAGATACTCCAGTTTTTCAACTTTCTGATCTGGAAGTAACTGTGCATAATATTCATCCAGTCCGAGCTGCTCTGCCACAGCCTTTCCAATCTTTTCATCATCACCGGTAAGCATAACTGTTTTCTCAACACCGATTTTCTTCAGACTGGCAATCGCATTCTGACTGTCATCTTTCACTTCATCGGCTATTACGATACATCCGGCATATCTGCCATCAACAGCAATATAAACCTTTGTTCCGGCTGACTGGCAGGCTGCATAAGATACTTTCTCAGAATCCATAAGTTTGCTGTTTCCTGCAAGTACTCTTTTACCACCAATCAATACACGAATTCCATGTCCTGATATTTCTTCATAACCGGAAAGAACAGACTGATCAATTGTTTTGCCGAAAGCCTCCTGTATGGATTTTGCTATCGGATGGTTTGAATAGCTTTCTGCCTGTGCAGCATATTCAAGAACCTGCTCTTTTGTAAAGCCGAATTCTACTGTGATATTAACAACCTTAAACACACCTTTTGTCAGGGTTCCAGTTTTATCAAACACGACGACGCTTACCTTATTCAGTGCTTCTAGATAATTGCTTCCCTTTACAAGCACACCTCTCTTTGATGCCGCACCAATTCCACCAAAGAAGGTCAGAGGGATGGAAATAACCAATGCACAAGGGCATGAAACGATTAAGAATACAAAACCTCTGCGAAGCCATTCTGACCATCCACCACCAAGAATGACAGGCGGAATAATAGCAAGAATAGCAGCCATGCCAACAACAATCGGTGTATAATAACGTGCAAATGTTGTGATAAAGTTCTCCGTAGGTGCTTTTCTGGAAGAAGCATTTTCAACCAGATCTATAATCTTTGTAACTGTTGATTCTCCAAAACTCTTTGTAACTTTAATTGTAAGAACACCGCTCTGATTGACACATCCTGACAGTGCTTCTTCTCCCTTACGGATGCTTCTTGGAACAGATTCACCGGTAAGTGCTCTTGTATCAAGCATTGACTCACCCTCTGTAACAATTCCATCCAAAGGAATCTTTTCTCCCGGTTTTACAACAATCAGTTCGCCAATCGAAACAGTTTCCGCTGCTACTACTACCAGTTCGCCATTTCTTCTGACTGTAGCCGAATCCGGTCTGATGTCCATAAGATCAGAAATTGATTTTCTGGAACGCTTTACAGCAAGTGACTGGAAAAACTCACCAACCTGATAAAAGAGCATAACTGCTACAGCTTCTGGATACTCCCCGATTGCAAATGCACATATTGTAGATAAACTCATCAGGAAATGCTCATCAAAAATCTGTCCTCTGGTAATATTTTTTACTGCCTGCCATACGACATCCCAGCCAAGAATAATATATGCAACAATCAATACACCAAGTTCTACAGGAAGCGATACATGTCCAAATAAGGTCAATCCCATTCCAACCGCATAGATGACTGCACCTGAGATCAGACGTATTGTAAGCTTTTTATCATCATCACTATATACCGGTGTTTTCTCTTTCTTATCTGGAGCAACAGATGTATCTGCCTTTTGTTCTGATACTTCAACATCCGGTTCATGGCTGTGTACAATCGTCTCAATCTGCTCAACGATTGAATTGTCGAATGTTTCAGTTTGTATTGTAAGAGTCTGTTTCATCAGATTGACAGATGATGAATTCACATTCTCTAAATCGCCAACTTCTTTTTCAATCTTTGCCGAACAATTGGGACAATCAAGTCCCTTCAGTAAAAATATTCGTTCCATTCTAACCTCCATTGTATATGTTTAGTTGCTCAATCACTCAACTTAAAAGGTAAAAATTTTAATCTCTTAAATGTTCAAAGCCTTTATCAATAATTTCCTTAACATGCTCATCTGCCAAAGAATAATACGCAATCTGAGCTTCCTTACGATATTTTACTAACTTAGCCAGACGTAGTGCCTTAAGCTGGTGCGATACTGCGGATTTCGTAACTCCAAGCAATACTGCCAGATCACAGACGCACATCTCGCTTTGTTCTAATGCATGAAGAATCTGCACCCTGGTACCATCCCCAAATAATTTAAAAAGTGAAGCAAGTTCTATATATTCCTCTTTAGACTGCATCTTCTTTTTTACATCATTTACGATGTCTTCATGGATAACGTCACAATTACAAGTGAATTGAGAATCTGCCATTATCTTCCTCCTTATGCTTTAGTTGAACAACTGCTCAACTAATTATAATATGTTATTTTTTCACTGTCAATAAAATTTAACCTGAATTATTCATTTTTTTATCAATGTATCCTTTTTCCAGAAGTGATGCCTGATACAGCTTCCGGCAGATGAATACCATATTAGCTTCTTTAAAATATGTAGTTCCATCTGAAAATACAGGTGTCAGACCGGTAGCTTGTATCTTATCCTCATTTTTCCCTGAATGACTCCCAAGATAGCCTAATGTTTTTTATATTCAGCCGGAAAGTGGGATAATGTAAAATATTCTTCCTAATCCATTCGCAGCATATCAGGAACCAGTAAAATCCCGATTACTGTAAACGCAATACCACCTGCACATACCAACACTATTGTCGTTTCAATTCCCTTTCTTACTTTTCTCCTGTCTTTTTAAGCACAGGAAGATTCGGAAATCTCCCTGTGTTTTTCTTAATAATATCCTCGTTCTTCCAGCCAGTCTTTCACGTAACTTCTGATTCAAAAATAAATTTTTTATAAGATAAATTTATTTTTCTTTTTACTCAAATACATTCTTAGAAAAATAGCCCCCATATTTATAAGGAAAATCAAAAAAATCAAATTTAACGATAGATACTCTCGCACCATATTTCCCAGCACTGCACTAAAGGAAATACTAGATATCAAAACCATTTTATAAATATCATCCCATATCTTTCTATACTGCTCAATTCCACCCCATACAAGAATTACACATCCGACAATTCCTGCCATAATCGCAACCATTGAAACTATTCGTTCAAATGTGACTTCTCCTGAAGGATATCCCATATAATCCAGCTGTTCAAACCATATCACATACTCTCTGCACCAATTAACTGGCAACATGATTAGCTGCAATATATCTCTTTGAAATGCTCCATTCTGAATAAGTGAAAAGAAAATGACACAAAGATATCCCCAATCCCAGAAAAACTGCATTTCTTTCATATCCTCAACTTCTGATTTTGCTTTTCTCCTGGCTCTTTGTATCTCCACATCTGCCCGTTTTCTTACCCTTTCAGTCTGATACTCTGCCTGCCTTGCCTGTTTTTCTGCTTCTTCCTGTTTCCGCTGTGCCTGTTCAAACGCTTCCACCGATGACTAGTTCACCTGTATCTGCAACTTAGAGTTCCGGTCCCGAACGTCTTTTATTTCTTCTTCGAGCTGCTCTTGCTCGCTCCTGCTCATCAATCCGTTTCTGTTCCTCAAGTCGTCGTTGCTCTGCTGTAAGGACTGATTGAGTTTCCGCATTTCGGACAGTTCTACTGTCATCTGCTGAATTTCGGCGTTCGACTTCTGCATTTCTTCTTGCATTTCGTGATTCTCGAAGAACAACTGCTGTTTTTCCATTTTCAACTTGTGTGTCCTTTCCTGAAATTCCTGAATAAACTCGTTCATCTTCTGATTTCTCACCTGCAACTCGTCCCTCTCTGCCGACACTTTCTCCAGCGTTTCTGCCTGCTCCTTCGCAAGCTGCTTCCACTTGTCGGTAGTATCCAGCGAATTCTTCGTCTGATCCGTTTGTTCGTTCTGCTTCGGCTCGTGTCCTTTCGTAATTTCCATTAAATTCATATTCCAATGCCTCCTTACTGATGTCCAGATGAAAGGTTTTAGACAAATTGCTGTCACGCACTTTCTTTCCATCCTGATTCTGAAATGTGATGTGCTTTCGCTTTTCCGTCCAGTTCACGTTCCATCCAAACTGCTTCATTTTTTCTATAAACTTTTCTTTATTGATACAATTTTCCAGTGCCTTTAATACCGCCATTGCACAGTCCGCTACAAAACTGTCCTTTACCTGTTGACGGAACAGGTTATATTTATCTTTGCTCCATGCAATGACTTCCCCTTTTTCAATCTGGCTTCCATCAAAGTGCTTTCCTTTCTCGACAACTGTCAGTCCACGTTCTCGGCACATCTGATTAGTAAGCTGTTTCATACGTTCCAGATCCTTTTTGGTGTTATGCAGTTTTCTCCCATCTTCATAACTCACAGAATTTGTAACCAGATGGCAGTGGATATGGTTTTATCCTTATGCACAGCCACTAAGGTCTGGAATCCACTGAACCAATTTTCTGCAAACTCTTTTCCAAATTCAAATGCCTGCTCCGGTGTAATCTTCTCATCTTTATGCCAGGAAATAATGTTATGGGCGTACATCCTTCCGGAGTCTTTATTCCATAATTTCTTTTCTTCCAAAAATGTGCGATACACCAGATTATAGTTAATCTCCTCATGTGGATAAGGACCTGTCACATAGGCAAGCTGTTCATTCGTCTTATCCTGACGCAATACATATTCGATACAGTTTCTCATTGCTCCATGAGAATTTGTCCGCTTATTAACTGTCTTATTGACTGCCATATCTTTTCACTCTCCTTCCGGTAGTTGAGGATATTCTGATTAAGATGATGCAAAATATCTTCTCTTGGTATAAAGCCACCAGCATTTATTGTCCGTGCAATCTGGTTGATATTCGTGGCAGCACCACGAAGCTGGCTGAGTATCTCTGCAAGCATCAGATTCAACTTTTTCAATTCTTCTACTTCCTCTGCGGATGCAATTTTTAAATCTGCTATCGCATGGAGTACCACTGCCTGCTGGGTTTGCCCGGATTCTTTTACCTTGCTTTGAAGCAGATCGTACTCTGCTTTATTCATTCGTATGGTTACTGTATGATTTCGTTTTCTCATAGGCTTTTGTCTCCTTTCTTTGCCTAATTTTTCATTCTTTATTAACAGACACAGCGTTTTGGTGTATATTGGCAGGAGATTTATAAGAGAGTGCAACGCTCCCTTATACAGGTGCAGGACAGCGTCCTACCCAGGTAAGCGGAAGTCCGGCTGCAATGTGTACCTTTGCTTGATTCATTTCTTTCCCATCAAGTTCTCTTGCGATAGCCGCCAGTGTCAGCACATAATAGTCCTCGTCCTGCGTTTCTCTGCACAGAACTCCTTGTGTTCCTCTCCGATCTGGTAATACATACCATTGTAAACAAGAAGATTATTCTGGAAGATTGGCTCCTTGTCATATCTGGCTACACCGGATGGAAAGCATCTGGTGGCTGTTTTCATGTTTCCATACCCATGATCAATCCCAATCACCACAATTGTTTCATTATCGTTATTTTTCATCATTCTCATAATCATACCTCATTCTTTCTTTTCTTATCCAATCCTATTAATACTTACGTGAATTGATAAGATAGATATTTTATTTACTAGTTCTTTAATAATTCATATTTAATAACATGGATTATTAATAGCAACGGTTTGTCCAGTATGGGATTTACCATATCTGGTTTTCCTATTTTCTGATGTCCGGAGATAGAAATTTCCTATGACCTGATTGTCCAAAATTGGACTATCCACCCTTAGGCACTTCTCTGCTCCACTTAATCATTTTCTTCTCCTAATGGAACTTCCCGGATAATATATTCGGTATCGCCATAAAAACCATATTCATTACGCAATCTATGACGTTCCACATATCCATGATGCTCTAATTCCTTAATTGCAGAACGAACAGAATCAATCCCATCTCTGCTCAATGTTGCCAGTCCTTGCATATTGTAATTCCAGTCATCTGGCAAACTTAACATCAGCGATAATAGACCTTTCGCTTTCAATGTCAGATTCTTATTCTTGAAATGGTGATTACTCATTACCGTAAAATTCTTAGTTCTCTCTACACGAAAAATCTGTGCCATGCTCCCCACTTCCTTTCCAGACAGAAAAAGACGCAAGCCATATTCTTATGACTCACGCCTTTCTGCATAACTTACTTTTCTATTCTTCTGTTTCCAATTCCAATCTCTGTAAAATATCTCTTACAATACCTGCATCTTCAATCAGATTAATACCAAAACATTTTTTACCTGCATCCTTCAAAGACGCACCCACATGATATGCTTTCGTTTTATCAAGAATTAAAAAACGATCATGAAATGCTCTTGTGTACTTCACATCCAGTTTAGGATACTGTACATTAAAGTTATCTACATCTGTTTGAGATAATTTTGTCCGTTGCTGTGTATAAACTGTCACCGCCACATTTTCTTTCTTCTTTGACAAAATATTTAATGTTCCTACATCCACATATCCATCTACCAGAACAATTTCCATTTCTGCTTTCTGAATCAGTCCTATCAATAAGCTGAATGCATCATATATCTGACCATCAAAAAATATCTTTTGATTAGACTCCTCATGATCTGATATGTACTCAAAAATCTGCTCCAGTTTTTCATCTGTCTTTTTCTGATATTCCAGTTGTTTTAGCTCAACGTTACTAATCCTTTCAAACAAAAGTGCATTGTTGGCTATAAACCGTCGCATTTCTACAAATGCACGCATAATACCTATACTTACATTAATTGCCACCTCGCTATGCAATACACTTGCAAGCATGGATATTCCCTGCTCTGTAAATACATACGGTAATGTACGTCTGCCACCATAACCATTTTCTGTTCCACTGCCATTTGAGGTGCCAAATTGGCATTTCAAGTTTTCATATTCATCTTTTGTAAGCTGAAATCGAAAATCTTCTGGAAATCTGGCAATATTTCTTTTAACGGCTCTGTTTAACGCTCCCGTTTCTACCTGATAAAGCATTGCCAGATCACTATCCACCATGACTTGTTTGTTTCTTACTACATAAATCAGATTTTCAACGTCCGGTGGCATGATTTCAACTATTTGTGTTTCCACTGGTTCCATTTCTCTTACTTTCTGATCCGCCATTCCATCTCCTCTATAACTTGAAATGCCAAACTGGCATTTCAAGTTACTTTACCGCACAATCATTTCTTATGAGTTCCCAAAATCCATGTTCCCATTTTACCCTATTTTTCTCATTCTGCCTACTGCTATTTTTCATACAATAATGAGGTCGCAATCCACGACCTCATCACCTTCATTTAAACATAAATCAATTCCTTGAGAATAATCTCTTCTGCAATTGCTTTGTGTTGATTAGCAGCTCTTACCCAGGCAATCTGATCTTTCTCTTTATCCGGCAATGGTTCTTTTTCTTCTAACTGTTTCAAAATGGCTTCTTCTCGTCCTCATCATCTTTCGCATAAGATTCTGACCATAATCTGTCTCTGCGCACCCTCTTGAGCCTGCGCCCATACAGTTAACCATTTAGCCATTATTCTTCTCCTTTTACCTGAATACTTATTGTCTGCTCCGATATTCCATCTGCACTTACTGAAACATGAATTTCTCCTTCTTCATAACCAGTTCGTACAGCTATTAATGCTCTACCGCGATATGTTGTGTAGATACCTGAAATGAAACTGTTCTCTGTATTAGGTACAGCTGAGCCAAATCCCTGAAGAGTTCCTGCTCCGGATATCCGTACATTTATTTCTGTATCTGCATTCATTTTTAAGA
Source organism: Ruminococcus hominis (assembly GCF_014287355.1). Classification (NCBI taxonomy): domain Bacteria; kingdom Bacillati; phylum Bacillota; class Clostridia; order Eubacteriales; family Oscillospiraceae; genus Ruminococcus; species Ruminococcus hominis. Next base: position 867,702 of record NZ_JACOPE010000001.1, on the reverse strand, counting down.
TTCCATTTTCTCCTACTAAGCTCAACTCGATAAAGCAAAGATCCTGCCCATTTGGCCTAAGCTGCATTTTATCAGCCTCTAATTTTAGAGTTGTGTTTCCAGTAGCTGACTGCAACGCTGTTCTGCCAATTTCCTTACCGGTTGCATCCAAATTAACTGCTTCGATTTTTCCAGGAATGTATTTCACATTTTTGAATATTGCCTTTCCTTCCTTTACTTTCTTTTTACCAAGACTTCTTCCATTTAAAATTAGTTCAGCACTGACTCCAGAAGCATATATAGTTATGTTGGTCTTGTTTCCGTCACAGTCTTCCCATGACCAACTTTCAACGCAATCTGTATTGCGCCACATAGACATTGCTCTGGTATACTCAGGGAACTGCATCGGGTCAACTCCGATTGCTGGTTCATCTTGTAATCCCCAAATAATTTTATTCCATGCTACTTCAGCCTGTGGAGTTCCGCAGATATCAATTACACCGCTTCCAGAGATAATCGGAAGTCCCTTATATGCATTTTCCTTTGTTTTCTTATGTACATAACGTATAGTTCCGAGACCTGTCTCTCCTAAGTAATCCCATCCAGTCCACATAAAATCACCTATTAAATTAGGGATAGATTTCACTAATTTCCAGTTACCATACAGTGTTTTAGGCAATGTTTCTGAACCCACAAAGCATTTATCCGGTCTTGTCTTGCTCTCCTTCTGATATCTGGAAGTAGCATAATTATATCCAGCAATATCTAATATTGGAGAAAGTGAATCACAAACACTATCCGCAGCTTTTGACGAAGCCATTTTGTCAATCAGTCCTCCCATTTTATTCATAAGCACATTGTAAAAAGCACTAGTCGGCATAGAATCCATGCTCTGACTGCCATTCTTATTATCGCTATCAGAATAAAGACCTTTACCTTTTTTAGCCATTCCTGCAAGAAGCAAGTTCACCCCACAGGTAACAGGTCTGGTTTCATCGAACTCTCTGACATAATTTGCAATTTCATTACAAAGCTCCTGTCCTTTAACTGTACCGAGTTCAGAAATTTCGTTTCCGATTGAATACATAATCACTGATGGATGATTATAATCCGTCTGGATCATAGATTCCACGTCCTGCTTCCACCATTTCAGGAAGTTCTCATTTGCCTGATCATATGGGTTCTTATGCACGAGCCAGTAATCCCAAGTCTCGTCCATTACATATATTCCAAGCTCGTCACACGCCTCGAGCAAATGTGAAGAAATCGGGTTATGAGAGCTTCGAATGGCATTAAATCCAGCTTCTTTCAGTATTTTGGCACGGCGATACTCTGCATCCCTGAAACTGCATGCTCCAAGAATACCGTTATCATGGTGAACGCATGCTCCACGGAGTAAAGTATTTTTACCATTTACAAAGAATCCATTACCATTCCATGCAAGCGTTCGAATTCCAAATCGCTTCATTACAGAGTCCAATAACTTTCCTGATTCAATTAACTCTACCTTGCATGAATAAAGAAAAGGGCTCTCCTCATCCCATGTTTTTGCATTAGGAATTTTCAAGGTTACATCATTACCATCTCCCTCAGCTACTACTACGTCATCTTCATATACCAATACATGTACACTACCTGTTCCATGCATTTCTGTTTTAATATGTACACTATCATTATTGATTGTGGAAATTCTGACGCCATCCGGTAAAATATACGATTCTCCTGCTGTAAAAAGGCTTATATTCCTATATATTCCGGCACCAGAATAATATCTGGTATTCGGTGTATCTGCGTTATCCGCAATTATTTCAATTTCATTTTCTCCAGAATGAAGATGCTCGCTAAGTGATATGTAATATGCTGCATATCCATATGGTCTCTCATCTATCATTTCACCATTTAATAGAATTTTTGAGTTCTGATAGATGCCCTCACAGTACATAATCACATTCTTATTTTCTTCATCATGGTTGAATTTCTTCTTATATGAATATTTTCCTCCATCGAAATAGGCACATGCTCCACCCGATGGATTTGATTTATCCCTGTTTTCCATAATCATGGCATCATGAGGAAGATTTACGATCTGCACCTCAGCACTTTTGTCGCTGTGAAATTCCCAGTCTCTATTAAAGTCTCTAATTTTCATTTGCTCCTCCAAACTGTTTTTTCATTTAATTGTAAGTTACAATATATATTTTCAATGTTTCCTATTGTGTTTTATTATAAATGATGTATAATTTAAAAGATACGTCATAATCAAGCATAAATTCATATTTTACAACATATTCAATAATGGAGGTATTATGTTTTCTATTTTAGATACCAATACGTCACAAAACCATTATTTTGGAATGTCTTCTGGGATATTAAACCAGCTTCCATTTAACGAAATAATTAAAAGCATACCTGAGCAGCATCATCTGGATGGCCCTTTTAATCTATACTTTTCAACTCATCATCCTGATTCATCGGAGACTGCACTCATCATTATGCAATCATCCCCCATACAAAATATGTATGTAACACTGAATGCAAAAGAAATGGACATACAATCTCGTATGTCCACATTACACCGTCACGACTTTTACGAATTAATGTTTGTAATAGACGGTGATATTTACCAGAATATAGAAAATCTTCGACATTACTATCCTCAAGGCAGCTGCTGTCTTATGAATAAAAATGTCTTTCATCAAGAAGAATACGGCGGTTATCATCGAATTGCCTTTTTACAATTCTCTGAAGAATACCTGTTACAGTTGATGGAAGCCCCTCGATATTTCACTAAAAAAGAAAATATCAAATCCAATCTATTCAATGATTTTCTTAATATCAATCATAAAAAGAATTATTTTTCAGATAAGAATTATATAGATTTTATTCCATTGGAAACACCCATGTGGATTGATCAGAACATTCATGACCGATTTGAAAAAATATTATGGGAAATCCAGTCACCTTCTATGGGATCTACCTTTCGCATAAATGCAATGATGCTCGAGCTTATCAGCTTGCTTTTTGATAATAAACATTATCACAATACGCCCTTACACTTTACCTCTAGTGCCGAGCAGGAGCTTTTTGATTCTATTACCAGATTTCTTGTGCAGCATAATGGTCGTGTGAGCCGCAAAGAATTAGAGACACATTTCCACTATTCTGGAGATTATCTATATAAGATTACTCAAAAATTCACCGGGCTTTCGCTATTTGATTATGGTATGAAATTCTGCATGCAGAAAGCGTGCGATTTACTCATCACAACCGCCATGCCGATTGCAGATATTTGCCAGCAGCTTAGTTTTAGTAATCAAACCTATTTCTTCAAGAAATTCAAGGAATACCATGGGATGAGTCCGGCAAAGTATAGGAAGTTGAACCGATTGCAAAATTAATTACATTGATCGAATAAAGTAAAGACCATGGAAGAAAATCTCCATGGCTCTTACTTTATTGTATAAACTTTCGTATCACTTCATATCGTTTCTCAAAAACTCTTTTTACAAGAGGACTCTTTAAATCTGCATCAAATCCATGATAAGAGCCTGAGATTACATTTAAATCTACGTCTACTCCGGCATTTTTTAACTTATTGGCATAAGCAATTGCCTCATCCCGTAAAGTATCAAATTGCTGTGGTTCTATATAAGCAGGCGGCAAATCATGTAACTCATTTTTCATAGGAATGGTATAGGTTTCCTTTTCAACACCACGGCTTAAATAAATACGCCACATTTGCTCATTGGAATTTTTACTCCATGCAGCATCTTTATACTTCTCCATCGATTCATATTTTCCTCTTTCATTGTCACATACCGGATAAATAAGCATCTGACCACATAACGGATAATGATTTCTGTCACGATTTAACAGCGCAATACCGGCAGCAAGACAACCACCAGCACTGTCCCCATACAGGAATACACGATTTTTGTCTACTTTAAGTTTCTCTGCATTTTCGAATATAAACTTCAGCATGGCATAACAATCCTCCAATGTCGTGTCACATGGGCTGTCAAGGGCCAGACGGTATTCAGGCAAAAAAACTTTTACGCCTGTATTCTCTGCATACAGGGAGCTATTATTCATCATAGCTTTCTGAATAGGAAACATAAATCCTCCTCCATGATAATAAATCATAGCAGGATACAGCGACTCTTCTTTTTTCGGGGTAAACTCGTAAAAAGTAATACTTTTTTGATCAAAAGATTGACAGGTATCTTTTCTGACTTTTGCTATTTTGCTCTTATATGATGAGACCTGCTTACTGAAAAAACCGGCAACTTTTGCCAGACTGCCGTCTCTTACTTTTTCTTCCAGATTTATATTGCTAAAACTTATGGTTTTTCTCAATTCTTTACTATAAGGATATTTCGACTTCATATCTATATTCTCCACTTCCTACATCATGAACAGTACCATCCGGCAATTCGATAGTTGCAACTGTATTACATGGAACTACCGTGTGCAATGAAAAAATATTTTTCTTCTCAGATTTTGTTATATTCCATTCACAGACTACTGTACCCTGCTCCGTTCTGTAACTTCTACTGCTGGAACTAATCTTTCCATCTAGCTTCGGTGCAATACGAAAGTGTTTAAAACCGGCACCCTTTGTATCAATACCTCCTACTGTACGGAAGATCCAGTCTGCAACAGCACCAAATGCATAGTGATTAAAGCTTAAGTTACCGGGATTTCCGTCATCATCATAGCCATTGCAGTTTTCCCATATCGTTGTACCGCCCGCATCTACCTCGTATAACCAGGAAGGCTTTTTTGACTGCCACAGCAGCGTATAAGCGAGATCTATTCGTCCGATTTTGCATAGTGCATCAAGCAGATACGGTGTGGTCAGAAATCCTGTATCCATACACATATCGTTATTCTCAATAGACTTTACAAGATTTCCAGCAAAAGTCTCTTTATGTTCTTCCGGAACCAGATTGAAATAAATTGGGAGTACATATGCTCCCATCAGATTCGAAGGCATAGAACCATCTTCTTTTATAACACCTTTTTGAATGGCTTCCTTCATGTGGTCCGCAATATCCTGATATTTTTTCATGTCAGACAAATATAAAATGTTGTCATCGGTCTCTTCAGAAAGAATTTCAGCAATCTTCGCAAAGGTATGAACCGAATTCCATCCAAAAATCGGAGCAGTGTAGCAGGAACTCATACTCATAATATTTTTCAGGTTTTTCATATCCAGACCATTTTTGCTCTGACTTGGAATCAACCATTCTCCATAGTGATAACCGGTATCCCAGAGATATTTCTCAATATCATCAGGAATGGTACTGTCTTTGGGTTTATTGGATGCTGCCTGAAGAATTATGTAGTCACACCAGCGTCTCATACAGTAATACTGTTGTCTCAGGATATCTGTATTTCCTGTAATCTCATACATAGAATACGGAACAATCACAGCAGCATCCCCCCAGCCGGAAGAAGTTCCTGAACCTTTTACCCCGTACATCATACTCATCAGTTTGCCCATGGAAGGATAATTTCCATCCTGCGGAACTACCATGGGAATAATCCCATACTCATCCTGATCACATTCCATATTGTACAGCCAACGAGTAAAGAAAGCGGTGCAGTCTTCGTTCAGAAGAGCTGTTCTGGAATAAACAAGCATATCTCCTGTCCATCCTGCTTTTTCCCGCTGTGGGCAGTCTGTCGGCACAGAAAGCATATTAGCGCATTGAGACCATCTGATATTTTCGTAGAGACGATTCAGACGTTCATCTGATGTCTTAAAAGTACCGAGATTTTCCTTTTTTGTTGATACGACACATGCCGTAAACTCTTCTGCTTTCGGCTCAATTCCGGTAACACGCACATAGCGGAAACCATGGTATGTAAAATGAGGTTCATAAGTGGCTGAAGTTCCATCACAGACATAAACCTCCTTCTGGTCAACGCCTTTTCCCACGCCGCCGGCTCCCTGAATATTGTTAAAGAAATTTCCCTGCTTGTCCAGTATCTCACAATGTTCTAAGGTAATCTGTGTTCCCTTTGGAGCATTTACCTTCATACGGACAAATCCTGCAATATTCTGTCCAAAATCCAGAATCCATTCTCCTTTCGGACTTTTCGTCAGCCGGGAAACAGGAAGTTCATTCACGATCATGACGGGCTCTCCAATCTGAGAAACCAGACTCTCATATCCATAATTTGCTTCCATGCAGGAAATCCATCCGGAATCCATAAAGTCTGCACAATTCCAGTTTTTTATCTGCTTATTCGCATCATAATATTCTCCTGCATACAAATCTGCAGACAGAACGGGACCGTTGGAACATTTCACATCCTCATCAGAGATAATCATATCCATTGAACCATCCGGGTAAGTAATTTCCAACTGAAAGAGTACTGCATGTGCATAGTCCATTTTTTTCATATTGGGCAATGACTGAGGACATAAATACCATCCATCCCCCACATGCATGCCAATGGCATTCGACCCTTCTGTCAATTGCTCTGTCACATCATAAGTCTGGTAGCACAGATATTTCTCATAAACGGTATGTTCCGGAGCCAGAAGACGGGAATCTGCCCGGCTTCCATTCAGATATAATTCATAAGCACCATGACAGGTAGCATACAGACGGGCTTTCACAGGTTTATCTTTCAGTGCAAATTGTTTACGGAAAAGAGTGGCAGGCTGTTGTTTCCCAAATCCTGGCTTTCCTTTTTTTCTTTTTCCAGGAGCCTTCACCCATTTTGCAGACCAGTCACTTTCTGATAAGAAACCTGTCTCAAAAGAAGATGTGGCAGTCGCAGTATTTCCGTGATTATCCAAAACATGCACAGTCCATAGATACCTCATTTTACTCTGTAATTTTGCTCCTTTATACGGAATATAGGCATTGCGACTGCTTTCAACAACCCCCGAGTCATATATGCAGTTCCCCACAGAATCCTTTATTGTGAGCTGATAAGACTCCTGCATGGTATTCGGAATATCACTTTCCATCATCCAGGAAAAATATGGCACAACATCGATAGCGAGAGGTTTTTCCATGTGAAGCACTTTCAGATTTTTAACTAACATTTTAGCATCCTCCTTTTATTATTTGCTTCATTATAGTATAATTTATACATTGATTTTAGATATTTTATTGCTGTATAACTATTGAAAATTGCTGTTTTAAAGGAGGAGCATATATGTTTGAACATATTTATTTCTTTACTCATCAGACAGATGGAGAAAATCAGGATGTGCTGAAAGATGAAGCTTATCAGAAAATGGTGAAAATGTACCATCTTCCTTCGGCAAAAGACACATCATTCTGTATTGATGGAAAATCCCGTTATCTTCTGCAGCATCCACTGTCCCTGGAAAAGCAAAAATACTTAATGTATCTACAGTCTTTTTCTTATATGGACACTGGAGCTTCTTACTATACGAAACGCAGTAATTACCCATCCATTCTGCTACTGTATACCTATGAGGGAATAGGGGAACTGATTTACAGGGGACAGCGTTATACATTGCGAAAAGGAGACGGTTTTGTCATCGACTGCAGAGAAGCACAATTCTACAAAACCATGGGCAATCACTGGTGCCATTCTGATCTGCACTTTTGGGGAGGTCAATCTGCGCTTTTTTACAACGAAAATTTTGCAAATAAACCACCTGTATTTCACTGCACACAGCAAAAATCTTTTCAAACACAATTAGAGAAGATTCTGAGAATGCAAAACGAACCGGTGATCAATCGTGATTTTTATATTTCTTTTGAATTGGAGAAAATGCTCTTTTATATTTTAGAATGCCTGAAAGAATTTCATAATACTGAAGAAATACCTGATACGATCAGTCTTCTTCAAAATTACCTGGAACATCATTTTGCGCAGGATATTACGTTAGAAGCCATGGCAGGTTTTACAGGAATCAGTAAATATCATTTATGCAGGCAATTCAAGAAATATACAGGCTTTTCTCCCAGAGAATATCTCATACATCTGCGGTTGCTTCAGGCACAGATGTTATTGCAGTCTACGGAAATTCCCTGTTATAAAATCGGGATTATGGTGGGATTTGCAAATGAAGCAAATTTTATTCAGCATTTTAAAAAAGCATTTGATATGACCCCCGGAGAATACCGGAATACGATAAAAAATTGAATAGAGCTTATAAAATCACATCCCCCTCATTTCACATATTGCCTGTGAACCAGTATCCCTCTATCTCTGCACTCTTCCACTTCCATCACTGTTCATAAGTGCCAGTACTTCTTTTTCCGTCGTATAATTGATATCCCCCGGCATTGTATGTTTAATCGCAGATGCTGCAATGGCAAATTCCAGTGCATCCGAAATACTCATTTTAGAAAGATATCCATGTAGAAATCCTGCTGCGAAGGAATCACCTCCACCTACGCGGTCAACAATATGAAGTGGATACGAACTTCCTGTATAGAGTCCTTCTTCGCTGCATACTGCTGCTGATAATGTATTATCAGAAGCACTGATACTTTTTCTCAATGTCGTGATCAGGCACTTCAACTGATATTTTTCCAACACTTTTTTCATATTTTCTTCATTTACACAGATACTATAATCTCCGTCAATCAGATCCACTCCCGGAACTGAATATCCGAGACATTTTGCTGCATCTCTTGCATTTCCAAAACAGATGTCTACATACTTCATCATTTCTGCAAGAGATTTCTGCTTTCCTTCAATATCTTCTGTCCAAAGTCTCGCTCTGTAATTCAAATCAAAAGATGTCGTAACTCCATACTTTTTTGCTTTTTTCAAAGCTTCTAGTGTAAGTAACGATGTATCCTTACTAAGGACCGGGGTGATTCCTGATACATGAAATAAATCTGCATTTTTAAATACGCTTTCAAAATTAAATTCTTCTGCCTTTGCCTCTGTAATCGCAGAATCCTGTCTGTCATATATGACGCTTGACGGACGGACAGATGCTCCGTTTTCAAGAAAATAAATTCCCAGACGCTTTCCTCCTCGAGCAATCTGTGAGCAATCTACGCCGACTTTCTGCAGCTGTCCAATTGCAGCATCACCAAGCGGATGATCTGGAAGTTTGGAAAGAAATACAGCCTGATGGCCAAATTGCGCAAGTGATGCTGCGACATTTGCCTCTGCACCTCCATAACAGACATCAAATAACTGTGCCTGTCCAAATCTCTGATTTCCGGGAGGAGAAAGTCTCAACATGATTTCTCCAAGTGTAACAACCTTTGCCATGATTTCTCCTCCTATTTTAATTTCTTCCTTGCCTCTGAAACGAGTTCTACCGCTTCACGGACCAGTTTTTCAATTTCATCATATTTTCCTTCACAGATCAGATCCTTTTTCACCATCCAGCTTCCGCCGCATGCAAGAATTGCCGGACACTCTAAATAACTACTTACATTCTTTGGATTGATCCCACCTGTCGGCATGAATCTTATATTAGAATACGGAGCTGAAATTGCTTTAATATAATTCAGTCCACCTGCCGGTTCTGCCGGGAAAAATTTCACAACGCTAAGCCCAAACTCCATAGCTACTTCTACATCACTTGGTGTAGAACATCCGGGAATGATCGGAATTCCTCGTTTCACACAATAATCTACGACTGTAGGATTTAAGCCCGGGCTGACAATGAATTTTGCTCCCGCTTCAACTGCTCTGTTTACCTGATCTGTTGTAAGTACAGTTCCGGCACCAACAAGCATCTGAGGATATTTTTCCGACATCTCACGGATAGCCTCTTCTGCTGCTTGTGTTCTGAATGTAACTTCGGCACATGGAATTCCACCATCACACAAAGCTTTCGCAAGCGGAGCAGCATCTTCTGCCTGATCCAGAACAACAACCGGTATAATTCCTATTTCTTTAATTTTTAAATAAATATTCTCCATCTTCTATAATCTCCTCTATCTATATACAACAGCCGGCAGAATTACTTATCCTGCCGGCTTCATTTATAAGTTAAAATCGGAAATACATTTCTGCATTATCATGGCAGACTCTCTTAATCATCTGTTTCAGATATTCCATATCTTTTGGATATTCACCATTTTCTACCCATGAACCGATCTTGTTGCATAGAATTCTCCGAAAGTATTCATGTCTTGGAAATGACAGAAAGCTTCTGGAATCGGTAAGCATTCCTATAAAGTTTGCAATCATTCCGGTATCTGCCAGTGCATCCATCTGATCTTCCATACCACGCTTATGATCGCAGAACCACCAGGCTGTTCCTAGCTGTACTTTTCCGCGGATTCCATCAGAATTGCTTTGATAATTTCCTGCCATAGCGGCAAGCATCGGACCATCTTTCGGATTCAGATAATACAGGATTGTTCTCGGAAGACTATCTGTAACATCCATAGAATCCAGCAGCCCTGCAAGTTGCGGTGCATAGTTGAAATCATTCAGGCTGTCACATCCGATATCTGCACCCAGTTTTTCATATAATCTTGTAGAAGTATTCCGCAGCGCACCAATATGAAGCTGCATTGCAAGAGATCGCTCTGCATACATCTGACCAAGATTCTTTAAAACAAAACCGCGAAATGCAGCTGCTTCATTATTTGTGAGCGGAATATTGCCTAATGCCTTCGTATAAATGTATGATACTTCCTCGAATGTCGTATCCGGACGATAGAAATCCTTTTCCAGACTATGATCCGTTACATGACATCCATTTTCCACGAAATAATCCAGTCTTTTCTCAAGAGCCTCAAACAGTCCGTGTAGTGTTGTAATATCAGTTTTTGCAACTTTCCCAAGATGTGTAATATAGTTTGAAAATCCTGGATTTTCAATATCCAGTACAGAGCCCGGGCGAAATGTCGGGAGCACTTTAAATCCAAGTGTCTCGTCCTGTGCCAAAAGCTTATGATATTTCAGATCATCCGCCGGATCATCTGTTGTGCAAAGCACTTCTACATTCTGCATCCGAAGAAGATTTCTAACGGAATGATCCGGTCTTTGCAACTGTTCTTTTCCAATCTGCCAGATTTTCTCTGCTGTAGCCGGTGAAAGTGTTTCATCAATATTAAAATATCTTTTCATTTCCAAATGTGTCCAGTGATATAGTGGATTTCCTATACTGTTCTGCACAGTCTCTGCCCATGAAAGAAACTTTTCATAAGGATCTCCATCTCCCGTAACTAATTTTTCTGGTACACCATTGGCACGCATCCCTCGCCATTTATAATGATCTCCACCGAGCCATACCTGTGTCAGATTCTCGTAACACTGGTCTTCATAGATTTCTTTTGGGCTCAGATGGTTATGAAAATCAATGATCGGCATAGTCTCTGCTGCATTGTGATAAAGCTCCTTTGCTGTCTCATTCGTCAGTAAGAAGTCGTCATGAATAAATGATTTCATTAAAGAGCCTCCATTTATTTTTCCCATACATATTTTTTCAAAGTTTCTCTGACTGCACCAGTTCCCTGTAGCATCTCTTTGAAATAACCACATACCTTTTCTGCAAGCCCTACTTCGTAAAGGTCCACACCAAAGATCTTCTTGTCCTTCAAAATCGGACGGATTATTTCTTCTATCTCAGCAGTTTCACCAAGCTGTATCTTAGAAAATACCGGGCTCAGGCTCTGCAACATCGGATCCGGACTAAGTTCGAATGCATTTCCATTATCATCCACAGCAAGCAGATAGCGAAGCCATCCTGCAAACACAAGTGGAATCAGCTTCAAGTCTGAAGTTTTCAACTCTTCTGATTTTTCATATGCTTTGATTGTCTCACCAAAACGGATGGAAAGTTTTTGTGAAGTATCTGTCGCAATTCGCTGTGGTGTATCCGGCATAAATGGATTTGGAATTCGGATTTTTAAAACTGTATCAATAAAATCCTTTGGGTTAATAATCTTAGGATCTGTCACAACCGGAAGCCCTTCTTTGTATCCGATTACTTCAACCAGTTGTCTAAGATCTTCATCTTTCATCTCATCGGCAATAAGCTGGAAATCCAGCAGACATCCAAATACTGCAAGAGCAGTGTGAAGTGGATTTAAGCAGGTACATACTTTCATACGCTCAACTTTATCTACTGTCTCACGATCTGTAAAAATCAGTCCGCCCTTTTCAAGTGCAGGTCTTCCATTCGGAAATGCATCTTCAATTACGAGATACTCACATTCTTCTGCATTCACGAACGGTGCAACATAAGTGTTTTTTGAAGTGATAATCGGAGCCACTTCTTCCACACCATCGTTCTGAAGTACTTCTTCCACAGAGGCATTTGGACGTGGTGTGATCTTATCAATCATAGACCATGGAAAAGATACTTCCTTTGGATTGGAAACATATTCCACAAATTCCTGTGAAACAGACTTGTTAGAAGCCCATCCCCTTGCAAATGTGAGGATGGCAGTACTCAGCTTGTCTCCATTATGAGAACAGTTGTCAGTACTTACAAATGCGATTGGTTTTCTTCCGTTTTCAAAACGTGTATAGAGAAGAGATGCCACTTTTCCCATGTAGCTGCATGGTTTTTCCGGTCCATTCTCAATATCTTTCTTTACATCCGGAACAACCTCTCCATGTCTGTCAGTCACACTGTAACCTTTTTCTGTAATAGTAAATGTTGCCATCTGAAGGGAATCGGAAGCAAAGATTTCTTTTAGTCTTCCAAAAGCGTTTTCATTTTCACTGTCTAGTGCAAGAGACTCAACGACACTTCCCGTTACACTCTTTTCCATTGTTCCATCTGCTTTTAAAGTTACAAGGATAGAATAATCGTCATGCGGATGGTTCATCTTCTCAATAATCTCATAATCATATCCTTCTGCCACAATAAGTCCGCGCTCAAGCGCACCTGCATCCAACAAGTTCTGGACTACGTTTGCATGGAATGCGCGGAAAATATTTCCTGCACCAAAATGTATCCAGAACGGATTTTTCTTTGTAGCATCTGCAACCTTTTCACGATTGTATTTAGGAAGCTGATAACCTTTCTCTTCCCATAAAGCATGATCTTTAAGACCTTCCTTATACAGCTTCATGCCTTTTCTCCTCCTTTGTGATTGCTTCCCACAACCCATTAAGATAAGTTGCCCCGAGTGCACGGTCATATAGACCATATCCTGGCATTGCCTTTTCTCCCCAGATCATTCTTCCGTGATCCGGGCGGATCGGTCCGTCAAATCCGATATCATAGAGTGCTTTCATGATCTCAAACATATCGAAGGAGCCATCTGATGAGAGATGTGCAGCTTCTTCAAAATTCGTCGGTGTATGGAACTTCAGATTACGCACATGTGCAAAGTGAATTCTTCCCTTTAAGGAACGAATCATATCCGGAAGATTATTTTCACGATTTGTTCCATAAGAACCTGAACAGAATGTAACACCATTGTGCGGATCATCAACCATATGCATCATGCGAAGAATATTTTCCTTGTTAATAATGATACGCGGCAGTCCGAACACACTCCATGCAGGATCATCTGGATGGATTGCCATGTAAATATCATATTTATTACATACAGGCATGATACGCTCAAGAAAATACTTCAGATTTTCAAAGAGCTTTTCATCGTCAATATCTTTATACATTGCAAACAGTTCTTTGATATGTTCCATACGCTCTGGCTCCCAGCCCGGCATCACTGTGCCATTCATATCGGAAGCAATCGAGCCAAACATGTCTTCTGGATTCAGTGCATCAACAGCTTCCTGTGTATAAGCGAGAACTGTTGATCCATCCGGTCGCTTACGGGCAAGCTCTGTTCTCGTCCAGTCAAAAACAGGCATGAAATTATAACATACCAGATGGATATCCTCTTTTCCAAGATTCTCCAGTGTCTCAATGTAGTTGTCAATATATTTATCTCTGTCTGCACTTCCTGTCTTGATTGCATCATGTACATTCACACTCTCAATACCTGAAATATGGAGTCCTGCCGCTTCTACTTCATCTTTCAATGCACGAATACGTTCCCTGCTCCATACCTCTCCCGGATCTGTGTCATACAATGTTGTGATAACTCCTGTCACTCCCGGTATCTGACGAATCTGCTCCAATGTAACAGTATCAAATTTTGATCCATACCATCTAAGGGTCATTTCCATAACTCTGATCATCCTTTCTATAATGCCTGCGGATTTCTCGCGGTCGCATCTGTTAGTTTTCTTTCTTAATTCCCTGCAAAATGCGGTTCACCTGTTTAATGCTTTCATCGTCTGCACCCGATTGCTTGAGCAGACTTATGAGTGTCATGCGTCCCATCATTCTCTGCAGTCCCGGATTGTCTTTTACTGCATCTGCCACATCTCCGCGGTCAGAAGCTCCTTTTGCCATCATTTCATCAATGATTGCACCTGCTTTTGGATTTGCTTTAATCTCTGCTAATTTATCATTGATTGAAAAACATTCCGGATCTAACTCATCTGCATCAAACCAGTTCGTAACCGGACTACGTTTTATAAAAATGTAATCTTGGTTTTCTTCTTCCACTTTTTTCACTGTAATGCTGTCTGTACAAGAATCTGCAATTGCAGTAATCTTATGCTCACCTGAGATTGGCACATTGAATTTGAAAATTGTTTTTCCTGTCTGTGTCTCAAATTCTTTTCCATCTACAACCAATGTTATTTTGGACTGGTTGGAATATACTTTCACTTCCGTTACATCTTCTGTACGGTCTACATAGCGTTTTCCACATAAATGTACGAATGGTTCTTTCTTATTCCATGCTGCTTTATACAGATAAAATGCATCTTTTTTTGTCTTGCGGTCAATTGTCACAAGACCTTTCTGGTTTTCTCCATGTTTGCCGCCTTCATCTCTTCCATCTGCTGCAAAATCAAATAGATTCCATACATGTGTTGCCCATAACCACGGACGTTTTTCAATCATCTGAAGGATGTGTTCATGGTATACTGCCTGATAGCTTTCTGTATAATCGCCTTTCTCCGGTACCGCTGCCTGATACTGTGGATTCGCATCTGCACCATATTCAGAAAATCCAATCACTCTGTCCGGATATTTTTCGTGATATTCATCAAAGAATTCATCGTTCTGCTCCAATTCTCCAAGATACCATCCGAAATACAAGTTATAACTATTGATATCCGGAATCTCCAGAATCGGGGAATCCGTCTCGAGCATAAATACATTTGCCATTGTAGTAAGACGCGTGCTGTCCAGTCTGTGACACAGATTATTCAATAATCTGTGGTTTTCCAAAAGGTCATCATCTACCGCACTGGCAGCTGTGATTTCATTGGAAAGTCCCCAACAGATAATGGATGGATGATTGTAATTCTGTACCACCAGTTCTTCCATCTGGGAAAGTGTATTTGCACGTCCATTTTTCATGTGCATTGTAATATACGGTATCTCTGCCCATACAATCAGTCCATTTTCATCGCACAGATCATAAAATTCTTGTGCGTGCTGGTAATGCGCCAAACGAAGTGTTGTGGCTCCGATTTCTTTTATGATTTCCATATCCTTTTTGTGATGTTCAATCGTAAGTGCATTTCCAACCCCTTTGAAATCCTGATGTCTGGAAACACCACGAAGCAGATAAGGATGTCCATTTAAAAAGAAACCTTTCTGTGGATCTATATAATATTTGCGACATCCAAAACGAGTGCTAACGATGTCTCCATTTTCCATAAATGCTTTTGCGGTATAGAGATATGGATCATCCACTCCATCCCAGAGATGTACATTTTCAATCACAAATTCTGCCTTTGCACGTCCATCTTCTAACGAAGCATTTATTTTCTCCTGATTTACTTCAAAAGTAACCATATCTGCGTCACCACATACCCAGGCCTCAACTGTCACAACAGCTTTCTTTTCTTCCAAATTAACAACCGGTGTTACTTTGATTCCCTGTGAACCGCAGTAAGCAAGCTCAAAATGTGTTTCCGGAACAATGATTAAATTTACATCACGGTAGAGTCCACCATAAAATGTAAAGTCTGCTGTCTGAGGATATACTGTCGTATTGTTCGAGTTATCAACAGAAACAACCAGTGTATTCTCTTCTTCCAGTCTTTCTGTGATTTCTACACGAAACGTAGAATATCCGCCTTCATGACGGGATATTTTTTCTCCATTCAGATAAATTTCTGCTGTCATTGCAGCTCCACAAAATTCGAGATAGGCTTTATCTGTTTCATTCTTTTCCGGTTTTGCAAATTTTTTAACATACCAGCAGGTTCCACGATGATAATCATTTCCGCCATCCTGTCCGTCAACCGCATTCCAGGTATGTGGGAGAGCAATGCTCTCCCCTTCTCCCTTTGCTGCTTCCACTTCGTCAGCCGCATTTTTTATAAATTTCCAATTATCATTAAATGATACGATATTTCTCATATTTTCTAATTCCCTTCTGTCTTTGCCGCATTCTTTTTATTTTCAATACGCTTCTGTACAGCAATCATTTCTTCTTTGCCGAGCTTACAGAACTTCATAGCGATTAGTGTACAAATCCATCCTAAGATTGGAAGTCCAAATGTAATGAACATTGTCAGCCATAAAATCTGCGGTGTGCAGGTTTCTCCCGGCTGTGGCATTGTCTCCGTATAACCAATCACAGCAACTGCCCCCGCTGCAATCAATGCGCTGACAGAAGAAATAATTTTGTCCAGGAAACTATAAACACCTGTGACAACTGCTGGAATATAACGACCGCTGCGGTCAAGCTCATAGTCGATGATATCTGACATAAACGATGTATTTGCTGTTGAAACACACATCATTGCGCCATTTTTACAGAATGTAAGTAAAACATAAACAATCGTCATGGCGCCCATCTGTGCAATCTTACTTGGGTCGATTGCTACAAAGAACAGAAACATCACAACAGATACACCAACGCTGATTTTTGTCCATGTAACGATTGTTCTCTGGCTTCCAACCTTTCCGGCATACTTTGCGCCTACTGCTGCAAAGATGATAGATGGAACCATTCCTATTACTGTAAGAATAGAAGAAAGTCCCATATTGCCAATTATAATACCGTAGAGCATTGTTGTGATAACTGCCTGTGTTGCTGTCTGCTGTGCCAGCTTATCAGAAGCTGCGGATACAATATAGCACTGAAGTGGACGATTATCCTTCAATACTTCAATCATATCTTTTACTTTCAGTGGTTCTTTCTTTTCCTGAAGACCAACAAAATTTTCTGGTTTGTCATATTCTGAAACTGCGATGCATACAAGAATTACTCCGATTCCTGCAATTACAAGACAAAGCTTACATGCTGCTGCCAGAAATTCAAGATTATATGTTCCACCGAATTTTGGAAGTAGAACTGCATTTAATACAATACTTAAAATCATCGGTGTCATATAGTTCACAATTGTTGTCCATACACCTACTGTCGGGCGCTGCTTCGGATCGTTTGTAAGAAGCGGCGGGATTGTCTGTGCTGTCATATTTGCCAATGTGTAACCAATAACATAAAATACATACAGAATGACAAATACTGCAACTCCAAATCCTTTTCCTGCTGTCCAGTCATACATTGCCAGAAGTGCAATTGCCTCAATAATAAAACCACTGATTAACAGAATACGGATTTTTCCGTATTTCGTATTTACTCTGTCATATACAAATGCCAGCATCGGATCTGTAATCGCATCCAGGATACGTGTACTTGTCAGTATTACTCCGACTGCTACTGTAGCAATTCCGAATCCAACGCTTGCTGCATAGCTTGCCATACCGATTAACTGGTAGATTCCCATTCCTACCAGACCATTGCAGGCATACAAAAGAATCTGCCATAATTTTGCGCGTCTATACTGAACGCCATCGATCTCACTCTGTGTTCGTTTTTTTGTTTTCGCCATAATTTTTCTCTCCCTTGTCCTCCATACATCTATTCGTTCTTTGATGTGTTTTCTTCATGATGTTACTATAGAATAATTTTGTATATTATGCTGTTCACAAATTCACAAAGATGTTCTGTAATTCATGCATATTTCATAATAGTATGAATTTCAAAACATTTTACCAAAAAATTGAACATTGAAGGTACTTTCCTAATATAGAAAAAGCAAATGAAACAGACACATCCTAATGATGTGCTGTTTCATTTGCGGTATATTTTCCGATATTCTGTTGGAGACATTCCTGTCATTTTCTGGAAACAGGTATAGAAATAGCTTCTCGTACTAAATGCAAGTTCATCACTGATTCCCTGAATCGTCTTTTCTGTACTGGACAGAAGGCTTTTTGCCCTCTCAATCTTATTCTTCTGAACATATTCCTTCACACTATTGCCAATTTCTTTTTTAAACTTATGTGAAAAATAATATTCTGTATATCCTGTATTATTTGCGAGATCTGCAATCGAAATTTCTTCTGTCAGATGATTCTTTATATATTCACATGCATTTCTCATCAAATTAGAAACAGACGGATTATTCTTCATTTCCTGTACACGACTAACATAATCATCCAACATCTCTGAACATAATCTGTTCGTATCTGCCATTGATTTGCAGCACTCAATTTTCTTGGCATAATAGTCATTCAGATCATACGCAATATCTGGAGACAACCCTCCATAAATACATGATCTGGAACATAAAGTTAGTAAAACAAGACAATTATTCTTGTGGCTGCGGAGTGCATCTCCAATATTCGCCTTTACACCATGGCTTAAGGTATATGATTTTTGAAGCACTTCTTTGTACTTCAGATTTCCATCTGCCAGCATCTGGCAGAAAAGCTGTTCATTCGCCCATATTCCGGCATGAGAAGTACTTTTTACAGCAACTTTCTCTTGTCCGGATGGATTGTTTGACAAAAAAACGACCTCATTCATTGCAATCCTCTGTTGATTCAGACAATAATGAAGCATTACTGCATACTGTATCACAATATTAGAAGGGACTGTCGGAATTTTTTCAAAAATTGACAGTATTGCAATACGCAGTTTTACAGACAATTCATAAGAATCCAGTTTTTTCTGGAGAAGCAGATGATCATTCTGTCCACAAAAAACCGGACCGACTATGTGGATTCTGACCGGATTTCCATTTTCCAGTTGAAACCCGGCAATCCACATAAGACTGGCATCTGTTTCCAGCACAACTGGAACATATTTTTTTTCAGACAAATGTTGGAAGAGCAAGTCTTTAAAATTCACAAACTCAAAGAAATCGCAGGAAAACAAAGCATTCTCCCAATCTGTTTCCAACAGATTAAAATCCAGATCAAAGCTCCAATGATGCAGTTCATAATTGCAATTAATCAATTCCAGAAAAAAAGAAATCTTATCCTTTGTCTCCATACTACTTTCCTCCTTTGTATTATTCAAAATATGGTGCAAGAAGTTTTCTGTCATTATCGCAATTACAGCGTATAACTGCACCTTCCAATAATTCTGGCTGGTTGCAGACAGAATATAAGATAAACCGGCTCAGAGAAGATTTCAATGCAAGTTTATCTCCTTCTGTCGACTCAAAAAGCACCTCCTGTTCACACTTTGTCACATCTTCCAGAAATGTTTTCAGATTAATTGTATTTTTAAATGGAAACACATATTCCATAAAATGCCCTCCCTTATCTACCTGAAAGATCCAAGATATGTAAGACTCTTTTTCGGTATTCTTGTCTGTGTAGAACGGTCCACTGCAATAAGACCAAATGTCATAGAATATCCTTTCTGCCACTCAAAATTATCCAGCAAACTCCAATGGAAGTACCCTTTTACCGGAATGCCATCCTGAATACAGTTTTGAACACCCTCAAGTGCTTTTTCGATAAACGCAACTCGTCTGCTGTCATCATCTGTCGCAATTCCATTCTCTGTCACAAGCAGCGTTCCTTTAAAATTCTCTGCAACCTTGCGGATTACATGTTCAAGTGCTTCCGGATAAACTTCATAGTTCATCTGGGTAAGTTCAGCTCCTTCCGGAGAAGGCATTCCACCTTCCGGTCCAAATAAAGAACGGGTATAATTCTGTACTCCAAGAAAATCATCATTCTGAATATATGGAAGATAATGTGTGAATTCATTTTCCCATTCTTCTTCAGCAAAAGGCTCTCCTCCTGCCTGGACAGCCTGCATATCATGAAGACTTAAAGTAAGTCCCACCTGAATCTGCGGTGCCAGTTCTCTAATTACTTCTTTTGCAGCCTGATGTGCTTTCATGACAAGAATATCACTCTCCACAGAACGCACTGAAGTAAAATTGGCAACTTTTTCTACGCCAAATACTTTTTTATTTTCTTCTGCTGCTTCCTTCTGCTCCTCCATCATTTTCTGTAAATTAATACCAACCTGAACTGTACCATCTGCATCATCTTTGCCGGCAGTTTCCTGCGCTTTTGCCATCTGTGCCATCATCTGGCGTTTATAGCGTTCGGCAATTGCTGTAATCTGCAGTCCCATATTTGCTTCGTTGATTGTGCAAATATAATTAATCTCATCTCCCAGTTTTTCAATCACATAGCGTGTATAACGTGCAAAATCATCAATTGTAGTTTCTGCTTCCCAGCCACCTTTACTAATCAGCCATATCGGGCTTGAAAAATGATGCAATGTAACAACCGGCTCTACCCCATATTTTCTACAACATCTGATTACGCTGCGGTAATGTTCAACTGCCTCTTTGCTGAAAACACCTTCTTCCGGCTCAATCCTCGCCCATTCCAGTGAGAAACGATAAGCATTCAATCCCGCCTCTGCCATTAATTTAATATCTTCTTCGTAACGATTGTAATGATCCACTGCATCCAGAGAAGGCTCTACATAACTTGTATGTTCCATATGTTCCATTGCCCAGCAGTCACTATTTGTGTTGTTTCCCTCTACCTGGTGTGCTGCTGTCGATGCCCCGAGTAAAAATTCTTTTGGAAAATGTGTCATTTAAATATCCTCCTTAATTCTTTATTATTTCACATGTCGCATGAATGACAACAATGTATATTCTGTATAATTTTCATATTCATAATAAATCTTTTTTCTACTTCTTGTGTTAAATAATTAAGGATGATGTTCGTTTTTTCGTTTAATACAGTCTGTATAACGAATTATAATACATTTACACGAAATTAAGAACACAAAATTATAAAATTTGTTGTATTCTTAATAAAAATAGGAAAGAAGGATTAAGATGGCAATAAGAGCAGTACAACAGATTATGCTTGGAAGCGTGACAAAAAACGAAAAAGAAACACTAGAAACATTAAACCGAATAAAAAAAGCCGGCTATGATGGGATTGAGTTGAACGGATTTATGATCCGGCCCACTTCATTTCTGGTTCGTATAATGACAAAGATGGCCGGAATGCCTGTCGGAAAAGGTGGCAATTACGACTGGGCTTCCCTTGTAAAACAAGCAGGGCTTCAGGTTGTCAGTGTCCATGAAGATCTTGGAACTATTCAGCGTGAATCTGACACTGTGATTACCGAAGCAAAAAATTTCGGTACTGACAAAGTTGTTATCACAGGAATGTACCGCTTTGATTATTCAGACAAAAACACTGTATTAAAACTTGCGCGTGATTTAAATGAAGCCGGTAAAACGCTTAAACAATCTGGAATCCACCTGCTTTATCACAATCATAACTGTGAATTTCGTAAAGTGGAGTCTGAGAAAACAGCCTATGACCTTCTGTTCGAAAATACAGATCCCGATCTGGTCGGATTCGAGTTTGATTCCTACTGGCCTACAGAAGCCGGCATATCTGCCATTTCACTTATGAAAAAATTAGGCAGCCGCATGAAATTATACCATATTAATGATCGTGGAACGAGACTGGAAGGAGCATCCATGACACCAATTTTAAAATCTGACAGTATGGAACTTGGCTATGGTAATATGAATTTGAAAGAGCTTGTAACACAGGCGTTGCGTGTAAATGTGGATGCCATTATTCTTGAGAGTCATAAAAACTGGATTGATAAATCTCCTTTAAGATCTTTGGAAGTCAGTTCTGAATTTATGAACCGTGAAATACAAGGACTTTCCTAATATAAAAAAAGCTGGTGCTTCAAACGTTTTTTACGTTGAACGCACCGGCTTCTTTTCTTTTATTACTCACGAATCTCAGGATGTTTCCATGTTGATACATTCATGTGACCTGCGATAATGCTCCGTCTACAGGAATGGCTGCTCCTGTGATATAACGTGACAAATCACTTGCAAGGAAAAGTGCCAGATATCCACATTCTTCTGGGTTTCCAATCCGTCCTGCCGGACAGTCCTTTGCAAAAAATGCCATTGCCTGCTCCGGAGCATTTCCAAAGATAGACGTCTTCGTATATCCAGGACAGATTGCATTTACAGTAATTCCATATGGGGCATAGTCGAGTGCTGCTGCTTTCGTCATGCCAACAACTCCATGCTTTGTTGCTGTATAAAGAGCCTGTCCTCGCTGTGGGATAAGACCTGCAATGGATGCCACATTGATTAGAAATCCACCCTGACTGTGGGATTTAAAGATTGCTTCTGCCGCATATTTCATTCCGGCGAATACACCTTTACTATTGAGTTCAAAGATTTTGTCATACTCTTCCATCTCATATTCATGCAATGGACGGCCTCCTTGCCCGATTCCTGCATTATTCACAATTCCATCCAGCTTTCCATAATGCTCTACTGTTCTATCAATCAAATTTCTAACCTGACTGTTCTCACTGCAGTCCGTCTGTACAAATATTGCATCTCCACCATTCGCACAGATTTTATCTGCTACTGCCTGTCCCTGTTCTATATTTATATCTGCACAGACTACTTTCATTCTATTTTCTCCGAAAATCTTTGCAACTGCCTCCCCAATTCCGCTGCCCGCTCCTGTAACAATTGCTACTTTTCCATTTACACTTGAAAAATCCATCTTTCTTCTTTCCTTCCTTTATTCTGTGGATTACTGCTTTTTGTTTCTGTAATCCATCACCTGTTTTCTGATAATAGAATAAGAGATGTATATAAACTCAACATAAACTTTTGCTTATAAATATACAAAAAATGATGTTCCTTTTCCTGCTCTGCTCTCCACACGTATAGAACCGCCTGACAATTCGACAATTCTTTTTACAATGGACAATCCAAGTCCAAAGCCCGATGTTTCATGCGAGTCATCCCCCTGATAATAACGTTCAAAAATATGACTCACTATATCATCATCCATTCCCTGTCCCTCATCTTTTACTTCAATCCAGATGCCTTCTTCTGTCTTTCTTCCATTAATAAATACCGTTGTATGTTCCGATGAATACTTTCTGGCATTGTCTAGCAGATTCGTCCAGACTTCATCCAGTAACTCTTCGTTTCCGAAATACCATATCTCTGGAAGATTCACTTCCAGACTGATGTATTTTGTTTCAAAAGCCGGCAACTGCAGAATTGCACAATTCCTTATCTGGGAATCCAGCCGATATTTTTCTTTCTTCTGAATTAGCTCCATATTTTCAAGTTTGGAAAGTAACAGGGTATTCTGGGATAATTGGGATAAACGCCCTGCTTCTTTTGCCATAATATTCAGATATTCTTTTTCCTCTTTTTTTGGGAGCTCATTTACTGCCAAATATTCTGCCATTCCTTTTACAGAGTTAATCGGTGTCTTAAATTCATGGGAAAAATCTTTCATAAACTGCTTCTGCTGCTCATCTGCATTTTTCAGTTCTTTTACCATGCGATTAAAGTTTTCGTAAATTGCTTTATACTCACCTGAATACTTTAATGATAATTCTACATCCAGATTTCCTTTTGCGACCTCATCCAGTCCATTGATCAGTTTTTCCATTCTCCGATACAACATAGCAGAAACAACAGCAAGAACAACGCCACACAGATTTCCCATGGTCTGATAGATTGCAACGCTCCATACTAAAAAATTGTCACTTTTTATATCAAAATAATAATAACGTATAGCTACCATGACCAGATAGGATGCAACTGCAAAAACATTGATGATAATCCCCAGTCCGACAGCCCAGCGAATTGTACCGATCCGCCTTCTTCCTTCACTTACCATATCTTATTTCTCCTCGATACCCAAGTCCACGTACTGTAACAATTTCAAATTCCTGATAAGAAGCAAACCGCTTCCGCAGACGGTTGATATGCGTTCTTACAGTTGTTTCATCAGAATCTGTTTCATATCCCCAAATGTCATCCAGCAATTGTGTTGTAGTAAATACTTTCTTCGGATAGGACAGAAGTTTAAATAACAAATCAAATTCTTTTTTGGGAAGTGTGATACGTTCTTCCCCACAGCTTACTGTATTGTCATCTTCGCTTATTATCAAATCGCCAATTGTAATTTTCTTTTCCAGATGAATCTGTGATCTTCTCAGAAGTGCACGTACTCTCCACTGAAGTTCTTCGTAATGCACAGGTTTTGTCATATAATCATCAATACCGATTGCGAATCCATTCTTCTTATCTTCCCATTCTTTTTTTGCTGTCAGCATGAGAATCGGAGTTGTTTTATTCATCAGCCGAAATTGTTTTACAAATTCATATCCGTCCATCTTCGGCATCATCACATCTGCAATGACCAGATCTGCTTTCTGATGTTCCAGCTTCTCCAGTGCTTCTACTCCATTGGATGCCTCCACTACATTGTATTCATTTTTCAAATGTAATTTTGTAACCAACCTTGTACTGTAATCATCTTCAATCACTAACACGGTAATCATAATTCCTAACCCCTTATTAAAAATGTAGCCTGCAGAACTGGAATTTCTGTTCATCACAGTTTATAGCTTCCTGCTGTCAAGATTCTTTTTCTTCCATCCGGCAGTGTAACTTCTGCCTCTGTATTGGACGGAATCTCAATTTCATATATTGGTTTATCATTCTCATATTTCCATCCACTGACAATTCTTCCCACTGGTGATTGATAACTTGCTTTTGCATATCCCAGTTGTGGATTCGGCTGTGGTGTTATACTGATTTTTCCTTCATTTAGAGAAATCCCACAAACTCCGGAGAAAAGCCAGCCAGTCACAGCACCGTAAGAATAATGGTTCAATGATTCCTTCACTTCTCCTTTTTCATTGATTCCGTCCCAGGTTTCCCAGATTGTCGTAGCCCCCTTTTTCACTGCATATAACCAGCCAGGCTTCGTGTCCTGCAAAAGCAGTCTGTACGCTGTTTCTATATATCCATACTGCGCCAATACCGGACAAAGGGATGGTGTTGATAAGAATCCGGTATTCAAATGATAATCATTTTTTACTACCAGTGCATTCAGTTCCTCTGCTGCCTGCTTTTTCTCTTCTTCTGTCAGAAGGTTAAAAGAGATTGCACGTACATATTCTGCTTGTCTGTCAGAACTGATTTTTCCATCCTTCAGAGCAATATGCCGGAATGCTTTCTTTGCCATTTGCGCTGTTTTTCTATATGCGGAAGCATCTTCCTCTTTTCCAAGAATAGATGCAATCTCTGAAAGCATTTCTCCAGATTTTGCGAAATACGCAGTTGCCACTTTTCCCTGTGGAGTACGCATTGCATTCGTACTTTCCACATCCGGCTCGCACCACTCACCATAATCAATTCCTGTCTCGATCGTGTATCTGCGGTATGGATTTCTCTTTAACAGCTTCATTGGATTCTTCGGCTTCTGCTTTGCACGTTCTTCAAGAAAGTGATACCACTTTTGCATCATCTCATAGTTTTCTTCAAGAATTCTCTTATCCTGATATCTCTTATAAAGGACATACGGAACAATAATACATGCATCTCCCCATCCGACAGAACCAGCCAACAATTTTGAAAAGAAACTTGGATTATTATTCTTCGGTGCAATATTCGCTACCTTTCCATCCTCATACTGGTTAATTCTACATTCATCCAGCCATTTACGGATTACCGGATAACAGTCTTCAAGATAAATTCCTGTATCCGCAAATACACCCATGTCTCCTGTCCAGGCTGCGCGCTCTCTTGTTGGACAGTCTGTCGGTGCATCACAGAAATTAGACTTCTGACTCCAGATACTGTTCTTAACTAACTGATTGACATCTTCATTGGAACAGGTAAATGTTCCAAGCTGTTCCATCTTTGAATATACCGCAATGGAAGTGAATTTGGCATCGGACAAATTAATCTCTGTTTCAACCAGTGCATAACGGAATCCCCATATTGTAAATTTGGATTTGTAATGATTTTCTCCTTCTTTACAAGTATAAACAACCTGCTGTTTTGTTCCACCTTCTTTATGACGTTTTCTATCCTGAAAATTTTCTGTCGTGAAATTTCCATTTTCATCTAAAGTTTCTCCGTGTGTCAGGACAATTTTATCACCTGCATGGGCATTTACTGTAAATTCAATATAACCCGCAAGATTCTGTCCATAATCAATCACGATTTCACCATTTGGTGTTTTTATAATCTTTCCTTCAAAATGCTCACACTCTACGATTGGTACGCAGTTTGAACATACAAAATTTTCCACGCCAAAGTCTTCCACTTTCACTTCATGATAATCATCTGGCTCTTCCATCGTGGCGTCGATTACTTCTCCCTGCTGCATATCATTTTCCCGGATTGGTCCAGACTGAGAAGCCTTCCAGCTCTCATCCGAGATACATACTGGCTTTCCGTCAACTTCGAGCTGGAAATAAAGTGCAATATCTTCTCCATACAGATTTCTGTCTCCATCAACACCTGAACAACTACGGTACCAGCCATCTCCCAGAATCACCTGCACTTCGTTTTCTCCTTCGTGTACCAGTCCAGATACATCGTAAGTCTGATATGCCAACTTTTTATCATAAGTATAGGTACCCGGTGCCAGCACAAAATTTCCTACTCTTTTTCCATTGATTGAAGCTTCATATAACCCATGACAAGTAATGTAAAGTCTTGCTCTACCTGCTTTTTCAAGGAAAAATGAAGTTTTCAGACAGCTTGCCGGCTTGTGCACTTTCGGATCACAGACCAGTTCCGGATTGATCCATTTTGCCACAAACTGATTTTTTTCAAGAATTCCCAGCTCAAAGACTCCTTCCTTACTCCATTCTCCTTCTTTTCCGTTTTCGTCCCAAAGACGTACTTTCCAGGAAATGTTCTGTCTGCTTTCTGCTTCTTTCCCGAATGTAGTATGCATCTCATCTGACTCTTTTTTCCCACTGTTCCAAACCACTTTTCCATCAGATACTGCCTCAATCTCATAAGCTGTCTGCTTTTTTCCCTCTTCACAGTTCCAGGAAAGATATGGCGTCCGGATATCAATTCCGATTGGATCTACTAAATGTTCTGTTCTTAAATTTACTGCTTTCATCTATGCTTCTAATGCTCCTTTACAGTCTGACAACCTGTCCTTTTGTAATTCCATTTTCATTGTAAGAATCTACTCGCACAAAATACTCTTGTGCTTTCACAAGTGCCCCGATTCTTTTCTTTATCACATGATTCTTTTTTGCCTGTACATCTTCTGTATCACGGTAAATCTGATAACTGTGATACAGTTTATTCTCTTCATGTCCCCAGAGAATATTATAACCAATGGCATCCTTCTTTCCTTCAATCGTAAGAAGAAGATCCAGCCGGTCTTCACTTCTTTTCGCTGTGAACTCCGGTACCTCTGCTTTTTCTCCATCCCCCAGACCAAATACACGTACCCCGGAGATGCATGGTGCCACATCATATGGAATCTCAAGGATTGTAAGACGCAGGAAACGTACCTGAATTCCATTTTCCCTAACAATAAAATCATGTGGAAGATCTGTCACTGCCTCTGATTTATCCTCAATTGTAAAATATTCAATTCCATCTGTTGAGCCTTCAAACTTCCATCTTGTACACAATTCTCGCTCTTCAATATATCTCGGCTGTGTAACAGAGCCCTGTATTTTTCCCGGTGAAGCAATCGGAAGATTATCATCTGCAAAATTAATCTGGACGGCTCTTACGTCCATTACCTGCTCCAGATCCACCTCAAGCCACTGTCCGCTTTCTGCTGTCTTTGCCCTCCACCAGGTCTGAGAATCCTCATCTACTGTTTGCTCTGCGCCCTTGCCCTCTTCGTTGGAAGAACATTTCACAGGTTTCGCATAACTAAGGAGATACCAGTCCGGCTCTTTCCACGGATCATTGCATCCCTCTGCTACAGCTCTTGGCCAGTCTCCATAATTCTGATTGCAGAACAATTCCCCATCTGCATCAAAGCCGGCCGGCCAGATACCTACACGCCGCTCAAACTGGTGGTTTACACTGATTCTCATCGTTGAAGTGTGCCAGAGATTTCCTTCTTTATCCCACATAGTTGAACCATGTCCTGCTCCCGGCATAAATCCACCCGGATGATAGGAAAACGGATTATTCTTTGCAAGTTCAAATGGGCCAAGCGGTGAATCTGACATATAGACACCATCTGCATAGACATTATACTCAGCCCCCGGACATGCATACTGAAGGTAATATTTTCCATTCTGCTTATCCATCCACGCTCCTTCAATAAATGCTCTTCTTGTAAACATTCCCCGAATCTGTGGAATCATCTGTTTTGGTATCTGATCTACGCTAATTCCGTTCTGCTTCACAAATTCTTGGAACATCATCTCCACTTCTTCCTCGCTTTTCGGAAATTCACAATGATCCACGCCCATCCGTTCATAACCTCTTTCATAGGCATTACCAGATAAAAGGTCAATCCGTTCTGTCTTTGGAACCATCGTAACCGGATCCAGCTCGACACCCCAGACCGATGTAATATTAGAACATCCCCAATAAAAATATACTCTTCCGTCTTCATCAAAGAATAAATTCGGATCCCAGAAATCAAACGTTCCTGGAATTTCCTCATATGGTCCGTTTATAATATCTTTTGTTCTGTAATAATTACAGTTTTCTCCTTTTTTGGATGCACAGAAATAGACATAATCTCCACATACCCTTGCATCCGGTGCATAATCATAAAGAGGCAGATTATCCGGTAATCTGTAAGACTCCCAGTTCACCATATCCTCTGATACCCATACGCTAAGATTCATTGACGCGAAGATATAATATTTTCCCTGAAATAAAATCATAGAAGGATCCGCCGCTTCCCTGTCAATTTGTAATTTCCCGTGGGAGCGTGGATCCATATTGAATTGATAGCGATACGGAACGTTAATTGGATTACAATAATATTTCATATATGTTTCCTCCTGAAGAATAAAATTTCCGATAAGTAATCTTACTGTAATTGTAATTCTACTTTATCTTATTTCTTACTGCGTTCCGTTTTTCGCTAAGATGTTTATTTTTTTGTTAAATATTTTGTTGTATCAGTAATAATCATTTTTGAACATTTTTTTCTACGTCACTCTTTTTCCTCTTTCAGCACAATTTTACGACATTTCATAATAATGTGCGTAAATTCCGCCTTTTGCCAGCAGTTCTTCGTGTGTTCCACGCTCTGCGATTCCCGTATCAGCCACTACCAATATCTCATCTGCATTACGGACAGTTGATAATCTATGTGCGATCGTAATCGTGGTTCTATCTTTTGCCAGCTCATCCAGACTCTTCTGAATAAATCTCTCACTCTCATTATCCAGCGCACTGGTAGCCTCATCTAAAATTAAAATGGAAGGGTTCTTTAAAAATACTCTTGCAATCGAAATTCTCTGTTTCTGCCCTCCTGATAATCTTGTTCCACGTTCTCCTACAAAAGTTTCATAACCATCCGGCAATTCCATAATAAAATCATGGATATTCGCCCTCTTTGCTGCAGCTATGATTTCTTCCATCGACGCACCCGGCTTTCCATATGCAATGTTATCACGAATACTTCCGCAGAATAAGTACACATCCTGCTGTACCAGCCCTATCTGGCTACGCAGACTCTTTAAAGTCAGTTCTCTTACATCTTTTCCATCAATCGTAATACGTCCGCCGGTCACATCATAGAATCTTGGAAGCAGTGAACAGATTGTTGTCTTTCCACTTCCCGACGGTCCCACAAGCGCAATTGATTTTCCTGCCGGAATATCAATAGACACATCCGCAAGTACTAAAGTATTGTCATCACTATAATGAAAAGAAACGTCTTCATAACGTACATGACCTTTAATATTCTCCAACGGCTTTGCATCCTCTGCATCTACAATTTCTGGTTCTGTTTCAACTACATCTAAAAATCTTCTAAATCCAGACAATCCTTTCTGCATCATCTCTGTCAGCTCCACCAGAATCTGGATCGGACTGATAAAGATTCCGATATATAAAGCATACATCGCAAGATCACCTGCCTCCATCTGTCCATGTGCAATCAGCCATCCGCCAAATACAAGTGTCATCAGATACATCATTCCCTGGAAGAATAGATTTCCACTCATAAAACTGCCCATACAACGATAATTGGCATCTTTTGAAATCAAAAATCCCTGATTACTCTTTTTAAACTTCTCCCGCTCAATATCTTCATTTGCAAAAGACTGCACTACACGGATTCCCGCTAATGTATCCTGCAGGCTTGAGTTCAAATCCCCAATCTTACGTCTGTTGTCCATAAATGTTGCCTGCATCTTGCGGTTCTGTCCATAAGAAAAAATCACCATAAATACTACCAGTATCAAAAGAGGAATTGCCAGTTTCCAGTTGATCAGGAACAAAAATACAAAAGAGCCGATGATCTTTATTAATGAAATAAATAAATTTTCCGGTCCATGATGTGCAAACTCTGAAATATCAAAAAGATCTGACACCAGTTTACTCATCATCTGTCCAGAATTATTCTTATTGTAATAAGAAAATGATAATTTCTCATAATGATCAAACAACTGCTGACGCATGTCACTCTCCATACGTGCCCCCATCATATGCCCTTGGTAGCTGACATAATATTTACATCCTGTCTGAATCAAATACATTACAAACAAAATCACTGCCATCGGCAATAAAGCTTGCAGGATTGTGGCAGAACTCTCCGTAAATAAAGTCTTCGTTAGTATCCGCAAAATCTGCGGAAATGCCAGGTCCACCAGACTGATTACAGCAGCACAGATCAAATCCAGAAAAAATACCCCTTTGTACGGTCCATAATATTGAATAAATTTTTTTAATGTATGCATACCAATCTCCTTTTCTTTTTAATTATTCCATTATATTATAGCACAAGGAGAGTCGATTGGGGACGGGGTTTAGTGGCTCTTTTGGCATGCCAAAAGAGCCACTAAACCCCGTCCCCAAATGGTCTACCGTCCCCAAATAATCATTCATCAATAATATTTCCACTCAATTCATCTACGGCATCCTGAAGCTTTTCGGCACATTTTCTGCTTATTCTATGAATACGATATAAAATTACTCCATCAATTACCGCATTTATAATAAAAATAATTCCTGTCATAATTGCAGCCAGCTTTACTGTATTTGGTGAAAAGAACATCATAATAATTCCACCCACCACTACAAAGCATGACAAAATCACATCTTTTATGCAATTCACTTCAAATGCCCTTTGCATATAAATTGCTGTTTCTATACAGATAATGCCGTTAATTATAATATAAATGCTAAACACATATGAAAATAAGACTGTCGTAATTCCTGCATGGGTAATTATAAAAATTCCCAAAACACACTTCATGATTCCTTCAAACAGAGAACCCCTTGAATAAAAATCTACCCACACCCGGAAATAATAAATGAGGTCAAAAATACCATTTGCAAGTATCACTGCCCCTGCGATCATAGCTGCCACTTCCAGCGAGTCCTGTGGACGAACAACAAACACTATGCCAATCAAAAGCAGCATAAACACGTTAATCCACATATCCATCTTAATCTTTTTTATCATTTTCATAGTTACACCTTCCTTTAAAATTTTACTTAATTCCCAATAAACGTCAAAATCGGTACATAATATCGTACTGTCAACCAAATTCCCAGAATCCTGCTAATCCCAAAAAGTGGAACTGCTGTCAGCACATCAATTAGTGTGTGCTGTTTTGTTGTAAGTGTTGACAGCACAATTATGACAGCAATTAAAGTTGTAAATATCCGAACCCACGGATTCATTCCCTCACATGTGCAAGAAACACATATTACAAGAAAACAACTGGAACAATGCAGACTTGGTGCACAATTCAATCCTCTATAACTGCCACGATAAATAAATTTCATAAAATTGCCCCAGAAACCATCCGGAGGCACCGGTCTCTGAAAAGAAGTCGGATAGAGCAGATAACACAACACACTGAGTACAACTTCCAATATCATAGTCATCAGATAAGTACAACAAGAATATGAATCTGTCCTGAAAACGATCAGCGGATAAAAAGCAATCAGCGGAAACCAAAAACAGTAAAGCAACACCGTCCATGGAAGAAAAGGAATCTTATCATCCACCGGACGTTTTACGTCATGGATCCTGCTCTGAAAAAACTCGCAGCCGAAATACAATAGGGTCTGGAAAGAAAGCAGAATGACTTGCACCAATATCAGTTTCATTGTTTTGACTCCAATTCTAATAAATATTCTCTTGCTAATAAAAAAAACGCCGTATAATAGTGTTACAATTTGTAACGCTATTATACGGCGTTTTTTTATTTTTTACAAGAATAGGAACATTTGGGGACGGGGTTTAGTGGCTCTTTTGGCATGCCAAAAGAGCCACTAAACCCCGTCCCCAAATGTTCCTACGTCCCCAAATGGTCTATTCTCCCCAGACTTCTTCTGCTATTTCTTTTACAAGTCTGAGTTTTGCCCATTGTTCTTCTTCTGTCAGTTTATTTCCAATCTCACAGGAAGCAAATCCACACTGTGGACTTAAACACAATCTGTCTAATGGAACATATCTGGCAGCTTCATTTATTCTCTTAATCACCGTTTTTTTATCTTCAAGTACCGGGGATTTTGTTGTAATAAGCCCTAATACTACGGTCTTATCTTCTGATACTTTTGCAAGTGGTGCAAATCCTCCTGATCTTTCGTCGTCATATTCAAGAAACAGTGCATCTACATTTTCTTTTGCAAATACATAATCAGCTACTGTATCATATGGTCCACTTGTAAAAAATGTGGAATGATAATTGCCTCTGCAAATGTGTGAAGTGATCACCATGTCTTCTGGTTTTCCTTCCAATGCCAAATTATTTACTTCAAGTAACTGTTGTTTTACATCCTCAAGATTTTCTCCCAATGATTTATAACGAAGTGCTGCTGCATCACCGACTACTGCACCCCATGTACAATCATCCAATTGAAGATTTCGACACCCGGCATCATAAAATTGTTTAATGACCTCCTGATATGCTTTTCCGATATCCTTAATCAACTCCTCATTTGTTGCATAATATTTTCTTGTATTTTCCAGATTCATTGGAACAACCATCTGCTGGAATGTCTGTGCCGGTGCCGGGATGGTATATTTTGCAACTGTATTTTCATCTTCAAACTGTTTTAAAAATTTGAAATATTCTACGAATGGATGTGCTTTTGCCTTGATTTTTCCTACGAGATAGGTGTCGTCAAGCACTGCTAACTCTGCATCAAACTTTACCCCATTTCCCGTGTTTTCATGTGCAACGCCTTCCAGTCCCCACATAAAATCAAGATGCCAGAAAGTTCTTCTGAATTCTCCATCGGTGATTACATGAAATCCAAGTTCTTTCTGTTTTGCTACAACTTTTGTAATCTCTTCATTCACAATTTCATCATATGCTTCCTGTGTAATTTCATTATTTTGAAATGAAATCTTTGCCTCCTTCAATCTCTGCGGTCTTAAAAAGCTTCCCACAAAATCGTATCTATATGGTGTTGTTATTTTACTCATAATCATGTCCTCCGTTTTTTGTTTTGAATCTGAAGAAATTCTAACATCTTCACCATAACTTGAAAAATACTTAAAAATTGCAGTTGTTCATAGTTTGAAGCTATGGACGAGCCATTGGTGAGGGCCATTTGGGGACGGAGTTTAGTGGCTTTTTGCGAGCAAAAAGCCACTAAACTCCGTCCCCAAATGGTCCCCGTCCCAAAATGATCCCTAACTTTGCAGTTCTTCACACACTGCACGATATTTTTCTGCATAAATGCTTCCTTTCTCCCAGATAAAATCAAAATCATGCTGCATTTTAAAATCTGAGAGTTGAATTTCTCTTAGCGTCCCCTTTTTCAATTCGTCTTCAACTGCAACTTTATACATAAATGAAATTCCGCAGTCTTTCTTTAAGAATCCTATAATCGTATGCATATTTTCTACTTCTACATAATGCTGAAAGTCTTCTATCTTCATTCCTCTTGCAAGCAATAATTCTTCCAGAATATTTCTCGTTCCGGAACCGGCTTCCCTGACAAGCAGGCGTTCCTGCAAAAGCTCTTTCATTGTTTTTGGATTTGCTTGTTCGAATTTATGCTCGACTGCACAAACTGCTATATAATCTTCGGTACTATATTTTCTATGTTCATAGTTCTCTTTCGGATAATTTCCTTCCACTAATGCCATATTAATATTCCCTTTATCAAGCAACGTTAACAGCTGTGCTGTATTTCCATAATGGATATGCAAATTCATCTCGGGATGTTTTAGCAAAAAATCTGCCAACCGCTCTACAATCGCATATTCTCCAATTGTCATTGTAACTCCAATAGAAAGGACTTCTTTCTTGTTTTCTTGCCCTTTGATTTCATTTTTCAGTGCAAGCTGATCATTTTTCATCGTCATGAGACGCTTTTTTAATATCGCTCCTGCTTCTGTCATTTTAAGCCGCTTGTTATGATAGGAAAATAATTTGGTATCATATTCTTTCTCCAGGAAATGAATATGCTGTGATACTGCGGGTTGTGTAATATGAAGCCTCTTGGCTGCCTCTGTGAAATTCATGGTTTCAGAAACCATCAAAAATGTCTCTATTCTAAAATCTAACATGCTGTTTTCCTTTTTTATCATTCAAGTCGAATGTCCGTGAGACTTGGCGCGTGATTCTGGTCAGCGAAGCTGACATATTCCTATCAGAATCACTGCGCATCCTCGCGGAGCGTTTATCTCAGTCGGAGATTGGACTCCCACTGAGACAAATTTTCTATTACTCACCACCTGAAGAGGTGGGAGTCTTCTCGACTGAGATAATATATTTTTATCTTTTAATAATATTATATAATTTTTTATTATTGTTTTCTAGTGTTATACTTTGTAATTGTTTAGTAAATTTCAAGTTACTGGTCGCACATAATGTAAATCGTAACGATTGCAATTACAAAACACAAAACTATTTCAAAGAAAGGAATTTATCATGAATTTTATCAAGAAAAATCTTATCGGTATTCTGGTTTGTTTCTTTATTGCCATTCCTTCCTGGCTTATCGGAAAAATATTTCCTGTCATCGGAGGACCTGTCATTGCGATTCTTGCCGGAATGGTAATCACTTGTTTCTGGACAAATAAAAAAAATGCAGAAGCCGGAATCAAATGGACTTCCAAAATCATTTTACAGACCGCTGTTGTCCTCCTTGGTTTTGGTATGAACCTCGGAGTTATTTTGCAGACCGGACGTCAGTCCCTTCCGATTATCATCAGCACAATTAGTACCTCTTTGCTTATCGCATGGCTGCTTCGCAAAGTGTTAAACGTTCCTTCTAATACCTCTATTTTAGTCGGAGTTGGTTCTTCCATTTGCGGTGGTTCTGCAATTGCTGCTACTGCACCAGTCATTGACGCCGATGATACAGAAGTTGCACAGGCGATTTCCGTTATCTTCTTTTTTAATGTCATCGCTGCTGTATTATTTCCAATCCTTGGAAATGCACTCGGTTTTGATACTACAAGCGGAAATGCTTTCGGTATATTTGCCGGAACTGCGATTAATGATACATCTTCTGTCACTGCTGCTGCCTCTACCTGGGACAGTATGTGGAATCTTGGAAGTGAAACACTGAATACTGCTGTCACTGTAAAACTGACTCGTACTCTGGCAATCATTCCAATTACACTGGTTCTGTCCTTGATTCGTGCAAAGTCAGCCGCAAAAGATGGAAAATCAACCGGAAATTTCAGCCTGAAACGTGCATTTCCAATGTTTATCCTGTATTTTATCATTGCAGCAATTATCACAACTATATGCATGAGTCTCGGCGTGAGCGCAGATGTATTCGCTCCACTGAAAGAATTGTCTAAGTTCTTCATCATTATGGCGATGGCTGCAATTGGCTTAAACAGCAATGTTGTCAAGCTGGTAAAATCCGGTGGCAAACCAATTTTACTTGGAGCATCCTGCTGGGTTGGCATTACTGTAGTCAGCCTGATAATGCAACATATCATGAATATTTGGTAAGAGTTGATTTGGTTGGGGTGCCAGTTGGGGACGGGGTTTGGGTGCCGGTTGGGGACGGAGTTTAGTGGCTTTTTGCTATGCAAAAAAGCCACTAAACTCCGTCCCCAACCGGCACCCAAACCCCGTCCCCAACTGGCACCCTAACCCCCAATGGTTCACTAACCCCCTCCCCAATACTTGAATTTTTGTTGATAACTGGATATAATGCTCTTTGATTTTATAATTATTTAGGAGAACACAGATATGAATAGTAGGTCTAACACACAAGCGATGGAAACTGAAAAAATACCACGTCTTTTGGCACAGCTTGCAATTCCGGCTGTTGTTGCGCAAATTATTAACCTTTTATATAACATTGTAGACCGCATCTACATTGGACATATTTCAGGCGTTGGTGCCGCAGCTTTAACCGGAGTCGGATTATTTACCCCAATCCTTATGTTGATCAATGCATTTGCCATGCTTGCCGGTTCCGGTGGTGCCCCACGTGCTGCAATTTCAATGGGAAAGAAGGATAACAAAACAGCTGAACAAATTCTGGGAAACTGTTTCGCACTTCTGGTTCTTATGGCCATAATCCTTACCATAATTTTCTTTATTTTAGCACCAAAACTTCTGACTTTATTTGGAGCGAGTGCAAAAACACTCCCTTATGCTGTAGCATATGCGAGAATTTATATTCTTGGAAGCATTTTTGTCTTAATTGTTCTTGGAATGAATCCCTTTATCACAACACAGGGATTTGCCAAAATCAGCATGCTCACAACAATAATCGGTGCCGTAATCAATATCATTCTCGACCCGATTTTTATTTTTGTATTTAATCTCGGAGTAAGAGGAGCTGCAATCGCCACTGTTTTAAGTCAGGCAGTCGGAGCAATATGGATTCTTAGATTCTTATCTGGGGAAAAGACGATTTTACATCTGAAGAAAGAAAATTTTAGATTACAAAAAGATATTATTTTACCTTGTCTTGCACTTGGTGTTTCCACATTTGTCATGCTGTCCACAGAAAGTATCCTTTCGATCAGCTTTACTTCCAGCCTTTCAAGATACGGCGGAGATATTGCTGTTGGTGCCATGACGATTATTACAAGCATCAGTCAGCTTGCCACCTTACCGCTTCAGGGAATTTGTCAGGGTGGTCAGCCAATCATGAGTTACAACTTTGGTGCCGGAAATAAAGACCGCGTCAAGAAAGCCTTTTTTACACAATTTAAAGTATGTGCAATATTTACAACCCTTTTCTGTATTATTGTAACTGCATTTCCAAGACTCTTTGCCGGAATTTTTTCTAATAATACGGAATTAATCACTTATACTGCATGGGCTTTAAGAATTTATATGGCCGGAATCTTTTCCCTCGGTTTTCAAGTCTGCTGCCAGCAAAGTTTTATGGCTCTTGGGCAGGCAAAGGTCAGTCTGTTGCTTGCCTGTTTAAGAAAACTGATTTTATTGATTCCTTTAATCTTTATCCTGCCACTTTTTATCCAGAATAAAGTATTTGCCGTCTTTTTAGCTGAACCTATCAGTGATATACTGGCTGCGATAATCACAACAATAACTTTCTTAAGCCGGTTCAATAAAATACTAGATAAAGAATAAACCTTTTGGGATGGAAGGTTGGGGACGGGAGTTAGAACCATTTGGGGACGGAGTTTAGTGGCTTTTTTGCTCGCAAAAAAGCCACTAAACTCCGTCCCCAACCGGCCCTGTTATTTACTTTTTCTTCTTAATATCAGCACACTAATCACTCCTGCTGCAATCACTGCTATTATATAAAGCATCGGTCTGGCTTCATCTCCTGTGACTGCCGCCTTCCAGTTCTTCAGCTTATTCATCGGAGTCTTCTCCCCTGAGTCCTTTCCCTTTCCACTGCCTGTAGTTCCTTTATTCGGATCTTTATCCTTATCTGGATTTTTTCCCGGATCTTTATCTTTGTCCTGGTCTTTGTTTTCTCCGCCGCTGGTATCTTCGGCTGTCTCAATGACCAGTGTCAGATCTTCACAGACTTCTTCCAGTGTCAGATATCCGTCCTTGAACTGTTCCGTAACATCTTCCCCATTCAGAAGCAGCCTTGAAACCTTCCATCCTTTCTCCGGTGTGATCTGAATCTTCGGCTTGGCAAAACGATCTACAACAAAGTTATCCATGTTTCCATCGCTCTGGTCTTCTTCTCCTTCAATCACTACATCTGCATGACTTTTTTCTACACGAATATTATGCGAATCCGGTACAGTCGTACTTATGGTACTCTGGAAATTCGATGTGCTTCCTGCATCTGCTGCCAAAACGGACAGGGTTGTAAAATACATGGCAATAACTGTCGCAGCTATAATCAGAATGGTCGCAATTAGTGCAGTTGTCACTCTGACTTTTCTGTTTTCCACACTTCCTGACGAAATTCCTTTTATTTCCCTCATGAAATCCCCCCTTACTCACTTTTGTCTACATAGGATATGGTAAATGTTACCGTATCTGAGTACTGTCCGGCCACCGCCTTCTTCCAGTCTTCTTTTTTAATCGCGATAGTAAGAGGTGTCTCTTCCCCGGCTTTTGTATACTGCGCTGATGTAAATGGGTGGCTTCCCGCCTCGTCCCCAGCCAAAATCTGATAAGGAATTATTGCTTTTGAATTGTTGGAATTCTTCAAGTTAAAATCAGCTAACAGTGACACCTGGATACATTTTCCATCCTCAATCTGCACCTGATCTACCACAATTTTTCCATATGGAACTTCTGTCTCATTGAGCTGCATACTTGTATCTACCGGTATTGTAACCTGGTAAGCAGGATCCACATGATAGGTGACCGTTGAACTTCCTGCCGTCTGAGTGGTTGCTGCATAGGCTGGCTTTTCCACACAGGTAAACAGCACCGGAGTCAATAGTGCGAAAAAAATTCGTGTTCTGATACTTCTCTTTTTCATCGTTCTCCCCTCCTGTTACTGTGCAATTAATGTAGTCTCTACATTTGCCCCGTTCATGGCAGAACCGTCCGTGAGTGATGCTGTCGTAATCTTGATGGTCGCCGGATATTCTCCCGCTGCAAGTGCCTTTTCTAATGTCACCTCTGTAATTGCCTTCCCCGGTTCTACCATCTTTGATGTGTAGATGGTCTCACCTGTGTCGTTAAGCACGATTTCAAATGTAAAGTAACACGGGTTTCCTTCCGGATTCATCAGGTTCATCTGCACGTCTTTTTTGTCTTCCTCAATCGTAATGGACGGATAACCCGGTATCCGGATTCCTATCGGTTTTTCCCCGGTATCGTCTGCCGTCTGCGTCTTCGCATTTGGATCCAGATCCGGCGTAAAAGCCGAATCTGAACCTCCTTTCAATTTCATGAAACAAATCAGTCCTGCAATGATGACCGCACACAGACAGATGATAATGACAATAAATATTTTATTTTTTCCTGTATGTTCTTTCATCTGTTTCCTCCTACTCAAATGTAATATCTACATTCAGATTGCTGAGATCATATCGATCCGGTCCTATTCCATGTGCATCAAATTCCAGCGTCAGACTGTCCACATCAATCTTGCTTCCGGTCGTAAGTGTATATTCACAGGTAATCGTTTTACCGTTTTTCTTCTTCAGATCCTCCGTATTTTTCTTCCACTCTGTGTGATCCTTATTATCGGATTTCGTATGGTAGGAAATTCTCAGATCTGAATAACCATCTTTTACCATTTTAATCTTGTAACTAATCCTAATCCTCATCTTTGAATAATTCTGATGTACTGCATTATAGGAAATATTCTTCATATTCAAATGATATCTTGCCGGATTCAGTCCACTGTCTCCGGTTGTCTTTACAGAAGTCTGATTACCGTCTACATAATAAGTAAATCTGGTATACTCATGTTTATCTGTCACACGATATGTATTGCCGGAATTTGATGGTCTGTAAGAATATTTTTGGTTCGCTTTCCAGCTTGCGTATAAGGTAATATCTTTCGTGTCCTGAAGCTGCAGCTCTTTCGTACTCATGTCAAATGCTGTGTTGGCTCCTTCTTTTTTCCAGCCTTTGAACTCCCAGCCGTAACGTGTCGGATCTGATGGGAACTGGTATTTATCACCGTATTTGGTCTTTCTAACTGTCTTCGCTCTTCCGTCACCATAGTCAAATGTAACATTGTACACATTTGCCTCCCATTCCGGATAGAGTGTCACAACACCGCCGTTTACATCGGTCAGCTTTGACACCTTCTGCCGGTCAGAGTAATAAGTCTTCTTGCCCTTCTTATCCACGGTGTACCATCTCTTAAAGGAGTGGCCTTTGCAGGTGAATCCGCATTTTGGAAGTATTACATTTTCCGTGTAATTGACCGTCTTTGCTGCCATGGAGCCTTTTGCCTCCGTACCGCTTAAGATAAATGTAATCTGATATGTATTCTCTCTCCAGTTCGCCTTATATGTCCGGTTATCTGTAGAACCCTGTTTTACAGACACATTGTCACTTACTCCTGTAATTTGGGTTCCGCTCCAACCAGTAAATGTGTATCCTGCCCGGACTGGATTTTTCAGTTTGAATACAGTGGTATCCACGTTGTAAGTCGTCGGATTCTTCTCCCCGGACTTCATGCTTCCGCCATTTAAGTCATAAGTAATCTGGTATGTCTCCTGCTCCCATATTGCTGTGT
Organism: Ruminococcus hominis; assembly: GCF_014287355.1. Classification (NCBI taxonomy): domain Bacteria; kingdom Bacillati; phylum Bacillota; class Clostridia; order Eubacteriales; family Oscillospiraceae; genus Ruminococcus; species Ruminococcus hominis. The sequence goes on along the minus strand of NZ_JACOPE010000001.1, from coordinate 826,887 downwards.
AAATATGACTTTCGGCCGGCATAGTCGTCGGAAGCTTGTCCACTTTCTTACCATTCTCACTCCAGTTTTTGAAAATGTATCCTTTTCTTGTCGGATTTTCTGGTGCATTTATCTTGTCGCCGTAATTTCCTTTGATTGGTGAAACAGACGTTCCTTCTCCCGTCTTGAACTGAAGGGTATATTCCATCTTCAGCCACTGCGCCTTATAGGTAAGGTCTTTATCCGGTATCGTCATTTCAACGTCTTCGTCCCAGCCAAGGAACTGGTATCCGGTTCTTGTCGGCGCTTTCGGCACTATAATATTCGCACCATAGCGTCCGGTCACGACAATCTTACTGTCGTCCTCACCCTTTTCTGCAACGAATGTTCCGGAATCTGCGTCAAATGTGACTGTATGTACATTTCTCTTATAGTAGTACTTCACTGTCGTCTGTCCGTCTCCGGAAATGGTCACTTTCTCTGTCTTTGGTTCCTCGAAGCCTTTATATTTCATGATCTCTGGTGTCACTTCGCTATCCGCAGCCGCCCGTGCATGACTGCTTTCTTTCAGCGTATAACCGTCACCTTGTACATTTTGCTGATAATGTTCTACTACATAGTTGACGATGTTTGCTTCCCATTTTGCATAGAGTGTCAGATCCTGATCCGGCATATTCGCTTTGTACTCTTTCGTACATTTTTCATCTGTATACCAGCCTGTAAATGCATAACCGGCTCTTGTCGGCTTCGGTATGGACATTTCATATCTTGCTTCTACCGTCTTATCTGTCTTACCATCGTAGTTCTTAAGCGTCAGCGTATGCACATTTCTTGTGTAACGGTAAATGACCATTGTTCTTCCATCACCTTCGACTGTCACCTGCTGTTTCTCCGGTGCTGTAAATCCATCAAAGTTCTTTACTTCCGGTGTGACAACCGTATCCGTATCAGCGTTGAAGTTCTCCTGTGCTCCCAGCGAATATCCGTCATCATTGGCATTTTGCAGACAATGCTTGACTGTGTAGTTTACACTCTGCACATCCCATTTTGCATAAAGTGTGATGTCACGTGCCGGAACCACTCCGTCAAATGCTTTTGTAAACTCTGCGTCTGTATACCAGCCTGCAAATGCATAACCGGCACGATATGATTTTTCCTCCCATTTCTCACCATATGCAAGTTCTTTTGTCTCGCTGTCATTACCGTTATTGTAATAGATCGTTACCTGATGACGGTCACGCGTATATTTGTAATCTACATATGTGATCTCGCCATCATCTACTACATCATAGCTAACCGGCTTTGGTGCTGTAAATCCTTCATACGCTTTTACTGCCAGCGTCAGATGTTCTCCTGTTTTAGCTGTGACATTTTCTGTCTCTGCCAGATCATACTGCTCTGAATTGTCAATGGACTGTTGATAATGTCTCACCTGATAAGTCTTCATTCCGGCTTCCCATTTTGCATAGAGTGTCAGGTCATGTGCCGGCATGGTCGTCTGTACGTACGGCTGTGTCAGTGCTTCGTCCGTGTACCAGCCTGCAAATGCATAGCCTGTTTGCGACGGAGTATTTGTAATATCTGCCTCATAGCGAACTTCTGAAGTCTTGTTATCTTCTCCATTATTCAGGACATAAGTCAGATTGTAGCTGTTCCGCGTATAGTAATACCAGATATCCGGTCCGCCCCAGCCATTTACCTGTTCTGTTTTGGCCTCCGGCGAAGTAAATCCTTCATACTGTTTTGGCTGCGGAGTCACTTCTGATTCTGTCAGTCCGCTTAATACTTCTTCGTCCGTCAGACCAAAGTAAGAACCATCTACAGATTCTTTATAATGATAGACGGTATAGTTGCTCATCACTGGTGTCTGTTTTGCATAGAGCGTCAGATCTTTGTCCGGCATGGTTCCATCGAATCGATTGTTGAAATCTTTATCTGTATACCAGCCTTCAAAGCGATATCCATCCCGGATTGCTACTTCTGTAATCGCCGCACCAAATGGCATTCCGAATCCTTCCATATTATTTTCATCGACCCCGCGGTCTACCAGTTTCAGCTTATGGATATTTCTCGCATACTTGTATTCAATAACTGTGTTGCCGTTTCCGTCCACTACCACGGTCTGTGTTTCCGGTGAAGTAAAGCCTTCGTAACGCTTCACGTCCGGCGTCACTTTATCTTCCGGATATGCCGCAAAGACTTCCTCTTCATATAAGATATATGGATCTTCTTCCTCAACCGGTTTATCTAAGTCCGGATACTCTTCTTTATCTCCACCCGGGTTTTCTTCTTCTGCATCTGGCAATTTTTCCATCAGATGCCGGACTGTATAGTTGACTTTCTGCTTCTCCCATTTTGCATAGACCGTCATATCTTTTGCCGGCATCGTCTGGCCAAATGCGTTCTCACATGCCTCGTCTGTATACCAGCCTTCAAATACATAGCCTTTTCTTGTCAGCATCGGTAATGCAATCTTGTCACCATATCTTGCCGTCACTTCTGTCTGGTCTGATTCTCCGCCTTTTGCATCAAAGGTCAGTTTGTACTCATTCAGATCATAGTACACTTTCAGTACAAGACTGCCATCTGCCTTGATCGTTCCCTTCGGCAGTTCACCTTTTAAGTGATAGACTTTCTCGTCAAAATCTGCTGCTTTTGCTGTGACTTTCTCTCCCATCTGTCCGGTCAGAGCCGCAGTCTCACTTAAGCTGTATCCGCTGTTATCCGTATTCTGCACGTAGTATTTCACGGTATAAGTAATGCCTTCCAGTGCTTTCCATTTTGCAATGTAGGTCTTGTTCTCAGATGGAACTTCCTTTGGAACCTCAGCGCCTTCTTCGTCCTCCCAGCCAAGGAATTCATATCCCGGTCTGTAGACTGCCGGTGTCGGCATCATGGTTCCATATCGGTAATTTCCGTCTGCGATCACTTCTGTCTCAGTTCCATTCTCCGTCTCTTTTTCGGACTTGAATGTCTGTGTATATTTATTTCTTGCATAATAGTAATTGATGACCAGACTGCCGTCTGCTTTTACAGTCTCCGTAAGCTGCGGCGGTGTTACAAATCCCGTACGCTCTTTTGGAACCGGGCTTACTTTCTCTTGCGTCCTGCCACTCATTTTCACCGGAGTCTGTGCTTCATAGGTTCCATTCGTTCCTTCTATATAATCTACGACTGTATAACCCACATCGGCTGCTTCCCATTTTGCATAGACAAGTCTGTCTTCTTCCGGCATGGTTTCCGGAATTGTGTATGGAATGGTGAGATCCATGTCCTCATACCAGCCGGCAAATGTGTATCCGAGTCTTACCGGGTCTTCCGGTTTCTTGATCCTGGCATTATATTTTCCGGTAATTGCATCGACGAAAGATCCGCCATTACTCTGGAATGCAATATAGTAACCATCTCGCAGGCGGTCCCAGTGAAGCTTGATCTTTCTTGCACACGGCTTCGTATTGAAAGTACCTTCCTGGTTTTTCCATGTAATGATCATCTCGCCATCCTGCTCCGGCTCATCACCTGGATTTACACGGATAATATTGGTCGCCGGATCATACGTAAACGCACTGTTCGTCATGGAAATGTTGAAATACTTTGTATCATCTTCGTAAATCTTCTCGTAATATTTTCCGTCGTCCAGTCCGTTCTTCATGTCCATATATTGCATCTTGAAATATTCATCCGGAATCTGAACCGACTGAATCTCCCGCTTCATATTAATCTCGGCAATCTTATCCTGGGTATAAGCAAAATCCAGTACATTTTCCAGAACACCTACCCTATAAAGCGGCCACTCGTTCTCGTAAAGTGTCGGATTATAGGTAAATGCATTGGACAGTGCCTGTGCCTCGAACTTCACTTCCAGATAAATACCAATTTCCAGATACATAGCTCCCATAGCACGGCTGCTTCGTCCTGCCGATGCCGTATACTTCAATTCGTAGTAGAGGTAACCCCAGACCTGTGCATAACCGCCCACATCCGCCGAGATACCAACACTGGCGATGGACGTTGATAATAATCCCACACGCACCGTCAGTCTCACACCGGCTTTGATGCCAAGAGTTCCCATAGCATATGCCGTAAATTCATACTGCTCCTCTACCAGATCTGTCGTATCATTGGTCGCCGTCCGCTCTTTGACCCGTACACAGAAGACATACTCTTTCGCATTCTTATACCAGTACGTCATTCCGATGGAAATGTTCACATTCGCGGAAACAACGAATTCCAGCTTCACCTGAATGTCAATGATCAGAAGCACACGGAAATGCTGGTCTACCAGCGGACGCTTGTAGATTTCCACCCAGTCTGCCTCGTCTGCCAGAAGTTCCGAGTACCTCTCTGCCAGAGACTTGGATACGGATATTTCATCTCCGCCACTGACGAGACCTGATGCAGAATTTAGATAATCCTCGCCATTCTCCATCATATTCTTCAGCTCTTCGGTAATCTTGTTGACACCTTTTCGTAATTTCGAACTGGAATCAGATACCGGGTTTCCGGTTTCTGCAGTCTTGAAGTTGACATTCAGTCCGATTCCTGTGTATTCATATAATTCCAGAGATGCCGTTACGCGATAATCTGCAATGTACGGAATAAATCCCCATGTTTTCCACACGGCTGAACCGTCCACATCGATGGATACTCGCACTTCCTGTTCAAATGTCGCTGTGATCATGATCTCGATGTCTGCGCCCCGGTTCACATGAATCGTAATCGGCACGCCAATCTCCAGTGCAAGCCTTAGTCCACTCACATCTCCGTCAAAATGTTTCAGTGTCGTGCCGAGATTTGCTTTTACAGTCGGTACTCCTAATTCCACACTGGAACCGCCTGCCCCACCTGCGGCTCTTGCCTTTCTCAACTGACCATAGCTTTGGCTCTGAATCATGATATCTGCATTCATATCTTCCTTGAGAGATTCCTGAAGCTCCTCAAAAGATTCTGTCTCCATTGCCGCATCAGCAACTCTTTCTGCAACTTCTGATGCAAATCCGCTGTCTACTGCCTGTGTCTCAATATCCTCTTCCAGCGCCTGCACATCTGTATCTTCCAGAAGCTCCTCACCTTCTACATTTTCCTTCTGATACACGTCCATAGTCTGACGCATATCTTCTTCGCTCACAGGAATATAGCTTACTATATATTTGTCTCCAGATAACAGCACGCTCGTAATCTCTCCATAGAGAGACACAGCTCCGCTTCCATTCTCTCCCATTGTCCCCGTATAAATTGCCAGATAATCACCCGCATCTACGGTTGTCTCACTGTCCAGATCCATAGCCTGACTCATAGCGTCATCACCAAAGGTCAGATCACTGACATTAATCGTTACACTGTTATTATCCGGATCACCGTCCTGATCTTTATCCATAGAAAGCGGCAGCACATCCGGCATAAAGAGCACATCTTCCGGTCTGGAGCCGCGATATGTATACTTGTCACCATCCGCTCCTGTAATCTCGACAAATGACACATCACTGTTGTCACCAGAGGACATATCCATGGTCGGGATCACATCACCGGAATAAATTGCGACCTGGTCGCCGACTTCTAACTGCTTCTTATAAGTAAATGTTCCGGTCGTGTCACTGCCTTCTTCGGTCAGGGAACCGTCTGTTCCAATCGTCATTGCCGCGATTGAGACTTCCTCTACTTTCTTTCCATTTACAGTCAGATTGGACAGCTCTTTCTTGTGAATATACTTAATCTCTTTATTTAACTCTACATTTTTGACTTCTTCGCGGTAGACCGTAAAATCATAGACACGGATCGTCGGGTCAAATCCTGTAAAATATAATGCCTTTTCCTGAAGCTCCAACTTATAGGCCGCCCCCGGTGTCCATCCGTTCGGATTACTGATCGTAAATGTATGGTCTGCTCCTTCGGTCACATCTACCGTAACCATTTCGGAAGAATCTGTCACGTTTTTTATCGTGAAATTTTTCCGCACCTGGTCAGGCGTCATAGCAGCACTTGTATCCGTCACCGGAATCGTAAAATCTGTTGCCACATCATTTGCTCTGGCATAAGTCGCCATGGACACTTCTTCCATCGGCTGGTTGTCTGCGTAGGAAGCATACAGTGTCACATCACTCAAAAGACGATCCTTACTGTCCACATATCTGGTGCATGCTTCATCGTAACACCAGCCAAGAAATGTACTGGACTTTTTCACCGGTGCCGGCAGATCCTTCAGAATAGTTCCTGCCTGGTACTGCTCTTCTGTTATTGTGAGCATCTGATCTGCCTGCTGCGGATTCTTCTTCGTGATAGTTCCGCCATTTGTCTCATATTTAATGTTGTACGTTGTATCTTGAAATGCAATATCAAAAGTCAGGTGATCTGTATAATCACCCGTATAGTTCGGTTTGTCCAGAATGTTGCAGTCATATTCCTGCTGCTTATGGCTCTCATCTTTCGTAAGACTTGCGACAACCGAACCATTTTCCAGTGCCGAACCACTCTGCGGATTTCTCAGTTCATATGCAAGACTATGTAAACCACTCTTTAATTTCCAGTCATTTTCAGACTGGACTGTCACACTCACATAATCCTTGTCATATAATCCACCTGCATCCGCTTTTATCGTAAACTTATCCCCATTCGCATTGACCTTCTGTGGAATATCCACATAATAGTAACGTTCCGTCCATTTTGCATAGAGGACAACGCTGCCAGTATGATCAGCCGTACTAAGCAAATTAACCGGTTCCCCGTTAAACTTCTCATTATCATACCAGCCGGCAAACTCATATCCTGCTTTTGTGATCTTCTCTGCTCCCGGAAGTTCTGTCACCGGCTCGTCGTAATTAGACGGAGCCGTGTATCCTTCCACAAACGCTCCTCCATTTTTCTTATAGTCAATGCTGGTTTCCTTCAGCACATTCGAACCCTGAGACGTTCCTTCCTCCGAATGCACAACCGGATTCTGCGTATTCGCATCTTCAGCAAATGCCGTGACCGGCACCGATGTTGCAAGCAGTGCCGCACTCAAAATCATACTGATCAGACGTTTCTTCATATGTATTATCCCTCCTCATTTTTTTCTCAAAAATAAGTGTCTATACATATTGTATCAAAAAAAATACAATCCGCACATGCCCGTTGAAAGCAAAAAAAGTGCCTATTTTACAATTTCTCTGTAAAACAGACACTTTCCATATCATATTATTGATTTACAAAATCTTTAATCTTATCACGTTTATCAATCTGTAGTTTTTCCAGAATTCCGGAGACATAGTGCTTCACCGTATTCACAGACAGTCCCAGATGTTCTGCGATTTCCTTGTTCGTCCAATCCCTGCACGCCAGCATGGCTATGGAAAATTCCAGCGGAGTCAAAAGATCCGTCACTGCCTTTTGCGTCTTGGGATTGTGAATCTTCATCCAACCACAGCTAAATGCAAGTACACCATCCGCCAGCTTCTTGTACATTTCCGGCTCTTTTCTCCGGATACAGACTTCCAAAGTCCCCTGAAGTAGACCATGATACTCGATGAATGGTTCCATGAGTTTGTCCGGTCTTGCCCTCTCCCATGCCCGGGTCACCGTCTGAATTGCTTCTTCTTGTTCTTTCAGATTAATCTGACACATTGCCTGTACGCACCCCAGATAAATCATGGAAATCGGATAAACTCCGTCTGCCATCAGAAATGCACCCTGTACAACACCTTTTGCCTTTGCATAATCCTGTCTCAGATAAATCTCATGTGCTAAAAGACTCACTGCAAATAATCGTTGTCCAATTGGAAGATACGGAATGTACTGCTGAAGTGGTGGGGTTCCTTTCTCCGGCGGTATATGAAGAAATGTGCTGATTACATAAAATGCGAACAGACATGCTGCCTTTACATTCACAGGCGCGTCCTCCTGCATTGCCCATGTCAGACACTGATGCACATCTTCCCTTGTATGCTGTGCTGCCTGAGGATCTCCAAGTGTAAGATTCGCAAATATATAAAGCATATCCGCCGATAGCCGGAGCATCACATCATCATGATCCAGATAATCTTTTACCATCTCCACACATTTTTCTGCCTGAGCTGAGAAGAAATAATATTCTCCCTGTGCAATCTGCGCCAGTTCCTTATCTTCTATTCTTTCAATTGCTTCTGCTGCCTTTCCCGGTTGAAATGCACTTCCAACCAAAGGAAGGATGACTCTGTCAGATGTTTTCATTTCTTTCACCACTTCTTATAAAATTATTTTCTCTGCCAATATGATCTTTATCGATAAAAGACATTTAAACAGTTTAATATATTTATATTATCAAAAACATTATTTTCATACAAGACCATTTGGGGACGGAGTTTGGTGGACCATTTGGGGACGGAGTTTAGTGGCTTTTTGCTCGCAAAAAGCCACTAAACTCCGTCCCAATAACATTTAGTTAAGCTTTTTTCAATTAATAGTTGACAAAATCGTAAAAATGTGCGGCACCTTACTGATTATTATAATCAGTAAGGTGCCCTTTGAAGTTAGATATATTTTTACTTCAAGGAGGTACCACACATGTACATGACACCAGCAACTATTCGAAAACGTTTCTTCTCTGTTCTTGAAACAGCAGAGAAAAATATTCATTTGTATGTTAATACTCCAGGTTCAGATATGACCAGACACAGACTCTGTCCTTTTTCTGACACGGTAAAATCTACTCTCTGCCTCACCATGAATAGGACAAATACAGAATTATTTAACTTTTTTATGTCCCAAAACAAGAAAGTTCCATCTAAATCAGCTTTCACACAACAGCGAAAAAAACTAATTGCTGATTTTTTCCCGTATCTTTTAAAATCTTTTAATGAAAAAATTCCTTTTACCAAAACGTATAAAGGGTTTCATCTTGTTGCAGTAGATGGTTCTGATATTAATCTTCCTACTAATAAAAATGATTTTGAATATCGTATAAAACAGGCTCGAAGTGACAATGTGTTTTTTCAGATGCATTTGAACACTTTGTTTGATATCTGTGAAAACAGGTATATTACTGCTGTTACCCAACCACGCCCTAAAATGAATGAAACACAGGCTTTCTGTCATATGGTCGATCACTGTAATCTGCCAGAAAATACGATACTTATCGCAGATAGAGGATATGCCTCGCTAAACACAATGGCTCATTTAATTGAAAAAAAGAAATTTTTTCTCATTCGCTGGAAATCTCCGTCTGCACCATCTGCTTTTCTGAAAGATATTTTGCCAGCTGAAACAGAATCAGATAGAGAGATTGTTTTGGACGTAACAAGATCGAAAAAAAACAAGCATCTTTGTCATGGGGATAAAATGAAAATAGTAAAAAATAAAAGAATCTTCGAGCCGATTCCGATTAATGATAAGAAAAGTGTATATACCATGAAAATTCGATGCACCTGTATACAACTTGAAAATGGAAACTACGAATATTTGATTTCTAATTTACCATTAAAAAATTTTTCTGCACTGGATCTACGAGAACTTTACTGGAAAAGATGGTCTATTGAAACTTCTTTCCGACGCTTAAAATATGCGCTTTCACTAGTGTATTTACATTCGGTTAATCGGGAACTGATTATTCAAGAAGTATATGCAAAACTTATTATGTATAACTTTGCCTCACTTCTTCACGCCTTTGCTACAGAAGAAAAAAAGAAAGAGCAAGGAAAGAAAAAAAGGAAATATGAATACAAAATATCCTTTGAAGATGTTCTTCCTATTGCACGAAGATTCATAAAACATCGAATGACGAATGATATAGTAAAAGCTCTAATGCTACGACATCAAACAGCTATTAGGGTGAAACAACAGACCGCTCGACAGGTCAGATCACAAACTGTAAAGCCGTTAAACAATAGAGCTTAACACAAGATATATTATATTGTATTAATCAGGCAGAAGCAAGGCTCTGCCTGATTATGGTGCAAAAAAATATTTTCTTATAAAAATCATCTACTTTTATGATAATAATACTTTTTAAAAGCTTAGGGAAGAGAACTTCAATAGGTTCATACTATGATGAAAAAAGCTTAACTAAATGTTATTGACTCCGTCCCCAATGGTTCACCCTAAACTCCGTCCCCAACCGGCACCCCTTAATTCTGGAAGTTTATTTTTTCTCCTTGAATAACCGGATAGCAAATCAATTTCTGACTTTCTAAATCTTCTCTATGCATATCTACTGCACTGATCTGATGATTTTCATATGTGTTATAATAATAAATTCCTTTTGTAGCATTGCAACAAGAAGTATACAATGTAATCTCATATTTTCCATCTGACACTTCGCAACAACCACGCTGCTGATCTACCGAACCGAGAATGTGGAAAAACTGGCTGACACTTTCTTCCTCGGACTCGCCGGAAAATGAATTTACTTTCGTAAACGCCACACGTACAAATCGAGATGATGAAGATAAATCTCCCGGAAGCCCCAATGCTCCCATTCCACGGCTATATGCATTAAGCTCGATCCCATTGCCGAAATTATTTTCCGGCTGCTTTGGAGAAAGATGCATATAATTGTTTAACTGAAACATTTGCTGCGGGAAAGGAGGATTATTTGTCAGTACTCCTAGCGGATTATCATAAATATGCATGCCATCTGCCATCGATTCTACAGTAATGGATTCTTTTTCATCTGAAATGATCCAGTGTAATTGTGCCAACGGAAATTGCTCACTAAATGGCGTATTTACAATATTAATCTGTCCAAGCAGTTTACGGACTTCCACGATTGAAGAACACTGGCTTAATATCCAAGGGATAAATTCAAACTGTGCGATATTATCCACCCCTGACCAAACATCCGCATAAGCTGCATTTCCCACAAAATTAAGTCCTGCCATACCAACACCTTTTTCATTAATGGCATCATAATACAGTGGATAATCGCCTGCCACATGTGCCATTCCGATGATTGCATAATGATTTTCCATATCACCGGCATGTCGGAAATGCAACGGATAGTTGCGCGGTGTTATCGCAATCTGATCTCCGTAAGAAAATTCATAATCAAGTGTTCTTCCAAAATAAAAATCTTTTGTTTTATAAGTTGCTGCTGTACACATACTGCTTTCCTCCTTAGACATTGTATTTCTAAAACAGGTCCAACATATTATCCAAATATATTGCTTCTCTGACTTGAAGTTGATAATTTGGTTTTGTCATATAATATAGTAAAAATTCTAAAATTAATGCACTGCCAAGGCTACGACCTTCTATTTTGAAGTTTGAAAATCCCATTGGCATATAAATATTTCTTATCTCATCAATACCAATAAATCCCGGATTTGTCATAGCTTTCGAAAAAAGATATCCCTGTTCTGACTCCGGTGCGCGACACAGATGCTCTGGGCAATCTTCTCCCAGATTCTTCCGACTGACCGTTTCATAACAATATTTTCTGTCTTTGCACCCAAACCAACAACATTCATTGCACAAAAACTCTATCTTCTCTTTCTCACTTCCAGTCATTTGCTCCAATTTATCAAAAGCCTTATTCAACCGAAAATCCGGCACTACATAACGAAACTCTGACCTGTTTACCTCATTCATGAGCTGTTCAAATTCCGTTAAGACTTTCGTGGTCGATGATACAAAATAAAATCCCGGATATTTATTTTGTAAATATTCTAATAACAGATCGGAGTGAACAATAATACCATTCTGTTTTTCGTTGGCATTTTCAAACAGTACACACAATTCATTACACTTTTTATCTGATAAATGCTCTTCCTTCAGTAATGAATTACTAAATGTAAGCCTTGCCGAAATTCCATATTTCTGCATCATCTTCAACACCGCTTGCGAATCGCAGTCTCCAAATCCGACTCGTCCTCCTCCCCAGATGCAATCTGCCGGAGCACCATATATAGAGCCTATTTCACACCAATCATAAAAATATTCTCTATGTTCCTGAAATAATGGAAGGAATACGCTATATAATTCATAAAATTCAAATAATCCCGGAAGATGATAATATATTTTTCCTTTTTGATTTTCATTCATTTACATTTCTCTATACTTTCTATTTCAAGGCTACCCTCGACATTCTATTTTTCCGGATTCACATGCACCATAATATGCTTTACCTTAGGAAAATCATTTTCTATCTCATCATGAACTTCTTCTGCAATATTGTGTGCCTGCTGCAAAGTCATAGTTCCATCCAGTGCGATTTCAATATCCACATATATTTTATTTCCAAAAATTCTTGTCTGAAGCAGATCGATTCCCCGCACATTTTTATTCTTTCTTACACACGCGCGGATTGCATTTTCTGTATCCCCGTCACAAGAGTGATCTACCATCTTATCCATAGCATCTTTGAAAATACTATAGGCTGCTTTTACGATAAATACAAAGATAACTAAACTTGCAATGGAATCCATTATTGGAAATCCTAATCTCGCACCTGCAATTCCGATAAGTGCTCCAATCGAAGAAATTGCATCGGAACGATGATGCCACGCATCTGCCATCAATGCACTGGAATCAATTTTTTTGGCATAATGTCTTGTATACCAATACATACCTTCTTTACTGACAATTGATATAATTGCAGCAATCAATGCCAACATTCCCGGAACCTGAAGGTTATTATATTCTCCCTGCATTATATTATTTAATGCTTCCAGCCCGATTCCAAGTCCTGTGATAAATAAAACCAGCGACAGAATGATCGCCGCCTCACATTCCAGACGCTCATGACCATAAGGATGCTCCTTATCAGCACTTTTCGAAGATACTTTTATTCCGATGATTACTACAAATGTACTAAATACATCTGATGCGGAATGAATAGCGTCACTGATCATTGCATTGGAATGTGCTATGATTCCTGCGAAAAGCTTCAACAACGACAATACAATATTTCCAATAATTGTAATAAATGATACCTTATTTGCCACCTTTTGAAAATCACTTGTTTCCATATTCGTTACCTCCAAATAAATAAGATAGCTCTATGGCACTAATATATGTGGGAATTAAATATGATACGTTTTCCAAAAAAAAAGAAAACACCCACGAACCAGTATAAGCAACTACTGTCCCGTGGATGCAAAGATTCATTCCACTGTCACCTGTGTGACCCGACTCCATGATAATCTATCACGGTCTGCTCAGTTTGTACTGTAGTTTTATATGCAGTGCAAAGAGTTATGATAGATATATCATATGTTTTATAACTTGTCAATATTTCAAAAGAAATTATTTGCAAGTATATTTTTCAAATAATTTCAAATATTCCTGCTCCACTTCTTTAAATTCACGTACTGTATAATCAACATTTACATGAAGTTTGGGCTTTTCAGCTTCCTCTCCTTCACCTAATAAATATTTCAGATCATACCATAAAACTGCATCATCAATTTCTTTTAGTTGACGCTCCTCTTCTTCGCTTAGTGTCGAACCAAGAAATTTTGTATATATAACATCGAGCAAATGCTTTTCCTGTTTGTTATATATATCCATGATTTGTTTTAACGGACGTGGAACATCTGACATATAACATTCACTCGCATCATGCAAAAGAAGTGCCAATACCAGTCGATCCTCATGGCCCCTTGCCACAGCTTCTTTTGAACACAAAATACAGTGCTCCCCAACAGACCAAAATGAACTAACCTGTCCATTTCCTCTGCAGATTAGCGGAAGTGCATGAGCAATATCTTCGATACAGATTAATTCCGGATCAGGGTTTACCGGGTCAAAATGTTTCCTTGTATATGTAGTAATATAACTCATCTTTTTTCCTCCTAGTGCCATTTTGGGACGGGATTTTCCGGCTTTTTTGCAAGCAAAAAAGCCGGAAAACCCCGTCCCTGTCGGCTTATACCATTTGTACAACCCATACGTTACTTTTTACCATAAAATATCCAATCACTACTTTTATCAGCTCTGTTGCCTGAACCAGGAAATATACACTCACAATTCCAAGTCCTGTATAATGTGCCAGAATAAATGCTGATGGCACTACAACTACCCATGTAAATACTGAATCGAATAAAAACGTAACCATCGTCTTGCCTCCCGAACGCAGAGTAAAGTAAGATGAATGGCTGAAAGCACAAAACGGCATAATAATCGCTGAAACAGCAATAAAACTCTTAGCCAATGCTTTAATCTGTTCGGAAGTATTATAGATTTGTGGGAAGAATCCACCAATCAGCAACATTGCCACTGCAACAACTACACAACAAAACACACTGAAAACAATCATTTTATTGTCAGCATCCTTCGCTTCTTTTAATTTTCCTGCTCCTAAATACTGCCCGACAACAATACTGATACATGCACCAAGCTGAATATAAATAATATTAAACAAGTTTGTAATCGTTGTTGCGATATTTAATCCGGCAATAACCTCTAACCCTCGGATAGAATAGCATTGCGTTACTGTTGTCATGCCTGCTGCCCATAAAATTTCATTTAGCATAAGCGGGAAACCTTTTATAATGATTGCTTTAAACTCTGATTTTGGTATTCCTAAACCTCTATAAGCCCCTGCAAGATACCTATTTTTCTCCTTATGTGCATGAGCCCACACAATTACGATCAACGCTTCTATGTAACGTGCAATCACTGTTGCAAGTGCCGCACCGGCAACTCCGAGTTTTGGAATCGGTCCAAGTCCAAAAATCAATACATAATCCAGGATTGCATTCGTTCCAACAGCTACAAAACTGGCTATCATAGGTATCAATGTCTGTCCTGTCTCTTTTATATTCGTTGCGTAAGACTGATTTATTGCAAACGGAATCAGTCCCACCATCATAATCGCAAGATATTCCAATCCATACTGTAATGCAACTTCTGTTGCTCCGCTTCCCGTCGTATCCGTCAGATATAAGGATATCAGTGCGGAACCTTTCGTAATAAACAAAAGAATCGTTAATGCCGTCACAGTTAATGTTGCATATAATTTGAACCGAAAAGAGTGCATATGCCCCTTATGGTTTCCTTTACCAAAATATTGTGCTCCAAAAATACTTGCTGCTGACACTGCCCCAAAAATCGCCAGATTATACACGAATATCAGCTGGTTGACAATGGCTACTCCTGACATCGGCTCTGTTCCTAATTGACCGACCATAATATTGTCAAGAAAACTGACCAGATTCGTAATGGCATTTTGCAAGATCATCGGTAATGCAAGACAAAGATATCTCTTATAAAATGCTGCATCACCAATATATTTTTCTTTTAATTGCAATAACATATTATTTTCCCCTATTTTTTATATTTTGCAAATTTCTTTATCTTCTATTTTCTCTGATGTCTCAGACATATTAGAAATAATGACTGCCGCCAATATAACCGCACATCCGATTACCATACGAACGGTAACCACCTCATGAAGAATCAGTATTGAAAAGATTGTTCCAAACACAGATTCCATGGAAAGGATAATTGCAGCCTTCGTCTCATCTATATATTTCTGACATGCAGTCTGAAGCAAGTAACAGATTGTCGTACTTACTACTCCCAAATATAACGCACTTAACCAGCCTTGTATTGTGACCTGGAAATCATTTTCCCCAAAAATCATAAGACTAATTGCTGATAATACAAATGCGGTAAACATCTGAATCGTATTTAGTACAGATGCCGGATATTTTTTTACAAATTCTGAAGTAAAAAATATTTGAAATGCAAATCCAACGGCACAAAATAATGTTAAACCATCTCCCAGACTTAATGTAAAATTTCCATTCAAAGAAAGTAATGCAACGCCGAGAACAGACATAACTGCTCCAATAATCCCCTTTGCACCGATTTTTTTCTTTAAAATAACAAATGCTATAAACGGCACAATAACTACATTAAGTGCTGTAAGAAATGCATTTTTTGAAGGTGTCGTATACTGCAATCCAATAATTTGGAAAGCAAATCCCATAAAAAGCGTTACTCCCATCAAGATTCCTGCTTTTATGGCTCCTGCACGGTCTTTCAATTTTTCTTCACTTTTTCGCTGCCCTCTACTAATCACTCCCATAAGTACAGATGCGAGCAAAAATCTTACCATCATAATTTGAAAAGGCTTCATACTTTCCAATGCTATATCACTTGCCACAAAGCCTCCGCCCCATATGACCGTAACCAGTATAAGGCCTCCGATTGCCAGCCATTTCTTCATTATATTTCCTCCTAATTAATAGCTTCATTTTTTTGAGCTTCTTTTCAGTGTACATTTTATTTCTTTGTAAGTCCAGTCTTTTCAAGCAAGTTATTCTATGACTTCTGATTTTTCTTTTGCTTTATATGTAAAAACGGGGATTTCCGGCTTTAAAAAAGCCGGAAATCCCCGTCCCTAAAGGTTCATCATCCCAGACATGATGCAACCGCCTTCTGCGCCTGCCTGTTTTAGTTCTTCCCACTGTTCTTGATCAAACCGGATTCCTCCGATTGCATATACAGGACGCTTCACCCTGCTGCAAACCTCTTTTAGAAATCCAAGTCCTCTTGGCGGAACACCTTTCTTACAGTTTGTCGTATAAATATGCCCCGCTGTCAAATACGTTGCTCCAAGATTGACTGCCTCTTCTGCCTCTTCCACAGAATGAACAGAAGTACCTATTTCTCTAAAATGTTTTTTCTCTTCTTCCGGAAGTTTTCTTAATTCTGCCATAGGAAGATGTATCGAAGTACAGCCAAGCTTAGCAGCTGTTTTCCAGAAAGTATGTAAAATACATTTAACCTGATACTGTTCGCAGCTTTCCATTATCCTTTCAGCCAAAATTTTATATTCCTCTTCTGACAAATCTTTTTCACGCAGGATAATTGCTTCTGGCTTTATCTGACATACACGTTCTATCTGCTCTGTAAATGGTCTTTCACACAATTTACGATTACTAACTGCTATGATTTTGAAATCCTGCCCTGCCAAATCGCAATTCATTTTTCGTCTCCTTTGTTTTTATGTATAAAATCTTTACCCGACTCAAATGAAGTCTGATTTACACGTAAATATAATCACTCATAACCGGCTGTAAATGACGCTCTAATAACGCCTGATACACCTCATCTACAGAACGTTCATCCGAAATTTCAAACTGGTCATCACCCTTATCTTCAATATCGTCCACATGACTTCCAATTCCTGTACTTACCCCCGCAGAAATTTTTGTTGCAGAAATACTTACCAGATTATCTCTGACACGTGCACACTCTCTCGTTGAAACTGTAATGCTTGCAAATGGCATAAACAGACGATATGCACAGACTACCTGTAAAAGCTGCGGCTCATGGACATCCATCGGATTGATTCTGTCATTATTAATAATCGGACGAAGTCTCGGACATGAAAATGCAATCTCTGCATGTGGATATTTTCGTTGTAAAAGGTATGCATGATATCCTGTTGCAAATGCATCTTTTCTGAAATCATCCAATCCAAGAAGTGCTCCGAAACCAACGCCTCGCATACCTCCTTTTAAAGCTCTCTCCTGTGCATTGACACGATATGGGAAGATTCTTTTATGTCCTGCCAGATGCAGCGTCTCATATTTATCCGAATTGTAGGTTTCCTGGAATACTGTAACATAATCCGCACCACATTCATGCAAATATGCATACTCATCCGAATTAACCGGATAGATTTCCAGACCGATTACTTTAAAATATTTTCTTGCAATCTTACAGGCTTCACCTATATATTCTACTGTAGATTTGCTACGGCTTTCTCCCGTAAGAATCAGAATTTCCTGTAATCCGGTTTCAGCGATCGCCGCCATTTCTTTTTCAATCTCCTGTGCATTTAATTGTGCACGGTTAATTTTGTTGTGACAGTTGAATCCACAATAAATACAATAATTCTCACAATAATTTGCAATATAGATCGGAGTAAACATATAAACACTATTTCCAAAATGTTTTCTTGTTTCCAGCTGTGCGGCCTGTGCGATTTCTTCCAGAAATGGTAACGCTGCCGGAGATAAAAGTGCCTTGAAATCTTCTGGTGTACGCTCCGAATGTGCAATCGCATTTTTTACATCTGCCGCTGTATATTTACTGTAATCATATTCCTCCATTGCACTTATTACCTGATCCATAATTTCCGAACCAATGTCTTCCATTCCCGGAAGATATGTCATATGATCAATTCTGTTTTTCTTCTGATCTTCCAGAATTTCTTCGCTTAAAATACTTTCATTAATATGTGTATTTTCCATCTTCACATCCCCCTAGTCTTCCAAAAATCCTGTCAGTGGTGAAGATGCACTTGCACCTCGTTCCAGTGTTCTTCCAAGTCCGGCAAGGTATGCACTTCTTCCGGCCTCAATTGCTTTCTTAAATGCCTCTGCCATCTCTGCAACATTTCCTGCTGTCGCAATTGCTGTATTCGCCATAACTGCAGCTGCTCCCATTTCCATTGCCTCGCAAGCCTGAGATGGACGTCCGATTCCTGCATCAACAATAATTGGCAGGTCAATCTCATCAATTAAAATCTGGATAAAATCTTTTGTACAAAGCCCTTTATTGGAACCGATTGGTGCTCCCAAAGGCATAATACACGCAGCTCCCGCATTGACAAGATCTCTTGCTGCATTCAAATCAGGATACATATACGGCATAACTACAAAGCCTTCCTTTGCCAGGATTTCTGTTGCTTTGATTGTCTCGTAATTATCTGGAAGAAGGTATTTTGAATCTCTTACAACCTCAATTTTCACAAAATTACCACATCCAACTTCTCTGGAAAGTCTTGCAATACGAACTGCCTCTTCTGCATTTCTTGCTCCGGAAGTATTCGGAAGAAGTGTTACATTTTCCGGAATATAATCCAGAATATTTGCAAGCCCACCTTCATTAGCACGACGGAGGGCAAGCGTGATAATCTCTGCCCCCGCTTTTTCTACACATGCTTTCACAAGATCCAATGAAAACTTTCCTGATCCTAAAATAAAACGCGAATTAAATTCTTTTCCGCCAAGTGTAAATGTATCCTTCTGATTCATGATTTAAGTCCTTCTTTCTATGTTATATTGTGATTTTTTAGAATAATCACCTTGTTTTTTAATCCCAAGATGCCCTTTTAGACATCCTCTTCTCCAAGAAGTAGGCGTGTGATCATATTTGCCTCATGCCCCGCACAGATTGCCACCCTTGGAGCCATCAATCCGTTTCCATAAGTCGGCTCTGTCACACGATCTCCACACAAGTAAAAATTTTTCATCATTCTCTTCGTACAAATCGTATTGCTACTCTCATAACCGGCCATTCCTGTTGCTGACACAAGCTTCTTTTCCGGAAAATATTCCAGAATTCCATTTACAAGCATCGCCTTTGCCTCTGGATTATCAAATGCCTCGCAGACAATCTGTGCATCCTCAAACAGCTCTTTCAGATTCGCTTCCGTCACCTTCACACAATCCGTGCGAATATCCAGATAAGGATTGATTTTCAAAAGCAACGATTTCAATGCATCTGTTTTTGGCATTCCTATATGCTCCATAAAATATTGCTGCCTGTTCAAATTTGTAATATCCACGACGTCAAAATCTATCAAATGTAAATGCCCTACACCGATTCTTGCAAGCGAATAAGCCACATTCGAGCCCAATCCGCCCAGTCCCGCTATTGTCACCTGTCCTTGCGACAATAATTTCTGCTTTTCCGGTGAATGTCGTTCATTCAGTGCCGCTTCAATTTCTTCTTTACTTAATATTTTTTCAGATGCCATTTGATATCAGCCCCCTCCTACAAATGTCACAACCTCCAGACGATCGCCGTCTTTGAGCATTGTATCCGAGTAACTATATTTTGGCAGAATCTCTTCATTCAATTCCACCGCAATCCTTTTTATCTGATAATTATTCTGTTCCAGATAATCTGCAACACTCATTTCAGATGCCAGTTGAATCTGTTTTCCATTTACTGTGATCATAACTGCTCCTTTCCTTATGAAATGAAAAAAGAGTTCATGAAAGAAATGTACCCGTGGTGGTGCACCCCTTCATGAACTCTTGTTCAATCTCAACTTATTCAATCTTCAATTATCAATTTTGCCTGATTATAAAGAAAGAGAGATACCAACAAATGTATCTCTCTAAAGTACTGCTTTATACATTCCTACGTTGGCATTATCCAAATCAGGTTATGGGTCGAAGTTCTCAACTTCCTCTCAGCCTGGTACACAAGCTCCCCGTGTTTTCTTCACATGCTTAGTATAAAAGCTTGTCTGGGAGATGTCAACCGTTTTCTCTCCATCTGATACAAGATTTTTTTCCACAATGTGCCAGTCCAATATAACACACTTCTCCGGTCATCTCTGCATCATATTGTTTTTCTTTGATCTGTTCCAGTGCCTTTTCTGCAAGCTTTTCTAAATCGTCTTTTTCATCTTTGGTATACTTAAATTCTAAAATTAGATTTGGATATCTGTCACGTTTTGCATAAAGACAGATATCACTTCTGCCTTCCCCGGTTTCCCGATTGCTTTTGATATCATAATCTTTTCTAAGAAATGCACACATCCCAAGTGTCATCATATGGTAACTATTCTCATCTTTCAGATCATGATAAGATGGCAATTCCAAAAGAACTCTCTGATACTCTTCTGCAAACCGTTCCATATCCTTTCTTTTAAGAGCATTTAACATCTTTTCCATCTGTCTCTCATCGATTTGCAGATGACATGCTGTTAATTCTTTGAACACTTTCCACACTTCCAGATTAGGAACCCGGAGTCTGTAATAATCCTCTTCGATTTCTCTTGTAATTGTTACAATCCCGGCATTTACAAGAAGTCCCCATAGATTTGCTTCGTCCATTTTTTCATAATAAGCCATCGAAAAATCTACTGTCACTTCTACTTCGCCTTCTGTGATCAAGGTCTCATATTCTTTCTCAAACGACCTTCCCTGTACTTCAAGTGCATTACGTAAAATACTGTTTTCGCTTGTATTAACCCAATAAGAATCCATCCTTCTTCTCGCCGCATAACACGATATTGACCATGGATTATATACATCCGTACTGCCAAAATGATATCCATCGTACATCTTTTTCAGCTCATCTGAAAATTCTGCTTTACAATAAGTAAGCAACTCTTTTACTTCTTGCTCTGTAAAACCAAAACAGTCATCATAATCTTCGTCCTGCACTGTGCAGACAACTAAATTATTAAGCCCTGAAAATATATTTTCCTTCGCAATTCTCTGAATCCCTGTCAGAATTGCCTTTTGAAGATAATCGTTTCCTTTCAGGGATGTTGCCAGAAAACGATTCAGCATAGCTCTTACTTCGTCATAATATCCTTCGGAATTTGCAGACATAAATGGAGTATCATATTCATCTAACAGCAAAAATACTTTTTCCCCATAATACGTGCTCAGTACCTGACAAAGAACAACAATTGAACGAATCAGATGATTTTCTATTTCTTTTCCAATGCTTTCCTGACATAAACTGTTATAAATCATATTAAATGTTTTCACCTGGAATTCTGACAGCCTTCCATCATTAACCATCTGATAAAAACGTTCATACTCCGCGCGCACAGTATCTTGCAATGCATAACACAAAGACTCTGCATCCCCCGCTTTCACGTTAAGGAACGACAAAAATACAACAGGATATCGATTCAGCTCCTTGTAGTGGTCAGATTTTGTAATCTTTGTTCCATAAAATAAATCGGAAGAATCTTTTGTACAGTCAAGAAATTCTGCCAGCATTGACATATTAAGTGTCTTACCGAATCTTCTCGGTCTTGTAATTAATGTAATCTGATACCAGGATTCTAAAAACTGTTCAATAAACTGTGTTTTATCCACATAATATGCCTGTTTTTCACGCAAATCACGAAAGTCCTGTACTCCTATTGCAAGTTTCGGTTTTTCCTCTTGTATATCTGCCACATTGTACAGAATGCTGTCTTCCTTTAGCATGTCACAATTTGCAACATAAATTGGTTTTCTTCCAAATAATTCATCTAAGGAACAGACTAACACCTCACTTATTCGTTCCAGTACTTCAAAATCCGGTGTCCGGTTTCCATTCTCATAATTGGTATAAGTCGATCTGGAAACCCCCAGTTTTTCTGCCGTCTGTACCTGAGTGTAGCCCCGAGATTTACGTAATTTCGTCAAATACTCACTAAATTTTGTTTTCATAGAATCACCGCTTTTTCTTTTAGTATACACTGCCATGTTTCATTATGCAACATTTTTTTATGTTTACATAAGAGAGCCAAATGGGGATGGTATGATTCCCCTTAAGTAGACAAGGTAAATAACCAAAATCTACTTAAGGGGGTTTTTTATGTCTAAATATTCAAAAGAAATAATTATAAAAGTATGTGAAGAATACTTATATGGAAACCTTTCAGAAATGGAATTATGTGATAAATATGGCATTCATTTCAAAAATGGCAATTCTATTATCACTGATTGGATTCCAAGATATCTTCAGGATGGAGTTGATGCATTTCTTCCTTCTAGTGGTAACAGAAATTATTTATCATCTGATAAGATTTCGGCGGTTGAAGATTATATTGCTGGAAAAGGTAGTTTAAGAACGATTGCTGCTCGATACGGAATTCCTTCAAAAGAAACACTTAGACGATGGGTTTTATTGTATAATGCTAATAGAAAACTTCGGGATTATAATCCTAAACGGGAGGTTTATATGGCAGAATCAAGAAAAAAAACAACCATTGAAGAACGTAAGAAAATCGTGGATTACTGTATTAATCACAACCACGATTATAAAGGAACAGCAAGTATTTATGGTGTTTCTTATAATCAGGTCTATTCTTGGGTAAGAAAGTATATTACACAAGGTGAAGAAGGATTAACTGATAGGCGAGGACAACATAAAACAGATGAAGAAGTAGATGAATTAGAACGCCTTCGTAGAGAAAATGCTCGCCTAAAAAGACAATTACAAGAAAAGGATATGTTGGCTGAATTATTAAAAAAAGTACAGGATTTCGAAAGGATGTGAGGCTTGGAAAACTCCGCTATGATTCAAAATTTATGGCAATAAAGTTTTTTTATGAAACAAAGAACTGGAGTATTAATTGGATGTGTAAGCAACTTGAAATATCAAGATCTGCCTACTATAAATGGTTGCATCGCGAGATTCCTGAACAAGAAGCAGAAAATATGAAATTGGCAGAACTTATAAAGGAGTATGACGAATGCTTTAATCATATCTTAGGATATAGAAGAATGACTTCATGGATTAACCATTTCAACCATACAAGCTATAATCCTAAACGAGTACATAGAATCATGAAAAAGTTAGGAATTCATTCTGCAATTAGAAGGAAAAAGAAGAACTATACTCCCTCGACACCAGAATCTGTTTCAGAAAATAAGTTAGGCAGAGATTTTTATGCGGATGCTCCTAATAAAAAGTGGACTACGGATGTGACTGAATTTAAAGTTCCAGGTACAAACAAAAAATTGTATTTGAGCGCAATACTTGATTTATATGACAGATATCCGGTTGCATATGTAATTGGCATACGAAATGACAGTAGGCTTGTGTTTAAAACCTTTGATAAAGCACTGGCTGCCAATCCTGAAGCAAGACCACTCTTTCATAGCGATAGAGGATTCCAATACACTAGTAAAATGTTTCAAAAAAAGCTCAACGAACATGAAATAGAACATTCTATGTCACGTGTTGGGCATTGTATAGATAATGGTCCAACGGAAGGGTTTTGGGGGATTATAAAAACGGAAATGTATCAAATGTACGAGATAACAGATGAGACATCATTAAGATTTGCAATATCAGATTACATTAAATTTTATAGTGAGAAACGACCTCAGGATAGGTATCATTGTAAAACCCCACTAGAAATAAGAACGGAAGCCCTTTCCACCGGACAACCAGTTGAATATTTAATTCCACGTAACAAACGAATTGAGAAATATAAAGAAAAATGGTGTGCATAGAAAAACGACCGCGCATTTCGTACGATCGTTCATCAGCACTTTATTTTAGTTATTTAACTTGTCTACTTGACAGGAATCAGATCAGGACGGGGTTTAGTGGCTTTTTTGCGAGCAAAAAAGCCACTAAACCCCGTCCCCATTGGTCTATTTCATCCAGACAAAATCATACCCCTTTAAAACCGGATCTTTCACTTCTATAATCTCACCATTCACCAGATTTCTGAAAATTCCTTCTTCCTGCATCCACGCTGTCTGCTCTCTCTCACTGAAATTAAACAGTGCTATGAAACGCTCGCCCTTATATTCTCTAAGTATTCCTAAAATGCTGTCATTGTGAACATCATAAGTATACACTTCCGCTTCCTGAGAAAAGATTTTTTCTTGTCTTCTAATCTGTTCCAGGAGGTTCAACATCTGGAATAATTGTCCCTGTACGGTAGAAAGATCTTTCCTCTTGTCCGCAAGTTTCCACTGAAAAGCACCTCTGTGGAGATACCGTGAATCAGATATTTTTTCAGGATTTTCTTTATAACTATAATCATTTACCTGTCCTAACTCATCTCCACTATAAAGCATCGGAATTCCCGACTGTGTCAACATATAAGCATGCAACATCAAATCTTCCTGTATCGCTATCTGCATTTTCTCTTTGTTGCCTTCAAATCCCGCTGCTTCAATTCCACACATAGACGCTGTCGTTCCGCAAAATCTTGCATCTTGTGTTACAGGATCGTCATTATATAATTCTCCGCGGCTGACACTTCCTTCTATCTTTCCTGTGAAATAATCATTCAGATAACGTTTATGAGAAGGCTCTTCCATTCCCCATTGCTTCATGGTATCAAAATCAAGTCCCCAGCCAATATCATCATGGCAACGAAGATAATTTAAAAATGTATATTGCTTCGGCAAACGACTTACAATGTCCATCTGCTTCTTCAAAAGCCGGATATCTCTTGTTGCAATACTGTTCCACGTTGTTGCCATTGTTGTAACATTATATAACATATGACATTCCGGTTTTTCGACTGTACCAAAATACGGTACCACTTTTTCCGGCTCCATAACAACTTCACCGAGCAGTATCACACTCGGGCAGACGATTTCCGCAATCATGCGCATCATTCTTACAATTGTATGTACTTCTTTCAGATTTCGACAGCTTGTTCCAAGTTCTTTCCAGATATATGGAACTGCATCAATTCGGATGATATCCATTCCTTGGTTTGCAAGGAAAAGGAAATTATACATCATCTCGTTAAATACTCTTGGATTGCGGTAATTTAAATCCCATTGATACGGATAAAATGTCGTAAGCACATAATGACCGATTTCCGGAAGCCATGTAAAGTTTCCAGGTGCTGTTGTCGGGAACACCTGTGGAACCGTTTCTTCATATCTTGCTGGAATCTCTCCGTTATCATAGAAGAAATACCGGCTCATATATTCCCCTTCACCGGCTCTTGCACGCTTTGCCCACTCATGTTCCTCTGAAGTATGATTCATCACAAAATCCATGCACACATTCATATCATTTTCATGACATTTTTCTGTCAATCTTGCCAGATCTTTCATCGTTCCCAGATCCGGCCTCACCTTCCTGAAATCTGCCACTGCATATCCGCCATCTGATTTTCCTTTCGGAGTATCTAAAAATGGCATAAGATGAATACAATTTACATTACACTCTTTTAAATATGGTAACTTTTTCTCTACACCTTTCAGATTGCCGGCAAAGTTGTCAATGTATAACATCATGCCAAGCATTTCTTTTTCTTTAAACCAGTCAGGATTCTTCTCTTTCTTAGCATCTCTCTTTTTTAATTCTGTGCCACGCTTTGAATAATAATCATACATCTGCTTACAAAGTTCTGCATACATTGCATCATTTCCATACAACTCCATGTAAAGCCAGCGCAGTTCATCCTGATGCTTTTCCATACGCTGCGTAAATATTTTTTCTATATTATTCACATTTCTCATCACTTTCTATTTCATTATCAACAATTTGATATATTTATTCCCTCACAAAACAATACTGATATGCCTGATATTCTCCCAATTCCACAGGCAATGGCATACCTCCATACATAAGTGCTGAGCCGGTATACCTTTTTCCACTCTTCTCTTCCCGATACACGGCTGCTTCTTCAAGTCCTTGAAGCTTAACATAATTTACTGTCATATTTCCGTGGATTGCCTGCATTACTATATTTAAAAGTACTTTGCTCTGCTCTTTTTCATCAGTATAAACATACTCCCATGCACAGATTTCTTCCTCTGTCGGATTAGATAAACGATAATATAATCCGTTCTGAATGATTGGCGCATAGCTTTTATATTCTGCAATCTGTTCTCTGATCTCCTGTTTCTCTTCTTCCGAAAGATTCATAAGATTCAGCTCATATCCAAAGGTTCCGGACATTGCCACAACTCCTCTTGTATGAAGCGGAGTTTTTCTTCCTGTCTGATGATTCGGAACAGCTGATACATGAGAGCCAACTACTGACACCGGATAACCAAAGGATGTTCCATACTGGATTTGTAGTCTGTCAATTGCATCTGTATTATCGCTGCACCAGATTTGCGGAGTATAATACATCATCCCTGCATCAAATCTTCCCCCTCCGCCGCTGCAGCCTTCAATCAAAAGATTCGGATATCTCTGTACAAGACGCTCCAGAAAATCATAAAGTCCCAGCACATAATCATGTAACACTCTTCCCTGGTCTTTCGTAGTCGCTGAATAGATGTCCATCAAGCTTCGGTTCATATCCCATTTTACATATTCAATATTTCCCTGATCTAATACCTTGCAAATCTGACTATAAATTTCATCTACAACTTCTTTTCTTGAAAAATCAAGTACGAGCTGATTTCTGCTTCTGACCGGCCTTCTTCCCGGAATCGTCAATGCCCAATCCGGATGTTTTCGATAGAGCTCACTGTCTTCTGAAACCATCTCCGGCTCGATCCAGATACCAAACTTCACACCAAGATCATTGATTCTCTCAATCAGATTTCCAAGTGTACCGCCAAGTTTCTTTTCATTCACAAACCAGTCACCCAGTCCGCTGTTGTCATCATCACGTTTTCCAAACCAACCATCATCCATAACAAGCATATCAATGTTTACTTCTTTTGCTGCTTTTGCAAGCTCATAGATTGTATCTCCCGTAAAATCAAAGTAAGACGCTTCCCAGCTATTGATCAATACAGGACGAACCTGCTCTTTATATTTTCCTCTGCAAATGTGCTTTCTGATACACTGATGCAGATTCTGAGATAATTGGTTCATTCCTCGTGAAGAATAGGATAAGATTACTTCCGGTGCCTTGAACATCTCATTTTTCTCTAGCGGATAACGAAAAGCTTCCTCCTGAAGTCCAAGCATCATTCTCGTCTGATTTAATTGATCCTTTAACACTTCCCCTTGGAAGCATCCACTGTATACAAAGGACATCGCATAACAGTTTCCTTTATCTTCTGTCGTTTCTCTCTCAGCAAGGATCATCATCGGATTATACTGATGGCTGGAAGTCCCCCTGACACTTCCGATTTTCTGTGTTCCATGCACTACCGGAACTCTCTGGACATTTCGCTCCATCGCATGTCTACCATAAAATGTTAGAAGTTCATAATCTCCATAAAGGAAATCTAAACTTGCAGACTCTATTTTGTTCAGATAGATTTTCCCATTACTTTCATTTTTTATGCACACACTTCTTGTAATAATATCCAACTCTGAAAGAACACCATAAAGCAGAATCACCATAACTCCTGTCACCGGATCTTCCATCAAAATTTCCAGTGTCTGTGCTTCTTCATCACTTGCATAAACTGCCGGAAGTCCTTTCAGATTATATTTTCCCTTAAGGATTGTATGACTCTTGTATCGAAGATCACAGCTCATGCTTCCGTCTGCATTTTCAACTACAAATGCGGTGCTTCTGAAATCGCCATTTCCATAGCAAGGAAACTCCTGCGGAAGTACGTCCATAGAATAAGTACGATCTTCTCCTGCATCATACGGATTTCCCGAAAATCCTCTGTCATAATGTGTCAGAAGATAATCCATACATCCTTCTGTCTTTTTTCCATAATACAGATGAAGCAAAAATCCATATTGGTCCACCTGCATCTGATATGTCGTATTTTTTGTCTGTAATGTAAATGTCCTATCTTTCTCGCAATATATAATTCCCATACCTAAAATACTCCTTTTTTCTATTATAGCGAAGCAAGGGTTTCATTACTTTTTTGCTCCTGCTTCGCTATTTTTACTGTTCACACTATGTGCGACCAAAAACTTATTTCTAATTTTTATTATTTCACCGCTCCGTTTACAACTCCATTGAGGATATGCTTCTGACAAATCAGATAGAATACCAGAATCGGAAGCAATGCCAACAGATAAGATGCAAATGCCAGATTATAGTTTGTTCCAAACTGTGTCTGGAAGGTCAACTGTGCCAATGGCAGTGTATTTCCGCTTCCTGAGCCTGACATAATTACAAGTGGTGTCATTACATCGTTCCATGTACCGAGTGCTGTCAGAACTGCAACTGTCGCATGCATTGGTTTCATAATTGGAAATACAATTTTCCAATAAGTTTTCCATGTGCTTGCACCATCCACGCAGGCTGCCTCTTCCAATGCCAACGGGATATTCGTCAGATATCCGGAATAAAGCAACACATTCATCGGCATATAGAATACAACATACAGAATAATAACTCCTGCTCTATTCGCCAGCCCCATCTGTGCTGTCTGCTTTACAACAGGCATCATCAAAATTGCAAATGGAACAAACATTCCGCTGACAACATAGAAATAGATCAATTTATAAAATTTACTCTTTTTATTTCTTCCGATTGCATATCCGAGAAGAGAATGAATCAGAATGGAAAGTACAACTGTTACAAGCGTGATAAGCACACTGTTTCCAAGCGAATGCCAGAAATCTGTCACCCGCATTGCCTCTGCAAAATTTTCCAGACTAAAATGACTTGGCAACGAAAGGATTCCGCTGATGCTATTTGTCATCTCAGAAGGTTTCTTCAATGCAATTACAATTGTCATATACAATGGAAATGCAACTGTGAGCAACCCAAGTAAAAGTAAAATTGTTACCGGCCAATTTACCCGTTCTTTTATTTTCATTTTTTCCATTACAGCTGCTCCTCCTTTTTCCCTGTGATCGTCATCTGTAATACAGAAATTACAACAATAACAATAAAGAATATCACTGCGTTTGCACTCTGGAATCCAAACTGACCGCCGCTCATACCATTGTTATAAATCAGATAAGAAATGGATTCTGTACTCTGCGCCGGACCGCCCTTTGTCAATGCCATAATCTGATCAAATACCATCAGAAAGTTTTTCACGCAAAGCACCATGTTAATGCTGAAGAATGGAATAATAAGCGGGAATGTCAGATGCTTGAACTTATTCCATCCTGTTGCACCATCAATTGCTCCTGCTTCGTAAACATCTTCCGGAACTGTCTGAAGTCCTGAAATGTAAATGATTGTATTCATTGCAATCGCCTGCCATGCACATACAATTACGACTGCGATCCATGCCAGTTTTGTACTGGACAGCATGCTGGAAGAAAGTGTCTCACTTCCAATCATTTCCCCGAAAGCCGGAAGAATGTATGTGAAGAAGTAATTGAAAATATATCCTACAACCAACGCTCCTAGAACATTTGGAATAAAGTATGCACCACGAAATGCACTCTTAAATTTAATTTTGCTGTTCAGTCCAAGTGCCAGGATCAGACTGATTACATTTGTTACAATTGTAGCTACGATTGCTAATTTAAATGTAAACAGATAAGATCCTCCGACTCTGCTGTCTGTAAACAAATCCTGATAATTTCTAAGACCTACCCAGTCAAAACTTCCATAGCCTTTAAAATTTGTAAAACTATAAATCACACCTTTGATCAATGGCAATGTATTAAAACAGAAAAACAGTGCCACGATTGGAATCGTAATCAGAAGAAATGTCTTTTTTCTTCCACTCATTGATTTCTTTCCCATGCTTGAATACCCCTTCCTTAATCTTCGTTTGCATGTTCTTTCTCATAGTCTTCAACTTTACGGATGATATCACGGTTATATCTCTTCCAGTCTTTATCAAACTTTGTTAAGAATGCATCTACATCCCCCTTCATAAGGAATGTCTGAATCTGTGCATCTACTGACATCTCTGAAGGATAATAGTGATCCTGATAATCTGCCATTCGTCCTTCTTCTATAAAAGATTTCACTCCATCAAGTGTTGAAGCAAGTTCAAAATCTCCTTCTTTAC
Organism: Ruminococcus hominis; assembly: GCF_014287355.1. Taxonomy (NCBI): domain Bacteria; kingdom Bacillati; phylum Bacillota; class Clostridia; order Eubacteriales; family Oscillospiraceae; genus Ruminococcus; species Ruminococcus hominis. Next base: position 796,693 of record NZ_JACOPE010000001.1, on the reverse strand, counting down.
AAGGAACTGCTTTCTGTTCATCCAGATAACTCTGTACATTTTCGTCTTTCAAAAGAAAATCAAGTACTTCATATGCTGCTTCTTTATTCTTACAGTCTTTCATAACACTGAACTGAAGATCGACACCGGAATTCAATTTATTCTCCGACGCATCATCATTGGCAGGCATTACAAAGGAATCGATATCCATGTCCGGATTTACTGTCTGAATCTGTGGGATTGCATAACTTCCGATTGTATACATTGCAGATTCTCCATTTGCAAATGCTGTACAAGCTCCATTGTAATCATAAGCGAAAGGATCTTTTGGTCCATATTCAAGCAGTGCTTTTATCTTTTCCGCCACTTCTACGTATTCTTCTGAAAATGTTGTCTCCCCTTTATTCACCTGGCTGCAGACATCTGCCGGTGCAAGATCCACCGCAATCGCATTCCAAGGTGCAAGACATGTCCACGTATCTTTGAATCCAAAATACAATGGCTGGATTCCTTCACTCTGAATCTGATCACAGAGAGCAACAAATTCATCCCACGTTTCCGGAATTTCCCATCCATGTTCCTTAAACATTTCTCGGTTATACAAAACTCCTGCTGCATTTGCCACATATGGCACAGCATATACACCATCCTCCGGCACAAATTCAAGTGCCTTGTCGATGTCCAAATATGCCTGTTTGATAGAATCCAGCCCTTCATAATCTGAAATGTCCATCAGCATATCAGAATCAATAAAGTTAGAAAAATTGACGTCTCCTCCGATTCCAATAATATCCGGTGCGTCCTCTCGGATAAAACGTGTCTTAAGTACTGTCATCGCATCATTCGGAGATTCAATTGTTAAATGAATATCATCATGAGTTGCATTGAATTCTTCTTCAATTTTTTCATATGTTTTCACCGCTTCCGGTTTATACTGCACAAGCTCGATTTCTATTTTTCCACTGCTATCGCTCTTCTGTCCACAGCCTCCAAGTATCATTGCCGAAGTCATGCAAAACATCAGTCCTATGCAGATGATTCGATTGCTCTTCTTATACATTTCCTTACTCCTTCCTTTTACCATACACCTTTCATTTTGACACATTCCGGAATATTTTTTGGTCTCTTTGTTCGGGTTTTCTATTTGATAAATAAATTCTAACATATCTTTATGCGACTATAAATATCCGTATTTTTTATGTTTTATGGTAAAATGCTATTTTTTCTATCATATATTGAAGTTATCTAGCATTTTGATATATAATGATACCAGAGGTGATTTAAATGAGCGATTTACTTTTTTCCGTATTCCCAAATGAAAATTTTGTTGATCTTGGATTATATCAATATGGATGGGAACAATGTGCACCGGCACATTCTTTTGGTCCTGCCGCAAGAAATCATTACATTTTCCATTATGTAATTTCCGGAACAGGAACATTACACGCAGATGACGAAAACGGAAACACCCTCACTTGGCAGGTAAAAAGCGGACAAGGCTTCATGCTTTTCCCCGGACAGGTTACGACTTATATTGCTGATTCCACGCTTCCGTGGGAATACACCTGGGTAGAATTCGATGGTCTTCGTGCCCGTGCGATTGTTACAACCGCAGGTCTGAGCCTGAATCATCCGGTTTATCATGCCAGTTCAAAAGAACTTCGCAATCAGATGATGGAAGAAATGCTTTATCTAAGTCGGCATCCTGAAGAATCCCCATTTCATTTGATCGGACACCTATATCTGTTTTTAGATTATTTTATGCGTTCTGCTGCAACAGTTCACGTAAAGCAAAACGGAAGTATTCGGGACTTTTATGTCAAAGAAGCTCTTTCTTATATCGAGCAGAATTTTCAAAATGATATTTCTGTAGAAGATATTTCCGCTTCCTGCGGATTGAATCGAAGCTATTTCGGAAAGATCTTTCATGATACAATTGGACGTTCCCCTCAGGAATTTCTGATTAGATATCGCATGACCAAAGCTGCCGAGCTTTTAAAACTCACTTCACTCTCAATCGCAGATATTGGAAATGCAGTAGGATATCCGAATCAGCTACATTTTTCACGTGCATTTAAAAATGTTTATGGGGTATCACCAAAAAACTGGAGAAATGAAAATAAATTAGAGCCAGATAGGGACGGAGTTTAGTGGCTTTTTTACTCGCAAAAAAGCCACTAAACTCCGTCCCCTTTTGGCCCCCCTTACCTCTTAAAGAGCGTCAAAATGTTTTGACCATCTTTGTACTCATAAGAAATTTCATCCATTATCTTTTTCACCATAAAGATTCCAAGCCCGCCGTTCTCACGTTCTTCCAACGGTAAACTAATATCCGGATCTGCTTTTTCTCTAGGATCATATGGGCGTCCATTATCCGTAAACTGCAAAATCACCTGATCATTTATCGAAGCACATCCGGCCTTAACGCTGGTGGCACCACTATAATAAATAATATTAGATAAAATTTCATCCACAACTACATTAATCTGCAAAACTGTTTTTGCCGGAACTTCTGCCTCGGAAAGAATTCTGTCAAAAAACTCTGTCACCTCTGGCATTTTGTCCAAAGATGGTTCAATTTTAATTTCTTTCAAATCCGGCAGCGTGTTTTTTATTTCGAGACACAGCATGGTAATATCATCAAACTGCTCCGCTTCGCCGGCAAAGAATTTCACATCTTGATGTACTGCTTCTAACAGCTGACTGCATGAACCTGTTTTAGCTCTATTAAGGGCAGCTACCATTCTGTCCGTTCCATATAGTGTGTTAGACAAATTAATTGTTTCAGGCACACCGTCCGTATAAACAAAGAGCCTGTCACCTGCATTCATTTCCAGCTCGTATTCCTTATATCGAATATCCTCCATAGCAGCCAGTACAAATCCATGTTTATCTTTATAAAGCTCAAATTCTCCGTCTTTACGCATAATTACCGGATATTCGTGTCCTGCATTTGCACATATCATTTTTCCGGTAGATATTTCCAGAATACCAAGCCAGACAGTTACAAACATTTCAGCATCGTTATTTTCACAAAGCTGATTATTCACTTTTTCTAACACTGCCGCCGGAGACAATCCGCTCTGTGTCGCTGATTTGATCAACGTTTTTGAAATCATCATAAACATTGCCGCCGGGACACCTTTACCAGATACATCTGCCATTACCATTGCTAAATGATCTTCATCCACCAGGAAGAAATCATAAAAATCACCGCCGACTTCTTTTGCAGGGGTCATAGATGCAAAAATATCAAATTCATGCCGCTCAGGAAATGGCGGGAAAATACATGGAAGCATGGACTCCTGGATATGTTTTGCAACATCTAATTCCGCTCCGATACGTTCCTTCTCAGCAGTTATTTTAGAGAGGTTTGATATATAATTTTGAATTTCCTCCAACATAAAATTAAAGGAATCGCTCAAAGACTCTATCTCATCTCCGGTCTTGATTTCTATACGCTGATTTTCAAAGTTATTTGTCTCTGTGATTTCCTGTGTAAAATCGGTAAGCTTTCCAATCGGTTTTGTCACCATCTTTCTGACGAAGAAAATGTACGCGACGATGGTCAAACCAATAATCGCAAAAGAAATCAACAGCATATTGGTCAGCAAAGAAATTAAGTATGCCCTTGCTTCACTCATATCAAGTATATACTGGATTTCTGCGATTGCATTTCCTGATTCATCAAGGATAACCGATACCCACGTGTAGTTGTATCCATAATCATTATCCGTGACAATTGGTTTATCAAGTCCCTTATTCTTTGCATATCTTTGCCAAATGGTAATATACTTCTCCATATCTGCCGGGTCGTCCGGATTCGCCGCATCGACATAAAGGATATCGCTTCCGTAAGGAATCTGATTTGCAGGATCATCTCCCATTTCTTCGACCAGAGCGTCAATATAAAAACAAACACTATCTTCGTCCGGAACTACGAGTGAAAGAGATGTAACGTCACCATCTTTTTTCAGCTGGTTAAAAAGTTTGCACATTTTTTGATACTCCGGTGTCTGATTTCCTCCATCCGAAATAATTGTTTTTACATCTTCCACATCAATCATCGCAGCTATAACATTACAATTTGTCATCACTCGCTTTGCATACATTTTCCCAAGGTAGGATTTAGACGTCGCATAACTAAAGAGTGATGTCGCAATTGTAAGTATCAACCCAACAATCCCCAGTGAAATGATAAATTTGGGTAAAAGTTTAATTTTCATCCTTCATCCCTCCTAAAGTAATTTGTAGTAAATCTCCGCATCATTTCTACCGCAAGTTCATTTCCCCGATATTCCTTCTTGATCATTAAGCGTTGCAGCAATTTCCTCTGTTGGATAAAGATTCTTTCCCACACATTCATCGCTCAACAAACTCGCTCCCTCAATTTCTTCTTTTTTCAGTGGTCTAAGATAAAATCTCATTCCATCGTTACATCCGATACTTTTTCAGATCCACCTTTCCATCTATAACCTCCACACCATCTTCTCTCAAAAGCTCTGCCTGCACATTCGCTCCGCCAAACGCAAATGCTCCGGCAAGCTCTCCTTTTGCATTCACGACACGGAAACATGGAATATGCTCCGGATCTGGATTCTTGTGAAGTGCATTCCCAACAGCCCTAGACATCTTTTCATTTCCTGCCATCTTCGCAACCTGACTGTAAGTTGCCACATGCCCTTTCGGAATCTTTTTCACAGCCTCATAGATTCTTTTCGTAGGGCTGTCTGTCACAAGGTCATAGCTCTCGCCGATCATCTGCTTAATATCCTTGTCCGGAACAGATCCATCCAGAATAATTGTATTCCAATGCTCTTTGTTCTGATGATATCCTGGAATTACTGACGGATACGCAGCACGCCAGAAATCTCTCCATCTAAAATCAGTCTTTACATTCAAGCAAATCTTTTCGTCTTTTTCATAAATCCACAAAAATATCTTTTTACTTGGCTTTACACGGATTACTTGCCATCGTTGGTCTTTGAAGGGTCTGTCTTCATAGCTGTCCTGAAAAGTCAGACCATAGGTAACTGCTTCCTCTCTTGTTTTCATCTTATCTCACCACTCTTTTTTTGTTTACTCTAAGCATAAAGTATATTTCCCAAAATGAACACCCCTTAGAGCAAACTTTCCTAATATAGTAAAAAAACAGGGTTACTGTTCACTCCCGTGTCAATCACTACGCTGATTGGCACGGAGGATGCACGTTTTATCTTGAACGGCATCTCGCCCATCGCCAAAGGCGATTTAAAATGGTGAGATGCGTTGCTGGTCACAGGTACTGTGAACAGTAACAAAAACAGGAACAATCTCTGCTCCTGTTTTTGTTAACCATATTATATTCTTACAGCATAGCTCCAAAATCTGTTACAATTGCCTGTCCTGTAATCGCCTTTGATTCATCACTTGCAAAGAACAAAATTACATTTGCTACGTCTTCGGCTGTACAAGATGGTGTTCTAAGATTACTATGTGTTGACATCGCACCAATCATATCCGGATCAAGTGCTGCCGGATTTGTTCCTGATGTCATTGGTGTAATAATATTTCCCGGGCAGATTGCATTACAACGAATACCTGTTGCCTGGAAACGAAGTGCTGTATGCTTTGTCACACCTACAATTGCTGCTTTTGATGCTACATAAGCAGCTCCGCCACATCCCTTTACTCCGGCAATAGAAGCAACATTTACGATGGATGCTCCTGCCTGCATCTTCTGTGCTGCTGCACGCATGCAGCGCATAGTTCCTTTTTCATTCGTCTCTACGATACGATCAAGATCTTCGTCTGAGAATCGATCGATTGGTTTCAGCCCTTCCTCAAGGATTCCTGCATTATTCACAAGAATATCTACCTTGCCATACTTTTCAATCACGAGATCCATCAATCGCTCCGGATCTCCTTTCTTCGAGATATCTGTTGAAACAGCATAAACTTCTCCGCCTGCTGCTTTTATCTCTTCTGCTACTTTCTCCAGAGCAGCCTCTCTTCTTGCTGTGATAACAACAGTTGCGCCTTCTTTAGCGAACATTTTTGCTGTTGCTTCTCCAACTCCTGAGTTACCTCCTGTAATAATAGCTACTTTACCTTTCAAACGATCCATTTTAAAGATCCTCCTTTGTTGTTATAGGTAAAATTATACAATTTTTCTTTCTGTTTTTCAATCTCTTTATATATATTCTACATTTCAATATAACTTAAAGCCCTATTTTCTCTTTCAGTGAACATTTTGCCAAATCACTTGTAATATGATATGCTTAAATAGCCGCGACTCCTTCCGGTAGAAGGGAGGTGAAATCTGTGGATATTCTAATTTCTTTTATTGTCTCCGTAATGGCAGGTATTGTTAGCTACTTTATTTGCAAATGGTTGGAAAGAGACGATTAGCGGCACCAGCCTAAAGGTATAAGCCACCTTACATAACGGAATAGAAAAAGCTCAGAGGTCACGACTCTGAGCTTTTTCTTTTTCCTGCAGAAGTTTGATCTGTAGAAATCTAATTTCTTTTATTAGCTATTATCAGAATATGCCATACAGGCTAAAAAGTCAACTTAAAAATATAAATTTTTTTAAATTTTTCTTTATTCCTCCACTTCAATATGATATTCTCCAGCCCCAACATTCTGCACTTCCAATCCTTTCAGCACGCTCTTTGCTGTCGTCTTCACCGGAATAACGATATCGTAAAACAGAAGCAGGGTGGTATGATTCCCCTTAAGTAGACAAGGTAAATAACCAAAATCTACTTAAGGGGGTTTTTTATGTCTAAATATTCAAAAGAAATAATTATAAAAGTATGTGAAGAATACTTATATGGAAACCTTTCAGAAATGGAATTATGTGATAAATATGGCATTCATTTCAAAAATGGCAATTCTATTATCACTGATTGGATTCCAAGATATCTTCAGGATGGAGTTGATGCATTTCTTCCTTCTAGTGGTAACAGAAATTATTTATCATCTGATAAGATTTCGGCGGTTGAAGATTATATTGCTGGAAAAGGTAGTTTAAGAACGATTGCTGCTCGATACGGAATTCCTTCAAAAGAAACACTTAGACGATGGGTTTTATTGTATAATGCTAATAGAAAACTTCGGGATTATAATCCTAAACGGGAGGTTTATATGGCAGAATCAAGAAAAAAAACAACCATTGAAGAACGTAAGAAAATCGTGGATTACTGTATTAATCACAACCACGATTATAAAGGAACAGCAAGTATTTATGGTGTTTCTTATAATCAGGTCTATTCTTGGGTAAGAAAGTATATTACACAAGGTGAAGAAGGATTAACTGATAGGCGAGGACAACATAAAACAGATGAAGAAGTAGATGAATTAGAACGCCTTCGTAGAGAAAATGCTCGCCTAAAAAGACAATTACAAGAAAAGGATATGTTGGCTGAATTATTAAAAAAAGTACAGGATTTCGAAAGGATGTGAGGCTTGGAAAACTCCGCTATGATTCAAAATTTATGGCAATAAAGTTTTTTTATGAAACAAAGAACTGGAGTATTAATTGGATGTGTAAGCAACTTGAAATATCAAGATCTGCCTACTATAAATGGTTGCATCGCGAGATTCCTGAACAAGAAGCAGAAAATATGAAATTGGCAGAACTTATAAAGGAGTATGACGAACGCTTTAATCATATCTTAGGATATAGAAGAATGACTTCATGGATTAACCATTTCAACCATACAAGCTATAATCCTAAACGAGTACATAGAATTGATATGCTCCCTTCTAGGTAGACAAGTGAAATAATAAAAACTTGTCACTTAGGAGTTCAAGTCCTCGTTGGAAACCTATATTATTTTGAGTTAAGATAAGTCAATGAAATCATTGATTTTTCTACCCTTCCTGTAAATCCATGTCAAAATAAGAAAACTGAAAATCATCTAAGTTAAGCACCTCTCGCTGACAAATGAGTGACACTGTCACCCTGAGGGTTCAACCATTCCGTTCCTACGAATTCATATTTATGGCTACCATTCTCACTCAATATGCGGTAATGATAACACTGTTTTCTTATTAGATTACCTATATCATAACGTGTGCGAGGTCGGATGTCGATTGTTTTTTGACCATTATTTACTTCTATTTGCTTTAACTTAAAAAGCCAGAAGCTAATGCTCCCAGCTTTACATTTTTTTATTCCATCAGTTTTACAAACTGGAAGTTACATAAATCTGCTTATCAGATTATATGCTGTGACTACATAGACAAAAATCGCTATGCCTGCAAATATCATAGCATCTTTCTTCGCACCTTTATCATAACACTCCTTTGCATTTGTCAACATAGTTAATCCCATAAAGACAAACATAATCGGCAGTGTTATATCAGTAGAAACTATGTTTATCAGTCCCAGTGAGCCAAAAATAATAGTTAATACGCTGAATATTGCTTTCCATATACGCACACATAGTCCTCCTTTGCAAATTTATAGCTCAATCCTATACAAAGAATCCTGTGTTCCAAATTAATTTAATACATATTTTTCCATTGCAACAGCGACACCGTCCTCTTCATTGCTAAGAGTGATTATGTCTGCCACTTCCTTGACATGGTCTGGTGCATTGCCCATTGCCACACCTGTCTTTGCTGCCTGAATCATTGAGACATCAAGCTCCTGATCTCCAAACGCAATAGTCTTTTCTACGTCAAGATTTAATTTATTGCATATCTCAGCGATTGCAGTTCCCTTATTCACACCCTTTGGTGCTATCTCCAGATAAATAGGTGCCGAACGTGCGAAACTAAGATTTTGTAAATCTGCACTTTCCAGATTGTTCTTTATTTCATCAACAATCTTCTCATCCGCACCGATCAAAACCTTGTTCGGTCTTATTCCTTCTTCTTTCCAACGCCTGGCAAGTTCATGCGGATTAACTACTTCTGGCGAATAATTTATAATCTTACTTTCATTCTCAACCATCTCATCCACCTCTGTAACATACCAGTTATTTGCCTGATATATCCACAGCGGAATATTATATTTCTTCGCATAATTGTCATACACAAAAAGCATATCATCACAATCCATCGTATGACTTTCTATGCATTTTCCATCCATTGTTATATATGTACCAGCCGAACTTCCCTCGATACACTTAAATCCCAGCTGTTTCTCTATAAGTTCGACAGCATGCAACATTCTGCCTGATATAAACGCAATATAGATTCCTCTTTCTTTTGCCTCATACAGCGCCTTTTTTGCACGCTCTGAAATCTGCTTTTTCTCATCTAAAAGAGTCCCATCTAAATCCATACAAATAAGAGCATATTTATTGCCCATACTACTTACCCTCTATCACTGCCAGAATTTTATTTACGTTTCTCTTTCCATTTTTGATTCCAAGATTTAATATGGCTGCTAATATAAAGCCAATTACCAGGAGTATTATTCCAACCACTCTCATCCATATAGCCTGATTCATGCCACAAAAGCCCGCATAAATAAATGGCACACCGATTGCAGAAAGCCCTATACACATTGTTCTCCAACGTCCTATAAGCTTGAGTGCCTTAATCTGTCTGTCTGCTTCAACCGTTAAAAAATTCTTTCTGGATTCGATCATATTACCCTCCCACATCAATCTATAATTTTCGCAATACCTCATTAAGAGATTACCCGAATGTATATTCAATATTTGCTCCCCCTGTAGAAGAAGGGGCATCTTCGACCAAGATGTAATTATAAAGTCCCGGACAGATGCAATACTGTATCTGCCCGAGAAAAAGTAAAAGAAATATATAAAAGAAATTAGTATGAAAGATTAGGATCAAAGAATCCAACCAATACACCTACGAACGCTACTACTACTAAGAGTAACATTACTTTTACAGGTGATAATTTCTTTTTTGCCATTAAGTACCAGCATAACATAACAAATGCTGCTGTAAGAGAACCAGGTAAAACCTCGTTGAATTTATCCTGTAAAACAAGATATGCTTCACCTTCATCATTAAAGAGTTTAAATGAGGTCGTTACGCTTACCCATGTTGCAGCAACTGCACCGATTACCATTCCACCAAGTACAGAAATTGAATCTCTGATTGCTTCACCCTGAGGTCCTACCAGGAATTCAACTGCTTTTCCACCGAGCTGATAGCCCTTGAAATACAGGAATTTCATTCCAAAATAAGCAAATAAGTTCCAAACTATAATATAGAAGATTGCACCTAATGGTGAACCACCTGTTGACATACCAAGTGCGATTCCAAGTAAAATAGGAATAACTGTTCCAACTACCAGTGAATCACCGATACCAGCTATTGGTCCCATAAGACCAGCTCTTAAACCGTTGATTGTTTCATCATCAACACCATCTTCTCCGTTTGCTCTTGCCTCTTCAAGACCGGCTGTAATACCGATTACTACTGTTCCAAGCTGTGGCTCTGTATTGAAGAAAGCTGTGTATGTATTCATTGCCTCTGCTTTTTTCTCTTCATCATCATACAATTCTTCTACTAATGGAAGCATTGCACAGAGGTAACCAAATGTCTGCATGTGTTCCTGAGAAAAACATGTCAGATGTCCATAATACCAGTTATGGAAAGATTTCAATAAAGCTTTTTTAGATAATTTCTTCTCCATCTTATATATCCTCCTCGTCATCATCATCGTAAGTACCTGATGCTACTGCAGGTTTTCTGATTGCAAGCATCTTAATCTTGTAGTTCATAACAGCGAACATTGCTGCAATAATTGTTGCTCCAACGAGATTTACACCCATTGATGATGCAAGTACAAAACCAAAGAAGAATGGAATGAAATCTGTTGCTTTTTTAACAATCTGCTTTAAGAGAATTGCAATACCTACACAAGGAAGTAATGAACCTACTGTAAATAATGTCTTCATTGCGATACCATCCATAGGAAGTGTAGTCTTGATAAGTTCAACTACGTTAGCGCCTAATTTACACATAATAAGTGTTGGGATGAATGAACAAATCAAATGAGAAATCCAAGGTAATCCCATATCTACGAGATATAATTTCTTGTACTCTCTCTTCTCAACTGCTTTCCAGCCGATATGCTGCCATACAAGGTTGATTGTTGCTGTTCCATAAAATAATACTGTTCCTACAGTACCAACCATGGCACCGAATGATGTAGCAAGTGCTGTTCCTTCTGAACTTGATGCCTCAAGACCATAGCTCTTAAGTGCAACCATTGCAAGAGGGATACCGATGTAGCTGACAGCACGAACGTCTGCTGAAACAGTTCCACCTGGAGTTACAAGTGCGATGTAGATAATCTGCATTGCACATCCTACCATGATACCAGTAGGTATATCGCCAAGAACGATACCACATACAAGTCCACCTACAAGCGGACGACCTAATGTATAGTTACCTATTGAAGAACCGCCAAGACCTGGCATACTTGATAAACATGCAAATATTGCCAATATTACGGCTTGAAACCAACTAATTGTCATTTTTCATTCCTCCCTAATTAAATCCAAACTGGCCTCTGAATTTAGACCATGGTCCAATTGCCTCTTCCTTTAATAATGCAAATTCTACATTGTAACCTGCATTTGTGATGTCCTCAAGAGCCTGAGCTTCTTCCTGTGTGATTGACTGGTTGTTACCAAGCTTTGTAGCTCCTGGTCTGTCATTGCAAGGTCCGATTATTACCTTGTTAAGTCCTGGCTTGAAAGCCTGATCTACAAGAATCTTCTTCATGTCTATTGGATTTTTGGTAATCAGGAAATAATTGTCCTTGCTTGCAAGTACCTTGCCGCATTTTGCCTGAAACTCTTCCAATGTCCATACGAAAGTCTTCTTACCGCTTGCGCTCTTGTATGCTGCTTTTAATACAGGATTCTTTGCTGCTGCATCATTTACAGCGATTAATCCATCACATGGATACTCAAGAGACCATCTTGTACATGTCTGTCCGTGAATCATACGATCATCAACACGAATAAATGAAACTGCCATTTGTAATTTCCTCCTCTACATTAAATATCATCTTCATCTTCAGTTGCCTGAATTGTAAATTCTGTAATAGCGTCCTGTCCCTCTGGAATCAATTCTGCTTTAAGCTCGTCGATATCCATATCATCCTTCATCACTGCTGCGCTTAAGACAAGTGGAAGGTTCATCCCGCTAATCATTGTTGTTCTGTCAAGCAATCCTTCTTCTGCTATCACATTGGCACTCACAGTAAGTGGTGAACCACCGAGCAAATCTGCAAACAAAAGGATTTCATCATCTTCTTTTACAACAGATATGAGTTTTCTCACATTCTCTGCGAACTCATCTGCACCCATGCCATTTTTTAGGCTGGTAGAAAGAATATCTTCCCTGTTCTCACCTACAAGCATCCCCAATGCATCATGCAGTCCAGGTGCAAACATGCCATGACTGACCAATACAATGTACTTCATTACTATTACCTCCTTCTTCATTCCTAACGTAACCATCCAGTTCCTATACTCATATATTCGCAAAACCGCACGTTGTATTGTGCAGTTTCGCTACTTCGTAGCTGTTGCTCATATATGAGGCGCGTTTTTTATTTTTTAGAAAGGTTATTGAATAGTTACCTTGTTTCTAAAAAAAGTATAAAAAAAAAGTGACGCATATTCACCTTACATGCGTCACTTTTTTTTAAGAAATATGTCATGCACCCACATGACATTTGTCACATTTCTATTTTATGTCTTCTAAATACTGGTTTATTTTCCTGTTGCTTACTATAAGTTCCATGCTTATATTCTTGTTGCCGCCCATAATTTCCTGCATGGACTGATCTATCTGTTCCATAGCCGAATCATAATTACGGAAAGTAGGATCAACTACGGCATTATTCAGTACATCCTCAAGTACTTCTGTACTCATATTGACTCTGTCGTTGGAAGCCCTCTCCAATACCATTCTCGTATCATCTGACTCTGTAACAGCCTTTATAACAGATACGCCCTCTGAATAATCAAATATCTCCGATTGAATACGGCTGTCTGACGTGAGCAGCTTCATAAATTCCCATGCAAGCCCCTCATTGTTCATTCGGGCATTCATACCAACCTGAAGTGTGTCAAGCTCTGATACATTATCTCCCTGTGCTCCAGCTGGCATCTCAACGAACTCCCACTCAAATCCTGAATACTTCTTAATGCTAAGCGGATATGATTTGTATGCACGATACTCTGAAAACAGCATCGGCATGCATGCAACCTTTCCATAATTAAAATCCTTACTTGTAACCTCATATCCCTCAGTGAGACTATTTAACTTCTCAACAAAACGGATTGCTTCCTCTACATTATCACCTACAAGATTACACTGTGTGCCATCTTCGTTAAATAAGTTGACATTATTCTCGTAAAATGCATCCTTCCATGAATATCCAACTACACCAAACTGGTCTATGACACCGTCCCCATTTGTATCCTTTGTCACATTCTTACACAGATTGTAGAAATCCTCCCATGTCCAGTCCTTATCCGGCATGGGAATATTTTCCTGGTCTAATATAGTCTTATTGATAAACATAAGTCTTGGCGCACATTCATATGGCAATGCATACTGCGTGTCCATATATTTCCCGCTTTCAAAAGCCGACTTATAGAAATCATCTTCTGAAAAATCGGTATCACTTTTTATGAATCCACTCAAATCTTTTAAACCACCAAGCTGGGCGAAATCATTGAAATCACTTTTCATTATAAAAAATACATCTGGTGCTGTTCCATTAAGCAGCTGCTCTGCAAGCCATTCTGAATAATCATTTTTTATAATTCCGTTTACATACTCCACTTTCACCCCTGGATGTTCATCCTCGAAAATTTTGATTGCGTCATCTATTATCTGATATGAATATCCATTCTGAACACCCCAATAGCTATCGGAAAAAACACCTATTGTAATAGTCTGCTTATTGCCATCCAGCAAAGTCTTGACACGGCCATCAACTACTATCCACATTATCAGCAGCATCAGCAATACTCCGACAGACTTAAGAATTGTATTCTTCTGCAAATCTTTCATCTATTCCACACCATCTTCCAAATTATGATAAATTGCGCCCGTCTGTACAGCCCATATTGCAAGCTGTGTTCTATCTCTAAGACACAGTTTACTAAGGATTGTACTAAGAGAATTTCTGACTGTTCCCTCTGACAGATTAAGCTTTGTCGCAATTTCTTTGTTCGACAGTCCACATCCGACCTGTGAAATAATCTGCCATTCATTGTCCTTCAGACTCTCCGACTGCTTCTCGTCAACCTGTATAACCAGATTGCTACGTGCCATTTTAGAAAATAATTTTACTACCTTCGATGCTATGTCACCATTTATCATCGCATTGCCCTTGTAGACCTTGCGAATTGAATCTGACAATTCTTTCATCGAAATACCTTTTAACAAATATCCGCTTGCACCATATTTGAGAGCGTTAAATACATACTCATCATCATCGAATGTAGTAAGAATGATTATCTTTATATCATCATAATTTTCTTTGACAATCTGTGTACATACCACACCATCCATCTCAGGCATTCTGATATCCATAAGTATCACATCAGGCTTATTCTTACGGATAGAACGGATAACCTTTACCCCATTTTCAACAGCATCTGTCACTTCAAAATCCTGCTCATTATTCAGTATAATCTGCAAACTCTGACGAATCAGTTCCTGGTCATCAGCTATAAGTATCTTAATCATTTTTCTCTTCTCCCCATCTGATTGGTATTTCAGCACACACTGTAAATCCATCACTTCCATCATATTTAAGTCTGCCATTTAGCATCTGTAAACGTTCATGCATATGATGCAGTCCAAATCCCTGCTTTACATCAGGACATCCAATACCATTATCCTTTATAGTAATTGTCAGCAGATTGTATTCTCTTTGGATATTCACATTTATCTCTGATGCTTTTCCATGCCTGATGCCATTTGTAATACTCTCCTGCACAATTCGATACACTACATCTTCTTCATCCTGATTAAAGTAGTCAAACTCTATATCACAATCAAACTGGATCTTTACACCTGTGGATTGTGATATCTCAGATATCATCTGCTTAAGAGCTTCCTTTAATTTAATCTTATCAAGTGCATCTGGTCTGAGTGCCTTGATTGATCTTCGTACATCCGTCATTCCCTGACGCGCAACATCTGCAATGGCTGTAAGCTGTGTCTTTACCGCATCTGGTGCGACATCTATAAGCATTATGCATGCATCCAGCCCTGTTATGATTCCTGTAAGTGCATGTCCTAATGTATCATGAATCTCTCTGGCAAGTCTGTTACGCTCCTTCGTCTGCACAACAGTCTCCATCTGCTTTGCATATTCAAGAAGCTGTGCATTCTTCTGTTCAAGTTCCTCGTTCAGACAAAGTATCCTCTTTTTCTCACTCATCTGGTCTACAATAAGAACCACCATATAGTAGATAAATGAAAAAAGATTAAGTGCATTAAGGAATTTTAAAACAGCAAACAAAAGTACCCTTGAATTCACATCATAATACATCCACATCGTCTCAAGCGGCACACATGTATATACCGTAGATATCACGTTTGCATCAACTATCATATAGATAATACACGCTATAAGTATGACCCACAGTCGGTATTTCATATTCGGAGCATACTGTATTGCATCTGCAAGTATTAACAAAATCACACCTGCATACCCGAAATAAACTGTATTGCATATCATAAGTCCAACAAGAATCTCGACTGTAATCTTTATGAACAATTCAAAATTATTCTTGCATTGCAGTGAGAGTAAAAATAGCAGACATATAAAATATCCTATACTTAAAATAAATATTTTCCATTGCGCTACAGGTAATTTCCCCGCAGTATTTAAAAAATCTAAAGCACTTTTATCGTTGATGCAGCCCCTTACACCAAACATTGTCACGACACTTATAAAAATCAGTATCAGAAAATTTAGATTTTTCATAAAGGAAAACTGGATTTGTAATGTGCTGTTTCTATCCATTATCGCATTCTCCTATTGCCAGCGTTCAACACTATATGTATCAACATTGGACTGTTCCACAAGTTCTACTGGAATATATATGTAATCCTCCACAGATTTGCCCTGAAGTAAATCATATATTTTCTCCGCAGCTGCTTTTCCTATTCTCGACGGAAACTGTGCTGCTGTCGCTTTCATCATTCCTTCTTTAATCAGAGCCTTTGCATCAGGTGATGCATCTACACCATACACATCGACTTTATCAAGCATATTCTTCTCATCAAGCGCAGCAACAACACCAACACTTGCAAGGTCATTCAGACAAAATACCTGATCAAACCTGGTTCCTGATTCTATTATTTCTTTCATCTTAGGCATTGCGATTTCAAGCTGTCCCTCACATTCTACCCTGTCAACTATCTCAATTCCATCGTAACCCTTTATCGCATCAAGAAAGCCTTTGATTCTATCCTTTCCTGATTTGGCTGTCGAGTGTTCCATCAGAACCACTTTAGCTTCCTGCTTCTGTGATACAAGATACTCGCCTATCATCTTGCCAGCCGCATAATTATCAGAAGTAATCGTACAATCAACCAATGCACTCTCTTTGACATTGGAATCAACGACCACTATATAGACGCCCTTTTCCTTTGCCTCCGTCAGGACGTCTGTCAGGCTTTCCCAATCTACTGGCGTAAGCACAAGCACGTCAATTCCCATATCGAGCATTTCCTTAATCTGCTCTATCTGCCTGTCAACGCTAAGTGCAGGGTCACGCAATATAAGCTGATCTCCCTCTGCCTCAACTTTCTGGCTGATCTCTTCACTTACTATTTTATAAAATTCATTGTTCATGGTCATGTAACTTGCACCAACTAAATGCCTGTCACTAAAGTCAAGCATCTCAAAGTGATTCTGCTTTAATATCATTAAAAAAAATGCAATTACAGCTATCCATATTGCAAGTACTATCACGCTAAGTAAATATCTGTTCTTCTTCATAATTCATCCGTACTATACTATAATCTTAAAATATTTATATTTCCGTCTGAGATGTCCCTTTCTCTATATGTAGGGGGAACAATATTGTCTCAGTCGGGGTTTCAATCTCTTCATGTAATTAACAAAGATATTTTAGCACAAACCCCCATTCATATCAAAACTATCTTTTTCACAAGTTTTCACAAGAGTTTCACAAAAAACGAACAAACGATACTGCACAGATTTCTTACTCCACACAATATCGTTCTTCTATATTTATACTTTCATTGTCTTTGCCAATGATGTAAGCAGTGCTGCCATCTCCGGATTCCCCAGCACTTTCATCAGCAGCTCTGCATCCACTCCATCCGGTACAGTAATCGTACTGCTGCCTTCATCCTGATTTTTCATCTGAGGATTGAGATTTTCCTTATTATAAAAGGCATTCTCCATAAGCTCCGCATTCTTCCTTCGGTCTTCGTCCAGGATATGGCCATACACTTCCGTTACCATATCCGCCTGAGCATGGCCGGAGTCTCCCTGGACTGCTTTAATATCTCCACCACTTAATTTCAGCTTGTAGGTAACACTGGTATGACGCAGGCTGTGAAACACTACATCTGGCAGCCCCAGTTCATCTATGATTTCCTGCATTTTTGTCCTTAAATAGCTGTCTCCTATAGGAATACCAAATGTTGTTGCCATTACCAGATTATAATCCTGATATTCATTCCCAAGCACTTCCTTTATCTCATCCTGATCTGCTTTCAGATCAATCAGACATTGTGCTACTGATTTTGGAATAAACACCTTCCTGACACTGCTGTCTGTCTTTGGTATTTTCAGCACTCTGACCGTCCTGTTATTTTTCTTCTGGCTTGGAAATGTCATGATAATTTCTTTTGAATTGAGTGCTTCTATTGCATCCTTTGATACTCTCTCTACCTGTTTATTGATGATAACATAGGCTTTGTTATCTGCAATTGCCTCTTCCGAAATATCCATATCATCCCAGGTCAGTCCAAGAAGTTCTCCGATACGAAGTGTTGCCGTAAATGCAAGCTGAAATGCTATTTTGAGCATTTTGTTATCACAGGCTTCCAATGCCTGCATAAGCATCTCTGCTGTCCAGATCTCACGCTCCTGCTTCTTTGCTTTCGGAACGGTTGCATCCACAGCCGGGTTCTTTTTCATCATATCCCACTTAACCGTCTGACGGAAACAGCTCCTTAATACCTTATGTATCTCATTTACTGTACTTTCCGTGATTGTTCCTGTACCATCCGGATTCTTTGTACTCTTTACCGCCGGCATTTTAAGAAGATCCTTATAATACTTCTCTATAAAATGTGTATTGATGCCTGCAAGCTTGGTATCTCCGATTGTTGGAAGAATGTAATTATTTATCAGAGCCACATTACCAGAGTAAGTGGAAACACCCCACTTGTCATGTCCATATATCTGCACATATTCTTCAATCAGTTCTTTCAATGTTGCACACTTTTGAACCTCAAATTTTCCGATAGACTGCTTGTACTCAATTTCTTTTTTCCGTTTATCTGCTTCTTTCTGCGTAGCAAATGTTTCAGATGTTATATGTTCTTTTCCATTCTCATCCAGGATTTTATATACCACAGAGTATGTCTTTCTCCGGTGCCTGATAAATGCCATGTTAAACCACTCCGTCCCTGTTTGGTTATGCAAATCTTGCGATTGTCCGAATCAAATTTTTTCACCATATGGAGTTTCTCTTTTAATAATTCCAAGATTAATCAGATTCTTAATATATGCTGTACAAGTAGTGGTACTCTCTCCTACTTTTGTAGCTATCTCTGACATTCTCGAAGTTCCTGTTGCGATTGCCGTAATAATTGCATTATAAATTACTGGTTCTCTTACTTCTTGCTTTAAAAGACTTACCGGCTCCTCATACAAAAAGAGGTTGGATTCAAATAAGTATTTTTTATATTTTCTTCCACACTTAACTTATCACTCATCTGAAGTAAATATTGTGGTGTTCCTCCTGCAATTCATCTCCCACCTTGCTGCAATTGCTTCCCTGGAGCGCCTTCATATCCTGGCATAAGAAAAGAGCGGAGAATCTTCAAGCTCTTCCGCTCTACACACAAGCTTATATGTTATCCTTCTCACTTTTATTTACTCTTCTGATCAGCCAAATACTCTTCCATCTTCTCCTCCATATATGGAGTCCACCATTCCAGATATCCCGCCTGTGTCGGATGTATCTTATCTGCCATGTAAAGGGAGCATTCTTCATCTGTCAGCTCATTAAACTCTGCATCATTCCACAGATCAATCACTCCAATCCCCCATTTTTTCTGAATCTGCAATAACAATTGGACCATTTCTTCATATTCTGCACTGTCATATCGGGGATTCGTATAGAACATAACCGGGCAATCCCATGTTTCCTTTGCATAGCATATAATATATTCTATCGCACCGGATACTGTTTCTGTATCAAATGAATCTAACTCTTTTGACTCCCCAATCATTCCCAATTCTTTCTTCTGGCTCGCATCATTGGTCGAAAGCTGACAGATAAATAAATCTGCCTGCGCTTCTTTTATTTTCTTCAATCTGCTGATATAAGAATTAGCTCCGTTATCTACTAATGTAGTTCCTGATACAGCTTCCTTCACTACTTCAGCCTGATTGCGTTTTCCTATATAATCTGCAAATGATACTCCCTTTGCAGATGCTCCATAAGTAACTGATGAACCAAGAAAAATAATTTTCTTTCCCTGAAGTTCATCGTGAACATTTTCTTCTGTCTGATTCAGTGCATATTTTTCATCATTTCCAGGCAGCTTTGACATTTTTATATCATGCAGTTTTGCAAATGGTCCCCATCCCCACTGCATACCGGAAAATGCAATCCAGCCAATTTGTAAAATCAGTAAAACCGCTATTATAATTAAAATAATCTTCTTGTTAATTTTCTTCTTATTCTTTTGCATTTTCTTTTCTCTCTCCCCTTTCTTCTTTATGGTCTCCACTCCTCTTTCCACTCAATCGTCGGATACTCTCCATCCAGATTCAGTGGCAGCCAGACATAGTCTGCAATAGAAGTATTCGCATTTCCAAGAAATGGGGCATCCATTGCAACTTTATAGTCTGCTTCTGTTGGGTGGATTTCTGAATTATACTGGAAAGTAATCACACGTTCCAGACTTTCATATTTTGCTTTCGTTACCACGTATTCCGGTACCCAGCGGTCTGCCATCACAAGATACAGATCTTCTCGTTCAGGATCATGGAACACATAAGAGATCTGGCTATTGAACGACGCACTACTCGAATCATCCCTATGCGGATTTCCCAATACCTCATAGGGACCAAGCGGAGTATCACTTACCGCGATCTCGCTTGGATTTGGTATATATCCGATCATTCCACTGGTAAAGAGATAATGTTTCTCTTTATACACAAAGTGTGTACATCCTTCTCTTGTATATGGTGGTTTCAGACCTGTAAACATATCCAGATGCTCTCCCTGTACATCCAGAAAATCTTCTGTCAGCCCTGTTGAAATCACGCCTGCATGATCGTGTTCAAAATACAAGTATCCATTTCCATTCTCATCCTGCCACAAATCAAAGTCTCCCACTGACGTATCAAACGGATGAAAATGATCTTTCTCCATCTTATTCTTTTATGCCTGAATCTAATCCTGCTTTTACTTCAAACCATCCATTTCCAAGTTCTTTTTCTGTTCCATCTGGCAGCTTTAAGCATGCGGATGTATTTGCCGGAATCCGTCCGGAAATCTTTACTTGATTTTTATTCTTTTCCCATCTTAACTCAATGTTTCCATTTACACTGTGATAGGTTCCTTCTGCCCACTTAAACGGACAGTCATACTCCGGTGCGATCAGGATCTTATCATACCCAATTCCTGTATTCTGAATACCAAGAACTTTCCGGTATAGGAAATCTCCGACACAGCCAAACGCATAATGATTGAAGGAACAACCTGCCAGTTTCCCGTCCGTTCTTACTGCATCCCAGTTTTCCCAGACTGTTGTTGCCCCCTGTTCTACTTCATAGAGCCAGGACGGGCACTGCTTCTGAAGCAATACTTTCCATGCAGTATCTGCATAGCCATACTGACATAAGATATCAAGAATATGTGGGGTAGCCATAAAACCGGTATCCAATCTGAATCCGTTCTTTACTACAAGTTCATTCAGTCTTTCCGCAAGAAGTGGTTCTTTCTCCGGTGACACCATATGATGTCTCAATGCCAGAATATAATTTCCCTGCATCTCCTGCCCAAGCTTTCCATCCTCTGATACATATTCTTCTTCGAACGCCTGACGGACTCTGTTTGCATAAGCACAGTATTTCTCTGCATTCTCCATATTTCCAACTAATTCAGAAATTTCCGAAAACATATCTGCATCTGCTGCCAGCAGACTGCTTCCA
Organism: Ruminococcus hominis; assembly: GCF_014287355.1. NCBI lineage: Bacteria > Bacillati > Bacillota > Clostridia > Eubacteriales > Oscillospiraceae > Ruminococcus > Ruminococcus hominis. Next base: position 775,321 of record NZ_JACOPE010000001.1, on the reverse strand, counting down.
ACATAATTCATTGTAAGAAATGCTGAAGCCGGTCCATCGGTAAATCCCTCTTCATTCACAACACTTGGAATAATCCAGTCTCCAAAATGAAATCCTGTATTGATCAGATAACGCTGGTTTTCAAGACTTCTTTCATCACAATTCTGTTCTGTCTGTGATCCCCCATAAGGAACTGCTTCACTTGGCAGTTCATGTGCAGCACGCTCCATGGACTGCATCCATTCCTCCATCGCCTCGTAATTTGCCTGAAGAACTTCTTTGTCTCCGTAGAACTGGTACAACTGAAGTGGCAGTGTCAGTATGACATCCCCCCAGCCAAGAGAACCTGTATCCCCCTGCTGTACATAATTTCTGATCTGTGGTACTGTTCCCAGCACATATCCATTTTCCAGCTGATCCAGGCGAATACTGCGGAGCCAGTCTTCGTAAAAGGCTGTCATATTCTGATTATACAATGCTGTTGCCCCATAGACCACTACATCTCCTGTCCATCCTGCTTTTTCTCTTGTCGGACAATCTGTCGGAATCGTAATGTTATTCGAACGCTGGCTCCAGTAAATATTACTCTGCAGCTGATTGATCTGCTCATCCGAGCATTGGAAATTTCCTGTTACTTCATTTTCTGTACTGATTGCAAGAGCTGTGAAATCTTCTTTCTTCCAATCTGCTCCACCAGTCACGCGCACATAGCGGAATCCATGATATGTAAAATGTGGCTCAAAAATTTCTTCCCGCTTCTCTCCGCAAATATAAATATCCTCTTGTGCCCTGCTTGTTCCGGCAAAAACATAGAAGAAGTTCCCCTGACCGTCAAGCATTTCTCCATGTTCGAATTTCACTTCTGTGCCGATTTCTTCCTGAATCTTTACCCGGATGGTTCCTGCAAGGTTCTGTCCAAAATCAACCACTGTTTCGCCATTTGGTGTAACAAATACGCTCTGTGCAGGAACTTCTTCAAATACCTTTGCCAGTGGACTGATCTGCGCTTCCGGTATTGGATTTTCCATTGTATGTGTTCTCACCTGAAGCCACTTTTTATCATCATACTCTATCTCGGATGGCTCCCCGTCATATCTTCTTGCATCATAGGTTTCACCTAAGAATAAATCCGCACTTCGTACCGGTCCATCGAAGGAATATTTCCAGTTTTCATCGGAACAGATGACTTGTTTTTTACCATTTTCATCTATCATCTCCAACTGTAGCAATGCTCCCGGAACTTCTCCATATTCACATCCGTGTCCAAGCGCAATCTTTCCTTTATACCATCCGTCCGCAACAGTCACAGAAATTGCATTTTCTCCGTTTTGTACCAATTCGTCCACATTGTAGACCTGATACTTCAACCTTCTGTCATATGCTGTAAATCCTGGATTTAATCGGCTGTCCGTCACTGACTTTCCATTGATCTTCACTTCATAAATACCATGTGAGGTCACATACAGACGGGCTCGTTTCACTGGTTTGTCTGCCCGAAAAACACGGCGCATCTGTACTGCCGGATCATAAGGTTCCATCGGCAAAGCCTCCCAGATATCCTCTTCTGTTTTCATTGCACTCATATCTCCGTGCATCATTGCTTCTGTAATCTTTTGCCACTCTTTTTTCGCTTCAAGCAGAGGATTCTGTGGTAATTGCGGCAATGGCTCCGGCTCCATCCACTTTGCTTTCCAGTCAGAATGATCAAAAAATGCAGTTTCAAAATAATTCTCTCCACTTTGAAGCATTTCCCCTGTATTTGTCCACACAGTAATCTGATAATGATATACGGATGTTGATTTTAACTTTTCTCCCTGATAAGAAATATCTGTAGTATCAGGGGTCTCCTGAACACCACTATCCCATACAATTACATTCTCTTCATTTCTGACAATCATTTGCCAGGCTTTCTGAAAAACATTGTTTTTTTCTGCAACAATCTCCCATGAAAATCTTGGGTGTTGACAATCAATCGAAATCGAATTTTTTACAAATTCACAAGTTATATTCTGAATAAACATAAATTTCCTCCCACTTATTCTCTAAAATCATATAAATTACTCTGGTTACTATAAATATCAGCTTACCATGAGTATAAAATATCATACGTCCAGCTATTGATTATTGTAATATCAGTTCAATTATTGTAAAATCATATATGTTGGATATTTCAGTATTTAAATTTCTTTTACATCAAATTCATTTTTCGGAGGTTATTTATGATTAAGGATATTAAGTCATTTTGCAGATTATTTTATGAATCCACCTTTCTCCCAATCAATTGCTATGATTATGCGTCGGATCAAAGTTATACTTATCCTGAAGATGCCGGGTTTGATATTATTGTAAATAATCCTTCTCCAGATTTTTTAAATTTCAAAAAGAATCCGGACTACTTTGTTTCTGATTCTTTTACTTATTATGGTTACGTCGAATCATCCGGACGCGATTATTGTCTTATTGTCGGACCTGTCTTCAGTACACCGGTAACAGAATCTGATACGCACAATTTTATGAAGGAATGGACCATTGATGCTTCCTTTCATTCCCGCGTCTCACATTTTTTACAAAGCATTCCACCGCAATCACTCTATTCTTTTTTGAATGTTCTTGCTTATTTACACTTCTGCATCAATGATGAAGTAATCTCTGTCAGTGAGCATTTCCAATTGGAAAGATTGAGCCAGACAGATAAGATATCCAGTGTTTACACAGAAAAAATCATGGAGCTCAAAGAAAATCAAAAATATCATAATACATATTTTTACGAAAAAGAAATGATGAAATATGTCCAGAACGGAGATATCAAACGATTGAAAGAACTTCTCAACAGCTCGCAGAATCTTGTGGAGGGGATTGTCGCGGGCAATGCGCTCAGACAAAAGAAAAACATTTTCATTACAATTGCAACACTCACTACACGTGCAGCCATTCAGGGTGGAATGAATCTGGAAGAAGCCTATCAGCTGGCCGATGTCTATATCCAGGATTGTGAGCATTCACAGAATCTCACTTATATTGAAAATCTCAATTATTCCATGCTGATTGATTTTGCAGAGCGTGTTGCAAAAGGGAAAATTCCAGGTGGAATGTCCAAAGAAATTTTTGATTGTGTCCAGTTCATCTCCCGTCATGTAAATGAACCGATCCAGGTTGGTGATGTCACGGAACATATCGGGAAAAGCCGCTCCTATCTTACGAAAAAATTTAAAAAGGAACTCGGCTTTGATATCAGCAGTTTTATCATGCGCTGCAAGTTAGAAGAGTCCAAAAGTCTGCTTACCTTTACAGAAAAAAGCCTGAGTGAAATCAGCAGTTACCTCTGCTTCTCCTCTCAGGCTTATTTTCAGAATGTATTTAAAAAGAAGTACGGAATTACTCCTACCCAATACAGAAAACAGACACAGCAGATCACTTAGTCCGTTACTGTTTCCTGCTTTCTTTTCGCGACCTCTTCTCTCATCTGAGGCAGCTTTTTCTCAAGATCAAACTGACTCACAAGAACAAACATAACCACAAATGCAATTAACGGGATAATGAAGCAAAATCCATAGATTGCCATCTTCGTTGCTTCCGGCGCAACAGAAAGGGTAGCATCATATCCTACTGCTGCAAGCATCCATCCAATCAGCGATCCTCCAACTCCGCTTCCTACCTTTCCTCCAAAACTGGAAGCACTGTTGGAGCACGCAACCATTTTCACACCATATTTATATTCATTGAAATCAATTGCCATTGTCGTCATAACTCCAACCAGACACATCATAGGAATGGTTGCAAACGTTGTAAAGCATCCAAGAACCATATATGCAGTGAAATTATTATGTAAGAAAATCATCAGCACATTGGAAATAATACCGATTCCGAAACTAAACTTCAATGTTCCAACAACTCCAAGTTTCTTGATCATCACACCTACAAGGGCAAATCCAAGGAATGTAGGAATCAATCCAACTCCTCCAAGTAATCCTACCAGATTATCATTTCCAAAAATCCATTTGCAATAATAAGTTCCCGCAGCTGCTGTTGTTCCGTAGAGGATACAAGCCAGAAGATTTACAATAAGAACGATCACCCAATATTTATTATGAAATAATTTTGTAATCGCCTCTCTGAAAGGAATCGCTTCTTCCTCTTCTTCAACTTTTTCAGCCACTGTACCTGATTCTGTAGCCGTTTCTCTACTTGTCAGATAAGCAATACCAAAAGCTAAAATAATGAATAATCCAATAATCACGCCAAATTTAATCCATGCACTCTGTGTTCCTCCCAATGCATTTGTAATTGGAATGATCAGAATTGCCATAATAAATCCTGCCACATAGCCGGCTCCTGCTCTCCATGTACCCATAATTCCACGTTCTTCCTGACTGTTTGTACGGACAGCCATCAAAGAGCCATATGGAATAGCTACTGCTGTATAAAGCACTGCTGATAGTAAAATATTGGTTACGAGTGCATAAGCAATCTGAAGTGTTCCGGATGTCTTTGGTACAGTAAACATCAATACAAGCATAATACCGGCCGGTATACCAGCCTTTAAAAGCCATGGTCTGTATTTTTCCTTACCTGGTTTCGTATGATCTACAATATTTCCCATGATCAGATCTGTAAATGCATCAATAATCTTACTGATCAACAATACAGTTGCAATCGCCCCTGCTGCCAGACCAACTTTGTCTGTATAAAAATAAGTCAGCTGTCCAATAATTGTTGAGATTGCATTCAGTGAAAATTGTCCTAATGAATCTCCAAGATAATCCTTTGTCCTCATAACTTTCTGGACACCGAACTTATCTGTCCCCAACGGTTTCTTTGCCATTTTCTCTTCCTTCTTTCTACTTTTATTGTGCTTATAAAATATCACGTTCCACATTCTTTTTATTGTAAAATCATTCCATTTATTGTAATATCATACATTCATTCATCAAATTTGAGTTTAAAATGTGCTGTCTGCTTTTCACCAGTCCGCAGCCGGTATTTTTCATGTAATGAGAGCATTCCCGGAAGATCCCCTCCTACACCACACATTGCGCCGTCAACATTTAATGTTGTCACCCATTCTTTTTTCAACAAATGACTATGTGTGGCATCTTCCAGTGCTCTCTGAGAGTAATGCCATGCACTAAAAAGCATTCCACCAGGATTAAGATTAATGATTGAAAGTCTTTTTCTATCCTTAGAAATTAATTCTAATTTTTTCACATCACATCTCGTTCCATTTTCCTGCGGACGCATATACTTGTGCTCTAATTCTTTCACACTCATGGAATAATGATCGAACAATGCAGCTGTTTTTCTGTCCGGATAACATTCCCATGGACCTCTTCCATACCAACTGATCTCATCAAAACTATCTGGCATCGTAATTGTCATTCCGATCCGGACAAAATCAATCTTTTTTGAAATGCCTGCCATCCTGATTTCTACTTCTCCATCCAAACCAAACAGATACTCTATGACAAGGGCTTTACAGAGTGGATGTCTCCAATAGGTTCTGATCTTTGTCTTTTCTTCTGTCTGTTCAATTGTATGTTTTACATATCGAAGCTTTTCTTCTGCCATCTGCCACTTCTTTACAGGCATAGAATTCAACATCGCCGGAACAAAATGTGCCGTATCAATATCATTATCTGTCATAGCTCTTGAAAAATTGGGACGCATCGGTGCAAGAAACAGTTCTTCTCCGTTGATTTGCGCAGAACAGATCAGTCCATCCTTTATTTTATACAAGAAATGGTTCCCGCTGATTTTAATCTCCTGTTCAGTTTCTACTACAGATAAATTCCTTCTTTGAGTAATATTTTCTGTATTTTCACTCTTTTTTCTTACCTTCTCTTTTATTACATTTTTCAAAATTATCTGATCATATGCAACGACATCTCCTTTTCTGGCCCATTTTGTATCGTTTTTCAATTTCCACCAAAATGTAATTGTATCCGCACCTTCCATTTTATCTTGTATAGTCACCACTTTTGATGTCTTCGGACTGATCAGATCCAGCAATTCATGGGAGATTTCTCCCTGTGACAGAAGTGTTCCGTCTTCTTTTGCCTCCCAGTGTAATTCATAATTTTGTAAGCCGTTAAACATCTGCTTATTGTAGATTCGAAAAGACTTTTCCTGCATACTTTCAACAGCTATTGAAAGCATCTGATAACATTTTCTCACTTCATATGCTGCCGGATGGAGTGTCCGGTCTGCCGCCACAATTCCATTTGCACAGAATGCTCCATCATTTCCTTTTGCATTTTTCTTTCGGAATCCATACGGGCTATACGCTTCATCAAAATCACTTCCATACAGCCACTGATCTGTATCATCTTTTCTCTTGTGGATTGCCTGATCGACAAAATCCCAGATAAATCCTCCGCACATATGCGGATATTGCTCAAATGCATCTGTATATTCTTTGAAATTTCCGAGACTGTTTCCCATGCAATGGGCATATTCACACAAAATAACCGGCATCTTTTCATACATCTGACAATCGATATCTTTATCATCTGCTGCCAAACTGTTTGCTATAAATGCAGTCCAGTTTTTAATCTTCTGCTTTTTGCAAAGTTTTTCAAATTCTACCTCATCCGGATACATTCGGCTCAAAAGATCTGTACACCTTTTATCGTACATTCCTTCATAATGGAAAATCCTTGTATCATCCAGCTTTTCAGCACTTTGACGCATTCTCACAAAATTCTCGCCCTTGCCGGCTTCATTTCCAAGGCTCCAGAAGAGAATCGACGGATGATTCCGGTCACGCAGGATCATTCGCTCCACACGGTCAATACACGCCTTCGTCCACCGCTCATCACTTGTCGGGAGAATCCTCCTTACTCCATGAGATTCCAGATCTGTCTCATCCATCAGAAGGATTCCATATTCATCACACAGTTCGTAAAAATATGGATCATTCGGATAATGACTGGTGCGAACTGCATTGATATTTAATTGTTTTAAAATCTTTATATCCTGCAAATGTCGTTCTTTTGGAACGGCCCAACCATGATCCGGGTCAAAATCATGCCGGTTTACTCCATGTATGATAAGCCTTTTTCCATTTAATTTTAATATATTTCCAACAACTTCAACCTTACGGAATCCAAAACGGAAAGATTTATAATACGTTTTCCCATTTATCTTCCATTCAAGCAGAATGGTATAAAGATTGGGCTGCTCATGGTTCCATTTCAAGGGATTTTTTACGAGATGGTGAAACTGGATTTCTGTCGTCTTTCCCTCTTTCTGATTTAATGTATCAAATGAGAGTTCCTTCTCTCCAAGCACTTCGTTTCTTTCAGGAATACTTGCTTTCACATGGATTTTTTCCTGATAAGATTCCTGGTTTGTTATTCCTGTTCTATCCTCTGGCTCATCCCAGCATTTTAACTGCAGGAAAAGTACTGTTTGTGCATCACTGTATTTTTCATCCAGATCTGCCCGCATATAAAAATCGCGGATCGTCACTTTCGGTTCTGCATACAGATATACTTCTCTGTAAATTCCACCGAAGAACCACATATCCTGATCTTCCAGATAAGTCCCATCTGAATATCTCCAGACAACTGCTGTTACCTGATTTTCACCATTTTCTATATAATCTGTGATATCAAATTCATGCGGAGTCATGGATCCTTGTGAGTACCCAACATATTTTCCATTGACATACACTTCAAGAGCCGCCTTTACCGCTCCAAAATGAAGAAAGATTTCCTGTTCTTTAAAGTGTTCCGGCACTGTAAATGTACGCCGGTAAATTCCATATTCCTGTAATTCATGACTGATCTGCGGAATGTGCTTTTTCTTCGTATTGATTGCCTGTGGATAGGAAGAACTGTAGTAATACGGTTTCCCATATCCTTCTAACTGCCAGACACTCGGAACAGTGATTGTATTCCATTTTGTATCATCGAGTTGTTTCTCTGCGAAGTTTTCCGGAAGTTCTGTCCCCATCTGGTAATAGAACTTCCATTCTCCGTTCAAAGAATATTTTGTTTTTGCTTCTTTCTTTTTGCAGGCATCCTCTTTATTATCATAAGTAAATGCAATTGCATGTCCTTTTTCTTTATTCTCACCTAAAACTGACAGATCTTCCCATTTGAATATTTTTTTATTCATTTTCTAAATCCACCTTCTTGATCAATCCGTTCTCATCGAATTCAATTGGCGCCATACATGCCCTCCTTAGATACTGTCCATTTGTACTCACATGGAAAAACACATACCACTGTCCATTCACTTCCTCAATACTGCCATGATTGTTCCAACTTTCCTCATTCAGCGATATGTTGTCAACAATCACACCCTGATATGTAAATGGTCCGAGCGGAGACTTTGATGTCGCATATCCAAGACTGCTCGGTCTTCCACTGGAGATATCTGCAAAAACATAATAATAGGTATCTCCACGCTTTCTCATAGAACTTCCTTCATGAAAATGATGCTCTTTCTCCGTTACAAGCCCTTCTACACTCGTACTTTCATCAATGCTCATCATATCCGGATTCAGTTTTGCCCCACAAGAAGAAAACTGTCCCCAATAATAGTACGCCTGTCCATCATCATCAACAAAAACTGCCGGGGCAATTCCTTTTACAGGAAGTTTCACTGCATTTTTAAATGGCCCTGTAGGAGAATCTGATACTGCAACTCCTTCCGTATCGTCAGAAAGACAAAAATACAGATAGTATTTTCCATCTTTATAGATACAATCCGGTGCAAACAGACTCTTGTTCTTTTGCTGTTCTATCAGTATATTCCTCAAAATCGGCAAAAACTGATCTATCGGCATCTCTCTGGTCTCTTCTGGGAGAAAAGTCAGAATTGCTTCCGGAAGTTCATTATAAGACTTAACATTATCCAGATAAGCAGGTTCCTGAATCTCATCTGCCCATGGGACATCCTTGATGGAAAAGCTGATTTCACTCTCTACCCATTGTTCTAGATCTGCGGACGAAATTACTTTGTACTGATTGGAACACCAGGAATCCTCTTTTGTGTCAAGACTTCCATAGATATAGACTTTTCCATCCGGCATCACATGAGCTTCACCATCCGGGATGTTGGATTTGATATTTAGAAATGGTTTCATAGTTTATACACCGCCTCCTTGCTATTCGTTTGTTTCTTGTTTTTCTAAAGCGACTATAACATTTGAGGATGTATAATTATTGTAATTTTATATATTGTATTGTAATTTTATTCTTTTTAACTACTTTATTTGTAAATGGTTGGAAAGAGACGATTAGCGACACCAGCCTAAAGGTATAAGCCACCTTACATAACGGAATAGAAAAAGCTCAGAGGTCACGACTCTGAGCTTTTTCTTTTTCCTGCAGAAGTTTGATCTGTAGAAATCTAATTTCTTTTATTAGCTATTATCAGAATATGCCATACAAGCTAAAAAGTCAACTTGAAAATATAAATTTTTTAAAGTTTTTCTTTATTCCTCCACTTCAATATGATACTCTCAAGCCCCCGGAAAATAACATTTCGATAAATACCTTCTGAATCTCACATCCCTGTTTGGTTCATTTTAAAGAGTAGTCCTTATCCACTCATCCGCCAACTCCGGCCACTGTTTTACTTCTTCATTCACCTGTTCTTTCTCACGCTTAGTCTGACCAGTGAACATTTTCGCCATCTCATCCAAAGCCTGTTTCACTTCATCCGGCACTGGAAATGTCCCATCGTTCACAGCCTGACCTAATACGAAAGTCTGCTCCAAAGTATACGGTTCTCCAAACTCTTCATTTGCCCATGCTTCATCAGCAAGCGACAATCCATGCTTTCCTTTTGAAAATGCATGGATTGCATACGGAATCTTCTTTTCCTGCAGAGCCTGTGCAAATAAAAAGGAATTCTGAACCGGAACCAGCTCATCCGTTACAGTCTGCCATAAGAAGCATGGCGGCATATCTTCTGTCACCTGTTTTTCCAACGACATATATTCAAGTTCTTCCTCAGAAGCATCCGCTCCTAAAAGTGCTGTAAAAGAACCTCTATGTGCGTATTCACCGGAAGTAATTACCGGATAGGAAAGAATGACTGCATTTGGTTTTGCTGAGACAGATGCATATTCACCGGTTTCTGTGTTTTCAAATTCCTGCCAGTGTACGGCAACACTTCCACATGCATGTGCGCCTGCCGAAAATCCACAAAGCATGATTTTATCTTTCTCTACATGTAATTCTTCGGCATGTTTTCTAATATAACGGATTGCGCGCATCAGATCCTGCATTGGCTGCATTTTTAATGGAATCATCTGCAACAGATTGGTTGTATAAGTTACAACTGCTGTCTGATATCCCATCTCATAAAATTTCTTTGCTACAATCTCGCCCTCTGATGGAGAAACCACAGTATATCCCCCACCTGGAACGATCAGCATACATGGTCGTATTTCTTCGTCTTTATGAAAATATAATCTCATATTCGGAATAAATCCACATGCTGCTGCGTAATTGTATTCTGATTCATTCCATAATTGCACTTTATTCATAACTAGCTGCCTCCCTTACTACTGTCAGATTACATTCTTAATCATTCCCTTTTTCTCGTTCCTTCTGATTCAATGCATTAACAACTGCCTCATACATCGGTTTCGCCTCCGGTGCAGCTCCAAGAAGCTCAGCCAGTGTCATTCCATATGCGAACTGAATCATAGGTCCTTCCAGCATTCCCGGTACCATCTGATTAAACATTTCTACAGCAAGTGGTTCTGCAATGATTTCGCTAAGTGTGCTGTCCATACTGAATCTCTCTACCGCAAGACTTATCTCCGTATCATATTCATAATCATATACACCGGAACCAACTTCGTGTACTTTCTCTTTTTCCGGAAGAACAATCACAGCTGTTGTATTGGCCGGAACTTCTACATGGACATGAATTTTTCCATCCTTACAAGATGTATTAGCCACGATTTTTCCGTAAACAGATTCAAATTCTGTGCCCCAATCTTCAATACCTTTTACAAACATCGGTTTTACCTGGAATTTCTTATATCCCGGCTCTAACTGGGATAATCCGGCAACTTTGCGGTACATCCAGTCACCTACAGAACCATACGCATAATGGTTCAGAGAGTTCATTCCTGACTCGTCAAATGTTCCGTCCGGTTTGATTGAATTCCAACGCTCCCAGATTGTTGTTGCTCCCATGTTTACTGCATACAGCCAAGATGGATAATCTTCTTTCATAAAGAGTGTCGCTGCCATCTCATGAGCGCCATTTTCTGAAAGTGTATGACAGATATAAGGTGTTCCAACGAATCCTGTAGTCAGGTGATTTTTGTGGTTTCCAATATTTGTAAGCAGCGTATTCAAGATACGTTTTCTGTCTTTTTCTCTTGCAAGATTGAAATACAGAGAAATGATAGCACCTGTCTGTGTTTCACTTACAATACGTCCTGTCTCTGTATAATATTCTCTCCGGAATGCATCCAAAGTTGTTTCATAAAGATCCGCATACTTTTTCGCTTCTTCGTCTTTTCCCAGCACCTCTGCTGTTTGCTTCACAAAATCTGTTACATACAGATAGTAAGCATTTGCAATCATATATTTGTCTGTCGCTCCGGTTCTGTCCGCACTCTCTTCTTTGTCCAGTGCAAGCCAGTCTCCGTACTGGAATCCACTCTGCCAGAGACCATTCTCTCCACAGTTGTTCTTAATGTAGTCTACCCACTCATGCATACATTTCCAGTTTTCTTCCAGGATACCTTTATCACCATACATCTGATAAACAACCCAAGGAACAATAACTGCTGCATCACTCCATGCAGAAGAGCTGTACTGTCCCAGGATATCCGGCACAACATGCGGAACACCTTTTTCCAGAGAAGATTCTGCTGCCACATCACGCATCCATTTCGTGTAGAACAGTGCTGTATTTCTGTTAAATGCGGCTGTCCATGAGAATACCTGTGCATCTCCGGTCCATCCAAGACGCTCGTCTCTCTGCGGACAATCTGTCGGGATATCAAGGAAGTTATCTCTCTGGCTCCATGTAATATTACTTTGCAGCTGATTTACTTTTTTGTTAGAACAGTGGAAATCACCTGTCTTTTCCATATCAGAATGTGTCACACAGGCAAAAAACTGATCTGCTGTAAATTCTTCCATTCCTTCTACGCTGATATAACGGAATCCATGGAATGTGAAATGTGGACGGAAGATCTGCTCTTCTCCGTTACAGATAAATGTATCAATTGATTTTGCCTGGCGAAGTGTCTCCGGATAGAAGTTACCATCCTTGTCCAGTACCTCTGCATGATGGAGCACAATCTTCTGCCCTTTCTCACCTTTCACATGAACCTCTACAACACCTGTAACAATCTGTCCGAAGTCAATAAGTTTTTCACCCTTTGGTGTCACAATCAACTCTTTACCCACAATTTTCTCTGTAATACGAACAGGTTCATTCTCCTGTGCTGTTAATACTGCTTTGTCAAAATCTTTAACAACAACATTTCCTTCTGTGATTTCCGGTGCATCTGTATCGATTGTCTCACCCATGTAAATTTCACTGTAACGGATCTCTCCTGTTTTTACAGACCATGTTTCATCTGTAGCAATTACATCTTTGCTCCCATCTTCATATTCAACATGAAGCTCTGCAAATGCTCCTGCCTGTGTACCGTACTGATTTGGCAGACAATAGAAACCTAAGATTCCTTTGTACCAGCCGTTTCCAACTGTGATTGCAATTTCATTTTCTGCTGTAAGCTGCTCTGTCACATCATAGATCTGATACTGCAGTCTGTTGTGATAGCTTGTCCAGCCAGGTGCCATACGGTAATCACCTACTGTCTGTCCATTCAATGTCACCTCATATACACCATGTGCAGTTGCATACAGACGGGCTTTCTTTACCTTTTTATCAATTGTAAATGTTTTTCCAAATACCGGGCATGCTGTCTCTTCTTCCGGAAAATCACTTGTGATCATCTGTGCTTTGAATTCTGTCTGATCAAAAATTCCTGTTTCAAAGGAACCTTCCACTGACTCTACATTTCCATGATTATCAGCTACAGTTACTTCTACTGTATAAAAAGTCTCATCTGCCAGTACTTCGCCTTCATATGAAATCAAGACAGACTGGTCAGACACCTTTTTTCCACTATCCCATACAAGTTTTCCACTCTCATCTGTCACTTTAATCTCATAGGATGTCTGTACTGTATCTTTCTCATCAGACTCTATTTTCCAGGAAAATCGTGGTGCCTTCTCTGTAAGTCCGATTGGATTTTCTCTGTATTCGGTTCTAAAATCATATAATCTCATTCTATTTCCTCCATTTTCAATAAATCCACAAAAGGACAGAACCTCATTAGCAGTTCCGTCCCTTCATTTTATTCTATCATTACTATTTTGCTTCTTTTCTCTTCTGCAGTTCAGCTACAATCTCAGGATATCTCTTCTCAAGGTCATTCTTCAAAAGAAGGATAAACATGATTACGAAAAGTGCAAGTGGAATGTAGATACCAAATGCGAAGATTGCTGTATCTACTGATGCAGGTTGCACTTCAAGCGCTGCATTGTATCCAGCCGCTGCCAGAAGCCATCCAATCAAAGATGCTCCAATACCGGATCCAATCTTACTTCCAAAAGAGTTTGCACTGTTTGTCATACCTACGATACGTTTTCCGAACTTGTAATCATTGTACTCAACACAGTTATTTACCATTGCTCCGAACAGACACATCAGAGGAATGTTAGCAAATGTTGTTACTGCTCCACCTACAATACATGTCATAAGACTGTACGGTGTAAATACTCTCACCAGGCAGGCTGCTGCTCCCATTGCACAGGAAACCATACAAGTTTTTGTCATACCTAATTTAGATGCCAGTGGTCCTGTCAAAATAAATCCAAGGAATGTAGGAATCAGTCCGACTGCACCAAGAAGCGCAACGATATTATCGTTTCCAAGAATATATTTTGCATAATATGTACCACCTGAAGAACTCAGTCCATATGAAATATTCATCATAAACTGGAGTACAAGCATGATGACCCAGTATTTATTCTTGAAGAGCATTTTAATTCCTTCTCCAAAAGTTACATCTTCATCTTCACTCTTCTCAACAATATGTGCATTTTCTTTTGTTACTTTATAAAGTACAAGTAATGAAAGAAGTGAAATCAATGCGAAAATTACTGATACTTTGATCCATGCGCTCTGAGTACCACCAAGCATATTTGTGATTGGAATCAAAAGGATTGCGATTACCATTCCGGCAATATATCCAAATGCTGCACGGAAGACACCCATCTTACCACGCTCTTCAGAGCTCTCTGTACGCATAGCCATCAATGCTCCGTAAGGAATTGCAACTGCTGTATAAACTACTGCTGTGATCAAAATATTAGTGATCAATACATATGCTGACTGAAGACCGCTGACTGCATTCTTCGGTACTGTAAACAGAAGAACGATCATTACAGCCGCTGGTATTGCCATTCTAAGAAACCATGGACGACATTTTCCCTTTGGTGACTTTCCTTCATCCATAATCTTACCCATGATAAGATCTGAAAATGCATCAAAAATCTTTGCAATCAGAAGCATTGTAGCAACCATTCCTGCTGCCAGTCCAACTTTCTCTGTGTAAAAGTAAGTCAGCTGTCCAACCAGACCAGCCATAATATTCAGCGGTAACTGTCCGAGACCATCACCAAGATAGTCTGTAGTTCTCATTGATTTCTGAACTCCCATTGAGTCCAGGCCAAGTTCTTTTTTTGTTTTAGCCATCTTTATCCCTCTCTAATTTTTCCTTATCCTAATATTCTTGTCTTACTGTGAATAACAACTCTTTGTTACAATCTCATCCTATAATTGATTCAACGCATTTACCATCTGCTCAAGCATCTCTCTCTTAATTCCCGGAACAAAGCTTAGAAGCTGACGAAGCGGCATACCTTCCATCATCGCTGCCATCATTTCCTGATTCACAACTCCTGACTGATCATTTTCATTTGCTTCTGCCATATCCATTGCCGCATCATTCTGTGCCATTCCTTGCATAAATGGTGCCATTACAGTCTGTGCTTTTGGATCACGCATCAGTTCACCAAGGCAAGTATTTAAGGAATATGTTTTTGGAAGTTCTTTTGTAGGATGTACTGTGATTTCTTCCCCTACACACATCTGATCTGCATTTTCGCCGATCATGACTTTATAAGTGCCTTCCTCTGCATACCAGTCATGGATCAATGTATTCCAGTAAGCCAATGCTCTCTCGCCCAGTATAAATGTAACGGTCTTTTCTTCTCCGGCTTCTAAGAAAATCTTTTCAAATCCTCTCAGTTCTCTGACCGGACGTACCACTTCTGCCTCCGGAGCTGCAACATAAAGCTGAACAACCGTCTTTCCGGCACGTTTTCCTGTATTTTTAACCTTTACACTTACTTCTACATGTTCTTTGTCGGACATTTCTTTCTTATCCAACTGAAGATCACTGTATGCAAATGTTGTATAAGATAATCCGTAGCCAAACGGGAATGCTGTTTCCATCTTTCTGGATGTGTAATAGCGATATCCGACAAACACACCTTCCTGATAAACTGCATTGTCAAATCCTTTTCCATAAGTCAGATAACATGGTGTATCTTCCAGACGAAGTGGAAATGTCTCTGCCAGACGTCCACAAGGATTCTTGATTCCTGCAAGCACTTCCGCAACCGCTTTTCCTACAGCCTCTCCTCCAAGATAAGCTTCCAGAATTCCTTCCACCTGATCCTTCCAAGGCATAAGTACTGCAGAACCATTATGAAGAACTACTACTACATGTTTCTGTACTTCAAGCACTTTTCTCACAAGCTCATTCTGGCAATTCGGAAGATTCATATGCTTTCTGTCATATCCTTCAGATTCAAAGTTATCCGGAAGTCCAAGGAAAAGAACTGCCACATCAGCTTCTGCCGCTGCCTTTACTGCTTCGCTCTGAAGTGCTTCTACAACTTCGTCTTTCTCGTCCTGATATCCTTCTGCAAAAGTCACATTTGCAAGCTCCTGAATCTCCTTTGCCGCTTCCAGTGCGGATTCCACTTTCCAGCTGTTGATGTGAGAACTTCCACCGCCCTGATATCTAGGTGTCTTTGCATATTTTCCGATAAATGCAATCTTCTTATCAGAAGTCAATGGAAGAATTTCATTTTCATTCTTTAATAATACCATACACTCCGCTTCGATTTCAGCCGCTGCTTTATGATCTTTTTCATAATCGAATACAGCTTTCTCATCACGATTTTCTGTGTAACGGAAAATAATATTAAGAATTCTTTCACAAGCCTGATCGACTACGCTCTCATCAAGTTTTCCTTCCTGAACTGCCTTTACGATCAGTCGGTCATTTTCATAATCTCCAGGCGGCATCTCCAGGTCAAGCCCCGCTGCAAGAGATGAAATCCTGTCATTGACTGCACCCCAGTCAGAAACAACATATCCGTCAAATCCCCATTCTTTTCTTAAAATATCTGTCAGATATTCTTTATTGTCTCCGACAAATTCTCCGTTGATACGATTGTACGAACTCATTACTGTCCATGGTTTTGCTTTCTTAATTGCACCCTCAAAAGATGCCAGATAAATTTCTCTTAATGTTCTTTCATCTGCATCAGAAGAGTTTGTCATACGACGCTTTTCCTGATTGTTTGCTACAAAATGCTTTGCACTGGTTCCTACATTCTTACTCTGAACACCTTCAATCAGTGCCGCTGCTATCTCTGTAGATACATACGGATCTTCTGAATAGTATTCAAAGTTTCTTCCACAAAGAGGTGAACGCTTAATGTTCATAGCCGGTCCAAGAATTGTGCTTACATTCATTGCCTGACATTCCTGTCCGAGCAACTCTCCCTGTCTGCGGATCAAGTCACGGTCGAAACTAGATGCTGTTGCACATCCGGCCGGAAAGCAAATTGCTTTTTCACTCTCATTGATTCCGAGATGATCTGCTGCCTCTGCCTGCTTTCTGATCCCATGCGGTCCGTCTGTCACCATGACTTTCGGGATTCCTAATCGTTCTATACCCTTGAGATTCCAGAAATCAGCACCGGAACACATTCCTGCTTTCTCTTCCAGTGTCATCTGAGAGATTAAATTCTGAATCTTCTCTCTTTCCATACTGTCGTTTCCTCCTTATTATGATGTAATGCTAGTTACATTGTTATCGGGTTTTCATCATGGCTATATCATAACTGGATTACGCGCCATTTTATTTCATTTTTAAACTTTTATTTATATATTTATACTTTTATTATGCTTTTTTCTATTGACTTGGGAAATATTTTCGATTACGCTGATGACAGAAAGAATACAAATCGAACGTCTATTTTATATAAAGAAAAGAAAGTGAAAACTTATGAAAAAGAATTATTCTCTGATTAATTTTATAAAAGCTTATTACCCAGATTCGAATATCCCCATGTATCTTTTTTCGGATGAAAAATGTATTTTCTGCATGCCGGAACAGGACGAACTAACTTATCCTCCATTCCAATATCTTCAAGAACTTTTTTCAGGTTCCGAGCGTATCACTTACTGTACAACTGAATATGGGATCATGTTTTGTTCTCTCAGATTAAATCACTGTAAAAATGGTTACATTATTTTTGGTCCGGTCACAACTGTGCCTTATTCTGATTCTGATCTGCAACGTTTATACAAAGACTACATGGTATCAAACGACAGCCGCTCTGACTTCAATTCCTTTCTTCGTCAGATTCCATGTCTGTCCCTGAGCTCTCTGTTAAAGAAATGCATCTTCCTCAACTACTGCCTGCACGAAGAGCTTCTTTCACTTGAACAGCTCACATCTATCGGACATGTATCGTCTGAAAATGATGTCATGTCAGATACCTCTCTTCTTTTAGAAGAAACCTATCAAAAGAAGGAAAATGAGCAGCACAACCGGACTTATATTCTTGAAGAAGAGATTCTAAAGCTTGTCCGCACCGGTGACTGCGAAGGGTTTAAAAAATTCGCCTATAGCGAGAGCAATTTTCACATTGGCGTTACAGGCTCCACTGCCCTGCGCCAGTTAAAGAATAATATTATCATTACCACGACACTCTGCACCCGTGCCGCGATTGATGGAGGGCTTGATTACGATACTGCTTATCAGCTCTCCGACTATTTCATTCAATCTTCAGAGCGTCTGACAAGTGCAGATCGTTTAACTGATCTTCTTGGGAAAATCAGTTATACTTTTGCCGAAAAAGTAGCGCAAGCAAAAACGCCCGTCTCAACAGACGAGCGCATGCAAAAAGCCATTCGATATATTCAGCAGAATACAAACCAGCATCTCACCGTCGGAGATGTCGCTGATTATGTTGGATTCAGCAAATCTTACTTCTCTGCTTATTTCAAGAAAACACTTGGTTTCTCAGTCAGCGCATTCATCCTGCGCTGTAAACTGGAAGAAGGAAGAGAACTTCTGCAATACACAGATAAGTCCATCAGTACGATCAGTGAATTCCTCTGCTTCTCAAGTCAGAGCCATTTTCATACCGCATTCAAAAAACAATTCGGAATGACACCTTCTGAATATAGGAAGAGTACCAACGGGTGACGGGAGTGCCAATCGGGGACGGAGTGGTATGATTCCCCTTAAGTAGACAAGGTAAATAACCAAAATCTACTTAAGGGGGTTTTTTATGTCTAAATATTCAAAAGAAATAATTATAAAAGTATGTGAAGAATACTTATATGGAAACCTTTCAGAAATGGAATTATGTGATAAATATGGCATTCATTTCAAAAATGGCAATTCTATTATCACTGATTGGATTCCAAGATATCTTCAGGATGGAGTTGATGCATTTCTTCCTTCTAGTGGTAACAGAAATTATTTATCATCTGATAAGATTTCGGCGGTTGAAGATTATATTGCTGGAAAAGGTAGTTTAAGAACGATTGCTGCTCGATACGGAATTCCTTCAAAAGAAACACTTAGACGATGGGTTTTATTGTATAATGCTAATAGAAAACTTCGGGATTATAATCCTAAACGGGAGGTTTATATGGCAGAATCAAGAAAAAAAACAACCATTGAAGAACGTAAGAAAATCGTGGATTACTGTATTAATCACAACCACGATTATAAAGGAACAGCAAGTATTTATGGTGTTTCTTATAATCAGGTCTATTCTTGGGTAAGAAAGTATATTACACAAGGTGAAGAAGGATTAACTGATAGGCGAGGACAACATAAAACAGATGAAGAAGTAGATGAATTAGAACGCCTTCGTAGAGAAAATGCTCGCCTAAAAAGACAATTACAAGAAAAGGATATGTTGGCTGAATTATTAAAAAAAGTACAGGATTTCGAAAGGATGTGAGGCTTGGAAAACTCCGCTATGATTCAAAATTTATGGCAATAAAGTTTTTTTATGAAACAAAGAACTGGAGTATTAATTGGATGTGTAAGCAACTTGAAATATCAAGATCTGCCTACTATAAATGGTTGCATCGCGAGATTCCTGAACAAGAAGCAGAAAATATGAAATTGGCAGAACTTATAAAGGAGTATGACGAACGCTTTAATCATATCTTAGGATATAGAAGAATGACTTCATGGATTAACCATTTCAACCATACAAGCTATAATCCTAAACGAGTACATAGAATCATGAAAAAGTTAGGAATTCATTCTGCAATTAGAAGGAAAAAGAAGAACTATACTCCCTCGACACCAGAATCTGTTTCAGAAAATAAGTTAGGCAGAGATTTTTATGCGGATGCTCCTAATAAAAAGTGGACTACGGATGTGACTGAATTTAAAGTTCCAGGTACAAACAAAAAATTGTATTTGAGCGCAATACTTGATTTATATGACAGATATCCGGTTGCATATGTAATTGGCATACGAAATGACAGTAGGCTTGTGTTTAAAACCTTTGATAAAGCACTGGCTGCCAATCCTGAAGCAAGACCACTCTTTCATAGCGATAGAGGATTCCAATACACTAGTAAAATGTTTCAAAAAAAGCTCAACGAACATGAAATAGAACATTCTATGTCACGTGTTGGGCATTGTATAGATAATGGTCCAACGGAAGGGTTTTGGGGGATTATAAAAACGGAAATGTATCAAATGTACGAGATAACAGATGAGACATCATTAAGATTTGCAATATCAGATTACATTAAATTTTATAGTGAGAAACGACCTCAGGATAGGTATCATTGTAAACCCCCACTAGAAATAAGAACGGAAGCCCTTTCCACCGGACAACCAGTTGAATATTTAATTCCACGTAACAAACGAATTGAGAAATATAAAGAAAAATGGTGTGCATAGAAAAACGACCGCGCATTTCGTACGATCGTTCATCAGCACTTTATTTTAGTTATTTAACTTGTCTACTTAACAGGAATCAGATCATACCAGAGTTTAGTGGCTTTTTTGCTTGCAAAAAGCCACTAAACTCCGTCCCCGATTGGCACTCCCGTCCCCGTTGGCTCTCGTCCCCGTTGGCTCACCCTATTTTCTTCTTCACTATCTTATACCCAATCACACCTGACAGGATTCCAAACACAATTCCACCCAACACATCTGTTGGAAAATGTACATAAAAATATAATCTTGAAAATGCAATCAATACTGCCAAAACTCCTGCAATTTTCCATCCTTTTTTTGCACCTGCCAAATACAGAGCCGCTACGGAAGCAAAGGATGCTGCCGTATGCCCTGATGGAAATGAATAATCATGTGGTTTTGCTATAATAATCTGCACCGCAGTATTTATATCATATGGTCTTGTCCTTGCAATCAGATTCTTTAAGATTACATTGCACAATATTAAATCTACGATTAAAGCAGCCGCTACAATAATTCCTGTCTTTCTAGTCTTCGGATAAATCAATAACACCGCTGCCAGTATAATCCAGATAATGCCTGCATTTCCCAAGCTTGTAATTGCTGCCATGCACTTGTCCAATATTGGTGTATGGATTTTCTGTAAAGCATCCAGAATTTGAAATTCAATTCCCATGTTTCTTATACCTAATTAGTTAATAAATGTTTCATGCAATTTACGCATTGCAAGATCTGTGTATTCTTCATCGATCAGAACTGTAATACGGATTTCTGAAGTAGTGACCATCTCTGTATTTACACCGATACTAGCCAGTGCCCCGAACATTTTAGCAGCGACACCGGAATGTGAACGAATACCCGCACCAATGACAGATACCTTAGCAACTTTTTCATCGGAATCTAATTTTTTAATTCCAAGATAATCTTTGTTGTCGTTCAATAAATCTAACGCACGAAGAAGGTCTGGTTTAGCTACTGTAAATGAAACAGATTTTGTTCCGTCTTTGCCAAGTGACTGGATCATAACATCGATATTGAGGTTATTCTTGTCTAATAAATTCAATAAACGGAATGTGCTGTCTGGGTCATTTCCGAGTCCGGCAACACGAATTTTAGCTACATTTTTATCGGCTGCTACACCGCTGATTAACATTTTTTCCATTTTTGTATTCTCCCTTACAATTGTTCCGGAATTTCGGTTCAGGCTGGAGCATACTAAGAGTTCCACACCATATTTTTTTGCGATTTCCACACATCTGCTATGGAGGACTTTTGCCCCAAGAGAAGCCATTTCCAGCATCTCGTCGTAAGTAATCTCTTCCATCTTTTGTGCATCCGGTACGATACGTGGGTCTGCAGTATAAACACCATCTACATCTGTATAAATCTCACAGACATCTGCATGGAGTTCTGCTGCTAAAGCAACTGCTGTTGTATCCGATCCGCCACGGCCAAGAGTTGTAATATCTTCATATTTGTTAATCCCCTGAAATCCTGTTACAACTACAATCTTATTGGCATCCAGCTCTTTTCGGATACGCTCTGAGTCGATTCGTTTAAATCGTGCATTCTGATAAGTTGACGTTGTCTGCATCGGTACCTGCCATGCATTTAACGATACTGCGCTGACTCCCATCTGGATCAGCGTCATGGCCATCAACGATACAGATACTTGCTCTCCTGTTGAAAGCAGCATGTCCAGTTCCCTTCTGGACGGCTGTTCAGTAATCTGCTTAGCTGTTGCAATTAAATTATCTGTTGTTTTTCCCATTGCGGAAAGAACAACAACAACCTGACTGCCGGCCTGCTGTTTTTCGATACAGCGTTTTGCTACATTGCGGATGTGTTCCAGATCAGCGACTGAACTTCCGCCAAATTTCATTACTGTAAGCATATTTTTTAATCTCCTTTGATTCCTCAATAAGCCTTCCGTGAGATGGCAGACCAAACAAGAAATTTAATACTTGAATAGTATAGCACAATTGATTTCACGGAACAACCATCGATAAATGCCACCTTCTATTACGTTATTGTTCACAGTGCCAAATAACTCTATTGCACCAATATTACACACTGGTTGCCCCTTGATTCAAAAACAGACTCGAATTGTTCTTTTTCATATTCAACCACACCGGTTATCGGGTCTGCAATTGTGACATGATTCTCATCGTATCCAATCAGCACCGCTCCGTGGTCATTCTGGCTCCACTCAACATAATCACCATTTTCTGTATACCACCCACTTGTTTCATAACGATCTGCCATATCTATGGTACACCACACCACCACAGGTGTATCTTCACTTACCCATTGATATAATTTTTCCAGTGATACTCCTTTTTTGGCGATTGAGCGCATAGTGCTTCCATTCTCATCCAAATATTGATTTACCGCTGTAACAATTGCCTCTGTTCCGCAAATGATTCCATTTACAGTAGTAGGATCCCCTATAAAATATTTATTTATATCACTCCCATAAATCTTCCCGTCTTCACCCACATACATTTCTGCTTCATATAATACAGGTAGATATTGTGTTGCCATCTCTATTTTATCTGCCTGATATCCGTAATAATTCAATACCATTGTCATTGCTGTAATCTCGCATCCTGTCGGTAACTCCGGCATCTGGTTTATAATCGGGAATTCCTCAATTATATACGACTTTGGTAACTCTTTTTTTTCACTTTTTTCTTGTGTGCTTTTACTTTTTGAATCTTCGTTGGAATTAACCATACTGATTGGTTTTATACTTTCTAGTATCGCTGTTAGATCCACGCGCTTCAAATTACTCGTATTTTCTTTTTTTATTGCAACTATTTTATTCTCAGACTTTGCTATTGCCGAAATTGGGCAAAGCCCTACACCCCCTGCAATACATGTAATTGTCACTAATGTAAAAATGTGACTCTTATTTTTATTCATCTCACAAATGTTACTTCGCAAACTGACTTTCATACAAATGCTTATAAAATCCACCGACCTGCAATAATTCGTCATGCGTTCCCTGCTCGATAATATTTCCATCCTTCATCACAAGAATCACATCTGCTTCCCTGATTGTAGACAATCTATGGGCTACAATAAAACTCGTTCTTCCTTCCATCATCTGATGAAAAGCTTTCTGAATTCGGATTTCTGTACGTGTATCAATAGATGATGTTGCTTCATCCAAAATCAACATTGGTGGTAAATTTAACATTACCCTTGCAATACAAAGCAATTGTTTCTGTCCTTGCGAAAGATTTCCTCCTTCTTCCTGGATCATCGTATCATACCCTTCCGGCATTCTCTTAATAAAGCTGTGGGCATGGGCTGCTTTTGCTGCCGCTATGATCTCTTCTCTTGAAGTCCCCTCTCTTCCATATGCAATATTCTCAGCAACAGTCCCTGATTTAAGCCAGGTTTCCTGCAAAACCATACCAAAATTTTCTCTCAGACTGTCTCTTTTAATTTCCTGAATGTCATGACCACTGACAATAATCTGCCCTGCATCAATATCATAAAAACGCATCAATAAATTAATCAGTGTTGTCTTTCCACATCCTGTCGGGCCTACGATAGCAATCTTCTGTCCCGGCTTTACCTGCAGATTCAAATGTTGAAGTAACGGAACATCTTTTCTATAAGAAAATGATACTTCTTTTAATTCCAGACTTCCGTCTGCCTGTTGTAAATCAACCGCCTGCTCATAATCAGGGATTTCTGGTGTTTCTTCTATAAAATCAAACACTCTTCTCGCACATGCCGCAGCATTCTGAAGTTCCGTAATGACACTGGAAATCTCATTAAACGGTTTTGTATACTGATTTGCATAGCTTAAAAAGCAAGATAATTGTCCTACGGAAATATATCCCCGGATTGCACTTAACGCACCTGTAATTCCAACACCTGCATATACAAGTCCATTTACAAAACGAGTGCTTGGATTCGTAATTGATGAAAAGAAAATCGCACGCAGACTAACTTTTTGCAAATCTGCATTTATCTCATCAAATCTTTCCAAAGCCCTTGAACCATATCCAAATGCCTGTACTACTTTTTGGTTCCCCACCATCTCATTAATAAGCGATGTCATCTCTGCGCGCTTCTCTGATTGTGCTTTGAACATCGTATATGTTCTCTTTGCAATAAAGCTCGCAACAAACAATGACACTGGCGTGATTAAGATAACAACCAGAGAGATTTTCACATTAATTGTCAACATAAAGAGTAATGTCCCCACAATTGTAACAATTCCTGTGAATAACTGTGAAAATCCTATCAGCAGTCCATCTGAAAATTGCTCTACATCTGTTATGATTCTGCTGATTGTCTCACCATACTGATGTGAGTCAATATATTTTAGTGGAAGTTCCTGTAATTTTGCAAATGCCCGGATTCGAACATCTTTTACTACCCGGTAAGTAATTTTATTATTACATAAATTCATAAGCCATTGTGCCACACCTGTCAGAATGATCACAACCGCATATTTTTTTAAAATCTGAAATACACCGGCAAAATCTACATGTCCTTTTGACAATATCAAGTCAATTGCATTTCCTGATAAGATTGGTGCATACAAAGTCAGTGCTACAGAAATTGCTGCAAAAATCAACGATAAAATCAGATAATGCATATATGGACGTATCAGCTTAAAAACTTTTTTTATTGTATCCTGATTCTTTTTTTCTAACTGATTACTCATGGTCCTGCACCTCCTCTTTTGAAAATTGAGAATAGCAGATTTCCTGATATACCTCACATTGTTTCAACAATTCCTGATGTGTTCCATAGCCAACCATCTGTCCGTCATCTAATACAATGATCTTATCTGCATGCATAATCGATGCAGCTCTTTGAGACACAATAAATACAGTCATATTATTTGTATCTTCCGCGATTGCTTTTCTTAAATTAGCATCTGTTGCAAAATCCAACGCAGATGCACTATCATCCAAAATCAATACTTCCGGATTGCGGACCAATGCTCTTGCGATTGTGAGTCTCTGTCTCTGTCCTCCTGACAGATTCTTTCCGCCCTCACTTAACACTGTGTCTAATTTACCAGGTTTATTTTCTACAATTTCTAATGCCTGTGCTGTCTTAAGTGCCTCAAAAATTTCTTCATCGCTGGCATCTTCTCGTCCCATCTTCATATTATCTCGAATTGTTCCATGGAACAAAACTGCTTTCTGCGGAACCGTGCCGACTTTACTTCTCAGATTCTCTACTTTATATTCCCGGACATCTTTCTCATTGACAAACACCCGGCCTTCTGTCACATCGTAAAATCTTGGGATTAAACTTACCAAGGTTGACTTTCCTGAACCGGTACCACCGATAATTCCGATTGTCTCACCTTTTTTTGCTGTAAATGAAATGTGCTCCAGAGCAGGTTCTTTACTCTCCTGATAATAAAATGTTACGTCTTCCATGCTTACAGCTGTTTTTGGTTCTTCTGTCTGTTGCACTGCTGACTCTTTTTCATTACCATCTACAATGCCCGGCTTCATTGCAAACACTTCATTGATTCTTCCTGCCGATGCCAATGCTTTTGTAAATGTTATGATCAGATTTGCCAAGGCCACAAGTGCCAACAATGTCTGTGTCATATAGTTTACCAGTGCAATTACTTCTCCTTGTGTCATATCGCCTACATTTACCTGAATTCCACCAAACCAGATAACTGCAATAATCCCGGCATTTACAATAATATATGTCAAAGGATTCAATGATGCCGAAATTTTACCGACATGCATCTGAATATCCATCAACATATCACTCTTATGTTCAAAGGTCTCTCTCTCCAGCTTCTGAGTACGAAATGCACGAATCACACGAACTCCTGTCAAATTCTCACGGGTTGTCAATAATACTTCATCTAATTCTCTTTGAACCTTCTTGTATAAAGGAATCGTAATAACCATAATTCCATAGATAACGAATGCCAACAGCGGAACGGTCACAACAAATACCATTGCTGCCTTCCAGTTAATTGTAAATGCCATAACCAGTGCGCCGACAACTATAAACGGTGATCTTAAAAATAGTCGTAATACAAGATTCACCCCTGATTGTACCTGATTGACATCACTTGTCATTCGAACAACCAATGTTGAACTTCCGGCCTTATCAACTTCTGCATGTGACAAATTTTCAATATGCCAGAATAAATCATGCCTGAGTGCAGTTCCAAATCCAACTGCTGCCTTCGCCGCAAAATATTGTGCCAGCAATGAACATGTAAGCCCTAAAATTCCAAATATTACAAGCACGGCACCCATTTTCCAAATATAAAGCGTGTCGTGATTCTTGATACCAATATCTATGATGTGTGCCATAATAACCGGCACGATCAATTCAAACGTTGCTTCCAATAATTTAAACAATGGACCTATAATACTCTCTTTTTTATAATCTTTTAAATAAATAAGCAGTTTTCTCACAAATTTACCTCCATTCTAACCCACGTTTTTTTATTATAACATTTTTCTTCCCGAATGAATACTTACATCTTGCTTTTTTCTTTCTGACAATTTATTATGTAAGAAGGAATTTTCATACATTGCTTAGACGAAACGGAGGAACGAAATTATGAAAAAAAGAGCGGTTATTGCACTGGGTCATAGAGCGCTTGGCACAACATTACCAGAACAGAAAGTTGCTGTAGCTAAAACAGCCAAATCTATTGCTGATTTGATTGAAGAAGGATATCAGGTTGCGATCACTCACAGTAATGCACCTCAGGTCGGTATGATTCATACTGCTATGAATGAGTTTGGCAAAACTCATGATAATTATACATCTGCACCAATGTCGGTCTGCTCAGCCATGAGTCAGGGTTATATCGGATATGACCTGCAGAATGGAATTCGCGAGGAATTATTGAACCGTGGTATTTATCGTACAGTCAGCACAGTCCTGACGCAGGTTATTGTAGATCCGTATGATGAAGCTTTCTATACCCCAACAAAAGTACTCGGACGTTACATGAATGCTGAAGATGCCAACGAAGAACGTAAAAAAGGAAATTATGTAGTAGAAGAACCTGGTAAAGGATTCCGTCGAGTTGTATCCGCTCCAAACCCGGTTAAAATCGTAGAATTAGATGCTATCAATGCTCTGCTTAATGCTGATCAGTTAGTTGTTGCATGTGGCGGTGGCGGTATTCCTGTTCTGGAACAGGATAATCACTTACGCGGTGCCAGTGCTGTTATTGAAAAGGATCTTGTCGCAGGTAAACTTGCAGAAGGTGTCAACGCCGATCTCCTTATTATCCTTACAAGTGTAGATCAGGTTTGTATTAACATGGGCACTCCAGCTGAAGAAAAACTCGGTTCTATCTCCGTTGCTCAGGCAAAAGAATATATGGATGCCGGACATTTCGGTACTTACAATATGTTTCCTAAATTTAAGGCTGCTGTTGAATTCATCGAACAAAAAGAAGGTCGCGAGGCTCTGATCACTTCTCTTGAGCAATTAAAAGCCGGTTTACATGGAAAAGCCGGAACAAGAATTCATGGATAATTCTAAAATAGGATGCGAAAAATGTAATAACATTTTTCGCATCCTATTTTATTTTCCTCTTGCTTTTTTTCTTTTATAGGTATAATATAAACATGTGTTACATGTAGTTTTAAATACTACATGTAGAGTTATTTAATTCTATTTCGTATGTTAACTATTCATATAATCAAACAAACATGAATATATTTCAATTGATATAAAAGAGGAGGAATGAATCATGAAATCACAACATCATATTAAAGAACCCGGCAGTGCGATCACCCATTTTATAGGAATGTTAATGGCAATCTTTGCAGCTGTCCCATTACTGATCAAAGCTGCTCATGAACCTAGCCGTATTTACGTTATCTCACTCGCAATCTACTCTGCAAGTATGATATTATTGTATGCAGCCAGTACTACTTATCATACATTTGATATTTCTGCTAAAATCAATACGATTTTAAAAAAATGGGATCATATGATGATTTCTGTATTAATTGCAGGAAGCTACACGCCAATTTGTTTATTAGTATTAAAAGGAAAAACCGGACTTATTCTCCTGGCCATTGTGTGGAGCTTCGCTATCGTAGGTATTCTTATTAAAGCCTTCTGGGTTTACTGTCCGAAGTGGATTTCATCCATTCTCTATATCGGAATGGGCTGGACATGTGTTCTTGCTTTCACTCAAATATTAAACTCCATGAGCCATACTTCTTTTTTATGGCTTCTGACAGGCGGAATTATTTATACTGTTGGCGGTATTATCTACGCATTAAAGCTTCCGATTTTTAATAGTAAACATAAAAATTTTGGAAGTCATGAAATTTTTCATTTATTCGTAATGGGTGGAAGTATGTGTCACTTCGTAGTTATGTATGCACTATTACCTTAATCTTAATGAATACTTTTTTCTTATTCAAGTCGAACGGTTGGGACCACATTATAGTCCCAACCGTTTTAATACATCTTTTACTTTTTTAACAGGTATAATCTCCAGCTTTTCTTTTACTTCTTCTGCAACATCTTCAAGGTCTTCCACATTTTCATATGGTATAAATACTTTCGATACTCCTGCTCTCTGCGCTGCCATAAGTTTCTCCGGAAGACCGCCTATTGGCATTACCCCACCACGTAAAGAAACTTCTCCGGTCATCGCATATTGAGGACTAACAGCTTTACCAGTCACCAACGACGCCAATGCCGTTGTCAGTGTTATGCCGGCAGATGGGCCGTCCTTTGGTACCGCACCGGCCGGAACGTGGATATGCAAATCATTTTCTTTCCACATTGCTGCTGATTCCGGATACATTGATTTAACCAGACTAACCGCAATCTGAACAGACTCCTTCATAACATCACCCAGCTGACCTGTTACCTGAATCTTACCGCTTCCTTTTATAAACATCGCCTCTATAAATAAAATCTCCCCGCCGGCTGACGTCCATGCCAGTCCGGTAACGACTCCCGGCTGCTTTTCTTCTAAAATACTCTCATGATGGATTGGCTTTTGATCCAAAAATTCACGAAGCCGTTTTGGATTTACTGTAATGCTCTTTTGTTCCCCTTTTACCAATTTTACAGCGGCATAACGGCACAATGTATTCATTTGTTTTTTCAGTCCTCGAACGCCTGATTCTGCCGTATAATCTTGGATAATTGTTCTAATTGCATCATCCGTCACTTTCAGATTCTTAGCCTTAATTCCCATTCCTGCCATTGCTTTTGGAAGCAAATGCTTTCTTGCAATCTGAAATTTTTCCACTGCTGTATATCCCGGAAACTGTATTACTTCCATTCGATTTAGTAAAGGCTCCGGAATTGTATCCAACGAATTTGCTGTACAGACAAATAATACATCTGATAAATCATATGGTACATTCAAATAATGATCTGTAAAATTGTTATTCTGCTCGGGGTCTAATACTTCGAGCAACGCGCTTGCCGGATCTCCGCTAAAATCTTTTGACAGCTTATCAACTTCATCCAATACCATAACCGGATTCGATGCTCCACATCTTTTCATTCCTTCCATGATGCGCCCCGGCATAGCCCCTACATAAGTTCTTCTATGTCCACGGATCTCTGCCTCATCTCTTACGCCACCAAGACTGACTCTCACATACTCTCGGTGCAATGCCTTTGCAATACTCTGACCGATACTCGTCTTACCGGTTCCCGGTGCCCCGACAAATAACAAAATTGAACCCGATTGCTTTTTATTCAGTTGCATAACTGCAATTTGTTGAATAATTCTTGCTTTTACTTTTTTCAAGCCATAATGTTCTTCGTCCAAAATATCTTCTGCTTTATCCAAATCAATAGCTTCTACTTCTTCTTTCTTCCAGGACAGTGTCGTTACAAAATCCAGATAATCGTAGAGCATGCCGTATTCATGACTATCTTTTCCTTCCTGCTTCATGCGGTTTAGAATCTTTTCTGCTTCTTTTCTCGCAGTCTCATTCATGCCGGATTCTTCTATTTTCTGCTCAAATCTACGCACATCTGATATATTTTCCGGATGCATCTCATCTAATTGACGTTGCAGAAAATCAATCTGTTTCTTAATTGCATCTTCACGATATACTTTCTCATGACGTTCTTGTTGCGCATTCTCTGCTTCTTCTCCAACTCTTGTCACTTCTATAAACTCATACACAGCGTGTTCCATCTTCTCTATACGCTGTGACAACACATCCGTCTCTACAATCTGGTATCTTTCTTCATTTGTCAGATTCAGATAGCTGGACAATGCAGATACAACTTCGCTTATTGATTTCCAATGCAATATGTAACTTCTGGCCCATACACCCCATTGAAATCCCTGTGCGAAACGGAGCAGTGAGGTACGCATTTTTTCAAAACGCATCTGACACTCCTGTGCATCAATATCTTCTATCTCATCCCGATTCACTGCTTCCAGCGAAATATTTCCCTCTGCTACTTCTATATTATGAATATCTACTCTGTGAAATGTTCGGACATTGATATTACCATCCCGATCAATCCCTTCTACTTTTCCTTCTACACCAATTGGATAAAAATCCTCCGCCGTCAGGCTCTGTCTCTCCTTATCCTCTTTTTGATATAAAAAGATCAGTTCTTCTCCCTCTTTCACATCTTCTATCTCTAATTCCTGAAACACATCTTGCTTAAAGTAAAATGTTACTCCCGGCAAAATAATCATATCATAAATAGGTACTACGATCATATCATTCACCCTGCTTTCTATATCTGAAAATCTTAGTTCATATTTGTTAG
The DNA here is from genome assembly GCF_014287355.1 of Ruminococcus hominis. Lineage (NCBI taxonomy): Bacteria > Bacillati > Bacillota > Clostridia > Eubacteriales > Oscillospiraceae > Ruminococcus > Ruminococcus hominis. The sequence continues at coordinate 744,267 of NZ_JACOPE010000001.1, read as the reverse complement.
CACTCTTTTTCGTCGAGTGCTAATTTATGATAACAATATCATATTCTCTTTATTTTGTAAAGTAGCTCCTTCGTGTAAACTCATACCTTCCTTGAAAATTTATCTGCTCTTTGCTATAGTAACTTTAACATCATTTTTCAAAGAGGTAAGCTTTATGAATCCAACAGTTAGTATTATTGTTCCTGTCTATAAAGCAGAAACTTTTCTCTCTCGCTGTATTGACAGTATTTTAAATCAAGAATATCGCGACTTTGAACTATTACTGGTCGACGATGGAAGTCCTGATTCTTCCGGTGAAATCTGCGATACCTATGCAAGAAGTGATTCCCGCATCCGTGTCATTCATCAATCAAACAGTGGGGTATCGATTGCACGAAATCATGCTATAGATCAGGCCCGTGGAACATATCTTCAATTCCTTGACAGCGACGACTGGATTACCCCTGATGCCACCAAACTTCTTGTACGTTCGGCAGAAGATTTTCAGGCAGATCTTGTAATTGCCGATTTTTATCGTGTTATAGGTGAACGCGTTTCTCACAAAGGCGATATTGATGAAGATGAGGTCATTTCCCGTGAAGAATTCGCTGAGCATATGATGGAAAATCCTGCCGATTATTATTATGGTGTAATCTGGAACAAATTATATAAAAGAGAATTGATTGAGCAGCAGCATTTACGAATGAACCCAGATATTAGCTGGTGTGAGGACTTTATGTTTAATCTGGAATATATTCGATACGCGACACGATTTTACGCTTTAAAGACACCTATTTATTATTATGTGAAAACAAAAGGTTCTCTTGTAACACAAGGTGCTAGCATTTCCAATACCATAAAAATGAAATTGAACGTATTTGAATACTATAATAATTTCTATAAGAATATTCTAGATGAAGAAGAATATGAAAAGAACCGACTGCAGGTATATCGCTTTTTCATAGATGCTGCGAAAGATGGGGCTGTTCCGCCAGCAATCCTGCCCGGTGCTACCCGCCTGGGAGAGGAACGTGCCAAAGTTTGTCAGGCAGCTATTGCCGGAGAAGGTGTTTTGATGGATAATTACCGTACTCGAAAATTATTGGAACGTTATCTGGAACCTGTTGCTTTAAAGCATGATTTATCTATGACTGAAATCTGGGTTCTTTTTTATCTTTGCCACCCACACAGTGTTACAACACGCAAAGAACTGGCCGATTTTATTGATATTTCCAAAAGTTCCCTCTCGAGAGCATTAAAAAAACTTACTTTAAAAAATCTAATCATGATAGAAGATTCGCGTTCACCAAGACAGCTTTTGATTACTCTTCTTTCAGCAGCTGATACAATTCTTGCCGATCTCTCTGTTGTTCAAAATGATTTTGACCAGACTCGTTTTTCTGAATTTACAGAAGAAGAGCTAATTCAATACGCACAGCTCTCTGATAAAATAAAGGACAATATACAGCGTAGATTACAATAAAGGTTTAATTCCTATGTACTTTCGAATAAAAAAGTGAGACAGATTTTTTCCCCCGTCTCACTTTTTTTATTCATTATTAAATTTTATTATCTTATTTCTGTGCATATTCCAGCATTCTCTTCAATGGGAGTTCTGCCTTCACTCTCAAATCTTCTGGCAATTCTACTTCTGGCTCCAATGTTTCAAGTGCCTGAGCTACTCCTTCCAGACTAATTCTCTTCATATTTGGACAGAACTGACGATGTCCTACAGAATAGAATTTTTTCTCCGGATTCTTCTGCTCTAATTCATAGAATACTCCGATTTCTGTACAGACGATAAATTCTTTCTTATCCGATTCTGTCACATAATCAATAATCTGAGATGTGCTTCCGATGTAATCTGCTTCTTCTAATACATCTGGTGTACATTCTGGATGTGCAACTACAACTGCTTCCGGTTTTGCCTCTTTTGCTTTTAAAAGCTCTTCTTTATGGATACTTTTATGTACATGACAGAATCCATCATTAAATATAAAGTGTTTCTCAGGAATCTGCTCTGCTGTATATCTTCCAAGATTGTTATCCGGAATAAAGAAAATATCTTTGTTTGGAAGATTTTTAACAATCTTAAGTGCATTGGAAGATGTTACACACACATCAGATAATGCCTTGATCTCTGCTGTTGAATTTACATAACATACAACCGATACATCTGGATATTGTTCTCTTACTTCTTTAATTTTTAATTCATTCACCATATGCGCCATAGGACAGTCAGCGTTTTTATCTGCCATTACTACTTTCTTCTGCGGATTAAGAATCTTTGCACTCTCACCCATAAATGATACACCACAGAAAAGTATTACATCTGCATCGACTGTCGTTGCTTTTTTTGCAAGGAAATAAGAATCACCCACATAATCTGCAATAGCCTGAACTTCTCCATCTACATAATAATGTGCAAGAATTACTGCATTTTTCTCTTTTTTCAAACGATTAATCTGCTCTATTACTGTTTCACTCATTATTCTATACCTTTCGTTTCCACTACTAATCACATATATCTCTTCTAGGGTATAACAAATGTAAACTTTTTGCAAGCAAATGTTTTACATCTGTCTTGTCATCTCGTTTTTTTTCTTTTCCTTATACATTACTTTATCAGCCTGTTTTACATACTCTTCCAGCAATAATTTTTCATCAGGTTTTGCACACACCCATCCTACACTAGTGGATATCTGAAATGGAATATCCAGGATTTCATTTGCCTGTTTTAATTCATCATAAATCGCCTCTTTGATCCTAAGACCTTTGTTATAGTCACCACCTGAGACTACAATAACAAACTCATCTCCACCATAACGAACAACAACAGAATGTTTCGGGCAAACTTTCTTCAGAACATTCGCTACAGTTGTAATTGCAATATCACCATTTTTATGTCCGTATGTATCATTGATCATTTTTAAACGATTAATATCACTAAACAGTATTAAGGTTTCTCTCTGTTCAAGCCGGTCATATTGCAAAATCTTTTCCGCATGCCTCGACAAGGCAAAGCGATTGTAAACTCCTGTCATAGCATCTTCCGCACTCAACTCATCTAACATACGGTTCATCTGCTTCAATGCCAGTCTCTCAACCATAACCTGCATTGACATATTGATACAATGTGACCCGCGAAATAAACTTTCATCATCAATCATTTGAAAACTGTCCTTGATTACACAATAGCCAATTGTTTTTTCTTGAAAATGAACCGGCATAATCATATAGGCATGCGCTTTTTCATCATCCACTTCTTCTCCTGGAATTAGTTTTGAAATATCAAATAACTCCTTATACTCTACCAGCTTTCCTTTTTCCAATGCAAAAATCACAATTAATTTTGAATCGTATTCTTGATTGTTGAGGATTTGTCCTGTATGCTGCTCCAATTGCTCAGTTCTATTAAGCAATATATACATTGCACTACACGGAATATTATTTATTACATGTTCTGCCAATGTATTCGCATACTCATTCCAATTTTCACTTTGAACCAGTCTCTTTTGTAAAATCTGAAAATTATTCTGTACATAATTTCGATTTAACATCGTCTCGATTATATGTCTTTTTCCATTTTTGGGTTTTTCTTCATGATTTGTACATCCACAACTTGAACGATAGACTACCTCACTCTCCAAAGTTGTTTTTTGTGGAACATCCTCCCCATTTATCAAACGAAACAATACATCGCAACTTTGATAGCCTGCTTCTGTTTTTTTACGCTCTACTGTTGTCAGGCTTGGACGATATGTACTTGCAATTCTCAAATTATCAAATCCAGAGATTCTAAAATCCTCTGGTGCATGTAATTCCTGTTCACCAGCTGCAGCACAATACCCTATTGCCATCTCATCATTTGCAGCAATAACACAATCCGGAACTTCCAAACCCATTTTTTGAAAATCATAAAATGCCTGATATCCATCATGATATGTGTAGTTGTAATTTCGAAACCAGGCTTCTTCATATTGCAATCCTTTTAAATCCATTGCATCCTGAACACCTTTTTTTCGCTTTTGTGATTCATAATTATCTTCTGGTCCGCCTATGAAATATATTTTTCTACACCCATGTTTTTCAATCATGTGTAATGTTATCTCTTTCACAGTTCGATAATTCTCACATCCGACATAATATAGACCTTCCAACTCATGTTCCATACTAACTGCCGGTTTTCCACTTGCAACCAGTTTCTTACGTAATTTTTCCCTCTCTTCTCCTGAAGTAATATTATTCGATGCCATAAGAAATCCGTCATATTCATTACAATCTAATAATGAAAAAATCTGATACTCTCCCTGATTGTACAACAAATCTTCTTTTTCTCCGCCATAACAACTGAATATATAAAGATCAGCGCCTTCTTCTTGTATACGTTTTCGAATTCCTCGAATAGCATACTTCATTACTTCTCCATTAAATCCCCCTTGCAGCAGTGCTATTTTCTTCTTCATCTGCCACCTCCGCGTTATTTATATTTCTATTATAACGCAATTATATCCATTTGTCCTATATTAGATAATATAATTTCCTACATCTGTAGAATCCACTAATAAATCTGCTAATGTAATTCCATCAAAATAATCAAGAATTAACTTATACAGACCTTCCCACATTTTAATTGTTTTACACACGGTAACACGTTCACATAAATTTGGATTGTCTTCCAGGCATGAAATCGGTGCCAATGAACCCTCTGTAAGTTGTAAAATACTCCTGATCGTATATTCTTCCGGGGCTTTTGCAAGCTGATATCCGCCACCCTTTCCTCGTAGTGAGCGAACAAATCCATTTTTACTTAATGATGCCACAATTGATTCCAGATATTTTTCTGAAATTTCCTGTCTTTTTGCTATATCCATCAATGGAATATATTCTCCTGTGTTATGTTCTGCCAAATCTAACATTACACGAATTGCATAACGTCCTCTTGTTGATATCTTCATAATATTCCTCCAATCCTATATACCTATTATATCACAAGGTTAATATACTTTTCAAGACTAACAAAAAAATACGTACAAGAAAAAGACTATGCACTCCTGCTCAGCTTCGTCGGGCAAGCCCGACTCCAATTCGCTGGATTGCATAGTCTTTTCTTGCTTTGAGGTGTACCATGATTGAAATAGGTGGAGCGATGATGTATTTACTTTTCTGGTGTCTGATGTATCTATATCATGGGTTATTTGCTTGTGCAGATGCCTTTAGTTCACGACGACCCCCTAGTAAAAAAACACCTCATAAATCTATGAGATGTTCTTCTAACCTCCCCGAGTTGGGTTCGAACCAACGACCCTTCGGTTAACAGCCGAATGCTCTACCGCTGAGCTATCGAGGATTACCTTTATTGAAGTATACCTTCAAAACTGCATACAAAGTTTTTCATCCATCTTGTTCCTATCACCTGTTCTGGTTATGCCCTCGACCTATTAGTAACAGTCAGCTCCATGTGTTACCACACTTCCACCTCTGCCCTATCTACCTCGTCGTCTTCAAGGGGTCTTACTAACTTGACGTTATGGGATATCTTATCTTGAGGGGGGCTTCACGCTTAGATGCCTTCAGCGTTTATCCCTTCCCGGCTTGGCTACCCTGCCATGCATCTGGCGATGCAACAGGTACACCAGCGGCCAGTCCATCCCGGTCCTCTCGTACTAAGGACAGCTCCTCTCAAATATCCTACGCCCACGCCGGATAGGGACCGAACTGTCTCACGACGTTCTGAACCCAGCTCGCGTACCGCTTTAATGGGCGAACAGCCCAACCCTTGGGACCTACTTCAGCCCCAGGATGCGATGAGCCGACATCGAGGTGCCAAACCACTCCGTCGATGTGAACTCTTGGGAGTGATAAGCCTGTTATCCCCAGGGTAGCTTTTATCCGTTGAGCGATGGCAATCCCACTTTATACCACCGGATCACTAAGTCCTACTTTCGTACCTGCTCCACCCGTCGGTGTCGCAGTCAAGCTCCCTTCTGCCTTTGCACTCTTCGAATGGTTTCCAACCATTCTGAGGGAACCTTTGAGCGCCTCCGATACCCTTTCGGAGGCGACCGCCCCAGTCAAACTCCCCACCTGACATTGTCCCCCAGCCGGATCACGGCTGCTGGTTAGAAACCCAATACTGCAAGGGTGGTATCCCAACATCGACTCCACGGCAACTGGCGTTACCGTCTCCTAGTCTCCCACCTATCCTGTACATGCAATATCGAATCCCAGTATCAAGCTGGAGTAAAGCTCCATGGGGTCTTTCCGTCCTGGCGCAGGTAACCAGCATCTTCACTGGTATTTCAATTTCACCGGGTGCATTGTTGAGACAGTGCCCAAATCATTACGCCTTTCGTGCGGGTCGGAACTTACCCGACAAGGAATTTCGCTACCTTAGGACCGTTATAGTTACGGCCGCCGTTTACTGGGGCTTAAGTTCAAAGCTTCGCTTGCGCTAACCTCTCCCCTTAACCTTCCAGCACCGGGCAGGCGTCAGCCCATATACCTCACCTTTCGGTTTTGCATAGACCTGTGTTTTTGCTAAACAGTTGCTTGGGCCAATTCTCTGCGGCCATTCGCATGGCACTCCTTCTCCCGAAGTTACGGAGTCATTTTGCCGAGTTCCTTAACAATGCTTCTCCCGTCGGCCTTAGGATTCTCTCCTCATCCACCTGTGTCGGTTTACGGTACGGGTATGATATAAACAATAGCGGCTTTTCTTGGCAGTTAGCTCACGCTCTTCCCTACTCTTTTTCGGTCCGCATCACGTCTTCCCGTTGCCTGCCGGATTTTCCTGACAGACCGGTACCTCGCTTGCGCCGGGCTTTCCGTTCCCGGCTCGCGCTCTCTCCCTGCGTCCCCACAGTTCTGTTATATCATAGTACAGGAATTTCAACCTGTTATCCATCGACTACGTCTTTCGACCTCGCCTTAGGCCCCGACTTACCCAGCGCAGATCAGCTTTACGCTGGAAACCTTAGATATTCGGCCGGAAGGATTCTCACCTTCCTCTCGCTACTCATTCCGGCATTCTCTCTTCTTAAAAATCCACTGCTCCTTTCGGTACAGCTTCGTCTCTTTAAGAATGCTCCTCTACCAATTAACATTCGTTAATTCCTAAGCTTCGGTAGTGTGTTTCAGCCCCGGACATTTTCGGCGCAGGACCTCTCGACTAGTGAGCTATTACGCACTCTTTTAATGGATGGCTGCTTCTGAGCCAACATCCTAGTTGTCTTCGAAATCCCACATCCTTTTCCACTTAACACACATTTTGGGACCTTAGCTGTAGGTCTGGGCTCTTTCCCTTTTGACTACCCAACTTATCTCGTGCAGTCTGACTCCCATACATCATCTACGCGGCATTCGGAGTTTGATATCTCTTAGTAAGCTTTGACGCCCCCTTAAGAATTCAGTGCTCTACCTCCGCAAGACTCGTATGAGGCTAGCCCTAAAGCTATTTCGAGGAGAACCAGCTATCTCCGGGTTCGATTGGAATTTCTCCCCTATCCACACCTCATCCCCACCCTTTTCAACGGATGTGGGTTCGGTCCTCCATTGCCTTTTACGGCAACTTCAACCTGGACATGGATAGATCACCCGGTTTCGGGTCTACTCTGACTGACTTCACGCCCTATTCAGACTTGGTTTCCCTTCGGCTCCACACCTTCAGTGCTTAACCTCGCCAGCCAGCGTAACTCGCCGGACCGTTCTACAAAAAGTACGCGGTTCATCATATAAAGATGTTCCACAGCTTGTAAACATATGGTTTCAGGTTCTCTTTCACTCCCCTCCCGGGGTCCTTTTCACCTTTCCTTCACAGTACTATGCGCTATCGGTCACTAAGAAGTATTTAGCCTTACGGGGTGGTCCCCGCTCATTCCCACAAGGTTTCTCGTGTCTCGTGGTACTCTGGATACCGCCATGTCAACTCGTCTTTCGCTTACGGGGCTTTCACCCTCTCTGGCTGGCTTTCCCAAAACCATTCTGCTAGACTTATTGAATCAATTCTGCGGTCCGAACCCCGGAGTGCACGCACTCCGGTTTGGGCTCTTCCGCTTTCGCTCGCCGCTACTCACAGAATCACATGTTGTTTTCTCTTCCTCCGGCTACTTAGATGTTTCAGTTCACCGGGTTCCCTTCCTAACGTTATGGATTGGCGTTAGGATACTTGAGGTTTGCTCAAGTAGGTTTCCCCATTCAGAAATCTCCGGATCAATGGATATTTGCTCCTCCCCGAAGCTTTTCGCAGCTTATCACGTCTTTCATCGGCTCTTAGTGCCAAGGCATCCACCATACGCTCTTATCAGCATAACCAACAGACAAGAAACACGGGTTGGTTTCTCATCGACACATACTAGCGTGTATGCGTTGGTAATAGGTCAATTTCTTTTGAGTCTGTTTTCTTCAGACTTCAGTTAATGTTTGTTAACATTACCTCGGATGTCTTGATTAGATATTTTTTAATCTTATCATCTATATTTCTTTGTATGCAATTTTCAAGGTACACTTTTGATTCCTTCTGGAATCAAGTGGAGAATACGAGATTCGAACTCGTGACCTCCTGCTTGCAAGGCAGGCGCTCTCCCAACTGAGCTAATCCCCCATAATTGGTTTTTATTCAAATTGTATGGGCTTAAGTGGGCCTTTCCTCCTCTATCCGGAAGGCTTCCTTAAATTGTATGGGCTTAAGTGGACTCGAACCACCGACCTCACGCTTATCAGGCGTGCGCTCTAACCAGCTGAGCTATAAGCCCATAGGATTTGGCGGCCACCTACTCTCCCACACCGTCTCCAGTGCAGTACCATCGGCCGTTTAGGTCTTAACCATCGTGTTCGGGATGGGAACGGGTGTTACCCCTAAACGCATCGCCACCAAAAGGTTTCATTATCAAGTTGTTTCTTGATAACTAAACAATAGACAGCAGTTCTCTTTACTTCACTCTTCCGTTTTAGTTGGATTGTTCCAGACGAAAGAATGTTTTTCTTCCTTAGAAAGGAGGTGATCCAGCCGCACCTTCCGATACGGCTACCTTGTTACGACTTCACCCCAGTTATCGGTCCCACCTTCGGCAGCTCCCTCCTTACGGTTGGGTCACTGACTTCGGGCGTTACTGACTCCCATGGTGTGACGGGCGGTGTGTACAAGACCCGGGAACGTATTCACCGCGACATTCTGATTCGCGATTACTAGCGATTCCAGCTTCATGTAGTCGAGTTGCAGACTACAATCCGAACTGAGACGTTATTTTTGGGATTTGCTTACCCTCGCGAGTTTGCCTCCCTTTGTTTACGCCATTGTAGCACGTGTGTAGCCCTGCTCATAAGGGGCATGATGATTTGACGTCATCCCCACCTTCCTCCAGGTTATCCCTGGCAGTCTCTCCAGAGTGCCCGGCCAAACCGCTGGCTACTGAAGATAGGGGTTGCGCTCGTTGCGGGACTTAACCCAACATCTCACGACACGAGCTGACGACAACCATGCACCACCTGTCTCCGGTGTTCCGAAGAAAAGCTCCCATTACGGAGCGGTCACCGGGATGTCAAGAGCAGGTAAGGTTCTTCGCGTTGCTTCGAATTAAACCACATGCTCCACCGCTTGTGCGGGTCCCCGTCAATTCCTTTGAGTTTCATTCTTGCGAACGTACTCCCCAGGTGGACTACTTATTGCGTTTGCTGCGGCACCGAATGGCTTTGCCACCCGACACCTAGTAGTCATCGTTTACGGCGTGGACTACCAGGGTATCTAATCCTGTTTGCTCCCCACGCTTTCGAGCCTCAACGTCAGTCATCGTCCAGTAAGCCGCCTTCGCCACTGGTGTTCCTCCTAATATCTACGCATTTCACCGCTACACTAGGAATTCCGCTTACCTCTCCGACACTCTAGAAAAACAGTTTCCAATGCAGTCCCGGGGTTGAGCCCCGGGTTTTCACATCAGACTTGCCTCTCCGTCTACGCTCCCTTTACACCCAGTAAATCCGGATAACGCTTGCCCCCTACGTATTACCGCGGCTGCTGGCACGTAGTTAGCCGGGGCTTCTTAGTCAGGTACCGTCATTTTCTTCCCTGCTGATAGAAGTTTACATACCGAAATACTTCTTCCTTCACGCGGCGTCGCTGCATCAGGGTTTCCCCCATTGTGCAATATTCCCCACTGCTGCCTCCCGTAGGAGTTTGGGCCGTGTCTCAGTCCCAATGTGGCCGGTCGCCCTCTCAGGCCGGCTACTGATCGTCGCCTTGGTAGGCCGTTACCCCACCAACCAGCTAATCAGACGCGGGTCCATCTCATACCACCGGAGTTTTTACCTCTGCACCATGCGGTGCTGTGGTCTTATGCGGTATTAGCAGTCATTTCTAACTGTTATCCCCCTGTATGAGGCAGGTTACCCACGCGTTACTCACCCGTCCGCCGCTCAGTCACAAAACTCTTCATCCCGAAGAAATCTAAGTAAAGTGCTTCGCTCGACTTGCATGTGTTAAGCACGCCGCCAGCGTTCATCCTGAGCCAGGATCAAACTCTCGTTAAAAGTGTTTGTTCTAGTCAAGATTAACTCTAGCTAATCTATCCTTTTACTGTTGTTTTGGTTTGTTATAAACCGTTCTTAAAAAATTTTCTCTTAAAGAAATTTTCAAGGATCTGTTGTCTATTGTTTAGTTATCAATGTTCTTTGTTTGTTGTCGTTTGCGACAGCTTATTTAGATTATCACATCTTTCACTGTTTGTCAACAACTTTTTTAATTTTTTTGCTTTATCGCTTCAAGTTCATTCTCTCGATGTCTTGTTTGCGACAGCTCATTTATATTAGCATGTACTCTTTATTCTGTCAACACTTTTTCTAAACTTTTTTCATCTTATCTCAAAAAATGTTTTATCAGTTTTCATGCCTTCTTGTATCACATATTTCAAGTCGAGCAGCCGCGAGACTTGGCGCGTGATTCTGGTCAGCGTAAGCTGACACATTCTTTTCAGAATCACTGCGCATCCTCGCGGAGCGTTTATCTCAGTCGGAGATTGGACTCCCACTGAGACAAATTTGCTGTTACTCACCACCTGAAAGAGGTGGGAGTCTTCTCGACTGAGATAATCATGTAACACAAACGGAGAAGGAGGGATTTGAACCCTCGCGCCGCTACTAACGACCTACTCCCTTTCCAGGGGAGCCCCTTCGGCCAGCTTGGGTACTTCTCCAAAAAAAACGACCGAAGATTAATATACATGATTTGTTCTAATTTGTCCAGTCTTTTTTTCAAGTTATAAAATGCATCCTCACGGAGTCTTTTTGTATATTAGGAAAGAAGACTTTGCTAATATACAAAAAATCGTATCGGCATTTACCGATACGATTCAAGCGGAGAGGGTGGGATTCGAACCCACGCGCCCTTGCGGACAAACGGTTTTCAAGACCGCCTCGTTATGACCACTTCGATACCTCTCCATATTCTGTTTCGTCGCTTTTTGTTTTATGTCGTTCGCGACAAGTAGTATACTATCACATGGTTTATATTATGTCAACACTTTTTCAAAACTTTTTTAAACTTTTTTGAAAAATTATTTATTTTCCATATTTTCCAGCAAAAACCTCGCCTATTTCCAAGTCTTCCGGCGTTGTGATTTTAATATTTTCATAGCTTCCTTGCACTAATCTTACAGAATGCCCCGTAAATGTTTCTACTACCATTGCATCATCCGTTACATTCGTCTCTTCTTGTTCCATTAAACATCTATATGCTTCTTTCACCAGCCCAACATGAAAAACCTGTGGTGTCTGCACCATCCATACTTTACTTCTGTCCGGAGTTTCAGCAACATTTGCATGATCATCCGCAATCTTTATTGTATCCTTTACTGGCATTCCAACAACACATGCATTACAACTCTGAACAGATTCATATGCACGTTCTATTATCTCTTCACTTATAAACGGGCGTGCGCCATCATGAATGAATACATATCCATCCTCTACGTACTTTAATGCATTCCATACGGAATTATAACGTTCTGCTCCGCCTTCCACAATATGTGTCACTTTTGTAAAACCGTATGGTCTTACAATCTGTTCCTCACAATAGGCTTCCTCTCCTTGTCCGGTAACAAGATAAATCTCATCTATAAGAGCCGAATCTTGAAATGTCTGTAATGAATAATACAGCACCGGTTTATCCTGTAACAACAGATATTGTTTATGCACTTTTGTTCCCATTCGCTTTCCCTGTCCTGCTGCCAATACGATTGCTGTACAATGTTTCTTTACCATTTCAAGATTCTCCTCTTTATTCCCTACTTTATATCATCGTTCTCCAAGCTTCAGATTTGGCACGGCATTCAAATCCCATCCATGTCTTGTTCCTGCAAGATATTCATAATATGCCGCCGCACCGATCATTGCCGCATTATCTGTACAGAAAATCGGAGACGGATAATAAAATTTCATATCACGTTTTGCACATGCTTCTTCCATCGCCTGACGCAATGCACCATTCGATGCCACTCCACCTGCTATCGCAAACTTATACATATCAAATTCATCTACTGCTTTCATAGATTTCTCTACCAATGCATCAATTGCTGCCTTCTGAAATGATGCCGCAATGTCTGCCGGATTATATTCCTGTCCTTTCATTTGGCATCCATTGATATAGTTTAAGACAGCTGATTTCAATCCGCTAAAGCTAAAATCATATGGTGATCCTTCAATTCGTGCTTTTGGAAATACAATCGCATCTGGATCTCCTTCACGTGCAATTCTTTCAATCTTCGGTCCTCCCGGATACCCCAAACCAATTGTACGTGCCACTTTATCATAGGCTTCTCCAACTGCATCATCGCGTGTTCCGCCTAAGATTTCATACTTTCCATATTCCTTTACGCATACAAGATGTGTATGTCCGCCAGATACTACCAGGCACAAAAATGGTGGCTCTAAATCTGGATGTTCAATATAATTTGCAGAAATATGACCTTCTATATGATGCACTCCGATCAATGGTTTATTCTTTGCAAATGCGATTGCCTTTGCTTCTGCAACGCCAACTAACAGGGCTCCCACAAGCCCCGGTCCGTAAGTCACTCCGATTGCATCGATTTCATCCAATGTTGTATCCGCTTCTTTCAATGCTTCTTCAATTACCTGGTTAATTTTTTCAATATGCTTTCTGGAGGCGATTTCCGGTACGACTCCACCATACAATTTGTGCAGGTCAATCTGAGAAGAAATAATATTAGATCGTACTTCTCTTCCATTATGCACTACTGCTGCTGCAGTTTCATCGCAGGAGCTTTCTATTGCCAAAATATTAATATCCTGTATTTCCCTCATAATTTTCTCCTAGTCAAATTTCATTTCTACAGACATCCTGTCTTTTCCCGCCTTAGACGCCGGAAAAATCTTACGCACCTCATCCATATACATTTCCGGATGCGTAAGCGACGGACTATAATGTGTCAACCACATTTCTCTTACATTTGCTTCTTTTGCAAGCTCTGCTGCCTCATAAAATGTCATATGCTTATATTCAACAGCTTTTGCTGCCTTTTCTTTCTCTCCGTACATTCCTTCACAAATAAACAAATCCGAATCCACCGCATTTTCACGAATTGATTTTGTCGGTCTTGTATCCGTTGTATAAGTCAGCTTAATTCCTTTTCTGGCTGGTCCAAGCACCATGTCCGGAGTCAGCACACGACCTTCCGTCTCTATCGTTTCACCCTTCTGCAACAAACTCCAATATTTCTGTTCAATATTCTGTTCTTTTGCACGGGCAGGATCAAATTTTCCGGCACGATCGATTTCCAATGTATATCCATAACAGAGTACATTATGATTTACACGAAACGCCTTAAGCCTGTATCCATTCATCTCAAAAGTCTGTTCTGCACCTTCAATTTCTTTGTAATAAATTGGAAATGGTAATTCTGGTGCAATTACCCTGAGGGCATTTACAACTCGCTCCAAGCCTTTTGGTCCGATTAAAGTCAGCGGTTCTGTTCGGTCCGCATTTCCCATTGTCAGTAACAATCCCGGTAAACCACTAATATGATCACCGTGATAATGAGTAAAACAAATCACATCAATCGGTTTAAAACTCCAGCCTTTTTCTTTTATTGCGATCTGTGTTCCCTCGCCACAATCGATCAGCAAACTGCTTCCATTAAATCTGGTCATCAGGGAAGTCAGCCAACGATATGGCAGTGGCATCATCCCGCCACAGCCAAGTAAACATACATCTAACATATTATTCCTCTATTTCTACGCTCTATTTTTTCGTTGGTATCACCGCACGACTCATTAAAATCGCATCTTCAATCGGATTTTTATAATAATTTTCACGGATTCCGTCCTGTGTAAAGCCATGCTTTTCGTAAAATGCTCTTGCATCGTCATTGCTGACACGAACATCCAACATAATAATCTGTATCTGGTTCTCCCAGCAGATTACATCTAATGCATGTATCAATTCTGATGCGACACCAAATCTTCTTGATTCTTTTAAGACCGCGATTCGGGCAATATCAGCCTCATCATCTGCTGTATAGACAATACAATATCCCACAATTTTCCCAATCTTTTCTGCTACAAGACAAATTGTTTTTGGATTACGAAGTGTATCAAGAATCGCCTTCTCACTCCAAGCATCTGAAAATGTCTGGTGTTCCATCTCTGCGATTGCTGCCGCATCTTCTACTTTCATCTGACGAATCGATACAACAGCCTTACGTTCTTTTTCCGCACGCTCTCTTTCTGCCTGTGATACACGCAGATAGTCCGGCTGATGTTCCATTGCCGTCTCAAATTTTTCCTCTTTATAATACTGAATTCCAAGAGCTCCGACTACTGCTGCTCTCTGACGGTTCGCACTCGCAGGTGCAAAAGAAAATGGTACACGCATCTTTTCTCTGATTACATCCTGATATACCGGCACTCCATCTCCGAGAAATACAACCGGTCTTCCATGTATATTCAAGCGCTCTATTAACTCGTCTATTGGCGATGCATTCTGTGCTTCTAATACATCCAGTACCATTTCTGTCTCCTTACTTCCTTCCAGTTCTCTTCTTGCAAATGTGTACATTCCTGTATAAACTTGCTTTCTTCTGGCATCCATAATAGGACAAATAATGTCCTGGCACCCATAAAGATTATACGCAAGTCCATCTACTGTCGGCACGTGTATCAATGGTTTCTCCAATGCCAGTCCCAATCCTTTTGCCGTAGCTGACCCAATTCGAAGACCTGTAAATGAACCTGGTCCTCCTGCTACAGCAATCGCATCTATTGATTTCAGTTCAAGTTCTATCATCTTCCCCATTGTATCGATCATCGGCAACAATGTCTGTGAATGTGTCTTTTTAAAATTTACTGTATATTCCGCAATTGTTTGCGTATCTTCTACAACTGCCACTGTTGCAGTCATTCCTGAGCTGTCAATTGCCAGTACTCTCATATGCTCCTCCTGTCACCTAGTTAACCAAGAAAGGTCAGACAACGCTGACCTTTTCCCAACTGTGTTTTTTATCGTTCTTCTATCGTAATTCTCCGATACTCAAATCCTTCTTGAAGATCTTTTTCAATAATGATCTCTGTACGTCTTTCAGGAAGTATCTCTTCGATCAAATTCGCCCATTCAATCAGCGATACGCCTTCCCCCATCACATATTCATCAAAACCGACTTCATCCATCTCTTCTACATCACCAATACGATATACATCAAAATGATAAAATGGAAGTCGTCCACCCTCATAAACCTGAACGATTGTGAATGTCGGACTGTTCACAGGCTCTGTGATTCCTAATCCATGTGCAAATCCCTGTGTAAATACAGTTTTGCCAACGCCTAGATCTCCTGTCAAAGTAAATACTTGTCCCGGTACGGCTTTCTTTGCCAGATCAACACCAATCTGAAATGTCTGTTCAGGACTTCTCGTCTCTAATACCATAGTGTTTCCTCCATATAGTAGTGACTATACCACATTACCCTCGTTTTTTCCAGTCCCACGGCACAAAAAAAGAATGTACCAAAGCACATTCTTTTTTATTTTTAGTATATTTTAATGGTGGAATAAACGAATTCCTGTAAATGCCATTGCCATGCCATATTTATTACATACTGAAATTACGTTGTCATCTCTCACTGAGCCGCCCGGCTGTGCAATATATTTTACACCACTCTTATGAGCTCGTTCGATATTATCTCCAAATGGGAAGAATGCATCGGAACCAAGCGAAACATCTGTCATCTTATCCAGCCATGCACGTTTTTCTTCTCTTGTAAATACTGCTGGTTTTTCTTTAAATGTATTCTCCCAAACACCATCTGCAAGAACATCCATATATTCTTCTCCAATATAGAGATCGATTGCATTATCGCGATCCGCACGTCCGATTCCATCTTTAAACTGAAGTCCCAGAACCTGTGGAGACTGACGAAGCCACCAGTTGTCTGCCTTCTGTCCTGCCAGACGTGTACAATGAATACGAGACTGCTGTCCTGCTCCGATACCGATTGCCTGTCCGCCCTTTACATAACATACAGAGTTTGACTGTGTATATTTTAATGTGATCATAGAAATTGCAAGGTCCATCTTAGCTGAATCAGGAATTTCCTTATTATCTGTTACAACATTTGAGAAAAACTCATCATCAATCTTCAACTCATTTCTTCCCTGTTCAAATGTAATTCCAAATACTTCTTTATGTTCCAATGGAGCCGGCACGTAATTTGGATCGATCTGAATAACATTGTAATTTCCTTTTTTCTTCTGTTTCAACAATTCCAATGCTTCCGGCTCAAATCCAGGTGCGATTACACCATCTGAGACCTCTCTCTTGATCAATCTCGCTGTATCTACATCACACACATCAGAAAGTGCAATAAAATCACCGAATGAAGACATTCTGTCTGCACCTCTTGCTCTTGCATATGCTGATGCCAGTGGAGAAAGTTCTCCAAGGTCATCTACCCAGTAAATTTTTGCAAGTGTCTCATCTAACGGAAGTCCCACTGCTGCTCCTGCCGGTGAAACATGTTTAAATGATGTTGCTGCCGGAAGACCTGTTGCCTTTTTCAATTCTGATACAAGCAGCCAGCCATTAAATGCATCCAGGAAGTTAATATATCCCGGACGTCCGCATAATACCTGGATTGGAAGTTCACTTCCGTCAGCCATATAAATTCTTGAAGGTTTCTGATTTGGATTACAACCATATTTTAATTCTAATTCTTTCATCTTATCTGCTCCTCTTACTAATTGTATTTCACAGTTCTGATATTATTTAGTTATTTTTATTTACAATCTTTGTCTCGTATTTTCCTGTCTCAATATCGATGTAGCGGACAAATAATGAAACTTTATTTTCTTCATTCAGGCTGTTCCATAACAACTCTGTAAAACTCTCCATATCATTTGGAATTCCAATTAACTTTGGCTCTCCTTCAAAGCTTGGAAGCGGATTACCGTCATGCATATATGTATGAATAAAATGTCCCTCACCTGCTGCCGGATTCTCGTATGCAAATGTATAACGATTACAGCTTTCCGGATTACCATTATTACTTTTCAAAATAGACATTGCATAGTTATACTTTCCGTCTTCCAAATGCATCACACCTGAAATACGTGGTGTATAATTCGGTCCGTCCGGCTCAAACTCACGTGAACGAAGAGACTGTTCGAATGTAAGCTGTTTATCCATTCCCTCGTAAATTGTATCTGTCTGATCTCCGTTTGTAACAATTGTTTTGTTTCCAAGCACACGTACCGGTGCATAAATAATCAGACTTGGATCTGTCAATTTGGATGGATCAAACGCCTGTGTGCGGATACCTTCCCCATCTTCCACAAACACACGATTACGGCTGTTCTCACTTCTCCCCATAATAAAATAAGCTGCTACAGCTTTTGTACCATCTTCACTTTTTCCAAGGATGATTCCTCTTCCCGGATAAGTGTTATTCTTCAGTTCCTGTTCAATGGATAACATTTTCATTGATGATTCTCCTTTGTTTTCAAACTTAATTTTCATTTTTTCGCATACTCTTATTATAACTATGAAATTTTTTAAGTTCAATATGCTCACCATCAATACATTCTAATAAGTACTTATTAGTTACCCGGCACAGACACTTCGAAAAATCACTCTTATCCCCGCAAATCTATCAGAAAACTTTTGTTGTCCAGCGGCTCATATCCCAGACATCATTTACTACATCTTTGTAAAATTCCGGTTCATGACAGATTAGCAAAATGCTTCCCCGATATTCCTGTAATGCTTTCTTTAATGAATCCTTTGCATCCACATCCAAATGATTCGTCGGCTCATCTAAAAGCAAAATATTCGTATCTCTGTTCATCAGCTTACAAAGACGCACCTTTGCCTGCTCTCCTCCGCTAAGTACCCTCACCTGACTTTCAATATGCTTTGTCGTCAATCCACATTTCGCCAGTGCAGAACGCACTTCATATTGAGTAAACGAAGGGAATTCTTCCCAAATCTCCTCAATACAGGTATTTCGGTTATCACCTTTTACTTCCTGTTCAAAATAACCAATCTGTAAATTTTCACCCAGCTCACACTTTCCGGACAGAGAAGGAATCAGCCCTAAAATACTCTTCAACAATGTAGTTTTTCCAATACCGTTCGTTCCTACCAGAGCAATTTTATTTCCACGTTCCATAGAAAAATTCAAAGGTTTTGACAATGGCTCATCATATCCTGTAACAAGATTCTCTGTCTCAAATAAAATTTTTCCAGGAGTTCTTCCATACTGAAATTTAAACTGTGGCTTCGGTCTCTCTGCCGCCAATTCGATTACATCCATTTTATCCAGTTTTTTCTGGCGTGACATAGCCATATTTCTTGTAGAAACACGCGCTTTATTACGCGCCACAAAATCTTTCAGTTCACTGATTTCCTGCTGCTGACGACGATACGCAGCCTCCAGCTGTGCTTTTTTTACTGCATAAACTTCTTGAAAATGATCATAATCTCCGACATAACGATTCAGTTCCTGATTCTCCATGTGATAAATAATATTTACCACATCATTCAAAAACGGAATGTCATGCGAGATCAATATAAATGCATTTTCATAATCCAATAAATATCGTTTCAGCCAGACAATATGTTCCTCATCCAGGTAGTTTGTCGGCTCATCTAACAAAAGGATATCTGGTTTTTCTAAAAGCAGTTTTGCCAGGAGCACTTTTGTTCTCTGACCTCCACTTAAATCTGTCACATCCCTCTCAAGCCCCAGATCAAGCAGACCCAGTGCTCTTGCCACCTCTTCTACTTTTGCATCAATTGTATAAAAATCATGTAGTGTCAGCTCGTCCTGGATTGTTCCAAGTTCTTCCATAAGCTCCGTCATCTGCTCATCATCTGCTGTTCCTAACATATCACAGATTTCATTCATTCTCTGTTCTTTTTGCAAAAGCGGATCAAACGCTGCTTTTAATGCTTCACGGATCGTCATCCCACTTTTTAAAACTGCATGCTGATCCAAATATCCTGCATGCACATTTTTCGCCCATTCTACTTTCCCTTCATCCGGCAGCAATTTTCCGGTAACAATACTCATAAATGTGGATTTTCCTTCACCATTAGCCCCCACCAGACCGATGTGCTCGCCCTTCAAAAGACGGAATGATACATCCGAAAAAATCGCACGATCTCCAAATCCATGTGATAAATGTTCTACATTTAATATACTCATCTTGCTCTCCTACTATATATTTTTCTCAGACAGTATTCCGAGTTTCTCTCCAATCATATCAAATTCTTCCAGATAAATACAGTTCGGTAACGATTTATTTTTAATCTTTGCTCTGCATTCTGAAAAATCCATCCAAATAACTTCGGATACTTCTGACTCTTGTAATGTAAGCGTTGTAATATCAACCGGTTTCCGATAAAGGTAAACCGTACTCAATTCGTTATCTTTGAATAGTCTTCCATGAAATACAGCTTCAAACTTTCCTCTATGAACTCCAACCTCTGTCAAATCATCTTCCGTCGCCTCAATTCCCAGTTCTTCCCGCAATTCTCGCAGAGCACTTTCGAGAGTCTCATCTCCTGCGTCCACATGCCCTGCTGAAGAAATGTCATAACTTCCCGGATTAGAGTCCTTACAAAGACTTCTCTTCTGCAATAGTACATCATAACCACTCTTGTCATTTTTTCTGACGATCCATGTATGAACAGTTGCATGAAGTGCCCCCTCCCGGTGTGCCACCCCACGTTCTTTTACAACTCCCGTTTTACTACCATCCGGATTAATAACATCAAAAAGCTCCATTGGTATGCCGTCGAGTGCTGCATATTCCAACACATCGGATTTGTTATATACTAATTTCAACGAAAAGAAGTCTTCCCTCTCGTCCAATAAACGGAAGAAAATACGGTCACCTTCCCATAAGTTCAATTCTTTGATTCTATCTTTTTCAACCCATTCAAGAACACCTTCATCGCATTCTATCGGCACTCCCGTAAATGCATCTGCCGTATAAAGCGACATATATTCAATGACATCTTCTCCATAGACAAATGTTACAATCCCGCGATATTTCCACGATGTCAGCGTATACCCGGTCTCTTCTTTAACCTCTCTAAGAAGACACTCTTCCGGGCTTTCTCCATGCTCAAAATGTCCTCCCACTCCAATCCATTTATCCTTATTCACATCATTTTTCTTCACAACACGATGAAGCATCAGGTATTTGTTATCCTGTTCGATGTAACATAATGTACTTTCTTTTCTCATTTCTAATCCCTCTCTTTTATATCAACGCAATCCATTACAAATACAAGCCACATACAACTCACTATTAATATTACTTTTTCAGCACAGAAAACACAAGAAAATATCCTGACAAGTTACAAAGTTAAAACACTTTATACTTATCAGGATACTTCTATTCTACACTGCAAAGCTAAATTTCTTTATTTTTACACGTATTTTTTATCATTATTCCTTACATCATGCTATTTAAAATTCCGCCTCCTATGATGCTCAGCAAAATCACTAATCCAATACTTACGAGTATCCAGATAAGTGCTGCTCTGGCATAATTCTTTCGATTAATATTTGTATTTCCAGAAAATGCCCATATAAGCAAGAAAATAAATCCAATTATAGGAACAAATGACAACAGTGACATCAGGAAAAAATCAAGCACTGTCAACGGTGCATCAAGTGCAGGATTCTTACTCACAGTCTGTTGTTGTGTACCATTAAGATTATATGGTGGCACCTGCCCCTGCTGTACCTGTGGTGGAATCTGCGTATATGGTGCCTGTGGCGGCACCTGTGTAGGCTCTGTCTGTGGTGGTGTCTGCATATGCTGCGCCTGTGGCGGCACCTGTGTAGGCTCTGTCTGTGGTGGTTGCTGTGGTTTTGGAGCAACGAATGGTTCTACCACTATTTTATGCCCACATACTGTACAAAATTTACTGCCATCCGGAATTTGTGCTGAACAATTTTTGCAAATCATACCTTTCCCTCCTAGTTTTTATTCTTTTCTTTATTTGAGTTCTTTCCGAACATACTCCAAAATGTAGCTACTACAATGAGTAACCCTAGAGGAATCGCAATACAACAATACAGAATTTCTATTGGATCACTCTCTGAATTCAATTTATAATTGCCTTTTCTCGTGCCCAATATGTTCTCTATAATTATAATAAACAATATAAAAATGTTTTTCACTATTACTTGTGTTAGTAATCTGCATTTTTCTTTATATTGTAGAAAAATTCCAGAAGTAATAATGCTTCCGGGATGGATAATACAAACGTCACACCTACGCAAGTAACCTTCTGGCAAACAGAGCTGCACCAAAGACTGTGCAGGAATTATAGAACACTCAGATGTCAGTACCACAATGAATGTCTATACTCATTCCACAAGAAAAGTCAAGCAGGAATCTGCAAAGCTGGGATGCCTGTAAAATAGGGAAAGCCAGCCAAATATTTCGTCAAATTGTTAAGGAAACAATCGGAGTTGTTGTAAACGAAAAAGCAGTCTTGCGGTTTTATCAAACTGCCCTTTCGTTTACATCAATTTCGATTTTTCCTTGGTGAACAAAGTCGCGTCCCTTTCGCCACTATCTATGGGAATTCAATCTTTACTCTCTTCTATAAGTTTATCATGTCTCGTGTTTTATTGACAGCTAGTTTTTGCCAAAAGAATTATTTTTAGGCATGACAAACAGACTCCCTTTGCGGAAGTTTTTTGAAGTATTCAGTTGTATATTTTAACATCTCATATACGCTAAAACAGATGGTGTATGCTTATCTGGAAGATGTGGAACCATTTTTCCGCCACAGGAAGAACACATGCATACATCTATGTTATATAGCAGCTTTATCATTTCAGCGGCACTTCGATTTTTCAATGCAGAAATATATTTTTTACATCCAAGCAGATTTCTACAGTGCGTCATCTTTTTGCTCTTGTTTCGGCACGACAGCAAACCATAGTGCCGGATTCTAACAAAACGTTTTGGAGGAACATGCATTAAAAATCGACGGATGAATTCCTCGCCTGGAACTGTTTTCTCTTTCCACTGACCTTTGTTTTTATAGTCTTTTACAGCATATGTAACAGTTGTTTCCGTCATGGACTTGATCCGATGATTACTGATTGCTATCCTGTGAGTATATTTCCCAAGATAATTTATGACTGACTGTGCTCCATTAAATGTTTCCTTACAATAAGCAACCCAGTCTTTTTTATAGCACTCATCGAGAAGTTCTTTGAAGCAATAGTGGTTTTGATATTTCTCCGCTGTATCATGAAACTCAAGCTTTGAATCATTCCACAGGCTTTTTAATTCGCACAAATATTTCCCACGGAACACTTTTGCAACGACCCCATACGGGAGAAAAAACTTCCCACCGGTATCTTTCCATTTGTTGTCCTTATCAAGTCCACCACCAAGAACAATGGTATGTATATGAGGATGATAATTCATTGCAGAACCCCATGTATGAAGAATACAGATATATCCGATGTCAGCTCCCAGATACTTTGAATCTTTTGCCAGTTCGTTCAGAGTGGAAGATGCAGCATGATACAGTGCATCATACAGAAGTTTCTGATTACTATAAATAACTGGATTCAATTCTTCCGGAACCGTAAAAACAACATGATAATAAGGTGTATCCAATACATTCTCCTTTTGTGCATCAATCCATTTTTCTTTCGGAAACTCCTGGCACATGGGACAACACCTGCTTCTGCATGAATTGTTGTGAACACTGATACAGCCACATTCCTCACAGACACTGATATTCACACCAAAAGCCCCTGTTTTACAGTTCATGATGTGAAAAGCGGTTTTTCTGTGGTGCGCAGGAATCTCATGTGTTTTTTTATAAACAGGATAAAACCGTTCAAAGACATCCTGTATCGTACATGATTTTTCCACGATTACTCACCACCCATCTCATCAAATGGGCTTTTAATACCGAGCAGAGTCTTATTACTTACATGAAGATAAATCTCTGTTGATCTTGGATCACGGTGTCCCAAAAGGGCCTGAATATATTTCACGTCACACCCGGCTTCGAACAGATGACTTGCGAAACTATGGCGCAAACAGTGTGTAGAGACATGTTTCTGAATTCCAGCCCTTTTTGCACTTTTATGGAAGAACTGAATGACACTGTCCTTCACAAGATAATCGCCAGTCCATGAACTTGGAAACAGAATCCCTGTTGGTCTGCCGCACTTAAACCAGTATTCCGTAAGTATCTCAAGTATACGGTCAGCAAGTAGGGTATAACGGTCAAAACGACTTTTGCCATCACGGATGTGTATTGTTTTGTTTGTGCGTGAAATATCATCATAGTAAAGGTGCGTGACTTCTGATACCCGAAGACCACCTGAATACATTGTAGCAATCATGGCTTTATGTTTCAGGTTTGGCGTTGCATCCAGAATCGCTGATATCTCTGCTTTCGTAAGCACGATTGGCAGGCTCCTGTCTCTTTTCATACGTGGGATATCATCGTCATCCCAATTCATCTTTAATACTTTTTTATAAAAGAAACGAATACCGGAATGATAGTGGTTGTATGTTTCCGGTGAAATCCCGGAAAGTCTTTTTTCTGTGAGAAATGTGTCAACATCATCTGTTGTCAGAGCATCTATTGGCTTATCAGTATATTTTAAAAAGTGAGCAACACTTGTACAGTATGCATGAATAGTAGAATCTCTTAGATTCCGTTTGTTTGCAGCATTTGTAATCTGGCTAAATATTTCATCGTACATAATAAAATCCTCCATGTAAAATCAGTAGTTAATGAAAACCCTGCTTACATGGAGGTGCATTAGCATAATAAAACCGCTTGTCAGAAAAGCGGTCAAATGGTATTCTTTTCATAGGCAGTGGTGTCTTTCTGTATTGAATTGTTTTGTGTGGTAACTTTACAATATCAAATACTGGTAAGAATTGCCATTGCCTATTTTATTATTGAGAAAAAGAAAGCTGTGCCACAGCCTTGGCAGGCCATCGCGCAGCGATTTTGTTCAATCTGAAATTATTGAGGATTACAACAAGCCTCGTCTCATCGACTATAAAGGATACAACCATATGCACTTAAATGGGTTTGTTGATGTGATCAGCAAAGCTTTTCTTGATATTGTAATTCAGCCAGGTCAGAACCCTGATGAAAGGCAAGCCTTTCACATGATGCTCGACCATTTTAGTCCGGACAATCCGCAGAAATATATTGTAACCGCTGATCGTGGTTATGAAAGATCAGTCGGATGTGTACCGATATATTAATCCGAGTAAAAACACACCTCATTTTTATGAGCTTCTTGACAGAGATAGGAGACATCTTTACTTCATGCAGTTTCGTGTCGTAAAAATAAAAACTGCAGAAAATACATATGAGTATCTCATCACAAATCTGCCCTACAGCTTTACTATGGAAGAAAACAAGAAAAAAAGAACGGAAGAATGATAACAAATATCTTTACGAAATCGACATTTCTTCTGCTCTGAAAACAGCAAGAAAGTTCTTTATTCGTAGGGACTCCGATAAACCTATTGATATCATTAAGTTGATGTTGAAATGCGTCCATGCTGTAAAAGAAAAATTCCGACAATTTGACCGTTCCCTCCGTGGAATCAGTGCGATTCATTTCGGATATCGATAGCCTTAGGCTCTACCACTGAAGATTGTCATTTTTAACAGATGAACAGCATCTGTCTTATCAGCATGCACTTTTTTCTGAATCTGTATTTCCAAGCACCAAAACATCCTCTTGCACATGTTTCAATGCAAATTCGAACAAAACCTCGAACACCTAGCTTAATGGCATTGCCTGGTATTGCTATATATGGGCACTTTTACCTGTTTATCGATGCCTTTTACCCGCTCTTGTGCATCACGGCAGGTGACAGGCGGCAGCAAGCTGCAGGACTTTTATATTCACGAAGCGTTAGTATTCATTGAACAGAATTTCCAGAATGAGATTTCCGTGGAAGATATCGCCGAGGGAATGGCGGAATCAGAACCGGGCAGGGATATAGCCTCCCGGTTCCTTTCCGCCTCATGTTATATCTTCAGATTATTTCACAACTTCCATTCCGTCCGGCACTTGATAGCTTACTTCTATCTCTCCGTTCTCTTCTTTCTCCCATTCCACGTGTACCATACCGAATTTTGTTGCCACATCGCCTTTCGCCCATGTCATGTACCCTGGATTCGGATTCACGGATACTTTCTTAAATCCCGGTGCAGCAGGTTTTACTCCAAGCACAACCGCCGGAAGTTCATAAAGTGCAAGCGCACCCCATGCATGGCAGTCGCTGCGTTCGTTGACATTGTCCTCCACACAGGTTGTCAGGTTTTTCTTGATCATATCCCGCCAGAGATTCCACTGCCGGTCTGTGCGTGCGTACAGTCCCGCCTTTTCCATTGCACGGAACAGATAATATGCCATTGCCACAGAACACTGTGCATATTCCTCCGGCGCATCCAGTGTTTTTTCCAGAAATGCTTTTCCTTTGACAATGTCTACAGTATCTGTCAGAATTGCAAACACTTGACAATGCTGGCTGTACTCCGGCACTCCCGGTCCGTCTGTATACATACCGTTTTCATCCACGCAATACCGATTGACTGCCTCTCTCACTGTATTTGCCCGTGTTCGGTACTCTTCTGCCATGCCGTTTCTATCAAGATAGTCCATTACCGCTGCCGCCGAATCCAGTCCCATAATATATAACAAACTCTCCATTGTAATCGGTCCGGACAATCCTGCCTTCGGCATTCCGGTTGTATCATCCCACTGACTTGTCCAGTCAATAAAAGACCAATAGCGATCAAATACATTGAGACCGCCCACTTTTCCTACCAGTCCTCTTTCTTCCAGGTTTCGATTGAAGAATTCCAGAATCCCATCCACAGCTCCCATATGCTGCCGTAAAAACGCCTTATCTCCAAAGAACATCATATGATCATAAAGCATCATAATATAGTAAATAGAAAATCCCGGAATGACATTTGGTCCGTAGCATGGATAGGAACAATTTATCATACCGTCATACCGCTGTGACCTTCGAAAATCATCCATGCATTTTCGCGCCAGCCGGTCATCCGCAGACACCATATAGGTATACAGGATCTGACTGCGGGAATCCATTGCGTACTGAAGCTGTTCATAATACGGACAGTCCTCATAGGTTTCATGCATACAGCGTTTCAGTGTCCGCAGGCTGATATCCCACACCGGTTTTAATGTCTCATCCGAAGTTTCCACCCACGCAGATGCTTCCAAAGGATATCCCGTTTCCAGATAATCCAGTCCTGTGATGTAAAGCGGATCCTCTCCGGTTGTAACATCCACCTGTAAAAAACGAAATGTACGAAACCAAAATGGCTCATACCGTTCCTCTGTTTCTGCAAAACCGCCCACCCGATACGAATCTGTAAAGCCATGAAGGTATCCATTCTCATAATCACAGCGGTCACCCTTAATCGGTGTTGGATTGAATCCTTTTGTTGGACTGTCTTTCGATACATAAGATTCTGAAGTCAGCAGCTTCACTGTACTTCCGCTTCCTCCCTGCATTCTTAAAGAAAGATATCCTGTTGTCAGTTCTCCCGCACTGATTTCCACCGTTTCGTGACTGTTTGCTGGAATACATACCCTGCTTTTTCCTGCCAGCATGTTATTCCATATTTTCTTTTCAGAAGATGATTGGAAGTTTCCAAACAGTCCTGCAAACTTCCGCTTTTCCAATTTCATATGTGGGATGGTGCGAGGAAGCAAATTGTATGGACTGACTGCTTTATCCATTTGCAAAATATTATATTCCACCGCATTTTCCCATGCATCTGCAATATACTCTATCGATTTCCAGCCTGCATTTTCCGGTATTCCACAGCGTGATTCAAAGATAAACAGCGGAGAAAATAGAAATGACTCCGGTACGATTTCATAATGCTCTTCCAATTTACATTTCCACGAAGCATCCGTAGAAAATCCGAAAGCTTCCTCTGTTTCCGCATGCAGTTCTTTGACAAACAGTCCCGGAATATCCGTACGAAATACAGAATGACTTCCTTTTTTATGAACCGGAGGATAACGCAGCACTTCCACTGCGATTACATTTTCTCCTGCTGCCAGATATGGTGCAGCATCGACTTCGTCAAAATACCAGACCATTCTGTCGCCCTTGCTTGGTCCTACACAAACTAACCGGTCATTGATATACAGCTTGTATCTGGAATCTGCCGAAATCTGTATCTTCCGCTCATCCGGTATCTCCTTTACAGAAACAATCTTTCTGAAATAAGCAAGCTGTGTTTTATTTCCGGCACTTTCCTGCCAGCCGTTTCCCCATATCCATCCGGTTGTAGGTATCTGAAACTCCATAATTTCCCTTCCTTTCTTAAATATTATTTCTCAAACGTCCATGTACAGAGGACACACCGCCCTCTGTACACCTATATTGTCTATTATCCTTATTATATGGAATGCATTGTCTACTCTGCCTGTACTGTACCTCTTTTTTCTGCAAGAATCCGATTCTGCTCCTCTAATTTCTCTTTTGTCAGCGGATAACCCTTGCCAAAAATCACAATTGCAAGCAAATCCACCAGAGCAGGCAGTCCGATCAAGCACAAAATGATTACGGTAATTACGCTGTCCGGCTGTGTCTTTGCTGCGGCATCAAATCCTGCCAGTGCCAGAAGATACCCTGGGATTGCACCACCGATACCCATTGCACATTTTGAAATAAAGCTGGAAAGTGATGCTATCGCACCTTCTGCTCGAATTCCCATAGACAGTTCAATGTAATCTGTATTATCTGCCTGTATTCCGTAATTCAACGGTGCTGCAAATCCGCTTCCGATACCGGTAATCAGTGCTGAAATGACCAGAATCGGAATACTTCTCACATCAATCAGACGAATCAGCGGCGTCAGGCCTGCAATGGCAAGGCCGATTGCATACATTTTTTTCTTTCCGTATTTTCCAATCAGTTTACTTACAAACATGGTTGCCGGAAAGATTGTAATACACATTACCAGTGTCAGAATTGCAGACCAGCTCAAATTTCCGAGAACATATGTATAATAATATGTATTTACCGCACTGACAATATTGCCTCCGATTGTGTACAGAAGAATTGCCAAAAAAGTAATATATACCGGCTTCCGACTCAGGATTCTAAACAGTTCTTTTACTGTATAGCTCTTGCCCTTCTGCGGTTTGATACGTTCCTTCACCCCTGCTGTACCGAGAATAGAGCAAATAAATACAACTGCTGTACCTATCAAAATCATATGGATGTATCCCTGCTTGTTGGAAGCATCTCCCAGAATAAGCGGAGCAGCCACACCAATAACAAGTGCTCCTACTACATATGCCAATCCCTTAATGGAGCTCAGAGAGTTTCTTTCATTCATATCTGCCGTCATAACCGGGAGCAGACTATTTAAAGAAATGTCCATTACAGGGAACAGTACGCCAAGCAACAGATAGGAAATGTATGCGATAATCAGCTTTCCACCCGGTGCAAGCATTGGTCCGAACCACAGCATGAGGAAGTTTAGACTGCACAAAACAGTCCCTACAATCAGACTTGGCCGGAAATGTCCATGCTTTGTATTCGGCAAATGGTCGATTACAAATCCTACTAACGGGTCATTGAGCCCGTCCAGAATACGTGCAATCAAAAACAATGTCGCACACGCCGCCGGACTCAGCCCGCAGATGTTGGTATAAAAAATCAACAGATATCCGTTAATCAGTGTCATAATCGGAATATTTCCAAAGTTTACTGCCGCATAAGACAGCTTTTCTCTCATTTTAATCTTATCGTGATTCATGTTTTTACCCTCTTTCCAAATTTATCCTTCACCTTTATCTGCAAAGCGCATCCAACTGTGTGATTATAGCCTCTACCTGCTCTCCCGGAACGCCGAAACTAATCAATGATTTCATCGGCATACCATCCAGAAGTGCTTTCATCATTGCCGCATCCGATTCTGAATCCGAGGCGCTGACAGCTTCCTGACCTTCTTCGGTCTTCGCTGCATTGTTTATCGCTTCCAGCATTTGAGCCATCACCCCGGCGGTTCTCGGGTCAGCCAGTATCTCGCCCACCGTCGTTGCCCCGTCTACTCGAAATGGCAGCTGCTTCTTTGTTTCAAACGAAATTTCTTTCGTAAGACGGATATCGTCGCTTGCATGTCCTACCGCAATTTCATACCTTCCACTTGGAGCATACCAATCCCGGAGTCCCTCGTGATAAAACGACAGGTCTCTTGCACAGATTTCCAGAGATATGGTCTTTGTCTCTCCTGCTTCCAGCATCACCTTTGTGAAACCTTTCAATTCCTTTACCGGGCGGTCCGGTGTACCATTCTTATCACTGATATATAACTGAACAACCTCTTTTCCGGCACATTTTCCTATATTGGAAATTTCTGCTGTAACCGTAATTTTATTTGTATCATTCATGGCTTCCCCGGATACCTGCAGATTTGCATATGAAAAATCCGTATAGGAAAGTCCGTGTCCGAATGCCCAACGTACCGGCTGTTTTTTTGTATCGTAATACCGATATCCCACAAAAATATCTTCCCGGTAATTCACTTTTTTCCCATCTCCGCCAAAAGTAAGAAAACTTGGATTGTCCTCCAGTCGCAACGGGAACGTCTCCGCCAGACGTCCGCTCGGATTTACTTCGCCATAAAGCAGCATATCGCATGCCTCGCCAACGCCCTGTCCGCCCAGATACATTTCCAGAACCGCAGCCACATTCTTTACCCACGGGGTCTCCACCGGACTTCCGTTATGTAGCACAACGACCGTGTTCGGCTGTACTTTTGCAACTTCTTCAATCAACCGATTCTGACATTCCGGCATTTTCATGCTTGTTCTGTCATATCCCTCCGACTCAAACACATCCGGCAGTCCTGCGAAAATCACTGCAACATCTGCCGCTTTTGCTGCTTCTGCCGCCTCTTTGAGCTGCTGTTCATCCACTTCATCCCTGTCACACGGAAAACCTTTTACATATGTAATATTGCGTCCTTTTTCCATCGCTGTTTCCCATGCCGAACTTACTCTGCTTGCGTGAATATGACTGGAACCACCTCCCTGATATCGAGGATTTTCTGCAAACTCACCGATATAGACTACTTTTTGTTCCGGTTTCAACGGAAGCACGCCATTGTTTTCTAAAAGAACCGCACACTCTGTTTCGACTTCTATAGCTTTTTTGTGATCTGCTTCCCTGTCAAATACAGCCTCCGGGTGACGATTATCCACATAAGAGAAAAGAACCTTCAATATTCTTTCCACTGTTTTATCCAACACTGCCTCGTCCAGTGTACCTTCACGGACAGCCTTCACGATTTTTCTGTCATTGTACCCTCCGGATGCAGGCATTTCCAAATCCAATCCCGCTTTCAGTCCCTTTACCCGGTCATTGACTGCCCCCCAGTCTGTCACCACATAACCTTCAAATCCCCATTCATCACGCAGGATTTTTGTCAGAAGTTTTTCATTTTCCGCCGCATATACACCGTTGATTTTATTGTAGCTGCACATAACCGTTTTGGGCTGCGCCGTCTTCACCGCCTCTTCAAAGCCCGGAAGATAGATTTCCCGCAATGCCCGCTCAGACAGTTCTGAGGAACTGCTCATACGGCGGTACTCCTGATTGTTTACGGCAAAATGTTTGATGCTGGTTCCCACATTCCATTTCTGAACCCCTCGAATATAGGCAGCAGCCATCTTCCCTGTCAGATATGGGTCCTCTGATAAATATTCAAAATTTCTTCCGCACAGCGGACTCCTTTTGATATTCACTGCCGGGCCGAGCAGAATACTTAAATTCTCTGCCTGACATTCTTCACCCAGAATCTCACCCATTTTCCCTATCAAATCCACATCAAAACTGGAAGCCGTAGCGCATGCCGCAGGGAAACAGACCGCTTCCACACTCTCATTCAATCCCAGATGATCGGTTTCTCCTGCCTGCTTACGCAGTCCGTGAGGTCCGTCTGACATCATTACTTTCGGAATGCCGAGGCGTTCTATGCTTTTTGTATTCCAAAAATCTGCCCCTGAACACAGCCCAGCTTTTTCTTCCAAAGTCATTTGGGATATTAGTTCTTTTACATCTCGTTCCATTGATAAACTCCTTTTGTCTGACTCATTTGCTTGTTTCTGAGCTGAGTCTAACAGACAACGATTCTCTTTACCGTCAAATATTCCGTTTTTTTGTCATATTTTTGTTTTCTTTCCTTGTAAAAACAAATTCTTGATAGTATTATGTAATTAATGACAGGACTTATTTTCAAAACATTTGATTACATGGACATTTTGCAGGAGGTTTTTTATGACACATCATTCTGATTTAAATTTTCTGGAAGACTTATTTTTACATACTGCTTCACTCTGCCTGTGGAGGTTTTCACCTTCCTTTGAGTTGGAATACAGCAATAGTCTGACCGTCGCCCCCTTGAAAAATATTTTCACATTAAGTTCCAGCTTTCAATACATGCAGGAGCATTTTTCAGAAAAAAACACTCCTGTCTTTCTATTTGATGATTTATTCTTTTTATGGGCAGCAGTCCCAGAATCCGTAAATGATTCCCTTCATGCTGTATATCTTCTGGGTCCGGTATTCAGTTCTACTACATCTGACAGTTACGTAAAAGAAAAAATGGATATCCAGAACATGTCCGTAAAATCTCAAAAGACGCTTCTCGACATCATAGAACAAATTCCAGTGATGCCGACTGCCTTTTTTAGTCGTTATATCTGTCAGCTTTATTATACATTAAACGGAATTTCACTTTCCACAGACCAAATCTGTATGCAGACTCAGACAGCAATGCCTGTTGCACACACAAAAAAAGAGGAAGCTTCAGCGAAGCATGATTCTTACTTTTTGGAAACACAGCTATTGAAAAATATTGAAGACGGTGTATTATTTTCTAATTTTTCGTCTCTGTTTGCCTCTGCACAAATCGGACTTATGTGCCCGGGCGACCCGACCCGCCAGAAAAAAGATGAAGCAATCAGCAGTACCACTCTGTTTACCCGTGCCGCTATCCGCAGTGGTGTTCCGGCGGAAACTGCTTATAATCTCAGTGATTATTACATCCAGTCTGTAGAAGCTGCCAGAACTATTACTGAGGTAATCCAGATTACTGAAACTATGTATTCTGATATTGTACGCCATATCCAGGCAATACGCCAAAGCACCGCCACAAGTTCTCTTGTGCGGGACTGCCAGGCATATATCGATTCGCATCTGACAGAAGCACCGGATTTTGAGCAACTCGCAAGAGAACTTGGCTATACAAAGTATTATCTCACAACCCGCTTTAAAAAAGAAAGCGGCATGACCATCTCAGAATATCTGATGTCACGCCGCATTGATTATGCAAAAACGTTATTAAATAATCCTTATATGAATATTCAGGAAATCAGCGAATCCCTGCATTTCTCCACTCCAAGCCACTTTTCGTCTGTTTTTCGGAAACTGACCGGGATGACGCCGACGGAGTACAGGAAAACTTTACACTAACATTTTGTCTATCAGTTAAAATATACCAGTTCCTCTATCGGCTCTGCAGATTCAATATGCTCTGCATTCAATATCGGTCCTTTTCCCCGATACATCAACAGATTTTCGTAGCTGACTTTCGCCCGGATTGTCACCCACTGTCCTGCTTTGAGTTTCGGTGCATAAGAGCTCTTGCAGACATACCCCCAAAATGAAGTGTCATCTGCACAGCATGTCATCGCCATTCTTCCCGGCATGAAGAATTTGCTTGGGAAACTCTTCGGCTTCAATACTCTGGCTGTGATCTCAATGACTTTTCCTTCATATCGCTCCTGATTCTCCCTACTTAAGTTGACCACATTGGTGCCTGACACCATTGTGCTGTGTACTCTCGTATTCCTGTTCCACTGTCTCGCGGTCTGCATATTTCTTAGAAACTTCTCTTGCCTCTTCAAGAGATTTTCTCACACCGAATACCACAGACCGGTCAGACCTGTCTCATCACATGTCAGATTCATCTTGCCGATGGGGGATGTGTAAGTTGTTGTGTACTGCATCTTCTTCCTCCCTTATCTTCCCTTGTCACTTATAGTTTTTCCTGTGTTCATTCTCTCTGAAAAACTGTTGCATAAGCTCTTTTACATCCAATGCTTTTGCATCTTCCCGATTTACAAAAATACCGTCTTCAAACACTTCATCAAATCCCATAATCACATTTTCTTTACTGTTCATCTTCTTCCTCCAATCCGTATTTTGAAATCAGATAATCAGCCGCAGTTTCATCTAAGACCATCAATTGACTTGTTCCGATTTGTTTTGCATGCAATTTTTCAGTATAATTTGCGATTACTTTTGGATCTTTTTTTGTTATAAAAGACACAACTCCATCAAATCCTTCTGACTTACTCTTTGCACATACAATCGCAAACAGACTTCCTCCAATACCTTCGTATATCCCTTCTGAGCCAACATTTTTAGGTGCGTTTTCCACATATCCGATATAGTAATACATTTCTTTTCTCTGAAATGCTATGCGTCCCTGTAATTTATTGTCAGATAACGTAAACAATTCAATAATGGTATATCCTTGCTTTTGAATATCATACCAATTAAACTTCCACCCGTGAGCAAGATCGTTCTTTGCCTCTGCCGGCGTGATGATACGTTTAATCTCTTCATATCCGGTATCCAATGTCTCTTTTGTTTTTCTGTTCACAATACAATCTGTAACCGTATCCACCTCAATATCTATGATATCTTCTATCCTGCATTGCAGTGCTTTGCTTAACAGCCATAAAGTTCCTGCTGCCGCTTTATTAATATCCCGGGCTTTCGATTCATACTGTTGAATCAGTCTGATATTCACACCTGACTTTTCAGCTAAAAGTCTCTGCGTATACCCTATCATTCTTCGCTGCATGGCAAGATGTGTCTCTTGATGTTCTATGTATTGAAATACCATTTCTATGCACCCTCCTCTTGTACATCTGTGGTAGTATCGTTATACCTCTACAGCTGTATTTAGTCAACCGATTTTCTCAATTCATAATTCATAAAAATAACTGTTTCACGATTTCAACACCGCAAAACAGCTATTTTTCTTCCTTATTCCATTTTCAGAAAGCGACAACATTTTACCGCAGTCTCATCACTCCACACTGTTTCTCTTGATTACATCCGCATACCAGTAAGACGAATCCTTCCGTGTTCTCTTCTGGGTTTGATAATCCACATGCACCAATCCAAAACGCTTATCATATCCTTCCGCCCACTCAAAGTTATCCAGAATCGACCAGTACATATATCCCACCAGCGGTACGCCTTCCTCCGCCACCTTTTCCAGTCCGCCTATATATTTTTGCAGAAAATCAATCCGCTGCGGGTCATGCACCTTACCGTCACTCATCACAAAGTCCAGATTTGCCATACCATTTTCCGTAATCAATACCGGCAGCTGATAACGCTCATAAATAAACTTCGCCGCCCAGTACAGCACATCCGGGGTAATCGGCCAGTCCATGGCAGTGCGCGGCTGTCCTTCATATACATGTTCATTTGAGCCCCAATCTTCACTATAGTTATTACTGTTATAGCAGTTATAGCCAAAGAAATCCAACGGCTGTCTGATCATCTCCAACTCTTCTGCATTTACAAACGGCGCCAGTGCAGGCGGCATTGTTCCAAGTATCATCGGGTCTGCCCACCATCCAAGGTTAAATACCATCGGATTCTCCGTAAATGTCTGTGCTTTTGCCTCCGCAACCCCTGTTTCCGTATTCTCCCACGGAGTATAGATGTTGCCGTTTAACGCCATCCCAATCTGTGGTGTCTTCACGGCATATTTGCGGATGGTCTGCACGGCTTTTCCGTGAGACAACAGCGTATTCTTTGTAAGCACTGCCATCTTCTGCGCAATCTGCCCTCTTGCCTCCGGCTTGCTCATATCAAGCCCCTTTATCAGACTTTCAAACGGCGCATGCGCACCCGCAATATATCCCGCGCCGATAAAGCACGCCGGTTCATTGACCGTCATCCAGTAGGACACTTTATCTGACAATGCCTCCACCACAACTTTGGTATATTCCGCGAAATAATCGCTGATTTCCTCACAGTACCAGCCACCCTTCTCGTAAATCCACATCGGCAGATTCCAGTGGAAAATCGTACACATTGGCTCAATCCCCGCATCCAGAAGTTCCTGCACCAGATTCTGATAGAACTCAATTCCCTTCGGATTTACCACACCTTCTTCCGGAATAATACGCGGCCAACTTACAGAAAAGCGGTACGCCTTCAGTCCCATTTCTTTCATAAGTGCCACATCTTCTTTGTATCTGTGATAATGGTCGCATGCCACATTGCCGTTATCGCCATGCTTGACATGACCGTCTGACAAGGCATCCCAGATGCCCATGCCCTTTCCGTCCTCATTATACGCGCCCTCCACCTGATAAGCCGCGCTCGCCGCGCCCCAGATAAAATCCTTTGAAAAACTCATCGTTATAATCCTCCTTCTGTCCTGCTTTCTGCTGGTACAGCAATTTTAAATTAACTGCACCATATCGCTCGTCTGTTTTCCCGATACACACAACTTATTATGTACTTTGTACCTCAACATTGTATCTGACATATATTCTAACGGGAAAAATCTGTGAAGTGAACCGAGAATTTGATTTTTATTCCATATTTTGCTTTTCTATTTTAAAGATGCCAGGGTCAAAAGGTCTAAATCCACATGAGCTTGCTCATAAGTGGATGAAAGGCCTTGGGACCCGCCCCAATTTTTCCTTTCCTCCATTTCCTTCTTTACATGGTGACCCTCTATAACTTCCTCAGCAGATAGGATGGTGTACAGCTCCACGCATGGCAGAAGCTGTTCAGCATCACAGACCCATAGGGGGATTCATCCGGGTTCGCCGGATTATACAGTTCCCAGAAGGTATCTGCACCTTCGTTTACCATCCCGCCCCAGTAGTTCCTTATCACATTTACGGCCTCATCCTTCATGCCGCAGTGCAGCAGGGCCTCCACATAATAGTGGTACATATAGGGCGTAATCATCGGCAGTTCAGACCCCGTTTCCGCCATGTGCAGGAGGAGCTTCCAGCTTTCCTCCCTGCCGGGGACATCTGCCAGAACCATCCATACCTGCGTCGCCCAGGAGACCTGCCGACTGCTCCCGCTGACAAAGGCCCCCTTTTCTTCCTCCCAGAAGCTTTCCCGCGCCGTCTGCCGCAGCCGTTCCATAGATACCACCAGCCTGCGGGCCGTCTCACCGTCCCCCATTTCTCCGGCCAGTTTCACGCCATATCCCATGGAATAAATCAGCACTCCCTGGGTTCCGGCCTGCCGGTCCAGTTCCACCGTCCAATCAAGCAGACAAAGCGGCTCCTTCTGTTCCTTCACCAAATCATTTTCCACAAACAGCTCCATACATAAGTCAATCTGCTGTATGACACGAGGATACAGCTCACGCAAGGTTTCCGCATCCCCTGTCTCCTGATAATATTCCCACAGGATTGCCCCGAAAAGCAGTGCATAATCCATGAGGTAAGAGTCATCCGCTGCAATCTCCGGCTCCAAAAACAGACAGGCCGCAATCCTCCCATCTGAAAACGTACTCCCGGCAAACAGATAAAGGCACCTCTTCACCATATCATAATTCTTAAAGGTCTCATAGTTTGCCAGTGCCTGCAGTCTCAAATCCCCCAGCCACAGCCTCCTGTCCCTTTTGGGACCGTCCTCAAAGACAGACTGCATGCAGTCCATCAGGGTCTTTGCGCCCACCCTGTCTATCCTGTCAAGCAGCATATCACCGGAATCCAAAAGCTGGATATCCGCCATATCCACAGCGGACACCGCGTCCACGGAAACCCCGTCTATGACAATCCCATATTTACTGGAAGTGTCTATGACCTCCGCCTGCAGATAGCGGAAAGCATAGCGTCTCGGCAGGGATATCTTCTGCGGCATCACATCTATATGGAGAAATTCCTCCTGAATCCAGGACTTGCTGATCCAGCTCTCGCAGTCCTCCATTCTGTCAAACAGCTCAGAGGGACGCTCCGCGAATTTCAGCCGGATATAGGCCGGCGCGTCAAAATGGCTTCCCCTGGCATCAATCGTAAAGCTTACATAGCCCACCTGATGGTCTCCGAAATCCAGCACCAGCTTCTGCCCTTTCCCCAGGACCTGATGCGGCAGTTCCTGTATCGGCCTTGTACCGCTGCAGATCATCTCATCCGCCCCGCTGTCCGCCTTTTTCCGCTCAAAGGACACAACGCCCACCGGCCGGAGCATCCTGTGCTTCAGCACAGGCTTTAATTTTTCAGCCTTGCCCAAAAAAGAATCATTGTTTTTTACCTGTCCCATACTGTCATTTCTCCTGTTCTCCCACGCTTTCGGACATGCCGCACCGCGGCACAAACAATAGTTGAAATCCGTGAAGAGCAAATCAACATTTCCGATGCTCCTCCCAGAATGCGACTGCATCCCGCAGCCAGCCATCTGCCGCAGTATCTATCCCCAGGCCAAAGCCATGACCCAGCTTATCATACATGACGATATCGACATTTTCCTGCCCCAGCGCTTTCCTGATGTCCGGGATGATCTTCTCCACGGCCGCAAAACCGGTAGGGTCATCCCGCCCGACCCTGGAAAATATAGCAAGCCCCTTGTCCTCCTCGTGAACCTTAAGCTCCCAGTGCAGGCCATAGATGGGGAAGATGGCGGCGGGCCTTGGCAAATTATGTTTATGGCAGCAGTCCTTATAATCAGAAAATGCGTAGGCTGTCGTCATCAGGCCTCCAGCGGAGAACCCGAACATACCAAAGCCGTCCATCGTATAGCCGTACTCTGCCTGATGCCCTATCAGATACCTTACCGCCGGCAGCACATCCTTGGATGCCTCCCCGCCCTTGGCCTGCGGTTCGGTTTCATGCAGCTCCACATTCACACGGTAGACCAGCACAAACGCACTGTATCCCCTCCTGTGCAGTTCCATGGCTGCCGGGATGCTCTCCAAATAAGAGGCTACGCCGTCAAACCCGCCGCCCGCAATCAGCACAGCCACGGGCTTCCCTGGCTCCCCCTGGAACAGGATCCCCTGTACCTTTCCCTTGTCGGGATCACGCCTTACCTCATCCTCCGCATAAAGCCCGCTGATGAAATGCACCTTTTTCAGCCCTTTCTGCTCCACGACATAGTTGAAACCATCCACGATGCTCTGCGCCTGTGCGGGCTGCCCGATAAGATTGCACAAACCATGGACGCTCATGCCTGACATGGCATATATTTCCTTTGGCGACCCGGTCTTCATAAAAAGCTCCGGCCTGCCCTCCCATACGGGATGCTGCAGGAAGAACGCAATCTTGTCATTGATCGTAGCCCTGCGGAACCCTCCCGCGTCATTGTAAAACTCCGATTCCTTTACCTTCGGCATATGCTTGACGCCTAAGATTGCCGGCCAGAACAGTCCTTTGTACTTACCCATGTTTTTTTCCTCCTTATCTATTTCAGAACGGTCTCGGAAACTCCATAAAGCCCGAATCTCCGCTCTTTTTGTACTTGTTACTTTTTTCGTTTCCTCCCATTTTCAGAGAGGGATTTTAAATTTTTTCAGCAAATTTTCAAAAAACTATTGTCATTTCTCGTGAATTGTGCGTTCCTTTATCCTGTTTTTTCTGCTCATTTCTATGGGACTTCTTCTGAAAACCTTACGGTTTCCGGCGACGGTACCGCTGTCCATACTCATGCCAACCCGAGGGGACACCGTTTAAATCCTGACCCCGATAAACCATACAACCCGGATGTTCCTCGCCATTTTTCAGACCCCGATGCCTCATGGGGATGGGACAGCGATATGGAAAAATACTATTACGGATATACCCTCTTTCAGCTGTCCTGCCATAACCATTCACTACACGTTGATATTCCACTCCTTTTGCGGTTTACCAGTGCCAAAAGACATGATTCTGTCAGTTTTCTGGTAGCTTTCCATGAATTTGAAAAACACGAGACTACTCTGCGAATAATTGGGAGGATTGTGGGAGTGCAAAGCACGGAACAATCCGTAGGCATCATAGTTGGGGGCTTTTGACCCCAACATCTTTTAAAAAGGTCAGATGTTTTATAATTTTATAAAACACTTGACCTCTCAAAATTCACTCTTTCTGTTCTTGAAAAAATTATTTCCGATGTGCCTCCCAGAATTCCACTGCCTCTTCAATCCAATGAGGTACTATGGTATTGGAACCAATACCAAATCCATGTCCGAGATTATCGTAAATCCGTACAGACACATTGTCCTCACCCAACACGGATTTCAATTGCGGAAGTCTCTTCTCTACATTTCCGAATCCGTATTCATCCTCGCGCCCTGCGATGGAAAATACCGCCAGTCCCTTATCCTGCTCAAGCGCTTTCACATTCCAGTCCAGACCATACATCGGGAAAATCACTTTCGGTCTCGGCAGTTTTACTTTGTGACAGCAGTCCTCGTAATTTGCGAAGGAATATGCCGTAGTCATCATGCCGCCTGCCGAGAAACCGAATATCGCATAGTCATCCATATCCACAGACAGTTCCTGCTCATGCTCCTTCAGATAACGGATTACCTGCACCAGCTCCCTGACCGCTGCCTGCCCCTGTTTTTCATGTTCCGTTTCTCCCAGCTGTTTGCCAATCGGGTAACTGATTACCAATACGGAGTACCCCAACTTGTGTAATTTCATTGCCACGGGATATCCCTCGCAGTCCGTCACATTACTGATAAATCCACCTCCGGGAACGACCACCGCCAATGGTTTTCCTTGCTTTCCTTTGTAAAACATTCCGGTCAAATGAGACTGATATGGATTCTGTTCTATCATTTCTTTCGAGTTAATATCGGAAATCAACTGCGCCTCTCCACTTTCCACAAGCCGGATCAGGTAATTAAAAGCCTCCAGTGCATTTTCCATCTGATCACTTCTGCCCTGCGCTTTTAGAAAATCTGCATATTTTGCCGGGGCAATCGCTTTTAACACGTTATCCTCAACATTAAAAAACATATGCTTATAGCCGCCAAACACCGGATGCTGCATAAAAAATGCCATTTTATCATCTTTTTCCGCTTTCCGGAATGTTCCGTCTGCCTGATAATAATCTTCCTTTTTTATATTCGGAAAACCGCCGATGCCAAACAGTGCCGGCAGAAACGTCGCATTTTTCTTATAAACATACCCCACAAAGCCGACTGCCAAAATGAGCAGCACGAGCATTATCATTGCCAGAATTTTCATATATTTTTTCATATGTTCTTTTCCTCCTTATCTCTTGCCCAAAATTGTCCTGCGTGCGCCACTGCCGTAAAGAGCCACCTTTTCCGGTGCCGCAAGTGGAAAGTCACCGTTACTTTTTAACAACACCATACATTCCGGTGCCAGTCTCCGCATAATTTCAATGTGTTCTTTTTCATATTGCTCCAGCTTCATACACATCCTCCAACTCTGTTATGTTTTTAGGGGGCAAAGCATCCTCTGCCCTCGTTTTTTCTATTCAAACGATACAGTGAAACTCATAATTCCCGCTCCCCACTTCCTTGGAACTTCCATCCGGCAGGTACACAACAGCCGTAGTATTACAGGGAATCTCCACATTCATGCTGAAATTTTTGTCAGCCAGATGCCACTCCGTACCGATTCGTCCGTATTCACTCATATAAGTACGTTTCGCCCATGTAAAAGTCTCCGTCAGCTCCGGCTTAATCACAATTTTCTTAAAACCAGGCGCTGCCATATCGATACCGCTGATTTTGCGGAACATCCAGTCATCCACACAGCCAAACGCATAGTGATTCAAACTTGTTGTAACCGGCGAGCCGTCCGGTTCATAGACAATATAGTTTTCCCATATTGTAGTCGCGCCTTGTTTTACTTCATAGAGCCACACTAAATTATCATAGTATGCTCCTGAGAGAATTCCATTCTGCCATCCACCGTCATCAAATCCGGCACAATTCCATCCCTCCTGCTCCATTTGCGCATCGTAGAGTTCGCCCGCGAACAAATCCGAAGAACGAACCGGACTTTCGGCAACTTTCAACTTATCGTCAGAGAGAACTGTCTCAAATGTGCCGTCTTCATACTCAATTCTCGTTTCAAACAACACTGCGTGCTCCATCTTAAATTTCCTGTCACGCGACTTAAAGTTCTTACTGTCATACCAGCCATCACCAACCAACATTCCTATGGCATTGTGTCCCTCTTGCAAAAGAGATGTTACGTTATACACCTGATAACACAGGTACTTTTCATAGAGCGTAAATTCCGGCGCCAGTTCTCTGTCATCCGCTCTGTTTCCATTGATACTAAGCTGATAGGCGCCATGGCAGGTCGCGTAAACACGCGCTCTCTTTATTCCCTGTCTTACGACAAATTCCTTGCGGAAATATTCTGCCGGATTCTGACCGCCGTTCCCTTTCCTGGCTTTTTTCATCGCAAACGGAGACCTTACCCACTGCGCACTCCACTCCTTTTCCATAAAACCTGTT
Organism: Ruminococcus hominis; assembly: GCF_014287355.1. Lineage (NCBI taxonomy): Bacteria > Bacillati > Bacillota > Clostridia > Eubacteriales > Oscillospiraceae > Ruminococcus > Ruminococcus hominis. The sequence goes on along the minus strand of NZ_JACOPE010000001.1, from coordinate 702,209 downwards.
TCAAAGGAGGATGTGGCGGTGGCGGTATCACCGGTGTTATCCGTCGCTGTCACCGTCCACAGGTAGTCACTGAAACTCTGAAACGGTTTGCCTTTATACTCCACAAAAACGCTCGCATCACTTTCCACCACACCCGAATCCCATACAAGACCTTCCGCTCCTGTTACCGTAATGTGGTAGGACTTCTGCATCACATTTTGCTTTTTACTGGTAATGCCCCATGAAAAATAAGGCATTTCATCCACGCAAGGACAATACTGGTTGTTTACTTTTAATCTTGACAGTTCCATCGCATTCTCCTTCAATATGTTACTTATTGCTGCGCGCTGCGATTGCCGTGTGCATTTCCTCTACTGCTTTTTTATCCAACGTATACTGTGTACCAAAAAGAATCGCCCCTGCGGAATTCAGGATAATCGGAAGTATCAGTACGCAGAGGATAATTCCTGTATTGATACTCTCCGGCTGGGCAACCGAGCCGGTAACAAAACCTGTAGCTGCCAATACATACCCCGGAATCGCTCCTCCGAGTCCCTGCGCCACTTTTGTAATAAAAGATGTAAGCGATGCGATCGCCGCTTCTGCACGTTTTCCGGTTTTATACTGCACGTAAGTAGTATTATCTGCCTGTATACTGGTTGACAGCGGTGCTATACATCCGCCTGCCACACCTCCTGCCACTGTACTAATATAGATCAAAAGCATAGATCTCACATCAATCAAACGCAGTGCGGAAAACAGGATGGATACGACGATTGCCATTACAAAAATCTGTTTCTTTCCAAACCGGTTTGCCAGAATTGGTCCAAGGAAAATTCCCACCAGAGCAGTTATCATTGAAACAAGTGACACCCCTGACATAAGCGTCATATCACCCATTATATATGTGTAAAAATAAGCGCCGGCTCCTCCTGCTATATTACTGCCCACCCCGACTACCAGTGCCAGTACAAACAGTGCCCAGACAGGTTTATACCGCAAAAACTGTAACAATTCCCTGAATGTATAACTTTCTTCTTTTTTTCCTTCAAAAGCTACTCTTTCCTTTACACAAAGAGCCCCTGCAATAGATAAAACCAACACCATGGCCATGGAACCGAAAATTAACACGTAATAGTTCTGTAACGTTCCTTCCGCCACAAGAATCGGTGCTGCCACAGCCAGTACCGCGCCACCTATCATTGTTCCCAACGCATTGAAAATCGACAGACTGTTTCTCTCCCTGTCATCCGCGCTCATGACCGGGAGCAGACTGTTCTTGGAGATATCCATAATATCAAACGTCCAGCCCAGCAGAAGATACGTCACATACACAATCACATATTTTCCGACCGGAATCCAGACTGCGCCAAACCACAGTAAAATATAATTTATAACACAGATGATTGTTCCCAGAATAATCATAGGGCGAAATTTTCCCATTTTTGTTACCGGAAATTTGTCCAGAAAATATCCCATAATCGGGTCGCTGATTCCATCCACCACCTTGGATATTAAAAACAGGGTCGCCAGTGCTGCCGGTTCCAGACCAACCACATTCGTATAGTAAATCATAAAGAATCCTGACAATAATCCCATCAGTGGAATATTTCCCGCACATACCATAAATAAGCCCATTTTTTCCACGATACTAACCTTTTGTTTTTTACTCTTCTCACTCATTTGTTCTCTCCGCCTTAATATTGTGATAATGCTGTATTCAACATCTCTGCCTGTCCTTCATCCATCGGTCCTGAAAACATCTCCGCCACCTGCCGAAACGACAATCCATAGACCGCATCCGGTATCATATCCACCTCGGTCATCGTCGATAAAAATGCCCGTATCTGCGGATGGTTCAGCAAATCTTCCAGCTTTGACTCCACGCTGTATATTTTCTTTAACTTCTCAGTTGCCTCATATACGACTTCATAGTTTCCTGCAGTGATATAACAAATACCGTTCACCACTGTTGCGAATAGTGGATTTGTCTTATCTTCAAACAGAATCTCCGGAGCATGCGGCAATCGCACCTCGCCTTCTCCGCCAAACGGAATCGTGATGCTGATTTTGATTCTGTTATCATTCGTGATTTCCCAGCCGCACTCATACCGTCCGCTTGCCGAGTCATACACGGTCTTTACCTGTCTCAAATCATAATGGACATTCGGACAAATTGCAACCCTTCTGCCTCCCGGAGATTCTTCCAAAAGATGGATTCCTCCCACATGGCGGAACATCCATTCCAGAATCGCCCCGTAAGAATAATGGTTGAGACTGTTCATTCCGGTACTGGATATCTTACCGTCTTCATCCAGTGAATTCCATCGTTCCCAGACTGTGGTGGCTCCCAGTTTCACTTCGTGCAGCCACCCCGGATACTCCTCGTTCAAAAGCAGGCGGTAGGCGGTATCCGTCATTCCGTTATCGGTCAACACATTACACAAAAGAGAGGTTCCCACAAATCCGGTATTCAATTTGTTTCTGCTCTCGCGGAAAAGTTTCTTTAACATCTCTCTGGTCAGCTCTTCGTCCTCTGACAAATGATATTTCAGAGCCAGCAGAAGACCCGTCTGTGTCTTTTCCGCGCATCTTCCGGTCGGGGTAAAATATTCTTCTTTTACCACACGCCATTGTTTTTCGGCGATTTCCCGATATTGTTTTTCCTCTTCCTTTCGCCCGAGAACCGCCGCTGCCTTCGCTGTAAGCTCCGCGCTTGCCGCATAATAAATATCCGCAATATAGCCTTCATCGGTCGCTCCGTATACATTTCCCGCCGCGGCTCCCACCCGGTCAAGCGCCAGCCAGTCTCCGTAATGGAAGGAATGTCTCCATCCGTGGTGCTCTCCGTCCACCTTACGGATATAGTCCACCCAAGCCTTCATACTGTCAAACTGCTGTTCCAATATGGTAGCATCCCCGCTGAACAGATAGACATTCCACGGAACGATACAGGCCGCATCGCCCCATGCACAGGAACATTTCGACGGACCGAAGGTCGGCACCACCTCCGGAACCATCCCTCCGGCAATCAGCTGTTCCTTATACAAATCGTACAGATATTTTCTGTAAAATGCATAGGTATCCGCCAGATAACATGCCGTACCCGAAAACACCTGTGTGTCGCCTGTCCATCCCATGCGCTCATCTCTCTGCGGACAGTCTGTCGGCACATCTAAGAAATTATCCTTCATGCCCCATTCCACATTGGAAATCAACTGATTTACCAGTTCATTTCCTGTCTGTATACTACCGGTACCTTCGTAATCACTGTAGAGTGCCATTCCCGTAAAATCTTCACAGGAGACATTGGTTACCCCGCTGATTTTTACATACCGGTATCCGTAAAATGTAAAATGCGGAACAATGTCTTTTTCTTCCCCGTCAGAGATATACACATATTCCGACAAAGCGGTTCTTAAGTTTTCGTTATAAAAACATCCGTCCTGCAGGATTTCGCCTGTCTGGATTCTGATTTCTTTTCCTTTCGGCTCATGGACATGAAGTTTGAAAATCCCGGTAATCTCCTGCCCTAAGTCAAACACCCATTCATCCTTCGGGGTGTGAATCAGTTCCTTCGGTGTAAACTGTTCATGCACAGTCACCGGAAGGGACAGCCGCTCCGTCAGTCGCCCCTGCGGCGCCTCAGCAAGCTGCGCGCTGACAGGTTCGACAGGTTCCAAGGTATCATCCCGTTTCTCCCCGTCATATATATTGGAAAAAAACAGATTGCTCCTTGTCACTTCCCATGTGTCATCCGTGCCGATTATCTCTTGTGTGCCATCCTCATATTCCAGATGCACCTCTGCCAGCAGTTTCCACTCGTCGCCGTAAAATCCTTTCTGTTCTGTCTGATTGAACCCGAACCTCCCTTTGTACCACCCATTCCCCAAAAGAACGGACAACACACCTTCGCGCTGCATCTGCGCGGTCACATCATACGTCTGATACTGTAACCACTGATTGTAGTTATTGCAGTACGGGGTCAGATATTCTTCCCCGATTTTTGCGGATTTTAAAATATCTGTTTCGGTTTTCTCTCCATCCGTAAAATATGCCTCATAAAGCCCCAGTCCGCAGAGATAGAGACGGGCTTTTTTTACCTTTCCACGGGGAATGATTCGCTTTGAGAAAATGGGATGGCGTTCCATCCTGCTGTCGCAGGTAATCCATTTTCCCACCCACGGCTCGTCCCTCTTTGCCGTCTCAAAGAACTGTACGTCGGACTCCAGCACTTCGTCTGCGTCCGTAGTAACGATTACCTTCCAGTAATATCTGGTACAAGGCTCCAGATTCATCTCCGCTTTTACAGCCAGACTGTCGAGCTTTGCCTCCCCGGTGTCCCAAAGAACATCCGCGAAGGTTTCATCCTTTGCCACAAGGATTCTGGCACATCTCTGGTTCTTTCCCCTGCATTCTCTGACCTTCCACGAAAAAACCACCGGATTCAGTAAAAATCCCACCGGATTCGTGATATGATTTGTTTTTGCTGCGTAAATCTGATTCATATTGCTGTTTTCCAAGCTCCTTCCTTTTTTCATTGTGTACACTGTAATTCGAGTATAATGGATTTGCCTCATAAAATCATTTACGGAATTTCATCATTTTACCTACCAAACTTAAGATTTATATTGATGCATCCGCAAATGTTTTGTATAATGATAAAAATGCAAAGTGCCAAAGAGCATACCTTTACATTTGCATGAAAGCCATGACTTTGAAACCTGAAAAACATGCGAAGGCAGCCGATGAAGGCGGATTTTTAAATATTTTTAAAAATATGGGAGGATATACCAATGTTGACGGATTCCGGACTGGATACTTATCTGCGAAAACACACTGCACAGGAAGAACAGAATCTCTTGGGAGCTACCAATGATTATCCCGGTATCGAGACAATCACCACGGCGTCGGGGGAACTCTGCTACTGTTTCACGCCTACCCCGCTCAGTATGCAGATGGCGCTCTCGGAGAACAAGGTTCTGGCCAATTACCAAAATTTTGCAGTCATCAAGCAGGACCGCTTTGAGACGGTTCCCCTGCATATTCACGAATGGCTGGAGCTTTGCTATGTCTATTCCGGCAGCTGTACATTTACACTCAATGACGTATCCCTCACTTTATCTGCCGGAGAGATTCTTTTAATCAGCCCGAATACGCCTCACCGCACGACAAAATGTAATGAAGAAGATATTATGATTAATTTTTTGATTACCAAAGAATATTTAAACAACAACTTCTTTGAGAAACTCGCAAAAAAGAATTTTATCACGCAATTTCTCATTGAGGCGCTCAACAGCCAGTCCCGACGGGATAACTATATCCTGTTTTCCGCCAAAAAAAGAAACCGGCTGACATTATTTGTCAACCAGTTTCTGTGTGAATTCTACTCGCCCTCCGTTACGTCCGTCGCCATGCTTGACGCACAGATGACTTTATTGATTTGCGAGTTAATCAATTACTTCCAGCACAACATGGAACTGGCAAGCCTCTCTTCCTCCAACCATATTTACGCCATCCTGCGTTATATAGAAACCAACTGCGCAGACTGTACGCTGGAATCGACCGCGGCTTTCTTCCATATGCATCCGAACTATCTCTCTTCGTATATCAAAAAGCATACAAACTATACATATAAACAACTCATCCAGAACCAGCGGTTATCACAGGCCGCCATGTTGCTGCGTACCACCACGCTGCCGACCTGCGATATCAGCATTGCCGTGGGATATGAGAATACTGGGTTCTTCTTCAAAAAATTTGAAGAAAAATACGGATGCACGCCAAAGGAATACCGCTGCCGGCAAACCATGTGATTCGCCATTGCCCAAATTGTTAAGGAAACAATCGGAGTTGTTGTAAACGAAAAAGCAGTCTTGCGGTTTTATCAAACTGCCCTTTCGTTTACATCAATTTCGATTTTTCCTTGGTGAACAAAGTCGCGTCCCTTTCGCCACTATCTATGGGAATTCAATCTTTACTCTCTTCTATAAGTTTATCATGTCTCGTGTTTTATTGACAGCTAGTTTTTGCCAAAAGAATTATTTTTAGGCATGACAAACAGACTCCCTTTGCGGAAGTTTTTTGAAGTATTCAGTTGTATATTTTAACATCTCATATACGCTAAAACAGATGGTGTATGCTTATCTGGAAGATGTGGAACCATTTTTCCGCCACAGGAAGAACACATGCATACATCTATGTTATATAGCAGCTTTATCATTTCAGCGGCACTTCGATTTTTCAATGCAGAAATATATTTTTTACATCCAAGCAGATTTCTACAGTGCGTCATCTTTTTGCTCTTGTTTCGGCACGACAGCAAACCATAGTGCCGGATTCTAACAAAACGTTTTGGAGGAACATGCATTAAAAATCGACGGATGAATTCCTCGCCTGGAACTGTTTTCTCTTTCCACTGACCTTTGTTTTTATAGTCTTTTACAGCATATGTAACAGTTGTTTCCGTCATGGACTTGATCCGATGATTACTGATTGCTATCCTGTGAGTATATTTCCCAAGATAATTTATGACTGACTGTGCTCCATTAAATGTTTCCTTACAATAAGCAACCCAGTCTTTTTTATAGCACTCATCGAGAAGTTCTTTGAAGCAATAGTGGTTTTGATATTTCTCCGCTGTATCATGAAACTCAAGCTTTGAATCATTCCACAGGCTTTTTAATTCGCACAAATATTTCCCACGGAACACTTTTGCAACGACCCCATACGGGAGAAAAAACTTCCCACCGGTATCTTTCCATTTGTTGTCCTTATCAAGTCCACCACCAAGAACAATGGTATGTATATGAGGATGATAATTCATTGCAGAACCCCATGTATGAAGAATACAGATATATCCGATGTCAGCTCCCAGATACTTTGAATCTTTTGCCAGTTCGTTCAGAGTGGAAGATGCAGCATGATACAGTGCATCATACAGAAGTTTCTGATTACTATAAATAACTGGATTCAATTCTTCCGGAACCGTAAAAACAACATGATAATAAGGTGTATCCAATACATTCTCCTTTTGTGCATCAATCCATTTTTCTTTCGGAAACTCCTGGCACATGGGACAACACCTGCTTCTGCATGAATTGTTGTGAACACTGATACAGCCACATTCCTCACAGACACTGATATTCACACCAAAAGCCCCTGTTTTACAGTTCATGATGTGAAAAGCGGTTTTTCTGTGGTGCGCAGGAATCTCATGTGTTTTTTTATAAACAGGATAAAACCGTTCAAAGACATCCTGTATCGTACATGATTTTTCCACGATTACTCACCACCCATCTCATCAAATGGGCTTTTAATACCGAGCAGAGTCTTATTACTTACATGAAGATAAATCTCTGTTGATCTTGGATCACGGTGTCCCAAAAGGGCCTGAATATATTTCACGTCACACCCGGCTTCGAACAGATGACTTGCGAAACTATGGCGCAAACAGTGTGTAGAGACATGTTTCTGAATTCCAGCCCTTTTTGCACTTTTATGGAAGAACTGAATGACACTGTCCTTCACAAGATAATCGCCAGTCCATGAACTTGGAAACAGAATCCCTGTTGGTCTGCCGCACTTAAACCAGTATTCCGTAAGTATCTCAAGTGTACGGTCAGCAAGCAGGGTATAACGGTCAAAACGACTTTTGCCATCACGGATGTGTATTGTTTTGTTTGTGCGTGAAATATCATCATAGTGAAGGTGCGTGACTTCTGATACCCGAAGACCACCTGAATACATTGTAGCAATCATGGCTTTATGTTTCAGGTTTGGCGTTGCATCCAGAATCGCTGATATATCTGCTTTCGTAAGTACGATTGGCAGGCTCCTGTCTCTTTTCATACGTGGGATATCATCGTCATCCCAATTCATCTTTAATACTTTTTTATAAAAGAAACGAATACCGGAATGATAGTGGTTGTATGTTTCCGGTGAAATCCCGGAAAGTCTTTTTTCTGTGAGAAATATGTCAACATCATCTGTTGTCAGAGCATCTATTGGCTTATCAGTATATTTTAAAAAGTGAGCAACACTTGTACAGTATGCATGAATAGTAGAATCTCTTAGATTCCGTTTGTTTGCAGCATTTGTAATCTGGCTAAATATTTCATCGTACATAATAAAATCCTCCATGTAAAATCAGTAGTTAATGAAAAACCCTGCTTACATGGAGGTGCATTAGCATAATAAAACCGCTTGTCAGAAAAGCGGTCAAATGGTATTCTTTTCATAGGCAGTGGTGTCTTTCTGTATTGAATTGTTTTGTGTGGTAACTTTACAATATCAAATACTGGTAAGAATTGCCATTGCCTATTTTATTATTGAGAAAAAGAAAGCTGTGCCACAGCCTTGGCAGGCCATCGCGCAGCGATTTTGTTCAATTGGAAGTTGTCTCTCAGTTTGCAAATCTGATTACTTGATTATCAATATCAACCGTTGCCACAACACCAAATGGAATGATGCAACGTGGCTGGGCGTGTCCGATATTGATATTGCACACTATAGGCAAATTCGGATGATCAATTACGTCTACCAGTATCTGTTTATATTCCTGCACATAAGTTTCATCCATCGGCTTTCCTATAAGAATACCTGAAATCACATCAAAAATGCCTGTTTCTTTTAGTGCGAGTACGGCTTTTCTGTATTTTTCAGGAGACATCTTCTCTTCACTGGATTCTAACAGAAGAATCTTTCCGACCCAATCTGCAATCTCTGGGAATAGTTTGTACTTCTTGCAAAAAAGCGGCATATCCACATAGCGTTCTCCATTGAAAAAATCATAAATGGAATCAATACAACCGCCAAGAATCTCTCCTGAGAAAACAGAATTGCCTTGCAGTAATTCAAAACCATAATCGGGATGATATTTTAAAGGTGTGCCAACTCGATCAATACCAAAATCCGTCCTTCCTTCATACCAGATTTCGCTGGGTCTGACTTCTTTTATCATTCCAGTACTTATCAGTTCTTCAAAATACTTTTGTGTATATGGGAGCATATCTTTGTCCAGTTCACAGACGTCCGCAAGGAAAGACTGCCCATAGAACGTTTTCATTCCAACCTTATGGAGCATAAAATGATTGATCGTCGTATCAGAAAAGCCAAGAAATACTTTATTGGAGACTGCATCTGCCAGTTCATTATGTTCAAACAGGAAAGGCAACAAGCGATATGTATCATCTCCACCAATTGCACAGAGAATCATATCAATCTCCGGATCACTAAGGGCTTGTAACAAATCAGCCGCACGCTTTTCAGGATGGTTTTTGACATATTCTATTCCTTTAAGGGCATGAGGCATAAATCGAACATTCAGGCCAAAGTCATTCAACCTTTTTATTCCTATATCTACCTCATGCTTAACAAAATCCTCTCCTATTGTTCCGCTCGATAAACTGACAATAGCGATATTCTTTATCATAATCTTTTCATCCTCCACAAATTCCTATTTTCTTAATTCTTCATCTCTGTTTTTTCTTTTCCAATTAATTAGTAGACCACTCGTGGAAATAACAAAAATTAATGCCGATGTTAGAGAAAAAATTCCATCAGTAACCACAAATATGAGAAACGTGGCTAATGGAATATAATTAAGAATACTTTTCAAAATTTTCATGTCAAATCCTCCTTTTTTAATCTCCTTTTTTTCTACTTGTATTTATTGTAAACTATTCTTTTAAAAAGTGATATATCAAATCCAATAATAAACAGCTCATATTGACTAAAATCTGCTTAATCTTATAGAAATATTTTGTTCTAAAAATAACGATTTGTTACTCACATGATATCATATTTTTGCTTCAATTACATCCACATAATTTTAATACACCACTACGTGACATCTTTTTATTTCGCTATTCATTTTAAACGTTTTGGTATCCTCATTTGCTCATGCAATACTTCTACAGATGCTTTTGGGTCTTTACAAATATTTCTCTACCAAACCTGCAACTATATTCTGGTTAAGCACATTCTGCTCAGTTTCAAAAGTAAGAATTAACCTTTCTCCAGGATAAATTCCATTTTTCTGATAAGATTCTATTTTACGCACTGCACTCCTTGCATACTCTTGATTATCCATCATCCCTTCATGTTCCCAATATATTTCTTGCTCTGTTTTCGAAGATAAGAATGTGAAATCCGGATATACTATACCATATCCTTTTAAATATAATGGTTTTTCATATTTATATAAAATCTTCTTTCTGTAAAAATAATCTGCTAATATTTTTTCTGATTTTGATCGTACTTGTTCTCCTTTTTCAGTCAGAAGAACTGGTGTGCCTTCTCTAAATTCTTTTCCTTGATAGGATGTTTCATACCATTTTTGCAACTTGTCTTCCCAGTTTTCCTCAAATGGAATAATCAATTTTTTCCGATCAGGATGTAGGGAATCATACAACTTTTTCATTTCTTCGTCTGTATCTACTTTTAATATTTTATTTATTTGACTAAGTTGCTCTTCTGCTTTATCTATAATTGATTTGTTATATGCTTTCTGAGCCAATTGTTTACTTAATATTATGTTCTTTTTTGGAATGTAAGTCCCATTCCGATCTGTCAGACAATGATAATAACGACATCTATTCTTGTGCTTTGATATTCTTAAATATCCTTCCGGCATATGAGCATTCTCCATTTTTGCCCTAGCTATAATCTCCTCTAAACGCTGTTGTTCTTCAATCAGTGATTCTTTAAAATTGTGCATAAGCAATTTCGCCTCCTACTTCTGGTTCTTAATTTATTCTTGATTTAGTTACTTAACTCTAATATTGGGGTATCTTTACCAGCCCATATAGTTCTCTTGTAGATAATTTTTTATAAACAGCTGTATCTACATTAGCTTGTTAAATGCTCTTGCAGATGCCTTTTTTAGAACTGTTGTATCTGCATCGGCTTGTTAAATACCTTTGCAGATGCTTTTTTTAGAGCTGCTGTATCTGCATTAGCTTGTTAAATACTCTTGTAGATGCTTTTTTTAGAACTGTTGTATCTGCATCGGCTTATAAAGCACCTTTGCAGATGCTTTTTTCCGTTAATATGCGAGAATTTTCATCTGCGACTTGCTTTTTTTCTACTTGCAGATACTCCCCTTTAAAAATTTGCATCCTCAAACTGCCTTTTCTCTATCTTGCAGATACTCCTCTTCAAAATTTTGCATCTTCAAACTGCCTTTTCTCTATCTTGCAGATACTCCCCTTTAAAAATTTGCATCCACAACTAGCCTTTCCGATAGCGTGCAGATACTTTGCCTGTTTGATTCAAAAAATCTCCAGCCGCAACTTGCTTTTTCTTTTAGTTTTAAATTCTAAATTTAATATATAAACTTAATATATGTTTTTAATTGGATTTTTACTGAATTTTTATTTTGATTTCTAATCTGAATTTTAATTTATTTTTGATAATAGATCGTTTTAGATATTTTTAGAAAAATCCCGGAAGCAAAATACTTCCGGGATAGAAAATACAATATTGAACAACAACGATTAACGTTTGCTGAACTGAGGTGCTCTACGAGCTCCTTTGAGACCGTATTTCTTACGTTCTTTCATACGTGGGTCACGTGTTAAGTATCCAGCTTTCTTAAGAACTGGTCTGTACTCAGCATCAGCCTCAAGAAGTGCTCTAGAGATACCATGACGGATAGCTCCAGCCTGTCCTGTGTATCCACCACCGTGAACGTTAACGATTACGTCAAATTTATCAACTGTTCCTGTAGCAACGAGTGGCTGACGAACAACTACTTTCAGTGTCTCCAGTCCTAAATACTCGTCGATATCTCTTTTATTAATTGTAATTTTTCCTGTTCCAGGTACAAGGTAAACTCTTGCGATAGATTTTTTTCTTCTTCCTGTTCCATAATATTTTGTATTAGCCACTGTAATGTCCTCCTTTCAACCTCTCATTAAAATGTCAATACTTCTGGTTTCTGAGCCTGCTGTTTGTGCTCTGGTCCAGCATATACGTGAAGTTTCTTAATCATGTCTCTTCCCATAGGTCCTTTTGGAAGCATTCCTTTAACAGCGAGTTCGATAACTTTTTCAGGTTTCTTAGCCATCATCTCTGCTAATGTAGTCTCTTTCATTCCTCCTACATAATCAGAGTGGTTGTAATAGATTTTCTGCTGAAGTTTCTTTCCTGAAACTTTAACTTTCTCTGCATTAACAACTACTACATAATCACCTGTATCAACGTGTGGTGTGTATTCTGGTTTGTTTTTACCTCTTAACACTTTTGCGATTTCTGAAGCCATACGTCCTAATGTCTGACCTTCAGCGTCAACCACATACCATTTTCTTTCAATCTTGTCTGGGTTAGCCATATAAGTTTTCATGGGTATTCCTCCTACTAATAATCATCATATAACATCGTTTTTTACTTTTTTTATATGAAATCAGCCTACTCCGGGGCTTTGGTGTATGCTGTTTCTCCTTTTTTCATGCTGTACTATTATATTATGTAAAACCTTGCTTGTCAATATATATTTTTTATTTTCTTACCCTTATTCACGACAAACGTTACTGTTCACAGTACCTGTGACCAGCAACGCTTTCTCCTATTCTCACTACCTGAATAACAATTTTTCTTCATCTAATATATTCCAATATCGTTTCAAGTTCTCATCCGAGTGCTCTAACTCTCTTGAATATCGATACGCAATACTGCACACATCTTCCAGATCAAGCTGCTTCTCATTTTTCAGCCAGGTTGCCGCCATCAAATTCCAGATAACACTGACTGCCGCCACCGCCATCTCTGCATTTACCAAAATGCGTTCATCATAAACAGCTCCACAAAAATATGTGTAAATAAAATACACCATCAATTGTTCGCACTGAATGTTCCAGTCCCACTGATACTCTGTCTGAATCCACTCGCTAAATTCATCCATAATCTCTGCATACACATCTTCACCTTTTCCAAACAGGCGGACTTGTGCCTCTTGAAGAAGCATATCCCACTCTTCTTTCAAAAGCTCCAATTGATATAAATCTTCTATCACTCTATGTGCAAACTGATATTGTGCTTTTATATTTTTTCTATATCTATCAACTTTTCTGCCAGCCGATGAAAAATATGCCTGCTTGCGATAATTTTCAATTACATCTCCGCAGCCGAACAACTCATCTGCATCAATGCGATTTTGCATATCATAGGCCAGCCCAAGGCATAAAACGATTCTATTTTCAATCGACAATTTCCGATTCTGCAGCAACTCGATCATCAGCTCTCTGGCATCCACTAACTGGGAATAGAGAAATGGTGAAAAATCGTCCCATTCTTCCTCTTCTTCTGTTTCACGATATTGAAATTTCACCTTTTCTTTCCTTGAAAGCAGCAGCTTTGCGACTTCCGGACAGGAAAGCGACAGGGACGCCTCTCTTACATTTTCAAATTCTTCCATATGTCTTGGATACTGTCTGCATGTTCTGCATAAGCTTTTTTCTCCAAGATTCAAATACATATCACACAAATTTTCTTCTGTTAAAAAAGCACATCTTTTTTCTTTATCTTGTTTAAATGTTTTTTGAAGCCAGTGTATGGAACGGTGAAGTTTCTTTTTGTACGCACTTTTTTCGCCTCGATATTTTTTCATCGATGCAGAATCAATTACAATCTGCCAGCCGGCACAGCAAGTATCTTCGCATTGTTCCGCTGTACATGTAAATTCTTTATAATAATCCGGTCTTGTATATAACATTTTATCCTAACCTCTATGTTATTCTTTGTTGAAAAATATTCTTCTTCGAACATCAAATTTCAATTCATTTCCCTGCATTATTGCAGCTCGTACACTCCATATTCCGTCTCTACACACGATGTTTCAAAAAATGTTTTTGCCGCCTCTACAAGATATCCTGTATCTTTTATTCCCGCAGTCTCATATGGTGAATGCATTGCCAGCTGTGGGAGTCCGATATCAACACTGTTCACAGCCACCTGATTACCGGAAATATTTCCAAGCGTAGAACCTCCCAGTATATCTGAACGATTATGGAAAACCTGTGTCGGAACATTTGCCTTTTCACAGATTTGTTTAAATACAGCAAATGCCATTCCGTCTGTTGTATATTTTTGATTTGCACTGATTTTAATCACAACACCTTCGTTTAACAACGGACGGTTTGTCGGGCAGGCTTTATCTGCATAATTTGGATGTACGGCATGTGCATTATCTGCTGACACCATAAAACTTGATGCAAGTAATCTGTGGTAGTCGCTGTCATTTCCTTCCAGGCTCTCATTGATTCTATACAACGTATCATATAAAAATGTAGATGCTGCTCCTTGCTTTGTTTCGCTTCCGACTTCTTCATTATCATAGACACAATGAACCGGTATACTGTTCTTTGTCTCTGCCTGCAAAAATCCTTTTAACGAAGCAAATGCACACTGTAAGTCATCCAGTCGTCCAATTGATAAAAATTCCTGGTTTGCACCCCATATACTTCCGTTCTGGCGATTGTACAAATACAAATCATTGCCTATGATTTGCTCTTTTTCCACCCCGGCTTCATCCGCGATCATCTGTGCAAATTCACCCTCTTCACCTGACATTGAAAATAATGGCAGCATATCTTTCTGTACATTATATTGATAGTTGTTATTTGCATCACGATTCATATGAATGGCGAGATTTGGAATCATCAAAAGATCGCGGTCTATCGAAACCAGCTTGCTCACAAGCCTATTTCCTTCCTTTATGATTACTCGGCCGGCAACCGACAGCGGTCTGTCAAACCATGGTGCACAGAGCATCCCGCCATATTTTTCTACGTTCAATTTCACATATGCCTGTTCCACCTTCATTTCCGGATTTTCTTTAATACGAAATGTTGGTGAATCGCTATGGCTTGCCATAATCTGAAATCCCTGTGGTTTTGTTTCTGGTATGCGAAATGCAATGATTGCTGAGCTATTTCGAATTACATAATATTTTTCTTTGCTCTGCAATTCCCATTTTTTTCCTTCCAGCAATTGCTGATAGCCTTCTTTATCCAATCTGTTTTTCATCTGTTCTACAGCATGAAATGCAGTTGGACTTTTTTCTATAAACTCAAATAATTCTTTTGTTATTTCAATGTCTTTTTCGTTTACTGCTTTCATTTCCTTTTAATTCGCCCTTCTATTAAATTTAACGTGTCCTTTATACCAAACTGTCTCATCTAACTATTCCGAAATCTTAAACACCTTTTTTCTTGCAAATATCTTCGAGACAACATTTATCACAATGTGGTTTTGTTCGTGCTGTGCAGACTTCCCTCCCATGATATACGAGTCTGTGACAGAAATCGCTTCCTTCTTCCGGCGGAATGATTTTCCATAATGCCATCTCTACTTTCTTTGGTTCCTTTATGCCGTCAACTAATCCAATGCGATTTGTCAGGCGGATGCAATGTGTGTCTGTCACAATTGCCGGTTTTCCATACACATCTCCCATGATCAGATTTGCACTTTTTCTTCCAACTCCCGGAAGTTTCAACAGTTCATCAAAATCATCCGGGACTTTTCCACCGTATTCTTCTTTTATCATCTTCATGCAGGCACTAATATCTCTTGCCTTACTCTTTCCAAGACCACACGGACGCACTATCGCTTCAATGTCCTCTACATCTGCCTCCGCCAATGCATTTACACTTGGATATTTTTCAAACAATCCTTCCACAACCACATTTACTCTTGCATCCGTACATTGTGCAGCCAGGCGCACACTAACAAGTAGTTTCCATGCATCATCATAATCCAATGTACACCCTGCATCTGGATATTCTTTTTTTAAACGTGCGATTACCTCTGCCGCCAATTCTTTTTTTCTCACTTCAATACCCGCCTTTTCTCTTTATCACGTATCACTTTTTACCACTCTGTTTATTTCTTTCTTCATTTTCTGTTTTCTTACGCAATAATGCCATAAGACCAACTGCAACTGCGAGTGATACACAGCTTACCACTGTCTTTCTTCTCTCTTTTTTTTCTTCCAGAGCTTTCTTTTCTGCTTCTTCCTGCTCCTTCTGACGTTTTGCTGCTTTCAGAGCTTCCTGTTTCTCCCGTTCCTGTTCTTCCCGGTATTCTCTTATTGCCTCAAATGGCTCTGAGGTTGCAGTTTCTTCCATCAAATCACATATCAGCTGTTGCCCTTCCTGGTTTGGATGAAGTCCATCTGACTGCACTTTTTCTCCTATACCGGAATCTAACAGCTCCACTACCTTATAATCATAATCATCAGCGTAAGATACAATGATATCATTCATCTTTGAAATCAGACCTTCAACAATACTGTTCAATGTTCCGGGAAGCTCCATGCTTTCTACCGGATTGTAGATTGTTGTAACTATCATCTCGCTATTTGCCGGTCGCATCGAATCAATATTTTCCATTGTAAGCTTCCAATCGTCTTCAAATGAGGTGTAATCCCAATTGCTGATTGCGCTGACTACTTTTACAAGCAGCAGCGGATTTGCCTTAATTCCGTCTTGCAACGCCGCTAAGGCCTGATTTGCCGTTGAAAACTTGGTATTATTGTTCAAAATTTCTTTTGATACCTTTTTAAACTGATTCATAAGATCATTTGCCCCAATCGTCACCGTCACAAAATCAGCTTTTTTTAAAGACTCCTGCACTTGTTTTCTTTTCAAAATAACAGAATTCAGCTTCGTTGTTGTCAATCCGTTCTTTGTATCTTTTGACAGCTCAACATCTTCTCCCGCCATTTCTTCCAAATCATGTGCAATCAATTGCGGATAACTAATAATCTCTGATTCTGGATCTGCACTATATCCATTTGAAATACTGTCTCCCAAAGCGACATACTCTAAAATACCATCATCTTGCATTTCAACTGCTTCTGATTCTTCCGCCACCGCACAAATCGGTGTAGCGATACTGCCCAGCATAGCTGCCGCCATTACTATTCCTAATATTCTTCCTGTTCTCCACTTATGTTGTCTCATTTTTTACACTTCATTTCTTTACGCATAAACATATTGCTGCTTTATATTTTGTTCCTTTTTTATCTGTTATTTCCAACTCTTGAAAATCATATTCTTCTTTATTTATATGTTGTCTTATCTCAACACGTTCTCCTAATTGAAAGCAAAACGAATCCAATGGCAATTTCATTCCAAGACCTGTCACTTTCATAAAACTTTCTTTTAATGTCCACAAACGATAAAATTCTTCACATCGTCTATGTTCATCCTCTATTTTCATCAAATACTCATATTCTTCCGGACAAAAAAAGCGTTCCGCCAATTTTTCTTGCGGTTTTCCGATTTCTTCGATATCACACCCTACTTCCCGGTCTGAAAACACTGCAAAAACCATATTTCCGGAATGTGATAAATTAAAATGAATCTCCGGATATTCTTCCAGATAGGGCTTTCCATTCTCTCCTGTTTTAATTTTCACATTACGCTCGCAAATATTATATTCTCGTAGCCCCCGCTCCAGCAAAACGCCTGCCCCAAGAGATAATCTTTTCGCGTTGTCCACCCGATATGCATCGATTTTCTTCTGCCTGCCCTTTGAAAGCATCGCATAATGTTTCTGAAAGCACTGCGGATCTTCGAATTTTGTAACATCCAACTGATATATTTTCACTTGTTCCATTTTCACTTAAATTCCAAGTGTATTTTTCACTTGCTGAAGCCTTTCATAAAATTCTCCATAGAATTCTTCACTCTCATATGCTGTCTGGTAAAACATTTTCAAAACATATAGATTTAAAATTCTTGTATTCTCTTCATCCAAAGTCTGTATTCCTGCTTCACAATCCAGCAAAAACCGGTGCCAGTCTGCTATGTATTTCTCGTATGCTGACAGATTTGGAATTCCCAGCCATTTTTTAATCTTTACTTTTCCGCGATTTTCTTTTTTACATTCATAAATTTGTAAAAAATATTTGAATCCTTCCTCTTCATAATAACGTCCCAACGGAAATAATCTGCAAATTCCCGGACGAAATTCATGTACGCTGCAACGTCCTTCGGCATTTAAAAATGCACACGCCTCTGTCTGTCCTGCTAATTTTAAATTAGGCAGAATCATACCATCCACTACATTGAGCTCAATATATTCCTCCATGAGTGCCGCAAAATCCAATCCAATCCCTCTTTGCAGACGCCAGATATCCATCGGATCTAATACTATGGAAGTTCCCATCCCATGGCAGCACGCCGAACACCCCTGACAGTCAAAGCAGTCTGCTTTTACCATATCATTTGCTGTATATAATCTTCCATCTGAAATCTCACTCAACTCAACATTCCGTTTCATGTTTTTCTTCCTTATTCATTCATATTTAAATTTTTCAATAACTCGATCAATTCCAAATCTGACTGCTGCACTTTAATATTACTTGTCATGCTTTTGCCTTCCGGTGTGCGCACTGTCATTTCAATAACCATGCCTTCTTTAACACCTTCTGCTCCAACAGCTTTAAAAAACGGCATTACTCTTGGGTGATTTGCGTTAAATGTTTTTAATGCTGACTGTAATTTCATCATTGTTCCAATATTTCCAAAATTCATGATTTTTTCGCCTTTCTTATTTCAATTTTACAACTCTTTTTCATGCATTTTATTTTGCCCTTTCCTTTAGAAAATGTCAAGCCGAAGCCTTTCACTGAAAAATCATATTTTTTAAATTTCCTCTATATTTTTTATCACTTTTTACCAATTTATGTTATAATAAAAAGGATTTTTACTAGATTTTTAACAACAGGAAGAGGTGTTTTTTATGTGGGCTTATAATGAAACTTTTTATCAAATATATCCGATTGGATTTTGCGGTGCGCCGGTGCATAATGATGGGGTGACTGTTCCGAGGATCAAGAAGATTGGTGAATGGAGCGAATACCTTGAGACATTAGGTATCGGTTCTATTATTTTAAATCCTATATTTGAATCTGATAACCATGGTTATGATACTCGCGATTTTAAGAAAATAGACTGTCGTCTCGGAACAAACGATGATTTTAAAGAAGTTTGTCAGACACTTCATGAGCATCATGTAAAGATTATGCTGGATGGCGTATTTAACCATGTCGGACGCGGCTTCTGGGCATTTCAGGATGTACAGGAGAAAAAATGGGATTCTCCTTATAAAGACTGGTTCCACATCAGCTTTGACGGAAACAGCTGTTATAATGATGGCTTCTGGTATGAAGGATGGGAAGGACATTTTGAACTGGTAAAATTAAACTTACAGAATCCTGCAGTCGTAGATTATCTGTTAGACTGTGTTCGTTTCTGGATTGAAGAATTCGATATTGACGGACTACGTCTCGATGTTGCTTATAGTCTGGATCACAATTTCATGCGTCGTTTACGCCATTTCTGTGAAGAATTAAAACCGGGATTTGCATTGATTGGAGAAGTGCTCTTTGGTGATTACAATATTATTGTAAATGATGAGATGCTTCACAGTTGTACAAACTATGAATGTTATAAAGGCATTTACTCTAGTTTTAACAGCATGAACATGTTTGAGATTGCACATTCGCTGAACCGTCAGTACGGTCCTGAGCAGTGGTGTATTTATCGAGGAAAGCATCTTATGAACTTTGTTGACAACCACGATGTTACTCGTATTGCCAGCATTCTCACAAACAAGAATCATTTACCACTGACTTATGGTATTTTATTTGGTATGCCTGGCATTCCATGTATCTACTATGGAAGTGAATGGGGCGAAGAAGGTGTCAAAGCCCCGGATAATGATTATGCACTTCGTCCATGTTTCGATGCTCCGAAACCAAATGAATTGACTGAGCTTATCGAAAAGCTCATTGTAATCCGCCGTGAAAGCGATGCACTTTGTAATGGTGGATACCACAATGTCGTTCTTACAAATCACCAGCTTGTCTTTGAACGCCGCAGCGACAGCGAACGGGTTCTTGTTGCGATCAACGCCGGGGATTGTGACTTTACTGCCGGAAATGGTGAGTTGAATGGAGATTATACTGAATTGATCACAGGTGAAACCGGAAACCTGTCAGGATCACTCAATATGCCGGCTTATAGTATTCAGTATTTGAAGATGAACTAAGGGGAGAGACCAACGGGGACGGGGAGACCAATGGGGGACGGAGTTTTCTGGCTTTTTGTTAACAAAAAGCCAGAAAACTCCGTCCCCCATTGGTCTCCCCGTCCCCGTTGGTCTGCCCCCGTTTGGCACTAGTTCTATTTCACAACTACTTTACGGAAATTTTTCTTTCCTTTTTTCAGGACAATTCCTTCTCCTGCAAATTTATCTTTTTCAATTGTCGCATAGATATCTGTCACTTTCTCACCATCTACTGCAACTCCGCCCTGCTGTACAGCACGTCTTGCTTCTGATTTTGAAGATACAAGTCCACTCTTAGCAAGCAATGTAAGAATATCAATTGTTCCTTCTGTCAAATCTTCTTCTGTTAATTCTGCTGTTGGCATATCAGCTGCATTTCCCTGGCTGAATAATGCACGGGCGCTTTCCTGTGCACGAACTGCTTCTTCTTCACCATGAACGAGTTTTGTTAATTCAAATGCAAGGATTTCTTTTGCTTTGTTCAACTGGCTTCCTTCCCATGAATCCATTTCATCAATCTGCTCTAACGGAAGGAATGTCAACATACGGATACATTTAAGTACATCAGCATCCGCTACATTTCTCCAATACTGGTAGAAATCGAATGGAGATGTTTTGTTTGGATCAAGCCAAACAGCACCTGACTGTGTTTTTCCCATCTTTTTACCTTCTGAGTTCAGAAGCAGTGTGATTGTCATAGCACTTGCATCTTTACCAAGTTTACGACGAATCAGCTCTGTACCACCGAGCATGTTTGCCCACTGGTCATCTCCACCGAACTGTAGGTTACATCCGTAATTCTGGAATAACTCATAGAAATCGTAGCTCTGCATGATCATGTAGTTAAATTCAAGGAATGTAAGTCCTCTTTCCATACGCTGTTTGTAACACTCATGTGAAAGCATACGGTTTACGCTGAAATGTGCACCTACTTCGCGGAGTACTTCGATGTAATTCAAATCCATCAGCCAGTCAGCATTATTTACCATCAATGCCTTACCTTCTGAGAAATCAATGAATTTACTCATCTGCTCTTTGAAACAGTCACAGTTATGCTGAATCTGCTCCGGTGTCATCATCTGACGCATATCAGATCTTCCTGATGGATCACCGATCATAGCTGTACCGCCACCAATCAATGCGATTGGTTTGTTTCCTGCCATCTGCAGACGTTTCATCAGACATAATGCCATGAAATGTCCGACATGAAGGCTGTCTGCCGTTGGGTCAAATCCGATGTAAAATGTTGCCTTTCCGTTGTTGATCAAATCTGCAATCAGTTCTTCGTCTGTAACCTGTGCGATCAGGCCACGTGCTTGTAATTCTTCGTAAAGTGTCATGTTTGTTCTCCTTTTCTTCTTGTTTTTCTTTTTGAAATATACTGTGCGAAGGGACAAGTTATCTCTTTTTGTCAAATCTTAGCAATAAAAAAATCCCGCCCCTACAATTTCGTAAGGACGAGATATCATTCCCGTGGTACCACCTTTATTCACAACAGATTCACATCTGCTGCCTCAACAGCAACTGCCGTTTCTAAAAAACATTGATTGCCGTGGCATGTTAACGTCTGCCGATCCGTCACAGCCTACTTGCATCCGATCAGGACCCGTTCGGTGTGCAGCTCCAAGAGGTATTCACAATCCATTCCTTCATGCGCCTCTCATCTGCCGGCTGCTTTCTGTATGGGTGTAAAGATTGCTACTTTTTCTTTTCAAAGCCTTTTGATTTTTCATCTGTTTACAAGCCTAACCGATTTGAGGAGCTTTGTCAAGATAGTTTCCACATTTCCTCTGTTTTCCACTTTTTACAGCACCAGGTTCGCAAAGAGTACGATCAACAGAATCTGCCAATGCCTGTTCCCCGTACTCCAGCAACGGCGCATAACACATATTGCTGATTTCACGGCCAAGTGCTGAACTGTATGTCAGTTGATCCACTCGAACGACAAAATGACATTCGAAATATTTTCCGATCGTATCTCCCATTCCCGCCTGCAGATACTGATCCGGCACCTTTTGCAGTATCCAGTGCTTTGCCGCCTCCCATTCCAAAGATCATATCCGCCTGCACTTCTTTCGCCCGCTGTGCAAGGCGATGTATTTTTTCATAAGTACACTCCTGTTCAAACAGCACAATATCCACGATCGCGTATTCGCTTCCTTCTATTGCAGCCTCCAATCGCGCCTTTCCTGCACACAACGCTTTCACGCCGCCAAACAGAAGGATCCGCTTTCCGTATCTTGCACACACATTCGTTACATTGTCATATGCATGCTCTCCAATCGAGTAATTGCAAAAATAAATACTTTCTGTATTCATTATTTCACTAGCTCCTGTAACTTCGCCAAACGGTTCAGTGCCTCATCCATCGTCGATTTTTCTCTCGCAAAATGCAGTCGGATCAAGTTGTTTACTTCTTCTTTGAAGAAACTGGATCCCGGAACTGCTGCCACTCCGATATTCCGAATCATCCATTCACAGAATTCCAGATCTGTATATCCTGCAAACTGTGGCAGATTGAGATATTCCTGAATGTCGATCATCACAAAATAAGTTCCCTGCGGAACATTGTGCTTCAGACCGATCCGATCCAGCCCATCAAGGAAATACGCACGCTTTTCCGTGTAAAGCTCCAGCAGATCATCATAGTATGACTGAGGGAAATTCAATCCTGTCACAGCTGCTTCCTGCAATGGTGCTGCCGCTCCGACAGTCAGGAAATCATGTACCTTCTTCGCTGCCTCAATCACTTCTTCCGGTCCGATCAGATAACCAAGTCTCCAGCCGGTGATGGAATATGTTTTGGAAAGAGAATTACATGTAATCGTATGCTCATACATTCCCGGCAGGGATGCCATGCAAGTGTGATGATTCGGTGCATACACCATATGCTCATATACTTCATCCGTCACAACAAATCCATCGTATTTCACCGCAAGCTCTCCGATTGCAGTTAATTCTTCTTCTGTAAACACCTTTCCGCACGGATTGGACGGGTTACAGACAATGATTGCCTTCGCCCCCTGACGAAAGCCTTCTTCCACCAAACGGATATCAAATCCATACTCCGGCGGTACGAGTGGAATGTAGATTGGCTCTGCTCCGGAAAGAATCGCATCCGCTCCGTAGTTCTCATAAAACGGAGAGAATACCATCACCTTGTCCCCCGGATTACAGATTGTCATCATCGCACACATCATCGCCTCTGTTCCACCACAAGTCACTACGATTTCTTTCTCCGGGTCAATCTCTCTTCCGATTGCTCCCCCCTGCTTTCTTGCAAGTGCCTCTCTGAAATTCTCCGCACCAAATGTCACGGAATATTGATGTGGTCCTGCATATGCAGCTTTCGCAAGTGCATCCATAATCTCCTTCGGCGGATCAAAATCCGGAAATCCCTGCGATAAATTGATTGCTCCATATTCGTCGCTGATTCTTGTCATTCTGCGGATGGCGGAATCTGTAAATGTTTGAACTCTGTCACTTAATCCTGGCATAATATTACCTCCTCTCTTCGCGATTCCCTGCAAACGGAACCGTCATACTCTCTTTTGTTTTTTTTCTGTATTGATTTACCATAAATCGGCAACTATAATAAAGTATACCGTTACGGTATAGTCAATAGGATAAGCGAATAAATATGCGGAAATTAAACAAACCATGTATAAAAACCGGGAATTTTGCAAAATTATGCAATACAAATAAACGAACTTTGTTCCATTACGATGAAATCGGTCTGTTCTCACCAGTTCTGACTGACGACAAGGGATACCGATATTACACAAAAAGCCAATGTGATGTATTTTTTACAATCACATGTCTGAAAGACATTGGAATGCCTCTGAAAGAGATCAAACAATACATTGATTCCAAAGATCCTGAAAATCTGAAACAATTATTGTTGGAACAGCAGGAAAAAGTACGACTGGAACTGAAGCATCTGAAACGAATCGAACAGGTCATCCAGACAAAACTGGAATTACTTGAGATTGGCGAACGCCTTGAATTTGACGGAACTGTCTCATCTGTGACACTGGAGAGCTGTCCGGAAGAATATCTGATCACAAGCCCGGCTCTGAATTCCAGCGACAACACGGAACTCTTTCCGGCACTGTGCCAGCATATCAGCTACTGCTGCCACGAGGACTTGACCACGGAGCATCCTTATGGTGCCATTATCTCAGTCAATGCAGCCCGCCACAATCTCCCGGATACTTATCTCTATTTCTTCACAAAAATCGCATTCCCATCGGAACATCATTCCTGTATGATCAAACCGGCGGGCACTTATGCTGTCTGCTATTTAAAAGGGGATTATTATGACGCTTCTCTGGCGTACCATGCATTGTTCGCCTTTCTTGAAAGCAATGGTCTCACACCAGGAGAATTCTGCTATAAAGAAGCCATATTTGATGAACTGGCCGTGGATGACGAAACGAACTACATCACCCGAATTTCTTTTCCAATTGTGTCTTTTTAATGTATTAGCAATTGTGGGGATTTCTATGTCTTAGACACACTACGTTATCCAAGACAGTAGGAATCCACACAACAAGAACACCTTGGGGAAACGGCGAAGATGCGGCGTAATCTATTCTCCACTAATCACTTTTCCCGGATTCAACAGACCTTTCGGATCAAATACTTGTTTTATTCCACGCATAATCCTTATCTGTTCTTCTCCAATCTGCTCTCTCAAATATTCTTTTTTTGCAAATCCAATTCCATGTTCACCTGAAACAGCACCACCAACTTCCGCAGCCTTTTCATACATCTCTTCAAAAACCTTTTCCAGTTTTTCTTTCCAGACTTGTTCATCTAATTTATCCCTGCATATGTATATATGCAGATTTCCATCACCTGCATGTCCAAAACTTGGAATTCGAATATCATACTTCATTGCAAGTTCATGTGTATACCTGATAAACTCAGCAATTCGATTTCTCGGAACAACAACATCACATTCATCCATTTCTGTCGTTGATGCTTTAATTGCTTCCAAAAATGCCCCTCTTGCGGACCAAACTGCATCTTTTCGTTCTGGAGTATCCACCAAAAAAACATCTAAAGCGCCGTGTTCCAGACAATATCCAGCAACTTTATCATACTCTCTTTCTACTTGGGCTTCTGAATTTCCATCAAATGTCAACAATAAATATGCCGGATTTTTTGTATCTGGGAATTTCTTTCCAAGAAATTCCTCTGCGAAACAGATTACCTCTCGTTCCATAAATTCAATCGCTGTTGGACTGGATTTCAATCGAATAATTTCCGGTACCGCCCCAATTGCATCTTCCATTTTTGCGTATGGAATTAACAGGCTAACACTTTTCTCCGGCAACGGAACTAACTTCAAAATCAACTCTGTAATAATAGCAAGTGTTCCTTCAGATCCTATTAACAGATCTTTCAGACTATACCCCGAACTGTTCTTTACGATTTTTCCTCCCAGATGTTCAATTGTTCCATTTGGTAGTACCACTGTCATTCCACGGACATAATCCCTTGTAACACCATACTTTACTGCTCGCATACCTCCTGCATTCGTACTTACATTCCCACCAATAGTTGCGGATTTTTCTCCTGGATCTGGTGGATACAAAAACTGATGATCTTCTGCATATTTGGCCAATTCCATTAAAAGAACACCTGGTTCAACTGTAACAGTCAGATTCTCTTCATCCAATTCCAGAATATGATTCATCATCGTTGTTTCCAACATAATTCCACCTTTAATAGCAACTGCTGCACCAACCAGACCTGTTCCTGATCCTCTCACCACAACCGGAATCTCCTGTTCATATGCATATTTCATAATCGCGGCAATTTCCTCTGTAGACAATACCTTAATCAGAATATCCGGATATCCTGATACTCCCCCCAATTCATCATGACTATAGTCTTCACCTATTTCTTCTCCAATCCATACACGAGAAGAATCTACTATTTTTTTTAAAAAGGATAGCTGTTCATTTGTCAGACTCATTTTGTACCTCCTTTCAGCTGTGCTAAAAGCTGCGGAAGAATCTCATATAAGTCTCCCACAAAACAATAATGCGCTACATCAAATATACTTGCATTTTTATCCTGATTAATTGCAACGATACACTCTGCACCTTTCATTCCCGCAACAAACTGTACTGATCCAGAAATGCCAATTGTGATAATCAATTTTGGCTTTACAGTTCTTCCACTCAGGCCAATCTGTCTCTTGGGATCAAACCACCCCGCTTCAATTAACGGACGAGTACACGCCATCTGCGCCCCCAATTTATCTGCAAATTCCTGAACCAGTGTCAAATCATTCTGACTTTGCAAACCTCTTCCAACAGCTACAATTACGTCTGCTTCCGCAATATCAATCGTCTTTGGCTTTTCGATTTTCTTCTCCAACTGAACCTTTGACTGCATCTTTTCTTCAGTCAATACCATTTTTTCAATGTGTCCTGACACCTCATCTGTTCTTTTGGGTGCCGAAAACACTTTATACCGCACTGTACAAAACTGTGGCCGAGAATTCGGGGTAATAATCTGCGCCATAATATTTCCGCCAAATGCTGGTCGAATCTGTACAAGATCTGTATTATCCTTCATTTCCAACACCGTACAATCAGCTGTTAATCCTGTATGAAATCTTGCCGCTGCTCTCGGAGCAAGTGAACGTCCCTTCACCGTAGCACCAAACATCATCACGGAAGGATGAACTTTTTCCACAAAATCCCCCACCACATTTGCATAAGAATCAACTTGATATTCTTGCAACAGTTCTGCATCATAACAATATACACAGTCTACTCCATAATGTCTCAATTCTTCTGTTGCATCTTCTAGCCCACACCCAACTAACAATGCATATACAGGATGCGCATTTACCTTCGCTAGTTCTCTTGCTTTTCCTAGCAGTTCATACACAACCGGATGTATCTTCCCATCTTCCCATTCTGCAAATACAGCAATCCCATTCCAAAGACTTTTATCTATTTCTTCTACTTCCTCTTCTTCATAAGTTACAACTCCTGAGACTCCGTTCTTTACACATAACTTACACATTTTACATCCTGCACCGATTTCCAATTTTCCTTCGTTATAAGAAATCGCATGGAACGGACAAATCTCACACATTTTTTCTGCAATTTCAGGAGTTACTGACTCTTGATGAACTTTTAAAAATCCCATTTCATTTCCTCCATCACATTTCGTTATGTTCAACGCAATAAATGCGTAGCCCCAACAAATTCTTACACAAATTTTTTCTCATGAAGTAATCCAAACAATACATTCCCTAATTCTGACGCATCACCTTCATAACGTTGACTCGACATATTTTTTTCCGGTGGAAAAATGCGTTCTACCTGAGTTGGAGACCCCGCCAAACCATAATGCTTTTTATCCTTATCTGCGAAATCAGCAAGTGTAATTGTCTCTATTTCCAATTCTCTTTTTTCCAATTTTCTTTTATATGATGGAAGTCTCGGAGTATTCGCATCCTTCTCAATTGTCAAAAGACACGGCATTGCCAACCGTAGTTCTCTTTGGTAATTCTCTTGATTTTCTAAAACAATAATATCATTTTTCTCTACTGCAACTACTTGTTCTACATTTGCCACATGCACCATATGCAGACATTCTGCCATCTCTGGTCCAACTTGTGCAGTATCCCCATCTGTTGTCTGTTTTCCGCAGATAATCAAATCATATTGACCTGCCTTTTGAACTCCTTGGCTTAACGTATAACTCGTTGCAACAACATCGGCCCCTGCAAAACTGCGATCACTGATTAGAATTCCTTTGTCAGCCCCCATATAAACTGCCTCTTTTAACACTGCTGCGGCCTGCCCGGGCCCCATAGAAATCACATCAACGTTTCCTCCATACATCTCCCGAAGTGATAATGCTTGTTCAATCGCAAACAAATCAAACGGATTCATTTTTGATTCTACTCCATCCCGTTTCAAAACTCCGGTTTCCTCATCCACTTCAACCATTGTTGTTCCCGGAACCTGCTTAATACAAACAAGAATTTTCATGTTTTTCCTCCTACACTACACTTTTACCTGCTTTTTGGGTATACAAAAAACACCTCACCATATGTTTGTCTATGCCTGAGGTATCTTTTGCTCTTTTCCCAATCGATCTAATACATCTTATCGATAATTGACTGAGATGTTTTTTGATTGTTTTCGTAACTATCATCGTATGTCTTACGATAAAATTCTATGTATAGCACATCCATAATAAACATCTGACTCATTACTGCTGTCGTTGAGCCACCTTGCAGTGGTCCTTCATTCGCACCACAAAGCAGAACAACATCAACATAATTCGTCAGTGGTGACTTTTTATGTTTGGTAATTCCTGCTACATACGCTCCTTTGCTCTTCGCCAGTTTTGCAAAAAGAAGAGAATCCTTTGTGGATCCTGAATAGGACACCACAATTGCAACATCATCTGGCTCGAGTGTAGATGCCACCATCGTCTGCATATGTGAATCTGTAAAGCAGTACACCTTGTTGGAAATACGCAAGAACTTATTTGTGAAAGACATCGCCATCACCTGACTTGCACCAACACCGAAGAAGAAAATCCGTTTTGCACTTATCATCTTATCGACTAATGCCTCAATAGTATCTTCGTTAAGCAGTGCATTCGTTTCCATCAATACACTCATATTTGAATTTAATAATTTTTGAACCATCATCGAAAAAGAATCTTCCATTCCAATATTTCCGTTTAATGTCTCTTGTTCACTTTTTTCTTCTTCGTTCTGCATACTTAAAGATAACTGGATTCTGAATTCCTGATAACCTTGTAACTTCATACTTTTACAAAATCGAAACACAGTCGTCTCTCCGACCTTGCAGGCTGCCGCAAGATCTGTAATGGACATAAAAAGTACCTCCTGTGCATTCTCTAAAATGTAATCTGCTACCTTTTTTTCTGCCTTTGTCAAATACTGATACTCCAAACGTATCTGTGTTATAAAATTATCTTGATTCATAATCCTCCCTTCTGAGCTTACAGAATTGTAGTTTCCGGTATTTTCAGTTTCTGTTCTGCAATATAAACTGCTCCCCAAAGCCCGGCCTTATTTCCAAGACTCGCCACCGAAATCTCTACATCTCTGAAACTCGGCATAATTCGCTCACTTACAACAGTTCGTACTGATTCAGCAACATATTCCTGTACCATAACACCACCACCAATAATCACGCTTCTTGGATTAAAAACATGAATCAACGTTACCAGTCCATGTGCTATCTCCTGTATCCAATCATCTACTACCCTCTTCACTTCCGGCATATCAATATGTTCAAACACCTCTCTGCCGTTTGCAACTTGTACTGCCTCTTTTGAAACTCTTCGAACAAGAGCACTTGTTGATGCATAATCTTCATAGCATCCACTGATCCGAACGCCCTGACGAACTTCCTCTCCATGAATGATCATGCTCCCAAACTCTCCTGCTGATCCTGCAAATCCTTTAAATATCTTTCCGTCGATTACAACGGCGCCTCCAACTCCGGTTCCATATGTCAGACATAGATATTCCGACATTCCTTTCGCCGCACCGAAGTATCCTTCTCCGAGAGCTGCAGCATTCACATCATTTTCTACTGCTGTTGGAACCCCAAACTCATTTTCCAGAATTTCTCTTATTTTCATACCGGTATATCCTGGTATATTTTCATTTGCATAACGGATACAGCCGCTGGCAGAATCCACCTGTCCCGCTGTACTGATTCCAATTCCGTCAAACGGTTTTAATGATTGGATAATCTCGACAGCATTCTGTACCACATATGCCCCACTTTTTTTTGCATCTGTCGAACGTTCCGAAAAATTCTTTAGTATTCCATCTTCATATTTCGCATATTTTATAGAAGTTCCGCCAATATCTAGTACTACTAATTTCATTTTAACTCCTATTTACGATACAGTCCAATATTTTCGAAAATTTTCGTCAAATATTTCTATTTTACTCTATCGCATTCACGAATCTTTTTGTAATTTCCATCGGCCTCGTAATTGCCGTTCCTACCACAGCTGCTAATACACCAGTACCCAAAATATGTTTCAGTTGCTCCGGTGTCCAGATACCACCTTCTGCAATTACCGGTTTTTCTCCACTTTCCACTAACTGTTGAATCAACTCCATATTAGGAAGTTCACTTCCTTTTGAATAAGATGTATAACCAGATAAAGTAGTTCCTAAAATGTCAAACCCGATTTTCGCAGCATTTAGTCCCTCTTCCAAAGTGGAACAATCTGCCATAAAAATCTGCTCTGGATATTTTGCTCTTACTTCAGCAAAGAAATCTTCTAAGCTTCTCTTTCCTGGTCTCATCCTCTTTGTTGCATCCAATGCAATAATCTCCGGACGAACCGTCATCAATTCGTCTACCTCTTTCATTGATGGCGTGATATACACATCAGAATCATCATATACCCTTTTTATAATTCCAATTACTGGAAGCTTTACCTCTTTTCGAATTTCCAAAATATCCGAAACGGAATTTGCACGAATGCCAACAGCACCTCCGTACATAGCAGCCACCGCCATCCTCTGCATAATATAGGAACTGTGCAATGGTTCATTTTCCAATGCCTGGCACGATACGATCAATCCACCTCTAATAGTGTCTAATATTCTTTCGTCCATCTGCGCCTTCCTTTCTGCCTCACTGCTGTCGGCTTTTATCAGATGATTTCCTCAAATGCAATATCCAACTGTTTCAAATCTTCTGCTGCGGTCATATTGTTTTTCATAATATTATATTCTTTTAACTTCGCAATATTTTCCTCTGTCGGCTCTACTCCAAGTTCACTTAGCTTTGTCGGCATATTCATCGCTTTCATCATATGATATACTTTCTGATATTCTTCTTCTGGATCTTTGTTAAAACGCATCTGCATCAGAACACCAACTGCTACGATTTCCCCATGCAATGATTCTTTTGATTCGATTGGAAAAAATTTTCTTGTACCGTCATACAAACCATGTGCTATCGCAAGCTGATCAGAACCGCTTGAAAATCCGCTTACCATAGATGTAATTATCAGATTCACAAGTACCAAATCTCTTAGAAGGATCGGATCCTTCTTTGGATTTTCATATACTTCAACTCCATATTTTGTCAAAAAGTCATAAATAAACGTAGAATTCATATATGCCATTTTCTTGAAGACAGATACTCCGGGATATGTCATATCTGCTCTTCCATTCACTATCTCCGGCAATTTAGCAATCGAATCTAAAATTCCTGACGCAAACAATCTCTTTGGTGAATCTCCGATAATATCAATATCTGCAATCACAGAATCGACTTCTTTCTCTTTCGGAATAGAGCAATCATAACTTCCTGTATCTTTCGTATACATAATACTGACCGCTGAAGAGCCTGCACAAGTTGCAACAGATGTTGGCACAGTAATCAACGGAAGTTTTGCCATATCTGAAACGACCTTACTCAGATCCATACATTTTCCTCCACCAATTGCCACTATCACATCTGCTTTCTGAACAGTTGCTTTTGCAGAAAGCCTTTTTGCAAAATCTACTGAGTTAGGTTCGTCCATCAGATTCCAATCTGCTTCCACACCTTCTGATTCTGCTTTTGCTCCGATTTTCTCACGAATCATAGGAAGCGTTGTTTTTCCACCAATCAGAAATGCCTTTGCCCCATACCTTTTGATTTCGTCCGGCAATGTGTCTATAACACCTTCACCATAAACAAATCTGCTTACCCCAATTTTTAAAACTTCACTCATATTTTGCACCTCCTGTTTTATAGTTTGCTTAAAAATTGATATGTCTTATCCTCAAAGTCCGGAATATTTTCATGTTGAAAATCCGGATAAATAATATGTTGTTTCTTCGATTTTATTTTGTTGTAGATTGCAAACTGCGAAGACGGTGGGCAATTCATATCCCAACATTCAACATATCCTGTCTGAAAATCTGATTGAACAAATTCTACCTTTGGATCTATTCCGTGCATTTCATCTAAAGCAGATTTCCAGTATTCCTCGAAATCCACCGGTCTAGGATTTCCCCATAGTACTTTTTTAATTTTTCCAACGGAAAATCAACCCCCCATACAGCACATCCTTTCTCTATTTGTCACTACCTGCGGTTAATCCGCCCACCAAATATTTCTGTGCAATCAAGTAAATTAATATTGGCGGGATAATTGCAATTATTGTTCCTGCCATAATCCAATTCCATGGTGTGACAATATCCTTCATTCTCGAGAGACCTACAGTCATAGATACTTTTCCTGGTGATGAAGTAAGTATCATTGGATACAAATATGCATCCCACCCGGAAAAAAATGAAAGTGCAAATGCTGTTGTTAATGCAGGTAAAGAAACTGGTAATATTATCTTCACCAATGCTTGAAATCGTGTACATCCATCCACAGCCGCTGCTTCTTCCAATGTAACAGAGATGCTATCAAAAAATCCTTTTAGTAACAAAATTGGATTTGCAATCGCTGATGCAACCATCGCTAAAACTACAATTAGATATGTGTCATATAATCCCATAGAATTTGAAAGACCATATAATGGAGTCACAATTACAATTTGTGGAATAACTTGAATCGCAACAATAACCATCATAAATGCCACTTTAAACCGAAATTGAAATCTGGAAAGTGCATACGCTGCCAAAATCGAAATAATAATTGTAAAAAAGCTCGTTCCTAATGCATAAATAATTGAAGCTTTTAAGTATTCCCACAACGGAGTTTGTGTTGCAACTTCTATGTAGTTTTCCCAATGAAAATACTCCGGATACAACATGCGTTCTCCCAGCTTTGCAAATGGCGTTAATGATGTCATCAATGCAGAGTATATTGGAAGCAAAGCAATAATAACCCATACAATAATGAAAAAATACCGTACAATATAATTCCTAATTTTTTCATTCCGTCTGTTTTTCTTCATTACTTGTCCTCCTTTGCATTATGTTTCATAAGGAAAAATGCAATAATAGATACAAATAACATTGTAAATATTGCTATTGCCGCTGCACCACCCATATCACCATTAATAAATGCCTTCTTGTAAATTGTAATACTAAGCAGTTCTGTTACATTCAACGGACCACCTGCAGTAATTACATACACCAAATCAAAGATTGTAAACGACCAAGCCATTAGAATCGTTCCACTCATAACCATTACAGGTTTTAACAGTGGGAGTGTTATATATACGAAATATTTCCATCCCAAAGCACCGTCAAGTTTTGCTGCTTCTTCAACTTCTGATGGTATTGTCTGCAACGCGGATAATAAACTCATTACAAGAAACGGAACACCTTTCCATATTCGAATGAATATTACCGTCGCCAGGGCTAAATCAGCGCCCAAAAAGCTGACTGGCGTACTAACCAACCCCAAATCCAAAAGTACTGTATTCACAATCCCATTTGTAGAATTTAACACCCAACTCCACATTGTTCCTGCAAACACATGCGGAATAACCCATGGAATAATTACAATTGTTCTAAATATCCCTCTGCCCGGAATTGGTTTATTCAACGCAAGTGCAAGTGTCGTTCCAACCACAAATATACCCGCAATACCACAAACAACCCAGATCATTGTTCTTCCCAATGTCGCAGCAAATGCTGATGTGAATAAATACTTATAATTATCCAGACCCGCCCACCGCTGAAATTGGCCAATCAAATCTACTTTTGCAAAAGAATACCAAAGTAAATTTACAAGGGGAATTGCAAAAATCGCAAAAATAATAAAAATTGCAGGTATTAAAAATATATAAGGCAGAGCTTTTCTTTTTCTTTTCAGTTTCATAAACTAAAACTACCACCTTTCAATATTCTATGAGATAAAAATAGAGCTGGTCATAAGCTGATAAAAACCAGTTTATGGCACAGCCTCATTTTTATCATTCTACATAGTTTGAATGTACTGTCTCAATCATAAAATCAATAGCTTTATCTGCTGTCATTTTTCTCGTTGCTGCTGCCTGAGCACCATCTGCAATTGCCTGTTCTATCATCGCAACATTCTTATCCTTTGGACGTGCTGAAACAGTATCTAATTGCTCTACCAACGCATTCCAATATTCTCCTGAAAATTCATCCATTTCCTTTTCTGATTCTAGAATTGGTAATAGTCCCCACTCTGTAGCATGTCTTGTCTGATTTTCGTTTGACATTAAATGCTGCACCATTTTCCAAGCATCTTCTTTATCTTCACATGCTTCTGGAATCGACCATCCATCACATCCAAGAATCGGATGAGATCCTGCTGGTCCAGCCGGGAACAATGCAGTATTAAACTTGCTTTCTTTCCCTTTGTCAAGTTCCTCTTTTAACTCCTTAACTGCCCAAACACCATCCAGATACATCGCAACTTCACCATCTCTGAACAATGTTCTAATTCCAAACGGATTCTGCTCAATCGAATTTGCCTGTGTAATACCATAATCATTTGTAATTGCTGCAAATTCATTTAACACTTCTACAAACAACGCTCGATTCTCTTCATTATCTTCAAAAGTAAACTTTTTATCTCCATCACTCCAAATATCTACGCCAGTATAACTTGAATAAAAACTTTCTGTAATATTTGCAAAATCTTCTGTTGCAGTAATCCCCCATCCAAGTCCTGGGATACCAGTCTTCTCCGTGATTGTTTTTGCCATTGATATCATTTCTTCAACGGTTTCAGGTGGTGAATTTGGATCAAGTCCGGCCTGTTCAAAATACTCTTTATTGTACCATAACCCAAAAGCACCTGTCGCAGAAGGAATCCAGTAGAGTTTTCCATCTTCTGTCGAAGCAACATCAATAATTGATTGTGGAATATCTGCTGACAAAGAGGAGTCAGAAGCAAACAACTCCGATAAATCAGTCAAATATCCTGACTCTGCAAGATCCCAACCATTCTGAATATTAACAAAGGTTACATCCGGCAAATCTCCTTGTGCCCCAAGAAGTTTTAGTTTTGTAGTTGCCTCTGCCCATGCCATTGCATCAAACTTTACAGTTATATCTGGATTTGCTTCCTCATAACTTTCCATAATTGGAGCAAAAATAGGTTCTGCTTTTGCAATATCTCCTAATCTTAAAACAGAAATTTCCTTTGCTCCTCCTTTTTCTGAAGTGGTTTCCTCCTTTTTTGATTCACCACCACAAGCTACCATCGACATCGTCATTGCTGCACAAAGCAAAATTGCCAATACTCTTTTCTTCACAAATGTTCCTCCTTTCCCTCTTGTTTCTAGGAGACACTTTGGTCTCCTAGATTTCGTAATTTATTTTTTATTTAAACCAGACCAACTTCTTTTAACATTGCTTTAATCTTAGCATCAAGTTCTTCACTGATATCTGGAAGTGGGATACGTCCAGGACCACAATCAGATCCAACTAATGTTGCTGCTCGTTTCAGAATTGCAAGCACAACCGGTTCTCCTCCTGTAGCACTCTCAGCTGCTGCCAGATCAAGATAAGGTGTCAGTCTATCGCGAATCTGTTTTGCTTTTACATAATCGCCAGCACTTCTTGCCTTCCACATCTCAACAGCAATTTCCGGAGCAAAGTTAGAGGTACTTGAGATAAATCCCTTTGTTCCTGCTACTGCTGCAAACGGCTCAAGAAATTCCCCATGTCCATTGATAACAGTAATCTTATCGCCAAGCTTACGTGCAACTTTTTCCATTTTTGCAAAGTTTGGTGTACATTCTTTAATACCAACCACATTGGATGCACCTACAAGCTGTTCCATAACTTCAACTGGTACATCTTTATGTGTAACCTCCAGATTGTTATAAAGAAGAATTCCGATGTTTGCTGCTTTTGAAATTTCCTTATAGAAACGTAAAACAGCTTCATCTGTAGGTACATAATAATAAGGTGATAAAACCATAACACCAGCTGCACCAGCCTGTTCTGCATGTGCCATTAAATCTTTTACGTCTTCAATATTACTGTGATTACATCCAGCAATAATCGGAAGTTCTTCACCGGCTTCTTCTACTGCTGTTTCAATTAATTTCTTTCTCTCAGCAATTGTAAGTGCGCCACACTCGCCTGTACTTCCACCTACAACTAATGTGCAATTATTATCACGGTTGATTCCTTTATTAATTAAGAAACGAATGTGATTTTTTACTTTTCCATAATCCACCTTACGATCCTCTGTCATAGGTGTTACAGCAATTGCACAAATTCCCTCTAGTGCTTTTTTCAGTTCTTCTGGTCTCATTTTTGTTACCTCCTCATTTGCATTTTTTTCGTTTTTTAGGGTTCGTCTTTATTTGATTTATCTTCATCATATCATCAAAAAAATATAAATCAATACTTTTTTGGAAAATATTTTCTTTTTAGTAACTCTTCACAGAAAAACATTTTCTTTTTTGTTTATTATTCCTTGTTTGCTTTATTTTTCAGAAAATATATTATTTTTTTACTTTTTTTCAAACCATATTGGTTTTACATATAAAAATAGAACGATAAATTGAAACTTCTTTTACTTCGAATTTCAATCTATCGCTCTTGTTTGTTGTGAAAACAATTTAGCCAAATATAAAAATGGAAAATTTTTTCAATTTTCTTTTCCATTTACTTTTTCTTCCAATAATTTAGTATATAAGTCATCATCAAAAGGGGCTGTGAAAAAAGAATAGTCCCATTTACTGTAGAATATCTGCTTCTTTATCTCAAGAAACTTTATGTTGATAAGTGTCACTTTTTTGTTAATAAGATATCTTGATATTCAATCTGCATCAGCATCAGTCCCTGCGGCGGTGCTGTCACACCTGCTGCCTGTCGGTCTTTCGCCTCCAGGATCTCTTTCACCTGCTCTGGCGTATAGAACCCACGTCCAACACGCAGAAGCGTCCCGACAATAATCCTAACCATATTATAGAGAAAACCATTTCCCTTAATTCGGATTGTCAACTCTCTTCCGGCTGCATGCCCGTTTCTTGCATATGTACATTCTGATTCCAAAACTTCCAATTCGTAAATTGTTCTGACCGTATCTTCCACATTCGTCCTAATATTGCAAAAGCTTGCAAAATCATGTTCGCCAAGCAAATATTCTGCCGCTTCACGCATTTTCGCAACGTCCAGCTTATAAGAAACAAAATATGTGTTATGTCTCTTTGTAGGATCTGGAACTTCTGTATTTAAAATATGATATTCATACGTTTTCACAATATGGTCCTGATATCTCGGATGCCAGTCGGATGGTACTTCTTCTGATTTTACTATCACGATATCATCCGGAAGTTTTTGATTTAACGCATAAGAAAACCGGTCCGGCGGAATCGGCGATTTAGTATCAAACACCGCCACATTTCCCATCGCATGCACCCCTGAATCGGTCCGGCTTGCACCAATGATGACAATGTTTTCTCCTGTCAGTTTTGACAGTTTTTTGTTCAATACCTCTTCAATCGTAATTCCGTTTGGCTGTATCTGCCAGCCACAATAATCGGTGCCGTCATAGGCAACTGTTAATTTTATTCTTCTCACTACTTATACTCCATTTTTAAAAGATCCATACTTTAAATGGAATGAAATGTCCCACAATGATAACAACCACAAGATAAAAAACTGAAAATGTATATGCCAGATAATCTCTTTTTTCATAAACCAGTGGTTTCATCTTCGTTCTGCCTTCACCACCGCAGTAGCATCTTGATTCCATTGCCATGGCAAGGTCATTTGCTCTTCTAAATGCAGAAACAAACAACGGCACTAAAATCGGAACCATTGCTTTTGTTTTCTGAATAATATTTCCACTCTCCAAATCCGCACCACGGGCGATCTGTGCCTTCATGATCTTATCTGTCTCTTCCAAAAGGATTGGAATAAAACGAAGTGCAATTGACATCATCATCGCAATCTCATGAACCGGAACATTTATTTTATTAAGCGGTTTTAATACGCTTTCAATCCCATCTGTCAAGGAATTTGGTGTTGTCGTCAGTGTCATAAGTGAAGAACCGACAATCAGATAAATCAAACGGATTGCCATAAACACGGACACTCTAAGCCCTTGTTCTGTAATTGTAAAAATCCAGAAATGTACCAGTGTCTCTCCGCCTTTTGTCAAAAATAAATTCATCACAACCGTAAATAACAATAAAATAACGATTGCCTTCAAGCCTTTGAGCATAAATTTGAGCGGAACTTGGCTTGCTTTGATTACAATCATTAAAAATATGGTTGCAACTGCATAACCAAGCAGACTATTCTGTACAAACAACGATACTAAAAATATCAGCGTACAAATAATCTTCACCCTTGGATCCAGTCGATGAACCGGACTTTGTGCAGGGTAATACTGTCCTATTGTAATATCTCTAATCATGGTAACACCTCATTATCTCGTCTGCTGCCTCTTCGACTGTTGTGGCATCTGTACGCACATCCAGCCCTCTTTCTTTTAAGTCATGCATAATATACGTCACCTGCGGAGCTGCAAGTCCAATCTGTTCCAACTCTTTATAATGTGCAAATACAGCTTTCGGCTCCCCATCAAACATCTTCTCTCCATGATTCATTACGATAATTCTGTCCACATAACGGGCAATATCTTCCATACTATGAGATACCAGAATTACTGTCATATCTGTTTCTTTATGAAGTCTTGCTATCTGATCCAGGATATCATCCCGTCCCTGCGGGTCCAGTCCTGCGGTTGGTTCATCCAGCACAAGAACTTTCGGTTTCATAGCCAGAACTCCGGCAATCGCCACTCTTCGCTTTTGTCCTCCCGACAATTCAAACGGTGATTGACGATAATATTTTTCAGGAAATTGTACAAGCTCCAGTGCTTCCTTTGCACGCTTCATACAATCTTCTTCTGATAGCCCCTGATTTTTAGGTCCAAAACAAACATCTGTCAGTACATCTACTTCAAACAACTGGTGCTCTGGATACTGAAATACAAGTCCGACCTGTGTTCTAAGCGTTCGCATATTATAACCGGCTTCATAAATGTTTTTACCCTCATAATATAGCTGTCCTGAAGTTGCTTTGATCAATCCGTTTAAATGCTGGATTAATGTAGATTTTCCTGAACCCGTATGTCCGATAATTCCTACAAACTGTCCCTGTGGGATTTCCAAATTAATATCCTTCAATGCATGTCTTTCATATGCATCACCTGGATTGTAAATATAATTTATATGTTCCAGTTTTATTGACATTGGTTTCTCCATTTCTATGCGTCTTTTTTCTGTGCTTTCATAATATACTCTACCAGTTCTTCACGATGCAGTATTCCCTTTGGAATATCCATTCCTCTCTTTCGAAGTTCCTCTGCAAGCATCGTAACCTGTGGCACATCAAGGTGATATTTTTTCAATTCATCGACCTGACTAAAAATCTGTCTCGGTGTTCCACGCATCACCACATGTCCGCTATCCATTACATATACCCAGTCTGCATCTACTACTTCTTCCATATAATGTGTAATTAAGATAACTGTTACATTTTTTCTTTTACGAAGTTCATGCACTGTACGAAGCACTTCTTTTCTTCCATTCGGGTCTAACATGGCTGTTGGTTCATCCAGCACAATACACTGTGGTTCCATCGCGATTACACCTGCAATTGCCACACGTTGTTTCTGTCCGCCTGATAATTTATTTGGTGAATTTTTACGATATTCTAACATACCTACAGCCCTGAGACTGTCTTCTACTCGCTTCCATATCTCATCCGTCGGAACACCTAAATTCTCCGGTCCAAATCCGACATCCTCTTCTACGACAGTTCCAATAATCTGGTTATCCGGATTCTGAAATACCATCCCGGCTGATTGACGTACATTCATCAGCTCATTCGGATCCTTTGTATCACGCCCGTTCACCCACATCGTTCCTCCTGTAGGAACAAGAATTGCATTCATATGCTTTGCGAGTGTAGATTTTCCAGAGCCATTATGTCCAAGAATCGCAACAAACTGTCCAGGTCTGACATCTATATCCACACCATCTACAGCTCGATGCATTCCGACTACATTTCCCTCATCATCTCGTTTTTCATATTCATAAACAAGCTCTTCTGCCTGTATCATCTCCATAAGGCCATAACCTCCATTATTTATTTACCTTATATGGCACATATGCTTATTGTTTACCTGCAAAAGGCAATCAGTAAACATTCATGTTCCTTATTCTAAAATATGAAGGCTTTTTTGTAAAGCATTCTCCGAAAAGAGACGAAAAAAAGCTCCCGTTCTACAACTCTCATCATAGAAACGGCAGCTCTTCTTATCTTTGATACTTTACTTAAGCTCTTTCTGGCTCCTGAAATTCTTCGCCGAATGTCTCAACTGTAACCTTCTTCATCTTCTGTTCTTCCAGTGGACGGTCACTGTAATCTGTTGCTGTCTCAGCAATCTTATTTACAATATCCATTCCTTCTGTGATCTTACCAAATGCTGCATAAGCGCCATCCAGATGTGGTGATTTCTCATGCATGATGAAGAACTGTGATCCTGCTGAATCCGGATGCATTGCGCGTGCCATAGAAAGCACTCCCGGATCATGTTTCAGATTATTCTCGAATCCGTTCTGTGAAAATTCTCCTTTGATTGAATATCCCGGACCACCCATACCTGTTCCGTTCGGGCATCCTCCCTGGATCATAAATCCACGGATAACACGATGGAAGATCAGTCCATCATAGAATCCTTTCTGAACTAATGATACAAAGTTATTCACTGTATTAGGAGCGATCTCCGGATACAGTTCTGCTTTCATAATGTCTCCATTCTCCATCTCAAATGTTACGATTGGATTTGCCATAATCATTCATCCTCTTTTCTACCTTACTCTGAACACTTAAAATAAGGTGTTCTAAGGCTCATTGTAACGGATTCTTATCTTTCCGTCAAATATTACTGCATCCGGACATTCAATTTCTCCTTATGGTTAAAATGTACATCCATCTCTTATTTTTTTGGTTACTCGTTACATTGTTCATTTCCCGCTTTATTTGTATACTTATCTCAGAACAAAACAAAAACTTTTAACACTCATTACTATATTTTTAAGGAGGCTATTTCAAATGGCAAGTTTATCATTAAGAGGAATTGAAAAAATATATCCAAACGGATTTCACGCAGTAAAAGATTTCAATCTTGAAATCGAAGATAAAGAATTCATCATTTTCGTAGGACCATCAGGATGTGGTAAATCTACTACACTTCGTATGATCGCAGGTCTGGAAGACATTTCCGGTGGTGTTCTTGAAATTGACGGAAAGAAAATGAACGATGTAGAGCCTAAAGACCGTGATATCGCAATGGTATTCCAGAACTATGCTCTGTACCCACATATGACAGTATATGACAACATGGCTTTCGGTTTGAAACTTCGTAAAGTTCCAAAAGATGAGATTGATAAAAAAGTTCGCGAGGCTGCAAGAATCCTTGACCTTGAAAAACTGCTTGACCGTAAACCAAAAGCTCTTTCCGGTGGACAGAGACAGCGTGTTGCTATGGGACGTGCTATCGTTCGTAATCCTAAGGTATTCCTTATGGATGAGCCTCTTTCAAACTTGGATGCTAAGCTGAGAGTTCAGATGCGTATCGAGATTTCCAAACTGCATGAGAATTTAGGTGCTACGATCATCTACGTTACACATGACCAGACAGAGGCTATGACACTTGGTACAAGAATCGTTGTTATGAAAGACGGAATTGTTCAGCAGGTAGATACTCCTCAGAACCTTTACAATTCACCATGTAACCAGTTCGTTGCCGGATTCATCGGATCACCTCAGATGAACTTCATGGATGCACTTGTTAATGTAAATGGAAATGATGTTACATTAACAGTAGGTGAGCATGTATTAAAAGTTCCTGCATCTAAAAAACAGGCTCTGATCGATGGCGGTTATGATGGAAAAACTGTTGTTCTTGGTATTCGTCCTGAAGATGTACATGATTCACAGGCATTTATCAGCAACTCTCCTGACAGCGTGATCAAATCTAAGATCAAAGTTTATGAATTGCTTGGTGCAGAAGTATTCTTGTATTTCGACTTAGAAGGAACTCAGATGACAGCACGTGTTAATCCACGTACAACTCTGAGAACAGGAGATGATGCAATCTTCGCTCTTGATATGGAAAAGATTCACCTTTTCGACAAAGATACTGAGTTGACGATTACAAACTAGTAGTTTATTATAAAAGAAAGAGTTCGCCCTGTAATCACAAAGAATCAAGCGATTACGAGGTTACATATAAGAGAGGGGTTGTACTTTTGTACAACTCCTCCCTTTGTCTCTTTATCTGCAACACTTAGTGAGATATAAACGGAGGCTTTCATGAAACATAGCACAGAACTTGAACATGCATTAAAAAATCTCAGACAGCTTACAGGCATCACCCTGGATGTAAAAGCTGATACAGAAGAAGAGGAAATTCAGGCACTCACACAGATACGTTGTCTTTGTAATGCTTATCAGGAAAAATATAACAAGACCTATTTTTTACAGGGGCTTGTAACCGGAACGATTCCGATATATGATATTTTAGAAAGAGCTTCTCGACTGCATATCAATCTTGAGGAACGACGCATTCTGTTTTTATTAAAGACCAAAGGTCCTCTAGATGAAATAATTCCGGAGATTTTAAAGAATCTGTTTCCACCACAGACGCACTCTTATCTGGTTCCTTTAACTGAATCCAGCATGGTCGTCCTTCGTCCTGTGAAGGATTCGGAAACAGAAAACGATTTTTTACAGATTGCACGTACGATTGTCGATACACTGAATATGGAGGCTCTCTCTTTTATCCAGGTGGCTTACAGCGGATGCTTTTATTCCCTTACGGAATGCTCAGAAGCTTATAAAAGTGCCTATCTCGCTTTAAAGGTTGGAAATTTATTTTATTCAGAACAAACAGTATTTCCGTATAACCGGCTTGGAGTCGGACGCTTGCTATACCAGCTTCCAATTTCAATCTGCGAGGGATTTTTACATGAAGTATTTGGTGATGATATTCCTGATTCATTTGATAACGAAACAGATATAACAATTACCAGATTTCTTCAAAACAACCTGAATATTGCCGAGACTTCCAGACAATTACATATGCACCGCAATACTCTTATTTACCGACTTGACCAGGTAGAGAAAAAGACAGGTCTCGACCTTCGCAAATTTGAAGATGCTATGACCTTCAAGCTTGCAAGTATGGTTATAAATTATTTATATTCAGAAAGGAATTCTTAACATGAATGACACTTATTATGAACAACTGGTAACTTGTAAACCAACCGGAAAGACTGCACTTTTACGTGTACTTTCCTTTCTCCCAATCCTGATTCTTATCCTCTTTGGATTTCCG
This sequence comes from Ruminococcus hominis, assembly GCF_014287355.1. NCBI lineage: Bacteria > Bacillati > Bacillota > Clostridia > Eubacteriales > Oscillospiraceae > Ruminococcus > Ruminococcus hominis. The sequence continues at coordinate 658,803 of NZ_JACOPE010000001.1, read as the reverse complement.
TTTTTAGGATTTTTTGCATTTATGTTAGCTGCTTTATATGCTGTTCTTGCCTATTATTTTATCTTTCCTCGTTTTAATGTGGAATATGAATATGACTTGTTAAACCACGAACTCGATATTGCAGCAATTTACAGCAAAGCAAATAGAAAAGACAAGCTTTCTATTGATATTCAGCATGCAGAAATTATAGCGCCGAAAAACTCTCACAGACTGGACTCTTACCACACAACAAAACGCTATGATTTCTCTTCTGGAAATGCAAATGCCAACACATATGCTATCATCATTACATTGAATCAGACCCTCTGTACTGTCTTGTTCGATCCTGATGATGAAATGCTCCGACATATGAAGGGTTGGATGGGAATGAAATTATTTCAGGATTAATTGTAAAAAATGTGCTATAATCTTAAAAGATGCGGATACACTTCGGATTCTATTTTCGTTTTGTATCCGCTTTTTTGTAAAACAAGAATAACTGGGGGAAATTTATTTTGGAAACTTTTGAAAAAGAAGACAATCGAATGGCATTGAACACAGCCGCTCTTGCAGGCGATATCCTGCTGGAAAGCGGTGCTGAGATTTCTCGTGTAGAAGAGACAATTAACAGAATTGCCCGTGCCTATGGTATTGAATCTTGTGATCCTTTTGTCTTAAGCAGTGGATTCTTTCTCACTGCTGACAGTAATTCTGATCAGAACTTTGCCTGGGTAAGACATATTCCTCTGAGTGCGACACGATTAGATCGCGTTACAGCCGTCAACCAATTATCACGCGAAATTGAGCAGGGTATTTACAGTCCCACTGAAGCATATCAGAAGCTCCAGGCAATCCAGAAAACACCGGCAAAGGCCAAATGGTGCCAGATTCTTGCTTCCGGTATCGGAAGTGGATGCTTTTGCTATCTGTTTGGCGGTGATGCTATTGATAGTATCGTTTCTTTTATAGCCGGACTGCTTTTATATGTCTATTTATTATGTCTTGTAAAAGGACGCCTCTCAAAAATCGCAACAAATATTTCCGGCGGTATGGTCGTAACTTTAATCGCCGTACTCATTTACCAAATGGGGCTTGGACATCATTTAAATGAGATTATCATCGGTGCTATTATCCCATTGGTTCCCGGTGTTGCCTTTACAAATGGTATCCGCGACATTGCAGACCAAGATTATATCGCCGGAGCTGTTCGAATGCTGGATGCTCTTCTTGTTACTTTCAGCATTGCCATGGGAGTAGGACTTATTATAATCGGATATCACCAGATTGTCGGCAGTATGCTTCTTCCTTAAATTTAATCATTATGACACACAACACTTATATTTACAAAGGAGACCTTTGCGTTATGTCTATGCATTTATTTTTTGAATTTCTTAACGCTGCTGTTGGTACAATGGCGTTTGCCCTGCTTTTTCAAGTACCAAAACAATATTATGTAAACTGCGGTATAATCGGCGGATGTGGATGGCTTTGTTATAAATTGCTTCTTTCTGGATGCGGACTTTTCGCTTCTACCTTTTTTGCGACCGTTCTTGTCGTTTTCCTCTCCCGCCTCAGTGCAGTTCATCGCCATTGTCCGGTAACAGTCTTTTTGATTGCCGGCATTTTCCCGCTGGTTCCAGGAGCCGGCATCTATTGGACCGCCTACTATGCAGTGACAGACCAGCTTGCCAAAGCTTCTGCCCGCGGATTTCTAACCTTAAAAATTGCCGTTGCAATTGTACTTGGTATTTTGTTTGTTTTTGAATTTCCACAAAAATGGTTCCGCAGGATTGCCTCCCACGAAACCATATAAATGACTTTTCAGCCACCAGACCACTGGTGGTTTTGCTTTCGACTTGAATATTACATCCGTTCGTCCAGCAGATTCTGGATTTCATCTCTTGTCGGCATTACGCGCAGTGCACCTTTTCTTGTTGTGATCACAGATGCTGCCGCATTTGCAAACGTCAGCATTTCTTTCAGATTTTCTTCTAAGCCTTCCATTCCATGTTCACAGATATAATGTAATACACAACCACAGAATGTATCTCCTGCCCCTGTCGTCTCAATTGTATCTTTCTGAAGGAATGGTTTTACCTCTACCATAATTCCGTTATAATATGCACGGCTTCCTTCTTTTCCCATAGATACAAGAATTAGCGGAATCTGATATCTTTCTCTAATCCAGTTCACACCCTCAGTATAATCTTCTTCACCAGTCAGCCACTGAATCTCATTGTCTGAAATTTTCAAAATCTGACAATGTGCTAATCCATATAACACCTGTTCCTTTGCCTCATCCAAAGAATTCCAAAGCGGAGGACGTAAGTTCGGATCAAAGGAAATAAGTGCACCGGACTCTTCTGCGATGCGAATTGCCTCTTTTGTTGCTTCACGTACCCCTTCATGTGTCATAGATAATGTTCCGAAATGGAAGATTTTTGTTTCTTTGATAAGTTCTTCACAAATTTCTTCTTTATTCAGCATCATATCTGCTCCCGGATTTCGATAAAATGAAAAATCTCTGTCCCCATCCGGATAAGTATGCACCATCGCCAGTGTTGTATGGATTTCCTTGTCTGTGCATAATCCAGAAGCATCAATCCTAACTTCTGTTATCGCATCTCTCAACTGTTTTCCAAAAAAGTCTTCCCCAACTTTTCCGATAAATGCTGTCTTACGTCCAAGTTTTGTCAACATTGCAAGTACATTGCACGGAGCGCCTCCCGGATTTGCTTCAAAAAGTGGGTTTCCCTGAGCACTTTTTCCATTTTCTGTAAAATCAATTAATAATTCTCCTAATGCCACTACATCATATTTCTTCATCACTTTCTCCATTCTGCCGTCATAAAACGACTACATTTCTTCTATCATCGATACTATGCTCCTATACTACAAAGGAGATTCCCATTCCAGGAATCCCCCTATCATTATCCATGCATTTTCAATCTCAATGTAAGTTCAATCATGTATTTTCTAAATCAGATCATATTTCACTACATCGATTTTAGCTGCACCATCAGCAAAGAACGAAATTCCTTTTGCCTCTTGTTCTGTAAATATAACTACAGACATAACCTGCTCGCCATCATTAATAAATATCTCTGCGCTGAATCTGTCTAAAATCACACGGAGTTTTAATTCATTGGCATCTCCATTTACCAGACATCTTCTCTGATGAACCAACGCTCTTTCGGTTCCTGAAAATTTTCTATCAATTTTCAGTACAGACTCATCAGGACGGAAGCTCAGTTCTGTATAAAACTTCTCATTCTTCGCAAAGCGTAATCCAAATTTCTTATACATATTTTCTTTATCTTCCGGACGTATCACAAGTTCCATATCGATGGTTCGTCCTTCGACGCGATCTAATGTGATCGTATCATTATCTATTACTACATCGTTGTACTCAACTCTGTTTTTGCGCAGTGCATCGAGTTCTTTGATTGGAGTTTGATAAAGTCTTCCGTTTTTCACAGACAATTCTCTCGGCAAACTCATTTGTGCAAACCACTTCGAATCATTATCACGATGAGCCAATGTGTCCCAGTTCTGCATCCAGCCAATCATAATTCTGCGTCCGTCCGGTGCTTTCACCGTCTGCATTGCATAAAAATCAATTCCATAATCCACAGACTGAGCGAACTGCTCTTTTAAGGTATATGTATCCTTGTCCATTTCTCCTATGATACATAAAGTGCCGTTTCCGTTATGATATTCCAAGCCTTCCGGCAACATATCCTGCGGACTTGTCAGGAGAATGTGTTTTCCATCCAGTTCAAAGAAATCCGGACATTCCCACATTTTTCCAAAACGTTTCTTATTTTCTGCAAGGATGCTGACAAATTCCCAGTCAAATCCATTCTCACTTCTGTAAAGAAGAATCTGACCGCTTCCATCTGCCGGTCTGCTTCCAATCACACAATAGAAGTTTCCATCTTTTCCTTTCCAGATTTTTGGATCACGGAAATCTACTTTACTTGCACCTTCCGGAAGATTCTTTTCTGTTAAAACCGGATTCTTCTCGTATTTCACATAATCTCTTCCGTCTCCGACAGCTACCGCCTGTGTCTGTATATCTCTTTTACTTCCATCTTCTAATGTTTCATGATCTACAGCTGTATACATAAGCAATTGTCTACCGTCATCCAACTCTATTGCACTTCCCGAAAAACATCCAACCTTATCGTATTCTTCATCTGGTGCAAGAGCTGCTGGAAGAAATTCCCAATGCAGTAAATCTTTACTAACCACATGCCCCCAATGCATACTGTTCCAGTGTGTATCATATGGATAATACTGATAAAAAAGATGGTACTCTCCCTGATAGTATGAAAAACCATTCGGGTCATTCATCCATCCGACATATGGACTCACATGAAAAGCCGGTCTGTCTTCTGCTTTTATCTGCTTCCCTTGTTCTTCTTCATATTTTCTAGCCTTTTCTAACATCTCACTCATGCAAATTCTCCTGTTGTTCGTATCGTTATTTTTCTTCACTCACTGACTCCTGATACTGATCAAAGTATTTCTGTTTAATTGAAAGATAATCAGAAAGTCCATACTGTTCCATTTTCTTCAGATAGGAATCCCACTCTTTTTCAATTCCTCCATTCAGAATCCAGTCTGCTTTCTTCTGTTCTGCATATTTTTTTATATCTGTATCGTACTGAGATACTTTATTCGTATCATCAATGCTCATAAACACATTTGGATAAACATATTTACTGTTCATATCCTGTAAATAAGTTTCATGCATATTATCCAAACGCCATTTTGCATCTTCTGGCTGTGTTACATATACATCATAATATTCATTTAAAACTGCAAGAGGGCCATTTACCGATTGTGCCTCACGCACTTCTACCGGAGACTGTTTTCCAAGATCCATATGCTTTAGCATTTTTCCACCATCTTTGTTTGTAGACATTTCAAAAATGTTAAAGGAGTCCTTTTCTCCATAAGTTCCCCAGTTATTCTGTGGTGATTGAAGTGGTGCATACATCTGGTCAATCCATGCAGCAGCAAGTGCTGTATTCCGACAACTTGATGTAAGAACACATCTTCCACGGTCAAATCCACTTGTTTCACTGTTGTTCTGTCTCGTGATATTTCTCATGCCATTCGGCCCCGTCAGCGCCGGTAGCATCACATAATCTTCATTGTTATCAATATTTGCAATGTCCCATGTAAAACAGAGACCGTATCGATGGTTCTTACCTTTTGCTACATAGGTAGACCACTCTTGTGTAAATGCTTCTGGGTCAACTAAATCCTCTGTCACAAGTTTATGTAACCATTCAATTCCTTCTTTATAACCTTCCTGAACAGTTGTGTAAATAACTTTTCCTTCATCCGTTACAGCGAAATGATCTCCCGTATCTCCATAACCTTTTCCAAACCCATTGATTAAAATTGCCGGATCTTGGTCCCCATTATTGATAATAAATGACATTGGAATCACATTACCTTCAATTGAAAATTCTTTTTCAAGCTCATCTGCATGATCACGGAATTGAATCAATACCTGTTCCAATTCATCTGTTGTTGTCGGAATCTCAAGTCCTAGATAATCCAGCCATTTTTTGTTAATATATGGAATATCTCCGATTGCCTGAATGGCTTCTTTCCCGGCTCCAAGCTGTTCAATCCAAGGGAATGAATAAATATGTCCATCTGGTGCTGTACACATTGTCCTATATTCTGGATATTTATCAAATACTGCCTGTAAATTCGGCATATATTTATCTATCAGATTTTCTAATGGGATAATGATACCCTGCTTTGCATAACGCAATAGATCATAATCACTCATACCTGCATTGAATAATCCGTCCGGTAGATTTCCAAATTGAGCAAGTGCCAGATTTTTCTTATCAGAAAACTGATCCGATACAAAACAAGTCCAATCAATATGAACATTCGTCTGCTCTTCCATTCTCTGAAAGATTACTCGTTCATTTGGCTCCTGTGTTGATGTAGCCGGTGCACTTGTAATAAATGAAAGTTCTGCAGTTTCCTTCAATGGAAACTGCACTTCCGTTGCAGGTGTGTCCGGGTTGATTTCAGCTTCAAGCTGCTGCTCTTTTCCACAACCTGTAACTCCCACCAGCATCGTCAGAGATAGTACAATTGCAAGTAATGCATTTACTTTTCTTTTCTTCATATCTGTATCATTCCTTTCTTATTAGCCTTTTACCGATCCAACCATAATTCCTTTGTCAAAGTACTTCTGGAAGAATGGGTACATTACTAACAGTGGTAAACTTGATACTACAATGGTTGCATATTTGAGCTGTTCTGCTATTTTTGCCATTTCCGCTGTGCTCTGAATATCGGCAATCATGCCCGGCTGTGGTGTATTCTGTACTAAGATAGAACGGAGCACTAACTGTAATGGCTGCAAATTCGCATCATTCAAATAAATCATTGCGTCGAAATAACTGTTCCACATTCCAACGAAAGACCAAAGCGCCAGTACTGCAATGATTGGCTTACATACCGGAATCATAATTTTAAAGAAATGTTGGATTTCATTCGCTCCATCAATCGCAGATGCTTCTCTTAATTCTTTTGGAATTGACTGATAATAAGTTCTTGCAAGAATCATATTCCATACATTAAATGCTCCTGGAATCAGGATTGCCCACACTGTATTAACCATATGCAGTTGATTGATCAAAATGAATGTAGGAATCATTCCACCGCCAAAAAACATAGTAATTAAGAAAATAATATTAAAAATCTTTCTTCCTACAAATTCTTTTTTGGACAACGGATACGCTGCCAATAATGTCACAAAAACAGAAATAACTGTAAATGCAAGTGAATACAGGAAGGAATTTAAAAAGCCACGCCAGATCATTTCATTCTCTAATACTCTTCGATATGCATCTAATGTCCAGTCCTTAATATTAAAACTCAATCCCTGGTTATTCAAAACAGTCGGATCCATAAAGGATGCAAGTACTACATAGATAATCGGTATTGCTATAGAAAGGACGAATAAACCAAGAATGGTAAATCCGATTCCAAGGATTACTTGGTCTGTCCTTGAATATTTTTTCTTCTTTTTTTTCTCCATCTCTTCTCCCTCTTTTCTATAATCCTTCTCCGTCATTCAGTTTCTTAACAACCCAGTTTACAAAGATCAACAAGATAACATTTACAACCGAATTGAAGAGACCTACCGCTGTCGAATATCCATAATCTCCGTTCAGAAGTCCGATACGATATACATATGTAGACAGGATTTCTGATGCTGGCAAGTTCATGTCTGTCTGTAAAGCATATGCTTTTTCAAAACCTATACTCATAATATTTCCGGCCTGTAAAATAAACTGAATTACAATAATATTTTTAATTGCCGGCAACTCTACATACCAGATCTGCTGCAGAAGATTAGCTCCATCCATGATCGCTGCTTCTTCCAGCTCCTTGCTTGCATTTGCCAATGCTGCTGTATACATGATAGATGACCATCCTGCTGCTTGCCAGATTCCGCTTGCAATATAAATTGTTCGGAATGCAGAAGGCATTGTCATCCAGTTTGTGCTAATTCCGAGCGCTTTGTTCAACGGTCCTACAGGTGATAAAAGCATACGAACCATACCGCAAAGTACGATGACTGAAATAAAATTCGGCATATAGATCAAAAGCTGAACTTTCTTTTTAATCCCTGTCTTACGGATGCGATTCAGAAGCAATGCAAGAATAATCGGAACCGGGAACCCCCACAACAGTCCATAGATACTCAATTTTAATGTATTCATCAGATAATTCATAAAATCTGGTGAAGATAAAAATCGCCTAAAATACTCAAGTCCTACCCATGGACTACCTAGAACTCCTTTTATTACATTGTAGTCTTCGAACGCTATCAGGAGACCACCCATTGGGAGATACTTAAAAATAATTGTCAGTAAAAGCCCTGGCATTAGGAAGAAAAGATATAACTGCCAGTTTTTCTTCATATAAATCATCTTTTCTCTCCACGTTCGTTTGCTTACGGACTTTGCTTGATTTTGCATTCTTTTCATGCACTTCTTCCTCCATTCCTTTAACTTTATGAAAAACCGGTTACGTAACCGGTTACTTTGTAGTTTGATATTACTATATTCTTCTCTTTCTGTCAACACTTTTGTGCGCTAAAATAACCGGTTACGCAACCGGTTATTTTAGCATTGCATTTTTCCATGAAAATTGCTATACTGAAAGATATTATTAACCATCAGCCATCATATTGGAGGAGATTCAATTTTATGAGTAAAAAACAGGTAACTTTTGCAGATATTGCGGAATACACCAATTTTTCAAAAACTACAATATCAAGATATTTCAATCACCCGGATTCACTGACGGTTGAAAACCAGGAAAAGATTTCACAGGCTCTTGATACACTTGGATATAAAAAGAATAAGCTGGCAAAGGTTCTGGCAAATGGAAAAAGCGAATTTATCGGAATCATTGTTCCAAACCTTTACCTGCACTATTATTCTGAGATGCTGACACAATTCCTTTCCAGCTACAGTGATTATCACTATAAATTTCTTGTTTTCGCCAGTGAACATGGTGCTGAAGAAGAACAACAGTACATTGAAGAACTTCTGTCTTATCAGATTGAAGGACTGATTGTTTTAAGTCACACTCTTCCATCTGAGAAACTTGCTTCCTATCAGATTCCTGTCATCGCGATTGAACGCGAAGCAAAATATATCAGCAGTGTCAATACTGATAACTATATGGGTGCACTTCAAGCTACTTCCCTGTTGATTCGGGATAAATGTGACATATTAATTCATATAAATGTCAATGTGAATAAATCCGCCCCGGCTTATGACCGAATCCGGGCCTTTCAGGCTACTTGCGAAGAATATCATGTTCCATATGATATAGATCTTAGTGTAGAAGGTGATTCTTATCATGAGATTTTAAACGTAATCCGAGAGATTTTCAATAAAATAGAAGCAAAATACCCCAATCAAAAAAAAGGTATCTTTCTTGCGAATGATACCTATGCTAATATGTTTCTTAATTTAATTTTCCAAAAATATGGAACATTTCCTTCTACTTATGAGATTGTTGGATTTGACAACTCTCCGATTGCCAGCGAGGCAATCCTTCCGATCACAACCATCGGCCAGCAGATTGATGTGATTGTAAAGACTGCCATGGATCTTCTTGTCCAACAGATGGAAGAGCAGAAAAAGCGTGTTCCCAAACCATTAGGTGAACCTGTTCATAAACAAATTGCCCCTGTATTAATTCGCCGTAATACAACAAAATAATTTATTTTTCATGATTGAGAACGTTGCAAATTTAACTGCTTTTAATATCACATGCAAATAGCTCAAACAAAAATTTTCTCCATCACTTCTCCAATCGGGGCTGAAATCGTCAAATTCGACCGCACAGCCCTTCCGGTCTCCGATTTATTGATCACTGCCAAATATTTTCCATTGAAGTAATCAATAAATCCGGCCGCCGGATATACGACCAATGAAGTGCCTCCGATGATTAACATATCTGCCTGACCAATTGCATTTACAGCACCCTGGATCGTTGCAGAATCCAATCCTTCTTCATAAAGGACAACATCTGGTTTAATAATCCCTCCACATTTTTTACATCTTGGTATTCCATCAGAACTTTTCACATATTCCGCATCATAAAATTCATGACAATCCATGCAATAATTTCTCATAATACTTCCATGTAATTCATATACTGTTTTGCTTCCTGCTGCCTGATGTAGCCCGTCGATATTCTGTGTTACAACTGCTTTCAGCTTCCCTGCCATTTCCAGCTCTGCAAGCTTTCTATGCGCCGCATTCGGCTTCGCATCCAGCATCATCATTTTTTCTTTATAGAATTCGTAAAAAGCTTCTGTATGCTGTATAAAAAAAGAATGACTCACTACCTGTTCCGGTGAATATTTATAAGACTGATGATAAATACCATCCGCACTTCTAAAATCCGGGATTCCACTCTCCGTCGATACTCCTGCGCCTCCAAAAAAGACAATATTCTGACTTTCATCTATCATCTTCTGTAACTGTTCTATTTCTTTCTCATACATCACATATCACCCCTTGTATTAATCTCCTGCACGTCTATAAAGTGCCCAACTTACATTACTCATCCAAAACATGACCTGCCTGAATGTGCTTATCTATTTTATCTTGCATACACTTCCAGATAGTCGCAGATGTTTCTTCTACTTTTTCATTTCTTTTATAAATTTGTGATTTCTTCACTTGATGCTCTGTCCAACTAATTCCACCAGCGGCATCATTTAACAATAATGGCTGGAAATTATCAAGCAAATGTGCATACTTCGCCTCTGCTGTCTCGTACGCTTCAAATTCTTCCCACAAGGCTTTTAAATACATTCCTTGATCTTCTGGTAACATTCCAAAAATATGGTCAGCTGCCTTTCTTTCTCGCTCATCCTTTGTTTTTGCACCTTCCTCATCATATGCATAGGTATCACCGGCATCAATCTCCACCAGATCATGGATCAGTACCATCAACATTACTTTTGATACCTCAACCGGTTCCTCTGCGTATTCCTGAAGCAGGTATGCCATCAATGCGATATGCCAGGAATGCTCTGCATCATTCTCCTTGCGTGATGCATCTGAAAGCGGTGTCTGACGTATAATCTTTTTCACTTTATCAATTTCCAAAATAAATTGAAGCTGTTTCTCTAATCGATTCATCTTTTAAGCCTCCATTACTTTTCTAATAACTCTATCTTACTCCTTTTGTCGTATGCATGGCAACTTAAAAAGGAGAAATGATATCCTGTCAATATCACTTCTCCTTTTATGTATGTTCTTACACTTTTCTTATTTAATCTTACAGTTCAACTCTACCTGTTGTATCTCCGTTGATTACATAGTAAGCTGCTGAATCTTCTGGTTTTAAGTAAATCTTAACGTCTTTCAAATCGCCAACTTTATTCTTAAGAACTTTTGTCCAAACGTCTTTTACTTTCTGGAAGATTTCTTTTTCTGTATATTCTTTTCCAGCGAACTGAAGGAACATCTCTGTTTTTACTTCAGCTTTCTTTGCTGTTGTCTTCTTTGCAGGTGCTTTCTTTGCTGCTGTTTTCTTTGCAGGTGCTTTCTCTTCTTTTGCCGGTGCATCTACAAGAACTGCTGCTTTTGTCTCAATTCCTTTTGTTGTATCTTTCTGAGTTGAGATTGCCTTTGGAGCTGGTTTTGCTTCTACCTTCTTAGGTTCTACTTTTTTAGTCTCAACTTTTTTAACTTCTTCTTTTACTGTCTCTGTTGTCTTTGTTTCTTTTATAGAAGATGTTGCTGCCTCTGCTGTTGCCTCTGCTGCTGTCTCATTCTTTAACGCTGTCTGTTCTGCTGTCTTTAACGCTTTAGCTGCTTTTTGCTCTTTTAATGTTTTTCTTGCCATTACTTGTTCCCTCCTAATAAATATTCAAGTATTCTGACTCGATTTCATTTTTGCTACAAGTGTTATTGTACCTCATTTTATTGAAAAGGTCAAAAAAATAACAATAATTTTTACATTCCTACTTTTTTTCTAAATTTTCTGATTTTTTATATTATTTGAACAAATTAACTTTTTTTATTTTTTTAGAGTTTTAGGGTTTACAAACTATCCAATTATTGATATACTATCACATGTCGAGCGGAAGTGGCGGAATGGCAGACGCGCTAGATTCAGGTTCTAGTGGGAGTTTATCCTGTGAGAGTTCAAGTCTCTTCTTCCGCACTAGGCAGAAACCCATGTGTATGCATGGGTTTTTTATTTTGCATAACCAGACAGGGACGGAGATTTCCGGCTTTTTTTCTATGAAAAAAGCCGGAAATCTCCGTCCCTGTCTGGTTCTATATGTTTTTTTCTCTTAAAATATAAATCCTTGATTCAAAATCTGTACAAGGTATCGCATCACCTGGAACTTGACCTGCTGTAACATCTGTTGTAATAAGACCAAAGTTCATCAATTCATCCCCATAATGCTCTGTCTTTGCTAATATATTATCATAGAGCTTATTAGAATCAAGACCCTGAAGCTTAATTCTGCTATATGGTTGATTTACTCCATTCAACACTCGATAATATCCTACAAGTGCTGTCGTTTTCTCTTCATTAACTACCATCCAAATGGTTTCGTTTCCCTCAAATGGACTTTTCAATCTGTAAAATGTTCCAAATTGTATCAACTGACGATACTTTTTCATAAATAAAATTTGTGCCTTTACCTCTTCAATTTCAGTATCAGATAATTTATTCAAATCCAACTCGTAACCAAATGTTCCAAAATAGGCCACATTTGCTCTTGTATGTAACGGTGTATTTCGAAATACCTGATGATTTGGTATTACAGACACATGACTTCCCATGCTGCTGATTGGATAACACATCGATGTTCCATATTGGATTTTCAATCTTTCAATAGCATCAGAATCATCGCTTGTCCATCCTTGTGGTGCATAATAAAGCATTCCCGGATCAAATCGTCCTCCTCCGCTTGCACAAGACTCAAATAAGATTTTCGGAAATTCCGATGTCAATCTTTCATACAAATCATACACTCCAAGTATATAACGATGGAATATTTCTCCCTGTCGTTCTGCTGGATAAGCAATGCTATAACACTCTGTAATGCTTCTGTTCATATCCCATTTTATGTATGAGATCTTTGCATTCGAAAGAATCTTTGAAATCATTGTATAGATGTAATCAACAATCTCTTTTCTTGAGAAATCTAATACATATTGATTACGTCCATGTGAACTCGTTCTTCCCGGTGTTTGTAAGATCCAATCTGGATGTTGACGATATAGGTCTGAATCCTTATTTACCATTTCTGGTTCAATCCATAAACCAAATTGCATACCAAGATTTTCTATGCGATCTGCCAGACCTTCAATCCCATTCGGAAGCAATTCCTTGTTTACTATCCAGTCTCCCAATCCGGCACTATCATTTCTACGTTCACCAAACCATCCATCATCAAGAACAAATAATTCGATGCCGCATTCCTTTGCTTTCTCTGCAATTTTCACCAAACGTTCTTCTGTGAAATCAAAATACGTTGCTTCCCAATTATTGTTCAATATTGGTCTGACGCGATCACGCCAATACCCTCGTGCAAGACGCTTTGCATATAATTTATGAAAATTCTGACTCATCTCATTAAGTCCATTATCCGAGTAAAGCATCACTGCCTCTGGCGTCTGAAAACTTTCTCCTGATTCTAATTTCCAGTCAAATCCATTTGGATTAATTCCTACTGTAACTCGCGTCACATCATGTGTATCTACTTCTGCCTGAATCCTAAAATTACCGCTATAAATGAAACTGAATCCTATTGCTTCTCCCTTAGATTCATCTGTATTTTTTCTTTTAAGAACCATGAACGGATTCTGTTCATGCGAAGAATTTCCACGCATGCTATCAATTGCCGTAATGCCCTGTTCCAAAGTCCTCATCTTCACGTACCGTTCTCTAGCCCATGCACCAGACAGTTGCATCCAAACATAATCTTTATCCGGAAGATCCAGATTTAAACTCATTGCTGTAAGCAAATGTACCGGCATTGTCCCTGTGTTTTTTATACAGACACTTCTGGCAATCGCACTGTATTCAGAAAAGATCGTATACAGCAATTCCACTACAATCCCCGTAAGAGAATCTTTCAAAAAGATCTTAAGCGTCATCGCTTCTTCTTCAGTTTCTGTATAAGTAGACGGAAGTCCCTGAAGTTTTGGCTTTCCTGGTAAAATCTGATATCCATCATATTTAAATTCTGAGATTCTGCTTCCATTTTTCTGTAATATTTCAATCGCAGGATGACGATAGTCCGTTGTCCCATATACCGGATATTCCTGTCGAATATGCTCCAATGAGAAACTTTTGTTCCCTTCATATACATAGGAAGTCATCGGACGTTCTATTTTCTCTACCAGATAAGAAAAATCCTTTTTATCATGAATTTTCTTTCCAAAATAAATCTGGCCCATATGTCTGTTTTCTAACACACACATAATGTAGCTTATTTTATCATTATATAAATGAAATGTCTTTGTCTCTTTATGAAATACAATATTTCTCATATATATTTTCCCTTGTTATTGGTATTTTTCAACAATCTTCTGCATTAAATCCCATTTCTTTTCCATGTCTGCAACAAGCTTAAATTGTGTTCGACATCTATCCAGATTATGGTCTTCTCTATGAATCTTAAAATAATGATCTCCTTCAAGATAATCCGTCAGGAATCGTATTCCGCATTCAAAAGTCATCACCTTAGCTCCCATTGGCAAAAGTTCTATTTCTTTTGTTGTCAATTGTTCTCTACATTCTTCAAGAAAACCTTTAGTATAAAGTTCAAATAACTCCATACTACAAGTAACCTTCTCTAAATCTTTTTCATCCTCTGCTGCTGTACTCGCACCAAAGCGAATAGAATCGCCAAAATCATTCATCGCCAGTCCTGGCATAATCGTATCTAAATCTATTACACAGAGTCCTTTTCCTGTAGCGTAATCTATCATAATATTATTTAACTTTGTATCATTATGTGTTACTCGTAATGGGATCTCGCCTTTTGCCAATAGTTTTCCAAAAACACTTGCTATTTCTTCACGCTCAAGGACAAACTGAATCTCCTTTTGTACTTTTGCTGCACGTCCAAAGCTATCTTTTTCAACAGCCTCCTTAAATGCATTCAATCTAGATTCTGTATCATGAAATCCCTTAATTGTTTCATTCAGTGTTTCTGCCGGATAATTTGACAATAATTTTTGAAAATGTCCAAATGCTACTGCGCTTTCATAAAAATCTTTCGGATTTTCCACAAGATCATAGCTTGTTGCATCTGTAATATACTTATAAGATCTCCAGTACTCTCCCTTGGAATCCACAAAATAATATTTTTCATCTTTTGCCGGAATCAAATTTAATGTTTCTCTCTCTGGATCTCCTCCATTTTTCTTTATTATTTTCTTTAAGTATGTTGTGACTCCTTCAATATTCCGCATTAATTCAACTGGGTTAGTAAAAATCTCTTGATTCACTCTTTGCAAAATCACTCTTATTGATCCCATTTTTCCAATCTCATACATCAACAAATATGTATCATTGATATGGCCACTTCCATAGGGCTTAATACTGATAAGATTACCTTCAAACTGAAATCCATTAATTGCTTCTTTCAACTGTTCTTCTGATACTCTATTCATCACTTACTCCCTTCCCATAAATGCTGAGGATAAATCCCTTCATCATTTTATGTTTTTCATTTTCTATTTTGTCTCGTAGGCACTGTATTCTTCAAAATCAATCACAGTTTTTCTAATTCTGGCTTCTTCAGCTGCAAGAGCCATCAAATGACTTGCCACAGAAACTGACGCATCTGTTTTTCCTGTTTTTCCTTCTCCAACCATACGAACAAACTCACGCATCATATTCATATCACTTCCGCTATGTCCCTTTGAAGGTGTATGAAGTTGAATCAAATCATTTGTTCCACTTACAAAATCTATGATTTCTATTGTTCCTGCCTCCATATCACCTTTTAATTCGCCTTTAGTTCCCATAATTCGAATTCTTCTTGCGCACTGATTTGTAAACGCTGTCATCAAAAATGAAGCTGTAACTTGGTTTTCAAATTCGATATCTACTGTCTGATGATCCACAACTGTATTATCAGAATGGAACACACATCTTCCATAAGGTCCTTTCTTTAACTCCTCTAGGACATGTTCTGAATCTGCCTGATCAGTTACTGCATATACAAGTCCGTCTTCCACAGCTTTCGGATGTTCTAAGTAAAAACGTGGTGCATAAAACGGACATTTATCTCTATGTTCACATCCGTCCATGCAATATCTCGGTGCATTTACAGGTGCATTTTCTTCTGTAAAATATGTAAGTTCTCCAAAAGAACTAATTTTTTTACACTTACTATCAGCTAACCATAACATAATATCCATATCATGACAGCATTTCTGCAATATCATTGGACTTGATTCTTCTTTATTTCTCCAATTTCCTCTCACAAAGCTATGTGCATGATGCCAATATCCTACTTCCTCAATATGCTGAATTGACATCATTCTTCCAATTCTTTCCTCGTCTAAAATTTCTTTTATTTTTGAGAAAAAAGGTGAGTAGCGCAAAACATGACATACTGATAATATTCGATTATATTTCTTTGCCATTGCTCCCATTTTTACAATTTCGTCTTTATTTGGAGACATCGGTTTTTCACATAAAACATGATATCCTTTTTGCAATGCCATAGTAACCGGTTCATAATGCATTTTATCCTGTGTACAAATCATAGCACAATCTGCAATTTTGTCTTGTTGTAATAATTCTTCATATGATTCATACTGTAGCTCTTTTGGAATATTATGTTTTGCTGCAAAAAGTTCTCTACGTTCTTGGTCTGGTTCTGCCACAGCTACCACTTTAAATTCATCTGGGTGATCCAATGCATACTGAGAATATACATAGCCACCCCTCAATCCTGCCCCAATCAAAATACTGGTTACCTGCTTCATCGTTTTTCTTCCTTCCTCATTCTCAATTCTTGAGTTGAATTTTTAATACAGTGTCTTTTTCATCTGGCAATGGATAAGTAAATACCGGATCATCTCCAAATGATACAAATGCAACATCTGTATAAAGAGCTGTATTCCATGCTTCTCCTCTTTTCACTTCACTTCCATCAGCTAAATATGTAATTCTATCCAGTTTTTCAGGACTGATTCCATAGAGCGGAAGTGCTCCTAAAGGTGTCTCGTAAACATGTGCATAAATCACTCCGTCTTTCTCTGTATATCTTCCCCAATCAGGTTTCTCAAGATCTGATATTCCACATCCATAAATACTTTCTTTATTCTTATCCATCCAGTTTCCAACTTCTTTGAGTATTTCAACACTTTCCTTTGGAATGTTTCCTTTCGCATCAGGTCCTACATTCAAAATCATGTTACCACCCTTGCTAACACACTCTACAAGTTTTCTCACCAGCATCTCAGGTGTTTTATACTGATGGTCGAAGTTGCAATATCCCCAGTGATTATTCATTGTTGCGCAAAGTTCCCATGGAATTGGCTCTCCATTGATATCACATACACCTTTTGGCGGAATGATCTGTTCCGGACTTGCAAAATCACCACTGTAAATCAATGGATTATCTGTTGCAATACTTCCATGGTTATCTCCAGCACCTTCCAAACGATTATCAATGATTACATCCGGCTGATAATGACGTACCATTTTGATCAATTCTGTTGCTTTCCATTTTTCACCTGTCATATCATCATAAGAAAAATCAAACCATAATAAATCTAATTTTCCATAATTTGTAACAAGTTCTTTTACCTGTCCGTGCATGTAATCCAAATATCTGTCAAAATCGATTTTTTCCTCCTTGTATGCTTCATTATTTCTCATCGGGTGCTGACGATCGCCATATTTCGGGAAATCTGGATGTTTCCAGTCAATAATGGAAAAATAAAGTCCTACCTTTAAATCTTCTTCTCTACATGCATCTACAAATTCTCTTACCAGATCACGTCCGGCTTTTGTATTTGTTGATTTATAATCTGTAAGTTTGGAATCAAACAAGCAAAAACCATCATGGTGTTTTGCAGTTAATACTACATATTTCATTCCTGCTTCTTTGGCTAATCGAACCCATTTTTTCGGATCATAATCTACTGGATCAAACTGTTCAAAATACGTTCTATACTCTTCTACAGTCATCTCTTTTTCTGACATAACCCACTCACCACAGGCTGGAATCGAATATAATCCCCAATGTATAAACATTCCAAATCGTGCATCCATAAACCACTTTGTTCGTTCTCTAATTTCCTGATTCATTTATTTTCTCCTCGTCTTTCAATTATCTACAATTACCCTTTCACAGCACCGCCGGATAATGCTTCAATAAAGAATTTACTAAATACGCAATATAAGATTACCGGTGGAAGAATGATAACAACCATTGCTGAAAACAGTCCGTTATAGTTCGTATTAAATGATGTTGTAAATGTTGACAGCAATGCCGGAACTGTTAATTTTTCTCTTGTGATCAGTACAAGTGATGCCCAGTAATATTCATTCCAGTTACTTAAGAAAGCTAAAACTGCAGCTGTCATAATTCCCGGTCGTGCAATTGGGAAAATAACTTTTACCCATGTTTGGAAATAAGTACAACCATCAATTCTTGCAGCTTCCTCCAACTCTTTTGGAATATTGTCATAATAATTTTTTATAACAAAGAAGCTGACTGCGATACCACTGCAAGAATAAATTAAAATTAATGCTGCACGAGTATCATATAAATGCAGATTATTAATAAGGTTATATACCGGATATGTTAAAGCTGTTGCGGGAATAAACATAGTGGAATATAAAAGAATATTTACCAGTGCTTTACCACGAAATTCCATTCTTGCCACTACATAAGCTGACATAGAGATCATAACCACACTGATCAATACAGATACGCCTGCAACAAACAAACTGTTTCCAAAATAACGAAGTACATGAAGGTCTTTAAATGTAGAAATATATCCATCAATGCAAATCGACTCCGGAAGCTGAAATCCTGGTCTTGCCATAGGATCTTTTTTCAAACTTGATAATCCCAACCATACTAATGGTACGAGTGATACAATCAGTGCCCATGCTAAACAGATATATGTAACGATTTTAGTCCCTGTCGGCATATTTTTTACTTTTTTTCCATGTAAAGATTTTTTCATTATTTATCACGCTCCTCCCTAATGTTTCTCTTTTTTGAATGAAACACTGTATGCGAAATTAATTACAAGAATAATGACCATACCTGCTAAAATCTGTATCATAGCCACCGCATTTGCTCGTCCAAACTGAGTTCTCGGACTTGTGATTGCTAACTCTCGAATCACATAACTAATACTGTATGTTCCTGCTGCTCCTTTTGTCAGGAAATAAACTTCGTTGTAAAGAAGGAATCCTGAAGTTGCGGCAAGCACAGATACTGTTTTCAGTGTTCCTTTAATCATTGGAATTGTAATGTACCAATCCTGCTTTAATCCACTGGCTCCATCTAACATCGCAGCTTCTCTCACTTCTTCCGGAACTGCCATGATATTACCAAGTATCATTAATGTTGTTGTTCCTGTAAAGAAGATATATGCACATGTCATAGCTATAAATGCCGGTCCTTTTAACAGCAGCACACTATCTGTAAAATCTTTATTGAATAATCTGATAATAGGATTGATAATTCCATAAGATGGATTATATAACTGTAAGAAAATCACTCCCATCGCCGCTGTAGAAATCATATTCGGAATGATGTAAACATTTCGTACAAACTTGATTCCCTTTACTTTTCTTGATAATGCAAGTGCTATTAAGGTAGCAATCGGAATCTGAACTATTGCACCAAGGAGTGCCCAAGTTGCAGAGTTTTTAAGTGCTTCCCAAAAGAATGGATATTTTTTAAAAATATACTCATAGTTATTCCATAAATCCTGAAACCCAAAAAATTCTGGAGATGTAATATTACTGTAATCCCACTTACAGAAGGATGTCGCAAATACTGTAATAATTGGATAAAGATAAAACACACAAAACGCCAGAATTGTCGGTGCCAAAAAAGCAATAATAAATCCTGTGCGCCTTATACCCAATTTACTTTTTTTCTTCTTATAGCTAAGATTCTCTTTCAATTTAATACCTCCAACAAAAATGGGAAGGGACAATAGCTCCCCTCCCCCATTGAAACTAGATCATTTATAATTAACCGATTAATGCAAGTAATTCTTTCTGGAGTGCCTCAAATCTTGCATCGATGTCTGTTCCTGAAACAGCACACTCCATAAGTGCGTTTATAATCGCTTTGTTAACGTCAGATCCCCATGTATATTTCATGTCGATTACAATTGTATCTGCTTCATTAACCTGAGCACATGCTTTAGCAAGTTTCATTGTGGCAGCATCTCCACTCGCCTCTGCAAGTGCATTCAGATCAACTGTTGTGTTACATGGGTTTGCCTGAACACCTGTAAAGATTTTTTCCTGAACTTCCGCACTTGTCATATACTTAACAAATTCAAGTGCAAGTGCTGTTTTCTCTTCACTCATGTTGTTTGCAACTGTAAGTCCGCCACCTGCTGATGAAATAGAGATATTTCCCGGGAACAGTGCAGGCTCAATAGCATCAACTAAAGATTCATCAATTCCACTTGCGTTCCATACACCATTGAAAAGTACTCCTACTTTTCCATTTGTATTAAACTCAGCCATCAGATTTCCATTATCATCTGTTGTATGCTCTGAACCATTTGCCTGATCTAATTTTGCTGTTGTCTTGAATGCATTAGCAAACTCATCAGAATTAATAATATCTTCTGTCAACTCAGACTCTACCATCTTCTTTCCAGCGTCTGTAGATGCCATAATTGCATTTATAATGCATCCAGATCCCTGTCCGGCAATATATCCATAAGATTCATCACCTAAACCTGCAATCTTTGTCATTGCATCTTTGAATGTATTCCAGTCTGCAAATGCATCTGCAGAAACACCTGCTTTTTCAAACAGCGCTGCGTTATACCAAAGACCACGGCTTTCAATCTGATCATGTACAGCATAAATATGACCATCTAGATCATGCTGTGTATAGTTAAGTCCTACTGCGTCCTGAAGATTATTTTCATCAATATATGGCTTCAGATCATAAACAAGCTCCTGTGAAATTGCAGCCTGTGGTACTCCATTTCCTCCAACATCTACCATATCCGGGTATGATCCACCAGCAACCTGTGCACTAACAATATCATCTCTGTTCTCAACAGCAATCGGTTTAAAAGTTACATCTCCGTCTGCATGTTCCTGTGCAAATTCATCATAGATATCTCTCATTACCTGTGCTGCCGGCCATTCACTTTCATCCTGATAATATCCATGATAAAACTCCAAAACATTTTCATCACCGGAAGCTTTCTTATCTCCTTCGTTTCCTGAACTGCTTCCACATCCTACTAATACGGATACACCCATTGCTGCTACTAGAAGTACACTTACCAATTTCTTTCTCATCTTTTTTCCTCCCGTGTTTCTCCTTATTTGTTGAATTAATTCTACCTTACTTTTTGTGCATTTTGAATGTATGGTATTGACAATAACATGCATGTTATTTACACATTGCCGAACAAAGCATGGATTATTTTTACCTCGTGTCAATATTTTACATGTTTTGTACAAAAAAAGAGTGCGCATCAACTCACTTTAAGTCAATATGCACTCTCTCCAACTATTTCATTTTTATATTTTCTTCAAATTCTTGTACTGAGATTGTTCCCGCCAATAAATCAAAAATTGATTCAGTAAAATAATTTTTTTGTTCTAGTGACCAGATGTTACTTGGAACTTCTATTTTTTCATCAGCTTCAAGAACCAATGATACCGCTTGATATAATTTATCTTTATTTTCCTTATATAGCTCTACCGAAACATCCGGATTCGCCGGAATTTGTTCCGTCCTCTCAAGAATCTGTAACTGAACGTCTTTGCTAAGCATATACTTTAAAAAGCTTACTGCCGCTTCCTGTCTTTCTTCATTTCCACTCTTTCCTAATACATATCCAAGACCTGAAGATTCACATGATACAGTTTTTTCTGTACATGATGGAAGTAAAGCATACTTTGCATTAATATCATCTGAAATCATTGGAGCACTCCATACACCATTGATGTAAATTGCCAGTTTTCCTTCATTGAAGAGATTCGTTTCATCTCGATAACTATACTCTGGAGTTTTTGAAACAGATAAACTATACAATTGTTTCAGCTGATTTATCGCAGTAGTGAACTCTTCCTCTTGATATACAAACTGCTGTCCCTTTGTCCTGGCTTGTTCACTACCTGAAAGCATATGATCTATACAATATAAATATCCCTCTGCCGCTGGTTGAAGTGCTGTTATCTCTGTTCCTTCTTTCAATGCCCAATCACTGATCTGGTTACACATCATCTGAAATTCATCCCAACTTTTCGGCACTTGCTCAATTCCTGCTGCATTTAAAATATCCTCATTGTACCAATATCCACCACTTAACATAAGAACATCTGACACAGAATACAACTCTCCATTCTTGGTTTTCCAATATTCCCTATTCACATCTGATATGCTTTGGGAAAAATCATTATCTCGCTCTATATATGGCTGAATATCTAATGCCATATCATTTTCAACTAAAAAATCATACAGACAATTTTCACCAACTCCACTAAAAGAGATAATATCCGGAACATTACCAACCATTACCATATCTTCTACCTTTCTCATCATCTCTTCACTCGTCGGCATCGAAATAATCTGTAAGTCAATCTCCGGATACTCTTTTTGAAACTCAGCGTAAATATCTCTCATTTCAGCATGATCTTTTTCTGTACCGCCCCAGGCATGAATTAAAGTAATTGAGACATTATGTTTGTCTTCGCCTTCACAACCACCTAGCAAACAGCAGCTTATCAGTATTCCCAATACAAATGCAACTTGCCTAATTCTTTTTTTCATCCTTTTCTCGCTTCCTAAATTCCTTCGGTGAAACACCCATAATTTTTTTAAACATCTTTGAAAAATAACCTGCATCTTCAAATCCAACCGCTTCCGAAACTTCGTAAGTTTTCATATCTGTTTTTAAGAGATATTCTTTTGCCGACTCTATTCGAAGCTTTAATATCTCGTCAAAAAGATTTACACCTGTTTTATTTTTATAAAATCTACTTAGATAACTTCTATTGACATGCAATTCATCTGCTATTTCATCCAAAGAAATCTTGCTTTTATAATTTTGCTCTACATATTGTTCAATCTGCTGAAGAAGTGTCTTTTGCTCTGGTATTACAACTTCCTCTTTCTCGACTTCTTTTTTCAGTTTTAATAGCTTTCCTATTGCTTTTCCTAACGCTTCCGGAAGTTCATCCATAATCGCAATCTTCAAAACATATTCACATGCACTGTATTTGATTGCAGATTTTGCATAATCAAAGTTAGAATATGCCGTTAATATTATTACTTGTGTTTCGGGTCTGGTTTCATATAAATATTTGCACACATCAAGTCCATTTACTTCCGGCATCTGAATATCCGTAATAACAATATCCGGTGATTCTTTTTCGATACATTCGATAAGCTCTTGTCCGTCCTCTAACACTTCTATCAAATTACAATCCATTTTTTCCCAATTAATGAGTTTTTTTAATGCTTCTCTTATATAACCTTCGTCATCTGCCGCAACTACTTTCCACATAACATTGTCCCCCTTTCTGACGGAAGAATAATTTCAATTTTAGTTCCTTTTCCTTTTTTACTCTCAATGTCAAGTTCATAATCTTCGCCATACAAAATCCGTAACATTCTTTGTGTGTTTTTTAATCCTGTATGAGTATGACCTATTTCCCCATTCTCCAAAGTTTCTTTCTCATAATTCTCATTTAGCTTTTCATAATCCATTCCAACTCCGTTGTCCTCAACAATGATATGAAGTCTCTTTTTTTGTTCTGTATTATTGATTTTTTCTTCCCTTGAAGATTTCTCTGACGAACTTTCCTCATACAAACATACTTTTATCATTCCTCTCTCTTTTTGAGGTTCCAATCCATGTGAGACAGCATTTTCCACAAGTGGCTCAATCAAAAGTCGCGGAATAAGATTCTCTTTTATCTGTTCGTCTGATAAATTAATTTCATACATCAATTTATCTTGATAACGTTCTTTTTGCAAAAATAAATAGAATTGAACAATTTCCAGCTCTTCCTTCACTTTTATTTTTATTTCCTTATCACGGAAAATTTTACCTTGCATTAATTTAGAAAAAGCATTCAAACTTTCATATAATTCCTCGTTGCCCGACATTTTCGCTTTAAGACTGAGCATCGCAAGTATATTAAACTGAAAATGAGGGTTAAGCTGCGATTGAAGATATTTCACCTGTGATTTAGTAGCCAATAACTGCTTTTCGTATACCTCTGTGATCAAATATTCTATTCGATCTGCCATCTCATTAAACACTTGTCCAATGTCATGAAATTCCTGTATTGTAGAATCCTCCATTCTCACATCCAGGTTCTGCTTTCCAAATGCACGAATATTTGAGATCATCCTCGTCACTGGTTTTGAAAAGCGATAACTAAGTCCGTAGGAAACACAAAATGTAAAGAGTATTACAATAACAAGTCCGGCCAAGAAGATAAATAACGTTGGCCGTAAAATTGCTAAAATATTACTCTGTCCCACAGCAATAACGGTTCTTGTTCCAAATCCGCTCGAATCCGCACTCCCTATTACTTTTATTCCGTCTATTTCCTTATTTCCCGTCCAAGCTACAGATGTTTCTTTCATCAGCTCATTTTGTTTCTCATCTCCACCTGATAGCAACATCAAATCATTATTAGATAATACAATCCAAGAATAATCCTGATAGTCTTCTACCTCCTTAAATATTTCTCGAATTGCATCACAACTAATTTGTGCTATGCCGATTCCTTTCTCTTTCATATTATCATCATAGATACGAAAAAGAATATTCAGATTCTCTCTATCTGTAACACATGCATATCTATTTTTTTCTAATTTGAACCACTGTTGCATATTTTGATAATATATTTCCTCTTCCTTTTCACTGTTCAGTGTTATAGCATAATAATGCTCTTTCACACACTGTTCCTGATTATTAAACAGATACATACTCGTAACAAATGGATATTGCTGATTGACTCTATTTCTTTCCGCAAACAATTCCATACTATATACTAATTGTTTTTTGGCTTCTTCTGAATCATATTCATCACATTGAAAAAAACTCTCCAGCAGACTATTATGTCTTATAGCAATTGCTCCATCTTCTATAAATTGCATATGTGACTGGTACTGTTGTGTTGTATTATTGAGTACATATTCTATATCTTCCTGCGTATTTTTGAAAAAAAATGAGAAAAACACATAGCATACTGCTATCGCCACTGATAACAAAGTTACTAATGATGCCATCAGTATAAAAACAGTTAATTCTTTCTTTAAACTATGCCTTTTTCTCATTTTATTTTCCCCATTTTAATAAGTTTATTTATTTCATATATACTAACACACCTAGTATATATAGTCGAGTGATTTCCCGTTATTCTATCGTCTACGCAAAATGAAATATTATGAAGACGGACAGCATTTTTCATAACCTTTGATTTCTTTTATCAATTATGCTAAAATTTTTATATAACTATCATATTTACGAAGGGAGGCATTATTTTGGCTTCAACAATTCGAGATGTTGCCGCTCGTGCCGGGCTCTCTGTCGGTACAGTTTCTAAATACATTAATGGCAAAACTGTAAAAGAAAATACTCGTTTAGCTATAGAAGAAGCAATCAAAGAACTTGATTTTCATCCAAACAACATAGCAAAAGGATTACGTAATGCAAAATCTTTCTCTGTTGCTATTTTGTTGCCAATGTTAGATTCTACTTTTTGTACTTCTATGATTTCATCAATCGAATCAACATTATTACCTTTAGGATATAGTGTTATTGTATGCGAATGCCACAACAATGCAGAAATGGAATTGCGAAAAACCCAGTATCTAATTGATCGTATGGTTGATGGGATTGTTCTGATTCCGTATGCCTCCGATGGCAAACAAATTGAGATGATTCAGAAAAGTAATATTCCATTAATTCTACTTGACCAGGAAATCCAGGATCATGCAACTGATTGTATCGTTCTTGATAATGAACTGGCTGGATATGAATCTACCCAACGTTTGATTGATTTAGGGCATAAAGATATTGCTATTATCACCGGAAGTCCGAATCATTATACCAGTAATGGACGTCTAAACGGATATAAAAAAGCTATAACAAACGCTGGTTTACCGATTACGGATGATTATATTCAATGCGGAGATTACTGTATAGACGGTGGTTATGAAGCTATGATGCGTTTGTGTAAACTCTCAAAAAGACCAACAGCCATATTCATCAGTAACTATGATATGACTATTGGTGCTTATCTTGCAATTAACTATTTACGATTAAAAATACCCGATGATATCTCGGTTATTGGATTTGACAACTTTCCACTTGCGAATGTAGTGAATCCACCTCTGTCTTTTGCAGAACAGCCTACTAATGTCATGGGCACAGAGGCTGGAAAACTTCTTTACAGACGTATTTGTGGTGACTACTCTGATTATCCAAAAACGATAATGCACAAACCAACCATGCATTATAAGGAAAGCATCCGTCAATTAACATAATTAAATCCATTCACAGGAGTGCAGATCTATGATTTGCTGCTCCTGTTTTTTTAATTCTATTTTTTCCGTTAACTTCTTATTTCCATAAAAAATATTTATAGACTGATCTAAAGAAGAACGAAGTGAAATTGAAATTGGTTTTCTATTTTTCCATGCGATATCCACCTCAACTCCACCTACAGCCAGAAGACCTTTTACTTTTCCGCTTTCCCAACTACATGGTAATGCTGGAAGAATAGTAATTTTTCCATCTTCACTGCTCAAAAGCATTTCAGCAACAGCACTTGCACTTCCAAAATTACCGTCAATCTGGAATACTTCCCGTTCTCCTTCCGTTTCACCTAATGGCGGATGAAGGTCAAAAAGATTGTTATAAACCGATTGTCGCAACAACTCTTCATAATAGTAATTAGCTTTTGTTCCATCACCTAATCTTGCCCACAAGTTAATGAGCCATGCACAACTCCATCCTATTTGCTGTTTATAGTTTGCAACCTTTTCTTCAATGAACTTCTGACATGCTTCTACTAATTCAGTATCTGTTTTCTTTATTGAGTGTCCCGGATGGAATCCAAATACCGGAGAGAAATGTCGATGTCCAACATCAAATTCTTCGAAATCTTTAATCCATTCCTGAATCTTTCCTGTTCTTCCAATCTGATAATTTGGTAATAACTTACTGCGCTCATTCACTTGTTCAATCAAATCCTCTTTGATTCCAAGAACATTACATGTTTCCAAATAGTTAGCAAATAATTCTTTTATAATTGCTAAATCCATTGTTGTCATGTAACTCACGCCACAAGCGTGTCCTTCCCCATCTTTAAATGTATTTTCTGGCGAGGTAGAAGGTGCTGTATAATAAAGCCCATCTTCTCTTTGTTGTAACCAATCAAGACAAAACATAACAGATCCTCTCAATGATGGATATATTTTATTTTTCAAGTACTCCAAATCTCTTGAATATCTATAGTATTCATAACTTTGTGAGCACAACCATACACCACCCATCGGCCAGTACGCATATTTAGGCTCGCCATCTACTGGACCAGTCTGCCTCCATATATCAACATTATGATTTGCTGTCCAACCTGAACAATGACACTGTTTCTTTGCTGTTTCTTCTCCGGCATGACTTAATTCTTCGACAAAATCTACAAATGGTGTAAAGCTTTCAATTAGATTACATGGGCCGTTAAGCCAATAGTTCATTTCGGTATTAATATTAACTGTCCAGTTACTGCTCCATACAGGTCTTATACTTTCGCTCCAAATACCTTGTAAATTTGCCGGTTGAGTTCCTTTTCGTGAACATGCTATCATCAGATAACGATTATAATGGAAAAACAGACATGACAACCCCAAATCCTGTTTTCCATTCTGAACATGTTTCAAACGTTCATCTGTTGGTAGATCATTTTCTATTTCTTCTAATTCAAGGGATACATTTTTATAAACAGCTTGATAATCTGCTATATGTTCTTCTTCAAGTTCTTTATATGTTTTTGAATTCAACTTCTGAATCTGATCACCGCAACTCTTTTCACACACTTCTGGATTCGTTTCAATCCTTTGATTGTACTTCTTATATCCATCCGCTGCTGTCAAGTAAAACACTACTTCTTCAGCTTCTTGAATTTTCAAGCCGTCTAAATCTGCACTAACAGTTCCACCTTTATGAGTAACCTGCAAATAACAACAAAATGCCATTCCTGGATTCTTCTCATCATATACAATCGGATTTTCACAAGCAACATAATTAGGTTGTACATTAGACGGCGCATTTCCGCTTACATACAAACAGCAATCCTTTTCTGTCTTGATTGTATGCTGCACTTCGCTATCAAGCTTCACTTTTAAATCCAGTTTGTCCTTTCCGCTGGCTGTAATCTTAATTACAAGTGCTTTTGCCGGATTTGATATAAACATCTTAGAGATATATTCTGTTTCATGATTTTTGAATTTTGAAGTAAATATAGCATTTTCTAAGTCAAGGAATCGCACATATTCTTCTGGTTTATCGACCTTTTCAAACACATAACTGAGACTTCCTAAAGGCATATAAGACTCATTATAAAATCCGAGCATATTCTTCTTCATATACTCTTCTGCTTCCCAGAATTTTCCTTCAAAGATTAATTTTCTTGCCTGCTCAAGTGTACTTGCATCAACTTCTTTTTCTTCTCTATGTCCTGTTCCTGACCAAAATGTGTCATAATTTAAAGTGATTTTTTCCTCTGGAACGCCTCCATAAACCATTGCTCCAAGAGATCCATTTCCTAGTGGCAGCGCTTCTGTAAATGATTTTGCCGGTGAAATATATTTTAATGTTTTATTCATAGCATTAAACCTTTCATATCTATTCTTTTACCGCACCTGAAGTAATTCCATTTACAATAAATTTCTGTGCAAAAGTAAATATCAAGATACTTGGAATAGATATCAATACAAGAGCTGCATTATATCGTCCCAAATTTTGCGGTGTCATTCCATAAGCTCCCTTAAATGCATTTACTGCAACTGTTGTTGTATATGCCTTGTCTTTCGTAAGGAACATCAATGGGAAAAGGAAATCCTGGAAAGACCACATAATCTGCAATACAGCAAGGTTAATGATCGCTGGTTTTGCCAATGGTAAATAAATACTGAAAAAGCAACGCTGGATAGACGCACCATCAACATTTGCTGATTCCATCAATTCAGTCGGAAGTCCATCGAAGAAATTTTTCATCATAAGTACACCAAACGGAATTGTAATCAAACACTCTGAAAGAATAATTGCTAAATGTGTATTATACAAATGTGCAGTCTTATAAATATAGAAGAAAGGTATAATCAAAATCGGTCCTGAAATTGCAAGACACATTAAAACAAGATTATAAATCACTTTTCTTCCCGCAAATTCAATTTTAGAAAATGCAAATCCTGAAAATGAACAGATTAGAACCAGTAATGCAGATGCAAATACTGCATTGATAATGGAGTTTACAAAGTATTGGTAAAATGGAACACCATTTACTTCATTTGTAAGAACATACCAGTAGTTCTCTATTCCATGTACCTTTAAAGAATCTTTCAACAAAGAATAAATAGGCACACACCACAAAGCTAACATTATGATAAGGAAGATGATCATTACTCTTCTGTTCGCTTTTGAAATCGCAAATAAATCTTGTTCGAGTTCATAGTCTTTTTCTTTTTTCTTTCTCATATCCAACACCTACCCATTCTTTGATGTCATCTTTAACTGAATAAATGAAATAATAAATGCAACAATTAATACAATAATCGCAGCTGCACACACGAGCCCTATATTTGATCCTGCTGATCGTGTAGCACGATAAATATAGGTTCCGATAATCTCTGTGCTTCCTCCTGGACCTCCATCTGTCATCAAATAAACACGTTCCATTTCTCTAAATCCACCAAGAAGCATGGAAAGAATGATTGTTTTGTGTGTATTTTTCAAAACTGGGAAAATAATAAGTAATAACTGGTCTTTCATACCTGCACCATCAATTGTAGCTGCCTCCAAAATGCTTCTGCTGATTGTTGTTAAATCAGCCGTATAATACATAATCGGAATACCTATCATAAAAATAGATACGGAACATACAGCTCCCATTGCTAGTTTTGGATCTGCAAGCCATCTCTGTGCAAGTGCACCAAGTCCAACTCCTCTTAAAATCTGATTCACAATACCATTCTTATACTCGAGCATTGATCCAAAAACTGTTGCCATCAATGCAATCGGAAGCATTGACGGAATAAAAAACAATGCATGAAAAAATCTTTTTCCTTTAATTTTAAAATTCAGTATGATTGCTATAATAAATCCAAAAGTTAAACCACAAAAAATATTAGCCGTTGATAAAATAAAAGTATTTAAAAGTGATTTCCAAAAACTTTTATCTTTGAATATTGTTTGATAATTCGCTAAACCGACAAATTCGGATCTGCGAAATGTTATCGTTACATCTCTAAAACTATTTGAAATTAGAAAATAAAAACTATATCCTAATAATCCTATAAAAATAACAATCAGCGGAAGGAGAAATAAAAATCCCGCCTTGTTATTTCTTTTCATCACCTTTGATTTTGTCTTTTTACTTGTCATGTTTATATCCTCAATTCCTGTAAAAAAAGGGACCATCAACTGCTTTACTTGTTTTTCATACCAGTCATGCAGCTGAAAGCCCCCTTTTTATATTAACATCAGATCCTCAATTGTCTTACTGATTAATATTTTCCACTTTTCCATTCTTTCTGAAGATCTTTCAATGCACTCTCTGTAGTTGCAGATCCGTTAAGTACACTCTGTACTGCAGCACCTTCAATATCAGAATATCCTGAAACGTTATTTCTGTCAGCTGTAGCTGTATTAATCAGATCAACAACTGTATCCCATCCAGCCTTGGATTCATCTGTATCAAATAAAGAAGCATCTACTGTAAAATCCTTTTTAGCGGAAGTTCCTGTAAGCTGTTTTCCAAAGATGTCAGCTCCATCTCCTAATGTAAGGTAAGCAACAAACTTAGCTGCTGCTTCTTTCTTCTCTGAATAATCAACTACACCGATCCCGGAGTCGATATAAGAACGTACTGTAAGCTGTCCATTATCCTCTGCTGTCGGAAGAGCCATTGCTCCAACATTTTCAAGTTCGATTCCATTTCCTTCTCTTAATGTCTTAGATAATAATGGTGCTTCCCAAGAACCCATATAGTAAACAAGAGCATCACCATTTGTGAATTCCTCTGTTGCACTTGCATAATCCAGGTCAAGAACATCTGCTGAGAAGATTCCTTCATCAAAATATTTCTTTAATCCATTGATTGCTTGTTTAAATTCTTCGCTGTCAACAGGGGCACCTTCATATCTCCACTTATTATAATAATCTCCCTGCTGGCCAAGAACTGTCAGCATCATTTCGTCTACAACCCAAGAGTCTTTTCCGGCAAATACACTTACATACTTATCAGGATATTTAGCTTTAAATGCTTCTGCCACTGCTTTGTACTCTGCAAATGTCTTTGGAACTTCTGCTCCGATATCCTTTAACAGGGCTGCATTATAAAATCCTACCATTGAACCAGAATTTGTAAGCACAAGCATCTTTGTATCTCCACTTGTCAGCTGATTTCCCTGCTCAAGACATTTTTCTGAATAAGCATCTTTCCAATCTGCACCAGCAATCTCTGGCATTAATTCATCCAGATTTGCCAGATAATCCTGAACTTCTTCTGCAAATGCTGATGGCTGAACTCCAATAACATCAATATCTTCCTCTGTACTTAATGCCAGCGGGACTTTCTCTTGGAAAGCTTTACTTTCCATTACTGTCATATTTATCTTAATATTAGGATTTTCTTTTTCAAACGCATCAACTGTTTCTTGAATCTGATCCTTACTTGGGAACCATGTCCAATAATTTAATGTGATCTGCTCACTATCTGAACCACTTTCTTTATTCTCTCCTGTAGATCCACATCCTGCAAGCATACCAACTGTCATTGCTGTAGCTAACGTCATAGCTAATACTTTTTTTGCTTTCATAAACATCCTCCTGAATCTTTTGTTTTCGTGTTTTCAAAAAGTGAACCGGTTCATTTTTTCTTTAAAAATAACACTTTCTAATTTTTATAATACATATATCTAACATATGTGTCAATCTGTTTTGTTCATTTTGTCATATTATACAATATTTTTTCTATTTTTTTATGCAATATGTGCAGTTATTTTTTTCTGTTACTTTAATTTTTAATAATTTTAAGGTTATTAATTTGGCATTCGTAGGAATTTTATTGATTAAGCCTTTACTCAAATTTACAGAATTCGCCACAAACCCATCTTTTTAGTATATTTTGGTTACCACTATGGTTATCTGGGCATGATGATGTGTGGAAATCCCCTTTCTATTAGTGTTTCCGATGCGGCACAAGGTTCAAGACTCTTCTTACGCATTAGGCAGAAACCCATATGAATGCATGATTTTTTTATTTTATCCAGGAACCAGATAGGGATTCGTCCTTAATGATGAACGTCTGAAAAATCCAAAGAAATCCGATTTCAACTTTGTATTCCTTCTCTATCACACACGTATGCTCTTTCGTAATTTTATCATAATTGATTCCAACCAACAGCAAATTCCCCCGATAATGATTTAAAGTATCTATATATTTCTTTTCCTTAATCTTGAAGCCTCAACAGATGCTGTCACTTCTGACCAGTCCATTGTACTAATTGCATTAATATATTCCTGTGAAACTTCTTTATTTGGAATTGTAACTGTCTTATCCGGCCAATGATAACTCAAATATCTCAGATGAATTAACAATGTCAACACATCATCTTTTCCTTGAAAGCTCGTCATATCATTAGAAAATGTTCCCGTATTAATCTGAACTTTATCTCCTGCAAGCATCCGTACCACTGCATCTTTCAGACCCTCATAATTTAACTTTATATAGGATTTTAATACCTCGTAGGTTTCTGTCTGATTCCAGTAATTATCAAACACACCACTTAACATCGCAAACCAGATAGGGACAGGGATTTCCGGATTTTTTTCTATGAAAAAAGCCGGAAATCCCCGTCCCTATCTGGTTCACATTTTATCACAGTTCCAATATGCTTATCCAATCTCCATTGCGGAGCATCACTATCATCAGCCCAATACTCATCCAATGAAATAATCTTACCATTAACAATTTTAATAAATGACGTTACATGGAATGAAACACTCTTATCCTTCGGATATACATTAGCAACTGTTACCAGTAAATTACCTATTTCTTCTGTTCTTTCAACCACTCCATTCCAGTCTCCTTAAAATTCCGATTTTCATTTTCGCCAATTGGAAGTTAGCTATTTTTTCATTCCTTGCTTTGTAAAATGCTTATGCAACAAAAATTCTGTCGGAATAATTGTAAGCACCATAATTCCTAATTGTAAAAACACCAAATAAACAGAAATCATTTCAAAGTTTGTATTATCTTTCGTTAAAATCAAAATAAAAATCGATAGTATCACCAAGATAATTCCTAAAACAAAGTTTATCCAGCCCCAACATCTGTGTGCATATCTCCATGTTTCATCATTCATCCTTGACATAGTAGTTCGATATCCCGAACTCCCCTGCCGATCTTTAGGAGGCTTATCTTTCCACGTATATCCCAATATAATCATAGATAGCTGTACTAAAAGTGAACACACAGATAAAAATATAAACATTATAAAGTTCTCCTCTCAACTTCTGATTAATTTGCTCCAAAGACTGAAATTGTCATCAAATAAACCCTACCCATATTCCAACTGCTATAAGTATCATACCTAATATTCTTCCGATAAATCTCGCCTTTTTATTTCCAAATAAAGCCGTTGTTTCTGGAGTAGTAAATAATTGTTACTTTCTGCATAGCGTGTTTCCTAAAATGATAATTACCACGACATCAACCAAAATAATTCCCGATGCAATATATACAAAAAATGCAGGTAAAATATTTTCAAACAAGCCCTTAGTTAATAGAAGAATTGCTATAATAGACATTCCAATTCCCATTGTTCTGCATAACTTCTTTTCATTATATTTTTCCTTTTCTTCTTTTGAAGCTGTATTATATCCAGAAATGAACCAGCTTCCGTGTCCAGAAAGTAAAATAATAGAAAGTACAGCAAATATCACAAAGACAATCCACACTGTCCAATCAGAACCTGTTGCTAAATCTGATAATTTCATTTACAGTCTCCTCCTTAAATTCTGTTTTATTACTCATATGATATCATATTTTTCTTCAATTACATCCACCTAATTTTAAATACATTGCTATTCGGCTTGCTTCTGTAACCAGCATTCGTTTGATTTTCTCCTGCATTTTTCCCATTCCTTTTGAATCCCGGGCAGAGAATCATTCCATTGCTCTCTGTCAGGACATTATTCTTAAAATCAGGCTCAAAATGGGCAATTCCAGTTTCGCAGGCTACCTATATATAGCCTTTTCATTTTTGCTTGCAAAAAGCCTGATTTTTCAACAAATATCAGCATTTTAGGGGATAGAATCTTGCAATTCGATTCTCTTATCTTCTGTCAATTTTTCCACAAAAAAAGAGCTACACCTTTTTGCCAAGATGCAACTCTTTATTTCATGATACCTTGCTTTTTTTGATTCTCTGTACGGTTCATAGTTTGTTTTCTTCCTCTGTCCTATCTGTAATACATTCCATAACGAAACATTGAACCATAGAACTCTACAGATTCCTTAAACCAATTGTTTAACCATTTTTTCATTTTGCTCATTATTTTTTACCTCCTTTTTCTTTACACTTGCATTATAGTTTTTTTTGCGATATAATTCTTGCCAAATCCGGCTAAAAAGTAGCCAAATTCTGCGAGGTATTTTTTTAATGAGACCAATTTATGAAGAAAATGAAGAAACTTTAGAGATTTCAGAGAATATTTCTAGTCATATTTCTCCGCATCTTCACAAGTCTATGGAACTTGTTTCTGTAACAGAGGGAACTTTGGAACTTGGTATAGGAACCGAACTTTATCATATGGAGAAGGGCGATTTTGCAATTATTTTTCCTGAACTGATCCATCATTATCAGGTTTTCAATCAGAACTCATGCAAAGCAATTTACGCACTTGCCTCTCCTATTTTAGGATCTGGCTATACCAAAGACTTACAGCAGATGTGCCCTGCGAATCCTGTAATTCCAGCTCCTGATGTACATCCTGATGTAAATTATGCTCTTCGGAGTATGCTGGTTTATCCGGCACTTTCACAGGAGCATGTTCTTCATCAGGCATTTATTCAGATTATTCTTGCCCGCACCTTTCCTTTATTTCATCTGATTGACAAAAGCACTGTAGAAAGTGATGATATCATCTATCAGACTGTTTCCTATATTGCTGCACATTATACAGAAGAACTGACTTTACCAAAGATGGCTCATGATCTTGGAATAAGCCAGTCCTCTCTGTCCCGTGTATTTTCTGGTACATTTCATATGAACTTTAATCGTTATCTAAATGAAGCCAGACTCGATTATGCATGTAACCTGTTATTACACAGCAATCATACTGTTTTGGATATCTGCATTCAGGCAGGTTTTGAGAGTCAGAGGACTTTCAACCGTGTATTTCAAGAACGTTATCATGCATCACCTCGTGAATATCGGAATCAAATGAAAAAGTAGAGATTTTCCTGTTCTTATGATTAGAACTGCTTTCCGCTGTTTGATGTGCATATGTATAATACATGAATCAACTTGGACATGCTTCAATCGAAACAACACTTAAACCAAATGCTCTGGCAGATTAATTTGTGCTTATATGTACGAAAAACTCTGCCAGAGCATTTTCCACCTACCTTTTACTCATTTATTATCTTCTGGCTTTTCAGATAATAATAAATCCCATCATCTGTCACGCTTTCACAAATATCAGTCGCAATTTCTTTCACTTTTTCAGCTGCGTTTCCCATTGCAATCCCTTTTCCAACGGATAGTAACATATCAATATCATTTTCTCCATCTCCAAATGCAATGGCTTCTTCCTTTGAGAATTTATAATGTGCAAGAACCTGTTCAATCGCAGCTCCTTTTCCACCTTCTTTTGGAATAATATCTATGGCTCTATCCCACCACGCTGCTAATTTGGCATTTTTCGTTCCCTTTAATATATACTTACGTTCTTCTAAGTCACATCCCAACATGATTTGAAACACATCTTTGTCCACATATTCTTCGAATTTCTCGGATACATTCACCCTATGATGTGCAATCGCAAAATAGTCTTCTAAATCTTTATCGCTTCCATTTGCAACAATCTCTTCCGCTGTTGCAATAGAAACAGGTCTTTCCATTCTCTTTGCATTTTCAATAATTATTTCTATATCTTCTTTCGGAATAGGACATTTTGCCACTACCTGATTACCTGCAACGCAGAAAGATCCATTAAATGCCAAAATCGCATCAAATACAACTCCCTCAAGCATTGGTATGGTAGCGAACGAACGCCCTGTTGCGATACATATTTTTATACCATTTTGTTTTAATGAACATAACGCCTTCCTCGTATTCGGTGTTATCTCTGTTTTTCCCATCTCCAACAATGTTCCATCAATATCAAAAAAAATAATTTTTACCTGATTCATTTCTTTTCTACTCCCTTATGCAACGAATTACTTTACATGGATTGCTAACCGCAACATTATTTTTACCGATTGTAACTCCAGACAAAAAATTGCTACCACTTCCAATCCAAACATTATCCTTTCATAAAAGATATGTTTTGTTCTCAATTATCATTATACTGCAATTTTAAGGAATAAATATCTTTTTTGTGCAATTATATGTCACTATTCTGCCATTTTTTTGCGATATTCCGTTGGTGACATTCCTATATGTTCTCGAAAAGTCTTTCCGAAAAAACTACTACTTCCTAATCCGCACTCCTGACTAATTACAGAAATAGTATCTCTGGTATGTACTAACATATAGCAGGCTTTTTGTAGCCGATAGTTTGTGATATATTCTAACGGCGTCATGTGAAGACACTCTTGAAAAACTCGAAAGCAGTCTCTCTCGCTTATGTAACCAGCTTTTGCAAGATCAGAAACAGTAATTTTATCTGCATAATTTTCATAAACATAAACCATCATCAATTTTATTCTGTCGTTCGCTCTCGTATTAGTTTTCTTTTTTTCAATCACAGAAAATGACATTTTGAAAAGTGATAGCCAAATTTCAGTTAATCGCTCACGCAGTTTTAGTTCATATCCAAATTCCTTTTCTGATAAATTAAATGCATTCCTTATAAGATCTAATATTTCTTTTTGTTCCAAATTATTAGAATATAATGGAATCATATCCAATTCTCCAGATGTGATAATTGGCATAATATATTTTTTCACAATTATATTTCCTGTTTCACCGCCAATAAATGATGGATCAAAAATATGAATTAACTGTACCGTATTGTCTTCTTGTGGCTTCGTTGTATGAAGAACATTAGAATTAACCATGCCTCCTGAGCCATGCGGAAAAATATAATGTCCGTTAGGCGTACGGTATTCAAGGTTTCCCTGCTCTACATAAAACACTTCTACGCTTTTATGCCAATGCCATGGAATACTATCTTCTGCATATTGATTTAATTCTACACGAGAAGCAAGATATGGAAAATTTGATTCAAAATTTGGTAATTCTTCTTCTCTGCTTCCTTCTATAAAATCTATTCCTCGAACAATTTTCACCTCATTCGCCTCCCTTTATACATTTGAAATATACAGTTACGCAAAGCTTCTTTGACATGTGCTTTTCTCTATAAATTCCGTTTTTTATTTTCATAATATCATGAACCAGATAGGGACGGGGATTAATGGCTCTTTTGCTCGCAAAAGAGCCATTAATCCCCGTCCCTATCTGGTTCACTCTATCTGCTTCACTGCTTTTTATGAATCATCGATGCTAAAAGCATTATAAATCCTAGATTAAATATGATATAAAATAACGTCCCTTTTACTGTATTTTCCATCTGAACGAATGCCATATATGTCATCAATACTGGTTGATGCAGCAAATAGCATTCCATACTTATATCTCCTGCACCCTTCAGCAGTTTCATGCTAAACAGCTTCGAGAATCCTCCCATTCCAATTGCCATAATGATTAATACAAAAACATTTGGTATAAGCCAATATGTCTGCATGCTATATGAATTAACCGGGATTGGAAGTGTAAATAATACCACCCATAAAAGTAATGCAATGCCTTCTAATATCGTAAACACAACAATATTTCCATCTGACTTCCTCTCACTATTTATTCGATACAAGCATCTTCCCATGCACATTCCCAGCAAATATTCTAATACTCGTGATGGTGGAAATGCATAGAGGCAATATCCGATATCTGCTCTGTTTTTTGCTAAGGTTGCTATCGCGAAAATTGCAATTGCTAAAACCACACTCAATGATATAAGTATTGTCTTCTCATTTTTCTTTTCATGAGCCTTATCTAAATAATATCTTACCGGCAGATCAAAGAGATACAAAAATAAAATTGTAGATATAAACCATGTAACACCATTATAAAAAAGAAACGGATTTCCCCAAGATTGAATCATAAGAAGGCATTTCATTAAATTCCATCCGTTTTCTTTCAACAATTCCAAATTTCCTGTATTGATTGCCTGTGGCAAGTCGGACTGTAATACAAAGTAAATAGTTGTTACAAACAATAATGGATAAATCTTCTTTATTTTTTTCCACAAATGATAGCAAACTGCTTTCACTGTCGGTTTCTCTCTTCTGTCTGCTGACGAATATCCCGAACCAAATCCTGATAATATAAAGAAGAAGCTTACCATTGCATAGGCTGCATTCGTTGTATATAAGTATGGTTCCAGATTAGTTCCAAATGCGTGAAAAAGGAATATAAATCCAAATGCAATAAATCTTAAAAATTGTAATTGATCCAACCTCTTTGTTTTCATTTATTCCTCCAAGATGTTTTGATATTTTATTATACCACATAGGGACGGAGTTTTCTGGCTTTTTTTCTACGAAAAAAGCCAGAAAACTCCGTCCCTGTTTGGATCAATTATTTCTTTTTCTCATATAAAAATTCTTCTGGAAGGCTTACCTTGAAATCTTTAGCCAATGAGCGGAAGTTATCCGGTGTGATTGTCTGAAGTTTCTTGGGTGACATAGAAAGAATCTTAACAAGAATCTCAGCAGATTTTTCTACTGTGTGAAGCAAACCAAATGTTAGGTCAAAATCTTCTCCTGAGCAGAACATACCATGATGAGCCCATATAACTACATCGTATTTTTTCATCAGTTCTGCTGTCTTAACTGCAATCTCTCTTCCTCCCGGAACCATCCAGCCTACTACACCTACTCCGTCCGGAAATACAACCGGACACTCTGTTGCTGACTCCCAAAGTTCTCTTGTAAATACTTGATCATCCAATGGAAGAACAAATGTCAGTGCAATTGTATTTGTTGTATGTGCATGGTAAATAACACGATGTCTTCCATTTGTCAGTTTTTTCTTTACTTCATGATTCATCAGATGAGTCGGGAGCTCGCTTGTAGGTCTTCCACCTTCTACCAATCCCCAACGAATTCTGTAATTAACTCCTGCCTCATCCAATTCGATGATTGCAAGACACACTTCCGGGTCTACAATAATGTTTCTGAAGTATTTACCACTTCCTGTCACAAGGAAGAATTCTCCTGCCAATCCAGGTACTTCTGTTCCGATAGCTGTCCATTCTCCCGGTGCATTCAAACGAGGTCTGATCATCTCAACCTCTTCCGGTTTCAAACGATAGCTTAAGTTTCCACCATTTCTCTCATGCCATCCCTGAAGATAACCATCATTTGCCATTTTAATAAAGTCCTGTACGAATTTTGAATCTAAAATTTTCATAGTACCTGTTCCTCCTTATATTTATGCAGCCACGCTATTTGTTGTTTTATGTGGTTTATTCTGTTTTGCAATATCGTTTTATGTGGTTTATGTTTGTATTATATATTGTTTTATGTGGTTTGTAAATACTTTCTTCAAAAAAAGTCTTACAAATCCACATTTAGTATCTATAGATTCTTTGGCAAAATATACAAATAGAAAGCCAACTGGCTCTAAACTCCGTCCCTATTAGTTACATAAATCTTCCACCGTAACCTCCGCCCGGAGAAATTGGCACATAACAGCACCCTCCACCGCAACACAGATTACACAATGCCGTTGCTATGCAAGCCTTCATACAGGCATCTCCTGTACCGACAGGATATCCATACATTCCCTGTCTCTGCTGATACCAGCCTCCGCCACCTTGGAGACGCTGCAACAGCATCTGGTACTGCAGGTTATTCGGTTCCAATTCTACCGCTTTTTGTGCATGTTCGAGTGCGGTCACATTATTTCCAACTCCGGAATTTGCCGACGCACTGTAAAAATACCACAATGCTCTTCTTTCTTTAATTCCATCTAATACATTCAATGCTTCTGCAAAATGTCCGCTTTGAATATAGTTTGCCGCTGCACGAAGATGCATGTCTGTCTCTGACTCTCCCGAAGCACCTGCTCCACCTTGATTGCCCTGATATGCACCGCCAAATGGATTGCCATACATGCCGCCAAACGGATCCCCATATGTATTGCCAAACGGACTTCCATTCCCGTATGTGCCACCTCCAGAATATCCTCTTGCACGCTCATCCATAATCTTCTGATATGCCTGCTGCACTTCCTTGAATTTAGCTTCTGCTTCTTCTTTATTTGGATTGTTAATATTCGCATCCGGATGATACTTTCTGCTCAACGAACGATATGCTTTTTTTATCTCATCTTCTGACGCATCTTGCGACACCCCAAGTATCTGATATGGATCTATCATCTCTTTTCTCCGTTTCTACCGCATTTGTAATTTATTATATCACGAACCCGCGCTTACACGCTCTACCGTCTGCTTCGCAGACTGTTCGCTCACTAATGGCTCAAGAAAAGTAAATGCCGCCTGCGGCGTCGCTTCCTTTTCTTTTTCGCTCATTATATCATAATTTTAGAAAACGGCACCAATAATCTTTGGCACCGTTTTCCAATGTTCTCATAATTCACTTATACATCAGCTTTTCTTTATAAATGTCGTTCCACACTTCGGGCAACGCACCTCAATCTTTCCTTTCCCTCTCGGAATACGGATTTTCTGCTTACAACTCGGACATTTATAAATATGATAAACTTTTCTCTGTTTCATCAGTTCTTTCTGCTTGTAGAAAAAACTACGAAGCTTATATGTCTTTGCGAGATATTTTTGATTCTCCGCATAACGTTTTGTTATGTTTTTTGAAAATATACGAAAATAGCAATAAATGATTGCAGCCCAGCCAAGGATATACAATATATTTCCTGCAGCCTTTCCTCCAAAAAATCCTGCCAGTATCACGGCTATCAATCCAATTCCCAGTAAGCATTTTGACAATGCATCCACTCCATATCTTCCCTGCAAAAACCGCATCATTTTATCTCTCATTGATTTCAACCTCGCTTTCCTATAGAAGGACATTTTCCTCTCTTTTTAACTGAAAGTCAATAAATTATTTCTAAAATGTTTCTTAAAACATTTGCCACGCTGCTTTTTAACACACTGAAAATGTTTCTTAATCCTCTACATTCAAAATGTTGTTACATATTTCTGTTGAAATCAAATATACAATCTTTGAATCGTTGATCATCACATAACGGTTTCCACTGCCATCCTCTTTTCCAATATAAAGAGTCAGCACCTTTTCTTTTTTCTCTTCTGAATAGGTTGCTTCTACTGTAATTCTGGATTTTTCATCCAGCCCATACTCTGACAAATGCTCGTCTTCCACGGAATAATCCGCAACTTTATCCAGACTCACTACTCCGAGTCCTCCTGCTACCGCTGCGATGTTCTCGGTATCATCATCATTTTCCGAATCATATGTGGTTGTCTGTCCGTTCTGTGTAATGACTTCTTTCTTAAGATTACCGCTTCCAATCGTCGGGTATTCATCTAACTTCGCCATATCTTCCAGACTATGCTGTAAATCCTGGAGTACCTCGCTGTTTACTGTATAGACCTTCTTTGTATCATCCACCGTTACATAATATGAATCATCCCCGGAATCATTTCCAAAATAAACCGATGTCTTATCTCCATTTTCATCTGTCAATTGAATCCGATAAGCCGGGTCATCCAGACCATAATCTGCAAGCTCATCTCCGTCTTCCAACTCACGTTCTGCTTTCAACTTTCCAAAGGTTTCTACAATCTGTTCTGGATAGCTCTCGTCTAACGGGAAATCCGGGTCTTTTACATAGACCCAGTTTCCATCCTGTTTTTCAAATGTTTGCGTCCCTTCTCCGACATCGTAATTAATCAGAGACACATCTTCTACATCTGTTATATAAATTGTCGATGCTTCTTTTTCTTCCTTTGTTTTCTTCTCCTGATGCTTTATCATTGTCTGAATTCCAAAATATACTATCAGCAAGAGAAGTAACACGCCACAAAGTATGCACATCTGCTTTTTCTTTTTATCCATACGGCACGCCTTTCTTTCTATTCAGATTTTAATTTGTAATTACGCTTTTCTTCTGCGATACCATACTGAAAATCCACCAATCAAAAGTACGATTGGAACCCCGAAGATTACCAGCAGACTCAAAAGACCTGAATGCTGCACTGTATTATATTCTACGGAAAGACTTTTTGGCTCAATGGAAATATTTTTGACACCATCAAAGTTTGCTGTCACTGCATTCATAAATAATGTTGTATTTTCTAATGTCGTAAATGCATCTGTAATCTGAGAATCAATCATACTTGCTGAAGAAATCACTGTCAGACGGCTCTTTCGTGTCTCACTGTCATCTGTACTATTTTCGTCCTTGGTATCATCTCCATCATCCTTACTGATACTCTCTGTCGCGACAACTCCAAGTGTATAACTGCCTTCTGTCTGCGCATCCTCCGTCACCGCATATGCATTATTTGTTGTAGACATAAATGCATTTACTGAAATCGTATCTCTTGCAGGGTCACTCAATTCCAGACCGTGTGTATTTGCAAGAAGAACCATCTGAGATGAAATTCCATTTGCCAAGTCCCCGGACACAGATAATTGTGGGAAGAGATAATATGCATTTCCCTGATAGCAACGCTTTGGATCTGCGATATATCCATCAGCTTCTTTCATTCCGTAATCAGATAAAATACCCATTAAATTCGGCAATTGCTCTGAAGTTGTATCTCCAAGAATCAGCATCACTTTACCGCCTGACTTCAGATAATTCTTCAAGACGTCCGCCTCTTCCTGTGACAGATCATTTGTCGGTGCATACATCATAAGAAGGTCACAGTCATCCGGGATTTCTGTATTCATAACCAAATTCAATTCCTCTACATTATAATTGTTCTTCTTCATTAAATCTGATATTGTTGTTGAAAATGTAGACTCTCCATGCCCAGATGTTCTATAAACCGTCTGGCTGGCATCACTTGTCACATAATTGATTGCACTTGTCAGCTGACCTTCTCCATCAAACTCTGACTCCGATGCACTTCCTGTATAATAATAGGATGACATATCCTGCACGATGATGTCACTAAATGCTACTGTCGTACTTTTTCCTGTGTCTTCACATTTTACAACAATTGTATCTTTTTCTGCATTATTCTCTGTCAATGCAGACGGATGCAGCACCGGGTCAATCCATTTTACAGAAACATTTTTTGAAAGTCCTGCATACTTACTTAAAAATGTTGTAATACGATCATCTGTCTCATCCTTCACAGCCAGTACTGTCAATGTTACTTTGTGATCCAGTTCTTTCAGCAAATCTTTACTTGTATCACTGATTTCATATATTTTTGTGCTGCTCACATCAATATTTCGATATTTTTCAGGTAACTGGCCTATAATCATGTTCGTAACTACTACAATCGCTATTACAATTGCCGTTACTCCTATGCTAAATGAGCCTTGTTTCGTTCCTGTTGTCTGAAATAATTTCTTAATCTTTTCCACAGCCCGAACCTCCTAACTCCAACGTCTCTTCTGGATTGCCTGTATCGTCAGAACAATAAATATCGCAATTACAGACAAATACAGTACAATTCCTGTAATATCAACAATATGATTATTCGTAATATCCGTAAATACGTCTGCCAATGCAAGCTTTCCGAGTATTTTTGTTAACAGGTTTTCAAATAAACTGGATTTCACAATGTATGTAGCAACACT
Source organism: Ruminococcus hominis (assembly GCF_014287355.1). Lineage (NCBI taxonomy): Bacteria > Bacillati > Bacillota > Clostridia > Eubacteriales > Oscillospiraceae > Ruminococcus > Ruminococcus hominis. The sequence continues at coordinate 614,730 of NZ_JACOPE010000001.1, read as the reverse complement.
CGCTACAATACCGAGCGCTTCTAAAACCGCACTAAGCATCCAGTTTTCTGTCATATGATAAACATAAGCAATTATGAGCGTGAAAACAACAATCAAGCCGATCAGCGAACCAATCGCAGAGGATGGGAGAAATCCGATGATTCCGTTCCACAGATATAATATCAATAAAAGTCCGAATGTTGTGATAAATGCAATCATCTGGCTCTCTGTCAATGCTGACATAAACATCCCTATCGCTACATAAACACATCCCAGAAGGAAAAAGACTCCGATTGAAATATAATCTGTCTTTAAGTATGCTGTTCCATTCATCTTGATCAATAGCGGAAAGAGACAAAAGATAAGATTTGGGATTGCGACAACTGAAATCATTGCCAAATATTTTCCTAACACAATCTTTGTAAGACTCACCGGTGCCGTTAACAACAACTGATCTGTTTTGTTTTTTCTTTCCTCCGCAAAGCTTCTCATCGTGATAAGCGGAATCCCTACAATAAATACGATCAGCGAGCCAGACAATGTATAAGAAAAATACGGATATCCTGCGTTCAAATTATATGCGGTAAAATAGATTCCCGTAAATGCAACGAGAAATGCAACAAAAACACATCCCACCATAGACTGGAAATAGGACTTGAATTCTCTTTTATAAATTGCCAGCATCGTTCGATTCCTCCTTCTGTGTCAGTTCCATAAAGATGTCTTCCAGACTTGCCTTTGCAGTCTTCATTTCCAACAATGGGCACTTTTCTTCTGCAAATGCATAAAATACTGCTTCACGGATATCTGCCCCATTTTTTGTCTCAAGCTTTACTCTCGTAAGATTTTCATTTTCACTATGCATTTCCATCGCATCAATGTCATCAATTGTTGACAAAATTGCCCGAGCAGTCTCCGGTGCAGCTTTCACCTCTAACTCCAGGCTGGACGCTCCGTTTCTTAACAGTTCCAGATTCTCCGGTGTATCGCTTGCAACTAATTTCCCTTTTGAAATAATCAGAATATAATCACATACCTCTCTTACCTCTGCAAGAATATGTGAACTTAAAATAACAGTATGCTTCTCTGAGAGTGTTCTGATCAGCTCACGAATTTCTATAATCTGTTTTGGATCCAGCCCAACTGTAGGCTCATCCAAAATAATAATCTCCGGAAACCCTAAAATAGCCTGTGCCAGCCCAACTCTCTGTTTATATCCTTTTGAAAGATTCTTGATCAGACGATCTGAAACATCCTGAAGTCTTGTCAATTTCATTACTTCACTGATATCGGATTCTCTTTTCTCTTTTGGCAATTTCTTTAACTCTGCCGCAAATTCCAAATACTCTTGTACTGTCATATCCATATATAATGGTGGAAGCTCCGGCAGATACCCGATATGTTTCTTCGCCTCTTCCGGCTCCTTCAAAATGTCATGCCCGTCAATCAGAACACTTCCCTGTGTTGCACCCAGATATCCTGTCATGATATTCATTGTTGTAGATTTCCCGGCACCATTTGGCCCCAGAAAACCATAAATCTTACCTGATTCCAATGTAAAACTCAGATGGTCCACAGCCAGATGACTTCCGTATTTTTTCACTAAATCTTTTACCTCTATCAACGCTTTACCTCCCTAATCTATCAAACTGATACAAAGGTAACAGATTTTTGTGAACGTTCTGTGTTAGAAGTGTGAGGATGTTTTGAAAGTGAAGAGGGGACGGGAGTGCCAACGGGGAGGGGAGTGCCAATCGGGGACGGAGTTTAGTGGCTTTTTTTGCGAGCAAAAAAAGCCACTAAACTCCGTCCCCGATTGGCACTCCCCTCATAGAAGAACCTTCTAAATACTATTTTACAGAAAAAGTTTCACACTCTCCTCCCCGTTGGCATTCCCCGTTGACACCTATTAAAAATTCCATCTTGCCTGGCTGCCTTTTTCGGTCTTTCTTACTTGTAGCTGCCAGTCTACTTCTTCTTTCAGTTCATTTACATGGGAAATGATTCCCACAAGAGTTTTTTCTCCCGCCAGCTCTTTGAGTATCTGTACTGCACGTTCTCTTGCTTCATCATCTAATGAACCAAACCCTTCATCTACAAACATCGTCTCAAGCTGTACTGCTCCCACTGTATTTTGGATTATATCAGAAAGTCCCAATGCCATTGCAAGTGCTGCCATAAAGGACTCTCCTCCTGACAATGTCTTTACATCTCTTGTAGTTGCACTTACCATATGGTACACATCCAAATCCAGACCGGCCTCTCCTCTGCTGCTTAAGTTTTTCACTTCCCGACACTGTAAAATAAATTCATTGGAAGTCATTTTTACAAGCCTTCTGTTTGCCGCTGCAATAATCTGTTTGAAATATTTCCGCTGCACATATGTTTCGAAGTCTAATTTTGCACTTCCTGCCAGATTTCCATTTGCAGTCCTGCTTAAGTTGCCAACCATCTCATACCGCTTTTGAAGTATGCCGGATTTTTCTGCATAGCTCTTCAATTTCTTTTGTGCCTCTTTATTTTTATTCTGCACACTATGTCTTGCCAGATGCTTTGCTTTCCATTCCTTCCACTCGGTCTGATATTTCGCTGCTGTTTCCTGTTCTTCTTTCACATCTATCCGCTGTTTTGACGCCGTCTGCTCTTTCAAATTCTGAATCGTTGTCTGAACGCGAACACACTCCTGTTCATATTTCTGAATTTCCGCCTCCTGCTTTTCTATCTTTGAAATTCCGGTCTTTGCCTGTTCATAGCGTTCTATGCTCTGGAATTTTTCTGCCTTAAATACCTGCTCCCACACTTTTGTTTGTTCAGATACACTCTGCGCAAGCTCAAAGCGCTGCTCTTCCCTACTCTCTAACAGACCTTTCTTATGCGTTTTTTCCTCATTGAACTTTTGCATATTTTTCTGTGCTTTTTCATAGTCCGATTGCAAAATATTACGCTCTTGTTTTAAGACCTTTAGTTTTTCCCGGACACGCTCTTCATCCCATCTTTCTTCTGCATCCTTCTTTTGCATCTCCAGAACTTCCTCGAGCTGTGCATATTCTGATTTTAATTCTCCCTGAATTTGCTGAAAACCTTCTGTCGCCTGTGAACGTTTTTTTTCTGCAGCATCACGCTCCTTCTTTGCGCTCTCTACCTGCTGCTGATTCGGCGCATCCTGGTTAATCCTTGCAGGGTGTGGATGTGTCATGGAGCCGCACACCGGACACGCTCTTCCCTCTTTTAGCTGTCCTGCCAAAATTCCGGCCTGCTCTTCAAAAAATCGCTGATATAGATTTTCATATTTCTCAGATGCCGTTCTGCTGTTTTCCATATGTTTTTTCAAAATCACAACTGCATTTTCTTTATCCTGTTCCAGTTTTCGGATTTTCTCATAATGCGGCAGTAGATTAGATAGGCAAATAATCTGTTCTTGCAGTGAATCGTTATTGTTCTCCCACATTTCCTGTGATTTCTCATAAATTTCCTGCAACTTTAATTCTTTTTGCATCACATTTTCAAACCATTCTTTTAATTCCCCTACTGCCTTTTCAACCTTCTCATATTCTGACTTTAATTTCTGCAATTTCAGTTCTTCCACCAGAATCTTCTGTGCAGATTTACTCTCTGTAATCCGGGCTTTAAGCAATACAATCTCTGACGTTTTTTCCTTTAATTTTTCTTCCTCCTGCTGTGCCTTCTCCAATGCCTGAAACAATGCATTGATTTCCTCTTGTCTTTGAATCTGAAGATTTAATGTCTCGATTTTTTTCTGCAATGCATTGGTCTGCTTCTCGGATTCTTTCTCCCAGTTCTTGCCTATTTCCACAATGTCTCTCAGACAATCCATCACTTCCTCAATTGGAGGCATATCAAGACTCGATAAGAGCAGCCATCTCTTTTCCAGTTCTTCCCGGTCTTCTATTTCGTCCGGCAGTTCTACCCGCTCCATCTCTCTCAATATGTCTTTTCTGGTTTCCTCCACCTGAATATAAAGCTGCTTTGCACGCTCTTTTAGTTTTTCCTCAACCCGATAGTACAAATTTGTCTGAAATATTTTTGAAAATATCAGTTTTCGTTCTTTTGATTCAGCATGTAATAATTTTAAGAAATCTCCCTGCGCAATCATTGCAATCTGCATAAACTGATTTGCATCCAATCCCATGATTTCTTCAATCTTTGCATCAATTTCCCTTTTCTTTCCTCTGAATTCTTTTCCATCCGGCATAAGCAGACTTACCTTTGAAGTTTCTTTCACGTAACGTGGAGAGCCATCTGCCAGACGCCGTTTTCCAAGTCTTTGATATTCTGGATTTCTTCGGATAGTATAAATCTGCTCTCGATATGAAAATGTAAACTCCACATAAGTCTCCACATCATCCTCAGCATACTGGCTTCGCATCATATTTCCTTCACGCTTTCCACCGCTTGTCTTATCGTAGAGCGCATATGTGATCGCATCAAATATGGTTGTCTTTCCCGAACCGGTATCCCCACTAATGAGAAAAAGTCCTGTATTTAATTTTGAAAAATCAACAATCTCCTCTCCTGCATAAGAACCAAATGCTGACATTATTAATTTGACTGGTCTCATTTTCTCACTCTCCTGCTTCTTCTAATACTTCTACAAGAAGGGACTTCTCTTCCTCATTCATCGCTCTTCCCTGCATTTCCTCAAAAAATTCTTCAAATACAGTCAGCGGGTCTGACACCACTGCTTCCTCTTCAAACTCTTCTAGTTTTTTTCGGGTTCTTGTATTATCCATACGTACTTCTAAAATGTGCGAATATACTCTCTCTAGCTGCTCTTTTGGTTTATAAGGATCCACCTCATCTGTCAATGTCACACTGATATAATCATCTTTATTCTCAAGCTTCGCATCCGCAATGATTTCTTCGAGCTCTCCTCTTACTTTTCGCACATCCCGAAGCGGATGTAATGGAAGTTCTTCTACCTGTACTGCATCTTCTTTTTTTCCAAGTGAAATTAAGTGCAGTGTTTTATTCTGATTCGCTTCACTGACCGAATATTTTAACAAAGTTCCACAATAACGGATATGCTCTGCTCCCGCTCTTTGTGCCCCATGCAAATGTCCCAGTGCCACATAATCAAAATTCTGTACGCAACTGCTATCAATCAGATCCAGACCGCCCACTGATGCTGTCTCAGACTCTGACCGCTCCATCTTCTGTCCTCTTCCTGCATAGAACTGATGGGATATCAATACATTTCTCTCATTCCAATCAATATGTTCCCGCTCCAGTATTTTTCTTACCGCCGCTTCATAACTCTCCGGAATCTCTTCATCGAACACACCTCTGACATATCCCGGCTTCAAAAACGGAAGAAAATAAAAATTCACCTTGCCTTCTTCATCCTGTAAAGTCAGTTTTTTTAAATATTCATCCTCTGTTTCCGGTACATTTCCGGCTATATAAATGTTCTGCCGTTTCAATATCTGACTGGCATAATTCAGCCTCTGTGCAGAATCATGATTTCCTGCGATTATCAAAATCGGAATCGCAGGTTCCAGACTCGAAAGCTTTGTGAGGAACTCATCAAATATCCTCACAGCTTCCGCAGATGGCACCGATTTATCATAAATATCACCGGCAAATACAATTGCATCTGGTCTTATTTTTTCTGCATAAGATACTACTTCCTGCAAAATATGCTCCTGATCCTGCCTCAGGTTATATGAATGAAGCTGCTTTCCAATATGCAGATCAGATAAATGAAAAAATCTCATAGATTTAACCCCCGATATCGATTCAGACATGCAAATATTTCCTGTCTTCTTGGCATTGCAAGATTTGCCACACTTGCATTACTCTCACAGAGACTCGAAAGACCTTCCCTGCAAATCTTTTCTTCCAGTTTATCCACTACATTTTGTATGCTATCTTTCCCCTGGAATAAATGCTTTTCCGCATATCTCACACAGTATCCTAATGCACTGACCTGCTCGGTATCTGCCAATTGTTCCACATATCTAAGATCAATGTTCTCCCGATTAAGTTGAACCATCTCTTTTCCCATCGTTTTCATTTTGATTCTGTCATTCGGTTTAAATCCTCTGCCTTGTCTTGGACATCTTATGAAAACCGGTTTTTCCGCCGGATTTTCCATCCCGCTCATCGCCGGAAAATCTTTCGCTGTCTCTTTTGCCAGCTTTGTAATCTCTTTTGGCTCATAACGATCCATCTGGATGATTGTATCCGCAATATGAAAATATGCACCTGAACTACCTGCTACTATCACCGTAGAAATGCCATATACCTGATACAGTTCTAAAATTCGATCGATAAATGGAGTGATCGGCTCCATATCCCGATGAATGACTCTTTGCATCAATTCGTCACGAATCATGAAATTAGTCGCGCTTGTATCTTCATCAATCAGCATCACACTTGCCCCGGCTTCCATGCTTTCAATAACATTTGCCGCCTGCGACGTACTTCCGCTTGCATCTTCTGTGTAAAATCCTCTCGTATCCTTTCCATTTGGAAGGTCATTAATAAACATCGAAATATCCGTTTTTTTGATGCTTCTTCCATCTTCTGCCCGAATCTTCATTGCATCGTCTTTCGTGATCACATACTCTCTTCCGTCCCCCTTTATATGGTTATACACCCCCAGTTCCAATGCTTTTAACAACGTTGATTTTCCGTGATAGCCACCACCGACAATCAATGTAATACCTCGCCGGATTCCCATCCCGGAAATCTCTCCTTTGTGTGGCAATTTCATCGTAACTTCCATTTCCTTAGGCGACTGAAATCTCACCGCCCCCTTCATCGGTTTATCCGAAACACCGGATTCTCTCGGAAGGATTGCTCCATTTGCCACAAATGCAATCAAATCATTCTTTTCTAATTCGTCTCTGATATATTGCTGATCCTCTGCAAGATCAATTATAGAACGAACACGTTTCTTATCACAATTTTTATAAAACAGACTCTGTTCCACACACTCCGGAAGAAATCCAAATACAATCTTTTCCAGTTCTCGTGCATTGATCGTACGTCCATTTGCCGGGAATCCTACTTCAAAACGAAGCTTAACATCTCCGTTTTTTGGATTTATTTCACACGCAGTACGTTCCAACACTTCCTGACCACATTTACTCACGGATATCAATCCGCTTTTCCCAGAGCCTTTTGCCCGAAAAGCATACTTTTGAATTGCACGATAAAACTGACGCGTCATCTCATCTTGCAGTGCTGCCCTCTGGTGTCTGCCTTTATATAATTCTTCCGGAAATCCTGCTGTACTCCCCTTCACCTGTACACTCACCTTTGATGGGGATGCAAATGGGTCTCCCTGCACATGATCAATGGAAAAGACATATCCTTGGAACTGATATTGTCCTTTTGTATCTTTATATGCCGGATATCCTCTGTGATCAATTCTGTCTAATAATTGTTTTAATTCTGCTGCTGACTGCATCTTCTATAACTTCCTCCATCCTGTCACTGCTGTCTTTTATGCCTTCTCAATTAACACTTTCATAACACCGCCACAAACCATTCCTTCATCTTCCGCTACTGCTCCTGTCATATCTATATGCTGGATCAGATAACCGCCTTTTTGAATAATCTGTCTTGCTGTCTGTGATATACCTGCTTCTGCACATCCACCTCCAATGGTACCTTCAATTGTACCATCTTCATATACGATCATCTTTGCTCCTGATTTTCTCGGTGTAGAACCTTTTGTCTCAATAATTGTCACAACGGCCTTCCCTTGTTCTTTTCGTTTTTCATCCGGGTTAGCCAATCGTTCCATCACTCTCATATCCACATCTGACGACATTACCTTATCGGTTCTTTGTTCTGTACGCTTCACCTGAATGATCTCTGCTAAAATTGCAATCGCAATTTCTTCCGGGCTGACTGCTCCAATGCTCAATCCAATCGGGGAATGAATAAAATCTAACCATTCCTGTGAAATGTTCTCTTCTTCGTGAAGCTGTCCTTTCAACTGTTTTACTCGTCTTCTGGAACCAATCATACCAAGATATGCACTTTTTTTCTGTTTATACAATGCACGCAGACAGTCCCCATCATGTCTGTGTCCTCTTGTAAGAATTGTAATGTAGTCATATTCATTTATCTGAAGCTTTTCAATTGCACTTGCAAATCCCTCACACAATACTTCTGCTGCCCACGGGAAACGCACTGTGTTTGCAAATGATGGTCTGTCGTCCACCACACATACCTGAAAACCGGTTCTTGCAGCAAACTCTGCCAATGCCAGTCCTACATGTCCCCCTCCAAGAATAATCAGGCGCTCTTCACGGCAAAATGATTCTACAAAATACTTTTTATCGCCGGCTTCTACAAGACGCGGTTCCCCTTCCATTTTCGCTTCCTCGACCGCATTTTGGATAATCTCAGATGCCTCTTCTTTTCGAAACACATTCTTTTCTAATGACTCTCCCAATGTAGTTATCAGTGCTGCACTTCCATTTTTCTCCGTCTCTTTTAATAATTCCTGATACATTTCCATACCATTTCCTCCGTTTAATTGTCACTGTTTATCATTATAACAGAATCTTAGTTGTTTTGTCAGTTTATAATGCAACAGAAAAAGCGAACTCCATTTCGGAATCCGCTTCTCTTTGTTATCAGAACTTCTGACCTTATATATTTTTTATGTATTAAACCTCGAAGATCAAATCTCCATAAGAAGGCATTGGCCAAGCTTCTTTGTCCACGATCATTTCCAGCTTGTCAACCGGCACACGAAGTGCTTCCATTGCAGGAACAACTTCTGAATGATAGTATGTTGCCTGAACTTCTCCTTCTTCTTTTTCTGCTGCTTCTTCTGTTACTTTCTTTAATGTAGCAAGTGCTTCTTTTGTTTCTTTTAAAAGTACTGAAACTTCTGTAAGTGCTTCTGCCTGAACTTCTGCGTCCACTCCTGCTTCTTTTACAGCGATCACTGTATCCGCAAGCTGTTTTGTATATTTCATAACAGCCGGGATAAACTGTTTACTTGCCATATCGATCATTGTGCGAGCCTCGATATTGACTGCTTTCGCATATGCTTCATACTCAATCTCTGCACGTGATTCAAGCTCGGCTTTTGTAAACACACTAAATCTCTCGAACAATGCAACTGCTTTATCTGTTGTAATTGCAGGAATAGACTCTACCATAGACTTAATATTTGGAAGTCCACGTCTCTCTGCTTCTGCTACCCACTCATCAGAATAACCATTTCCGTTAAATACAACTTTATCACTTTCGACCATGTATTCTTTGATCAGGTCATGTACTGCAAGTTCAAAGTCATCTGCCTTCTCAAGAACGTCACAAGCATCCGCAAATGCTTCTGCAACGATTGTGTTCAGTACGATGTTTGGATTTGCGACAGAGTCACGAGAGCCAACCATACGGAATTCAAATTTATTTCCTGTAAATGCAAATGGTGATGTTCTGTTTCTGTCTGTTGCATCTTTAGAAAGATCTGGAAGTGTTGCAACACCAGTTTCCAATTTTCCACCTTTCAAACTGTGTGTAGCTGTACCTGTGCTGATCAGCTGCTGTCTTACATCCTCAAGCTGTTCTCCAAGGAATACAGAGATAATTGCCGGTGGTGCCTCATTTGCTCCAAGTCTGTGGTCATTTCCCGGATCAGCTGCTGACTGACGAAGCAAATCTGCATGTTTGTATACTGCCTTTAAAATACATGCAAGTACAAGTAAAAACTGTGTATTTTCGTGAGGTGTCTTACCTGGCTCTAACATATTGATTCCATCATCTGTCGTGATAGACCAGTTATCATGTTTACCTGAACCATTGACTCCCGCAAACGGTTTCTCATGAAGCAGACACTTCATACCATGCTGACATGCAACTCTCTTCAATGTCTGCATGATGATCTGGTTGTGATCTACTGCGATATTCGCTTCTGCATAAATCGGAGCAAGCTCGTGCTGTGCAGGTGCAACCTCATTGTGCTGTGTCTTTGCAGATACACCGACTTTCCACAGCTCAATGTTAACATCTCTCATGAAAGATGCAATTCTCTGACGGATTGTTCCGAAATAGTGATCGTCCAACTCCTGTCCTTTTGGAGGCATAGCTCCAAACAATGTACGTCCTGTATAAATTAAATCTTTTCTCTGCATAAATTTCTCTGCATCAACCAGGAAATATTCCTGTTCAACACCAACAGATGGAGTTACCTTTTTTGATGTTGTATTTCCAAATAAACGGAGAAGTCTGAGTGCCTGTGTATTGATAGCTTCCATTGATCTAAGAAGTGGAGTCTTCTGATCAAGAGCCTCTCCTGTATAAGAACAGAATGCTGTAGGAATACAAAGTGTAGCTCCCGCTGCATCCTGTCTGACAAATGCAGGTGAAGTACAATCCCATGCTGTATATCCTCTTGCCTCAAATGTAGCACGAAGTCCGCCTGATGGGAATGAAGATGCATCCGGCTCACCTTTGATCAGTTCTTTTCCTGAAAAACTCATCAATACTTTTCCACTTGGAAGTGGAGCAGAAATAAATGAATCATGCTTCTCTGCTGTAACACCTGTCAATGGTAAAAACCAGTGTGTGTAATGTGTTGCTCCCTTTTCGATTGCCCATTCTTTCATCTCATGAGCAATGACATCTGCTGTCTCAAGATCCAGCTCTTTTCCCTCTTCAATTGTTTTCTTTAAGTTTTTATAAATCTTTTTTGGTAAACGTTCCTGCATAACCGTATCGTTAAATACGTTTTCTCCAAAAATGTCAGCCACATTAATTAATTCTGTGCTCATTGTTCTTCTCCTTTTCCCAAAATAATTTATGTCCAGAAAAAAAAGAGGCACTCCAAGTATCCTTGGAACGCCCCTGTTTCATTTCCTGCTTTCAATATAACTCAAACCTTTTTAAAAGGCAAGCATTAATTTTACCCCCGGTAAAATTTCATTCATTTTTTCTTATATTACGCTTATTTTTATGAAAACTCTGTACATTTTTACAATTCTACTCATTTTCTACTGTTTTTTTCAATATACCAAGTAAAATTGCTCCTACAATAGTTCCTGCCACAAGTGCAACCACATACATGATCGGATTACCTACAACAGGGAATACAAAGATTCCACCATGAGGTGCCATCAGTGTACAGTTAAATGCCATAGACAAAGCTCCTGCAAGTGCAGATCCGACAATACAAGCTGGAAGTACATGCAGCGGATCTGATGCAGCAAATGGAATTGCTCCTTCTGTAATAAATGACAGGCCCATAACAAAGTTTGTAGGTCCGGATTTACGTTCTTCCACTGTAAATTTATTTTTAAATAAGAGTGTTGCAAGAGCGATCGCACATGGTGCAACCATTCCTCCTACCATAACTGCTGCCATAATGTTATAGTTTCCTGCTGCGATAGATGCTGTACCGAATACATAAGCTGCCTTGTTGAATGGGCCACCCATATCGATTGACATCATTCCTCCGAGGATTGCTCCAAGAAGAACTGCATTCATTCCACTTAAGCTTCCCAGACCATTGTTCAATCCAGTGTTAATAACTCCAACGATTGGTTCAATAATAAATGTCATACTCAATCCCATCAATAGTACGCCAAATACAGGGTAGAGTAATACCGGTTTGATACCTTCCAGTGAATCCGGTAATTTTTCACATACTTTTTTAATCAGATTTACAATAAATCCTGCAAGGAAACCTGCTGCCAATGCTCCCAGAAATCCCGATGTTCCGTTTGCTGCGATTGCTCCGCCTACAAAACCTGCCACAAGTCCCGGTCTGTCAGCAATACTCATTGCGATAAATCCTGCAAGGATTGGTAGCATAAATCCAAATGCAACGCCACCAATTGTTTTAAATGTTGCTGCGATTGGTGTGATTGTACCAAAGTTTGCTCTCTCTGCCGCACTCAAAGCATTTAAGTCTATACATAACCCATCAATCAAAAACGCAATCGCGATCAGGATACCTCCGCCTACAACGAATGGAAGCATATGAGATACACCATTCATCAAATGTTTGTAAATTGTATGACCCACACCGCCGCTCATTGACTGTGCGTTTGATTTTTTTGCAGGTGCAGCCGCCTTATAAATTTCTGCCTGTCCTGAAACAATTGTATCGATTAACTCATCAGCCTTGTTGATTCCATGTGAAACCTGACATTCAATCAATGCTTTTCCATCAAATCTATCCATCAGAACATTTGTATCTGCTGCTACAATAATTCCGTCTGCGGCTTCGATTTCTTCTTCTGTCAAAACATTTTTAGCTCCACCGGATCCTCTTGTCTCTACTTTTACAAGGTATCCTTTTTTCTTTGCTGCCTTCTCAATGCTCTCAGCTGCCATATATGTGTGGGCAATTCCGGTTGGACATGCTGTTACCGCAAGAATTAATTTCTGATTGTCTTTCTCTTTATCTGCTGCAAGATCCGTCTGGGCTGCCGCTTTTTCCTTTGCAGCATCCGCATCATCCTTTTCTGTCTCTGCTGCATCTATAATATTAAGAAACTCTTCTACTGATTTTGCTTTGCGAAGAGATTCTGTAAATGTGTCATCCATCAGCATCATCGACAACTTGCTCAAAATTGTGATGTGTACATTTCCAGCCCCTTCCGGTGCAGCAATAAGAAAGATCAGATTAACCGGCTCATCATCCAGAGCCTCATACTCAACTCCTTGTGGCAGTACCATAGCTGCAAGTCCCGGCTTATTTACTCCTGTACATCTTCCATGAGGAATTGCAATTCCGTCTCCTACTCCTGTTGTCCCTTCCTCTTCTCTTGCAAATACAGCTGCCAGATAATTTTCCTTATCAGATACCTTTCCGCTTTTTGCCATCAGATCGACCATCTGATTTAGTACATCTTTTTTGTCTGCTGCGGCTCCATTCAGACAAATGCTTTCCGGTGCAAGTAAATCCCGAATCCTCATAACTGAAACCTCCCATTTTTTATAATGTGTTTAAAATTGCTTCCACTTCTTCTTTTGTTGCAAGATTTTCTGAAAATGCACTCGCACTTCCTGTTGCAACACCATTTTTAAATGCTATCTCATAATTTTGTGTCGTCAGATATCCATACAAAAAGCCTGCTACCATTGAATCCCCTGCTCCTACAGAATTGACAACCTTTCCTTTTGGAGCTTCGCTTTCATATACAGAACCATCTTCTGCAACTAGCACCGCTCCGTCACCTGCCATAGACACCAGAACATTTCTTGCCCCCTGTTCCTGTAACTTTTTGGCATAAACAATGACATCTTTCTTATCTTTCAATGTTACATTGAAAATCTCTCCGAGCTCATAATTATTCGGTTTGATTACAAATGGATGAAATGGCAGTACATTTACCAACAAATCTTTTGTTGCATCTACTGCGATCATAACTTCTTTATTCTGAAGATATTCCATAATGTCGCTGTACATTGTAGATGGCATAGATGCCGGAATACTTCCTGCAAGAACAAGTACATCTCCTGCTTTTAATGTATCTAACATTTGATAAAGCTTGTCGATATCTTCTTTTCCGATTTCCGGTCCCATACCATTGATCTCACTCTCTTCGTTGGAACGAAGTTTTAGATTGATCCTTGAATAGCCATTTGCGATAGGAATCAGTTTTTCTACGCATCCCATTTCTTTGACTCTTCTCTGAATCTCTTCACCGGTAAATCCTGCTGTAAATCCCAGGATTGTACTTTCCATTCCAAGATTCTTTAAAACGATGGATACGTTAATTCCCTTTCCCCCCGGAAACATCACCTCTTTTTCTGTTCTGTTCACCTGACCTAATTTAAAATCAGAAACATTCACAATGTAATCAAGTGATGGGTTAAATGTTACTGTATAAACCATTCATTATTCCCTCCTGCCTTCTTATGACGTTTTTTAAATGTTTTTGACGAGATTTGCTTTATGCTTTGATTATATTCTCGTTTTCAGTCATTGTCAATCACTTCCAGTCATATTCATTCATGTAAATATAGACAAAATTTAATCCTTGTTTTCGTGCAAAATGCTCGTTTCGCTTTGTTTGACATTCATTTTTGATTCTTTTATAATGAAATAAGAATCAAAATCTGTCATTATCATTCATTCAAAACGAAGGAGACGAAAGATTATGCTGATTGATGAAAGAAAAAATGCGATTTTAAAGCTTGTAAATGAAAATGGAAAAGCAACCGTACAAGAATTAATGGAACTTTTTGATGCATCTGAATCTACAATTCGAAGAGATCTTACAGAATTGGATAAAAAACGATTATTAGTAAAGGTACATGGTGGTGCACTTGCATCCTCAAAGGAAATCACGAAGGATATTTCCGTCTCTGAACGCGAAATTCTAAACCGTGATTCTAAAATTACAATTGCACAATATGCTGCCTCACTAATCACTGACAAAGATGTTGTATATCTTGATGCCGGCACATCGACCGGATATATTATCGAATATATTTCGGCTTCTAAAGCCGTGTTTGTAACAAATGCGATTGCCCATGCACGAAAACTCTGCAATCGTGGGTTCGAAGTTTATCTTCCGGGTGGAATGGTAAAGATGCATACGGAAGCATTAATTGGAGCTGACACTTGTGAAGCAATACAAAAATTTCATTTTACAAAAGGATTTTTTGGCAGCAACGGACTGACAATCCAACAGGGCTGCACAACTCCGGATGTTCAAGAAGCAAAGGTAAAAGAATCTGCCTTCGCTCATTGCAAAGAATCTTATATTCTTTGTGATAGTTCAAAATTTGGAGTTATTTCTTCTGTTACATTTGCTGATTTTACAGACTGTATCATTTTGACAGATTCCAATTTATCTAAAATTTATCAGAATTATGATAATATCAAGATTATATAAAAAACATCGGTACCGACATTTGCCGGGACCGATGTTTTTTCTTTATTTACGAGAAATCATCTCATATACTCAGGAACTAAAATTACTCAGCTTTTCCAACTGATCCGAACAGTTCCATCTTTTCTTTTACTGTAGCAGCAATTGCGTCTGCACCTGGTTTGAGGAGTTTTCTTGGGTCGAATCCTTTTCCTTCCAGATCTTTTCCTGCTTCGATATATTCACGTGTAGCAGCTGCAAATGAAAGCTGACACTCTGTATTAACGTTAATCTTAGCTACTCCAAGGCTGATTGCTTTCTTAATCATATCGTCCGGAATTCCTGTTCCTCCGTGAAGTACGAGTGGCATATCACCTGTTTTCTGCTGGATTGCATCCAGAGTTTCAAAGCTAAGTCCTTCCCAGTTTGCTGGGTATTTACCATGAATATTACCAATACCTGCTGCAAGGAAGTCGATACCAAGATCTGCTACTCTCTTACACTCTTCTGGATCTGCACATTCACCTCTACCGATAACTCCGTCTTCTTCTCCACCGATAGATCCTACTTCTGCTTCGATAGACATACCATTGTCATGAGCAATTTTAACTAACTCTGTTGTTTTAGCAACGTTCTCATCGATTGGATAGTGTGATCCGTCAAACATGATTGATGAGAATCCAGCCTCTACACACTTCAGACATCCTTCGTAGCTACCATGATCAAGGTGTAATGCTACAGGAACTGTAATTCCAAGTTCTTCCATCATACCTTTAACCATTCCAACAACTGTCTTGTAACCTGTCATATACTTTCCAGCACCTTCAGATACACCAAGGATAACTGGTGATTTGCATTCCTCTGCTGTTGTCAGGATTGCTTTTGTCCATTCCAAGTTGTTGATATTAAACTGTCCTACTGCATAATGTCCTGCTTTTGCTTTCTGAAGCATCTCTGTTGCTGATACTAACATATTTCTTTCCTCCACTTCTTAAGGCTTGCCCGATTACAGCAAGTACTATTTCTTTTAAATCTGTAACCATTATAGCCCATCATGTAAAAAAAGACAATCTCTAATTCTCACAATAAAATGTCCGAAATCCATCTTATTTTTAACAATTTGTTATTTTTTTAACACTGTTCGTTGTTTTATTTTAATTTAGAAAGTGCTGCTTCATCAGCTACAAGTATTACATTATTATGAAGCTGGAGTATAGATGCCGGCACCTCCGGATTGATTTTACCTTGTACCATCGCTGCAACTGCATCAGCTTTGTCTTCTCCATTTGCCACAACAAGAATCTTGTCTGCTTTCATAATTGTCCCAATTCCCATTGTGTAAGCCTGTCTTGGCACTTCATCTGCTGAAGCAAAGAAACGCTTATTTGCTTCGATTGTGCTTTCTGTCAAATCTACACAATGTGTGATCTTTGGAAAATCTGCTGCAGGCTCATTAAATCCGATATGTCCGTTTCTTCCTAATCCAAGTAACTGAAGATCGACGCCCCCCATAGATTCGATCAATGCTTCATAACGAAGACATTCTTCATCACCATTCTCAACTTTTCCGTTCGGTACATGTGTATTCTCTTCGTCAATGTTTACTCTGTCAAACAAATGATGATGCATGAAATAGTAATAACTCTGCTCATTGTCTCTTGTCAGGCCTTTGTATTCATCCAAGTTCACTGTCTTAACTGTGGAGAAATCTAAATCACCTTTCTTATACCACTCAACTAATTGATCATAAATACCAATTGGAGTAGATCCTGTTGCAAGCCCTAATACACAGTCAGGCTTCAGCAGAATCTGTGCGGAAATTAAATTCGCTGCTTTTCGACTCATTTCTTCGTAATCCTTGGTTCTGATAATCTTCATAACCCATTCCTCCTTATACTTTAAAAGTCTTAATTGCAGAGCTTGTTTTCCTCAGATACAGTCCTTCATATTCTATCCCTACGCGCCAAGTCTCACAGACGTTCGACTTGAATCCCCAAATCTATATTTCGCAGAAATAGAAAAAACCAGATTTTCAGAATAGAACTCATATTCTATGTCTAAAAATCCGGTTTTGCCTGCTTTGAGTAACAACCCACTCTTTAGTGACTCCGAGGGGAATCGAACCCCTGATTCCAGCGTGAGAGGCTAGCGTCTTGACCGCTTGACCACGGAGCCTTATTTAATTATCTTGCCTGCTTGTTTATTTCTCACCCGCAAGCAAGATATACTTTATCACACTATTTCACATAATGCAAGTGTTTTTTTCATTTTTTTATATTTTTTATTTTTTCAATATGAAGAAGCTATCATCCTGTAAATTTACGACTGTTCTTCGCTTTCTTCTTCCTGGCGGACCAACTCTTTTTTTCGTTCCAAATGACCGATTGAAGTCGGTTTTACCATAATTTCCAATTCTTGTTTCAGATTTTCCACAATAACTTCATCATGTCTTCCACCATATTCTCCATCCAAAGTCCATGGAATTTCCTCTTCCGATTCAAACTTAACATGACCGGAACGGAAAGAATACATATGATCCGAATTAATCTGTTTTACCAGCAATGCCGCTACGATTTCGTTCAACTCAATCGGATTCTTCGGTGTTTTAATCAATGTCACTTCAAACACACCATCATCAAACGCTACATTTCTCCCGATAATACTTCTAAAACCACCTACTGATCTGGAGTTTGTCACCATTCCATACACAAAATTATCTTCGATTGTCTCTCCGTCATGTGTCACTTTAATATGGTAAGAAGGAATATTGAAAATACGCTTTGTTCCTTCCAGTACATATGCCAGATGTCCCAGAACGTTCTTCATATTTTGATCTGTCTCGTATGATACATCCGTAAATAGCCCAAAAGCTGCAATATATACGAAATAATCATCATTAAAATGACCGATATCACATGGAAATGGTACTCCATTTACCGCTGTGTCGGCTGCTCCAAGCATATCCTTTGAAATATGCAGGCTGCTTGCAAAATCATTTGTCGTTCCGGCCGGAATATATCCGATCGGTACTTTCTTATCTCTCTGTGCCATACCGGTCACGACTTCATCTAATGTTCCATCTCCTCCGCTGCACACTACCAGATCATAATCGCCTGTATAAGATAAAGTCTTAGCAAGTCCATCGTGATAACGCTGTGTCGGGTACACTGTAACTTCATAACCTGCCTTGGTAAATATATCAAGGACATCTGCCAATTTAGGTTTTAACATACCGGTTCCTGCGTTTGGATTGTAAATAAATAATAGTTTCTTCATATTCATCCGCTCCTTTCCACTTTTTAAGTTGCCAAAACATCCTGCTGAAATCTGTTCAAGTCGAACGTTTCTGCAGGTGATAAAAGAGGCTGTGCTTTACACACAACCTCTTTTTATATTCTATTTGTTTTCGTGAATACTTCACTTTTGTTCACATCTGTTATCCGAACAAAAGATGCCTTCTATTTTACTTCTGCAAGAAATGTCTTAATTCCCTCTGCTGCCTTCACTTCATCTTCCCCATCTGTCAAAACAGTTACTTCTTCACCATCCGATAAATTCAAGCTCATCATACCCATGATGCTCTTTGCATTAATCTTCTTATTATCAACCAGAATAAAGATCTTGCTTGCGTACTGACTTGCTTCCTGTACAAGCAAAGCAATAGGTCTTGCATCTAATCCTTTTTCATGTTTCACGATAACCGGTGTTTCAATCATAATACTCCTCCTTGCTCTTTTCTAACCTTTTCTGCCAAATCTCCCAGTTTTCTAAGTCTGTGATTCACTCCTGACTTTCCAACCGGCGGCGACAAAAGAGCTCCTAATTCTTTTAATGATGCATCTGGGTGCGAAAGTCTGGCTAATGCCACTTCCTCTAATCCCTCTGACAGCTTTTCTAATCCAATCGTATCTCTTAGATATGTAATATCCTCCAACTGCTTAACCGCTGCTGATACGGTTTTATTCAAATTTGCCGTCTCGCAGTTCACCTTTCGGTTTACTGTATTGCGCATTTCTTTCAAAATTCGTACATTCTCAAGTTCCATCAACGAAACGTGCGCTTCCATAATATTCAATATATCAACGATTTGTGAGCCTTCTTTGAGATATACGACATATGATTTCTTTCTCTGGACGATCTTTGCATCCATTGAAAAGCTGCTCATTAATTCCCGTATCTGTTCTGCCATTGGTTCTGCAGCACACACAATTTCAAAATGATATGCTTTCTTAGGATCACTCATGGAACCCGCTGCCAAGAATGCTCCCCGAATAAATGCTCTCTTACAGCAGGTCTGTTGTACCACGATAGGATTCACAATCCGGACCTCTTCAAATCCATCCAAATGTTCATCTATCAACTTAACCGCCTGTAATACTCGAAGTGCATCCTGGTGCTGTTTTACAACAACCGAATACGATACGCTTTGCTTTTGAATGTTTCTCCTTATTGATATATCAGACTCTATATTAAATGTTTTTTTAATCAATGTAAAGACTTTTCTTGCAACCGCTTTGTTTTCTGTGTGTACTTTTACCCGATATTCATTTCTACTATTAATAATGATCGAGCCACATAGTCCAAGAATTGCTGCCAGTTCTGCAATCTGACAGTGTCTTGCACTGCTCCAGTGTTCTGACAGTTCTTCTTTTACATTTCCCGAAAATGACATGTTATACCTCTATTTTGCCTTTGTAATAGCATCTTTCTCAATATCTCGGTGTTCAATACGAACACCATAATTTTCATCCTGCTTCACAACCTGATACAATGCATTTGCCACAGTAACAGAACGATGCTTTCCTCCTGTACATCCAATTGCAATGACCAACTGGTTTTTTCCTTCTAATATATAATTTGGCAGCAAAAATTGAATCAAATCCGTAAACTTTTTTAAAAATTCTTCTGCCCGCGGACTGTTCATCACATATTCCTGCACTTCTCTGTCATTTCCTGTTTTTTCTTTCAATCCACTGATATAATATGGATTCGGTAAAAAACGTACATCAAAAACCAAATCCGCATCCTGTGGGATTCCATATTTGAATCCGAATGACATTACCGTAATATATAGATTTTTAAAATTTTTGCCATCTACAAAAATCTGCTCCAGCTCTTTTTTCAACTCTCTTGTAAGCATCTTACTTGTATCTAATATATAGGTTGCACGCATCTTTAAGAACGAAATCTTCTCACGTTCTTTTGCAATCCCGACATCTATATGACCGGCTCCTCCAAGCGGATGCTGTCTTCTTGTCTCTTTATAACGCTTCACAAGGACATCGTCCTGTGCATCCAAAAACAGTATCTCGTAATCAATCCCGGCCTTATCCATCGCATTCAGCTGTTCTTCTAATCCATCCAAAGCCTGTCCGCTTCGCACATCAATCCCAAGTGCTACCTGCTTCAATTCTGAATTTGGAGTTGTCAAAATCTCTGCAAATTTTGGCATCAGCTGTATCGGAAGATTATCGACGCAAAAATAGCCCAAATCTTCCAGAATCTTCAATGCAATTGATTTTCCTGCTCCTGACATACCCGTCACAATTACTAATTTCATCTTCATACCTCTTTTATTTTTCACCAATAATCTTTACTTCCGGTTCCAATCGTACGCCAAATTTTGCCTCTACTTTATCAGACACCTGCTCCATCAATGACAAGATATCTGTCGCTGTTGCATGATCTTTATTGATTACAAATCCACAATGCTTTTCTGACACCTGGGCTCCACCGACCTGAAAACCTCTAAGTCCTGCATCTTGAATTAATTTTCCTGCGAAGTATCCTTCCGGTCTTTTAAATGTGCTACCTGCACTTGGATATTCTAACGGCTGTTTGCTCACTCTCCGTTCTTTTAGTTCATCCATATACTCACGGATAACAGCTTCATTCCCATATTCCAGTTTCAGCTGAGCACTCAATATAATATCCTGATTCTTTGCAAATACACTGGTACGATATCCCAGTTCCATCAAATCTGCCGGAATTACAGCAATCTCACCTGCTGAAGTTAACACACATGCGTTCACAATAACCTGCTTCATCTCTCCACCATATGCACCCGCATTCATCATCACTGCACCACCTAAGGTTCCCGGAATACCTGATGCAAATTCAAAACCAGTCAGTCCTTCTCCCAATGCCTGTGCTGCAATTTTTGAAAGTAAAGCTCCTGCCTGTGCATAAATCGTCTCACCTTCTACGCGGATCTGATTCATCTTGCGTGCGATTTGAATGATCACACCTTTAAATCCCTTATCTCTGACAAGCAGGTTACTTCCATTGCCCATCACATAATAAGGAACATTTTCCTTTTTCAATAACAACACCAAATCCCGTACCTGTTCTTCATTTGAAGGCATCACTAAATAATCCGCCTTGCCGCCGGCTCGAAATGTTGTGTGCTTATCCATCGGCTCGTCTTTTAAAATCTGATCTTCAGAAACAATCTTACATAATTCTTCATATATATTCATCTAATTATCTTCCTCTCATTTTTCGCTCTATGAGGAGCTCTAAACAGTTTACATAATACAATACTTTGTGCTGAAATTCAACTATACAAAGCCTACAGGTGTTGCAAAACTCATAGAAATGATGTATATTAGATTCGTGTACTCGTATTTAAAAATAGATTTCAAAGGAGTTGATTAAAACATTGGACTCGAGTGACGCGATACAATTTATAGTACTTATTATTTTATTATTTTTATCAGGATTTTTCTCCTCTGCTGAGACGGCATTAACAACTGTCAGCAAGATTACTATGCGCTCTATGGCAGATGACGGAGATAAGCGGGCAGCATTGGTTCTGGATGTTATTGAAAACCAGAAGACAAAGATGCTCAGTGCAATCTTGATTGGCAACAATATTGTTAATATTTCTGCCTCTTCTCTGGCTACTACATTAGCTTACAGTTTCGGTGGATACATGGTCAGTATTGTCACAGCTGTACTGACAGTATTGATTCTTGTATTTGGAGAGATTACTCCTAAGAGTATGGCAACACTTCGTGCTGTTAAGTTTTCTCTCTCTTATATCAGGGTCATTCACTTTTTAATGACGATCTTGACACCGTTCATTTTTATTGTGAATTTATTTTCACGCGGTATTCTTGTATTATTACGAATCAATCCGGATGAAGCCAATAAGGCAATGACAGAAGACGAACTTCGTACAATCGTAGATGTCAGCCACGAAGATGGTGTCATTGAATCTGAAGAGAAGGAAATGATATATAATGTGTTCGACTTAGGTGATGCAAAAGCAAAAGATGTTATGGTTCCTCGTGTTCATGTAACATTTGCCGATGTGAACAATACATACACTGAATTAATTGACATTTATAAAGAGGATAAGTTTACCCGCCTTCCTGTTTATGAAGATACAACAGACAATGTAATCGGTACGATTAACATGAAGGATTTGTTGCTCTTTGACGACAGAGAACATTTCAAAGTCCGCGATATTTTGAGAGAAGCTTATTTCACTTATGAATATAAGAATATTTCTGAATTACTCGTTGAGATGCGTGATGCATCCATTAATATTGCGATTGTTTTAGACGAATATGGCGAAACTGCAGGTATTATCACACTGGAAGATATTTTGGAAGAGATTGTCGGCGAGATTCATGACGAATACGATGAGAACGAAGAAGATTTCATTCGTAAGATAAACGATTTAGAGTATATCATTGAAGGTTCTGTCAGTCTCGTTGATTTGAACGATCGTCTGAAACTGGATGTCAGACATCAGGAATTGGAATCCGAAGACTTTGATTCCCTCGGTGGATTTATGATTGAGCATCTGGATCGATTACCGGAAGTCGGCGATGAGTTCACTACCGAAGACGGTATTCGTATGGTAGTAGAGAAACTGGACAAAAACCGAGTAGAGTTGGTACATGTCTACTTGCCGGAGATTGTTCATGATATTTCCACAGAAGAGAACGAGACATCTGATTCAGTAGATGATACTAATACAGAATCTAATTAGAATAAAATATATTCCATATAATTAAGAAGGTTCGTGATTTGATTGCGAACCTTTTTCTATGCCCTGCATACTATAAATAGAAACTTCCCACATGAGGTATCTTTATGCCTTATTCAATTATGTTGGATGCCGGTCATGGCGGTCGTGACCCTGGTGCTGTATATAACGGCCGTCAGGAAAAAGACGATACCCTGCAGCTCGTTCTTGCAATCGGAGAAATTCTTCAAAATGACGGCATCGATGTAGAATATACCAGAACAACCGATATTTACGAAACGCCATATGAGAAAGCGATGAAAGCCAACAATGCAGGAGTAGATTTTTTCATCTCTATCCATCGCAATTCTTTTCCTACCGACAATGTCGTATCCGGCGTCGAGTCTCTTGTCTACAGTCTCTCTGGAATCAAATTACAAATGGCTGAAAATATCAATGAGCAATTAGAAATGGTGGGATTTGTTAATCTCGGAGTCAAGGCACGTCCAAATCTGGTCGTACTGAAACGCACAAAAATGCCGGCGGTGCTTGTAGAAGTTGGATTCATCAATTCAAAAACTGACAATCAATTATTTGATGAAAATTTCTCTGACATTGCACAGGCAATCGCATCTGGTATCTTAGATACACTCAATCAGCTCAATGCCTCTGCCAAACCAAAAAGATTTCATGTACAGGTTGCATCTTATCGAAATCCGGCATATGCAGAACGCATGTTAAACGAGTTATTGGAAATGGACTTTCCTGCAGAAATTGAAGAAAAAGATGGTTTCTACCGGATACGTGTCGGCGATTTTGAAACTCTGGATCAGGCTGTCGCAATGGAACAGAGACTTCGCCGGGCAGGTTATCAAACCTGGATTGTGACTGTATAAAAGAACCAAATCGATTAAGCTTGTCGTATTTGTTCTGATTATCAACTGTTCACTAACAATAAAAGGATGATGTTCAATCTGATACAAGATTGAACATCATCCTTTTTGTACTTAAAAATAGCCATTCTCAATATGTTTTTATGCTTCCAGTCCCTCTGCTTTGATCACATCAACAACCTGTGCTACATATTTCTGGCAAATCTCATCTGTTGCAGCTTCAACCATAACACGGATCACTGGCTCTGTTCCACTCTCACGAACCAAAATTCTTCCGTCGCTTCCAAGTTCCTCTGCTACTTTCTCAACAGCTGCCTGTACCTTTGGATTTTCTGTTGCTGTCTTCTTATCTACCACACGTACATTCTGTAATAACTGTGGATAAATCTTTACTTCCTCACAAAGCTGAGATAATTTCTGTTTTTTCTCCATAATTACTTCCATAATCATAAGAGATGTCAATATACCATCACCTGTTCTCGCATGTTTGCTGAAGATAATATGTCCTGACTGCTCTCCTCCAAGGATAAATCCGTTCTGAAGCATATTTTCATATACATATTTATCTCCAACTGCTGTCTGCTCATATTTCATACCAATCTTATCGCAAGCTTTGTACAGACCCAAATTAGACATAACTGTTGTAACAATTGTATCTCCAACCAGTTTTCCCTGTTCTTTCAAATATTTTCCACATATATAGAGAATTAAATCTCCATCTACAACATTACCCTTATCATCTACTGCGATACAACGGTCTGCATCTCCATCATAAGCAAATCCTACATCCAGCTGTTTTTCTTTTACAAATGCCTGCATCTGTTCGATGTGTGTAGATCCACAGTTTGTATTGATATTCACACCATTCGGCTCGTTACTGATAACATATGTCTTAGCGCCCAATGCATCAAATACGCTCTTTGCAATCGCAGATGAACTTCCGTTTGCACAGTCTAATCCAACTTTTTTATCTTTGAATGAACGTGTTGCAATTGAAATCAAGTGTCCTACGTAACGATTTCTTCCTGCTGCATAATCTACAGTACGTCCAATATTCTCTTTTGTTGCAAGTGGAACTTCACCGCTTTCTCCATCAATATAAGCCTCTATCTTCGCTTCTACTTCTGCTTCCAGCTTATGTCCCTGACCATTGATTACTTTGATTCCGTTATCGTAATATGGATTATGACTTGCTGAAATCATAATACCACAGTCAAAATCTTCTGTTCTTACTACATAAGAAACACTTGGTGTTGTTGTTACGTGAAGCAGATAAGCATCTGCACCTGACGCAGTCAGTCCTGCTGCCAGTGCATATTCAAACATATAACTACTTCTTCTTGTATCCTTACCAATAACAATACGAGCCTGATGCTCCTGTCCAAAATACCATCCCAGGAAGCGTCCTACCTTAAATGCATGCTCTACTGTTAATACAACGTTTGCTTCTCCACGAAATCCATCTGTTCCGAAATATTTTCCCATAATTAATACCCCATTTATAATCTTTCTCTTAAGGTTCTCTTTCAAGTTCATGTTTTATTATATTCTTTTTCTTTCCGAGATACAACCCAAAATGTTGTGTACAAAAAATATAAAATGAAGTAAAATGTTACTGTTCACAAGTAAAAATCTACAATTCGGAGGAATTATTTATGATAAAATTAATCGCCAGTGATTTAGACGGCACATTATTACAAAATGAAGCACAGGAATTGACACCACGCGCCATTGATTTGATTTCACAACTTACTCAGAAAGGGATCCACTTTGTAGCTGCCAGTGGACGTCAATATGACAATGAACGCCGTGTATTTCATGCTTTAAAAGATGATATTTCTTATATCGCAGAGAATGGTTCCGTATGCATTCATAACGGTGAGGTTATTTCCCGCTCCACAATCGACCCGGATCTTTGCTCAAGAATCTTGAACGAAGTAAAAAAAGAAGCCCATTTTGATATTGTTGTTTCCCGTGAAGATTCTTGCTTTATTGAAGATGTACATCCTGATTTTGTAAATCATATTGTAAATGTAATGCATAATACGACAACAATCGTTGACGATATTCGCTCTGTAGACGGACCTATCTTAAAAATCGCAATCTGTAATATGATAGATGGGCCTCATATTATTGATAAATATCTCAAATATCTTCAAGATATGTTTGGTTCTGAGATAAAGGTTGTCACTTCCGGTAATATCTGGATTGATTTTATTGCTCCTGGCACAAATAAAGGCACTGCCCTTTCTAAGCTTTTGGATGTACTTCATATCAAACCGGAAGAATGTATTGCTTTCGGTGACCAGTACAACGATATTGAGATGCTTCAGTATGTCGGTACAAGCTATGCAATGTCCAACTGTGCTCCCGGTGTCTCTTACCACGCAACTTATGTTACAGACTGTGTAGAAGATGTTCTTGAAGATATATTAAATACCATCTTATAATTGCAAAAGACCTCATGTATATGATATTTGCTTTGTCTGCCTGACAAGCAGCATATCATCATACATGAAGTCTTTCTTAATTTTCTCTGTTTTTTAATCCCGCGTAACTCTGGCCGTAAAATTACTCGTTCTTTTCTTCGATATCCATGATCAGATCGACTCTTCTCTGGTGTCTTCCACCTTCGAAATCTGTATCCAGCCATGTCTCAACAATCATTTTTGCCAGCTCAGCGCCGACTACTCTTGCCCCAAACGCAAGGATATTACAATCATTGTGAAGTCGTGACATCTTTGCTGTATATGGTTCACTACATACAGCTGCACGTACACCTTTTACTTTATTTGCTGCCAGTGAAATACCAAGTCCTGTTCCACAGATTAAAATACCACAATCAACCTCTTTTGAAACAACCGCTCTTCCAACGATTTCTCCATAAACAGGGTAATCACAGCTTTCCGAAGTTTTTGTTCCATAATCAACAACTTCGTGACCTTTCTCTTTTAAGAACTCAATAATCTCTGCTTTCAGCTCCAGCGCAGAATGATCATTACCAATTCCAATTCTCATAATCTTTAGCTCCTCATTTTCTCTTATTTTAGTTACATATTTCCTATACTTCTACTATTCTGAATGTTTGCTTTAAAAATGTCAAGACAAGGAATGTACTTTTCCACGTACTTTCCCATTCCTTGCTAAAAAAATACGATTGAGATATAATATTTACATATTTATTTCTGTAAAAAATCAATTTGTAAAGGAGGCGGCTTATGGCAGACATAATTACCAAAAAGCCAAAATCAGAACAGACAAAACAGAACATTATCGATACATATCTAAAGCTAATCCCATCAAAATGCTGGGATAAAATAACAGTCAAAGAGCTTTGTGCTCAGGCAAATATTACTCGTGGTACTTTTTATCAATATTATTCCGACATCTATGATTTAATGGAGCAAATTGAAAACACTCTTTTAGATGACGTCAATCGCTTTTATAATGCCGCTTCAAAGTCACAGCCTTCCTCTTCTTGTTCCACAGGAAAATTTGAAGACAGCTTTGATTATGCTCCACCGCAGCTTATGACTGCCTGGTTTAAATTCTGTAAGAAAAACAAAAAGGAAATTGCTGTCATGCTTGACCCAAAACATTCGGATATTTATTTTATGAAGAAATTGAAAAACATCCTATCTGAACATATTAATCAAATGATGGATGATGATGGATTGCCTGATGACACCCTTCGCCGTTATTTCACAAATCTCCTGATTGAGATGCATTTCCTTGCAGCCCGTTACTGGCTGGAAGAAGAGGATGAGGCGGATGTTCTTTCGACAACTGATATTCTCAATCTCTTAAATACGATGCGTGTCGGTGCTAATTATCTTCATTATTTTCAATCTACCAGACCGGATTTCGATATTAAAATGAACATTCCTGAAGATAACGAATAATATTTTTATACACTTTCCAAAATAGTGTTCTAGTATCTCTCCTATTTTCAGTTATAAAATAAATCTATAAACTATTAAATCTTTGGAGGGACGAAATATGACAAGAGAAGAAGTAATTTCAAAATTAATTGAATATGCTGCAATGGCTTTTCATGCAGATGCAGACAAAATCAATGAAAACACAGATATCGCAGAGGAATTAGGTGTAGCTTCTACACAGCGTGTAGCTATGAGTGCATCCATTGAAAATGATTTTGATGTAATGATTCCTGTTGCAAGATTCGGAAAGTATAAAACAATCGGCGATCTGGCAGACTTCGTTATTGAAGAGATGTAAGAGGTGGCATTATGGTACACAATGTAAAACTAGGTAAAAATATGAGAAGTGTTTCCATTGTCGGAGTTGGTGCAACACCATTTTTTAACGGAGTTACAAATCCTCAATATAAAGGACTTACCAACGGAGAATTATTTGGATACGCTGCTTTGGATGCAATGAAAGATGCTCACGTTGAGCCACGTGATGTGCAGTATTTCTTCCATGGTTCTGCAAATCCACATGTGCTAAATAACTGTATTACCCCAAATCTTCAGGTTGCTGACTGGTTCGGCATGAGAGGAAAAGGTTCTCTCTCCCACTCAGAAGGCTGCTGCACCGGATACATTGCGCTGGAAGAAGCTGTGTTTGCTGTAGCCAGTGGTACGTATGATGTTGTCCTTACAGGCTGTTGCGATCAAGGAACAGGCATGCCTGACGGAAATACTCCTGACCACATGCGTACAGCACTTACCACAGAAGTTCTTTTCCCGGATTTGGATTCTATCTTTGACCGTGCATACGGAAGATATCTCGGTGGCGGTCCTGGTATGAATCACGATGACTGGATTAATTTCTATGCAAAAGAAAACCATCTGTCTGCTGAACAGATTGATGATGTTTTGAATCATCAGGCATATCATTTCCGCCGTGCTGCTGAACTTTGCCCTAGAGCCATCCGCAGAACACCTTATGATAAGCTTGCTAAAGATGCAGGATATGATGATGTATGGGAGTATATGAAATCCCCTCACAATCCAAAAATGACTCAATACTTAAGAACATCCAGTGATTCTTGTGTAGCCGACGGAGCTGCCTGCTGTATCGTAGTTCCTACTGAAATCGCACACAAGTTTTCGGACAAACCAATCGAAGTTTTAGGAACAGGTGCTTCTGTACTGGATGCTATCGTTCCGCACCTTGAGAAAAAAGCTACTGCTGAGGCTGCCCGTCAGGTATTTGAAATGACCGGACTTACTGCTGATGACATGGATTTAGTATTCGTAAATGATTTTATCGGATCATCTGCATTTCTTGCTGCAGAAGAGATTGGATATCTTCCAAAAGGTGAAGGATGGAAATATGCGTTAGACGGACGTCTTGCATTTGATGGTGACAAACCGATGAATACAAATGGAGGCCGCACTTCTTATGGTCATGCATTTGGTGCATCCGGAATGGCCGATGTATTCGAAGCTGTAACTCAGATGCGCGGTGAAGCCGGAGAACGTCAGGTCAAGAAAATGCCTAAGCATACATTCTTAAGAGGTTTCGGCGGTGCACAGAATGTCCGTGCAACGATTTTGAGAGCCAATTTCTAAAGGAGGATTATCATGGATTTGAATAGAATCAGCACAGAAGAATTCTGGAATCCGGAACATGTTGTAGAAAAGTTCTGGAATGGTTTAAAAGACGGAAAAATATACGCAAAGAAATGCAAAGAATGTGGTGCGATTGAATTTCCACCTCATCATGCATGTAATTCTTGTGGTTATCACGAGACAGAATGGACTGAATTGTCCGGGAAAGGCGAATTAATTACTTTTGTATTCACAGGTGCTTTAAATGCAAGACTTGAGCTTGAAGATCAAGGATTAAAGTATGTTTGTGGTGAAGTAAAATTAGACGAAGGTCCTTCCATCAATGCCGTTATTCTTGGCATCAACAAAAAGAAAGCTCGAGAAATCACGGATAAACTCCCTGTAAGAGTCCGTCCTGTTTTTCACGATATGGGAAGATATACAACACTTTTCTTTGAACTTGATGAGTAATAAATAATCTAAAACAATTGCTGTCACCCTATATGATATGAAACAATATAGGGTGGTAGCAATCATTTTACCAGTTATAAGGAGATGTACTTATGGATAAATTAAACGTATTATTAGTAACCGGCCTGCTTACAGCCGAGCATCAAGGACGTAAAATCACACAGCGCCTACGCGATCTTATGGAAGCCACCGGACGATTCCACGTTGCTATCGTAGAAGAATTCCGCAATATCACTCCGGCTTTTTTAGAGCCATATGATGTTCTGTTTGTTGATTATGATGGTAAAACATGGCCGACCGACCACGCCCGCCGCTTCGGTGAACAGACAGAGTCTACCATCTATGATTTTGTTGCCAAAGGAAAAGGTATCGTGTTCTATCATTCCTCAATCTGGGTAGATTCTGACTGGCCTGATGAATGGCGAAAACTCCTTGGAGGATACTGTTCTATGGACAAAGGCTGCAGACGCTGCCCGAAAGATGACTTTTATGTAGAAACGATGGATGAAAATCATCCAATCACCAAAGGAATTGATAATAAATGGATGAATGTATTCGATGATCTGTTTACACAGCTTATCATTCATCCTGAAGCTGATGTGCACGTTCTGGCATCTGTTTATGATGACGTAGAAAATTATCGTATTCCAGGTTTTCCACCTGCTCATCATCCTGTTGAAATTCCGGGCGGCAAGCTTGAGAATATGCCTGGAGTCAATGAATATACTCCTGTTATCTGGACAAATACATACGGAAAAGGGCGTGTATTCGTCACATCAATCGGTCATTGGGAGGCTCTGGATCGATTTAACTTCATTACAATGCTTGTACGCGGTGTTGAATGGGCCGCTACCGGTGAAGTCACTTTAAAGAAACCGGATCGTTCCGGTGAGAATCGGTTGAAATTGTTCCCATATTATTAGAATAGTCTTAAAGAGGATTTTCAACAGCGGATATTGTCAATTAACACTATAAAAATATAAGAAGAAAAAAGGGGAAATTTGCATTTACTGATTTCCCCTTTAATAGTCTATATCGATTTAAATATTACCTCAAGAAATATTTCTTCTTCCGTTGCGACACTAATAAAATAATTCTCCACTCTTCTGGTATCTATATAACAATTCATATCTCGAAGCTCTTTCCAGCCTTCTTCAAATCCGATTCCTTTTAACTTTAATCTTGCTTCAAATTCCGTCCATAGCTGTGAGAATTTCTCATTTTTTTCTTCTCCCGATAAATCAGTTAATTCTTCCTGCATTCGAGGTGAGTATACTTTCTTTACGGTTGCTTCATGGCACTGCATAATATGTTCTATATCTACACCTATCTCGCAATCCGCAATTGCAAGTACCACATAGTTACCACTGTGTGACAGATTGAAAAAAGGCTCCCCGGCTTTAAGAAATGGTTTTCCATTTTCATTTATGATAAGCTGTTCCTCATGCTCAATATTTAAGTACATTTTCAACAGATATCCTGCCATTAATTCTTGTTTTTTATCTTCCTCAATCTTATGCTCCCGGTATTTTTTCACATATTGAGGTGCTATCTGAGAGAGTATCTTTTTCTCGTATTGAAGTATATGTTCTGCATCCGCTATGATTAATTTTGCTTTGTATGACATATCAAAAACTCCATTTCCTCATTGTTGCACCGCTCTGCTTCTTGAAGCTTCAAATTGATGTTGAACACGTGATTTAATTCATGTTCTTTTGAAACACACATATACAATCTGGCATTAACATTTTGTTCCATTAAATAGCGCATCAATTCAAGACTATGCATTTTCACAAAGTCTGTCTCAGATGTCACAAGCAAAGTATCCGGAAACTGTGATGTAACATATTTGCCAAATTCAAACAAATCTATTTTCTGTTCATACAACGAGTGGTATTCCTCTTCTGTTATCTGCTCTGGATTTTTATTTTCTAAATTCAAATATTCAAATGCAATCATTCGAACAAGGTCAGATCGTCTGCATTCGTAATTTACCTGGTATACTCCGCAATTTAATACAATTGCCTCAAACACATTTTTTTTCGGTATCTGAAATGTAAATTGCCCGGCATACTTCTCATTAGAACTGATTGCGGCATATTGCCCTAATATCTGGGCGCCAGCTGAATCACCTGTTCCATAAATATGAGACGGATCCATATTATATTCTTTTGCATGCTCCAAAATCCAGGTCATTACAGTATTTAAATCTTCAACAGGTGCCGGAAAATACGCATGCGGAACAAGTCTATAATTGATATTAACCACAGCAAAGCCTTTCTGCACAAGTTTCCAGCAATAATATTTGTATCGCTCTTTTGAACTCTGCATCCAGGCTCCTCCATGGACATTCACCAATATTGGAAGGCATTCACCTACACTGTCCTTTGGTCTGTATATATCTAATGTATTCCATTGCTTTTCTGCACCATATTGTATTTGTTCGTATATCACTACATTATCCGGGTTGGTTATGGATTCGTCAAACGTTGCCAATTGTTTCTGCTCTGTCTCTTCAAATAAATCCCGAATCATTTCTGTAAATTTTGTCATTTATCTAACTCCTTTAAGACACGAAAAATAATACGTCTCTTTAGAAATGTCAAAACCATTATCCTAATAATCCGGCAATTTCTTTTTCTTCCGGCATTACACGAAGTGCACCTTTTCTTGTTGTAATGATTGAAGCTGCCGCGTTTGCAAACTGCAACATTTCAAATAAATTTTCTTCTGTCAGGTTTTCCAGTCCATGCTCACAAATATAATGCAATACACAGCCACAGAACGTATCTCCTGCCCCCGTTGTTTCAATTGTATTTTTCTGGATAAATGGTTTTACTTCAACCATTTTCCCGCCATAATAAGCACGGCTTCCTTCTTTTCCCATCGATACAAGAATCAATGGAATCTGGTATCTTTCTAAAATCCACTTCACTCCATCTGTATAATCTTCCTGACCTGTCAGCCATTGAATTTCATTATCAGAAATCTTTAAAATATGACAATGAGAAAGTCCATACAAAATCTGTTCTTTCGCCTCATCCAACGAATTCCACAAAGGCTCACGCAGGTTTGGATCAAAAGAAATGATATCTCCTGCTTCTTCTGCTATCTGAATGGCTTTTTTTGTTGCCTTTCGCACATCCTCATGTGTCATTGACAAGGTTCCAAAATGAAACAATTTAGACTCTTTGATCAGTTCTTCTTTTACTTCAGACTCTTTCAGCATCATATCAGCGCCTGGATTACGGTAGAAAGAAAAATCCCTGTCACCGTCCGGATAAGTATGTACCATCGCAAGTGTTGTATGAATTTCTTTGTCCATACACAATCCTGTTGAATCAATTCCTACTTCCTCAATTGCTTCTTTTAACTGCTTTCCAAAGAAGTCATCTCCGACTTTCCCAATAAATGCTGTTTTATGTCCAAGCTTTGTCAACATAGCCAGAACATTGCATGGTGCCCCACCCGGATTAGCTTCAAAAAGAGGGTTGCCCTGACCACTTACTCCGTTTTCCGTAAAATCAATCAACAATTCTCCAAGTGCTGTTACATCATACTTTTTCATATTCAATCATTCCTTCCACTGAATTTTCATTGGTTCAAGTTCATACAGCACACCATTACCACAGCCATATACTTGTATCTCTTCCGGCTGCTCAGGATAAAAACGTGTGCTCATAACATACTCACCTTCATTATAAAACACTTCTATCGAAGATGCATCAATAAAAATCTGTATTTTATTCAGCGATGGAAGATTTATAAAGCGTTCTGTACGTCCGGCACCTGTTTTTTCGTCCATTACCAGTTTAACCACGCCATCTCTCCAACTAATACAAACACCTTTACCGATTTGAATTTCCAACGCAGCACCTTGATTTTCAAAAATAAACTCACTGTATTTTTCTGACTTTAACCCAACTTGCTTTTCACATACAAAATTAAATTCATTTTTCCTAAGTGCTTTCAATTCCTCAACAGGTCTTGCCATCAGCCTATTGTTTTCCCAATGTAATTCTCTTGGAAGACTCATGCAATGCTGCCACATATTTTCAGTTGTAGGATTGATATAATCTGCATCCGGCATTCCCATCCAGCCAATCACAATGCGCCGTCCGTCCGGTGCTTCGAAAGTCTGCGGTGCATAATAATCAAATCCCATATCCGCTTCATAATATTCTCCCAATTCATATTCTCCTCTAAAATCACCTTTTAAAGGAAAATATCCACAAGAATACACATTTTGACCAATATCATCATGAGGCTGCATCCCTTGTGGAGATGTCATCACGATCCATTGTCCATCTACGCAAAAAATGTCCGGGCACTCCCACATATATCCCATATCGTTTTCTGTTTTAATTACATTGATATGCTTCCAATTATATTTATCCGTTGATTCAAAAATCAATAACTCACCTTTGTCCTGCCGCGTTCTTGCACCAAGTACCATGTAGTATTTTCCATCCATTTTCCAGACCTTTGGATCTCTGACATGGCAGCTCAAATCATCCGGATAATCTTTATTTTCTAAAATGCACTGATTACTATCCGGCAAAATTCCATCTTTTGTAATCGCAAGCCCTACATTATGACCACGCCCTTCATAAATATAATCATAATCTCCCGGATGCTTTACATTTCCTGTGTAATATAAATACAGTGCATCATCTTCCGCAAGTGCAGATCCTGAATATACTCCATTTATATCCCATGAATCTACCGGATATAAAAATGTCGGATGCTTTTTCCAGTTCAATAAATCTTTACTTGTATAATGCCCCCAGAAAATATCGCCTCGATTAGCATCTAATGGACTATGTTGAAAAAACACATGATAATTTCCTTTATAAAAACATAGACCATTCGGATCATTCATCCATCCAGACAAAGGCATCAAATGATACCCTTGTCTGAATTTATCGTTATTCATTTTGGAAAGTGCAAGTTCTTCGGCTACTTTGATTTTCTGATATAATAAATCTTTTTTCACGTTTTAATCCTCTTTTATTTTGTTATATCAAGAAGCGTCTCTCCCACGAGAATCTCCCCTTCATGTTCCACCTTTATATCTGCAAAATCATCTGTATTTGTAACAATAACCGGTGTGATTGTTTTAAATCCCGCTTCTTTGATTGCTTTCATATCAAACTCCATAAGCAAATCACCCGCTTTTACTTCCTGACCTTCACTGCAATGCGATGTATAATATTTTCCATTCAACTGGACTGTATCAACCCCAATATGAATCAATAATTCCACTCCATTTTTTCCTTCAAGACCAACTGCATGCCCCATAAGTGTGCTGACTGTCGCATTGAATGGTGCATATACTTCACCTTTTACCGGCTCAATTGCAATTCCTTTTCCTAATACTTCAGAAGCAAATGTTTCATCTCCTGTTTCAGATAATCCAACAACTTTTCCTTCTACCGGAGAAAGTACTTGTTTATCATCATTTGCGCTATTTACCACTGTTTCTTTCAAAGTATCCTTTTCTACTTTTTTATCGTCCTCTTTTTTATTCTCGTATCCGAAGATCCATGTAAGAACAAATGCGACACCTGCTGCAATTAAGAACATTAAAATATATTTAACAGGTGTATTCAGACAAAGAAGGATTCCAAAAATACCTGTTACGCCAGTTCCTGTTGCTCCAAGAGATGTAATTGATGCAAACATCGCTCCACATCCACCACCGATACAAGCGCAGATAAATGGTTTGAAAAATCTCATATTTACACCGAAGATAGCTGGTTCTGTGATTCCCATAAATGCTGATAAAGAAGATGGCAATGCCATTGCTTTCAATTTCTGGTCTTTTGTTTTTAATGCAACTGCCAACGCTGCGGCACCCTGTGCTATGTTTGCTGCTGATGCAAGTGGAAGCCAGTATGTACAGCCAAATTCTTTGATTTGTCCCAGGTCAATAATTGTATACATATGATGAATACCTGTTACAACTGTCGGTGCATATAATGTTCCCATTACAAATGAACCGATTCCAAAAGGAATTGTAATCAATGCCTGAATTCCGTTGATAATGCTTGATTCCACAAAGTTGAAAACAGGTCCGATCACTGTCATTGTCAAAAATCCTGTCACAAAAACAGATACAAGCGGTGTAACAAACAGATCAAACATTGCCGGTACTCGTTTATGCAGCCATTTTTCAATTGTTGCCATAACAAAAACTGCAATG
Source organism: Ruminococcus hominis (assembly GCF_014287355.1). Classification (NCBI taxonomy): domain Bacteria; kingdom Bacillati; phylum Bacillota; class Clostridia; order Eubacteriales; family Oscillospiraceae; genus Ruminococcus; species Ruminococcus hominis. Next base: position 578,869 of record NZ_JACOPE010000001.1, on the reverse strand, counting down.
ATTACTGAAATAACATGTCCCTGATAACCAACAAGCGGAACTTTCCAAAGACCAAATACATCCAGATACTGTTCTACTCCGCCTGTCATTGTCCATGCATTCTGCAAATTCGGATGAACCATGATCATACCGATAACAGCACCTAAAAATGAATTCCCGCCAAATACTTTTGCTGCCGAAAATCCGATCAATACAGGCAGAAATACATAAGCTGTATTTGAGAACATATTTGCCAAAACAAAAAGACTGCTTTCATTTGACATAGAAATATATCCATTATTAATCAAGAAATTTAATGATTCCATAATTCCCATCAAAAAACCTGATGCTACGATTGCTGGAATGATTGGAACAAAAATATCTCCGAGTGTCTTGATAAAACGCTGGAAAGGATTTCCTTTGCTTGCCGCGTCTTTCTTAACATCTTCTTTTGTTGCTGCTGAAATTCCGGCGATTGCAATAAATTCATCATAAACCTTATTTACTACTCCTGTCCCGAAAATGATCTGCAACTGCCCGGACGCTTCAAAAACACCCTTCACTCCCTCTACTTCTTCCAGTGCTTCTTTTGAAACTTTGCTGTTGTCGGCAATTACCATGCGTAATCTTGTTGCACAATGTGCTGCTGATACAATGTTATCTTTTCCACCAATCAAACGAATAACCTCTGATGCTGCTTTTCTGTAATCCACCTGAATACCTCCTTCATGTTTTATATATTTTTTATATTTGTTTCATATCTATTTCATATTGTACCACATTGTTTCATATTTTCAATTAGAATTATTTCATAATTTTTCACATCGAAAATTATGCATAATGCCAAATTCATATTCTTTGTGACAGATGCATTACTATGTTTTCACAGCCCCTCTTGATTTTTAACAATCAATCGCACTTTTTAAAATTGTACGAAAAAAGCTAAATATGAAACGCTGTTTCATATTTAGCTTATATTTCATCTTTCTTTGTTTCATATCAACAAGACTCTTGCTGTATCACTTCAAATCCCATTTTCAATTTGTTCTTCATGTCTATTCCACTGTCAATTATTTTTATCAACATATCAGCACCTTCAATTCCAGTAGATTTATAGAATAAATGTGCTGTTGTCACTGTTGGTGATATAATTTCTGTCATACGCGAATGCCCGATTCCAGTAACTGCAACATCTTCCGGTATCCGCTTTCCAATTCCTTTTAAATATTGTATTACTCCAATTGCAATCGTATCTGTTGCGCAGAAAACAGCCTCTGTATCCGGAGCCTGTGAAAAGAGTTTTTCTGCTGCATCATACCCTGACTCCAACGAAAAGTCAGAATACGTAATTGCTTTATCATTGAGCTGAATATGATTTTTCTTCATCGTATCCATAAATCCATTGCATCTCGCATCTCCTGCCGCTTTATCTTCGGAAGTAACCAAAACTGCTCCATAGTTCTTTCTTTTAAGCCCGATCAGCTTTTCTGCCATCGCAGCCGCAGCCCCATAATCATCATGATACACACACGAAAATTCCGGCACATTCTGGCTTAAAATAACAATCGGAACTGTCAACGATTGTAACAATTCAAGATGCTGTTTTGTAATAATCGTAGCACTAAATATGATTCCTGCCAGATTATCCTGCTTAAATGACTGCAAATACTGGATTTCTTTCTCTATACTATTTTCTGTATCTGCGAGCAACATACGATATCCTTCACGATTTAAAACCTGGGATATTCCGGCAATAACCCGCGATATACTCTCCGAATTTATCTTTGGAATAATTACTCCGATTGTTGGTTTCACTGTTTGTAGCTGCGACTGCATTTTTTTACTAGGAACATATCCTGTCTGCTCAATAACTTCTTTTATTTTTTTTCTCTTCTCTTCACTTACATATCCATGATTAAAATATCTTGACACACAAGCTTTTGACACACCGGCAAGCTTTGCAATCTCTGTTACCGTCATTTTTTACTCTCCTAGTATACTTTTAATTTTTACCACATCTACATCCACTTATAAACATGCTTTGTAAATCTGGATAATATCTTCATTTGTCAACGCCACATATGCATCCTTTAAATATCCTTCTTCATTCGCATGATCTGCCATTACTTCAAAATGCTCCTCATCTATTCCAAGCTCTGTAAGTGTCATCGGAATGCCCGTAGATTTAAAATATTCTTCCAGGGCATCAATACCTGCTAATGCAAGCTTCGCTTCATCTTCGCCGTCTAAGCCCATTACGTTTCTTGCAAATTTTACAAATCTTCCTGTAGCAGTACTGTCCTTTGCAAGAATATGACGCATCCATCTTGGTGTCAGAATGGCAAGTCCTACTCCATGAGTAATATCATAAAATGCTGACAATTCATGTTCCATAGCATGACAAGGCCACCCTGTCTCCTGTTTGCCGTAAGCTGGTATTCCTGAACATGCGATGGAAGAATTTGTCATCAAATTCGCTCTTGCACTGTAATTATCCGGCTCTTTTATTGCAATTGGGCAATTTTTCATCACTGAACGAAGAATTGTTTCCGCAATACCATCTGACAAATCGCTGTCATCTGTTCTCGAAAAATAATCTTCCATAATATGGCTCATAATATCAGCCGAACCTGCTGCTGTCTGATACGGAGAAACTGAAAAAGTATACGTTGGATCACAGATTGACACAGCCGGATAAGTATATGATCTTCCTAATTTTTGATTCGTATTCATATTGGAGATAACTCCGCCTCCATCATATTCCGAGCCTGTAGCACTTAATGTCAGAATCGTTACAAGGGGAACTGCTTTTTCAGCAATTCCTTCTGCATTCACAACCATCTCCCACATGTCGTCACCCTCATAATATGTTCCGACAGCAATTGCCTTCGAACAATCAAGAGTACTTCCGCCACCGACCGCGAGTATCACATCGATATCTTTCTCACGGCATATTCTTACGCCTTCTGTAACTGATTCTATACGTGGGTTTGGATCAATGCCACTTAACTCTGTAACATTAAACCCACCTTCATTCAAAATCTTCATCACTTCATCATATAGTCCTATTTTCTTGATAGAACCTCCGCCATATGTCAATAGCACATTCTTACCAAATGATTTTAATGCCTCTTCTAAGTGACTTATCTGACCTTTACCAAAATAAAGTTTTGTTGGAATTGTTCTCTGATAATTAAGCATGATTTCTTCCTCCATTCTGAATTGTAGTCATTCTTCTTTTTATTATATCATAACAATTTCTATCTAAAAAGACTAAAGAATATATCTTGCACATCCTCGCGGAGCATTTTTATATATTAGGAAAGAACACTTTTCTAATATATAAAAAATCCCTAGAAACATAAAGTTTCTAGGGATTTGATATCGAATATTAAATCTAAATCAGATTATGATTACTCAATAATTTTAGCTACTGTACCAGAACCTACTGTACGTCCACCTTCACGGATAGCGAAACGAAGTCCTTCTTCCATAGCTACTGGATGAATCAGTTCAACTGTCATCTCTACGTTATCTCCAGGCATGCACATTTCGATTCCTTCTGGAAGCTCGCAAACACCTGTTACGTCTGTTGTTCTGAAGTAGAACTGTGGACGATAGTTGTTGAAGAATGGAGTATGACGTCCACCTTCATCTTTTGTTAATACGTAAACCTGGCATGTAAATTTCTTGTGGCATGTTACTGTACCTGGTTTGATAAGAACCTGTCCTCTTTCGATTTCTGTTCTCTGAATACCACGAAGAAGTGCTCCAATGTTATCTCCAGCCTGAGCCTCATCAAGAAGTTTACGGAACATCTCGATACCTGTTACAACAGTTTTCTTAACGTCCTCATGGATACCGATGATTTCTACTTCATCAGAAACGTGAAGTGTACCACGCTCTACTCTACCTGTAGCAACTGTACCACGTCCTGTGATAGAGAATACGTCCTCTACTGGCATAAGGAATGGTTTGTCTGTATCACGCTCTGGATCTGGGATGTACTCATCTACAGTATCCATAAGTTCCATGATCTTGTCTCCCCATGGTCCCATTGGATCTTCAAGAGCTTTCAGAGCTGAACCTTTGATGATTGGGCAATCTGTGAATTCATACTCTTCAAGTACTTCGTTAACTTCCATCTCTACTAATTCGATAAGCTCTTCGTCATCAACCATATCACATTTGTTCAAGAAAACAACGATGTATGGTACGTTAACCTGACGAGAAAGAAGGATATGCTCTTTTGTCTGAGCCATAACACCATCTGTAGCAGCTACTACAAGGATAGCTCCATCCATCTGAGCAGCACCAGTGATCATGTTTTTAACGTAGTCAGCATGTCCTGGGCAGTCAACGTGTGCATAGTGACGTTTTGCTGTCTCATACTCAACGTGAGCTGTAGAAATTGTGATACCACGCTCTCTTTCTTCTGGAGCTTTATCGATGTTCTCGAAATCAACAGCTGCGTTACCTTCAACTCTTTCAGACAGAACTTTTGTGATAGCAGCTGTCAGAGTTGTTTTACCGTGGTCAACGTGACCGATTGTACCAATATTACAATGTGGTTTGTTTCTTTCAAATTTAGCTTTAGCCATTTTGAATGTCCTCCTTGAAAATATAACCTGAATTCAGGCATTTACTTATTATATCCGCTTTTATACTCGGCTAACTTTGATTATATTTCAAAGCCGGCCGATTTTCAAGCGTTTTTATAACAATTTATGCGTTTTTGTTTGATAATACTTTTTCCTGTACAGACTTTGGTACTGGCTCATAGCTCTCGAAGAACATTGAGTAGTTACCACGTCCCTGTGTTTTAGAACGAAGGTCTGTAGAGTATCCAAACATTTCTGACAATGGAACATATCCACGAACGATCTTACCGCCGCCAAGATCATCCATACCTTCGATACGTCCACGACGAGAGTTGATATCACCGATAACATCTCCCATGTATTCTTCTGGCATTGTTACTTCAACCTTCATAATAGGCTCCAGAAGAACTGGTGCTCCCTGTTTCATAGCATCCTTGAATGCAAGAGATCCTGCAATATGGAATGCCATTTCACTTGAATCGACCTCATGGTATGAACCATCATATACTGTAGCATGAACTCCAACTACCGGGAATCCTCCCAAGATACCAGATTTCATAGCTTCTTCGATACCTTCGCCTACAGCTGGGATGTATTCCTTAGGAATTGATCCACCAACTACTGTAGACTCAAACTTGTATGTCTCCTCACCGTTGACATCCATTGGCTCGAATTTAACTTTACAGTGTCCGTACTGTCCACGTCCACCAGACTGTTTAGCATACTTGCTGTCGATATCTGTAGCTTTTGTGATAGACTCTTTGTAAGCAACCTGTGGTGCACCTACGTTAGCTTCTACCTTGAACTCACGAAGAAGACGATCAACGATGATCTCTAAGTGGAGCTCACCCATACCAGCGATGATTGTCTGTCCTGTTTCCTGATCTGTATGAGCACGGAAAGTAGGATCTTCTTCAGCCAGTTTAGCAAGAGATTCACCAAGTTTACCCTGGGAAGCTTTTGTCTTAGGCTCGATAGCAAGCTCGATAACAGGCTCTGGGAATTCCATAGACTCAAGAATTACAGGATGCTGCTCGTCACAGATTGTATCACCTGTTGTAGTGAATTTAAATCCGATAGCAGCTGCGATATCACCTGCATATACTTTGTCAAGTTCCTGTCTCTTATTAGCATGCATCTGAAGGATACGTCCAACACGTTCCTTCTTATTCTTTGTTGCATTCAATACGTATGAACCTGAGTTCATAGATCCAGAATACACACGGAAATAAGCAAGCTTACCTACGAATGGGTCTGTCATAATCTTGAATGCCAAAGCTGAGAATGGTTCTTCATCTGAAGAATGTCTTACAACTTCGTTACCATCCTCATCAACACCCTCGATTGGAGGAATGTCTGTTGGAGCTGGCATATATTCGATAATAGCATCCAGAAGTTTCTGAACACCTTTGTTTCTATATGCTGTACCGCAACATACTGGAACTGCTGTACACTCGCATGTAGCTTTACGAAGAACTTTTTTCAGATCATCAATAGATGGTTCTTCACCTTCCAGATACATCATCATAAGATCATCATCAAGCTCGCAGATTTTCTCTACCAACTCTGTGTGGTACAGTTCTGCTTCATCTTTCATTTCTTCCGGAATCTCTGTAACAGAAATATCTTCGCCCTTCTCATCATTGTAGATATAAGCTTCCATTTCCATCAAATCAATGATTCCTTTGAATTCATCTTCTTTACCAATTGGCAACTGAAGACAAATTGCATTTTTACCAAGTCTTGTTTTAATCTGTTCTACAGCATTGTAGAAATCAGCTCCAAGAATGTCCATCTTATTGATGAACGCCATTCTTGGTACATTGTATGTGTCTGCCTGACGCCATACGTTTTCTGACTGTGGCTCTACACCACCTTTAGCACAGAAAACACCTACAGCACCATCAAGTACACGAAGTGAACGTTCAACCTCTACAGTGAAGTCAACGTGTCCCGGAGTATCAATGATATTGATACGATGTTCCAGAGCACCAGCCTTTGGCTTTGTGTGATCTTCCAATGTCCAATGACATGTTGTAGCGGCTGAAGTAATTGTGATACCTCTTTCCTGCTCCTGTTCCATCCAGTCCATAGTAGCAGTACCTTCATGAGTATCACCAATTTTATAGTTAACACCAGTATAGTAAAGAATACGCTCTGTCAGTGTAGTCTTACCGGCATCGATATGAGCCATGATACCAATGTTTCTAGTTCTCTCTAATGGATATTCTCTTCCAGCCATTGTAGCCTCCTATTAGAATCTATAATGAGCAAATGCTTTATTAGCCTCTGCCATTTTATGCATATCTTCTTTCTTCTTCACAGATGCTCCTGTGTTATTAGCTGCATCCAGGATTTCATTTGCAAGTCTTTCTTCCATTGTTTTCTCGCCTCTCTGACGTGAATACAATGTGATCCAGCGAAGTGCAAGAGCCTGTCTTCTGTCAGCTCTAACTTCGATAGGTACCTGGTAAGTAGCTCCACCGATACGTCTTGCTTTTACCTCAAGTACTGGCATGATGTTGTTCATTGCCTCTTCGAATACTTCGATTGCTGGCTTCTCAGCCTTCTCTTCAACTCTCTCAAATGCTCCGTATACAATCTTCTGTGCTACACCTTTCTTACCATCAAGCATGATGTTGTTGATAAGTTTGGTAACAACTTTATTGTTGTATATTGGATCCGCTAATACATCTCTTTTCTGAGTATGTCCTTTACGTGGCACGGTCCTTCCCTCCTTAATCATGATTTTCGGCATTACGCCGGGATTAATTCATCGGTACTCACATGTGTCTCTCTATGGAAATCGCATTGCATGTGCTCGTGGCCGCCGGACTCTATAAAATCCGCAACCTACGATTAATCATAGTTCTGTTTGTGATACGATTTAACTGTTTAGTTACAATCTTTGCTAAGGCGTTCTATTATTTAGCGTCTTTTGGTCTCTTAGCGCCGTATTTAGAACGAGCCTGTCTTCTCTTAGCAACTCCTGCTGTATCAAGTGTTCCACGAACGATGTGGTATCTTGTACCTGGCAGGTCCTTAACTCTTCCTCCACGGATAAGAACAACACTATGTTCCTGAAGGTTGTGTCCTTCTCCTGGGATATAGCTTGTTACTTCGATTCCGTTAGAAAGACGAACTCTGGCGATCTTTCTAAGAGCTGAGTTAGGTTTTTTAGGTGTAGCTGTCTTAACTGCTGTACAAACACCTCTTTTCTGTGGTGCAGATACATCAGTTGCACGTTTCTTCAGTGAGTTGTATCCTTTCTGAAGAGCTGGTGCTGTAGATTTCTTTTCAGAAGTCTGACGTCCTTTTCTAACTAACTGGTTAAATGTTGGCATTCTTTTTCACCTCCTATGATTTCGTTGCCTCATCTCTTATGAGAATGAGGGGTTGCAGATAATAAATTCATATTATCTTTTGTAATTTAGCGCACAAAAACATAGTATGCTCGTGTGCACGCTTGTTAGTTTAGTATGTTTTCAGCGAAAAGTCAAGGGGTTTTCAGCATTATTTTAAAATGTACATCCTCCGTGCCAACCAATAAGGTGATTGACACGGAGGATGCAGTAAATCTTAATATGCTTTTCCCCAATATACCATATGTTTAGCAGGTTTTCCGCAACATACACATACATTAGAAATTTCTTCCTGTTCTTCTGGAATACATCTTGATGTCACCCCGCCTGTCTGGTCTTTGATTGCTTCTTCACAAGCATCATCTCCACACCACATTGCACGGATAAATCCAATCTGGTTTTCAGCGATGTCTTTCATCTCATCCATGTTTGTTGCTGTGTGAATATGTGAATCTCTAAACGCTTTTGCTTTCTCAAAAAGTGCTTTCTGAATGTCTTCAAGAATTTCTGACAATCTTGTTTCGATTTCATCTAAAGCAACCACAATCTTTTCTCTTGTATCACGACGTACAATAACAACCTGTCCGTTTTCGATATCTTTTGGTCCGATTTCAATACGTGTAGGGATTCCAAGCATCTCCTGCTCACTAAACTTCCATCCAGGGCTCTTCTCTGAATCATCAATCTCTGCACGATATCCTGCTGCCTTTAATGCTGCAAGTAATTCATTTGCTTTGTCTAAGACACCTTCTTTATGCTGGGCAATCGGAACTACTCTTGTCTGAACCGGTGCGATGTGTGGTGGAAGTACCAGACCACTGTCATCACCATGTACCATAATGATTGCTCCAATAATACGTGTAGACAATCCCCATGATGTCTCATATACACTGTGAAGCTTGTTCTCTTTATCTGAGTAACTGATTCCATAAGCATCTGCAAATGCATTTCCAAAGAAATGGCTTGTACCTGACTGCAGAGCTTTTCCGTCATGCATCAGTGCTTCAATTGTATAAGTATCTTCTGCTCCTGCAAATTTCTCGCTTGGTGTTTTCTTTCCTGTAACAAGCGGAATAGCAAGATCATTTTCTACAAAATCTTTGTATACATCACGCATCATTAATGTACGTTCTTCTGCTTCTTCATATGTTGCATGGATCGTATGACCTTCCTGCCATAAAAATTCTCTTGAACGAAGGAATGGTCTTGTTGTCTTTTCCCAACGCAATACAGAGCACCACTGATTCCAAACCTTTGGAAGATCACGATAAGACTGCACTGTCTTGCTCCATACATCACAGAATAATGTTTCTGATGTAGGTCTGATACAGAATCTCTCCTGAAGAGGCTCTTCGCCACCTTTTGTTACCCATGCAACTTCCGGTGCGAAACCTTCAATATGATCTTTCTCTTTCTGAAGTAATGACTCTGGAATCAAAACAGGAAGATATACATTCTGCACTCCTGTTTCTTTAAATCTCTTATCAAGATTTGCCTGGATATTTTCCCAGATTGCATAGCCATTCGGAAGATAATTCAGACATCCTTTTACTCCTGAATAATCACATAACTTTGCTTCGCGTACAACATCTGTGTACCACTGTGCAAAATCCTCATCTCTTGCTGTAATTGACTGTACTAATTTCTTTTCTTTTGCCATTGCTGCTTTCCTTTCTTTTTATTTTATTTTTATCGGAATACATTTTTCATTTCTAAAAATGCACCTGCCTTCGGAAATAAAAAACGCCGGGAACTTCCATTCCCTTCCAAACGAAAAGGGACCGAAGTTCTCGGCGGTACCACCCTAATTAACCACTGTTGTGATTCTCTTTATCTGTCATTAACGCTGACTTACGCTGTACTTTCATACAGAAGCTCCCAGGCAGGTTCTATATTATCTCCGCAGAAATCTCCCAGCAAATGATTCCCTCTCTGTGCCGTCTCCAACATATACTAACCCTGTTCAACGCTCATATCACATATCGTTGCAATTTTACCCGAATTACCCAAAAATGTCAAGATAGGCAAACGCATCTCGCCATTTTAAATCGCCTTTGGCGATGGGCGAGATGCCGTTCAAGGTAAAACGTGCATCCTCCGTGTCAATCAGCGTAGTGATTGACACGGGAGTGAACAGTAACTGCATTTCCACCTCTTATTACTTCTGGATCTGCAACAATTTTTGTTTCAAATCCAACTCCAGTTTCTGCATCTCCTGCTCCGCTGCTTTTCGTTTTTCACGGCCTTCCTGCTGAATATGCATCACCTCATCTAATGTAGAGATCAAGGATTCGTTTGTCTGTTTTAATGTCTCGATATCAACGATTCCTCTCTCCGACTCTTTCACTGTATCTATCGTTGCCATCTTTAATTTCTCTGCATTTTTCTTCAACAGTTCATTTGTCATATTTGTCACTTCACGCTGTGCTGCAGCCGCCTGTGCAGAATGTTCTACTCCCAGCCCAAGTACCATCTGACTCTTCCATAACGGAATTGTATTCACAATCGTCGACTGGATTTTTTCTACCATCAACGTATCATTTCCCTGTACCAGTCTGATCTGTGGTGCTGTCTGCATCGAAATCTGGCGAGTCAGCTCAAGATCATGTAATTTCTTTTCAAAGCGATTACACATAGAATCTAAATCTTTCGCCGCCTGTGCATCTTCTGCAAGCCCTGTTGCCTGTGCTTTCTGTAACAAATCCTGAAGTTCTCCGTTTCTGACTTCATTTAATTTTTTCTTTCCGGCTACAATGTACATAGTTAATTCTTTATAATAAGTAAGATTCAATTCATACATCTTATCCAGAAGTGCAACATCTTTCATAAGCTGAACCTGATGTGATTCCAGCACTTTACATATTTGATTTACATTCGTCTCTGCCTTGGCATACTTTGTTTTCATTGCTGTGAGCTTGTTTGAGCTTTTCTTAAATATTCCCAGAAATCCTTTTTCTTCCTCTTCATCAAAAGATTTCAGTTCCTTTACTACACCGCTCAACAAATTACCCACTTCGCCAAGATCTTTTGTTCTCACATTCTCCAGTGCACTTTCCGAAAAATCCGCCATCTTCTTTTGTGTGCCTGCTCCATACTGCAGAATCATATTAGAATTTGTAAGATCAATCTGCTCTGCAAATTTCTCCGCCATCTGCCTTTCTTCTTCTGACAAAACATTTTCTTCCGCTATAACTTCTTCTTTCTTTTCTTCTACCACAGCCGGTTCTTGTTTCTCTTCTGCTGTTTGAAATGGATCTAATGTCAATGTAGGCGTTGTATCAAAATCTTTAAAATTATTTTCCATAACATTTCCTCTTTTCTTTTCGCAACCATTTTTTTATTTTTTAAGTCCGTCCTCTGTCAGTCCTTCCTGTGCAAGCATCGTCTTCAACACAGAAATGTCACTGGCAACATCCCACGCCGTATCCTGAAACATTGCATCCAACAGTTTTTCAAACGCAATATTCAATGTATCCAGCGTTTTTTCGATTTCATCTTTTGAAGATAAAATATTATCTCCTTGAATTGGCTGTCTGTCCAGTTCTTCATATGCTTCTAAAAGCTTCACCGTTGTCGGAAGATAATAATTCATCAAACGATGTAAATCTCCTACCGTTTCCGGATTTTCCTCTACTCGGTCAAATATTTTATCAACCAGCATCTCCATTCTGGAAATCTTTGCTGAAATTTCTTCTCCCGGAATTGCATCATTACTTTCATGAATTTTGCGTATATACTCTTCTCCCGCCTCAACAATCTCCTGTACTTCCGGCGTAAGTCCTTTTTCTTCTTTCTTTTTACGCTCTTCCTCCGCCGCTTTTTGCTGTCTTTCTAACGTATCCTTTTGTTCTTGTTGCTGTTCCATCATATCAGTATATTGACGATACGCATCATGACTTGAAATAAGACATTTTTCCTGGGTATCCAAGTGTCCTTGAATAAACCAGCCTCTCCGTATCATGTTCTTTATATCTTTCAAAACATATTTTTCATTTTTCCCAACATACTCTGCCAATTTACGTATATCACAATATTCTTTTCCACCCATTGTCTGTAGATACTGTCGGAAACGTTTGATCCCGCCTATTTTTTTCGTACCTGCCACGCCGATCAATGTCGTCGCTATCCCAAGTATCCCAAATATGATTGCTACCGCAAGTACTCCTGCCTTATTAGATACTCCCACCACCAGTGCTATAACCGCTGAAATACAGACAAGGAAATTAAATCCCGACATCATGTATCCGCATACACTCATCACAATCGCACCAACTTTTGCTGCACTGGTACTTCTATATAGCATAGGCTTTGTCGGAGTCACAAAACCTCCTGTTGAATATCTATTATTTACTTGCCCCTCCTGACTGTTCGCTCTTTTTTGTTGTGTCTTTTTTTCGTATTGAGGCATTCCATAAAAAGTTTCTCCGTAACGTGGTCTACGATTCTGATTTACCCGATCACCCACATTACGCATTGTGTCCGCAAATGCATCTGCAGCTCCATTTACTGTATTCGTTATTGTCTGGTTCAATCTACTGAAATCTCCTGAATCCACGGCATCCTGCACACTTCTTTTTATATCTTCCCCAAACCTTTCCCAATCTTGATTTTTCATTTTTCCATCTACTCCTTCTCAAAAGGATTATACTCTCTCTTGACCTGATGATTCTTTTATATGATAATCAGTTTAGACAGAATATTGCCAAAAGTCAAGAACAGGGGATAGATATTATGAAGCCAGAAATTATATATGAAGATTCCGAATTAATCGTATGTGTTAAACCTGCCGGAATCGCAACACAAAGTAAACGCATTGGTTCACCGGATATGGTAAGTATCTTAAAAAATCACATTGCTCACAACACAAAGAGCAAACAGCCTCCTTACCTTGCCGTTATTCATCGTTTAGACCAGCCTGTCACCGGGCTGCTTGTCTTTGCAAAAACACCTTTTGCAGCAAAAGAATTAAATCACCAGCTTCAGTCAGAAGGATTTGGAAAATATTATCGTACCTGGCTTTCTGGTCATCTCCCGGCTGACGAAGGAGACTGCATAGATTATCTTGTAAAAAATGGACGTACAAACACTTCTTCCGTTTGTAAACCTGACACTCCAGGAGCAAAAAAAGCAGAATTACATTACAATGTATTGCAACAAAAAGATGCTTTTACACTTGCTGAAATCACTTTAAAAACAGGCCGACACCATCAGATTCGCGTACAGATGTCGCATCTTGGTTGTCCTATTATCGGCGACCGCAAATATGGAACTGCGGAAGATCCCTCTTCCGGTTTTCGCGGATTACAGTTATTTGCCTGCCGGCTGACTTTAAAACATCCTAGCACGCATAAACATTTGGAGTTTCTTTTGCCCGAAACCTATTATGCTGTAAATCTTTAGTTCTACATTTCTTTCGGATTGCGCCACAAACTAAAACGACATGCAACACGTTCTCACTCTGTGCTGCATGTCGTCTTTATTCGTTTAATGAAATTAGATTTCTACTGCTGCCTCCGGTTCTTCTTCCAAAACCTGTTTGTATTTTTCTAAAATTGTACTCTGGATTCGGTCACGAGTACCTGAATTAATTGGATGTGCTATATCGCGATATTCCCCATCCATTGCTTTCTTGCTTGGCATCGCAATAAATAAACCTTTTTCTCCTTCAATTACCTTGATGTCATGTACAACAAATTCATCATCAAATGTAATGGATACAACTGCCTTTAATTTTCCCTCTTTTGCGACTTTACGAACGCGCACATCTGTGATCTGCATATTCCAGTCTCCTTTCTCGTCTGCATGATTCTATTAACACTTTTCTTTATAAGGCATATCTTTCATTTTTCTCAACAACTACCTTGACACCATTCTCACCAATATGTCTGGTATTTGCACGGATTGTATCTCTGCTTTCAACAATACAATTTTCAATATAAGTATTATCTCCAAGGTATACATCATTTAATATAATTGAATTCTTGATCACACAATTATTTCCAACATAAACTTTCTTAAAAATAACCGAATTTTCAATCGTACCATTGATAATACTACCACTTCCTACAAGACTATTTTTAACTACTGCTCCAGGATTATACTTCGCCGGTGGCAAGTCACTTACCTTAGAATATATCTCCGGTAACTGTTTAAAGAAATAGTCTCTGACTTCTGGTTTTAAGAAGTCCATATTTGTCTTGTAATATGCATCTACTGTTGAAATATTACTCCAGTAGTTGCTGATTTTATATCCATAAATCTTCTTCAGATTTTTGTAACGAATTAAAATATCATTTACAAAATCGTGACGTTCTTCTTCTGCACAACGTTCGATCAAATCGATAAGCTGTCTTCTTCTCATCACATAAATTCCTGTAGAAACTGTCTGAGAATGAGCAATCATCGGCTTCTCTTCAAATTCTTCGATTCTTGCAGATTCATTCATCCGTACTGTACCATAACGTGTTGCATCTTCATTCTCGCTCAGTTCTTTAACAACCACTGTAATATCTGCTTTTTTAGCAATATGATATTCCAATACTTTGTTATAATCCAACTTGTATACTGCATCTCCTGATGTAATAACAACATATGGTTCATGACATTTTTTCAGAAAATCTAAGTTCTGATAAATTGCATCTGCTGTTCCACGATACCAATATCCATTATCTGATGTGATTGTCGGCGTAAACACATACAATCCGCCTTGTTTTCTTCCAAAATTCCACCATTTTGATGAATTCAAATGTTCATTCAATGATCTTGCATTATACTGTGTCAATACGGCAACTTTCTGTATTTTGGAATTTGTCATATTACTCAATGCAAAATCAATTGCACGGTAACTGGTTGCGATCGGCATAGCAGCCACTGCACGTTTTTCTGTCAGTTCCTGCATCTTTCTACTGTTTCCGCCTGCCAGAATAATTCCTACTGCTCTCATACTCGCTCACCTGCCTTTATTAATGTCTCTCCACTTGCAAGCACTCCATCACTGTAATCTTCTATGGATGTCACACCACTAACGGCGGTATTCTTTCCGATCTGAACATTTGACGGAATCTTTGATTTTTCTCCGATCGTGGCAAGCCCGCCACTATAAATATTTGGTTTTACTTTGTTTGGAACCTCACTTCCAACACCAATGACTACATTATTACCGATTTCCGTATCTTCAGCTATAATGGCTTTCTCAATCACACAATTCTCGCCAATCATAACATCTCTCATAATAATAGAGTCACGAACCACGCTGCCTTTTCCGATTGTTACTCCGGCTCCCAGCACAGAATTATGTACCTCGCCATATACCTCTGTTCCATTACTAATAATACAACGATCCACAACAGCGTCATTTGAAATATACTGCGGTGGAATGTTAGAACTATTTGTGTAAATCTTCCAGAATTCTTCGTAAAGATTAAATTCAGGAATAATATCAATCAACTCCATATTTGCTTCCCAATATGAACTTAATGTACCGACATCTTTCCAGTAGCCATTATATTCATAAGCAAAAAGCCTGTCTCCTTTTTCATGACAATATGGAATGATATGTTTACCAAAATCACAATTCGGCTGCTCTGATAATTTAATCAAAGCATCTCTTAACACCGGCCAACTGAATATGTAAATACCCATAGATGCAAGATTGCTGCTTGGATGCTCCGGCTTTTCTTCAAATTCTTTGATTCTTCCGTCATCATCTGTCACTACAATACCGAAACGGCTTGCCTCTTCCATTGGAACCGGCATAGCTGCAATTGTTACATCTGCTTTATTCGCCTTGTGATAATCCAACATAACCTCATAGTCCATCTTGTATATATGATCACCTGAAAGGATCAATACATAGTCCGGATTATAAGACTCCATGTACTCTAAGTTCTGATATATCGCGTTTGCAGTACCGGTATACCACTCACTGTTTGTACTCTTTTCATACGGCGGTAAAATTGATACGCCTCCTACATTTCGATCCAAATCCCAAGGAATACCAATACCAATATGTGTATTCAAACGTAATGGCTGATACTGTGTCAACACACCTACTGTGTCTACACCCGAATTAATACAGTTACTTAACGGGAAATCAATAATTCGGTACTTGCCGCCAAAAGCAACTGCTGGTTTTGCTACTTTCGCTGTAAGAACCCCCAATCGACTGCCTTGTCCACCCGCAAGGAGCATGGCAATCATTTCCTTTTTAATCATGTAGTCACCTCATTTCTAGTTAGATGCACTTATTATATCATACTTTTTATTTCATGTGCACGTTTTTTACAAATTCATAAAGGAAATTTAACTCTTTTTATTTATTTTCACCAAAAAGAACTTCTTTAAATTTTCTCCATATATAGTATAATATAATGGATAGAGTCTTTTTATGACTCTTTTTGAAAAAAAAGTAAAAGAAGGTACCTAATTTATGTATAAGATCGATTTTGAAAAACCAATTCACATCCATTTCATCGGAATTGGCGGTATCAGTATGAGCGGTCTCGCAGAGATTTTACTGGAAGAAGGATTTACTGTTACTGGTTCTGATTCAAAAGAGTCTCCGCTTACCCGCCAGCTCGAAGAACATGGTGCGCACATTTTCTACGGTCAGAAGGCGGAGAATATTATCGATGGTATTCAGTGTGTTGTTTACACTGCTGCGATCAACAAGGCCAACCCAGAATTAATGGAAGCTGTTGCCCGCAAGATTCCTATGCTGACTCGTGCGGAATTACTTGGCCAGTTAATGAAAAACTATGATACATCTATCGCTGTATCCGGTACACATGGCAAAACTACAACGACATCTATGATTTCTCATATTTTATTGGAAGGAGATGTTGACCCTACGATTTCTGTAGGCGGTATTCTTCAGGCTATCGGAGGTAATATCCGTGTAGGAAAATCTGAAACATTTATCACGGAAGCCTGTGAGTACACGAATAGTTTTCTTCATTTCTTCCCGACAATCGGAATCATTCTGAACATTGAAGAAGATCATTTGGACTTCTTCAAAGACCTGGAAGATATTCGTCATTCTTTCCATCAGTTTGCAGCACTTTTGCCGGAAGATGGAACTTTGATCATCAACCATGACATTCAGAATTATGAAGAAATTTTTGCCGGGTTATCTTGTAATGTGATTACTTACGGTTCTTCCGCTGATGCAGATTATAGTTTTCAGAATGTCAGCTACAACGAAAAAGGCTGTGTTGCATTTGACCTTGTAGAGAAAGGAACTATCACAGACCATATCCAGCTTTCTGTAACCGGAGACCATAATGTTTCAAATGCTTTAGCTGCGATTGCAACTGCAAAGCTTCTGAACATTTCAATGCCTATTATTGAAAAAGGACTGCTCTCATTCTCCGGAACAGACCGTCGTTTTGAATACAAGGGCACTTTGGACGGCATTACAATTGTTGATGACTATGCACATCATCCAACAGAGATTAAAGCAACTTTAAAGGCTGCAAAGCATTACCCACACAACGAACTGTGGTGTGTATTCCAGCCTCATACTTACACACGTACAAAAGCGTTTTTCAATGAATTTGCAGAAGCACTTTCTCACGCAGACCATCTGGTACTTGCTGATATTTATGCCGCACGTGAGACGGACAACCTTGGTGTTTCTTCCAAGGCTCTTGCAGAAGAAGTGAAAAAGCTTGGTACAGATGCTTATTACTTTCCAAGTTTTGCAGAGATTGAAGATTTCTTAAAAGAGCACTGCTCTGCAGGTGATCTCCTGATCACAATGGGTGCCGGAGATGTTGTAAATATCGGAGAAGATTTGTTAAAATGATGAATGCAATAAAATTATCCAATCATTTTCAAAGCAATGCCACTCTTGTCTCTAATTATTTTATTGACAATTATATGGCTACCGCAAATGGTGAGTTTGTAAAAGTTTATCTTTTTTTGCTGAGGCATATGGAGGATTCTTCTATGAGCCTTACCATTTCCGGCATTGCGGATTGTTTGAATAATACGGAGAATGATATTTTGCGTGCCTTCCGTTATTGGGAAAGTAACGAACTGCTAAGGATCGAGTACGATTGTGAACATAGCGTTTCCGGAATTGAACTCCTGCAGGCAGGACAATCTCCGTCAAACAATATCAGTAAAGAAAGCATTTCTTCGATTGCAACTGCATCCAAGGAAGTTTCCATCACAGCTGATAGTGATGAGACTCCTGTGAAAGCTAAAGTACCTAAACAAGAGCCTGCAACAGCACCTAAAGATACTGTGTCGCACAAAAATAAACACGCTTCTGATTCTTCGATGGAAAAGAAAGAGTTAAGATCACTTTTATTCATCGCAGAACAGTATCTTGGAAAAACTTTATCTCATACAGATGTCGAAGCAATTACATATTTCTATAAAGATTTAGGTATGTCAGCCAGACTGATCGAGTACCTGATTGAATCTTGTGTAGAAAGCGGACATAAAAGTATCCATTACATCCAAAAGGTTGCTTTATCGTGGGCTGATGAAGGTATTACAAGTGTAGAACAGGCACGGCGTAATTCTGCTAATTATAATAAAAACTGCTATACTGTATTAAATGCATTCGGTATCAAAAACCGTGGGCCAGCCGACTCTGAGCTTGTCTATATTAAAAAATGGACTGATGAGATGGGATTTTCTCTTGATATTGTTCAAGAGGCCTGCCGACGTACAATTTCCGCTACGCATCAGCCAAGTTTTGAATATACAGATACAATTTTAGAACATTGGCAGCAGAACAATGTACACCACTTAAATGACATTACTGCATTGGATACCGTGTTCCAAAAAGAAAAACAGGCACGAAGAAACGTATCAAAATCTAAGCCAATCACAAAAAACCTGAATAATTTTGAGCGACGTGCTTATGATATGGATTCATTAGAAGAACAATTATTAAACAGTAATTAGAAGGAGTAGTATCGTGGGACTAACGAATTCACAATACCAGACAATCATGCGTGAATATGAGCAAAAGCAGCTTAAAAGCCATGACATTCTCACGCAACATTATGAAGATGTATATAAGAAATTACCGGAATTCAAATCACTGGATGAATCAATTTCAATTATGTCAGTCCAATACGGCAGACGCTTGCTCGATGGTGATGAGAGTGCTTTAGATTCTTTAAAAGAGGAGCTTAACATTCTGCGAAGCAGCAAACAACAGCTGCTTACCTCTGCCGGTTTTCCTGCTGATTACCTTGAACCGGTATATGAATGTCCTGACTGTAAGGATACCGGTTATATTGGAAATGTAAAGTGCCGTTGCTTTAAACGTGCTATCACAAAATTGCTTTATGAACAATCTAACTTGAAGGGCATTCTGGAATCCGAGAATTTTGATACATTTTGTCTTGATTATTATTCTGACCGACAGGTGGATCCAAAAACAGGGAAAACATCTCGTGCTATTATGGAGCACGCTTATCAGACTTGTAAAAATTTTGTTCAAAATTTTGGACATACATCCGACAATATTTTTCTTTACGGAGATGTCGGTGTCGGAAAGACTTTTCTTTCCAATTGCATCGCCAGAGATTTAATCGATGCCGGATACTCTGTTCTCTATTATTCGGCGCCAAATTTATTCAACATTCTGGCTCAGGGAACATTTGATCATAATGATTATGAATCAAAGCAAATGCAACAATATGTTTACGATTGCGATTTACTGATCGTAGATGATTTAGGAACCGAGCTTGCCAATGCATTTACGGCTTCTCAGTTCTTTACCTGCATTAATGAAAGACTTTTAAATATGAAATCGACCGTTGTCTCAACGAACCTTTCACTGGATTCGTTGGCAGACCTTTACACAGAACGTTCTTTTTCACGAATCACCAGTAACTATATCTTGCTGAGATTATTCGGCGATGATATTAGAATAATTAAAAAAATACGTGCTAATAGGGAGGGCAAATAATGCTGCACAGAAGTGAACTCAATTTAGAAAATATTCCAGTAGGAGCCTTAGGAATCATTCCTGTTACAGGATGTGAAGCTCTTGGCAACAAAGTCAATGACTACCTCGTAAAATGGAGAAAAGAAAGTGCTCATCAGTACAAAGATGATGTTGCATTTACAGGATATGAAAAAGATTCATTTATCATCGATGCCAAAGTACCTCGTTTTGGTTCCGGAGAAGCAAAAGGTATTATCAACGAATCTGTACGTGGTAAAGACCTTTATCTAATGGTAGATGTATGTAATTACAGCTTAACTTATTCATTGACAGGAAACATTAACCACATGTCTCCTGATGATCATTATCAGAACCTGAAACGTGTTATCGCTGCTGTTGGTGGAAAGGGTCGTCGTATCAACGTAATCATGCCTTTCTTATACGAAAGCCGTCAGCACAAAAGAACAGGACGTGAGTCTCTTGACTGTGCTCTTGCACTTCAGGAGCTTGTACGTATGGGCGTTGACAACATCATTACATTTGATGCACATGATCCACGTGTACAGAATGCAATCCCACTTAGCGGATTTGAAACAGTTTCACCAACATACCAGTTTATCAAAGGTCTTCTGCGCACAGTAAAAGATCTTAAAATCGACAGCGAACACATGATGGCAATCAGCCCGGATGAAGGTGGTACAAACCGTGCCGTTTATCTTGCCAACGTACTTGGTCTTGATATGGGTATGTTCTACAAGAGAAGAGATTATACCAAAATCGTAGACGGACGTAATCCTATCGTTGCCCACGAATTCCTTGGTTCTTCTGTAGAAGGAAAAGATGTAATCATCATTGATGACATGATTTCTTCCGGAGACAGTATCATCGAAGTTGCTACTGAACTGAAACGTAGAAAAGCTAACCGCATCTATGCTGCTGCAACATTTGGTCTTTTCACAAATGGACTGGCTAAATTCGATGAAGCATATGAAAAAGGAATCATCCATGGTATCTTGACAACAAACCTGATTTATCAGACACCTGAGTTATTGTCAAAACCTTATTATATTAACTGTGACATGAGCAAATATATTGCTTTGATCATCGACACATTAAACCATGATGGTTCTTTAAGCAATATTCTGAGTCCAAACGAAAGAATTCAGAATGTACTTCGCAAATACAACAATGGCGAAGAGATTTAATATCTCTTTTCTATAAACTGTTGCTGATTAAAAAAGCAACAAAACATTTACTTTTTACAAGATAGAATCTTGTATCTCTAACAGCAAAAAGAAATCCGGATGTTATTCACATAATGCATTCGGATTTCTTTTTTTATCCACTTTTTTATTTTGATTTTCCAATCAATGTGAAAAAAAGACTGCATATCCAAAACAGATATACAGCCTTTCTTATTTTATATTACTCTTGTATTTAATATTACAGAAGTCCGCCGATTGAAAGGAACAGTGGAGCAAATACAAGTGATACTACTGTCATAAGTTTGATCAGGATGTTAATAGATGGACCTGATGTATCTTTGAATGGGTCACCTACTGTATCACCAACGACTGCTGCTTTGTGAGCCTCACTACCTTTTCCGCCATGATGTCCTTCTTCGATGTATTTCTTAGCATTGTCCCATGCACCACCGGCATTTGACATAAAGATAGCCATCAGAACACCTGTTACAAGAGCTCCTGCAAGAAGTCCTCCAAGGGACTCAACACCAAGAACGATACCAACTAACAATGGAACGATAACTGCCATCAATCCTGGAAGAAGCATTTCGTGAAGAGCTGCTGATGTAGAGATAGATACACATGATGTATAATCTGGTTTATCTTCACCCTTCATGATACCTGGTTTCTCACGGAACTGACGTCTAACTTCCTCGATCATCTTGTATGCAGCCTTAGATACAGACTCCATAGTAAATGCTGAGAAAAGGAATGTCAGCATACCACCGATAAAGATACCGATGATTACTTTATAGCTAAGTAAGTCGATTGAATCAAGCTGTACTGCCTGTGCATAAGATACGAACAAAGCTAAAGCTGTAAGAGCTGCAGATCCGATAGCGAATCCTTTACCCATAGCTGCTGTTGTGTTACCAACTGAATCAAGTTTATCTGTAATCTCACGAACAGAATCATCCAGTCCTGACATCTCTGCGATACCACCTGCATTATCTGCGATTGGACCATAAGCATCAACTGCAACTGTGATACCTGTAGTTGAAAGCATACCTACTGCTGCAAGTGCAATACCATATAATCCGTCTACTTTGTATGAAATGAAAATTGCTACACAGATTAAAAGCAGTGGAATAGCTGTTGACTGCATACCTACTGCAAGACCACTAATGATTGTTGTAGCTGCACCTGTTTCAGACTGCTCACCGATCTTTTTAACCGGATTGTAATCTGCAGATGTATAATACTCTGTAACGTTACCGATAATAACACCAACAATCAGACCTGCAATAACAGCGATTGCTGCTTCAAAACCATCAAATAATACTTTACTTAATACAACAGAAGCGATTACAACGATGATAGCTGAAGCATAATCACCTTTTGTAAGTGCTTTCTGTGGATTCGCATTCTCTCCACCTTTAACGAAGAATGTTCCGAGAATAGAAGCGATCAGACCACAAGCTGCAATTGCAAGTGGGAATAATACACCAGAAACAGTTGCTGTTACTGCTCCGAGAGTCAGTGCAGAAACAAGTGATCCTACATAAGACTCAAACAAGTCAGCACCCATACCTGCAACGTCACCTACGTTGTCACCTACGTTATCAGCGATAACTGCTGGGTTACGTGGGTCATCTTCTGGGATACCAGCTTCAACTTTACCTACAAGGTCAGCACCAACGTCTGCTGCTTTTGTATAGATACCACCACCTACACGAGCAAACAGAGCAATTGAAGAAGCTCCTAAACTGAATCCTGACAATACATCAACATTTTTTGTTACAATATAAACAATACTTACACCAAGTGCTCCAAGACCTGCTACGCACATACCCATAACAGCTCCACCAGAGAAAGCGATTGAAAGTGCTTTGTTCATTCCACTTGTTCTTGCTGCATTAGCTGTTCTTACGTTAGCTTTTGTAGCAACAGTCATACCACAGTATCCAGCGATTGTTGAGAACAGTGCTCCGACAACGAAGCATACTGCTGTTACCCAGCTGATTCCAAATCCGATTAATACAAATAATACGGCTACGAAGATAACCAGGATCTTGTACTCAGCCATCAAGAAGGCACGAGCGCCTTCAGCGATTGCGTCTGCAATCTCTTTCATTCTGTCTGTTCCGACATCTTCCTTGCTTACTTTTGCTGCAAGGTAAGCTGCAAACAACAGTGCAAGTACTGCTGCTACCGGAACAAGAAACATCATGTTTTCCATTGTTTCATCCTCCCTGAAAAATAAATAATCCCTATCGACATACCCTTTTTCCTATATATATTCTGTACGTCGTCGTGAAAAATCCACAATACCGTAAATTTTTCAGCTTTTATAATTATACCTTTTTACACTTTTTATTGCAAGTATTTCTTTTTAATCTTGCAAATGCTTACACAATTTGTACACTTTCTACAAAGTTATTTCCTGTAATACGCATTTTTTACACTTTTTCGTTCTATACCTAAATTTTTTTATGCATATCTAATGAATTTTTAGCATAATTATAATTCATATTATGCAAATATCCGATGAATAATGAATAGAAATATAACTTTCTTCTTTTATGCAAATTCTACAAATCATACAATTTTTCGCAAAAAAGAGGTTCTGTGTCCGTCTTCTCAACTTTCACAAAACCTCTTTTATGATTCATAAATTACGAAATCTTATTCTTCAGAATCTTCTTCTGTTGTCACATCAGCTTCTGCTTCTGTTACTTCTTCAACAGCATTGTCCTCTACCGGAAGCTCGTCTTCAAAATCCAAATCCTCATCAAAGTCAATGTCTTCATCCACTTTTATATCTGTATTCAAATGTACTTCACGATATTTTTCCATACCTGTACCTGCCGGAATATGTTTACCAATGATAACATTTTCCTTCAGACCTACAAGGTGGTCAACTTTTCCTTTGATAGCAGCTTCTGTTAAAACTTTTGTTGTCTCCTGGAATGATGCTGCTGACATAAATGAATCTGTTGCAAGAGATGCTTTTGTAATACCAAGCATAATCTGTTCTCCTGTTGCAGCTTCTTTTCCTTCTGCTACCATCTGCTCGTTTACATCCTCAAATTCAAGCACATTTACCATACTTCCCGGAAGGAATGAAGTATCTCCATTTTCCTCGATGCGAATCTTCTTCAACATCTGACGTACAATAACCTCGATATGCTTATCATTGATTTCTACACCCTGCAGACGATATACTCGCTGTACTTCGCGAAGGAGATAATCCTGAGCGGCACGTAAACCTTTAATCTTCAGGATATCATGTGGATTTACGCTACCTTCTGTCAGTTCGTCACCGGCTTCAAGTACCTGTCCATCCTGTACTTTTATACGAGAACCGTAAGGAATCAAGTATGCTTTTGATTCACCTGTCTCATCATTTGTTACAATAACTTCACGTTTTTTCTTTGTATCACTAATGTTTGCAACACCTGCAAATTCTGTGATGATAGCAAGACCCTTAGGTTTTCTTGCCTCAAAAAGCTCCTCGACACGAGGAAGACCCTGTGTGATATCGTCTCCGGCTACACCACCACTATGGAATGTACGCATAGTAAGCTGTGTACCTGGCTCTCCGATTGACTGAGCAGCGATAATACCAACAGCCTCACCTACCTGAACTGCTTCTCCTGTTGCCATGTTTGCACCGTAACACTTCGTACAAACACCATTCTTACACTTACATGTAAGGATTGTACGGATCTTCACTTCTTCAAGTGGTTTTCCATTTCTGTCTACACCCTTCTTCATAACTTTTTCAGCACGAAGTGGTGTAATCATATGATTCTTCTTAACGATGACATTGCCATCTTTATCTTTGATATCTTCGCAAGAGAAACGTCCTGTGATACGTTCCTGCAAGCTTTCGATTTCTTCATTACCATCCATAAATGCTTTTACATACATTCCTGGAATTTCTTTTCCTGTTCCTTCTACACAGTCGCTGTCATGAATAATCAATTCCTGTGATACGTCAACAAGACGTCTTGTAAGGTAACCTGAATCGGCTGTACGAAGAGCTGTATCTGACATACCTTTTCGAGCTCCATGTGCTGACATGAAGTACTCCAATACGTCCAGACCTTCACGGAAGTTTGATTTGATAGGCAACTCGATTGTACGACCTGTTGTATCAGCCATCAATCCACGCATACCTGCAAGCTGTTTGATCTGTTTATCAGAACCACGGGCTCCTGAGTCTGCCATCATGAAGATGTTGTTATATTTATCCAGACCTGTAAGCAGAGCCTCTGTCAGCTTATCATCACTGTTTTTCCATGTTTCTACAACTTCTTTGTAACGCTCTTCTTCTGTAATAAGACCACGCTTATAGTTCTTCGTAATCTTATCAACTGTATTCTGTGCCTCTTCGATAATCTGTGGTTTCTCAGGTGGCACTGTCATATCTGAAATAGATACTGTCATAGCAGCTCTTGTTGAATATTTGTAACCGATTGCTTTTACATCATCAAGTACTTCTGCTGTCTGAGTAGCACCGTGTGTATTGATTACTTTCTCAAGAATCTGTTTCAACTGTTTCTTTCCTACGTGGAAATCAACTTCCAGTAACAATTCATTACCTTCTACTTCACGATCTACGAATCCAAGATCCTGTGGAATAATCTCATTGAATAACATACGTCCCAATGTTGCATGGATAATACCAGTTACTTCTCTTCCATCTGCCATTGTCTTATGCACACGCACTTTAATCTTAGAGTGTAATGTCACATATCCATTTTCATATGCAAGGATTGCTTCATTCAAATCTTTGAAGAACATTCCCTCGCCCTTAGAACCTGGTCTTTCCTGTGTCAGATAGTAAATACCAAGTACCATATCCTGTGAAGGAACGGCTACCGGTCCACCATCAGATGGTTTCAACAGGTTGTTTGGTGAAAGCAAGAGGAAACGGCATTCTGCCTGTGCTTCCTGTGACAACGGTACATGGACCGCCATCTGGTCTCCATCGAAGTCGGCATTGAAGGCTGTACATACCAATGGATGCAGCTTAATAGCTTTACCTTCTACAAGGATTGGCTCGAACGCCTGAATACCAAGTCTGTGAAGTGTAGGGGCACGGTTCAACATAACCGGATGCTCTTTGATTACTTCTTCCAGAATATCCCATACTTCCGGCTGAAGTCTTTCTACCATTTTCTTCGCATTTTTAATATTATGTGCTGTTCCCTTTGCTACAAGCTCTTTCATAACAAATGGTTTAAACAGCTCGATTGCCATCTCTTTTGGAAGACCACACTGATAAATCTTAAGTTCAGGTCCTACTACGATAACGGAACGTCCAGAGTAGTCTACACGTTTACCAAGCAGGTTCTGACGGAAACGTCCTGATTTACCTTTCAGCATGTCAGAGAGAGATTTCAGTGCTCTGTTTCCAGGTCCTGTAACCGGACGGCCACGACGACCATTGTCGATCAACGCATCTACCGCTTCCTGAAGCATTCTCTTTTCGTTGCGGACGATGATATCCGGAGCTCCGAGTTCGAGAAGTCTCTTCAGACGGTTATTTCTATTGATAATTCTTCTATATAAGTCATTTAAGTCAGATGTTGCAAAACGTCCACCATCCAGCTGTACCATTGGACGTAAGTCTGGTGGGATAACCGGAATTGCTGTTAAGATCATCCACTCTGGTCTGTTTCCAGACTCGCGGAATGCTTCTACAACTTCCAGACGTTTCACGATTCTTGCACGTTTCTGTCCTGAAGCATTCTCAAGAGAAGCCTGCAGCTCTGCATACTCTTTCTCAAGATCAATTGCTTCCAATAATTCTTTAATGGATTCAGCACCCATACCTACACGGAATGATTTGCCCCATTTTTCTTTTGCTTCCTGATATTCAGACTCAGAAAGAATCTGTTTGTACTGAAGATCTGTCTCTCCTTTATCAAGTACGATATAAGATGCAAAATACAGTACTCTCTCCAATGTTCTTGGTGAGATGTCCAGAATCAATCCCATACGGCTAGGAATTCCTTTGAAATACCAGATATGAGAAACCGGAGCTGCCAGGGCAATATGTCCCATACGCTCACGACGGACGGAGGCCTTTGTGACCTCAACGCCGCATCGATCGCAGACAACACCTTTATAACGGATCTTTTTGTATTTACCGCAGTGGCATTCCCAGTCCTTGCTAGGTCCGAAAATACGCTCGCAGAAAAGACCGTCTTTCTCAGGTTTCAATGTTCTATAGTTAATTGTTTCCGGCTTTGTAACTTCGCCTTTTGACCATTCTAAGATTGTTTCCGGTGAAGCCAGACCGATTTTGATTGCATCAAACGATAACTGCTGGTTTTCCTGTTCATTATTTGTTGGCATAAAGTTGGCTCCTCCTATTCTTCGTCCATAAATTCATCGAAATCAATTATTTCGTTTTCATCGAAATCTTCTGGTTCCTCTTCCTGCTCTACATTCTCAAGTTCTCCGTCTACGAATTCCTGCTCTGTATAGCCATGATCTTTATAAGACTCCTCATCACGATATCTTCTGTCGCCTTCGATAATTGCATTCAAGTTTGTATTACCGTAATCAACAGATTCCATCATCTTGACTTCTTCGAATTCATTCTCTCCAGTTTCACGAAGCACACGAACATCCAGAGCAAGTGACTGCAACTCTTTGAGCAGTACTTTGAATGATTCCGGTACTCCTGGTTCAGGGATATTCTCTCCCTTGATAATTGCTTCGTATGTCTTCACACGTCCCACAACGTCATCTGATTTTACAGTCAGGATTTCCTGAAGTGTATAAGATGCACCATAAGCTTCCAGTGCCCATACCTCCATCTCTCCGAAACGCTGTCCACCGAACTGAGCTTTACCACCCAGTGGCTGCTGTGTAACCAATGAGTAAGGACCAGTTGAACGTGCGTGGATCTTATCATCAACCAAGTGATGCAGTTTCAAGTAGTGCATGTGTCCGATTGTTACCGGGCTGTCGAAATATTCTCCTGTACGACCATCTCTCAGACGAACTTTTCCGTCACGAGAAAGTGGTACACCTTTCCAGAGTTTTCTGTGTTCTCTGTTATCTGACAGATACTGCAGTACTTCCGGAAGTAACTCTTCTCCATGCTTCTTCTCGAACTCATCCCATTCTAAGTTTACATAATCATTTGCCAGGTCGAGTGTATCCATGATATCGTTCTCGTTTGCACCATCAAATACTGGTGTAGCTACGTTGAATCCAAGTGCTTTTGCAGCAAGACTCAAGTGGATCTCCAATACCTGTCCGATATTCATACGAGAAGGTACACCCAATGGGTTCAATACGATATCCAGTGGACGTCCGTTTGGAAGATATGGCATATCTTCTACAGGAAGTACACGGGAAACAACACCCTTGTTACCATGACGACCAGCCATTTTATCTCCTACAGAAATCTTTCTCTTCTGTGCGATATAGATACGTACAGACTGGTTAACTCCCGGAGATAATTCATCTCCGTTCTCTCTTGTAAATACTTTCGCATCTACAATGATTCCATATTCTCCATGAGGTACTTTCAGAGATGTATCCCTTACTTCACGTGCTTTCTCACCAAAGATTGCTCTTAACAAACGCTCTTCTGCTGTCAGTTCTGTCTCTCCCTTAGGAGTTACTTTACCAACAAGGATATCCCCTGCACGAACCTCAGCACCAATACGGATAATACCTCTTTCATCCAGATCTTTAAGTGCATCATCACCAACACCCGGAATGTCTCTTGTGATTTCTTCTGGTCCTAATTTTGTATCACGTGCTTCTGCTTCATACTCTTCGATATGAACAGATGTGTATACATCATCCTGTACCAGTCTTTCACTAAGAAGAACAGCATCCTCGTAGTTGTAACCTTCCCATGTCATAAATCCGATCAATGGGTTCTTACCAAGAGCCATCTCTCCATTAGATGTAGAAGGACCATCTGCGATAACCTGTCCTTTTTCTACTCTTTCGCCCTTGTCTACGATTGGAATCTGATTGTAACAGTTACTCTGGTTACTTCTCAGATACTTGATTAATTTATATGTTTTCTTACTTCCATCATCGTGACGGATTGTAATATCTGTAGATGTTGAACGCTCTACAACACCTGCCTCGTCTGCAACAACACATACACCTGAGTCAACTGCAGATTTCACCTCAAGACCTGTACCTACTACCGGTGCTTCTGTAGAAAGAAGCGGTACTGCCTGACGCTGCATGTTGGATCCCATCAGAGCACGGTTAGCATCATCATTCTGAAGGAATGGAATCAATGCTGTAGCAACAGAGAATACCATCTTAGGTGATACATCCATGTAATCGAATTTATTTCTCTCATATTCCTGTGTCTCTTCGCGGTAACGACCAGATACATTCTTATGAATGAAATGTCCTTCTTCATCCAAAGGCTCATTCGCCTGTGCTACATGGTAATTATCTTCTTCATCTGCTGTCATATATACAACTTCATCTGTTACGATTGGATTTATCGGATCTGTTTTATCAATCTTACGATATGGTGCTTCTACAAAACCATATTCGTTAATTCTTGCATAACATGCAAGTGAGTTGATCAGACCGATGTTAGGTCCTTCAGGTGTCTCTACAGGACACATTCTTCCATAATGAGAATAGTGTACATCTCGTACCTCGAATCCGGCACGGTCTCTTGACAAACCACCTGGTCCTAACGCAGACAGACGTCTCTTATGTGTCAACTCTCCCAATGGGTTGTTCTGATCCATGAACTGTGACAACTGTGAAGAACCAAAGAATTCTTTAACAGCTGCTGTAACCGGTTTAATGTTAATCAGTGACTGTGGTGATACGCCATCCTGGTCCTGAGTTGTCATACGCTCACGAACAACTCTCTCTAAACGTGAAAGTCCGATTCTGTACTGATTCTGGAGAAGTTCTCCGACAGCACGAATACGACGGTTACCCAAATGGTCGATATCATCATCATTACCCATACCATATTCCAGATGCATATTGTAGTTAATTGAAGCCATGATATCTTCTTTTGTAATATGCTTTGGAATCAAATCGTGAATATCTCTGCGGATAGATTCTTTTAATTCATCAATATCTCCTGCAGACTCTTCAATCAGTCCTGCCAATACAGGATAATATACCTGCTCTGTAACGCCAACTTCCTCTGGATCGATATCTACTACTGCCTGCAGATCAACCATCATATTAGAAAGAATCTTGATATTACGTGATGTATCTTCTCCTTCTACCCAAATGTATGGTGCTGCTGCATTCTGAATCTCTTTTGCAAGTTCTCTTGTAATTTTTGTTCCTTTTTCAGCAACAACTTCACCTGTGATCTGGCTTACTACATCTTCTGCCAGAACCTGTCCTGTTACACGATTCTTCAGAGCCAGTTTCTTATTAAATTTATAACGTCCTACTTTTGCAAGGTCATAACGTCTTGCATCGAAGAACATGCTTGTGATCAAACTTTCAGCACTATCTACTGCAAGTGGCTCACCCGGACGAATCTTCTTATATAATTCCAAAAGACCTTCCTGATAACTCTCAGAAGTATCTTTTCCAAAACTTGCAAGAATCTTAGGTTCCTCACCGAACAACTCTACGATCTCTGCATTTGTACCAACGCCAAGAGCACGAATCAACACTGTGATTGGCACTTTTCTTGTACGGTCAACACGTACATAGAAAACGTCATTGGAGTCTGTCTCATATTCCAACCATGCTCCACGGTTTGGAATTACTGTAGATGAATATAATTCTTTTCCGAGTTTATCATGAGCAATACCATAATAAATTCCTGGGGAACGAACGAGCTGACTTACGATAACACGCTCAGCACCATTGATTACAAATGTTCCTGTCTTTGTCATCAGCGGAAGATCTCCCATGAAAATTTCATGCTCATTGATCTCATCAGTCTCTTTGTTGTAAAGTCTTACTCTTACTTTCAGAGGTGCAGCATATGTTGCATCACGTTCTCTACACTCTTCAATTGTGTACTTCACTTCATCCTCGCAGAGTCTGAAATCAACAAATTCCAGGCTGAAATGACCGCTATAATCAGCGATTGGTGAAATATCATCAAATACCTCTTTCAGACCAGACTCCAGAAACCACTCATAAGAGTTCTTCTGAACTTCGATAAGATTCGGCATCTCTAATACTTCTTTTTGTCTGGAATAGCTCATACGTGAACTTTTTCCGTTTGTGATGGGACGAATTCTGTTTTTCTCCATTGACGTTTCACTCCTCATATATTTTTTTGCGGGCTCCAATTGCCCAGTTAATACTCCACTTTTCTATTATCGGTAAAACAAGGCTTCGTTTTTTACAATCTACAACGCCTAGCTTTCCACAAT
Source organism: Ruminococcus hominis (assembly GCF_014287355.1). NCBI lineage: Bacteria > Bacillati > Bacillota > Clostridia > Eubacteriales > Oscillospiraceae > Ruminococcus > Ruminococcus hominis. The sequence continues at coordinate 547,453 of NZ_JACOPE010000001.1, read as the reverse complement.
AGCGCATTTTCTACTATAGCACATCTTCCATTTGAATGTCAACATGTTTTTCAAAATTTTCTTGACATTTTTATGTTTTTGTGGTATATAAGCGAAACAAAAAGCGGCAGCTACGTCCAGGAATTGTCTCTTGGACATAGCTGCCGCTCTATAACACTCTCTAATTGTATAAGAACAACAATTATTTAAGGTTAACTTCAGCACCTTCAGCTTCAAGTTTAGCTTTGATATCTTCAGCTTCTGCTTTAGAAACAGCTTCTTTAACTACCTTTGGAGCTCCGTCTACAAGCTCTTTAGCTTCTTTCAGTCCAAGACCTGTGATCTCACGAACTGCTTTGATAACTTTAACTTTTGCTGATCCAGCAGATACAAGTTCTACGTCGAACTCATCTTTCTCTGCTGCAGCTGCTCCAGCATCTCCTGCTGCTGCAACTACAACACCTGCTGCTGCAGATACACCAAATTCTTCTTCACATGCTTTTACTAATTCATTTAACTCTAATACTGATAACTCTTTGATCGCTTCGATCATTTCAGCTGTTGTCATTTTAGCCATTTTAATATCCTCCATTATTTTCATATTATAGGTTTATAAATATCATTCTTCCGAATCATATCATACACAGTGTATTCATCTCAAACCACCATGTTTTGGATGTCTTACTCCTCTGTTGCTGCTTCTTCAGCTGGAGCTTCTGTAGCTGTTTCAGCTTCACCATCCTGCTCTGCAATCTGTTTGATAACACGAGCGAAGTTTGTAATAGGTGACTGCATACTTCCAAGTAATCTTGAAAGAAGTACTTCTCTTGAAGGGATCTTTGCAAGTTCTGTTAATCCTGCAACATCATATACTGTTCCTTCAACTACACCTGCTTTCAGTTCAAGCTTATCTGCTTCTTTAGCGAAGTTACAGATAATTCTTGCTGGAGCTGTTGCGTCATCTTTAGAAATAGCGATTGCGCTTGGTCCTTCCAAAAATTCATCCAGACCTGCAAACTCTGTTCCTTCAAACGCTCTCTTCATCATAGTGTTTTTACATACTTTGTAAATAACACCTGCTTCTCTAAGCTGTTTACGAAGCTCTGTATCCTGTGCTACTGTAAGTCCACGGTAGTCAACAAGTACGATTGACTGAGCGTCTTTAATGTCTTCAGCGATAGCTGCTACGATTGGTTGTTTTAATTCAACTTTTGCCACGTTCCGGTGCACCTCCTTATTAGATTTGTATGACTGCTAGAAGGTTGCTTTAAGCAAATAAAAACCTCCATGCCCAAAGACACAGAGGTTTACAAATTTCATCTTCATTCGAAATCTTGTCTTCCTCGGCAGGCGTCATCATACTTACGCTTTACAGCACCTGCTGTCTTCGGCAGTCAATTGCTATATTAGATTAGCATTAATTTAGCAAGATGTCAAGTGTTTTTTCTTTTATTTTTTACTTTTTTCACTCATGTATGCGAAAAGTTCATATCCTCAATTCAAACGATATATATTCCTTTTGATCCACCTCAACATTCTCCAATATCAGTTTCCCATCATATTCTTTCACCATTCTGTTCAGTTTGTACAATCCGATTCCATGGCATCCTTCGCCATCTTTCTTTGTTGAATATCCCTTTTTGAAAATATTCTTACAAAATTCCGGTGTAAGATGTGGTCCAGGATTTTTGATTTCAAATACCGCCTTATCATCTTGTGAACCAATCTTCGCAAATATTGTTTCTCCTTCATTCGTTGCTTCGATTGCATTGTCAATCAAGATTCCTAAGTATTCAATCACTTCATATTCTGTACAAGCTGTTCTGATTACATATTGTTCAATATCCAAATGCAGTTCTTTTCCTTCTTTATCTGCCTGGCGAATTTTACTGAACAAAAAACCACTTACCAAATGCATATTCAATTTTAACAAATTCATTTCGAAATCAGGAAGCATATCATGCTCCGTTGTTTCCAACAAAGCCCCCTTTAACGATTCAAAATCTTCATATACATACGCAAGAGCATGAATACTCTGCAACTTATTGTGATAATCGTGCTGTCTGATTCGTACTTGTTCGATTAACCCTTCAACGATTGGAAGATATTCTTCGTAAGTTTTCATCCGCTTCAACTGTTCCGGTTGTTTAAAATAGCGATAAATCTCACTCCCATTAACTATTACAAGAATCAACATAACTCCAACGATAATCAGGTAATTCGAAAAGAACTTTTCTGTTCTTAACCGGGCATACACAACCACAGCAAATAGAACTAAAAAGCTATCAACAGCTATTAATAAAATCCCCAAATTTCTTTTTATAATTATTTCATATATTTTATTCAAGTGAAAATAACGATAACCTATCCCAGCAAATACCAATACAATCAGCATTCCGACTATTGGTGCCGCTCCCCGAAACGCTCCTGCAGAAGTCAAATTCCAAAAAGGCACTTGAACAATCTCAGCAATCATAACCATACCATAAATCAGTACATACACTATAAACATTTGAATCAACGCTAAATGTACAAGATATTCCAAACATGCAAACAAGATTATATGTGTTATTATCAAGTGTATCTGCGATTGAACTCCCATAAAATTAAGAATACTGCTCGCAAGTGCCGGAATAATACCTATATACCAGAAAGACTTTCTACTTCTTATCGAACACGCCAAAACTGCACATAAAAATATGTAAAAAATTAAGTACTCCATATATGCTGTCACAAAATCTGCTATATAAATGTACACTTTTATAATACCCTCCATATATTTTCAAATGCTTCCTTATATTTACGGCCTACCGGTATCTCTGTATCTCCAATATAAAGCAAACGATTACTCCTGTCATATTCCGAAATGCATTTTAAATTTACAATATATTTCCGATGACATCGAAAGAATCCATATCTAAGTATGTTTTCCACCTGCTCCATCGTGTAACTTATAGTTTCATAGCATCCATCTTTTGTATAAATCTGTACCCTTCTATTTATCCCAGGACAAATATAAATAATCAAACGCTCTGGAATACGAATTTCTCCACCCCAAAAATTCTGAAAAGAAAATGTTTCCGGTGCTACTAACGGAGAATGCAGCACATCATCCAGGCACTTATTAATATTTTCTGCTGTATATGGTTTTAAAATGTATCGGAAACACCCCGTATCAGACAATGCCGCCTGAATTTTTTCTGGAACAGAAGTAATATAGATAATCGGTGTATATTTATAAGGAATAATCGAGCGTATATAATTCCCAAGTTGTAGCCCACCCTCATCGCCATCCTTCTCATCCAACTTCATATCAAGCAAAAATACATCATACTTCTTTCCGGCACAAAATATCTTCGCTTTTTCTAATGTTGTACAAATATCTGCAACTATATTTTCTTTTCGTCTTTCCAATATTATTTTCAATGCTTCGCACTGTTCTGCTTCATCATCTACAATTAATATGTTGTACATTATCCGTTTCCCCTTCTTTGCTTTTCAATAATCACTTTCATTATATCTTTATCTTTCCAATTCATCAACGAAACATCTTTGTCATTCACACTCAATAATTAGCTGTTCATGTTTAAGTTGTCTGAAAATTATAGTTTTATTTCTTGATTGATGATACGATTAGTCCATGGAAAAGTTAAATAATTTTATTATTACACAAACAATTTCTTGGTTAACACCAAATCGTACCTTAGAGCATTTATCAAAAATAAAAGTAGAATATAGCTTTCTCATCATTTTCTCTGAATTTGAGAAACTTTTAGCACTCGCCATCATATTCGCTTTAACTAATCATTTTACTGAGTTCCTACAAATTTTATTTTGTTTAACTTTAACGAAACATTTTCTTGGTGGAATTCACTTGAAAACGGTATTGCAATGTTTTGGCTTAACACTAATAGTATTAGAATGTATTATTCATTTGGGAAATTGTATTCAGTTTGCGTATAGCACCAAATTCCTTATTTACATTTTAGAAGTGCTTTTGGTTATTTTATTTGCGCCAATACAATCTGAAAACAAAAATGACATAAGTTTTTCTGAACGAATTAAATTTAAATTCAAAGGAATAATTTCTATTCTTTTTATAATTTCTATATCTAATATATTACAAGTGGGGAAGGAGAGTTACATGTTATGTACACTTTTAGTAGTAGAAATTGAAACCATTATTGCTTTATCATTTTCAGTTCGAAAGAAAGAGAGGAACAAAACAGATGAAAAATCACCAGAAAGACAATAAGCCACTAAAAAATCTCACCATTAAATATTTAGAGCAATTTGCAACAAAATTTGCAAAACAAAGCTCATGCGTCTCCTTATGGGGCGAAGTTACACTGCCCAAAGAATTAAGAAACAGCACTACTCACAATTAACAATTTAATTATCATCTAAATTTTAGGAGGTGTATTATGAAAACTCTTAAGAAATGGCTCTTATTTTTTCTTCTAATTATAGTATTTACTTCTGGTTGTAGTAAATCAACCACAGAAGATAATGGCAAAAAAATCATCAAAGACTTTTTCTCCAACAGTTATGAATACACCGCCACATACTACCGAACAAATGAAGCAAATAAAAAAAGTAAACTCTGTGTATATGAAGGCATGCTAATTCCAAACCCATATCAACAATATGAAAATTTAATCGAAGACTCCAGCCATTCAACTTCATTATTAGCATCCTATAGTTATACATCAAATAATGTAACTTATCGTCGCATGAAACTCCGCAACGAAAACGATACATTTTGGACAGCTGAGCAAATCAGCGAACGTCAAGACGCCATTTATAATCGTCAAAATCTTGTTCTTCGCCTTAAGAAAAAGGAGAAAAATCTTGCAACTTTTTATACAGAATATACAGATACTTTACATTATGATCCAGATGGAAGAAATATAGAAGTACCTTATATCAACCAATTAGAATATATCGTTGATTTAAAAGAACAAGAAATCAAAAAAATTGTAATCAACACCGAAGAGTCCGAAAAAGCTGTTGCAATTGCTTCGCTCATGCAAAATGGTTTTTCAAAAGATGAGGCCGAAAGTAATGTAGTATTGGGAAAAGACTATTTTCACTCAGAAATCATCTTTGAAATCACTAAAGTAAATAACGACTTAGATATTCCAACACCTATACAATAAGAGGTATCACTATGAAAAAATTATTCAGTATTATCCTCACGCTAACTCTTTTCTTAAGTTCATCCATTACAATTTGTGCCGCAGAACGCCAAACCGTTACTCCCCCACAAGATGAACTCATTTTCTTCGAAACCTTACAAGCTCTTTTTCCTGATGTTTCATTAAACAAAAACGGATATGTAGATGATTACAATAACAATTCAGCCACGTTTTCACTCAAAAAGCTGCTGATTTTTTGTCTAATCCTGTAGAAACACATACCGCTGAATATAATGGTGGCATCTGCAATTTAAACGTATATGCAAACGGAGCATATGGAGCATATGGTTTCGAAAAGATTTCATCCGATGTTACTCCTTATGACGCTGGCTACAACATAACAGGCTCTACTTATCGTGCTTATTATACAATGATGGCTTCACAAGGTTTTTCTTACACATTTACAGTTTCATCCGGTTCAGGCTATAGTACAATTTCACAATTATCTGGCGTTTCTACACAATATGGAATTCCTCAGTCATATTTTAGTGCTAGATCTTCGCAATATATACGTGCTAAACAGACTTCTGCTTCCGCTCCTGCACAAGTTTGTGGCGATGCAGAATATTATCACATGGGATACTCCAATGGGACATTCAGACTATATTCTACTGCTAACTCCGGAAACGTAAGTGTTTCATATACCGTATTATAAAGTAATGTATGTCAAAACTTTGCCAGCTTAAAATCTTTGTAAACACATAGTTAAGTTTTATTAAATCCAGAAAAGCTGTTTCACTTTCAGCTTTTCTGGATTGACTATTTTATATTGAAATTATTATCTGAAAACGATATCCTAATAGTAACATCCATAACAGCATTTCGAAAGGAGAGTTTTACATTGAAAAAGAAGTATTTCGCAATACCCATCCTACTCTTATTATGTGCCCTTATTATTTTCACTCCACCAGTCATGTTTGCTAAGGGTCTCCCCATCTTTGGCAAGAAATCTGTAAGGTCAGAAAACAATTTTGATCACCTCGGAGATGGCAGTGATTTCACCTCAAGAAAGGTTTACTACACAACCGATTTTGATTATTTCTATTTTATCAATTTAAGATTTTGGGAAAATCTCGAAATCGAACAATTGCAATATTATATTCCTACAGATGAACCTAAAGTAAAGAAAATCAATCCGTTTATATATTCTGTTGAACAAAACCTTAAGTATTCTTATATCAATTCATTTGGTGTAAGCCGTGGTAGCGATTTTTGGTATTTTGATTATTATGCAAGAGACGACAAGTTGTAAAGTCTAATTTTATTATGGTAGATTTTCCCAATTACAAAGGAGGTATCTTTTTTGAAGAAAGTAAAATTAAGCATCTTTTTCATCAGCTTAATATTCATTTTAACCGGATGCAATTCTAACAAGTTTACAATTCAACAAAACTGGAAGCTAGAATTACCAAAAGATTCAAACGAAATATATCACAAGGATACCGGAACCTCCTTTCATGGAGATGGAACATTCTATACTGTTTACCAAACCGATGATGCAGCTTCTGTAAAATCAATGGCAGACTGGACAACCAACTCTTCTTCAACAGTATTCACAGATAATTTTCCAGCTTTTGCTACATATTGTTTGGATAAATTAGATGTACCATCAGAAGAACGCATTGACTTTGAACATTGTCAATACTACTATCGTATAGAAAAAGACAACTCGGAATTGTTGTTGGTATACAATTCCGAACTCAAACTTCTTTACATTATAGAAAACAGACTTTAAAAATCAGCAAAGCAAAACCGGAGATACACCCGCCATTCTGGTGTAATGTCTCCGGTTTTATTTTTCGCAGCAAAATGCCCGAATAGTCAATCTAGCCCTTCCATCTCTTACTTTTTAATTTTCACCCTACACTTCTTTTTATAAAAAGCGATTCCATATTTTATGATATTCTCCACTCCATCATCTTGAAGTACTTCTTCATAATTGTTTGTTTCAATTTGTTCAAATGCTTCTAGACAGGCTGTCTCCAGATTACCATCGTCCGCATACTTCAGTTCTAACACAATTCCTGTTTCTCCATCATCTGTCTCCACCAAAACATCACTGTATCCCTCTCCTGCTTCTTTATTAGAAGAAACACTTCACGCTTCTTCATATCCGAAGAATCCCCTTTCAGCAATATACATTATTTTATCAACGAAATATACAAAAACCGGAAACACCTTACCTCTCGGTCTGATGTCTCCGGTTTTTATTATTCACGAACTTTTAACAAGCTCCTTTTATAAGCAATCTCTAAAACTCGAATTAAGCAAGTTTCAATGGGTTAAGTTTTACTCCAGGTCCCATTGTAGATGTCAGTGTTACGCTCTTAAGGTACTGACCTTTTACTGCTGCTGGTTTTACTTTAATAATTGCATCGATAAGCGTCTGGAAGTTGTCCGCTAACTGTTCTTCAGTGAATGAAGCTTTACCAATCGGTACATGGATAATGTTTGTTTTGTCCAATCTGTACTCAATCTTACCAGCTTTGATATCGTTGATAGCTTTTGTTACATCCATAGTAACTGTTCCAGCTTTTGGGTTTGGCATAAGACCTTTTGGTCCAAGTACACGTCCAAGACGTCCAACAACACCCATCATATCTGGTGTAGCAACAACTACGTCAAAATCAAGCCATCCTTCGTTCTGGATCTTTGGAATCAGTTCGTCTCCTCCAACGAAATCTGCTCCTGCTGCTTTAGCTTCCTCAGCTTTTGCATCCTTAGCGAATACAAGGATACGAACTGTTTTACCAGTTCCGTGTGGCAGAACTACTGCTCCACGAATCTGCTGATCAGCGTGACGTCCATCACATCCTGTTCTGATATGAGCTTCGATTGTTTCATCAAATTTTGCAACTGCTGCTTTCTTTACAAGAGCGATAGCTTCTGTTTTTTCGTACAGGTTTCCTCTTTCGATCTGTTTTGCAGCTTCGATATATTTCTTTCCGTGTTTCATTTCTATAATAACCTCCTTGTGGTATTGGCGGGATCGTACCCCTCCCACGATATTCAACTCTGTTACAATTTCCGCTATCTACTTGCCACCTGCTTAGACACCGCAGGAAACTTTCAATCCGGAACCGATTATAATACTTTATTTAATAAATATTAGTCCTCTACTACTACACCCATAGAACGGCATGTTCCAGCGATCATGCTGATAGCTGACTCAAGAGATGCTGCATTTAAGTCAGGTAATTTTGTCTGAGCGATTTCTTCTACCTGAGCTTTTGTAATTGTAGCAACTTTAGTTTTGTTTGGAACGCCTGAACCAGATTTGATGTTACAAGCTTTCTTAATCAAAACTGCTGCCGGTGGAGTCTTTGTAACGAAGCTGAAGCTTCTGTCATTGTAAACTGTGATAACAACAGGAATGATCAGATCTCCCTGATCTGCTGTTCTAGCGTTGAACTGTTTTGTAAATTCAACGATGTTAACACCGTGCTGTCCCAATGCAGGACCAACCGGTGGTGCTGGAGTTGCTTTACCAGCTGGAATCTGTAATTTAATATATCCTTCTACTTTTTTTGCCATTTTAATTACCTCCTTGTGGTATTCACGGGATTAGGCATCCCTCCCACGGTTTTAATCCATCTTTTTAATTTCTGAAAAGTTAAGTTCAACCGGAGTTTCGCGGCCAAACAACTCAACATTGATCGTCAGGCTCTGTTTTTGTTCATTGATTGTATTAACAACACCTGCTGTTCCTTCCCAGGCACCACTTAAGACAGTTATCATATCTCCGATTTCGTAATCGCATTTGACCTCTGTCTGTCCGATTCCCCAATGTTCCATCTCTGTCTCATCCAATGGAACCGGTTTGGAGCCAGGACCAACAAATCCTGTCACACCTCTTGTATTACGAACAACATACCAGGTGTCATCATTCATAATCATATGAATCATGACATATCCAGGAAACAGCTTTCTCTGACTTACTTTCTGAACACCATTCTTCAGTTCAACAACTTCCTCCATAGGAACTCTTACTTCCAGAATCTGATCTTCAAGCTGACGATTCTCGACCGTCTTATCAATGTTCGCTTTTACTTTGTTTTCATAACCTGAATAAGTATGAACTACATACCATTTTGCTTCTGACATAAAATCACCTTTCTGCTGTAGCCGCCTAGCGTACAAGCCAGTCGATTCCATATTTCAAAAGAGAATCAATCACTGTTATGATTGCTCCTAAGAATACAGAAACTGCAACTACTGCCGTTGTCTGTTTTACAAGTGCATCCTTGTCTGGCCAGATAATCTTACGGAACTCTGCCTTAAGACCTTTAAACCAGCTCTTCTTCTGAGGTTTTCCTGACTTCTCACTCATGATGTCCACTCCCTCTCAACGACTATTTCGTTTCTTTGTGCAGTGTGTGTGATTTACAGAACTTACAATACTTCTTTGTTTCCATGCGGTCTGGATGAGTTTTCTTATCCTTTGTCATGTTGTAATTGCGGTTCTTGCATTCTGTACATTCCAATGTAATTCTTGTGCGCACAACTTCCACCTCGCTTTTTATTTTTTAATTCTTAGTTTCTGATGGTTGCGAAGCCATCAAGTTTTAGGCATAAAAAAAAGACCTACTTCCATTCGCCAGAAAACTATACCATATCTGACCTATGGAAGTCAAGTCTTTTTCCTTATTATTCTTTGCTATTTCTTATTTATTTGTTATTTGTTTGTTACAAATACAAATTTCACTTCTCCATCCATTCCGTCTGAAATACCTGTGAAGCTCTTGTATGCTTTCGATGTATCAATCATTCCGTTTGCTTTATCAAGAACAGCACTCAAATCTCCATCAAATGCACTGACAAGTTTTTTAATACCCTCTTCATTAAACTGGATCATACCGCTATTCAATTGGTTTGCTCCATCGTCTAACTGTTTTACACCATCAATCAGTGCTGTTGAACCACTCTGCAGTGTTCCGATACCTGTTGCAAGTGTTGCTGCTCCCGAATCAAGCTGTGTTGCACCATTATGCAGTTTTACTGTTCCGGCTGCAAGGGTTGTTGCTCCGGCATTAACCTGTGTTGCTCCGCTTGCAAGCTGTGTTGCTCCTTCTGATGCTGATTTTGCTCCACCTGCAAGTGCTGTTGCTCCTTCTGATGCTGATTTTGCCCCTGCATTAAGGTCTTTTACTCCTGCTGCAAGTGTTGCTGCTCCTTCTGATGCTGATTTTGCCCCTGCACTCAATGCTGTAGCTCCTGCATACAAATCAGCATTTCCTGTTGCCAAATCTTTTGCACCTGTAGATGCATTTGCCAGACCTGCTGCAAGCCCATCTTCTCCATATACAGCACTCTGTAATAATGTTACTCCGTCTTTCAGTCCTGTTATTCCAGCTGCCGCATTTCCATTCAGTCCCATATCTAACTGTGTTGCACCTGTACTTAACTGACCTAATCCTGCACTCAGAGCACTCATACCATTTTTAATGCCCTTTTCTCCATTTAAGCCTGCATCCACCTGTGCTGCGGCCTCATTCAATGCTGCTACCGTTCCTGCAAGTTCTGCCTGACTTGTATTCTGAACTGCCTGATTTACATTATTTGCCTGTGTTGCCACATTAGCTGCTTCATTTGCTGTATTTGTTGCTGTATTTGCTGCTGTACTTGTGCTGTCTGCATATGCCTGTGCTGTGCCTGCATATGTTGTCATTTGTACTGCTGCCGACTCCAACGCTGTTGTATCTATATATGCATTTGCTAATGCCTGAAGCTGGGCTGCTGTACCTTCATCTAATTCCACTCCGGAATTCAAAATTGTCTGCGCTGCCTGTTGTGCTGCCGCCAGCTGACTCTGTGCCTGTTGTGCCTGCGCTGTTGTCTCTGCCGCTGCTGTAGCTGCCTGTGCCTGAAGATTTGCTGCACCATTCTGTAATTCTGCTGCTGTTCCCTGCAGTCCGGCTGCCTGATTCTGAAGACTTGCCGCCTCACTTTCGACATTCTGTGCTGATTCTGCAACTGCCCCTGTACTTGACGGATTCAATTTTGTGTTCAACGCATTTAAGCCTGCATGCAACTTTGCTGCACCTGTAGCAACCTGCTGTACTCCTGCATCCAATTCCTTCGAGCTTGCTGATGCATTCATAAGATTTGTATTTAATGTTCTTGCTCCATCTGCCAACGCATTCACACCGGTTACCATGTCGTCTACTTTGCCTTTTAATGCTCCAACACCGGTTGCTGCACCATCCAGTCCTGTCGAAAGAGCTGTTGCTCCATCTGATGCCTTTTTAGCGCCATTATTTATCTGCTCAAGCCCGCCTGCTAATGTAGCATTTCCTGTTGCCAGAGTGTTTGCACCATCAAGTAATGCGGATGTTCCAAGTGCCAGTTTTCCATTTCCCGCTGCCAGTGTTGCTGCTCCATCTGATAAATCTGCATTCCCCTGTGCTAATGTCTTTGTCCCACCTGCTAATGTACCTGTTCCACTTGCAAGTGCTTTACTTCCTGATACCAGTTCCCCGGCTCCACTTGCAAGACTCTTTGTTCCGTCTGCCAATGTCTTACTTCCTGTAGCAAGCTGTCCGATACCGTCTGTCAGTGTCCCTGATGATGCAAGTAATGTATCAAGACCATCCTTCAGCTGCCCTGTTCCATCTACCAGCTGATTCGCTGCATCCTGAAGTTCATTCATAGACTCCTGAAGTCCTTCCAAGTCATCTAATTTCGAATCATTTTCTTTATCACCAAGGTCATTAAACAAGCTGTTTGTAGCAACTGTAATTCCTTCAATTGCTTCATAATCTGTAACATCCATCTCTACTTCAAAGTAGTCCGGAATATCAAGATCCGTAGTTCCGAGAATTTCTGTCATACCCGGGAAACCATATCCGATAACCATATCTCTATCCCCATCAGAAATAATTTTTCCATTCTTTACTACGACATTCGAAACCATATCTGTATCCATCAACAATCCGGATGCCATCATAAATGGAACTTTTATGCCATTGTTTGTTTTTTCGCTTGTATTTTCATAAGTATATCGGATAACCAAGTGACCACTCTTACCTTCCAGATCACTGGCCGATACATCTTTTTCATCTAACTTATAACTAATCTTCACTCCGACCGGGAGAGCCTTATCAGTCTTACCCTGATAACAAATATCAGAACCTTCTGTATTCCATGTCAGATTCTTTCCACTTGTTGTAAATGTTTCGTCTCCTTTTACATTTTCAATGTCACTCAAGTCCGAAACATCCTGCAAACTTGATACATCTGAAATATTCTTCAGCTGATCTGAAACTGTAACCTCTGTAACAGCTCCACTTCCATCAATTTTAGCATATACAGTCTCATTCTTTGTCGGTTTTGCACTGGTTGATTCTGTATTTTTCGAAGACTCTTTTTTATCTGATTTTTCTGTTTTTGCATCTTTTTGTTCTGTCGATACTTTCGCATTTCCCTCTGCTGCAAATACATATGCAGGTGTTGTTCCAACACTTCCTGCTACTAAAGTTGTCAGCATCACTGCTGCGACCAACGTTCTGAACTCTCTATTTTTCATTTTTATGACCTCCTTATGTTCCTGTTTAGCCAGCATCATTATACTTTCATTTTCTTCGTTGTCTTATAAATCACTTTATCGAATACCATCAACATAGACGGGAGGATAAATATTACAACAAACATACTAATCAATGCTCCACGTGACATCAATGTACACAGAGAAGAAATCATGTCAATATCCGAATATAATCCAACTCCGAATGTTGCGGCGAAGAATCCCAGTGCAGATACAATGACCGAACTAATCGATGAGCCTAATGCAATTCGTATTGCTTCTTTCTTTTCGCATCCTTTGCTTCGCTCTTTCCAGTAACGTGTCGTCATCAAAATCGCATAATCGACAGTTGCTCCCAACTGAATTGTTCCGATTACGATAGATGCAATAAACGGCAACGTTGTATGGGTATAATATGGAATTCCCAGGTTAATAAAAATCGCAAATTCAATTACTGATACCAGTATAACAGGTAATGAAATAGATTTAAATACAAATGCAATAATGATAAAGATTGCTACGATTGAAACCGCACTTACTACTTTAAAATCTTTATCTGTAATTGTAATAAGATCTTTTGTACAAGGAGCTTCACCAATGAGCATTCCTGTATCGTCATATTTTTTTACAATATCGTTGATTGTTGTACACTGTTCATTGACCTCGTCTGACGCTACTTTATATTCTGACTGAACAAGCATCAGCTGCCAGTTTCCTTGTTTCAATGTCTCTGTCAATTCTGACGGGATGATATCTCTTGGAATAGATGAGCCAAGCAGATCGTCCAATCCAAGCGCGAATTTCACACCTTTTACTTTTTTAATTTCTTTCAGCATTGCTTTCGCATCTTTTGCTGACATATCAGATTTGACAAGTACCATGTCTGTTGCATTCATGTCAAATGTATCTGCCAGTTTATCATTTGCCTTGATGCTGGCAAGATATTTCGGAAGTGTAGAATCCAGATTGTAATATACATCTGTCTTTGTATATCCGATCAATGCCGGAACTAATACAACAAGGAATACTACCACAAACACTTTGAAATGTTTTGTGATCCATTTTGCAGGTTTCTCCATCGGCGGTATGATGGAACGATGTGTTGTCTTTTCAATCGCTTTATCGAACACAAGTAAAAGTGACGGTAGAATTGTAACACAACTGATCACTCCAAATACAACGCCCTTTGCCATAACGACACCCAAGTCGCGTCCAAGTGTAAAACTCATAAAACACAATGCAATGAAACCAGCCACCGTTGTAATGGAACTTCCAATTACTGATGTAAATGTATTGGATATTGCATGTGCCATCGCACGCTCTTTGTCGCCATCAAAACGCTGCTTATTTTCCTGATAACTATGCCACAGGAAAATGGAATAATCCATCGTAACTCCAAGCTGCAACACTGCACTTAACGCCTTTGTAATGTAAGAAATCTGTCCGAGGAAGTAGTTACTTCCCATATTATAAACAATTGCCATACCGATACTAAGCATAAAGAATATCGGTAAAACCCAACAATCTGTAAATATTGAAAGTACAATACAACTTAACACAACTGCAATCAGTACATAAATCGGCATCTCTTTTTCAGACAGGTTCTTAATGTCTGTTACAACTGCTGACATACCACTTAAATAGCACTGTTCATTTGTAACACTTCGAATCTCTTTGATTGCATCCATTGTACTGTCTGCGGAGGTTGTATCATCAAAGAAGATTGCCATCAATGTCGCATCATCTTTATAAAATACATCTTTTAGGTTGTCAGGCAGTTCACTGATCGGCATTGATAAATCTGCAATAGAATCATACCAGATTACATCTGCCACTCCGTCTACCTGCTCAATTTTCTGTTTAACATCTGCTGCTTCTTTCGTCGTCATGCCATCTACGATTTCCATTGCGAATGCGCCTTTTTGGAATTCATCGATTAAAATATCCTGACCTTTCATTGTGTCAATATTCCCCGGCAGATAATAGAGAATATCATAATTTACCCGAGTCTTTAAATACCCCAAAACCGATGGAATTAATAATAAAATTCCGATAATTAAAATTGTGATTCTGTATTTCACAATTTTTTTACCCACCTTAATCATATTTTCATCTCCCAATCTTTTTCATTTCTAAACCCATTATATTCCTAAATGACTATTGGTCAATATTCACATTTGCAAATTTGTAGCCGAAAATGAATATTGGTCATTTTCATATTGATTTTTTTTTACTTTTGTTACACAATAGATAATATCTTGTTGAACTGTATCGCATGATATCGATATTGTTCAAGAATGTATTACAGGAGTGAGGAATATGAGTAAGGTAGACTTAAATAAGAAAGAAAAGAAAAATGCACTTTTACAGACTGCATTTGAATTATTCACAGATAAGGGATTTGCCAAGACGACAATCTCCGACATTTCTTCTAAAGCCGGTCTTGCAAAAGGCACATTTTATTTGTATTTCAAAGATAAATACGACTTGCGAGACATTTTAATCGCACATAAAACCGGTCAGCTTTTCGCAGAAGCACACCATGCTCTTCTGCAAGAATCTATCGAAGGTTTCGAAAACCAATTATTTTTTGTTGTTGATTTCATTATAGCAAAACTGGAGGAAAACCCTAAATTATTGCAATTTATCTCTAAAAATTTATCCTGGGGAATTTTCAGAGTTGCCTTCGAGCAACAAGTTGCTGACGAATCAGAAGAATCTCGCGAATTCTATTCTTATTATCGTGAATTGGTTCAAAAGAGCTCTATCACCGATGTAGAAGCTGAATTATTACTTTTTACAATACTGGAGCTTGTAGGTTCCACCTGCTATAGCTGTATCTTATACGAACAGCCTCTTCCTATAGAAGAGTATATGCCGTACCTGCATCGTTCGATTCATCATATTTTATTATCTTATTTCAACAAAAATGAATACAGCCAGTAAAAAAGAAACGACAGAACATGCACTGCTCTGCCGTTTCTTTTTTTATATAGCTTTTTCTTACATTAATTTTCTAAACAAATCTTTCAGATCTTCTACGCTTGCATCTTTTGGATTACCCGGTGCACAAGCATCTGCATGAGCAGACTCTGCCAGGAACTGAAGATCCTCTTCTTTGAGTGCTTCAAGTTTTGTAGGGATACCAACATCTACAGAAAGCTTCTGTACAGCATCTACTGCTGCTTTGCGGTACTCTTCTACAGACATATCATCCACACCCTTTACGCCCATTGCTCTTGCGATTTCTTTGTATTTCTCGCCAGTGCAATCTGCATTGTATTCCATAACGATTGGAAGCATCATTGCACATGCAACACCGTGTGGTGTATCATATACAGCACCAAGTGTATGAGCCATAGAATGTGCGATTCCAAGTCCTACGTTTGAGAATCCCATTCCTGCAATATACTGTCCGAGAGCCATACCTTCACGTCCCTCTTTTTCGTTATTTACTGCACTTCTAAGTGATCTTGAAATGATTTCAATTGCTTTCAGATGGAACATATCTGTCATTTCCCATGCTGCTTTTGTTGTGTATCCTTCAATTGCATGTGTTAATGCATCCATACCTGTAGAAGCTGTCAGCCCCTTTGGCATAGAAGACATCATGTCTGGGTCTACAACTGCGATGATTGGCATATCGTGTGGGTCAACACATACAAATTTTCTTTTCTTTTCTACATCTGTGATAACATAGTTGATTGTTACCTCTGCTGCTGTTCCTGCTGTTGTTGGAACTGCGATGATTGGTACACAAGGTTTCTTTGTAGGTGCAACACCTTCCAGGCTTCTAACATCTTCAAATTCAGGGTTTGCAATGATAATACCAATTGCTTTTGCTGTATCCATAGAAGAACCGCCACCAATAGCAACAATGTAATCAGCTCCTGCTTTCTTAAATGCTTCTACTCCATGCTGTACATTTTCGATTGTTGGGTTTGCTTTGATATCAGAATAAATTTCATACTCAAGTCCTGCATCTTCCAGCACTTTTGTTACTTTTGTTGTTACTTCAAATTTAATCAAATCCGGATCAGAACATACAAATGCTTTTTTGTAAGCTCTTGCTTTTGCCTCTGTTGCAATTTCCCCAATTGCACCTGCTCCATGATAAGATGTTTCATTCAACATAATTCTGTTTGCCATTTTTTCTTCTCCCTTTCTGTTTTGCCGTTTTGTTTTCTTATGTCTTTATTTTAACAATATCTTCTCCAAATAAAAAGTTACAAAAAAGTCAATCTGTCACATTTTCACATGTCAGATTGACTTTTTTCTTATTTTTCATTCATTTTACACAAGATTTAATTGTTTCATCACATCATACAACTCTGACGGCATCGCCGATACAAGTGCCTTCGCCATCTCTTGTGGTGTGCTTTTTCTCTCACCCAGCACCCACTGAACAGTCATATAAATAGACCCCTGACAATACATCTCCAACAAAAAACGTAGATTTTCTGAAATCGGTTCTTTCGTCTTCTCTTCAATCTGCCTTGTATAAAAAGCAAGTATCAATTGGAAATCATGTTCTCTTAAACAATTCTGCTGGTCATTACGAAATGCTGCCTTAAAAAATAACTTTTCTTCTTCAATATACTGAAACTTCTTACACAAACCTTCATAGACAGTTTTTCCCTCTCCCATATGCTCAAAGGATTCCAAAAGAATCTTGTCAAAATACCAGTTTATCAAATCATATTTATCTAGAAAATAGCGATAGAATGTCTGTCGTGTTGTCCCACATTCCTGAACTATTTCTTTAACTGTAATCTTCTCTACCGGCATGGTTCTCATACAAGTTTTCATCGCTTCCGCAAGCCGGTATTTCATTTTCTCCTGCTTATCTCCCACTCTTTACCATACCTTTCTTTTGATTTATCCATACTATACCATATCTTCCCCGTAAAATACAGAATAAAAGGTTGAATTCCACTGCAATCACAGTGAAATCCAACCTTTTAACGTTTAAAAATAAATGCCGGGATTGGGGGATTATTCTCACGATTATAGTATTCATTTACAATTACTGTATATTCTTTCGGATTAATTTCTTTTATATATTGAAGAATTGCATCCTTCTCTTCAAACCCTGTATCACCGCCACTGTAAATACACAGACTCATCATACCACCATGCTTCAACAAGGTAAGCCCTTTTTCAATTGCTTCCAGACTTGTCTTTGTTTTTGTTGAAATACTATGATTCCCGCCCGGAAGATATCCGAAATTGAAACACACGACATCCACCGATTCTGTCTGCACATATTCATCCATATGCTCATGACCTGTCAAAAGTAATGTTGCCCTGTCAAGCAGACCTTCTTTCTGCAGCAAGTTTTCTGTTGCATGCACCGCTTCCGACTGGATATCAAATGCAAGCACACTTCCTTGCTCTCCTGCTAATTCGCATAAAAGCTTTGTGTCGTGTCCCTTCCCCATAGTCGCATCAATATATAATCCGTCTTTCTTTGCCACAGACCGTATAATCTGATGACTCCAATCTGTAATCTGTGATGGATTCATTTTATTTCTCCTCGTCTATATAGCACTTACCACATAATTTATAGGCTTCATCTAAACTATGCTGTATACTCAGCAAGCAGTTCGACAAACTCATCACTCGTTCCAAAAGCTTCTACTTCAATATTCTTCTCTTCGCAAATAGAAAGTACGCCAAGTAAAGACTTTGCATCAATTCTCATATTTCTTGCCTTTAAATCTACATCGAAGGGAAATTGTTGTACTCTATTAACAAATTCTACTGCTGCATCTGCATTTTCAAATGCGATTTTTTTCTGAACTGTATCAGCCATCTTTTTTTCCTGCCTTTCCGTAAAATCTGCCTAATCATACCTCAAAACAATTTTATCGTCAATACATATTTTGTCTATTTTCATGCAAATTCTGCTCTTTTTTTGTCCTAGATAAAGTATTCAATAGTCTTTTCTGCTGTCACAAGTTTCTTATTCAGCATCAAAATCTGCTTCGAACACACCTTCCGGAGTCTTCATCGTCAGAATTCCAAGATTAAAATCCTCGTCCTGAATTGTAATATGATATTCAAATACGACATCATCCTCGAATTTGGATAACAAAATGTAAGTTCCGTTTTCCTTTCCGTCTATCTGGTCACAAATATCATTGTATACATCTACCCCTGAAATTTTTCTCGGATATCCTGCATCTTTTATTTTTTTCTCAATCGCTTCATATAATTCATTCATGTTCTTTTCCTCATCTTTCTGATATTTTTCTTTACGAAGTACATCATTTTGTACTTTCTTTCTTTTCTCTACGACTTATCATCCATGTTACAAGCATTACTCCGATAAACGCGCCGCAGCTGTCAATCAGTACATCCCGCACTTGACCGCTTCGACCAGGGACAAACAATTGATGAATTTCATCAGTAGCTGCATATATCGTTCCGCATAGCCACGGGATTCCAACGATATATCTCTTTTTTCGCTGAATCTCATAAGTTGCCCCGAAAATCAACGTACCCAATACTGCGTATTCCGTCGCATGTGCAGTCTTTCGAACCGGAAAATCCACTTTATCAACAAATGCATTTTGTTTTACCTCGCTCCACTCATCAAATCCCGGAACAAACCACTCACCGACAAGTCTTCCGACCCTTCCGCTGTCTTCTCCTGACAAATCACCATTTCTGGACGAAAAACCAAAAATCATAATCATCCAGATAATTGCCAGCACAAGAAAGAGTCTCTTTCTCTTGTTATACTTCATTTGTTATTTCCTTTATACTTCCCTTTATGCTACTCCATGCACTCTGTTTTACTCTGTCCTCAGTGCCGTTACCGGATCACTCTTTGACGCCTTTCTAGATGGAATCAAACCACCGATCAATGTCAGTACTACACTCAACGCTATCAGTACCAATGCAGGTATAACCGGTAATACCGCACTTACAGCTGTCGTGTCTGCAACCGAATGAATGATCGCATTTGTCGGAATTAACAAGATTACTGTTAATCCAATACCGATCACCCCTGCACATAATCCGATGATAAATGTCTCTGCATTAAAGACCTGAGATACATTTCCTTTCGAAGCACCAATTGCACGCAGAATACCAATCTCTTTCTTACGCTCCAATACACTGATATACGTAATAACTCCAATCATGATTGATGATACAATCAACGATATCGCAACAAACGCAATCAGTACATAACTGATAATGTCCACAATATTTGTCACCGAAGACATCAATGTTCCAACTACATCGGTATAACTGATGACCTGTTCATCTTTTCCTTCCGTTTCCATCTTGTGATTGTACTTATCCAAAATTTTTACAACTTCTTCTTTGCTCTCAAAATTTTTCGGATACAATGAAATTTCCGCCGGCACATTAAAATCCACATAGCCAAGCTTCTGCAGATTACTGTCATAAGACACACTGTTCGATGTATTCATAGACATCATCAATTCCACCAGATCATCTTCCGTCATATTCATCTGAAATGCTTTTGCAAATGCATCGGTATCGATTGTCATTGCACTTCCCATCGCATTTTGAAGTTGTGTCCCGACATTCGTCATCATCTGCGTCATCGCACTCTCAATACCCTTTGTAAGCTGTGTTACAATCTGTGTCATTGCTGATGAAACCTGTGTCCCAATCGCCTCGCCCATAGAATTGCTAAGCACACCCATTGCCTTTGTCATATAATCCTGCATAGCTGCAGATACCTGACTTTCCAGAGCATTCATATCCACCGTTTTAGTCAGTCCGTCTGTCAGACGTTTCTTTCCATCCTCTGTTCCAAGATACTTTATTACTTGTTCTCCCATCTTGGACGGATCCGGTTTACCATTTACTGATGCATAATTCTGGTATCCTTTATACAATTCATTTGCCAGCTTTGTCATCTGTTCAGCAGTAATATTTACCTCGATATCATCAATCTGAATCCCGTCTCCGACTGACGCAAGCATTCGCTTTGCTTCATCTGTCTGTAAATATTCCTGCAAGTACTCTCCAAATTTACTAACATCTGTATAACCATTATCTGTTACATACTGTAAGAAACCTGCCATGGTGTCTTTGAGCAGCTTTTGAATTTGTTCCGGTGTAATGGTCACACTGGCACTTTCTTTGATAATGTCTTTGATATTATCCTCAATAATTTTCTTTGCCTCATCCGTTTTTAAATATTCTGTAAAATCTTCCAGCAAATGAGAGTAATCTGCTTCTGGATGTGTCTTCGCATATTCCAGATATCCTTCTGACAGACTAGATGCCATTTGTTTCAATCCATCCGGTGATACTGATAAATCCAATTTGGAAAGAATCTCTCCTAAATTCAACTGTGGCATACCTGACAGATCAAGCTGTACCTCTTCCAGATTCACCATATTGGAAAGTTCAAAACTATCCCCTCCGACACGAAATGCTTTTTCTAAATCTGCACCGGAAAAATCAAGTGAATTGCCAAGATTGCTCATCGCACTTTCATCAAATTTAAACGCTTTTTGCAATGCAGCTTCATCAACTGTGAATAAAGAATCCATGTTAAAATCATCGTCACCTTTGTCAGTTCCGAACTTTTCATTTGTAAATACATTGATATCCGGATTTTTAAGCTGCTGTTTTACAATTTCACTTTTCTTTGCCTCTTCTGCCACATGTTCTGTCAAAGCATATGGATAAGCAATTCCTGCCTGTAATGCCGTTGCCTTGGCATCTGCATCCGGCTGCACGATACCGACTACCTTTAGGTCTTCGCCATTCGCAACCAGTTTCTTCATATAAGAGCTGTTGTCTGTTTTATCTTTCCAGACTTTATACTGCTTATCATATTCATAACAATCAGAACTGTTTATCAGCTTAAATTTCTTTCCAATAATATCATCGTAAGTATAAGTTCCCAAATTCTCAGGCGTCTTTACATTTTCCTCTTTTATAAACTGCTGGATCATCTCGTCCAGTTCCATAGAGTCCCGCAATCCCAGTGTATACAACATGAAATCACTAATGCTTCCATCCGAAGTCAGAACCACTACACACTCATTATACTTTTTCGGCCATCTTCCGGCTTTTACTTCATATTGTTTCTCATACAAACTGCTGTTTTTCGGCATTTCGTAAAATACATCCGTGCTCATCATTGATGACATCATACTATTTGAAGAAGTAGATGAGCCAAGTCCCAGTGCTGAAAATGATTTATCTGGATTTACCTGACGGATTTTATCTCCGTTTTCCTTGAAAATCTGTGGAGATACATTGTAAGAGTACTCGATTGCATTTGTGTATTTTCGGATTCCACTGGCTTCCTCGTTATCCAGATAGTTCTTCAGAGATTTCAAATCGTTCGAATTCATTGTCGCAAACATATTTGTCACCATCTGAATCACTTTAATTTTGCCGTCATCTTTATTCTTTTTTACATTTTCTTCGGCACCACCTCCGGCTCCAACCATCATCGATGTAATGTCAAACCCGGTGCTTTGAATCTGTAACGGATATTCTGACAACGTTTCTTCTTCAATATTTTGAATATATTTATTCACTCCGGTCGAAAGTGACAAAATCAGTGCAATTCCAATAATCCCTATCGAGCCTGCAAAGGATGTCAATAAAGTCCTTGCTTTCTTCGTCTTTAAGTTGTTAAAACTAAGCGACAAAGCTGTCATAAATGACATCGATGATTTGCCCATATTCTTATGTTCCGGTGGAGTTAATATTGCTTCATCCACTTCATATGGGTCTGTATCCGAACGGATCTTACCATCCCGCAGATTTACGATTCGAGTTGCATACTCTTTTGCCAGCTCCGGATTATGCGTAACCATAACAACTAACCTGTCTTTTGCAACTTCCTGAAGCAAATCCATAACCTGCACACTTGTATCACTGTCAAGTGCACCGGTCGGCTCATCTGCAAGCAGAATATCTGGATCATTTACTAATGCTCTTGCTATCGCAACTCGCTGCATCTGACCCCCGGACATCTGGTTTGGCTTCTTGTGTAATTGCTCACCCAAGCCTACTTTTTTCAATGCTTCGATTGCTTTCTTTTTCCGCTGTGCTTTACCGATACCGGATATCGTCAGTGCCAGTTCAACATTTGCCAAAACAGTTTGATGCGGAATAAGATTATAGCTTTGAAACACAAAACCAATCGTATGATTACGATAAGAATCCCAATCCCTGTCCTTATATTTTTTTGTAGAAATCCCATTAATGATCAAATCCCCGCTATCATAACGGTCCAGTCCTCCGATAATGTTCAGAAGTGTTGTCTTACCTGAACCGCTGGGACCTAAAATAGCAACAAATTCATTATCTCTTAAATTCAAACTGACATCGTCCAACGCCTTCTGCACCAGATTACCGGTTCGGTATTCCTTGCATATATGTTGAATTTGTAACATATTTTCTCCTTTACCAAAAGGTATTTGTTCTTTTACATCTGTTTCTATCTTATGTTACACTTTGAAATTTGTATGGTCAATTAATTTCTCAACTTAACAAAAAGAAATTGATCCATCACTCTCCTGTAGTAACAAATCAATTTCTTAATATCCCATGTTTAGGTACAATATCGAAATGTTTTATCCGTAAGTATTCTTGCAAATATCAATCCTAACGGAAGTGCTGCGATAATCAATATTGCAGATGCAAACCATGATGCAGACACTGCTAATGACATCATCCCAAGATTATAAAATCCTTTATACAAATATAATCCGGGTACCATAATTACAATAGATGGCACCGTAACAGAAATTCTTGGATATCCCACTTTATTTTTGATTAAAGAAGCCAGTATTCCGGCTGTAAGTGCTCCGATAAACGCTGCTGCCGCAGGTGGAAATTTTGCGATATCTACCAGTTCCAGCCGTAATGTATTTGCTATTGCACCAATTGCCGCTGCAACTTCTGCCAACCGCACCGGACTATTAAACATAATTGAGAACCCAAATACCCCACAGAAGCTTGCCAGTATGCGAAAAAGAATCCATCCCCATATCGGCAATGATATTTTCATAAAATCAACTGGCTGCAGATGTAGCAAAAGTGCCATGATCCACGCAGTCATTGTCGCAACCAGAATAATAATCAGTGCATAGTTCAAGCGTTCAATACCTGATCGCATATCCAGTTTCGCCAAATCGATTCCACTCGTTATAAATGGAAACCCCGGTATAATAAATAACATAGCACAAATGTATCCGGCTTCATGCTGTATTGATATCCCCAACAAAAGCTCTGCTATTTTCAGTACTCCGGCATATACAAGACAAGCCGCTGACACCGATGATACAATACATAAAAATAAAGTGAAATGATGTTTTGATAATTTACATCGAATAAAATTTCCGATTCCTGCGCCAATAAATGCACACAACATTTCAATCGGCCCGCCACCAAGCAGAAAAGTGAACCCGCCACAGGCAAGCGCTGCTGCAAATCCTAATGCAATTGGTGAATATAAACCATGTATCTTTTCTATATTGTCTAGAAATGAATGAAGTTGTTCTCCTGACATATGCTTGCCTTCAACTTCAAAATCTCTTATAAAGTTTTCAAGACGATTTAACTTTGAAGTATTCACTCCCGTATTCGTCAGACACAAGGACTGTGTAAATCCTTCCTCTCCATCAAAGCATGTATATTCTATCGACATCAAACCTATATCCGCTGTACAAGTAATCCCCATCACTTCTGCCAGCGCATTCATAGAACTTCTCACACGCCATGCTCCTGTTCCACATGAGAGCAGCATAATCCCCACCCGTCCGATAATAGAAGCCTTTTCCGTCAAACTAGCTTCCGTCACTGGTTTATTTTCACCATTTTGGTCTGTATATTCATGCCAGAGAATATCCATATGGTTTTTTCTGATTGTTTCTCCCCGCATACTCTCCACTTCCTAACCTTTATTCAAAATCCAGACTTTCATTTCCTGCTTTTTTCATCATTTTCTCGCGACATGTCAATACAATTCCATCAATTTCACTCAAATGGTGTAACATTTTCTTCTCAAATTCACGAATCGGAAGTAAAATTCCAATCTCATCGAATTCCTTATCTTTCTTCACACCAGTCTCCTGTCCGTAATATACCATTGCTCTTGGCGCCTCTTCCTGTATTTTATGAAAAGTATCCCACACAACAGCATATGCCTGTGCTTCTGTCAATCCAAGTTTACGAGTATCTGGTAATGCATATAAAATCAGGATTCCTCGATTTCTATTATCTTTTTTCTCTACAAGTTCCATTCCTTTTGTATAGGAACGTACAATATCGTATCCATCTGCCAAATATAATTTAGAACGTGGTGCACATTCATGTCGGTCATATATTTCTTTGAATTTTTCATACTCATGTCCGGAAATTTCCTTTTCTTTTCCTTCCAGAATATTTCCATCCACATCGGTCAGCAATACCGGATTCTCCCCTGATTTTCCGTGAAACTTCTTAGGAATCAAAAAAGCTTCTCTAAGCAAATCAAACATGCTTCCTCCACATAATTCTAATAAAAGAGCCGTCACATCTCCATTTTTATAGGCATTAAATAATACCTGTATGAAATGTTCTGACTCATCAAAATCAATCCCATGTTCTTCATCTAAATGTTCATAAAAAACATCTCTTAACTGCTCGCATGCTGTCGGCGAGGCAAGAATCTCCGAAAAAATACCTTCTACAGCCTCTTCTCTAGGTAAAATGGTTTGCATGACAACTCCTCCTTTATGCAAATTTCTGGTCAGGCTTAACATTATTTTGTAAACGATAACCCTTCTTCTGCACTAAGTATAGAAAGCTATTCTTTTAAAGTCAAACCAACCATGACTGTTTTATTTGCATAACCGATATGTATTATTTACATACTTATATTTCTTGATTTCACATAAGCATTTTCTTCAAAGTTTCTGCCGCAATACTTGGTGGAAAATTATGATTCTCCACCAGACAGATTTCCCGCTTCGGTATCGTTTCAACCATTGGAATCTCATATACCTTTTTCTCATTTATTACATTTCTTGCAAACGGCTCCGGCAAGAATCCAATTCCCAATCCATTCATAATCATCGGCAAGACCTGATCAATTGTTTCCACCTCTGTATCCGGTTCTAATACAAGATTATGCTCTAAAAAGAATTTGGAATAAAACTCATATGTTGTGCTTTGTTTTCCCAGACAGATTAATGGATTTTTTGCAATCTCCTCAAGACAAATTGCTTCTTGTATGTCTGCAAATGTCTCATTTCCAACAACAATTTCCTGAAATTCCATCAGTGAAATTGATTTCAGTGGTTTTTTTGCTTTCAATGGTGTTGTCACCACCGCAAAATCTACTACGCCTTCCCTCACTGCTTGTATCGCCTGCGGAGTCGAATGATTTAAAATCCGAAGACGGATTCCCGGATACTTCTTATGAAATTTTCCAAGTATAGGTAATAGTAACAGATGCAGTGCGATCTCACTGGCACTGATTGTGATACTGCCACTTTCCATACTCTGTTCATTTGCAAGTTCCATTTCTGCGGTATGAATATGTTGATATGCAATAGAAACATGTTGATACAGTTTTTGTCCCTCCGCTGTCAATGTCACTCCACGGTTTGACCTCACAAACAACTTACATCCCAGCTGATTCTCCAAATTGTTCATAAAATGTGTAACATTCGGCTGGTTGCTCATTAATGCCTTCGCGGCTTTTGAAAAACTTTTATACATTGCTACATAATAAAAAATCCGATAATAATCATATGTAATCTCCATGCTTTTGCTCCCTTAATACACTTCAAGTCGAACGTTCGCGAGACTTGGCGCGTGATTCTGGTCAGCAAAGCTGACATATTCCTATCAGAATCACTGCGCATCCTCGCGGAGCGTTTATCTCAGTCGGAGATTGGACTCCCACTGAGACAAATTTGCTATTACTCACCACCTGAAGAGGTGGGAGTCTTCTCGACTGAGATAAATTTTCTCATTCTTTAATATACAAAAAATATATATCAGTCATAGTAAATATGTATTTTACGTTTTTATGCATCTTATTATATACTGAACAAGGTTAAAGTCAAACAAAAATCTGATTATACGAATCTTTTTTGCAAACAATGTCATTTTAACCAATTTTATACAAACTATGAGGAATTGATTATGATTAAACAAAATATCAAATTCGTAACTACAGGACAATTTGTCACTTTTTATAACACATGCAGAAATTTATCTGCTAATATTACAGTCAAAGACATTGAGAATCATCGTATGAATATTAACGGAAAAGAACTTTCCGAACTAATGGCCATTCGTCTGGGTCTTCCGGTTACTCTCGTCATTCATGGTGATGATGAACAGAAGGCTGACAGACTTCTTCAAAAATATCGCGTATCATAGTAGTGTGTACTTTTAGTACAAAAATACGAGGGGCACCCAAAACTCCCATGGGATGTCCCTCGTATTTTATTTTTTCTATTATCTTTTCTATTATTTTCTCGACAAAAAGTGTTTTATAAATACATAGAGTACAATCACAAATGCCAGCAGGTAACCAATAGCTCCAATTGCAGGTATTCCCCACAGCTTCGGCTGCATATTGGTCGTGCAAATAATACTCGAACTGATTAAAAGAGCCATTACCCACAGCCCCATTACAATATTTCTTACAAGTCTTCTCAACAGCTCTGATAAATCTTTTGACACATGTAAATCCAGATTTACTCTTGTCTGCCCTTTCATAAAGCCTTGTATCGCATCTGCCGTCACTGATGGCAAATCTATTGTTTTATGAAGTGCACGATACAAATGTTTGCCACTGCTTTTTAACTCTTTTTTCCAGTCGAAATTACGCCAGAAATCACCTTTTATACGGGCTGCTGCAATTTCTACCATATTGATCTCCGGACAAATGTCTGCCATAACGCCTTCCATCTGCGTCAATCCTCTAGCCAGCATTGTAAGTCCATGTGGCATGGAAATCCGATTGGTTTTCATAACCTCCATCAAATCCTGCATTGTCTCTGCCACATCAATATTACCCATATCCAATTTTCCATACTTCATCATCAAAGTACTGATATCTTCATATAATTTACTCTGATCCGGTTTTCCACGAAATTCACCCAACGCAAGTACCGCATCCTGTATCATTCCGATATCATTAATCGCAATTCCCTGAATTGCATCTCCGATCAATTCTCTGTCTCGTTCAGACAATCTTCCCATCATCCCCATATCGATCCAGACAATTTTCCCATCGGATACGCATACATTTCCCGGATGTGGATCAGCATGAAAAAATCCATCTTCCATAACCTGCTTAATGTAGTTATCTATTAATTTTGTTCCTATTTCATGCAGATCATATCCATTTTTCTGAAGCGATATTTTATCATCAATTGGATATCCATCAATATATTCCATAACAAGAACATGATGTGTCGTATGCTCTTTGTATAAAATCGGTGTACGCACAAAAGCGATATCTTTATTTCTCCGGGCAAATTCCTCCATGTTGGCTGCTTCTGTCAGAAAGTTCATTTCTTCTTGCGTGACTACCCACAGCTCATCTAAAACCATGCTGAAATCTACAGTCTCTTTAATGCTGATCGGCGGCACCAGTTTCACCGCTTTATGAAGCAGTCCGATATCTCTTGCCATCGTGTCATAGATTCCCTTGCGCTGTACCTTTATAACAACCTTCTCTCCAGATTTGAGCGTTGCGCGATGCACTTGTGCAATTGAAGCTGAACCAAGCGTCGTTTTCTCTATATCTGAAAATACTTCCTTCCACGGACATCCATAGGATTCTTCTATTACTTCTTCCACTTCTGAAAATGACATCGGCGGCACATCCGAACGCAGTTTCATTAACTCGTCACAATATTTCTTTGGAAGGACATCCGAATGCAGCGACATGATTTGTCCTATCTTAATAAAAGTAGGTCCCAGATCTTCCAGAATCAACCGCAGCTTCACCGGGGTCATGCCCTTTGTGATCTCATGCTTACGCAGTACTGCTGTAATTTCCTTCAATCTGGAACCTGATTTTGCGTTACTCATTAACCTCTGGTTCTTCAACTTCTTTAGCTTCTGCTTCCACTACATCTTCCGGCTCTACAACCTCTTCTTCCGGTGCTTCCGCTTCCACCTTTTCTATCTGCTCTTTCAACTGTGCAAGCTGCTCTGCTGTCATCTTACTGAGCAATTCATTTAATTCTTCAGGTGTTGATGTCTTTACTGAAACATTCACTTTATCTTTTACTGTCTGTTTAATATTGTGTTTGAGTTCTTCATTCAGAGCCTTTCCCTGCTCCACTGTCAACTCGCCTTTTTTTACCAGGTCATCCAAAATATCTTTTGATTTTTCTGCTGTAACAGCCACTGTTCCGATTCCTGCCAATAAGATTTTCTTTAATCCGTCTGTCAATTTTTCCATAGTCTTCTTCTCCTTTCGTGTACCCTTCGTGTCAATCCGTGTAGTGATTGCCATGAAAGTGAATCATACCAGTTATTTTTCATACTTTTGTTATACACTTTTTCTAAAAAAAAGTAAATATAATAGTCTGAAAAAAGGGACGAGAAATCACTCATAAACTTTTTTGCGTGCGAAAACTATATCCATGCTATAACCTTCGGCAGAAAAATAATGCATCCTATCACTGCTGAAAAAATAGCCAGAATAAATACAGCTCCTGCTGCCGTATCTTTTGCAATCTTTGCCAATGGCTTTCTCTCCTCAGTCACAAGATCCACAACCGCTTCCACCGCTGTATTCACCAACTCCAATGCCATAATAAGACCACAAATCAACAGACAGATACACCATTCTGTCATAGAAATGTGAAAGAAAAATCCGGCAATCACAACCAAAACTGTCATTACTGCATGCATCTTCATATTCTGTTCCTGCTTCAACCCAGTTACAATTCCTGTAAACGCATATTGAAATCCACCATATAATTTATGATTTTGTTTTTTCTTTTGTTCCATAAGAATTCCCCCTAGTTTGGTATGGTCCTATCTTTTACTGTATTCCAGACAGATCTTTTACAATCTCACCTGCAATGATCAGACCTGCTACCGATGGCACAAAAGCCGTACTTCCCGGAATCGCACGTCGCTCTGTACACTTGTGTTCAGCTCCCGGAGGACATATGCAGTTTGTACGACAACTATTTGCAATATCATCTTTCGGCTTAATTGGAAGTTCATCTGAATAAACAACTTTTAACTTCTTTACACCACGCTTTTTCAACTCGCGACGCATAACCTTTGCCAACGGGCATCCGCTTGTCTTATAAATATCTGCTACCTTAAAACGACTGGCATCTAATTTATTTCCCGCACCCATGCTGCTGATAATCGGTGTTCCGACTTCTTTTGCTTTCATAATCAACTCGATTTTAGCTGTCACTGTATCTACCGCATCTACAATATAATCATAGTCTTCAAAATGAAATTCATCTGCATTCTCCGGCAAGAAGAAACACTTATGAACTTCCACTTTCGCATCCGGATTAATATCCAAAATACGTTCTTTCATCACATCTACTTTATATTTTCCGACGGTCTTTCTTGTCGCGATAATCTGTCTATTTAAATTTGTCAAACAAACCTTGTCATCGTCAATCAGATCAAAAGAACCCACCCCGGAACGAACCAATGCTTCACACACATAGCCGCCGACCCCGCCGATTCCAAACACTGCCACCCGTGCTCCTGCAAGACGCTCCATTGCTTCTTTTCCTAATAATAATTCTGTCCTTGAAAATTGATTTAACATTGCTTCTATCCTCATTTTCTTTATAAACTGTATTCTCTGTTTATCATATCGTTTTAGTAGGCAATTGTCAACCAAGGTTCTGAGGCAGGGAATTTTCGGGGATTGAAGATACAAAATTTTGATGAGGTGTATCCGCAAGTTATAGAAAGGGCAAGGTGAGGATGCATAATTTCAATGAGGAACATCCTCAAGTTTTAGAAAAGGCAAGATGTAGATGCAATTTATACATGACAGGCAGGCTGAAAAGTATCTGCAAGTTTAAAGAAAAGTAAGTTGCGGATACATCGGTCTCAAAAAAAGCATCTGCAACAGCGAATATTACGCAAGTGCAGATACATCAGTTGTCAAAAAAGCATCTGCGACAGCAAATAAACCCAGGATATAGATACATCAGATCCCAGAAAAGTAAATCCATCATTGCTCCACCTATTTCGATCAGTACACCACAAAGCAAGAAAAAGACTATGCAATCCAGCGAATTGGAGTCGGGCTTGCCCGACGAAGCTGAGCAGGAATGCATAGTCTTTTTCTTGCTTGGGGCTATCGTGAACTAAATAGCAACTTCCCCCTTTACACAACACAAAATTCATGCTATGGTATTCCTACATCTTCAGAGACCTTCTTTTCTCTGAATTTTCTAAGCCGCAAGGCTCTCATCTCGGGTTTCGAATTCCGAAACATAATCCGATATGAAAAGAAATGCTTTTGACAAGTTGATAATTGGAGATTTCTATATTATTTTCACTTCAGTGGTGTATTTTTTGTTGTCTCTTTGTCATTGCATTAAGTAACTGAAAACTTTATAATGAAAGGAGACTTTAATTGACGAAAGGTACAAAAGATACGATTCAATGGCATCCGGCTTTTCAGGCATCAATCCAGATTGAATTTGAAGCCGAATCTGAAAAACTCACCTTTGAGCCAGAGCATTTATTATCAAAAAAGCCCATGCAGATGGATGAGTTGATTATCAAAGTAGCTGAAAATGAAGTGATTCACAAGAATATCGGCAGGATTTTTAAAAGATACAATATCATTGAATACAAAAGTCCGGATGACAATTTAACAATTAACGATTTTTACAAAGTGTATGGATATTGCTGTTTTTATCAGTCCGACACCGACAAAATCTGCGAGATTCCACCACAAGAATTAACTATTACTTTCATATGCAACCATTTCCCCATAAAGATGATTCAGCATCTAAAGGACTTTCGAGGATTGGACACCGTTCCTATAGATGCCGGAATTTATTATATAACCGGGGATGCTTTTCCAATACAACTTCTCGTAACAAAAGAGTTGAATCCAAAAGAAAATCTCTGGTTGCAGAGTTTACGTAAGAATATGACAAATCCCCAAGAAATTGAAACACTTCTCAGAGAATATGAAATAAAAAAATCATCAAAACTATATCAAGCTGCAATGGATGTAATCACCCGTGCGAACTGGGTTGCAGTAAAGGAGGTTAAAGCGAATATGTGTGAAGCATTAAAAGAATTAATGGCAGAAGAATTTCAAGAACAGGAAGAACTTGTGACCAAACGAGTAACGGAAGAGGTAACCGCACAAGTAACGAAACAAGTGACTGAGCAAGTAACTGAACAAGTAACCGAAGAATTTATCCGAACTTTATTTAAGAATATTACCGATGCTGACAAACTGGCTGAACTATTGAATTTACCTGTAGAACAAATCAATAAAGTGTTGAATAAGTAATCATTCCAACTCTTCATCCCTTTTCTAGATCCTTTTGATTTGCTATTTAGTTCACTAAGTTGGATAAGCGTCCCTGAGAGAAAATATTGGATATGAATTTCCACTCAGACTCCGTCAGCGGGAAATACATAAAGGTCAGAATTATTACTAAAAGCAGAGCTTTACTGGACAGGCACTGGCACCCTTTGTTGCTATTTGCTTCACAACTTGAGCCAATACATTAGTTACAAAAAAATTGATATAAGAAATTCGAGCGAATATGGAGTGAGTGTTGGAGACACTTAATGAACTAAATAACAAAACTCTGCATCCACATCCTACAGCATCTCTAGAAATGCCGCAATTCTTGTATTTAACTGCCCCACATCTGCCTGACTATAATCTGTCTCTACATTGATATACGGAAGTCCCATCTTCTCATTGACAAATTTACGGATTGCCAGTGTCTCCACATTATATGTATGACATGCCTGTAAGGTCATCTCCACTACTCCGTCAACCTGATATTCATCAATCAATCTCTGTAACAGCTCAAGACGATTTGGATTTGGTGTCATAACGGAACAGCCGATTGCCAGATATCTTTCTGCCAGTGCCTGGTATACATCTGGATTTTCCTCGTCTACCAGTTTATCGATAGATTTTGCTCCGGAACAGTTTTCATAAGCTACGACCACACCGCCATTTTCCTCAATTGCTGTAATAATCTTTTCTGTTGCTCCGCCGATTGGACATCCGGTTACAAGAATACGTGGACGACTTTCCAACATTTTACCTTCTGCATATTCTTTTTCTATTTTCTCTGCCAATGCATTTACTTCCGCCGGAATTGCTTTTCTGTCAAATTTAAATCCACTTCCATAAAGTACCTTAAACAAATCATGTCCTTTGATTGGTGCCGGCTCGTGTTTCATCACTTCATATAAATTTTTCAAAGATTTTCTTACTTCATTTTCTTCTTTAATAGCCTCTGCAATTTTTTCTTCTGTAATTGCCACACCAAATTTTTCTTCCAGATATTCTTTAAAACGTACAATCTCACTCTTCCAAAGCTGCAATGATGTCGCACTTTGAGAGTTTGGAAGCTCCATTACAAACACATCTTTAAATTCAGACATATATTCATACATCTTTTTCTTTCCATCACATGTAGTCTCTCCGACAACTACATCTGAAAAATAGAAAAATGGACATTTATCTGTCTTTGCAAATCCATAACTGGACTTAATCAGCGGACATAAATTTTTAGGCAAATCTTTTTCTGCATCCGGAATTGTCTCATCAGATGTTGAACATAAACCTACTGTGGCTGCTCCCATTGCCATTGCAATTTCTTTTGGGAAATATGTACAATATGCTCCGATAACCGGAATTCCTTTATCCTTCAACTGTTTTACTGCAAGAAATGAATTCTTTCTCTGTTCTGCAAACTCCTCAAATACCTCTGGTAAATCCTTAATTATTTCCATCTTCTGTTCATCCTTTCATTATTTATCGTTTTTTTCTGCTTTTTTCTTCTGCCAGCAATGCCGCTCCAAGAGCTCCTGCATATCTACCATCTTCTGTTGATTCTACGGTTCGTCCTATCTTTTCCGACAAAATCCTTGTAAAATACGTACTGTTGCTGATTCCACCTGTCAAAATCACTTTATCCGGAAGTTCTTTTCTCTGTGCCAGCTGACATACCTTTGCTGCAACAGAATCCACTACACCGGCTGCAATATCTTCTCTTTTATGCCCTTCCCCTATGTAATTGATCACTTCTGACTCGGCAAATACTGTACAAAGAGAACTAATTGGAAGTACCATTCCCGATTCTGCCATCTCAAACAGTTCCTGCAGCGTCACTCCCAGACGATTTGCCATAATTTCCAAAAATTTTCCTGTTCCTGCTGAACACTTATCATTCATCAAAAAATCTTTTACCATTCCGTGTTCTACCAGAATCACTTTTGTATCTTGTCCGCCCACATCAATGATTCCACAATTCTCTCCGGCGATCTTCCGTCCGCCTCTTCCATGACAGGTAATTTCTGTAATTACATAATCTGCGAAATCTACCGCAACCCTGCCATATCCGGTTGCAACAACCTTCGTAGAATCTGCCAGCACATCGATTCCCGATTCCTGCAAGCGTTCCTTTATTATCTTGCAGGTCTCTTTACTGCTCCATCCGGTTGGCAATACAAACTGCATCTGGCAGTCACCCCTTGTTACGACTTTTGATGCTGTTGAACCAATATCAATTCCTACGTAATTCATAACTTCCCCTTTCGTATCCAACTATATCCAAAGTATCATTTTTTTCTTTCAAATACAATAAAACCCAGACATGTGCTTATAGCTTTTTTACATGTCTGGGTTTATTTATTGAATTTATCTATAAATCATTTTTTATCTCAGTTGAGAAGACTCCCACCTCTTCAGCTAGTGAGTAATAGCAAATTTGTCTCAGGACATTGAGTCCAATCTCCGACTGAGACAAACGCTTTGCGAGAATGCGCAGTGATTCTGATAGACCTACGCATGTTTAATATTATCATCTACATTATTTTTTTTGGCAGTCTTATCCTCTATATGAATAATCTGCTGAGATTCTTTCTTTTCTACTTCTTCCTGCGCAGCTTTCTCGGCTGCTTCCTGCTCAGCCAGTGCCTCTTCTTCAGCGGCTTCTTTTGCAGCTCTTGCTTCTTCTTTAGCTTCTGCTCTCTCAGCCAATGTCTCATTGACATTCTCTTTTACCGCTTCAAAATGATCGTACAGTTTCTCCATATTTTCTGAAAATGCTGATACAACATTTGTCTTACGAAGCATTGTCACTAAAGCTCCCACTACACCAATGCCAATCACTGTTCCCAGCACAACCCACTGTGTAGCTGCACTTATTCCCATGAGATTCATAATCATGAATACAGAAGACAAAATTGAAATGCTACAGCATCCCACTACCAATTCCATCATATGGTTTTGTTTCTTCTCAGCCATATCTTTTATCTGCTCATTTAAGAAATTCAATTTCTTATCAAGATCATTGATCGAGCCCTCAATTCCATTCATATCTAACAAATGCTGATAAATGATCTTAATCTCATAATTTCTTGAAAGATTCATAGCACGCACTACACCGAATGCCTGAAAATGCATCAGTATATCTTTGATTTCCTGCTTTTCTTTCGCTTTCATATCTTCCGCAGCTGCCTGTTCTGTCAGATACTGACATGTATATTTCTCATAAAGTGCGATGATTACTGCCGGAAGTTTATCTTCTGCATGCTGCTTCATCTGACCTTCCATGTTCAGATTATAGTCTGCCATAACATAGGATACTGCCTGATCTGAAACACATGCTCCCCAGTTATATGCCAGATGAATCTTATCCTGTGCTGCATACAGGTACTGCAGTGCACCTGTCATGTCTTCATCCACATCTG
Organism: Ruminococcus hominis; assembly: GCF_014287355.1. Classification (NCBI taxonomy): domain Bacteria; kingdom Bacillati; phylum Bacillota; class Clostridia; order Eubacteriales; family Oscillospiraceae; genus Ruminococcus; species Ruminococcus hominis. The sequence continues at coordinate 511,825 of NZ_JACOPE010000001.1, read as the reverse complement.
TAGATAAAGGCAGCATATTATTCTGATTACAAGTTACTCGTCTTATCGTATCTAAGTCACGGAATCTTCTTCCGATCATAGCCAGATTATATGTAAATGCATCTAAGAACACAGATGTTCCACTACGATGAAATACTTCCAGACCAATTGTATCCAGTAATATATCCAGTTTTTCATCCAATGAAAATTCATGTGTCTTTTTCTCATTGTCCAGATAAAAATATCGAGACTGTGTATCTGCACTTCCCGGATTACAAATCTGGGCGATTGCATCCATTCGACTATAACGAAGTCCCATACATAAGAATGCAACTCCTGTCTCAAACACATATAAATAAGCAGAATGAATATCAAATCCATCCTTCTCCCAGTTTATTCCAAGTTCAATTCTATCCTGATCCAAATCTGTAACGGCAAATCCCATTACGTTCTCTACTTCTATATTATCTAGCAATTCTTTGATAAATGTCTCACGCAGGAACTTGTAGCAGACACCAACATGCATTGGATCGTTTTCTTTAAATAATATCTTTGCCTGTTCTGTCAGATTCGTCGTTGTAATATCCTGTTTCTCACAGTTTGCCTTCAGCCATACCTGGTCAAGCTCTTCTTTTCTGTACTTCAACGGAAGCACTACATAGCTTCCTAATTGTGCACTCAAAAGAAATGGTTTCAACTGCTCGAACTCTTTCATAATTGTTACTTCTTGTTCCATTTCCATTATTCATACCCCGCTTTTGTAAACGTCCTTGTACCTGTTATTCTTGAACAGATACACACAATTACAGACTGATTCTAACATAAAATACTTTCTCTGGCAAGAATTCTATTTCTCTAAAGCAAGTTACTGTTCACAGTACCTGTGACCAGTAACGCAAGCAATTCTATTTCTCTGAAGGCAGTAAACGTGCTTTGAAAAGTGCTGCTCCTATTGCACCTGTGATGATTGTAGATGCAACCATTTCACTGATAGCATTCACACCAACCATCATGCAGCATCCGATAATCACATTTCTTCCGTTCATAAGCCCCTGCACATATTCTGTATTTCCAAATAATACTACTAAAAATGTCATAAAAAACAAAGTATTTAAAAATGCTGAAAAGAATCCTGTCACTGCACTTGCCACATATGCATTCGTTCTTTTTCTTGTTGCTTTATAAATAAATCCGATAAGCAAACCATCCAAAAGACGTGGAACTACACGCTGGATAAATGCCAGAACAGGATTGATACTAAAGAGCATTGCTCCCATTACGCTGACTCCGCCGATTCCAATACACTGACCAAAGCTTGTCAGTCCAAAGATCAGTCCGGCAATTGCACCACCTGTCGGTCCTAATACGATTGCACAAATCGCAACCGGAATTACATTAAATGAAATTGCCAGTGGTCCAATGTTCAGATAACCTAATGGTGTACAGGACATAATGATAAGGACTGCTGTCATAAGTCCCAATGTAGCAAGTTGCATCGTGTTGAATTTTTTTGTTTTGTTGTTCATGTTTTCCTCCTTGTTACCGCTCCGCTTTGTGCGGATGCAATACGGTGTGTGTTATTAAGTTGCCGCCCATTCTTTGTATCCTCTTATCACTTGAAGCACATATGGGCGATTCTCTTGTAACTGACTTTCTTAGCGAATCGTCAATTCAAGAATTTTATCCAGAAGTTTATTGGCTGCATCCTCCTTGCTCATAAGCGGAAGTGATGTTTCCTCCTTCTGCGTAATCAGAGTCAATACATTAGTATCTCCCTGGAAGCCTGCGCCAGCCTCTTTTACATTGTTGGCTGCAACCATATCCAGGTTTTTCTTTTCAAGTTTGGCTCTGGAATTACTGATCATATTCTGGGTTTCCATAGAAAAGCCACATAAAAACTGTCCTTCTCTTTTATTTTCTCCCAAATATTTCAAAATGTCATCTGTCCGTTCTAACTCTATAGACATCTGACCTTCTTTTTTCTTAACTTTTTCAGAACTAACAACTGCCGGACGATAGTCCGCAACAGCCGCAGCTTTGATAATAATATCCTGCTCATTACTGATTCCCGTCACCGCTTCAAACATATCTTTTGCCGTAACGATTGGCACAACATTTACAAAAAGCGGAGCTTCAATCGCAGTACGTCCACTTACCAGCGTAACCTCTGCACCACGAAGCATCGCAGCTTTTGCAATTGCATATCCCATTTTACCCGAAGAATGATTCGTAATGTATCTTACCGGATCAATTGCTTCTTGTGTCGGTCCTGCCGTAACAAGAATCTTCTTGCCTTGCAGATCTTTCTCACGGGCAATCTCTTTTTCAATATACGCAAGCAGAGTCTCCGGTTCCGGCATCTTACCTGCCCCCGTATCTCCACATGCCAAATATCCGCTTGCCGGCTGGATCACCTCATATCCATAATGCTCCAATATTTTTAAATTATCCTGCACGATAGGATTCTCAAACATATTCGTATTCATAGCCGGTGAAATATATTTCTTACATTTGCATGCCATCACCGTAGTAGTCAGCATATCGTCTGCAATTCCATGTGCCAGCTTTCCAATAACATTGGCACTTGCCGGTGCGATCATTACTACATCCGCTTTCTTTGCTATTGAAACATGCTCTACTTGAAACTGAAAATTCCGGTCAAATGTATCCACCAGACATTTATTTCCCGTAAGGCTCTCAAATGTAATCGGATTAATAAAATTCGTCGCATTCTGTGTCATCAACACATGCACATCCGCATGAAGCTTCTTCAATGCACTTGCAAGTGATGCAATCTTATATGCTGCAATGCTTCCTGTTACACCTAATAACACTGTTTTTCCCTTCAACATCTTCCATCTTCCTTTCCAGTTTCTATAAATGAATTCGATTTATTATAAACTACTCAAAAATACAATTCAAGTCAATCATAAAGATACTCTGTTTTTTGTTTCATACAAAATTTGTTCTTGACATTTCATTTCAGAGGTCTATAATGCGTAATTGTAAAACAAATACAGTTCACCGAAATTCGTCGATGAGAACAATGCCATATCTTATTTTATTTCACAGAGAGCCTGTGTTTGCTGGAAGCAGGTAATAAACAGATAAGGATATCCTCTCTAAGAAGCGGGTTGAAAGCACGATTAAGTAAACCTCGCCGGTCTCCTCCGTTATAGGGAACGCGTATGATAGTACGTTAGAGTGTTGCAGATTTTATTTGCAGAATTAGGGTGGTAACGCGGATTTATTCGTCCCTTTTCAGATTCTTGGTCTGAAAAGGGATTTTTTATTTCACTTTTATCTTTTCATTCCTCTGGATTTGGTGAACAAGTTACGATTTACAAATTCTTGTAAACCGCAACATGAACAAATATATTTTAGGAGGTACTCGTAATGAAAGCATTACAAAAAGCAAGCAAATTTTTATCAGATTATACTTCTGTGGTCGTCATCGCAATCGCAGTTGTCACATTCTTCATCCCGACTATGATGGGATGGGTAAATTTTCAACTTTTCACTGACCCGGTATCTAACAAATTTACCTGTCAGTCTATCATCATCGGTATCATCATGTTTAGCATGGGACTTACCCTGACAACTGAAGATTTCAAAATTCTGGCGCAGCGCCCATTTGATATCTGCGTTGGTGCACTTGCCCAGTATCTGATTATGCCATTCCTCGCATTTGCACTTACTAAAGCTTTGCATCTGCCTGATGGTATCGCACTTGGTTTGATTCTTGTTGGCTGCTGCCCTGGTGGTGTATCTTCTAACATTATGTCTTATCTGTGCGGTGGGGACGTCGCATTTTCTGTCGGAATGACAACCGTTTCTACACTGCTTTCCCCAGTCATGACACCGCTTATGGTCTCATTGCTTGCCAGCGGCACACAGATCAGCATCAAAGGACTTCCAATGTTCGTATCCATCATTGAAACTGTAATTCTCCCTGTCGGTGTTGGTTTCTTGTTAAATTATCTCTATGGCAAAAAGAAAATGTTCCATGAGATTCAGCAAATGATGCCTGGTGTTGCCGTACTTGGTCTTGCCTGCGTAGTCGGTGGAGTTGTTTCTTCTCAGGGTTCTAAATTCTTCCAATCCGGTGTTGTCATCTTCGTCGCTGTATTACTTCATAATGGACTCGGATATTTACTTGGCTACGGAGCCGGAAAACTTGTAGGTATGAATACCTCTAAAAAAAGAACCATTGCTATCGAAGTCGGTATGCAGAACGCAGGACTTGCAACTAACCTTGCAACTACAACAGCTCAGTTTGCTTCTACTCCGGAGTCAGCAATCATCTGTGCTGTATCTTGTACATGGCACTCCATCTCCGGTACTCTGTTAGCCGGTATGTTTGCAATGTATGATAAACATAAAGCAAAAGAAAATAAAGTTGGTGTTATGGCTGAAGCAAAATAAACAGCCTTCCTTAAAAGTATAAAAAGCAGGATATACATTCTCTTAAAATGTATATCCTGCTTTATTATATTTCTCAAACTCTACGCAAAGAATTCTTTCACCTGTCCAAATATAATGTCCATCAATTTCGTTCTTGCCTCGACGCTCGCCCATGCAATATGCGGCGTAATCAAAAGTTTTCCACTGTCTTTGATTTTTCTAAGAGGATTATCCACACTCATCGGCTCTTTTGTCAACACATCCAGACCAGCCGCAGCAATTTCACCCGTTTCTAACGCACCATATAAATCCTGCTCCACTACTATCGGACCCCTTCCAAGATTCAGAAATATCGCATTTTTCTTCATTTTGGCAAATGCTTCCCGGTTCATCAGCCCTTCTGTATACTCATTAAGCGGAGCATGCACCGACACAATATCCGATGTGGATAACAATGTGTCTAAGTCAACCTGCTCATACCCTTCCTGTGCCGGACTTCCCGATGCAGAATAATAAATCACATGTGCACCAAATGCTCTTGCAATCTCCGTTACTCTTCTTCCAATATTTCCAAGCCCGATAATTCCCCATGTCTTTCCATGAATCTCTGTAAAATGTTCTGCAAAATGTGTAAATTGTACATCATTTACATAATGCTCTTCTTTCACATAGTCATCATAGTAACGCATCTTTTCCAATAAATAAAACAACATTGCAAATGTATGCTGCGTCACTGTCTCTGTAGAATATCCCGCCACGTTCCGCCATGCGATCCCTCGTTTTTCCAGATATTCCTTATCCAGATTATTTGTACCGGTCGCTGTGACGCAAACTAATTTTAGATTCTTTGCAGTACCGATCGTCTGCTCATTAATCTGTACTTTATTCAGAATAATTACATCCGCATCCTTCACCCTCTCCGGCACTTCTTCTGTGGAAGAAAAGTCATGCTTGACAACTTCTCCCAGTGTTTCATATTGTGACAGGTCAATATCCTCACCAATTGTTTTTACATCTAAAAATACGATTTTCATGCTAATCTCCATTCATTTTAGTCCACGATTTGTCTCAATAGCTCTTCCTCGCATACCGGTCTGGAGAAATAATATCCCTGAATCAGGTCGATTCCCCACTGGTTTAGCAATTCTACTTCTTTCTTTTCTTCCACACCTTCTGCGACCAGATTATATCCCTGATTTTTTAGAATTGCACACATATTTCGATAGAACCTTGCTACTTTTTCATCTTCCATAATTCCCTGAAGTAATGAACGATCCATCTTAACACATGCAAACGGAAGTTTTAATACAGTATTCAGATTTGCATACCCCGAACCAAAATCATCCAGACACAATCCTATTCTTTCTGCCTGTAATTCTTTTACAAAACGATAAAGTTCTTCATTATATTCTGTTGCCACCGTCTCCGTAATCTCGAACTGGAAAAATGAAACCGGAAGATCGTATTCGCGGATCATAGCTATCAAACTATGACAGTATCCCTTTTTCAAAAACTGTGCCGGGGAAAGATTAAATTTCACACTTAGTAACTTTTCTCGCAACTTAGGATTTGCTTTCATAAAACGGCAGATTCTTCGAAATTGAAGAGAACTTAACGCATTAATCTGACCCGTATTTTCTGCAATTCTAATAAATACATCCGGCGGTATCATACCAAATTTCGGATGTCTTAAACGGCTTAGTGCTTCTACCGCTACAAACCTTTGTCTTTCTAATGAATATATCGGCTGATAATATACTTCAAATAAATCCTCACGGATTGCTTTTGGCAGAAAGCTTTCGATTTCCTTTTCATATTGAAAGCCATCCATGGTTTCTTGATTGCCCTGGATCACGATTGTATCACCACTTTTTACTGCCTGCGCCGTCAGATATTCAATATATGATAGGACTACCTCACTCTCCTGACCATGTTCATATTCCACACCACATATGATTGCCGGAATATGAATTTGTTCTTCACCAATCCGAAGCTCTTCGTCAAATAATTCTTTCAGTTCCTTTTGCATCCGCTTTGCCTCAGATTTTGAATATGCAGTAAGAATAAACTGATTTCCTCCTACACGGAACATCTGGTTTACATCCACCCGCTCCTTTATATACTCTGAAACCTTCCGAAGCATTTCATTTCCAAAGCTTGTTCCATAAATCGTATTCACACGTTTTAATTGAAACAGCACAACTGCTGTCATATAGATTTTAGAAACCTTCTGTTCTGGCAGCCACTCTTGAAAATACTGAATATCCGGCAACTGTGTCAGGTTGTCTCTACGTGCCAGTTTATTATAAATCGTTGCCTCTACTCGAAACTGCATATTATGAAATGCTGTATGTAACAATCCACTCATCAAAATAATGGAAAAGATCAGATTTCCAAGCTCAAATATGAAACCATATCTCGTAATATCAAATACCCAGTAGAGCAGCAATGAAGTGATTCCTATTACAGATACTACTACAAATGCAAATAAAATTGTTCTGATTTCTTCCGTCCTTTTTTCCTGATATTCTTTATATAAGCATATTTCCAATATTATAATTGCGATTACAATAAGTATATGCGTAATTCTCAGCATATCGATAAGCTCAAATACTTGAAGCAGTTTCAATACACTCTGTACCAGAATATTTACATAAAAAATATACTTCAACCAATTCAGAATCCTATATTTCTCCATTCCTCTGGTATCCCCAATAAAATGAATCATCGGAATAGGGAAAAACATAAACATGTAAAATGAAACATAAGATACTGCCAGCGAGTAATCAAACATGTTCTGAAGCAGAGAGGTATCTGTCAGACACCATATTCCACAACTGACTAAGTAAATCGCTGCATGTAAAAATCGTGTTTCTACAACCTTCTTGCATTTTAAATAAATATGAACTACTAATGATGCCATACTGATCAAAAACATGATAAACACAAGCACCAATACCAAACCTTCAGAAGTCAGCTGATAACGCAGAACTGCATCACTATATCCAATATATATGGGTTCGATTTTAAAAGTGTTGCTGCCATCATTTTTATACACGCAGGTTATTTTCTTTCCGCCAACATGATCCGGAAGCTGCGTTCGACACTCTAATTTATGCCGCATCTGAGCGTTTCTTGGAAACACTTCGTCATTATATTCATATAATACCCGTGCTCCCAATTTAATCTGGATCCGATAATATGCACCTTTTGTAATAATTGTTTTCAAATCCTCCTCACCGGTAATACCTACATGATACAGATTAAGAGTATCTTCCTTATAATTCGTAATCGTTACGGGCAGATTTACATCTATTTTTTTGCCATCTTGATAATAAAACCAATCTGATGAAATTTCTGTTACCACACTCTCTATCTCTTGATTTTTTTGATATGTCTGTTTCACCAAAAACGCAAGCGACATAATACAAAAAATAATTAGTAAGAATTCTATTATTCGACCTATTCTCTTTTTATTCATTCTATACCTTATTCCTTCTTCATACTATTTTACAAGAGACTCTGCATAATCCAATGCTTCAACGATATTTGTGCGGAAATTATCTTTTCCAACATCTTCTACAAAATGATCTTTCTCCATAACTGCCATCGGCTGTTCATTTACATGCGAGAATATAATTGTAATATGTTTTTTCTCAGCCCGTTCTACAAGTTCTCTCAACGTTTTCATCGCACTTGCATCGATAGCAGGTACGCTTCTCATTCGAATTACGATCACCTTTGTTCTGTGATCACTGTTAATACCTAATATCTGGTCTGCTGCTGCAAAGAACAATGGTCCTGAAATCTCAAACACACGAATACTTCGAGGGATATCTCTTAGTTTTTCAGCTTCACCTGGTGTGATATCCGGCTCATCAACGTATTTCCATGTTTTAATATCTGCTGTTTCTGCCATACGTTTCATAAATAACAAGGATGCAAGCACGACACCGACTTCAATTGCAACTACCAGATCAAAGAATACTGTCAGGAAGAATGTTGCAACCAATACAATCACATCACTCTTCGGTGCTGTTTTGCACAGTCTGAAAAATGAATTCCAGTCTGCCATATTTGCCGCTACAACAAGAAGTACTGCTGCAAGCGTTGTCATTGGAATCAATGCTGCAAGCGGCATTAGAAGAAGTAAAATAATTGCCAGTGTGATACAATGTACAATTCCGGCAATCGGAGTACGTCCCCCATTTCTTACATTTGCCGCTGTTCTGGCAATTGCACCTGTAGCAGGAATTCCGCCAAAAAGTCCTGAGAAAATATTTCCAAGTCCTTGTCCGATAAGTTCTGCATTCGACTTATGATTATCTCCTATCATACCATCTGAAACAACTGCTGACAGAAGCGATTCGATTCCAGCCAGAATTGCAATTGTAAATGCTGGTGAAAGCATCTCCTGTACCAGCTCAAAAGACACGGATGGCATATGAAATGCCGGGAATGAAGAATTTAATTCTCCATAAACACTTCCTATCGTATTGACCGGAAGATTAGCAAAATATACGATTGCTGTTGTTATAATAATAGCAACTAAAGAACCGGGAATTTTATCTGTCACCTTCGGCCACACAAGCATGATTACAACAGCAAGTGCACCAATTCCCAAGGCAACTGCATTAATTGTTGAAATATGATTTGCATACGCAATGATTTTTTGCACAAACTCGGATGGAACTGCTCCCATCTCAAGACCGAAGAAATCTTTCAACTGTCCGACAAATAAAGTCACTGCGATACCACAGGTAAACCCTGTCGTTATTGTATATGGAATATATTTGATCAAGGAACCAAATCTACACAATCCCATGATTACCAGAATAATTCCGGCTAAAATCGTCGCTACAACCAGCCCGTCTGTTCCATACTGGGCAACAATCCCATATATAATTACGACAAACGCTGCCGTTGGTCCTCCAATCTGCACACGGCTTCCGCCGAAAAATGAAATAAAGAAGCCTGCAATGATTGCAGTATAAAGACCTTGCTCAGGTCCTACCCCGGAAGCAATTGCAAGAGCAATTGAAAGTGGTAATGCAATAATCGCAACAATGATTCCGGAAATGATATCCTTCATCAATTGTTCTTTATTATAATCTTTTAATACCTCAAACAACTTTGGTTTTAAATCATTCATGTTTTTTATTATCCCTTTTCCTTATAATGTCTACTGTATGTGAACCGGCCCCCACCAGTTCCAAGCGCTCGCAAGTAGACAAATGATATTCTATAAATGTCTGAAATGTTTTTTCATCCATCGCATTTAATACCGGTCGCATATAATCCGACGGACCATCTGCAGAAATGATCTGTATACGTTCCATTCCTGCCGCATCATTATATGAGTCGATATCTTCCAGTCTCACATAATCATACAGGTCGGCCTCTTCCGGCTGCACTCTGAATTTTTCATCTATCTTACCATTTTCCATACATTCCAAAATGTGATTCTGTTTAAACCCATAAGTCAAAACACTATACTCATTCATACAGTATGCCACCAGAATCACACCTTCATCTTTTAACACACGTTTCGCTTCAGTAAGAGCTTTCACCTTATCTTCCTTTGAGTACAAATGATACATTGGTCCAAATATAAGAATCAGATCAAACTCTTTGTCCTGAAAACGGGAAAGCTTCATTGCATTTCCCTGATATGCTTTTACAGCACTGTTTTTCTTTTTCAAAATTCCCAGATTGTATTTCACGAGTTCTACTGCTGTCACATCGTATCCTTCTTCGGCGAGTTGAACGCTATATCTTCCGGTTCCCGCACCCACATCCAGGATTTTTGCAGACTTATCCACAGGCAAATATTTATGAATATATTTCATAGAAGTAATAAACTCCACCTGTCCATGTCTGCTTGTCAGACGTTTTTCTTCGTTAAACTTATTATAATATTTTTCAAGTTCTGTCATCATAGCTGTTCTATTCCTCAGCCTCTTCTATCATTTTTTTATAAGCAGAGCCCTCGTTGAATACTTCTAAATCTCTGCCCCCATCCTGCATAACTCTACTGATGTTTTCCTGGATTTCCTCAAGACATTCTAACAGAATCGGATTAAATTCCTCAGCTCTCTCATGCAATAGAATATGCATTGCTTCCTTGTGCGAAATACCTTTCTTATTCACACGGTCCCGAGTCAATTTATCATAAGCATCTGCCAATGAAACAATCTGCGCTGAAATCGGAATTTCATCCCCTTTAAGCCCATCCGGGTAGCCTTTTCCATCATATCGTTCATGATGCCATCTGCATATTTCGTAAGCTGTTGTTACCAGGTCATCCTCTTTATGTGAATCCAGATTTTTAAGCATCGATGCTCCGAGCATGGTATGTGCCTGTACCAGTTCTTTCTCACGCTCTGTCAGCGACTCTTTTTTATTTAAAATCTTTTCACTGATTCCGATTTTCCCAATATCATGTAACGCAGACGCTGTTTTAATAACAAGTTGATCCGACCAGTTCAGCTTATAGCGGTCTGTCTTTTGAACCAATTGTTCCAACAGCATCTCTGTTAAAATATGCATGTGACGGATATGTGCTCCATTTTCGCCATTACGAAGTTCCACGATCTGACTCAACAAATCTACCAGTACTCGTTCATTTTTTTCTTTCTCGTAAATCTGTTCTGTCACAAGTGCGATCAATCTTCTCTGCTTTGCATATAGCTTGATCACATTGCAAACTCTCTGATAGATAACCTGTGCATCAAATGGTCTGCCGATATACTCAGATGCCCCCATCCGATATGCTTTCGTCACACTTGCAATGGAATTATCCTGTGAAATAACTATAACCGGTATGTCTTTGATCCATTGGTTTTCATTCATATATTCCAAAACATCAAAGCCATCCATTCCTGACATAATGATATCTAATAAGATAATTGAAATTTCTGCCCCTTGCTTCTGCAATATTTCAACGCATTCTTCACCACTGGCTGCTTCCATAATATCAAAATCATCTTTTAACATTTCCGCAAGCATCTCTCTGTTTATCTCTGAATCATCTACAATTAAAACGCGTTGTTTACTTGTTGTTTCCAGATTTTTCGTTTTATCTGTATCAGTCACGATCATATTCTTTTTCTTTTTTGCCTGATACATCAACTGATCTGCTCTTGCAACTGTTTCTTCAATCGGCTCTTCGCCTTTCAATGCACCACCAATACTTGCAGAAATATGTAACCAGGAGTATTCCGGTACTTCTGCATCATAGATTCTCTTTTGTATCTGTCTTAATTTTTTTGCAAATACTGTCTCATCAATATCCGGAAGTAAAAGTAAAAATTCATCTCCTCCAAATCGGATCAATATATCGGTTTTCCGGATGCATGCCTGAATTTCTCTGGCTACGGTTTTTAAAACCATATCTCCCGCATTATGTCCCAAAGTATCATTATATAATTTAAAGTCATCCAAATCCATCATTGCAATGCCCATGCGTCCGTTCATTTTTTTCACATAAGCTTCATAATAGCGACGATTATATACTCCTGTCAGTGCATCCTGATATAACTCTTCATTATATTGAGTCAACTTACTGATCAAAAGACTTTTCCCTTTAGAATCCAACACTGTTTCATCTTCCAGACAGGATAACATTTCTACTACATATGCTTTTCCATCAATCTCTACATATCTTGCAATCACATAAAATATCTGCGAGCCGAGATATTCCAGCTTTGTATGTTGACTTTTCTCTTGCAAAGCTTTGATTGATATACAATTGCTGCATTCTTCTTTCCTGTTCCAGAATGAATAGCACTGGCATGTAACAGGTGTATCTGTTTCCACCCCATCTATTCTCTTTTTAATATCTTCCGCATCGAGTAGACGAACCACTGGAAATATATTTTCTAAATGTGCAATCCATTCGTCTGCCTGTTGTCTTGTCATAACCACATCTGATTTCATCTTTTTCCCCTTTAGTGTGTAAACCTCATACATTATAAGATAAATGTATACTCTTGTCTATAATATGTATTTTTATTTCTTCCATCGTCATAATCTAAAATTCATGTTGATTTGAATTCAAGAATTCCTCGAACTTCTCAACGCTAAGTGGCTTAGAAAAATAATATCCCTGAAACAGCCTACATCCCATACCTATCAACATTTCTAACTGCTTCTTTGTTTCTACCCCTTCCACAATCACACTCATGCCGATTTTCTCCGCAAGTACAATGATGCTTTGTAGAATATCCTGATCTCGCACTTCATTTTCTGTCGCTACCAAAAAATCACGGTCAATTTTCAAGACATTTGCCTTGATGTTTCTCAACATATTCAAGGATGAATATCCACTTCCAAAATCATCAATTTCAATTTGGAAGCCATACGCTTGAAGCTTTCCCAATATTTTCATGTTTTCTTTAAAATCTGACATCAGCGTTGTCTCTGTAATCTCTAATTTTAGCCTTTCCGGCTCTATCTCATACTGTTCTATCAGTTGAACAAATGTTTCGTAAATATCCAGGAAGAAAAAGTCTTTTGTAGAAATGTTTACAGAAATATAATATGGTATTTCTTTTTGCTTCCACTCTTTTAATTTTTGTGCAGCTTTTTCCCACATATACTTGTCTAATTTATATACTAATCCAGTCTTTTCCAATGTGTCCATAAATCTGCCCGGAGCAACAACACCTTTTTCAGGATGAATCCAACGTACAAGTGCTTCTGCTCCCTGAATCTGACCTTTTACATCTACCTGTGGCTGCAAGAACATCGCAAATTCTTCTTTATTTAATGCACATTCAAATTCTCCTATGATTGATTTTTCCTTCAGAGACTGTATAAGTTGTACTGTATTATAAAATGCAATTCTTTTTTGATAATTGTTTTTAATTGTCCCACCGGCTATATTCGCCTTATCGCACATAATGCTTATCGGCTCTTCTATGTCTCCGACTTCATATACCCCTGCATATATACGCAAATGAAAAACATTGCTTGTAAATTCCTCTTCTATTTTCTGAATTGCATCACTGATACGCTCTGTCGAGAATTCGGATTCCGGAATGCACATTGCAAAATGATCACCTTGTATTCTGGCGCACAACACCTTTTCTGTTCCGTAACTTTCCATAGACGCTGCCTGTCTACAGAGAATCTCATCTCCTTTTGCAATTCCGAAAATATCATTTACAAACTTAAAAGATTCAATATTCGTGTATAATATATAAAAGCTTTCATCTGAATATTTATGCAGTAATTGATATGTTTCTTCATAAAACTGTTCTTTATTTAACATTCCTGTTAAACCGTCATGTGTTGCACGATATTGTTCATACTCCAGCTTTTCCTGTTCTTTTGTCCTGTCATAAAATGTAAAACAAACTCCGACCACAACATCTTTCTCATCGTGGAGCTGTGTGACCACGATTTCAAATTTTCTGTCTTTTCCCGTTTTTCCTCCATACGCTGTGTGGTATATAATCGAAGATTGCACAAAATCTTCTTTATTTCCCGTATACCATTTCCTGTATTGTCTTTCTATAGTACCCAGATCTTCTCCTATTTGACAAAGCTCTTTTACTACATCATTACAGTATATGCATCTGCCGAGATTATCAAAACAGATTATCCCGCTATTGGATTCCTGTATTAATAATGCAAATGTTTTCTGCAGTAATTCATTTGGCACATAGCACAAACTAAAATAATAAATAAAAACGGATGTTATACTAAAAAATACAAATGACAGATTATATTCTCCCCTTATCCGTACTGCAAATATAGATGCGATCCCATCTAATAAAAATGCCAGTCCAATCATTGTATAACGTATCCGATAAAAACGCGATGTTTTAAGAATAACGATGCAATATGTCAAAAGCATTATCGCAATAATCCCCACCGCATATATGCTATGCATCATCCGAACATATTGCCAGCTTCCGTAATATATCTGCTTTTGAGCATCTGCTGTAATCTCCACATAAAATATCTGTTTTGACCATATATTAGCCAAAGCAAACAATGTATCCAGACTCGCATAGACTATCATTGCATTTCTTATAAATCTGACTTCTTTAAACTGCTCTGTATAGCGCTGCGTAAAAGCCATCAACAATAATAAAAGCCAGTCTACTCCTGCCATAAGAAGACTCTTGAGTACTGTCGCCACCTGAGGGTTCGAAGTATATATATACATTGTAGATAGAATCGCACATGCACATGCAGCCATCTCATATACCCACACACTTTTCGCCAATTCTCCATTCTTTCGTCTTGCCCTGTCTGCACAGATTCCCAGCAACACACATCCCAGGATATTGATTCCTCTCACTATGAACATACCCTTCTTTCCCCCTTCTTCAAGTCAAACGCACATGAGACCTGGTGCGTGATTTAAGGTCAGCATAAGCTGACATATTCTCATTAAAATCACTACACATCCTCACAAAGCGTTTTCCTATGTACTTTTACTATCCAAGTGCCACATCCAACATCATCATAACAGTAAATCCCACTGCGAAAAATACTGTCCCTATATTGGAATGTTCGCCTTGAGACATCTCCGGAATTAACTCTTCAACCACCACATAGATCATTGCGCCTGCCGCAAAGCTTAAAAGATATGGCATTGACGGAATGATCAATCCTGCTGCTAAAACTGTCAATACTGCTCCTATCGGTTCTACAATTCCAGACAATACACCAGCCACAAATGCTTTTGTTTTCTTCATGCCTTCTGCTCTAAGCGGCAATGAAATAATTGCCCCCTCCGGGAAGTTCTGTATTGCAATTCCAATAGATAAAGCAAGTGCACCTGCCGCTGTAATCTTTTCATTTCCAGATAAATATCCCGCATAAACCACTCCGACTGCCATGCCTTCCGGAATATTGTGAAGCGTGACTGCCAGCACCATCATCGTTGTCCTCTGTAATTTACTCTTTGGTCCTTCTGCTTTCTCGCTATTCCGATGCAAATGCGGAATTGCACGATCTAGTAACAACAAAAAAAGTACCCCGGCCCAGAATCCTATCACTGCCGGAATAAACGACCATTTCCCCATATTTTCTGACTGCTCGATTGCCGGAATTAACAGACTCCATACGGATGCTGCTATCATTACTCCTGCGGCAAATCCAGTCAACGACCGCTCTACAGAATCACTCAGCGAATTTTTCATAAAAAATACACATGCTGCGCCAAGCGAAGTCCCTAGAAACGGAATTAAAATAATATAGATATCTTTCATATCCTCTCCTTTATATTGACATTCTCATCATGTTCGTTATTACATATCTATAAATATTTTACTTTTTTATCCTATGTTATGCAACCAAAAAAGAAGATATTCGATTCATTTTCCTAAATCGAATATCTTCTTTGTATTTACTATTCTGCTTTTACCGGATTGGATACGCTCACCTTATGATCGTACCATTTTCCTTTTGTTCCAATTAAAGCAAGATCAAATTCTTTATCAAGTGCCGGAACGGGAACATCGAATCCATTCACCTCTTCGCTTGTTCCATCACTGTATTTTACTGTATCAGTCGTAGGTTCTAACAGCTTTGCTCCATCTTTCTGTGCATCTTCTGCTGTTCCCTCGAACAGATTTACAATATTTTTAGACACAAGACTGATATGGATTGTCATCTTACCATTTTTTACTGTTAGTGTTCCTTTTCCATCCATTGCCTCATTTACATGAAACATAGAACTGTCTGTATTAAATTCTGCTGTATATGTTCCATCTTCCAATGCTGTTTTTGATGTCTGCTCTGTTTTGATTCCTTCTGCGTCCATTGCTGCTTTTGTATGTGCCACATATAACTGCTGGATGTCAGAAATCTCTCCAAGGCCTGCAATCTGTGTCTCTACACTGTCAAATTCCTTAGATGCCTCAAACTGACTCTTCCATGAATCGTCATCATCACCTGCCATATCATTGTTTGCATGATCTCCAGCCACAACCATAAGTGGACGAAGGATTACGTTTTTATATCCTGCATCTTTTACTTTTTCAATCACTGCTTCACATGATGTATCTTCCGGCTCACCTTCTACTGTTCCGATAAATACATTCTTGTATCCAAGATTTTCCATCTGTGTCTGCATCTGTGAATAACTGATCTTTGCTGTATGAGATGTTCCGTGTCCCATAAATACAAATGCTGTTCCATCTTCAGCTGCTGCATCTAAGCTGTCATACTTTGCTGTTTTTACAGCTTCTGCTGTGATTGCTTTTGCTACAGCTTCTTTATCTTCATTGATTGCAGATGCATCTGACCCAACTTCTCCAAGAAGTGGTTCTGCAATTTTTACAGTTTCAAATTTATCCTGATATTTCTCAACTGCCTCTGTCAGTTCATCATATTCTGCTCCATGCATTAAATGTGTCGGCTGAATGATCAGATTCTTAACACCATTATCTACTGCACGGTCCAGTGCCTGTTCCACATTATCAATTTTCTCGTCATCACGAGCCTGTACATGATTGATAATAATCTGTGCTGTAAATGCTCTTCTTACGGACCAGTCAGGATAAGCTTCCTGAAGTGCCTTCTCCACACCACCGATATCTGCTGCACGGCTGTCATTGAATGATGTTCCAAAGCTTACTACTAAAAGCTCATTTTCTCCGATGTCATCTGCATTGAGAGGATCATCCTTTGATGCATCTCCTGTGTCTCTTCCAAAATAATCTGGATCTGCATTCTCTCCCTCTACCAATTCTTTCTGTGCATCCGTAAGTGCATCCCAGGCCTCTTTAGCCGCCTTACACTGCTCATCTGTTTTGTCTGTTCTTTCCTGTACATAAATGTCGTCGATCAGCTTTGCAACTTTATCGGCTGCCGCCTGATCACTGTCTTTTGTTGTATCCTCTGTTTTCGTGCTGTCTGTTGTTTTTGCAGAATTTCCACATCCACCTAACATAGATACACTCATTGCTGCTGCGATACATAAGATTACCAGTTTCTTTTTCATTGTTGTCCTCCTGTTTATAACTGTTTTTGCCATACATTTTATACAAATGCAATTTTTCGGAGTCTATTTCGTACTGCCAGTTCCTCGTGGCCTGAATATTCTATTCCTGTACTGTGAAAGGCAGGTCTCCCGGCTCATTGCTCAATCGCTTCTTTTCTCCTTCCCGGTTCCCCAGTGGAATATCGCATAAGCTCGCAAAATACGGTGACGAGTTCGTACAGGATTCTCACCTGTTTCCCTTTTCACCAGTCAAAATTACTTTTGACTGACACCTCACACATTTCTATGCAATTGTATTATTTTTTATGTAAAGCAGTATTATCTTAGCATGGGTGCCTTGTACTGTCAAATGAAAGCCAACGAAACAAAAAAGGCAGCGGCTCTTTTCTCATGAATAAGAGCCACTACCTTTTTACCTATCGGATTCTTAAATATTTAACAGATCACTAAATACTTTCAATGCTCCGTCTGTCTCGTGTGCAAGTACGCGTTTTGCAAGAACTTTACCAAGCTGTACACCTTCCTGGTCAAAGCTGTTTACATTCCATACAAATCCCTGGAACATAATCTTGTTTTCAAAGTGTGCAAGCAATGCTCCAAGAGCCTGTGGTGTCAACTGATCACCAACGATAATGCTTGATGGACGTCCACCTTCAAAGTTTTTATTACGATTCTCATCTTCTTTACCACATGCAAATGCTACAATCTGTGCAGCTACGTTCGCACATAATTTCTGCTGGCTTGTGCTATCCTGGATAACAACATCTGTACCAATCTGGCTGTTCTTAAATCCAACAAACTGAAGCGGCACGATATCTGTTCCCTGATGCAGAAGCTGATAGAATGAATGCTGTCCGTTTGTTCCCGGCTCACCAAAAATAACCGGACCTGTTACATAATCTATCGGCTCACCAAAGCGGTTTACTGATTTACCATTAGATTCCATATCAAGCTGCTGTAAATGTGCCGGGAAACGGCTAAGTGCCTGTGAATATGGAAGAACCGCTGTGCTTGGATAACCAAGTACATTTCTCTCATATACACCGATCAATGCATCCAGCATCTCCGGGTTCTGACGAATGTCTTTATTCATAGCAAGCTTGTCTTCTTCTGCTGCACCTTCCAGGAACTGTGCAAATACTTCCGGTCCAAATGCCAGTGATAATACAGCTCCTCCAACTGCTGATGTAGAAGAGAAACGACCTCCGATATAATCATCCATAAAGAATGCTGCAAGATAATCATCACTCTTAGCTAATGGGGATGTCTCACTTGTAACTGCGATCATATGTTTAGAAGCGTCTAATCCTGCATTCTTCAATGCATCTTTAACAAATGATTCATTTGTCAATGTCTCAAGTGTTGTACCTGATTTTGACACAAGTACGAAAATAGAATGTGCAACATCAATAGAATTCAGAACTGCTGCTGCATCATCCGGGTCTACATTACTGATGAATTTTGCTTCCATCTTAAATGTATTGTTCTTTTTAGCCCAGTTTTCAAGTGCAAGATACATCGCGCGAGGACCAAGGTCACTTCCGCCGATACCAATCTGAACAACTGTTGTAAATTTCTCTCCAGCTGCATTTGTAATCTCGCCTGCATGTACTTTATTTGCAAAGTCTGCAATCTTTTCCTGCTGTTCTACATAGAAAGCACGTTTATCTACTCCGTCTGCCTCTACTGCATCACCGAGCTGTCCGCGTGTCATGTGATGGAGAACAAGACGTTTTTCTCCTGTGTTAATTACTTCTCCGTTGTAAAGAGCTTCGAATTTTTCTGTCAGCTGTGCTTCTTCTGCCAATTTGCCAAGTGCTGCAAGTACCTCTTCGTCAACCTGTTTTGCTGCATAGTTGTATGCCAGTCCGGCTGCCATAGGTATACTGTAATTTTTTACTCTTTTTGCACCATTCTCTCCTGACATTACCTCTGCAAGTTTTACTTTATTTGTCTTTGCCAGTTCCTGATAAGAAGTAAGCTTATCTAAGTTGTTCCAAGTGATCATAATTAATCCTCCTATTTCTTACACCCTTTATTTTAACTCTCATCAATGTTTTGATTATACTCTTGTTTTGCTATAAATTCAAGATAATGCTAACATGCTTTCAAAATCTGTTTTCCTAAAAATGTACCTCAAAATATACACATAAAACCTTGCATGTTTTTTTTCACCCTGCTATGATAATTAATTAGTGTTTTTATACAACTTCAAAAAAATAACCACAAGGAGGAAAACATGAGTCAAGAAATGAAAACTGCCCCTGCAGCAGAAAATAAAATGGGAACCATGCCGATTGGTAAACTTCTGTTTAACATGTCTTTACCTATGATGATTTCCATGCTCGTGCAGGCACTTTATAATATTGTAGACAGTATTTTTGTATCTAAATTATCTGAAAATGCACTTACTGCCGTTTCGCTCGCCTTCCCTTTGCAGATGCTCTTAATCGCTGTTGCAACCGGTACCGGCGTCGGTATGAATGCATTGCTTTCCAAAGCACTTGGTGAGCGTCGTTCAGACGAAGTAAATCGAATTGCTTCCAATGCGGCATTTCTCTATTTTGTAAGTTACGTCGTAATTTGTATTCTCGGGTTTACTATTGTCAAACCATTTTACATGAGTCAGATGGGACATGCCGATGTTGAGATTATGGAGATGGGAATCGACTACTTAAGTACTGTTATGCTTTTTTCTTTCGGTTTACTTTCACAGATTTATTTTGAGCGTCTTCTGACTTCAACCGGAAAGACGATCTTCAGCATGACTTCACAGTTATGTGGAGCGATTACAAATATCATTCTTGATCCGATCTTAATTTTCGGATTATGCGGACTCCCTAAGATGGGTGTGACCGGTGCTGCTGTCGCAACCGTGATCGGACAATGCGTTGCCGCAGTCGTTGCCTTTACGTGCAATCACAAATACAACCACGAGGTAAAACTTATCTTCCGCGGTTTTCGTCCAAGCGGAAGAATTATCGGAACAATTTATGCGATTGGCATTCCTTCTATCATCATGCAGTCCATTGGTTCTGTTATGACATACTCCATGAACCGTATTTTGATTGAATTTTCTTCAACTGCCACTGCTGTTTTTGGTGTGTACTTCAAACTACAAAGCTTCTTCTTTATGCCTGTATTTGGTTTAAACAATGGTATTACTCCAATCATTGCATTCAACTATGGTGCACAAAACAGAAAACGTATGGTTAAAACAATTAAATTAAGTATGATTACTGCATTCTGCCTGACATTTATCGGATTCCTTTGTTTTGAATTTATTCCTCAGGCATTGCTTGGAATGTTTAGTGCATCCGCAGATATGCTCAAAATCGGCGTCCCTGCACTTCGGATCATCGGTATCCATTATCTGATCGCATGGTTCTGCATCATCTGCGGTACCGTATTCCAGGCTCTTGGAAAAGCAGTATTCAGCATGATCGTATCCATTATGCGTCAGCTTATTATTTTGGTTCCTGCAGCCTATATTTTATCTAAGCTTGGAGGACTCCACGCGGTATGGTGGTCTTTCCCTATTGCAGAAATTGTATCCCTTACGGTTTCATTATTCTTTCTTTTCCGAATTTATCGTACTATTATTTCAACGATTCCGGACGGAAGTGATATTTTATAAAAAAAGAAACGCACTTGTAAGACATTCAAAACTTACAAGTGCATTTTTTATCTCAGTCGAGAAGACTCCCACCTCTTCAGGTGGTGAGTAATAGCAAATTTGTCTCAGTGGGAGTCCAATCTCCGACTGAGATAAACGCTCCGCGAGGATGCGCAGTGATTCTGATAGGAATATGTCAGCTTCGCTGACCAGAATCACGCGCCAAGTCTCACGGACGTTCGACTTGAATTTATTATTTATCTGCCAGATGCTGCGTATAATTTTTTAATTCATCTTGAATCTCAACCAGACATTTAATAAGCAATGGGTTAAATGCTCCACATTCACCATTCTGAATCATCTGAATAGCTGTTTCATGTGAAAATGCTTTCTTATAACATCGCTCGCTGGTCAAGGCATCATATACATCTGCCATCGAAACGATCTGGGCACTGATTGGAATCTCATCTTCCTTCAATCCATCCGGATACCCCCGACCATTCCATCGTTCATGATGCCACCTTGTGATTTCATATGCTGTATGCAGCAAAGGCTCAAATTGAAAGTTATCCAGCTTAGTCAATATCTCTGCTCCGCACATACTATGTGTCTTCATAATCACAAATTCTTCATCTGTCAGTTTTCCAGGCTTATTGAGAATTCTTTCATCGATTGCGATTTTCCCTATATCATGAAGCGCCGATGCAAGAGGAATATTTTCTTTCTCTTCCGGACTGATATCATATTTATTCGTAACCTTAAGTAAATGCTCCAGCATCATTTCCGTAATCATACGGATATGACGAACATGATCTCCGCTTTCTCCGTTACGGAATTCAACAATCTGACTTAAAACACCTACTAACGTAGACGTATTGTGTTCACGTTTCTGTATCTGTTCCGAAACCATTTTTACCAGTCTTCGTTGTTTCGAATAAAGTTTTATCGTGTTCATTACGCGTCGATAAACAACCCTTGCATCAAATGGTCGATTAACATAGTCTGACGCTCCCAGGTCATACGCTCTTCGAATGGCCTCTTCTGAATCCTCACTGGAAATCATAATAACAGGAACATCCTCTATCATTTGATTTTCATTCATCGCACGTAAAACTTCAAATCCATCCAACACCGGCATATTTATGTCCAGCAGTACTAACGCGATATCCTTTTTATTTTTATAAAGTATGTTCAAACACTCCTGTCCATCTTTTGCCTCCAATATCCGATAATCATCTTCCAATATTACAGACAGCAGTTCTCGATTCATCATAGAATCATCTACGATTAAAATTTGTTGTTTGATATTTTCCTGCACAGAAGTATGTAAATATTGTTTTTCTCCCTCTTGATATACAACAACTTCGTCCTTTTTATTCTTTGCCTGATACATTAACTGGTCGACATAGCACACGACATCTTCTATCGCATCTTCCTTATTTTTTATCGTTCCGCCTATACTCAAAGACAGATGTAAATATGAATATCCCGGAATTACTACATTCCGTACTTTATCCCGAATCTGATTCAATTTATTTTTCAAAGCTTCTTCCTGGACATCTGAAAGAATCAGTAAAAATTCATCCCCACCATATCGGATCAACATATCCTCCTCCCCGATACAAGATAAAACCACCTCTGTGGCAGTCTTGAGTGCAACATCACCAACATGATGTCCATATGTATCATTACTGACCTTAAAATCGTCCAGATCCATTAAGGCAATTCCGGCATTCTCAACAGAGTTTTTTACAACTTCTTCATAGTATCGTCGATTAAATGCTCCGGTCAGTGCATCGCGATATATTTTATTATTGTAATTTTTTTCTCTTTTTAACAGTCTTTCCAGTTCTTTGTTTTTCTGTTCCAACTCTTTTTTATATTGCTCCAGATGATATTGCTCTGTCCTGTCAAGCACGTAATTAATTGCCAGAACATCTCCTGTTTCTTCATCCTCAAAGAGTGCCATATGATTTTCCGCAAGCATTGGTTCATATGTTACTGTTCTTGTCCAGTAATAAAATGTAATGTGCTGCTCTCCCTTGTAAAAACGTTCTAAAAGTTTCTCTCGGTTCACAGTTTCCAAAAATTCTTCTCTTCCCTCTTCCGGAATTGTTAAAGCCCATATCTTGACCAGTTCTGAAAAACTGGAATTTTCCGGCATTCCCAATTGTTCGTTTAAATCATATTCTACTCCGTCCAGTACCTGATACATAACCCCCGGCACCAGGTCCTTCGTAAGATTTATTCTACAATATCCATCCGCAATTGCAAAAACCGCCTGCTCTAAAAATTGATTATTTAAATTAATCCTTTTCTTATTTTTGTCCATCTTTGCCACAACTTCCTTGTCTAAGACTATTTATATTTCATTCTCATCACTTCTAACGTGTATTTCATTTTCTGCTTTATTTCCTCTGTTTTTCTTAGTGATAACCTTGAAAACAGTCTCAACCAGCACTTCCCTATTCAATGGTTTTGCTATATGCGCATCCATTCCCGCTTCTTTTGCTTTCATCTTATCATCTGTAAATGCATTGGCTGTCATTGCTATGATCGGTATTGTCTTTGCATCTGCTCTGCCCATTTTTCGAATCGTTTCTGAAGCAGTTAATCCGTCCATAATCGGCATCATTACATCCATAAGAATTGCATCATATGTCCCAACGGAAGATTTTTCAAAATAATCCACCGCTTCTTTTCCATTTTTCACCTTTGTCACCACAGCGCCTTCATCTGTTACAATAAACTCCGCAATTTCCATATTCAGCTCATTATCTTCTACAAGCAAAATATGCAATCCATGAAGAGATGCCGCAGTTTTTTCTTCTTTTTCCATCCTGTCAGTCTCGGTATCAATCTTAAACGGAATCTGAATTACAAATGTAGTTCCGACTCCTTCTTCACTTTCAAACTGAATCGTTCCACCCATTTTTTCTACGAGACTTTTTGTAATTGGCATTCCAAGTCCTGTTCCACCATATTTAGAACGGCTTCCTGCATTTTCCTGTGCAAATGGTTCAAAAATCACTTTCTGAAATTCTCTGCTCATACCGATTCCGGTATCTTGACAGATGAATTCAATCATCGTCATGCCTGCCTGATTATAAGGAACTTCTCTGCATTGAATACAAATACTTCCATTATCCTTATTGTATTTCACCGCATTACTCAGAATATTCATCCATACCCTTTTCACATGTGCCGGACTGCCAATCAGATTCCAATGAGTTATTTCCTGTTTTTCCCGAATCAGCTTAATATTTCTCTCCTCTGCCAACAACTCAATTACTGTCAGTACCTCTTCTGAAATATTATGCAAATCAAACGGACTCTCTTCCAAAGTAACTTCACCGGATTCCAGCTTACTCATATCCAGAACTTCATTTACCAATCCCAATAATAAATTCGAAGCTTCTTTGATTTTTTCACGACATTCTGTCTGTTTATCCAAATCCTCTGCATAATGTTCCGCCACATCAAGCATGCCGCAGATTCCATTAATCGGAGTACGGATGTCATGGCTCATTCGCTGGAGGAACTCAGTTTTTGCTCTGTTCGCAGCTTCCGCTCTTTTTGCTGCCTTAAGAAGCTCTTCTTTATACTTCTCCTCTTTTTCTCTTTCTTGTTTTTCTCGCTCCGCACTTGCTTTCTGTATCCTCACCCATGAAACACTAAGCAAAAGCAAATATAAAAACGTCACAAAAATTACATTTAACGGAAGATCCTGAAATATTTTTTTATCCGGAATATATGCATAAATGTAATAATCTCTTTGTTTTAGCATAATTCCATAACATCCGGTTCCTTCATTTTTCAAATGAAAAATATGATGACTATCCGTATGCTGTTTCATTGTCTGGACAACCTCATTTTCAGCTGTAGACTGTCCTAACAGATTTTCGTCGTTGCTGGCAATAATCATCCCGCTATCTGCAACAACAATTGTTCCGTCCTTTTCCGTACTGTAACCATTTAAAAGGCTCTGCATTGTCAATGTATAATTTCGCATATATTCTGACGGAGTATAATAATATATAGCAACCACTCCCGGAGCGTCTTTTCTGGCACAGGCTGCAAGATCAATACAACTGCCATCATCAAGATTGATTCTCTCAGAATACGAACGTTCTTCATATTCTATATAATCCATAATGACATCTTTTTGTAAATAACGAACTGCTTTTTCCGTATATTTTTCGTTTGCACTATATTCACAAACTACACTTCCATCTGCATTAAGTACAAGAATCCCATCCACCCACAGTGTCTGCAAATTTTCTTTTAATAATTCCTGGCTTAACTGCCCGCCATTTTCTATCTCAATATCGATGTTCGTGCTCATCTGACGAGCACTCTCAATCGATCTAAGAAGACTTTTGGATTCTGTAGCCTCATTATAATGTGTATAAGTAGAACACTGAACCTTGACGTAATTTACAATCTCAACCAGTCTTTGCTCCACTTCTGTCTTTTCCTTATGAAAAAAATACAATACAGAGGCTGCCACTACGCAGACACCTATCAAAGCCCCAAACATCCAGAAGCGCTTTTTCATTTCTTTTGGGTTTCTTTTAATACTCAAAACCATCCACCTCCAGATATTTTTCCGGGTCATCCAGATATTTTCCGATTATTTTCAACGATGTCCCATCCTGCCGCATTTCTTCTAATATCTGATCCAGCTCTTCACAAATGCCTCTGTCATCATTTTTAGCAAATGCAACACCTATTCCAACTGTCATCAATGGTTCTTCTAAAATACGAAAGTTTGTATCATAATCTTTCATATACTGTACAATAGACTCTTCATGTGCTGCTACTGCATCTACATAACCTTTTCCAAGAAAAGAGTAGATTAGTTCTCTATGACCAAGACTGATCAAATTAGCAAGCTTCGGAATTCTCTCATCCGTTCGTTTCAAAAAGATACCTTCCGGCTTAGTCGTTGACTGAACTGCAACATTTTTTCCTTCCAAATCTTTCAGTTCATAAATGTCACTGTTTTCATTCACCGCAACCACCTGACGACTTGATATATATGGTCCTGCCCAGCGGTACTCATCCAGTCTTCCTTCCATGGAAAAGCATCCCATAATACAGTCAATTTCGCCACTTTCCACCAGTTCCTTTTTCTTCTCCCAGTTAATCTGTACAACATCTACCTGATATCCCATCCTTTCAAATGCTTCCGTTGCCAAATCTACATCAATTCCTGTCGGAATTCCATCTTCATTCAGATAATTATATGGGGGATAGCTATCACTTCCAAGTGTAATTGTAGGCTTATTTTTTTCTTTTTTTTGATGCACTGATTCACTGCATCCTGTAAAAGATGTAATTAATATACCCACAAGCAGCATCCCTGCAATAATTCTTCTTCCTTTCATGTTGTTCCCACCTTGCTGTTTTTTATTCCTTCAGTTTCATTCAAATTAACTCTTCAAACCCAAAAGATGCATTGTCCTTCCAGACAATGCATCTTACACATTACAATTAGCTATTATTCTATAGACATGTAACGTTTCGTCTTAGACTTTCAACTGACTCAATTATTTTTTTAATAATTATACAGTTTCTGTATGAAAAAGTCCATTCCTTTTTTTATCTTCTTATTGTTCTTCTTATTGTTAATTTACACACTCCAATATCAACACAAGCACTAACATATGCACCGGATAAAACGCATAACAACTATACTGGAATAACTTGCTGTGATATCCCTGACGTCCACGATATAGCCAGATAGGAATCAAAGCCAGCAGTGCTAATCCTTGCTGGCAAAATTCAAATTTCACACCAAACAATTGGACCGGATACATCAAGCCTCCTAGTAATTCTATATTTATCCAATAAAGTGTAAGAAATTGCCCTAACAGACACCACCATTTTCGTCCTCTAAAAAAATAGAAAAGAAACACTGTCAGAACCCCAGCACCATAGTAATCTACCATGCATATTGTTCCCAGCATCATTCCCACTACAACAACAATAATTGCTATCGGTAAATACACCCATTTCTTTTGTATTTTCCGTGTTTTCTCCATCAAATAGATTCCAAGCAGTCCTATAAGGAACGTCCATATAACATTTTGATGGACCGGATAAAACCATGTTCCTCCATACATCAAATCAAATGGTATCTCTGAAAGTAACGCAAACAAAAACAATCTGGAAATATATTTTTTTAGGTTATGAGTATAAAAATATCCTTCCACCGTCATAAAAGCAAATATCGGAAAGGCCAGTCTCCCTGCACAAGTCAGCCACTCTTGAGCCGGAAAAAGTGTCGCCCATAGATGATCCATTAACATAAGTGTCATGGCAATAACATGTAATACCGCTGCACTGATATCTATCTGACTAAATTTGAATGATCTCATTTTGCTGGAGCTCCAATCGTTTTAGGCTGATAACGCATATCTGCCACCGTATACACTGTAATAAATGCCTTAGGATCGAGTTTATTAATATAACTCATCAACTTCTGATACTCGTTTTTATCTACAATAGTGATAATCTCATGTCTCTTATCCATATTATAAGCACCAAATGCTTCATATATTGTTGCTCCGCTATGCAGATCATGGATAATAAACTGGCGAAGTTCTTCTTCATACTGAGTAATAATGCAAACTCGCCTCTTCAGATTTTGACCAAAGATAAAATGGTCTACTACCATACCATTGAAATATGTACCCAGAACACTTAGGACAACTGTCTTCTTATCATACACAAGTGCCGCTGACAATGCCACACACATCCCGGCTAATGACATAGCTTTTCCCATCTCTATATGCAAATATTTATTCATGATCTTCGCTACAATATCAAGACCTCCGGAAGATGCATTCATATTAAAAAGAATACTCAGACCTATGCTGACTACTAAAACATAACAAAGCACATCCAATTCCTGACTATCTGTCAATGAGCCGATATCCGGAAGAATACGTTCAAATATCCATAAAAAAAACGGCAATGCAACACTGGTATAAACCGTCTTTGTCCCAAATTCTTTACCGCATGTAATAAATCCAATCAACAGAAGTACTACATTCATAACCATTGTAATCACAGAGAGTGGCAATGGTATAAAATTTGTAAGGATGATTCCCAGACCTGAAATACTACTAACCGAAGTGTGGCTGGGAACCAAAAAGAAATATACCGCCGCAGCAATAATAAATACTGCTACAGTCAATGTAACTATCTCCCTTACAAGGTTTTTATAATCAATTTGTTTTTCCATTCTACTAAAAATTCTTATTCTTCTGAGAATTGATCCTTTCCGGCCATACATAACGGACATTCAAAATCTTCCGGCACATCTTCCCATTTTGTTCCTGGTTCAATACCGCCTTCTGGATATCCCTGCTCCTCATCATATTCCCATCCACATAAATCACATACATACTTCATAATTCATTATCTCCTTTCATATATTGGCTCGAAATCACTGATATCGTGTCCACAAAGAGGACATGTATAATCAGGTGGAAGCTCACTTCCTTCATAGACATAATTACAAATCTTACATCTCCAGCCAACAATCTTCTTATCCTGAGGTATCTCTTTCTTCTTTGGTTTTACGCGATTCTGATAATCAGCGTAAGTAAGTGGTTCGTTCTCATTCAACAACTTCGCATCTGTCACTTCTGCAATAAACAATGTGTGTGTGCCAAGATCCTGCTGTTCTAAAACTTTCCCGCTAATAACAGCACATGTCTGATATCCCAAATATGGTATATCGTTATGATCAACCGGCAACGAAAGATCTTTCATTTTATCCACATCTCTTCCTGACTGAAAACCAAAATGCTTAATTGTCTCAAAAGAACAATTCACATCCAGCAGACTCAATGCAAATATACCACTCTCTTTAATTAAATCACAGGTATAATTACTATTCAAAACGGATATTGCAATTCGAATTGGATTGTTCGCTACCTGCATACAAGTGTTTGTAATACAACCATTCACTTTCTCACCAGAACGAGTAGACAACATAAATACTCCATACGACAGATTATAAAGTGCTTTTTTCTCCATGCGACATACCTCCTTTGTTTATTATAGTAATAATTACTATTATTACTATCTTTAATATAACTCACTTTTATAGTATTGTCAACTGCGAATTTTATTATTCTTACGTTGCTACTGTAATGCAAAAAGAAAGAGGAAAACGACCCCTGCCGATTTCCTCTATTATAGCATCTATTTCATAAGTAAACCTACTATTTTATTTTAATTTTTTACTCCTATGAAGGATCAGAAAAGTGAATTAATACTTTCAGTTTACTGCCGCCATATTTACTAAACTCTTCAAACGCCCTGTCTGCTTCATCCAATTCATATTCTGATTTCTTCTTCACATCTGTCGAATCTGGATTCATTACAATCTTTTCCAAATCAATTTCTCCACTTTTTACTAAATCAATCAGTTCTGTAAAATCTGCTTTCAACGCATTTCTTGATCCGAATATATTTAACTCCTTTTTCTGGATTAATGTAAAATTGAAATCCAGATTTTTCTTGCCTACTCCAATCAGAACTATACGTCCGCCATAGGCTGCCGCATCAATACAATTCTGGAATGTAGACGGAAGTCCGACAGCTTCAATACAAACATCAAATCCATGATGCTCCCCTGTAATTTCATTTACACGGTTCATAAACTCTTCCTTGCTGTCATTCTTTATCATACCGGCAAGTCCAAATGTTTCATATGCATATTGAAGTTTCTCTTCGGCAACATCTACAATGTATACTTCTCCACCTTTTGCTTTTGCGGCAATTGCAGCAAGAACACCGATTGTTCCTGCACCGATGACAAGCACTTTATCGCCTTTTTTTACATCTGCTCTTGATACCCCATGATAACTGATACAAAATGGTTCAATCAGTGCAAGCTGTTTTGGATTCAATCCTTTTCCATCATAAATCCGCTCAATCGGCATTGTGATATACTCGGAAAATGCTCCGTCTCTCTGTGCCCCCATTGTTTCATTGGATTCACAGCAATTTACCAGTCCTCTCTCACAAGAGTAACATTTCTGGCAATTGAAATATGGATTGCAGGTTACGATCATTCCCGGCTTTAATCCTCTGTCATTTTCACCGATTTCTACAATCTGCGCAGAAAACTCGTGTCCCGGTATTCTCGGATAGCTTGCATATGCGAAAGTTCCGCGATATGTACCCAGATCACTTCCACAAATTCCACCATATAATAATTTTAATAATGCCTCTCCCTCTTTTACTTTCGGCATTTCAGTTTCTGTAACTGCAACCTTTCCCGGTTCAGAAATTATAATTGTTCTCATGTTTTTTCCTTCCTCCTTACGTTCTTTTATTTAACGTTCTCTATCAACATATTTTTCATTCCATATAACTGCGGTTTTCATTGGTGCACCTTTTGCATAAATTTTATTTTCATATGCATCAATCGGATCCTCTGTAAATTCATCTTTGTCTATCAATTCAACGATTTCATCATAGCAGCTGTTTTGAAGTATCTGAATAGCCTCCTCCATATGATCCTGACGGAAATTTATGGAGCCGAATATCACCTGATTTTTAAATCCGAATGGCATTGTATCGACTGTAATTTCCGGTCCCAATGAGAAAGAATTATAAATACCATTACAGCCTAGTACACCATATTGGAATGCAATTTCATGTTCAATCGCTGCTCCGCTGGAACCGATAAATACAGTTGCGGTACCACCCAATTTTTCTTTAATTGCATCTGCAAGTTCTTCTTTTGTATCAAATGCACTTCTGACATAAGATGCCCCTGCCTGTTTTAGCGCAAATGCGACTTTTGGACTGTTTTCTTCACTTCTTGCCACGAAAACAATCTTCGCCTCCGGATATTTCTGACGAATCAAATCTCCGATAAACATACCTGTTGTTCCAAGCCCGAAAATACATACTCTGTCAAAGGTTTCCTTCTTCGCAATTTTTCTTGCCTCTTCTTCGCTGCATTTATATTGAGCCATTTTCACTCTGAAATTCTGAGCCTCTCCTATATCTTCCATTCGTTCTCTCTGGAAAATCATACAGGCATATGGGTCACTGAATACCAGCTTCTTACATAGATTAAGAGAGATTTTTCCATCCTTCACATAACCATCCGGGATTTTCAATAGCATGTCGGGATTGTAATAATTTTTATCTGAAAACAAACCATCAGCCTGATCACATCCATATTCAAAATACGTTTCTTCTTCTGTATATCTGGTTGGATCATAGCTGTTTCCGCCACGGATCAACACGATTGCAAAACGCTCTTGTGACGGTACCCATACAACGCCCTCATGACCATTGATCAATCTGTTACAGCCTTCCGGAAATTTAGGTTTTAATTTTCCTTCTCGCCCCATATTCATCAATGTGTAATCTGTTCCGCAAAATCCAACCAGAACACTCTCTGCAATCACACCTTCTTTTTCTTCCTCTCCTCTTAATCGTCTTCTTGGGATATTATTAATTTCAACATCTCCATATACCAATGGATTCTCTTCGCTATTCTGAAAATATGTTCCTTTTACAATCATCTTATTTCTCCTACTCAACCATGTTAATTATTTTTTCCGGAACTTCTAATTCTGGAAAACCATAAAATCCTTTTGCATTTTCTCCTAAGATTTTTTTCTTTTCTTCATCCGATAAAGCAGTCGATTTTTCTATAAAATCTTTACTCATCCCATAAGTTATGGCGGTCATTGTACGCGGGTAATCACTTCCCCACATCAATTTTTCAACTCCGCAAATTTCTATCGCCTTGCGTATCGCCTTGACAGCAGATGGATATGGATAAAATTCTTTGTGAAATAACCATGTAATTCCGCCACTTTCAATATAAACATTTTTATGCTTTGCCAATGCAATCTGCTTCTCCCAGCCTTCTACCGTGACCATTCCAAAATGTCCGATAGCAATCCGCAGATTCGGATGCATCTCAATCAATTTTTCCATATCACCTACTTGAAGCTCTCCATCCGCCATATCGATTGAAATAAATTTATTCAGCTTGTCTGCTTTTTCAAAAATATCTTTATGATGTAACAAGTTTTGATCTTTTAATCTGCCCGCACAAATTTTAATCCCATCAAACTGTTCTATCCATTTATCGTCTATTTCTTTTTCTTCATACAGACAACAAATTTTTATTCTTTCCGGATATTTCTTTCTACATTCTAATAAATATGCATCCTGATTACCATCGATATACTCTTGCGTCACCACGCATCCACTGACTCTCGCATAATCCATATTTGCAATCAGCATTTCTACTGTATTACTTCCATCCAGCATATAGGGTGGCATCATTTGACGTATCGCACCGCCAAAATCACTTTTTCCTCCGCTTAATGCAAAGACTGGTTTTCCATTTACACATCCCGATTGTTTTTTCCAGAGATGTAAATGTGCATCAATAATCATCGTCATCCTCCTTTTTGTTTTTTTCTATCTTGTTCTTGATTTCATTATAAAATCTATAGTACGATAATAATATTGGAACAGCAGACAAAATAGATATATTCATGTCCGATTAGCGTACTTTCAAAAAGGAGTCTACAGTATGAAAAATGATAACTTATATATTACATTTTCGATAGGTGATTATCAGATCAATATATTGAAATTTACATATGAATGCCAGACGTGGAATACACCTTCACATGCACATAGCTCGAACAGCTATGAGATCCATTATATTCCAAAAGGTAAGGGAACATTGATCAGCAATCAATGCTCCTATGAATTATATCCAAATATACTCTATACAACCGGTCCTCATATCGAGCATCAACAATATTCCGACTCAGATGATCCGACATATGAGTATTGTATTTATTTAAGAATTGAAAAAGCACACGACACAAAAAAGAACTCTTCCGAAAACGCTATTATAGAACCATTTTTACATTATCCGTTCTGGTACGGAAAGGACTGTGCTAAGTTGCAAGCTACCCTCGAAGCAATTTATCAGGAGTTTTCTGCTCCCGGCTCCGCCGCCACTATCATGTTGCGTGCTCTTTTTATGCAGTTCCTGGTTAAAATACTGCGAAACTACGAACCGGCTTCAAATGCTGCTATCACATATATTCCGATTCCTTTGGTGAAAGCTTATATCCTCATTGAAGATAGCTTTTTACTGGAATACGATACAATTACATTAAATGAATTATCACGCCGTTTAGGATTAAGCACCAGACAGACCAGTCGGATTCTCTTTAATCGATATGGACAAAACTTTCTCCAAAAAAGGACAGAAGCCAGAATGGCTGCAGCTGTTACATTTTTAAAGGAAGGTAAGCTTTCAATTTCTGAAATCTCCGACCGGTTGGGCTATTCTTATCCGAACCATTTTCATACCGCTTTTAAAAATTATTATAAAATGACAGTTTCTGAGTATAAACAAAACATTTTACAAATTTAAACAGGGAGATGATTCGAGTACCCCGAATCATCTCCCTGTTATTTATTCTGTCTCATAAAATACTTTTTTATCTAACGCTTTATTCTGATGTGCAACAATTGTTGTACATACTGCATCACCAGTGATATTAACAGCTGTTCTTGTCATATCCAGAATACGGTCGATACCCATGATCAGACCAATTGCCTCTACCGGAAGTCCGACAGAATTAAATACCATTGTCAGTGTAACCAGACCAACGCTTGGTACTCCGGCTGTTCCGACAGATGCAAGTGTTGCTGTTCCGATTACTGTAATATAATCTGCCATGCTCAAATGGATTCCAAATGCCTGTGCCGCAAACACAACTGCAACTCCCTGCATGATGGATGTACCATCCATATTGATGGTTGCTCCAAGTGGAATCGTAAATGAAGAAATCTTCTTAGAAACTCCGACCTTCTTAGAAAGTGTATCGATAGAAAGTGGAATGGTTGCATTTGATGTCGCTGTAGAGAATGCAAATGCCATAACCGGGAAGAATTTCTTGATAAAACGGATTGGGTTCAATCCTGTAAAAATCTTCAAAAGGATCTGATATACTCCAAGGCACTGAATTGCAAGTGCTAAAAGTACTGCAAGCATATATTTTGCAAGTGGAATAAATGCACTAAATCCAATATTTGCAAATGTTCTGCTAATCAGACAGAATACACCGATTGGTGCCAGACTCATGATCATCATTGTCATTTCCATCATGATATCATTAAACTGACTGAAGAAGTTTGCAACTGTCTCTGCACGTTCTCCCATTTTTGCAAGAATAACACCAATGATCAGCGCAAAAACGATAACCTGAAGCATTGTTCCGCTTGCCAGTGAATTGATCGGATTATCCGGAATAATATTTAAAATTGTATCCGTCAGTGAAGTTGCTTCCATTGTCTCGACAGTAGAAGCACTTGTCTGGATCGCACTCATGTCAAGCCCGATACCAGGATTAATCAAATTACCAACTGACAATGCTACTGTTACAGCAAGTGCTGTTGTGGCAAGATAAAAAATCAAAGTTCTGACACCGACTGTTCCAAGCTTCTTTGTGTCTCCGATGGCCATACTTCCACACACAAGAGAACAAAATACAAGTGGTACAACAAGCATTTTCATCAGACGGATAAATCCCTGCCCGACTACATAAAGCACACCTTCTACAATAATATCATGTTTAATCTTGCTGTCAGGAATCAGATAACAAAGTACAATTCCAAAAACAGCACCTAAAAGCAAAGCTATGAAGATCTTCGTCGTCAGTCCGATCTTTTTCTCTTTCTTTTTTTCTTTCACATTCTTGTTTTTCATCCTATTTCTCCGTTCTTTCATTCATATATTCTTCTAATGACGCTTTCCAATCTGGCATATCATACATATCGATAATACGAAGAATAAAATTATCCAATACCGCATATGGTGGTCTTACCGCTGAAAGATCCGACTGTTCTGTCGGAACCGCCTTTAATTCAATTTCCTTTCCTGACAACCTAAGGATTTCCTTTGCAAATTCATGTCGGTTGCAGACTCCGCTACAAGTTACATGGTAAGTACCATATTCATTTGTATTAATTAAATACAGTATCATTCTTGCAAGATCTTTTGCACTTGTCGGCGAACCAAACTGGTCTGCTGCTACAGAAAGGGCATTTCCCTTTTCTGCCGCTTCCAATACCTGATTCACGAAATTCTGTCCTACTTTTCCGTAAACCCAGTTGCTACGGATAACAAAATGTTTGTGTGTAAATTCCTTTACATAGTTTTCTCCTGCTCTTTTAGAGGATCCATAAACAGTCAACGGATTTGTATCATCAAATTCTGTATATGGCTTCTTACTCTTTCCGTCAAATACATCATCTGTCGAAAGCTGAACAATCTTCGCACCATTTTTTCTTGCAACAATACTTAAATTTCTCGCTCCAAGTGCATTCACCCGATAAGCAAGCTCCGGTTCTTCTTCACACAACTGTGTATCTGTAACACCGGTACAGTTGATAATCACATCCGGACGGTTTACAATACCAAAATTGAGCACTTCTTCTGTATCTGTTATGTCCAGTTCGTCTTTATCTGTATTCAATACTTCAATCTCTAATGGGTCGAGGACCTCATTCAACGCATGTCCGATCTGTCCGTTCGATCCTGCTATCCATACTTTAATCATCTCTCATCCTCCTTAAATTTAGAAATTCCAATTCTTATTTTATCATATCAATTTTCTTAAGAAAACCCTAAAACTACCTGTCAATTCATTTTATTTTTTCCAAAATATTCCTGCAATGTATGGAGCAGCTCATCCACAACAATTGGTTTTGATAAAAAACCATCCATTCCTGATTCCAATGCATTTTTCCGATCTTCATCAAATGCATTTGCTGTCATAGCAAGAATTGGTATGCCTGCCAGCTTTGGTTCGTTAAGTTTTCGGATACGTTTCGTTGCCTCATATCCGTTCATTATCGGCATCTGCACATCCATCAATACCAAATCATAATCTCCCGGTGTTGAGATTTTGATTTTCTCTACGGCTTCAACTCCATTTCCTGCTGTATCCACTTGAATTCCATACTCATTAAGAATTGTCATCGCAATTTCACTATTTAATTCATTATCTTCCACAAGTAATACTCTCTTGCCTTTGAAGGCCTTATCTGCAACAGGGAAAATTTCATTCTCCTCGGCCTGTTTCTGTCCAATCGCAGTCATTAAAGTATTACGTAAATCTGACATAAACATAGGCTTCGAACAAAACGCTGTTACTCCTGCTGCCTTTGCTTCTACTTCAATATCAGACCAATCATAAGCAGTTAGAATAATGATCGGTGTGTCATCACCAAGACTGCGAATCTGACGAGTCACTTCTATACCATTCATATCCGGCAAACGCCAGTCGATGATATATGCATGGAAAGCATCCCCAAGTTCTATTGATTGTTGTGCACGAAGAACAGCCTCTTTACCGGAAAGTGTCCATTCTGAACGCATTCCTACTTTCACCAGCATCTTAGTCACACTGTCACAAGTATTAAAATCATCATCTACAACCAACGCTTTGAGACCTTCCAGTTCTGCAATCTTTTCTACGTGATGCTGCTCAGACTGAATACCAAGCTCTATTCGAACAATAAATTCTGTACCTTTTCCTTGCTCTGTCCTAACTTCGATCGTACCACCCATCATATTCACAATATTTTTTGTAATAGCCATGCCAAGCCCCGTGCCCTGCGTCTTGCTGACTGTAGACGTCCGTTCACGTTCAAATGGGTCAAAAATTTTCTGTGCAAACTCCTGACTCATACCGATTCCTGTATCCTTTACCCGGATTTCATAGCATCCACTTCCTTTTTTTGTACACGGAAGCTGTCTAAGTCGGACAGAAACTGTTCCACCTGCCGGAGTAAATTTAATTGCATTCGATAAAAGATTTAGCAGCACCTGGCTAAGTCGTGTCTTATCACAATAAACATCCTCATCGGTAATATCTATGGCATCCATATAAAGTTCCAATTGCTTAGCATGAATCTGTCCGCTTACAATGGTCTTCAGATCATGCAGAACCTCCGGAAGACTAACCTCCGTCTCTTCTAAATGGATCTTACCACTCTCAATACGACTCATATCTAATACATCATTGATAAGTGAAAGTAAATGTTTACTTGAAGAAAGAATTTTACTCAAATAATCTCTGACTTTCTCCTGATTATTAATATTACTTACAGCCAATGTTGCAAAACCTATAATTGCATTCATTGGTGTACGAATATCATGCGACATATTGGAAAGGAACATACTCTTTGCCTTATTAGCTGTTTCAGCAGCATGTACGGCTTCAGAAAGTGCATGATTCATTTGTTTATCAGCAGTTCTGTCTGACATAACTAAAATGTATTTTTTCTTTTTCTCTACCTCACTGCCCATGGCAACAATATGAAACCAGCGATGTTCTTTTGTTTTCTGGTGGACATACTCAAACTCCCACTCGCGCTGTTCTCTGACCATCAATCCTTCCAGATGATTTTTGTTCCGATTTGCAGAGCTCTTTGGATGTAGATTTCTAAGAACATGAATATCCTGCCTGATTTGTTCTGCCGTGATACCTAGTAGTTTCTCAACATTTGGGCTGACATAATCCACTTTTGATGTCTTTGCATCCAACATTAGAAAGACATCATCCACATTCATTGACAGCTTCTGGAATAATTCGTCTCGATATAAAATTTCAGTATTCTTTTCCTTCAGGCTTACTTTATTTTTTCGAAGAATAACTACAATAATGTATCCTGCAATACTAAGTACTATAATACCGACAAGTACCATCGTAGTAAACTGTAACATATTCATACTTGCGTTAACTACATTAACCGGCACCATCCCAAGCACTGACCAATCCTGGATCTCTGATTTTTCATAGATCAGATAGTATTTTGTTCCGTCCAGTTTTATAAGCGTAGAACCACTTTGTCCCTGTTCTAATTTCTTTGAAAGTGCGAGAATCTCTTTTTCAGACAAATTCGAACGTTCTCCCAAAACGCCAAAGAAATTATAAACTGATTCCAGTTCCTCCGAAGAATGATCGATCACGACACGGCCATCGGAATGGATAACATAATTGCTCGCCTGTCCATGAAATGAAGAAATGTCCAGTATTTTTACAATATCTGAATTTTCGTAGGCAATCGCTATCGCATCATATTCGAATCCCTCATAGTATCCGCGAGGTACAGGGCTGACAAAAACCAGCAATTGTGATTTTCCCGGAAGTACCGCATTCATTATGATATCATTTCCTTGAATAATCTCATCTGCAATTGTCCCTTGCAAACCAAGATAACCTGTCTCTCCTGTTACTGTCTTGTAATTACCATCGATAGACAGAAAATAGAAATCTGAAAACTCTGTTTCTTCCTGTGCTCTATTTATATAATCCACAATTTCATTTTCACTTGAAATGTTTTGTAAGTATTCACTCAACATATGAAGATAGGTCAAATTCTTATTTGACATCTCCGTTAATGCAT
Source organism: Ruminococcus hominis (assembly GCF_014287355.1). Taxonomy (NCBI): domain Bacteria; kingdom Bacillati; phylum Bacillota; class Clostridia; order Eubacteriales; family Oscillospiraceae; genus Ruminococcus; species Ruminococcus hominis. Next base: position 473,363 of record NZ_JACOPE010000001.1, on the reverse strand, counting down.
TATTTGACTGATGTAAAATCTCTGTCAAATGAGAAACGCTTTCTTGATAAACAACCTTTGAAACAAATCTATAATATTGAATACCTGCCAAAATGATACAGCTAAGTAAAACAATAATAGCTACTATTTCTGAACGTTTCCTTATAAAATTTTTTCTCTTTCTCGTGTTATGATTTTTAGCATTCATTTTCTTACCTCAAAGTAATATAGTCTTCCGGTTCTGCTAAAACCACATCACCTTCTAAAACATAATTCATCCATGTATCTTTCACTACTGTATCTTCAGCCTCAAATGTATTGTCTTTATCAGCAAGAAGAGGCTCCATATGTCGTGGTATTGCCAGGCAAGTTACTGTAAAGCTATCATCATCCTGAATCTTTTTCCCGTCCTTTTTTACTTCAGACAGTGTGTATCCATCCTCATTTTCTTTGATTTCCATAGAAATACCGCTAACTACAGGAAGCGAACCCTGATTAAATGGAACTAAACCACCTTCGTAACCCTCCACAAAAGATTTCACCAGTTCTTTCAGTTCGGCTCCGCTCATTTCCTTCTTGTAAGCAGCAAGACCATTCGGCATGATCATGTCGCCTGTCATTTTTTCTGTATAATCAGCCTTCAATACACTGCCGGTAAAACTGTTTCCTGTTGCGAGCAACACATCTGTCCCATAAATATCCCGTAATGTATTTGCCATAACAGAATAGGATTCATTTCCACCTTCTGAATGGAAATAATTACTGTATGACTTCGACGAACTTAACACAACATCCTCCGAAACATTTTCATCATCTAAAAGCTGAGCATCAAATGCCTGATACGCCTGTTCTGCATCATAATTTCCAGAAATCATCTTCGAAACCACGTCTTTGGAAATTGCAAAAAAATCGTTCGACGCAATACGGATATACATATGATTTTCTTCAATCACAGGCTTGACATCCTGCATATATTCAGTAAGTTTAAGAGTCACATTCTGACTATAGTTCAACAAATCCTGCCCTTCAGAAATAATTTTATTCTGACCTTCATCAGAAAGCATTACATTTAACACTTTCATTGCTTTTTCCTTGCGTGCTTCATCCTGTTCAAGATCACGATTCAATGCAACCTGGAAATATGGTGTAGTCATCAGCCACTTTTCTCCATTCTCCTCAAAGAATGGTAAGAATCCAGTATTAATCCCCTGATCCTGAAACATTTTCACACCGGCAGAACTGCCAAAGTACATAGCAACTTCACCATTTTGAAACATATCGATCACATCATCATACGTCATATTTAAATCATCCGGTCCCAAGTTGGTATCCTGAATAAACTGATTCATGCGTTCAAATGCCTTTGGCCAGACAACATCGTCCAATCCCACTTTTTCTATATTGGCAGGATCACTATAAGCTGTACGCCACTTACGGCCTTCTGTAGAAGTAAGATCTGCTGCTGAAAGTCCCTGCAAAGTCTCCATACAAGTGTAATCATAAAAATAATCTGCTGTAAATCCACGGATTCCTTTTTCCTCAAATGCCTGACATGCAAAAACAAAGCTGTCGTAATCTGTAGGCAGTGGAATACCATACTTTTCAAACAGGTCTTTATTCACTACAAATCCATGAGCATCTGCACATACTGGCAGCCAGTTTACACTACCATCTTCATTCATAAAATTGTTAAGATATGTATTATAGACAGCACCTGCCTCATTCGTTGTTGAAAGATCCATCAAACTGTCTTTTAACGGACTTGCATCATGAAGTGAAAATCTGCAACATGTAATAATATCCGGCAGACCACCATTTTCATCAAGAAACTTATAAAAATCCAAATCGTTATTTCCAACTACAAATTCGATGTTAATATCAGGAAGCTGCTCTTGAATATATGGTGCATATTTATCATATAAACTCGTACTCCATAAATATACCGTGAGCGTCTCTTTGTCTTCTTTTTCTGTACTTTTGTCTCCACATCCTGTCATAAGAAGGACACCCATTACAAGTACCATAAGCACGGAAATTATTCTGTTTCGTTTTTCTTTTTTCATAAATAATCCTTTCATTTTTTCTCAAATCCATAGACCCATTTTCCCCGTAAAAATAAAAACAGGAAAATAGCGGAACTAATACTCCATGTCAACGGGTAAGCCCAAAATATTACTCTGATATCCGGAATAATACGAACCGTTACAGCAATGTAACTTACACGGAACAAACACCAGACACAAAACATAACGATCATCGGTACTGCTGCATTTCCTGAACCTCGAAGCACTGCCGCAATGCAGTGGGAAAATGCTAATAGAAAATAAAATAATGCAATAGTTCTAGATTGCATTACTCCATAATGTACCACATTCGGATCTCTGTTAAATGCTGCGATCAATACCGGTGCTGCTGTGTAAATGATGACTCCTATCAACTCTGCAATGGAAATCGAACAGAGAATCCCAAATCTTGCACCTTTTTTTGCACGTTCATATTGCTTTGCACCAAGATTCTGGCTGACAAAAGTTGTCAACGCCATAGTAAAACAGGTTACCGGCAAAAATGCAAATCCCTCTACTTTGGAATAAGAACCACATCCTGCCATCGCCATTTTTCCAAATGCATTGATATTAGATTGTACAAAAACATTTGCAATCGCAATGACTGAATTCTGAAAACCAGAAGGTACACCATTCTGAATAATCTGCTGTAACATACGTTTATCAAAACGAACCTGCCGCAATTCCAAACGATATTCAGCCTTCACACGCATCAGGTGAACCATACAGAAAATTGCACTGGCAAACTGGGATATCACTGTAGCCAATGCCGCTGAACCAACTCCCATACCAAGACCTGCAATAAAAAATATATCCAGCACGACATTAATGCAGGATGAAATGATCAAATAAATCAACGGATGACGCCCATCCCCTACTGATTGCAGGATTCCCACAAAAATATTATACATAACAACACCGACAGATCCGGCAAAATATGTCCGGAAATACACTATCGATTCCGGCAATACATCTGCAGGCGTTCCCATCAGCACCAATATCTTCGGTGCCAATACCATCCCTGCAACCATCAATATTAAACCAGACACCAACCCCAAAGCCACTGTTGTATGAATTGATTTCTGCAGAGAGTCTTTCTTCTTCGCCCCATAATACCTGGCAATAACAACTCCTGCTCCCATGGCTATTCCATTAATAAATCCCACCATAAGAAAAATCAAATTTCCCGAAGAGCTGACTGCCGCCAGTGCGTTACTGCCAAGAAAGTTCCCCACAATCAGGGAATCCGCTGTATTATATAACTGTTGAAATAAATTTCCAAAAAACAATGGGATTGCAAATAAAATGATTTTTTTGGAGATACTTCCCTCCGTCATTCTCGTTTTACTCTCTCCACCCATAAAAACACCCCTCATTTTCATTAAAATTTTACGCAGATAACCGAAGACCGGCTATCTACTGATTTTATCCCTCAAAACTATTCAAGTCGAGCAGCCGCGAGACTTGGCGCGTGATTCTGGTCAGCGTAAACTGACACATTCTTTACAGAATCACTGCGCATCCTCGCGGAGCGTTTATCGCTCAAGCGACATTGCCATTCTACGATATGTATGGCGTTTTCCTCGTATAGCCACACTGTACGCTGTAATATTTTCCGGCAATGCCATCCCCATATATCCACTGTCTCCAATATGATGAATATCTGCACCTGCCATCTTGCACATAAGTGCAATCTGACGGATTGTAGCTTCATCCGCACCTTCCTGAGATGTTCCAATGGTTGTCATCGCCAAAGCACCTTTTTCATGTGCTTTCTTGATAAGCTTTCGTGCATATTCCATGGTAATTCCAGGAACTGTTCCTGGTGCTGGAAGCAATATCACATCTGCTCCCGCATCAACAAATGCTTCTACATCTTTTTTTGTAAGAATCTTTTCGCCAGCCTCTGAAATAATTCCGGATGCATGCATCTTACCAGCTGTAAGAATCACTCTGTCACCAACGACCTCTCTTAATGTTGAAAGTGCCTGTATGATTGCTTCGTTATCTACTCCTACTCCCGGATTTCCCGTCAGGACAATCATGTCTACTCCCATATCTGCAGCCTTTATTGCATTTTCCACTGTAGCCTGACGTCCTGTTGTAAGATTCCAGACAGATTCTTCTTCTCCTTCTTTTATCACCGCCGGTTCCAAATTAATTGCAACCATTCTTCCTGTCAGACGTTTCACCTCGCGGATTGTATCTTCCGGTGCCACCTGTGGCAATCCCTGAATCATTGGATTATTCACATCAAAAATATTTAGCATAATCAAATCGGTTCCAAGAGATGCTACAAATTCTGCGTTGGTAATATTAACTAACATCGGGGTTACTGTTCCAATCGTCTCCGCTGCCAGCACTCTACCTTCACTCTCAGCAATAGCATTCAAAAGCTCCGACTTACTGTATCGTGCTAATTCACTTGCTGTAGTATCTATAAGTCTTTTTGGCATAATTCTTCTCCTTTACACAGTATTCTGTTTGTAAATATTATAATTCTCGTTCAGCTAGTATATATTATAAGTCTTATTTATACGTCTACTGCATATTATAATCGTAAAAAGGAATATTAGCAATTAATTTTAGATAGAACAAAAGGCAACGATTTTTTTCGTTGCCCGAGTGATTCATTAATGTGACAGACTATTAATTATTCTTCCACACATCGACTGATAATTTATACAGTAACTTGATTGTTTTCTGCTTCTTCGTAATATCTATCAGCTATATATTCCGCTGATTCTGCCCATAAGCCATTCTCTGTTTCTTGTAACGTCTTATACGTTTCAGATTTATGAAATTTCAATGCTGCTTCCTCAAAACTAATATGAAAATGCTGTTGTAACAATTTTAATACATCCCTGATTTGTATGCACACATTCATAGTGATATCTTTTCCATTAAAACTATATATCATTTCTGGCATAAGAATTCCTCCTTACCAACTGTAAACACTGCATCATAATTATGCTGTAATCTGCCTTTACTTCTATTTTCTTTAATAAATTCCAACCATTCTTCACTCAAAGCATCGAATCTTTTCACATTTAATACTGAATTTTCCTCAAACAAGTATTCATACACAAAACACTTCTTCAAAACTTATCTGATGGAGATATTCATGCTGAATCATCATCTTTTCAAAAACTTGATTTTCATGAAATTATTCCATCTTTTCTTATATGCTTATTATAAACAACTTCTCTATAAATACGCAATGAGATTTTTTCGACAAAAACTGCTAATTTTTTTCCGCAATTTTTATTATGATTTAGTTCGCGACAACCTACAAACAAGAAAAAGACTATGCACTCCTGCTCAGCTTCGTCGGGCAAGCCCGACTCCAATTCGCTGGATTGCATAGTCTTTTTCTTGCTTTAAGGTATATCGTGGTTGAAATAGATGGAATGATGAAGAAATATGCTTTTCTGGTGTCTGATGTATCTATAATCCCTTAATATGCTCTGTCGCAGATACTCTTTTGGCAGCTGACGTATCTGCAAGACCTTGATATTCGTTTTTGCAGATACTCTTTTTTTAGACCAATGTATCTACAACTTGCTCTTTTCATGACTTGCAGATGCTTTTCGTCCTGCCTGGCATATGTAATTGCATCTACATCTTGCTTTTTCTAGGATTTGAGGATACTTCCTTTGCAAATTTTTCATCTGCATCTCACATTTTCCATACCTTGCGGATGCTCTCTAGCAAAATTACTCATCTTCAATCTCCAAAAATCCACTATCGCAGATACCACCACTTAATATTCCTTGAGTTCTATTTAAATAACTACTATTATTAAATTTAAATGAAGGTTTATCTATTATTTTGAAATACGAACACGCTCATGTGCGATCCATATGGTTTCCGTTTGCAGACATTGTTGCGCCTGTATCTTCAGTTTTTATTTCTCGTTTTCTGCCTGATATTTCTTATATTCTTCTACAGGCATATCCATGCCGGTATACAGTTTATAAGCTGCAACTCCCTGCCACAGAAGCATACCTTTTCCGCCAATAGTTTTTGTGCAACCAGCTTCTCTTGCTTCACGAAGGAGTTTTGTTTCTTCTGGATTGTATACAACATCACATACAATCAAATCCGGACGAAATACAGATTTATCTGTGATTAGAGAAAAATCTTCATGAGGTTTCATTCCTGCTGATGTTCCATTTACCAGAATATCCGCTTTTGCAATTTCTTCTTTTAATTTATCCTGATCCTCCAGACAAAATACTTGCACATCGCAATCAGGCACTTCAGCTTTCAGCTTTGCTGCTGTATTTTTTGCACGATCAAGAAAAGGATCATTTGGATTAAAAATAGAAATAGATGCTGCTTTGTCCAATGCACACTGCACCTGGATAGCTGTTGCAGCTCCTCCCGCACCTAAAACTACCATTTTCTTTCCTTTTACATCTACGCCATGATCTTTCAGATTTCCTACGAAACCGATACCATCCGTCATGTGTCCAACTAGTTTTCCATTTTCATTAACGATTGTATTTACAGCGCCAATGATTCTTGCTGCAGGTGATAATTCATCCATGTTCTGGGCTGCTGCTGTTTTGCATGGCATAGTTACATTGCATCCTCTCATCTTAAATAAACGCATTGCATCCAATGCTGCCGGCACCTGATCTTCTTTGATATCAAAAGCCATATAGCTGTAATCCAGATTATGATAACGGAAACAGAAATTGTACATATCCGGAGAGCCTGAATGTCCTACCGGACTTCCGATTAATGCCAATAAACCTGTTGTTCCTTTAATTCTCTGTTCCATCTCTTATCCTCCTATTAACTGCTGCATTTTTGCATCAGTTAAGTCACTAAACGATTATGTAAATTTTATTTATCATCCATCTGACGCAGCTTAAGAATCAGCTCTTCGCAAATCTGCGATTTATCTTTTCCGTCTGTTTCGATGATAATATCCGCTGCCGCCTCATATTTCTCTCTTCGTTTCTCCATCAACTCTGCAATAAATGAAACTGTCTTATTATTTTCAATCAGCGGGCGATCGTGACTGTCTTTGACACGCTCTAAAATGGTTTCCGGTTTTGCAGTCAGAAGAACTACCCGTCCGTTTTTCTTCATTTCAGCAACATTACATTCTCTCATTGGAGTTCCGCCACCGCAGGAAATCACTACATTAGTTTTTGACTGCATCTCGATAAGAAGATTGGTCTCCAGATTGCGAAAATATTCTTCTCCGTGTATTTTAAAAATATCAGAAATAGTCATACCTTCTCTTTCTGCGATAATCTGATCCATCTCAATAACCTCCATGGCAAAGGATGTTTTCAAAAACTCTGAGATAGTACTCTTTCCTACTCCCATGAATCCGATCAGGACAATATTATAGTTAAATTGTTCTCCCATTCTTCTTATCCCCTTCTTATCTGATTATTATTTTTTGTTATTATAGCAGGTGTTTTTCTATATCACAATATATTTCAACGATTTTTCACTTTAAATCGTTAAACTTTTATGTATGATGTCCAGAACCTGTTTCAGTTCATGAACACCTATCTGTCCCGGAGCAGAAGCTTTAGAAGCAGCACCAAAAGTCAGTGCGGATCCAAAGGTCTCACCTGTAAGACGGCTTACACCCCCTGTTCCTGCCATGGACATAGTAATAATCGGGCGGTCTGCATACTGTTCAGACATTTCCAAAGTAGCCTCTAATAATGTCAGAACATCTCTTTTACAAGTGGGCATAAGAGCAATCTTTGGAATATCCGCATCAAGAGATTGCATTTTTCTGAGACGACGTACAATTTCGTCTTTCTCAGGAGTTTTTGCGAAGTCATGATTCGACGCAATCACTTTTACACCATGTGCATGAGCATGAGCAATGATAGAGGATACTATTTCATCCCCGATAAATACCTCCACATCAATCAAATCCACAAAACCGCTTTCTGATACAGCTTTGTTCAACTGTGCATATTGTTCCGGAGAAATTTCTTTTTCTCCGCCTTCCTTAGATGTTCGGAATGTAAAGAGTACCGGAATCTGTCCAAGAGCCTCTTTTAACTGACGGGCTGTATCCAGAACTTCCTGAATAGAGAACACATCTTCGTACCAGTCTACACGCCATTCTGCAATGTCTACCGGAAGAGTAATGAAGGTAGCTGCTTCATTCAGAATTTCTTCACGAGTCTTGCCAACGATAGGAACACAAATTTTCGGGCGTCCTTCACCAATCGTAATATTTCTTACTGTTACTGTATTCATAATAGGTTATCCTTTCTTAAAGCGTTGAATCATAATTGATATTTAACACCTTTTTTAAACTTAATCAAAGAATATTTCTGTCTCTGTCACCTGCTTGATATGTTGTTTTTTCAAACGCAAATATACAAATTCGCGAAAAATAGTATAGAACACTGACAACAGCGGAATAAAAATAAGCATGCCTACAATTCCCATAAGATTTCCACCAATTGTAACTGCTGCCAGCACCCAAATCGACGGAAGCCCTACCGATTCACCTACAACATGTGGATAGATCAGATTTCCCTCAATCTGTTGCAGCACCAAAAATACTATAATGAATAAAACTGCTTGTTTCGGACTTACCATAAAGATTAAAAATGTTCCAACTGCACACCCAATGAAAGCCCCGAAAATGGGAACCAAAGCTGTAAACGCAATTAAAACTCCAATCAGAAGTGCATATGGCATCCTCAAAATACTCAATATAACACAAAACATACTTCCAAGAATCACGGCTTCTAAGCACTGCCCTGTAAGAAAGTTTGCAAATGTCCGATAAGTTAAAGAACAAACGTTAAGAATACTATCTGCTTTTTGTTTTGGAAGAAAGGCAAAAAAGACTTTTCTCACTTGAACATGCAGCTTTTCTTTTTGAAACAGAACATAACAGGCAAAAGAAAATGCAATGAAAAAAGTTGCCAGCCCACTGACTATAGAACCAACTGCCGACATTGTCGTATTCATCATATTCCCTGCACCATTTCCAAGAAAGCTTATTCCCCACTTGATTGCCTGGTCTGAATTAAATTGTAATTGATTTACCAGCTTCATAATCTCCTGGTTATTATGGGAAAATTCCCGAATCCATCTTTGCATCTGCGGGACAAAATCAGCGATACTCATCATTAAAGTTCCCATTGTCCGTGTAAGCTGTGGAATTACACCAAACATCACCACTGCAATCACACCAACCACCAATACGATTGTAAGAAGCAGACTTACCGGTCTTGCCAGTTTTTCAGTTGCCTTATTTTGCTTTTTAAAAATTTTCTTTTCTAAAAAACTCATTGGCACATTGGTCACAAATGCAATTGCTCCACCAAGCACAAATGGAAATATAATCTTCCACATTGCTTTTAGCACATCGAGCACCACGTCAAACTTCCACAAGGCAACCACAAGAAATGCTGTAAATACAATCAGTTCCCGAATTTTTTTAATAGTTATTTTGCTTAATTCCAAGATTTTCCTCCTCTTTTTTTTATACAGATGCCATAGATTTACAATAATCACTCAAAATTTCTGGTAATATTTGTAAGCCATTTCTTTCTGAAATAATGAATAAACACCACAGGCATTTTTTCAAACTCATCCAACGTCATAACAAAGTAGACCCAGATGGGCGGTAATTTTAAAACATACGCTGCAATAAATGTAGTAGGAACTGCAACAAGCCACATAAATATGAAATCTATAATCATTCCAAATTTAGAATCGCCGCCTCCTCTGAAACATCCACATATAAGACAAGTATTAATGCCTTCTCCTACTAGACGCCAGGTTGTCATCATTATAAAAACGCCCAGATAATAAATGGCAGCCTCTGTTAATTTATCCCGATAGAAATCTAATATCAACGGACGAATTGCCAGAATAATGACACAACCTATCAGACTTACAATAATTGTTATTCTGAGCATGCGTTTCCCATATTCTCTGGCTGTATCAATGCGGTCTTTACCCAACTCCTGGCTGATAATAATAGTAGTTGCGTTGGCAAACCCGCGACAGGCAATAGCACCAATATTTACCACCATAACAGCAACGGCATTTGCAGCGACCATATCATCGCCAATATGACCAAAAATTGCTGCAAATGTTGAAGCAGCAAAACTCCAAATAACATCATTTATTACGGCCGGAGCAGCAATTTTCATAAAGTCCTGAAACAAAATTCCTGATTTTGCAAAGAAGTATTTTATCCGGAATCTGACATCAGAACTCTTTAATGAGTAGATAAGGCAAATCACTACTTCTGTGATTCGGGCAATAACAGTACCAAGGGCAACACCGGTAACGCCAAGCTTTGGGAATCCAAACAGGCCAAAGATAAAGGTCGCATTACAAAGCACATTGACACATAAAGAAACAATGTACGTAATAGAAGGGAGCATTATTTTTCCAATACTTCGAAGAGCACTCATAAAAACTTGTGAAAATCCCATAAATATAAATGAAAATGAAATTACCTTCAAATACTCACTTCCGGCTGCAATCGTACCTGGACTATTTGTAAAAATCTTCATAACCATTGTTGGCATGGTGAATGAAACAACGAAAAATATAAGAGAAACAATCAGCGAAATCCGTTCCGCCAGACCGAGAATCTTTTCTACTGTTTTTTTATCCCCTTTTCCCCAGTACTGAGCACACAAAACAGAAGTACCTGTAGCCATACCATAATATAAACAGAACAGAATAAAAGTATACTGATTAGCAAGTGATGAAGCTGACATAGCAGTCTGGCTTACATATCCAAGCATTACCGTATCAGCAATATTTACCAATGTTCCTATCAGATTTTGAAGCATAATTGGAAATGCTAATTTTGATGCATATTTTAAGAAATCCTTTTTATTTAACATATAAATCGTTCTTCCTTAATCCTAACAATTTGTAATATTGTAATATCTTCAAGTCATGCTAACATCTATCTTTAAAAATGTCAAAATAAATTCTTATTTCTATAAATAAGCTCACAAAAAACAGAGAGGCTTATCTTGCCCCTCTGTTCCGAAATAGCATTCTATAATTTTTATTTTGTTTTTGGCAATAAGCGATTATCTTCTGATAATCTCAAGAAAGGAGCATATGCAACTTCCCCCTTTACACAACACAAAATTCATGCTATGGTATTCCTACATCTTCAGAGACCTTCTTTTCTCTGAATTTTCTAAGCCGCAAGGCTCTCATCTCGGGTTTCGAATTCCGAAACATAATCCGATATGAAAAGAAATGCTTTTGACAAGTTGATAATTGGAGATTTCTATATTATTTTCACTTCAGTGGTGTATTTTTTGTTGTCTCTTTGTCATTGCATTAAGTAACTGAAAACTTTATAATGAAAGGAGACTTTAATTGACGAAAGGTACAAAAGATACGATTCAATGGCATCCGGCTTTTCAGGCATCAATCCAGATTGAATTTGAAGCAGAAGCCGAAAAACTCACCTTTGAGCCAGAGCATTTATTATCGAAAAAGCCCATGCAGATGGATGAGTTGATTATCAAAGTAGCTGAAAATGAAGTGATTCACAAGAATATCGGCAGGATTTTCAAAAGATACAATATCCTTGAATACAAAAGTCCGGATGACAATTTAACAATTAACGATTTTTACAAAGTGTATGGATATTGCTGTTTTTATCAGTCCGACACAGACAAAGTCTGCGAGATTCCGCCACAAGAATTAACTATTACTTTCATATGCAACCATTTCCCTAGAAAGATGATTCAACATCTAAAGGACTTTCGAGGTTTGGACACTATTCCTATGGATGCCGGAATTTATTATATAACCGGGGATGCTTTTCCAATACAACTTCTCGTAACAAAAGAGTTGGATCCAAAAGAAAATCTTTGGTTGCAGAGTTTACGTAAGAATATGACAAATCCCCAAGAAATTGAAACACTTCTCAGAGAATATGAAATTAAAAAATCATCAAAACTATATCAAGCTGCAATGGATGTAATCACCCGTGCGAACTGGGTTGCAGTAAAGGAGGTTAAAACGAATATGTGTGAAGCATTAAAAGAATTAATGGCAGAAGAATTTCAAGAACAGGAAGAACTTGTGACCAAACGAGTAACGGAAGAAGTAACCGCGCAAGTAACGAAACAAGTAACTGAGCAAGTGACCGAACAAGTGACCGAACAAGTGACCGAAGAATTTATCCGAACTTTATTTAAGCATATTACCGATGCTGACAAACTGGCTGAACTATTGAATTTACCTGTAGAACAAATCAATAAAGTGTTGAATAGGTGATCATTCCAACTCTTCATCCCTTTTCTAGCTCCTTTTGATTTGCTATTTAGTTCACGACGACCTCTAAGCAAGAAAAAGACTATGCACTCCTGCGGGAGCTTCGTCGGGCAAGCCCGACTCCAATTTGCTGGATTGCATAGTCTTTTTCTTTCTTTGTGGTGTATCGTAGTTTAAATAGATGGAGCGATGATGGATTTACTTTTCTGGTGTCTGATGTATCTATATTCTGGGTTTATTTGCTGTCGCAGATGCTTTTTTGACAACTGATGTATCTGCACTGCCTTGATATTCATTGTTGCAGATGCTCTTTTTTAGACCGATGTAATCCGCAACTTACTTTTCTTTAAACTTGCAGATGCTTTTCAGCCTACCTGTCATGTACAATTGCATCTACATCTTGCCTTTTCTAAAACCTGAGGATGCTTCCTTTACAAATTTTGCATCTACATCCCACGTTTTCGATAACGTGAGGATACTCCTCATCAAAATTTTGCATCTTCAACTTGCCCTTTCTATAACTTGAGGATGCACCTCTCAGAACTTGTGCCAATACATTACTTACAAAAAATTGATATAAGAAATTCGAGCGAATATGGAGTGAGCGGGTGACACATAAGAGCGTAAATTTTTGCGTTAATGAATTTGAACGAACGTGTTTGAAGCTGCGTAGCAGCAAGTTTGAGTTCAAATTCATTTGCTTTTAGCAAAAATTTACGCTCTTATGTGTCACCCGCTCACGGAATCTGAGTAAGAATTCTTATATCAATTTTTTGTAAGAAACGTATAGCTATCCATTAAACCAATTTAAACCTTCCCACATCTTCATGTGGATTTACTTTAGAGATACCTATCTCATCAAATTGTGCTGTGAATGGTACGAAGCTTTCCTGCATTGCCTGAAACGCCTTCTGCATCTGTACTTTATCCAATGTTTTGCCTAAAGTTATATGTGGCAGCCATGAAAACGGCTTATAATATTCACTCATTTTTATCTCTGGAATATCAAAAAATGTACTATATACTTCCTCAGACAATTCAAACAACTCCTGATTCAACACAGGAGCTGCATACATTACATATGGAAACAGCTGGCCTACCGAGACAACCTTCATGCTGCCTGAGTATAATTTTCCATTCAAAGTTTCAAATGCTGGTTTTAGAACATTGACATTTCTTGCCTCAATCGCAGCTATTGTCATATGTGGCGGCACACGATTCTCAATCATAAAATGGTTACCTGTTTTCTCAGCAATTTTGTCTATATACCACTGCAGGGTTTTATTTGTTTGCTTGTCAAAATAAATTGAAATAAGATACATGGGTTTGTCTCCTTAGGTGAAAAGGTGGCTTCAATCAGCTTGAATTTTTGACATCTTCTCACTGATAGTATGATATATTTCTTCTGTCGCCGAATCATTTTCACCATTTACAACTAATGTTTTTCCATCTACACTCATAACTACATATGAATGGCAGGACGAATGTGTATAACGGATATAATTTCCATAAACATCATTTCTAAAATTTCCCATAGCATATTTAAAATTTCCTAAACCATTGGTTCTATAATCATTCGAGTTTTGTAATGAATTCTCTTCGTATGAGATACTGTCAATCTGCGTATAGTCTACTGTATAATCGCTCCATCCCTGCGCCTCGATAGTAAAATTGTTATCTTGGAACTGAATATCAATGCTTCCCCAAAACAAAGTCACTATAATAAATATAATCATTAAAATTGTTACGATTCCGTACACCACCATTACTTTTTTGTTATACTGAATTTTTAATTTTTCTCCGGTTCCTATCTTTTTCTTATAAAAGAGATAGGAATAAAGAATACTGATGATTGCGGCTGCCATAATACTTACAATATACAAAACGAGTGCTGCTATGCTTTCTGCAAAAAGACCGCAAAGCATGCACAGAATACTTGATGCCACCCATATCTTTCCACTGAATCTATGCGTTGCATTCCAGTTTTCTTCATCCTGCAGTGTCCATACGACCCTGATTCCTATCGTATTGTTCTGTTTCACCTTTGGCAGATAATTTCCTATAACCATAAACATTAAACCTGTTCCATAATAAATCAATGCCATAAATAAATTCTCTGTATCTGCTCCCATGTTGACCAATCTGGCAATACCGTTATAAATCAATGTAATAACAGGTATGATCCATATAGTCATCCCTATAACCTTGCGACTTTGTTGTCTGTTCCTGTTATCATAAAATATGATTGTCACAAGCGCACATTGCATTACTATAAAAAATACATTTAACCACTTACCCTGTATACTCGTAAAACCTACCAGAATCCCTGCAAGAATTACCAGTGCAGAGCTAATTAATGTCCCTCTATAATTTTTTATCATTTCCTTCATCGTCCGATGCTCCTTTCAAGTCCGTTATCCATAACATGACATCTTCCAACACGGAAGTGTTTAATTCATAATAAATAAACTTTCCTTCTCTTTGGTTTCGAATCAAATCAGCCTCCTTTAATACTGCCAGATGTCTTGATATAGATGCTCCCGTTACTGAAAAATGTTCGCATATCTCTCCGGCTGAAAGCCGACCATTTTTCAACAAATTCAAAATCTCTCGTCGTATTGGATCAGCCAATGCTTTTAATGTATCTTGTATACCCAAAAATTCATCCCACCCTTTCATTTAACATTTAACTTAATTGTTAAATGTATTATAATTCGAGGTACATTATATGTCAAGAAATAAAATAGAGATGAAGAAAAATTTTCTCCATCTCCATCTATTTTATATAAAATTATAACACAACTTGTCAGATAAATTTCATCTTTCATTTTAAAACTCTTTCTTTTTCATAACTCTCATACTGTACTTATATGAAGCAAACCATACCAACAGGCTTAAAACACTAAGCAAAATCGCGATTTCAAAATCTCCTATTTCTCCTATCATATACGAAATGCTTTCTTTTAATTCCAATTTAGTCTCAAGAAAATGTCCAGTTGTATAACAAACTGCAAAAATGATTAAAATTGCAATTGGCAACACCATTCGTCCTTTCTCTCCTTCAAACCTTAACCGGATTGCAATCACGATTCCCGCAATCGCCTGAAACACAAAGATTGTGATTAATTCCATTATCAACATTTCCACATCAAAAAATTCTCCCGGTTTTATGAGTACCATAATTCCTGCACAGATTACTCCCATACCCCATCCGCACACTGTCATAATAAAAGAAAAAATATATTTTTCTCTAACATATATTTTTCTATTTACAGGTAAAGAAAATAAATATGTGTAGCCATGCTCATTTTCATCATAACTAATCGTATTACCTGAATATACTGCCATAACAGATGGGATATATATGGCAATGAAAGTAACTCCTGTTTTTCCCGTTAGTATAAAAAATAGTGCTACAAACGCTAATGCCAGAAAAAGACTGCTACCTTGCCGAAAAAACAACCGAAAATCCTTTTCCAAAAGTCCTCTGATTCCTTTCATTATCTATCGCCTCCTGTCAACATAAGAATCGCCTGATCAAGCGAGCTGCTCTCCACTACGATTTCAGGATAATTTTCTATATAATACTGCTTCTCGTTCGTCAGACAGGAAATTCCAAAGCTCTCTTTTTTCTCTTTCAAAATGTAACTTTTATCCACTGCCTGATATTGTTCCTCACTGACTTTCAACACCGCATATTTTTCAAGAATCGTATCCATCTCTTCATGAAGTACAATTTTCCCTTTATGAATCACATAAATGTCATCACACAGATGTTCTAAATCTGAAGAAATATGTGAACTAATCAGGATGCTTCTCTCCGGCTCTTCTTCCATATATTCTCTTAAAATGTCCAGCATCGCTTCCCTTGCTCCGACATCAAGCCCTGCTGTCGGCTCATCCAGCATTAAAAATTCTGCCTGATGTGTCAATGCAATGATCAGATTCAATTTTGCTTTCATCCCTGTTGAATACTCTTTTATAAATTTATTCAACGGAATCTGATATCTTTCACACATCTGATGGAATTTTTCTGCTTCAAACCTTGGATATAATCTGGCAAGGACTGCCTCGACATCTTTCCCTTTCAAATATCCGCTAAAGCCAGCTTCTGCCAGAACGACTCCAAGCTCTTCTTTCTCTTTTTCATTTAACTCTTCGGGTATTTTTCCCATGATCTTTATCTCGCCGCCATCATAAGAAATAAGTCCGAGCATTGCCTTGAACAAAGTACTCTTCCCGGCCCCATTCTCTCCGACCAAACCAGTAATCCTTCCTTTTTCCACATTTAGCGAACAGTCTAACTGAAATTCGCCGTAGCTTTTCTTTACCCCTTTAATTTCTAACATAATTTTTCATCCTCCATGATGAGTTCAAACAAGGAACGAATCTCTTCCTCTTTCATTCCACAGCGCCTTCCCTTTTGAATCGCTGCTTCCAGATCCGCCTCAACTTCTTTTCTGCGTTCTTCTTCCATCAGCTGTGTGTTGGATGCCGCAACATAAGTTCCTTTTCCATGAACCGTGACTGTCATGCCTTCCGCTTCCAGATTGTCATATGCTTTCTTCACGGTAAGTGCACTGATCTTCAGTTCCTTTGCCATCGTTCTCACAGACGGCAATATATCATTTTCTTTTAATTCTCCGGAGATAATCTGTGCTTTGATCTGCTCCATAATCTGTTCATAGATTGGTACCATCGATGTATTATTGATTATAATCTTCATATGTTCCCTCCTATTGCAAACAGTATATAACAGTATAATACTGTTGTCAACTGTTATATACTGTTTGTGTTTTAAAAAATAAAAAGCAATTAATCTATTTTTCATAGACTAACTGCTCGTGTTTTAGTTTCATATTCAGTTTTATTCTACACATCTGACAGGTCAATAACCGGGGAAACATGAACTCTCTGTACGCAGAGGAACTGATTGCAACTGAGCATGGAAAAATAGTAATTTATGAATCGCATTATCAGAAAATTAAAGATGCGGTGCTTACGTTTGTGTGAAGATGAATTCTCATACTGCAGATCTCAGATTATGCCAGGCACCAATGTGGTTCTATATATTCAATGTAGTAAATCCCATTGACAATTCACAGAAAATTCTAGTATCATTATGTATATAAACAGTTTTTAATTGTTCAAATCAACATTTTATTATTAAAAGATAGGTGATTCCATTGGAAGTCATGAAAAATCAAATCAAATTTTTTATTGAAAGGAGAATTTATATGAAAAAGGTTATATGTTTATTTTCCGCATTTTTATTACTTTTATCATCTTCCATGACAACATATGCACACGAAACAAACTCTCAAGATAACCTATCAATCCCAAATTATAACAAAACATACTCCGCACAACCAACAGATAATGATTTTTTGTCACTACAAGAATATAATACAGTATACTCCAATGGAGAAAATCCTCTAAAAACAGATTCTCCTTTAACCACTCAAAATCCCCCTGATATATATGCTATTTTCCCTATCCGGAAACAAACAAAACCCATTATTTTAACAAATCAACAGGTACAAGTTGGAACTATCACATTGCAATATCTAACAGATATTCCGGGTGGTAGACTCCAATGTGGTCAACTTAAGTAATTTTGATTTGATAGTTGATGGAATAATTCTCATAAATATTCTCCTTGTAGTTGAAATAGATATAGTTCTAACTACAAGGGCCGCCTTATTGATATTTCATCAATAAGGCGGTCGCATACTTTAGAGATTCTGTCAAGTATTAATTTAAAATAATGTTGATTTTTTCTTAACTAAATGTTATTGAATCTAACCACAATGGCGATTTTAATACGGAAGCAAATAATTTTCCAAGGTAGTTGATACCGATACATGCAGGAATCAATACAATTTCTCTTTCTTCCTTGCTTCCAGTATAAAATTCATTTTCTTTGCGTTTAATACTACGCATTTATCATTCATACTATAAATTTCTCCACAACTTTCTACTTCATATATCAATCATCTTCCTCAAGTTTCTGTACTCTTCTTTTATATATTTTAGAAAATATCATTAATACTAATAAACATAAGATTTCCACCTGCACAAACATAATAATTCCAGTTGCAATTGAGCCAATAAGTTTATGGTAATTCCGATAGGAAACACTAAACCATATAATCCCTGTCAACACTGCCGCAATACTACTGGCTATGATATTTGTCTTGAGATTCGGTTTCAATTTTCTATCCCAAATTCCATTGCGCACACAATCAATTGAAAGATATAATGCAAGACTCATAAATACAACCCATTCTCCGGCAAGATTCTTGATACTGTCATTCCCAACTATCATTTGTATTAACATTACAATCAGCAAGCCCCAAAAAGCAATCCAACATCCATTATGTTCAATTTTAAGAAGTTTTAGTTCCTGGCGTTCATCTAAATTACTTTTCATTTTCCTAATTTTCATCCTCTTCATCCTCCCAGAACAAATCATCCAAACGTTTATCTAATACACGACAAATTTTACGACACAGTTTTATTGTAGGATTATATTCTCCCTTTTCAATAGCATTTATGGTTTGCCTTGAAACACCAACAGCTTCTGCTAAGACCTTTTGTGTCATATCCTTTTCAGTCCTTGCCACTTTTATCGCAATATTTTTTGCCACTTTATGTTCACCTCCATTTATAAAGTAACACTTCTTTTTCACAATGTCAATTATATTTTACTTTTTGTCTTATATATCAAGACAACTACCAATAATCCGATGAGTTTAGAAAACTCACGTTTTGTGTCCCTCATGGCAAGAGCTTAATCTATCGTCAAAAGATACTCCTTGTTACCATCCTGCATTCATTGCGTAAAAAATCACCACTACTTGCATTACCATTATTAATGGAACACCAACAGTGAAATAATCTTTCCTTGTTTTATGACGTAATAAATACATTGCCAATAAACTGCCAACCGAACCACCAACAAATGCTAAACCTAGTAATGTTACAATTTTAATTCTTGAACGATGCTTGGCTGCATTAACTTTATCCACCGCATAAGCTGCGAAAGCTATAAAATTGATAACGGCTAAGTATATCAGTAATATTTTATATTTTGCAAAAAACTCCCAAAATGCCAGTGTTATGTGATCTGCATGATGTCCTTTTACCATCAATAATATTATAACTTGTATCACAAATACACATACGATAAACACTCTTGACATCATATTGTCTTTGACAGTTTTACGATCAAATAGCAGTATTGCCAACAATATTCCTGCAGAACCACCAATTAATGCCCCGATAGTTAAAATAGCATCAATTTGTGCATTTTCGGTATGTGAATATAAAAATATATTAAGCAGATATAGAAAAAATCCAATTACATTAACCCCAATAAGGAAGTATTCAAATATTCCCAAACACTTCACCCCTTTTTATAAAGTTGTCCCACATATACCTCATATCCTCTGCTACGCAACTCCAGATAAACAATATTTTCATAACCTCTTCCAAAGTCCATGTTTCGTGTACCATTGACTGCATAACGAAATGATGCATCACAAAGATAATATTTACTATTATTTGTCAGATATTTTTTCCCTTTTAAATCATAGCGTTTTGCCTCATAGAACAGAAATGCATTTTCCAAATACCCAATGTATTTTGACACCGTCTTTCTGGTTGTCCTCAGTCTTATATACATAAGATCCAGGCATACCACCAGTTCGGACATACTGATCAAAAGCTTCATCATACCTGTCTGTAATTCCATAATAAGTTAGATATTCCACGAAAGAAAATGGATATACTTTTATTTCCATCGTTCTCCCTGTAAAAAGTGTTGCTAAATCTGAGCTTAGCAAAAATGCGTTTGAACCGGTAATATAAATATCATAAATTCCTTTTGTATAAATACTATTTATCACACTCTGCGCATTCTGTCATTACTCTATTCCCACTTTTTTAAAATTATTCATTTTTTGGTATTAGTTTTTAGTTTTGATTTCCTAGACATTTCCCACACTTTTTCAATGGAAAAAGGTGGAACCTATTCTCGATTCAATGGTCGAATGGGGTAACGCCTATAAAAAAATGTAGAAAAAAAAGCACTTCTTATACGTGCTTTCATTATACTTATGCAGTAAGATTTTTTCGACAAAACAGGAAGAGAATCATGCATCCTCTTCCTGTCTGTTTTTCATTTCCTATTTTCTATTCTTCTGTTTCTTCCGTTTTGTTACCTTTTACTTTTTCCATGATCTCTTCCAGATAAGTGCCTTCCAGTTTGTAGCCTTTTGCGTAGATCACAAATGCAAGGATTGTAATTACAGAAGGTACAACCCCCATTAATACTCGCATTCCCATGATTGTAGACGCGCTCTGTTCTGCGTTTGCTACATAGCCGACAATTGTAAGTCCTACACCGATCAGCCAGGCAGATACTGCAGATGCGGTCTTAACAAGCAGTGTCTGGAATGAAGCGATAATACTTTCATTTCTACTTCCTAATTTTACCTGCCCATAGTCGATGACGTCAGCAAGCATAATGGTTGTTGCTCCTAATGTAAGACCAGAGCCTAATTTATAGAAGATACCGCTAATTGCTACAATCACCCTGTTCTGTGGTGCAAAGAATCCACAAAGCACAACTCCTGCGAGACCAATTGCAGGGCTGAAGCTGGCAATTGCAAATACCTGTTTCTTTGTAAAATAGTTAGAAAGGATTGGGAAAAGGAACAAAGCTGCAATCTCTGCAAACTGTGCTGCAGTTGTAAAGATCGGATATAAGCCTTCATTTCCGGTTACATATTTGAAGTAATAAATTGCAATACCACCGGCAAGCTGTACAACAAGATTGTAGCAAAGCACGATTCCGATAAATACTTTCAGCTGATCATTTCCGGCAATAACATGAAGCGCGTCTTTGATTGTAAGTCTTTCTGCTTCTTTACCAGACTTCGCTTCCTGACAGCTGCGGTCTTTTACAAATACAACAGTAATAATAGAAGTAATTACAAAAATCACTGCAATAATTTTCGCAAGTGCAGAATATCCAACAGCGCTGTCTCCTTTACCAAGAATAGATACCAGTTCCTTCTAATCCGGAAGGTTTTGATTTCTTACCGACATATGATAATTCGGTAAAATACTGTAATACTTCATCTCATCCGGTGACGAATCTATAAATACAATGTGATCTGTATACTGGTGAAAATCTTTCACCTCTTCCAGAACATACTGTTCTTTCTACCGCTTTTTTCTACTTTATTCTTTTTATTCATCTCATTGAGGTGTCAGTTTTATCCGACACCTCATAGAATATTTCCCTTTTTATTCGATTACAATCTATGGTTTTATGCGTTTTAACTTGTAAAGTGCTCTTTTGCAAACTGCATATCCTGTACCACTTCTACAGTTCCAAGATAATTATCTTTTTTGTCTCTCACTGCATAATAAGTAACTAAAAATGGTTTTCCCTGCTTTTCCATCCAAACCGGAACGCTATCACGAGTATGATTTTTAAAACTTTCTATAATGGAGCGAACCATTGGTTCTATCTTAGGCGGATGACAAGAGAATACTTCTCTGTCAATTGCCATGCCAGGGCGTTTGAACACTTTCGCTCCTTCATTAAAGAAACGATTTATATTATTATCATCGATAAATGTAATCTCTATTGGCAACGTATTAAGCATAGCTTCCAACTGTGCTGCACTCATATGTCCACCGCCCATTACTATTTCACCTTCATAAATAGCCGCCTCATGACGATTCTTTTTATCCTGCACATATTTTTCTGCTTCTTCCCATCTATTATCAATGCCATACACTAATGCATAGTCTTTGGCATCTTCATAGATTTCATACCATTCTTCGGCTGTAAAATTCATTGCGCAGATAGGGAACAGTATATTAGTCTCTTTATAAATCATTTCATCCGCTCTTGTTAAAACAGCTTGTACTCTTTTAATCCATTCTTCGTCATGATTGCATTCCTTATCTATTGCCGCTAATTCATCTCTGATTTCATCATCAACAGACCACATAACATACGATGGTCCTGATATTTCATAGCGAACTTTAAGGAGTGGATAAATCAAATCACCCTTTTTTGCATAGTGTATTGCTATTTGTCTAAAATCTGATATTTTTTTGCTTACATCTTCGCCCTTTTCCAGTGCACCTCTAATATCTGCTATTTCTTTGCTAAACTTCTCATTTGCTTCTGTAAAAGAATAAAGAGGATGACCCTTTGTTTCTCTGAGTGCTTTTGCAAGCTCATGTTTTCTGACATATGCATCCGTCATAGTTGTCATTTCGGATGTTTCTTCCTTTTTTAAAGATTCTTCGACTGCCTTTTCAGCATTTGCTATTTTTTCTTCTTTGGTTAAGCCATGAAACAATGCACTATGCACATCACACAGTTTCTGCACCTCTGTAATAGGTGTTCCCTCTTTTATAAGTTCCTGCTCTGCCTTCATAATTTCAGAAGCATCTACATCAGAAAAATTCTGGACAAAATCTTTTTTAACACTTTCTAAATCTTCTCCATTTCCAAGTCTCTTTAAATAATCCTTCAGTAATACTGTATTGCCAGTCTCTTTGGCTTGAAATTGTTTGCTCCCCATAGAAGAAATATCTGGCATATTACCAGTAATTTCAAAACCATTTTTTATCAGTTCTGCTATAACAACCGGAATCGAAATTCCTTTTGCCTTTGCACCCTTAGGAATTGTCATAATTCGTCCAACGGAGTTTAGTATAGCCGGCTTCTTAATTTCATCAAACCCAAGATTTGCCATAATATCAATCACTTCTGGATAAGTTTTCGTAATATCATACACCGACCAGTTTAAATCAATTTTTTTACTCATAATATTTTACCGCCTTTCCCCTATTTTGTTTTAAGAAAAATCTATCTCACAATTGTAAATCTGTCTCTTTCCGTTCCCGTCTGATTATTTATTTAATAACTTTTTTAGATCCTCTTCCGGTGTACTAATTGGAGAAATCCCATAATTCTCTACTAGAAAATTCAGCACATTTGGCGAAATAAATGCTGGTAATGTTGGTCCGAGGTGAATGTTCTTGATTCCGAGATAGAGAAGTGTAAGTAAAATACATACGGCCTTCTGCTCGTACCATGAAAGTACCATCGATAGCGGAAGTTCATTTACATCACATTCAAATGCTTCTGCTAAAGCGATTGCGACCTTGATTGCACTATAAGCATCATTACACTGTCCCATGTCCATGATTCTCGGAAGTCCTCCGATTGTTCCTAAATCTAAATCGTTGAACCTATATTTTCCACATGCAAGCGTCAAAATAATGCTGTCTGCAGGAGACTGTTTTACAAACTCTGTGTAGTAGTTTCTTCCTACTCTGGCTCCATCACATCCACCAACCAGGAAGAAATGTTTAATATCTCCATTCTTTACTGCTTCAATCACCTGATCTGCTACAGATAATACAGTTCCATGTGAGAAACCAGTTGTCACCTGTATTCCACCATTAATTCCCGTCATATGCTGGTCTTTGGTATATCCACCTAAGGCGAGTGCCTTTTCAATCACCGGTGTAAAATCCTTTTCTTCTCCTATGTGTACCATTTCCGGATAAGATACAACTTCTGTTGTAAATACTCTGTCTGCGTAGCTTGGTTTTACAGGCATAAGACAGTTCGTCGTGTAAAGAATTGCTCCAGGAATATTATCAAACTCTTTCTGCTGATTCTGCCATGCTGTACCAAAGTTTCCCTTTAAATGAGAGTACTTCTTAAATTCTGGATATGCATGCGCCGGGAGCATTTCACCATGTGTATAAATATTGATTCCTTTATCTTTTGTCTGCTCTAATAAAAGTTGTAAATCTTTTAAATCATGACCGGTAATAATAATAAATGGTCCTTTTTCAATTGTAAGAGGTACTGTTGTTGGTACAGGAGTTCCATAAGTTGTAGTATTTGCCTGATCTAAAAGTTCCATACATCTTAAATTCACTTCTCCAACCTCTAATACAATAGGAAGCAGTTCATCCATTCCCCAATCCTTCATTCCGACTGCAAAAAGTGCCTTATAGAAGAATTTGCTGATTGTTTCATCGGTATATCCAAGTACACTTGCATGATATGCATATGCAGCCATTCCACGAATCCCAAAAAGTATTAAGGATTTTAAGGAACGAACATCTTCATCAGTAGTCCAGAGAGTATTCATATCAAAATTATCGTTTCTTCCACATGAGCCGGAACATGTAAAGCAATTTGGTACTAATTTCTTTTTTTCATTTTCTATCTTATAAATTAAAATTTTTAATGTCTCATCATTAAAGTTTACGTTTGTAACGGTTGTAAACAATCCCTCAAGAACTAATTGATTCATCTCTTCGTTTACAAGGTGCTCATTGCCCTCGACTGCACGAGCAAGTCCGATTAATGCTCCTGTAAGCTCATCCTGTAATCTTGCAGTATTGGCGGACTTTCCGCATACTCCTGCATTTCCGGTACATCCTGTACATCCTGCGGTCTGTTCACATTGATAACAAAACATTTTATTTTCCATGTTTTTCTCCTTTTCTATTGCTTTATTCATTATTTCTTGTTGTTTAATGGTACTATATCAAACTCACAACAATTATTCCGTTGTCCAGACAACATTTTTGTTTTGTTTTCGATTTTTGTGATATACTATGGAAAAGATGAAAAGAAGGATTATAGAACTCATGGAAAAATATATGAACATCTTAACGAATACACCTTTGTTTCAAGGAATTTCAGAAGCAGAAATTCTTCCAATGCTTAAATGTCTATCTGTCAGCATTAAAAATTATTCAAAAGGTGAATACCTGCTAAGAAGTGGCGATAAGGTACAAACTATCGGCATGATTCTATCTGGCCAGGCTCTCATAATAAATGATGATGTCTGGGGGAATCGCAATATTATTACAGAGCTGTCATCAGGAATGCTCTATGGCGAAAGCTATGCCTGCATCAGCAGTGTTCCTGCTCAAATCAGTGTTATTGCCAATGAAAATCTCACCGTCATGCTTTTCAATATAAATCATATTATTACAACCTGTTCTTCATCTTGCAGTTTCCATACAAGATTGATTCATAACCTATTAGAGATAATAGCAAGAAAAAATGTAAGATTGATGAACAAAATAGATCATATTTCTAAGAAAAATTTACGTGACAAGATACTTAATTACTTGTCTTGCGAATCGATGCATGCCGGCTCTAACACATTTACAATCCCTTACGATAGGCAAGGGCTGGCAGATTATCTGAATGCAGATCGAAGTGCTCTATCTAATGAATTAAGCAAATTACAAAAAGAAGGTGTCCTCTCTTACAAGAAAAACACCTTCTCTTTGAAGTATTAGCTGGTTATCAGCTGAATTTGTTGATTGTGCGCTGTCTTTTTTTCTGTTATAGCATCGCTCATATTCATACCATCCCTTTCCGACTTTATTATCCGGTCAATAATTACCTGCTCAGAATCAACTTTACTGCATCAATCAAGTCCTCACTGAATCCTTCCAGCTCATCCATTGTAATCACTTTATCTCTTACAAAATATGCAATATCCCATATGGCTGTGGATTTGCGAAGTTCAATCAAAACTCCTGGGTGTTTCTTGTCCTGCTTAATTCTTTTTTCCAGTTCCCAAAAATGATCTGATGCGTTGCCGGGAGAAGTTAGTAATTTACATATTCTGCTGTGAGTTTTTCCATATAATGTTCTTGCCAGTCTGAGACACGCTCACGATAAAGTTTCCAGTCTGCTTTTGATATATCCATTTCACTGCCTCCGTTCCCTTGAATTTCATTCAATCTTTAAATAACGAATAATATTTTTCTGCAACTGATGGTATCGCCCTTTAGTGTCAGGATTCTTTCCACAATACTCTCTTTTCATTTGCTCATTAGGTTCGTATACGATCGGAATATCGTATAAATCGAATTGCTCACGGGTAAGATCGACATAACATCCATCAATTTTATTGAAATAATGTGTTCCTCCTCCGTTCACTCTGATACGATGAATACTTCCTCCAAACATATCATAAACAAGCATTGCTGTAATAGCACATTGCCCGTAGGAAGGATCGGTCGAAACCCATTCTGCCTGACATGACGGATATGCTGTCTCTGCCGTCCACGTTTTTCTCAACACTGCATACAACTTATGTAATGTATCAATCCCAGGGAATGCAGCTACTTCCCGACATCTTTTTTCAGCCAATTTCTGTCCCTGATAATAAGAACCATCAGCACCAGCCGGCACTATTTCTTCCAAATTTTCCAAAGCCTTTTTTATTGCACCACTCATAGGATTTCCTTTCATATCAAAGCTATATCATTTCTAAAAACTTGAAGTTGTTACATTGGCGAATGAATCCACATGTATCCCAAAATCAAGATACTAAGCACTATTACAAGCAGCAATGCTATACCAATTGCTTTGTGCTTTCGCTTAAAAGCGATAAAACTTCCCACACCCATTACTATGTATGCGAGAAGCAATAACATCGTAAAACTCATGTGACCTCCTTAAATCCCGATTGAGATTTCACTTGTTTTAAGAAATTTAATAACTGTTATATTTTGCAAAGAAATTTTTACCTACTTCTATATGCGAACCATAATCGCAGTAAAAAGGTGGGTTAATCCATGCACCTTCCGATTTTCCCAAAAGTTCTTTTACTATTTCTGCAATCCCATCAAAATCCGACCGATCTGCAAAATTAAGTTTTTGCAGAATTTTTCTACCTATCCTCTGTTCTTCCATAACCGCTTCATCTGAAATGTAAGCAAGCTGCATATCTCTTCTTTTTTTCATATCCATAATTTAATTCTCCATTTCTGTTAAATTTTTTAACCATTTATATTGTTTATAATATTTAAATACTGCCGGAATTTTTACCAGTTCATCCAGATTTAAGACAAAATACACCATCATTACCGGCAATTTAAATACAAATGCTGCGATACATCCCAGTGGAACTGCAAAGCACCACATGGTACATCTACCTGCATAACCACAATTTTTCCGGTTGTCTTTTCATCCTTTTCCAAATTATGAAGCAGAAAAACGCCAACAATCAATGCTGTCAGAAAAGCAATCAATCCAACAATATAGCAATATACTCTTATCTTTTTATATAGTTCGCTGTCCTTTTTCATTCTGCTATCCCTCTGTTATTCTCTTCTCGGTCACTGACATATCTGCTTACCAGCACAGAATTTTCGGATTGTATCCATCAGTTCCTGTACATTTAAAGGTTTTGACAAGTGCGCATCCATCCCTGCCTCCATCGTCTTTCTTTTATCTTCAGCAAAAGCATTGGCTGTTATGGCAATGATTGGAATCATTTCTGCATCTTTCTTTCCACTGCCACGAATCGCCCTAGCTGCCTGATATCCGTCCATCACAGGCATCATGATATCCATTAGAACCGCATCGTAATATCCTTCAGGCATTTTTAGGAAACATTCCACTGCCTGCTGTCCATCTTCCGCCTCTGTGACGGAAATCCCCTCATCTTTCAGAAGGAATGCCGCAATTTCCCTGTTGAGCTCGTTATCCTCTGCCAATAGAATACGGCACCCGGACAGGTTTTCCTTTGGTAACTCAGACATTTCCTGTACAGCTGCAGGTTCTTCTGCTATTTCAAAAGGTATGACCACATGTATGGTAGTGCCCTGATTTTCCACACTGTCAATCTGAATGGTTCCACCCATGCGATCAAGCAGTTTCTTTACAATCGCCATGCCTAGTCCAGTACCTTTATACTGCGATCTTGCTCCCTGATCAGCCTGAACAAATGGACGAAATATATTCTTCAGGAAATCCTCTGACATTCCGATTCCCGTATCTTTTATAGTCACATCTACCAGCACTCTTTCATCGGATTCCTTCTCTTCTTTCAAGTAGCAATCCACAGTTCCATTTTTATGGTTGTATTTAATACTGTTTGTGATCAAATTTAAAAATATCTGTTTTACATGCAGGGAACTTCCGATAAGATTCGGATATGGAATCGAATAAGGAGCATCCATAAAATGAATCGTAATACACTCTTCATCTGCCCTCATCTGTGCAATGGTTTCCACCTCATGAAGCAGCTCCGGCAGATAAAAATCTTCTTTAGCCAGTTTTACCTCTTCATTTTCCAGTTTACTCAGTTCCAGCGTGTCATTGATCAGCGACAACAGATGGTCTGCCGCTACTCTTGCCTTAAGACGACTGGAATCCACCAATATTCTGTCCTCCGGGTGCTTCATGCAGATATCCATAAGTCCGATAATTCCATTCAATGGTGTCCGCATATCATGGGACATTCTGGAAAGAAAATCCGATTTACTCTGGTTTGCTTTTTTCTCGCTTTTCAGGGCAATGGTTTTTTCCACCAGTTCATTTTTATCCAGAATCAGATTCCAGTGTTCGATTACTCCATCCGGTTTGCGGATTTTGTGTCCCCTGTCCTCAATATATTTCCAAGATCCATTTTTGCATCTCATTCGATATGTGATTTCATAATGATCCGCTTTACTATACTGCTCCAACGCCTGTGCAATTCCCTGTTCCAGATCGTCCGGATGCGCCAGGTCAACAATCGTCCCTCCAGAAGCTTCCATCAATTCCTCCGGAGTATCATATCCCAGCATCTGTGCAAAATGCTCTGAAACATACTTAAAAGAATATTCCGGATCATCATTGCTGATTTTCACACCACCCGGCAGTGCAGATGTGATCATGTCCAGCTGATGCTTAAGTGCCTGATTTACTTTTTGCAAAGAATCTTTATAAAAACGCTCTTTCTGTACGATCTCATCTATACTTCGGAAACCAAGGAACGCAAAATGGCTGCCTTCCTCGTACTCTTTTACAATATGTGCCTGAAAACAGGACAGCCCTGCTGCATTTGGTGACGTCTCAAAAGAGAAATGATATTCGTCTTCTGTTTCAAAATGCTTTTTAATCTCGTTACGGTCCAGTTCCCGACGCATTACATCACGAAATTCCGGAAGTGCAAATGTAGAAGCATATGCATCCACATAATCTGAAAATGCTCTGAGCTCTTCATGTTTCTGGGCATGATTTGTCTTCTGATTAAATACAAACTCATACTCATCCGTATCCAGATTTAAAACAAAAGCTGTCGTATAATCACGGCTCAGTCCTGACAAAATCCTGTTCTTTATCATCAGTTCCTTCATCATTCTCAGGTTTTCACGAACACTTCCCAGATGGCATCCCACATCAGATAACAGATTCATGGACATCCTATCCTGATTCAGATTCGGGTTATCCAATCCGATAAATCCGATAAATTTATGATTTGTATAAATCGGCATAGCAATCAGGGAATGAATATTCTGAGGCTTTAAAATTTCATATTCCTGTGGAGTTTCTTTTGCGATTGCTTCCAGATCATAAATGATGATATTTTTCTTCTGGATAAATGTTTCTACCCAGTTCTGCATCAGGCAGACAGGAACTTCCTGCAGATTCTGTATCTGTGGTTCGATTCCTGCGGCACACCATTCAAATGTATTTTTAAAACTTTCCTTTTTTTCTGAACTCCATTCAAAAACATACGCTCTGTCTGCTGCTGTATATTTTCCAATGCTCTTCAGCATAGATAATGTCATATTATCCAGTTGTTTTTCATTCTCTGCCTGACTCATAGAAGAAATCTTATGAAGGATTTCATCCATGTAATACAATTGACTTTTTATATCATCTCTATTTTCTTTCATATCACTTTTCCCCAATTTATAATTATTAGCTGCCTGTCCCCAATCAATATTCTGAAACAAAAAACGCATTGCCTTTTCAGACAATGCATCCTAAACGTTGTAACTGGCTGCTATTTTGCAACTCTTATACTTTGTGTCTCAGACTTTCGGCTGATTTGCTAACGAATCTTTTTCTCTTATTATACATTTTTTCTTGAAGTAAGTCTATTACAAATCGGTCTTGTCTTATTGCTTATTATATATCTTCTTCCTTTCATAAAATTTCATACAATTTATTCACGCAGAAAAAGCCTTCTTTCACGAAAAGGAACCACTTCTTCTGCGCTTTTATTTTATACTAAAAATAATACATTTCCTTTTGAAACTTTTTTTATACCTGATCAAATCTACAAAATGGAATTGAAAAAGCGAGGAAAATTACATTATGGAGAACACAATAAAAAAGAAGGTATGAAGAAGAGAAAAGTTGTAATTTTATCTATAGCAATAATTGTTGTTGCGTTGTTACTTGAAGGAAGTATTTTGAAATATGTTAATGATAAGAATGCGTATAGAACATCAAAGGTGCTTCTTGATCGTGTGATTACTGTGCTTGATAAAAATGATAAAAGTAAGGCAGAACTTATCGAATCGTTGAAGGATGATTATATTGTAAGAGCTGAGGCGGTGTCTTATATTATCGATGCCAAGCCGGAAGTTGAATATGATGTTGATGAGTTGCAGAAAATTGCAAAGTTGATGGCAATTGATGAGATACATTTGTTTAATGAGCAGGGATGTATTTATAGCGGTTCGCTGCCAAAGTATTTCGGTTATAGCTTTAATTCCGGAGCACAGATAGGATATTTTAAGCCGATGTTGGAGAATAAATCGTTGACAATGTGCCAGGATGTTACTCCGAATACTTCTGAAGGTAAGAAAATGATGTATGCAATTACCTGGAATGAGGATAGGACGAAGATGATCCAGGTTGGGATTGAGCCAAAGCGACTTCTTAAAGAGATGAAGCAGAATGCAGTTTCTAGTGTAGTGGCTGGAATGCCGGTATATAAAGGTATGGAAATTGTTGTTGCGGATGAGGATACTCAGGTTATCAACGGTGCAACAGACAGCAATAAAATTGGAAAAAATCTGAATGAAATTGGAATGTCATTGGATAATCTCTGTGTTGATGATGCAAGCGCAACCCATATTAGAGTGGACGGAAAACGTTGTAGATGTATGGTGCGGCAGGATGATAAATATATTGTTGTTGTAACAGTAGAGGACGCATTTTATTTGCAAGGAAGTATCATGGCAATTTTTATAGTAGGTGCATATCTGGTATTAGCATCATGTTGTATAACATATATGTTTTCGAAAATTTTAAAAGAAAGATTAGAAAAAGAGAAATTGATATATACGTCAAATACAGACGAACTTACCAGATGTTTTAATAGGCGAGCATACGAGAATGATATAAATCTGCTTAAGCTTAGTGATTCGTGGATATATATGTCCATGGATTTGAACGGATTGAAACGGGCGAATGATTCTTATGGACATGCGGCAGGTGATGAACTTATATGTGCAGCGGCAGATTGCATGAAGAACAGCTTTAATGAATATGGGAAGATATATAGAGTCGGCGGTGATGAGTTTGTTGTTATCATTACAGAGAAGACAGAGCAGTTTGAAGATATAAGACATAGTTTTGATGTTCATGTGGCAAATTGGAGCGGTGAATTTGTGGATTCAATGAGTGTCTCATACGGATGGGTTTTCAGTACAGAGAGAAATTGGAATAGTGTGTATGAGGTTTCAAAAGCCGCAGATAAGAGAATGTATGAAAGTAAAGAGCGCTTTTATAACGAAAACGGTGGACGATAGTGCTGGTTGTTCACGCAGGAAAAACTATTTCACGAAAACTCGCTTTTTCTGCGTTTTTATTTTATTATTAAAAGAGAGGTAATTCCATTATTTAACAGGAAAACACTTTCATGTACCTTCAGCAAATACGAAATGTTACCATCCTGCATTCATTGCGTAAAAAATCACCACTACTTGCATTACCATTATTAATGGAACACCAACAGTGAAATAATTTTTCCTTGTTTTATGACGTAATAAATACATTGCCAATAAACTGCCAACCGAACCACCAACAAATGCTAAACCTAGTAATGTTACAATTCTAATTCTTGAACGATGCTCGGCTGCATTAACTTTATCCACCGCATAAGCTGCGAAAGCTATAAAATTGATAACTGCTAAGTATATCAGTAATATTTTATATTTTGCAAAAAACTCCCAAAATGCCAGTGTTATGTGATCTGCATGATGTCCTTTTACCATCAATAATATTATAACTTCTATCACAAATACACATGCGATAAACACTCTTGACATCATATTGTCTTTGACAGCTTTACGATCAAATAGCAGTATCGCCAACAATATTCCTGCAGAACCACCAATTAATGAGCAGATAGTTAAAATAGCATCAACTTGTACATTTTCGGTATGCAAATATAAAAATATCCAAAAGCAACTTAACTTCATCATCAGGAACACTGCCATCAAGTGCAACTGTTATCCCACTTGTTTTATTCATATGATATGCTGGAAAATATCCCTCCACATTATAATTTTCGTATAACAAGAAGTCAATTTCTATTCTTCGTCCTTCCACAATTTTCTGATTGGAACAGGCGAAACAGAATTTTTACCCGTGTAGGATTGCCTAAAACTTTAAAAAAGTCTGTCAGACGATTCAATTCCGGTTCACCTGGAATATCAAGAACAAGTATCCTATACAAATGCACTTTCCTCTTTTACTTTCCGCAAATCTTTTAACACTGTTCCTATATCTCCCAAAATAGCAATCCCCTTATCTTCAATGAATTTCGGCAAAAACTGATATTCTGAATTTACGGAGATATAATATGCATCTTTCAAACTGTTTGTCAGTTCCCAAAACGGTTCCTGTATAAACATCGGTGTCATGCGCCCTACTCCAAGTTCTATCAAAAGGATTTTTCTATCTTTGTTCTTTTGAATGTATTTTGAGATTTTCTCATATTCTTCTTCGTATTTTTTCCCTTGCAGAAAATTCCCATATCCTCTTACCCACGGAAACATTTCCGCACCACAATGAGGGCAGCGAGGAATCAGTTCATCCGGCACCATTGTCCCCTCTCCCATAGCCGCAATCATATCTGCCACAGGTTGTACGGCATCCCATGTTTCATCCTGACAACACTGAGAACACTGGAAGAAACGATGATCTCCCTGAATCTCACTGACCTTTTCTTCCGGATAAATCTTTACAAACTGTGTATCCTGATTAGTCGTTAAGATATGAAAATCCTTTCCCTGCAAGATTCTATCCAAATCCAGATATGGTTCTCTGATAGGGGCATTTTGTGTAGTATTTAAAAAGGTTGCCACATATCCCCAGTGTTCATTTCTTGTAGAAAACCGATGCATCATGCCGCTAAAAGCACCTTTGAATCCATACTTATCTGCAAATTTTCCAAAATGCTCACGAAAAGAAGGGGTATCACTATAATAAAAGTCACCACCTCCAGCCGCTGATAAACCGGATGCTCCGCCTACTATGATACACTCTGCCTCCTGCACTCTGCGAACAAATTCCTGAATCTGTTCCTCATAAGGAAGTGGTTTTTGTTTGCTCAACACTACAGCAGTACCACCGGATGCATAGGTACTATAGTGTCTGGAATAGTTCATTTGTGTTTTCATTACCAAATTTTCATAACAGCTCATTTTTTTCATTCTCCTATCTCACAACTATAATATCTTTAACCACTTTACTTAGTCTATCCTTCCCTCTCTGATTTCCTTTAACGCTTCCGTAAGATTACCATCCACACCGATGGATTTTTCTTTGATTTCCTCTGGAATGTAAATTTCGCCTTTGTTAAATGTGATATATCTTGCCTGTGGTTCTACTGCTGCAAGCTGCATCAAAGGAGCTTTAATCATCTGATTTCTCCAGCCAATGCCAAATTCCAGAATTACCAGCTTCTTTCCATGTAAATTCTGAATAAATTCTTGATAGCGGGCAGCCTTTTCCTTCCAATTTTTCGTTTCTGTAAATGAGGACATCTCACCCCAATTTACTTCCATATCTCCACCGCATTTTGGACATTTCGGCAGTAACTCTTTGGGTACTCTTCCGTTTACTTCCTCTTCTGTCATGGCGAGAACTGCTTTTTGATTAGGATAGACCTCGTCATGACATCTGTTCTTGCACCGCATCTGGGTTAATTTCCCTTCCATTTCAAAAACACGGTCTGCCTCAAAACCTGCCGGCACAAAATGATCTTCCGCATTGGAAGTTACTACGAAATATTCTTTATCCTTTACTAGTGCATAGATGTTTTTCATAATCTCACTCGGCTCATCCTGCATAGCTTTTGCCTTAACAAGTCTGCTTACAAACGCCCACTTTTCTTCTACCTTCATTGGCACTGAAAATCCGTGTAAAACACAACGCAGTCCGTATTTTTCTCTGAAATCTCCCATATTTTCCTGAAACCATGTGTCATCTGCAAAAATGTTATATCCCTCTGCGATAGACAAACCATTACTGGCTCCAATCAAAATACCATCTGCTTCTTTGATGATTTGACTTATCTCTTGATATACATTCATATTCATCACTTTTCCTTTCCCACTATGTTTTCTTTTAAATCCCGCAGGGTTTCTGCCAAATCTCCTGCTATATAAATGCCTTTGTCTTTTATATGTTCTGGAGTTGAGGATTTCTTCTGATTCAGACAGGCATAAAACACTTTTTCATTTTTGTATGTCATTTCCCAAAAAGGAAGTTTAATAATACTGGGTGTCATCTCACCAACCCCCAGCTCCAGCAGTACAACATTCTTATCTGTTCCATTCATGAGATATTTTTTTAGGAAATTCTCATATCGCCTTACACCTTCCTTCCAGTCTTTCCCCTCCAAAAATGTATCATCCCTTACCCAGGGAACCATGATTCTCCCGCACTCATTACATCTTGGCAGAAGCTCGGAAGTAACACGCAGCTCCCGGATATTTTCGTTCATCCTGCGAATCATTTCTACATTGGAATAAATTTGGTCATGGCAAGGCTGACTGCATTGAAGATAACCGCTGCTACCTTGATAATCGCAAATCCTTTCTTTCTGAAAAATCCGTTCAAACTGCATATCTATATTGGTTGTTAAAACAAAGACTTCTTTTTCCGCCACAATATCACGCAGGTCATAGTATGGCTGTCCTGTAGGTGCATCCCACATACTTTGTATGTAACGTGCATAATATGCCCACTGTTGTTCCGGCGATGAATAACAGTAGTAAAAACCGTCAAAAGGAGATTTCAGTCCATACCACTCCTTGAAATCTTGTAAACATTCCTCCATATAGGGTAGCCAATGATAATGGTTATATCCCGCCGCACTGGAAAGACCAGAACCACCGCCTATCAAAACTGCATCTGCCTGACGGATTTTTTCTGCCAGAAAACTGACTTGTTCCTCTTTTTGCATACACCACTTTATCTCCTTTTTATATCAGATTCCACACTTTTTATTTTGCTTGACTTTTATTTTTTTACTTGTTAAAATTAAATTTACAGCAAGCATTGAAATTATATTATCATGTAAATTTTAAAATTGCAAGAAGAAAATTTGAGGTGACAAATGAAATATTCCACAAAGCTTAGTGACACTATTCATATTCTTATATTTATTGCTCTTGGAGATGACGAACAACTCTCCAGCACAAAAATTGCAGAAAGTATCAAGACAAACCCGGCTTATGTCAGACAGCTTATGGCAACCCTGAAAAATGCAGGCATTGTTGTCAACACACAAGGTCATGCGAATGCCGCTCTTGCAAAATCGGCAGATAAAATCAATATGTATGACATCTACCGAGCCGTAGAGGGCGATAAGCCGCTGCTTCACCTGGACACAGATACCAATCCGGATTGTGGAATCGGTATCAACATTCAATTCGCTATTGGGGACTTCTATCATGAAATTCAAAATATAGTAGATGATAAAATGAAATCCATTACATTGCAGGATATTATTGATCGGTATTATTTTAAAATCAGGGAAGTTAAAAACCTTTAACAAAATGTCAATAGTTTTTTAATCACTTTTTTTCAAAAAGGCAAAAATAGAACGTATAGATTATTCCATACGCTCTATCTCACATTTCATATTAAATTTTTGAATTCTACAAACTTGAAGTTAGCGATTTCTTTTTCCGGTATTCTCTGTTCCACGGATTTCCTCATGATAGAAATAATCTACGATCACCGGATGCCCCTGCGGGACTCTGCCATAAGGCATTTCATTATCCACAAAGGCACAATCATACTTCTTAGCCATTTTCTCAGCTTTTACTTCAAGTGCTTCAAAGTAGCTGCGGTTATGCTTGTTATAGATCTCGTCGTAAAGTGGTACAAGATCAGGATATTTTTCGGCGATATAATCCATAATTGTCTTTTTGAAACCGCCTCGAAGATTGAGATTTTCGAGCCAAAACAGATCGCACTGATCCTTTACCCGCTCAAAGATTGCTTCAAAATCCGTGATACCGGGGAATACCGGGGATACGAAACAGACTGTACGGATACCTGCCTCATATACCTGCTTCATAGCAGCGATACGGTGCTCAATGCTCGAAGCAGAATCCATATCGTTCTTGAAATTTTCATCTAGTGTGTTGATCGACCATGAAACGGTTACACGTCCAAGCTTCTTCAGCAAATCAATATCCCGTACCACAAGATCCGACTTTGTGCAGATCAGAATATCTGCGTCACTGCCGATCAGCTGCTCCAGAAGTTTTCTGGTATTCCCGAATTGCTCCTCCTGTGGATTGTAGCCATCTGTCACAGAACCGATGACCACCCGCTGTCCGGCATATTTCTTCGGATTTTTAATTTCCGTCCAATGCTTCACATCAAGGAAAGTGCCCCATTCCTCCTTGTGCCCGGTAAAGCGCTTCATAAAAGAAGCATAGCAATACTTGCAGGCATGTGTACAGCCCACATAGGGATTGACCGAGTAACCGCCTACCGGCAGACTAGACTTAGTCATGATGTTCTTTGTTTCCACCTCACGAATGAGGATTCCATTTATTACTTCTTCCATGATTTCTGTACCTCTAACACTTTATTAAATTCTTCCGGCATTTCCTGAATCATATTTTCGTCCCCTATGATAGGGACAAGGTCTTCCTTCATAAACACCGGAATGCCGAGCTTATGTGCCTGGTCCGTCAGAGACCATGCACATTCCGGCTCCGTATGAATCTTCCTGCTCTGAGCTCCGGTCATGGTGCCGACAACGATCCAATTGATTCCAGAAAGGTCAACTATGCCAGGATCATCGAATAACGGCTCAAAGGTAACATGGTAATGTTTTGCTCTGACGTTTTTCCGAAGGGCGTCAATACGCCACAGTTCTGCTTTCCTCGTCACCGTAACGCCAAACCATGCGTTTTCCAGATCGGTATCAAAATCCAGCAAATCAGGTCGCTTGGTAAGGAACAGGAACTGATGCTGTGGATTTTCACGGATCTTTGCAAATACCTCGTCTATCCATTCCGACTTCCATCCGGAGAGATTGCTCATGCCGGTAAGAAGAAAGTTCTGCGGACGTTTCTTTTCCATCATCTTGAGCTTACCCGGAAAGAATTCAGGGTCAGCGAAATCATCTATCATATGCCAGCGTTTCACGTTGTTGCGGGCATAGCAATATGCACACCCCACTGTGCAGCCAATGACGATATTCATGTTCTGAATCTGATCTTTGATACAAATACTCATGACTTCTGCCACTCCTCAAGATTCTTTCTGATGCGGTCGAGGCATTCCTCAAACCGGGTAATTTCTTCCTCTGAAAAACCTTTGTAGTAAATACTGCCCATCTCATCAGATACAGAATCGTACTCGCCCTTTAAGGCATGTGCTTTCTCAGTCAGAAACAGGAGTGTTTTCCTTTTGTCCGTTTCAGACTGAACACGGCTTATCAACCCTTGATTTTCCATTCTTTCCAGCATCGTAGTAAGAGATGTTATCGCTAATCCGCATTTAGTCGAGAGTGACCTGATTGAGATACCATCCTCCTGCCAAAGCACATAAAGAATACGCCCCTGGGCTCCATTAAACGCATCAATATTCTTTTCACTGAGAATCTTCTCGAAAATCCGGTCTCCAAGCTGTTTTATTTTGGTGACAAGAAATCCTCCATTCATTTCCATACAAAAGCTCCTATATAGTAGTTTATTAAAAACATACTATATAGGAGCTTTATTGTCAACAGTTTATATGTCTTAATAGGTAAATTCCATTTTTTTCAATTCAAGTTTGTATTTCTGTTTGTTTTAAAAATGGGCAACTCCTGGAATTTCGTCAGTCCAATGCTGTAAAGCTCTGCCCCTTCCTGGTAGCGAACAAATTTCTTTGCTATTTTCTTTGTTTTCTTTACATCTTTATGTGCATATCCCATACACGCCACCTCCTTTTTTTGCACGAAAAAAGCAGCTAACCTATTTTTCATAGACTAACTGCTCGTGTTTTTGTTCCATATTCAGTTTTATTCTACAAATCCGACAGTGAAATTCGGTCGTATGCGCCATTTTTCTTATCTTCCGGATGTGGTTCCAGTCCGATAATTGTAATATCTTTCTGGTCTGGTCCATAAATCCAGTACATTCTCATTGCGCCACTGGTTTTATTTTCCAGATATGATTGCCACACTTTCATTCCATAACGTCTGGATAATGGCTCTATTTCATGGATTTGAAGACTCGGATAACCAGGATCAGCCGACAACAGCTTTAAAGCCTTTCCCCATTTTTTATACAACTGTTCTTCCTTCTTTTTTATATTACCGGAACGATATTTCTCCTGCAGATCTAACCAAAGTTCCTGCATTTCAGGAATTCCCATTCGTATATTAAAATTCATCTCTTATTCCTTTTAAAAATCTGACAGGTCAATAGCCGGGGAAACATCGCCTCTCTTGAAGTTACTTACTGCACGATCCATATCTGCCAGAGTTCTGGCTGAAATGCTCTCTGGCACTGCCAGTTCCCGAGGTTCCAGAATAATGCAGCCATTTCCGTATTCTTTGACATTATAATACTGATAAGCAGCTCCTCTGAGAGTAATTCTTTTTTTGTTATCCAGATGGGCAACATAATCTTTCATTGCTTCCATTATCAACACCTCCTACGCAAGCATTTGTGTGGGAAATCCCACCTCTTATTGTTATAATACGCTTTTCTATATTATCTGTCAATCTACTTTTACTTACTCCTATACTTGAAAGTATTCAGTTACTGTGCACTCCGTTCACAGTAACTTAGTCAAACTGCATTCCAAATCACCTTCGGTGATGGCATTTTGCCCTGTATGTCTACGAAAAAAGCACCTCTCAGATTAACTGATCAGTGCTTCTGCTGCGTTTCTACTAAATAAATTTTCTTAATTAGTGCCATTTTTTTACATAGGCTTTTCCCATATTTCCTAAAAAACAAAATTCCTGTAACTGTTACTGCAATCATATCCGCAAACGGTTCTGCCCAAAAAACAGCTTTCACCTGTCAGGGTAAGACGTGAGGCAAAATAAAAATAAGCGGTAACGGCAATATCACCTTTCTTAATAAAGCAAGAAAAATTGAAACTGTCGCATTTCCTAATGCAAGAAATGTATTCTGACAGGCATATTGCAATCCCATCATCCCTGCTACCGCAAAATATATACGAATCATTTTGATACTATTCATAGTAATCGGATTCAC
Source organism: Ruminococcus hominis (assembly GCF_014287355.1). Lineage (NCBI taxonomy): Bacteria > Bacillati > Bacillota > Clostridia > Eubacteriales > Oscillospiraceae > Ruminococcus > Ruminococcus hominis. The sequence continues at coordinate 433,485 of NZ_JACOPE010000001.1, read as the reverse complement.
TGGCAAACAAGATATATTTACCATCTACCAATCCCATGTAACCATCACCCGTGTTAAAACCTTTCATTGCCAATTGCTTTTAACAATGCGCTTGTTGTTTCTTGATGCTTCAAGTATAATAAAATCCATAGAGGAAATACACGCATAGCATGTGGACTTAACACCTGATAATCCTCATGTTCGGCGATATACGGGGAGGTTATTCTCATGGGGAAACAATCTACAAGAGAAAATAAAACAATTTATCAGATTTGCCGGGAAGAAGCCGGTCTTACCAGATCAGAAGCCAGCGAAAAAATGACTGCTGTTTCTGATTCTAAAATCGAAAAATTTGAATATGAAATGCAGGAACCTACACCTTACGATATCATTCAAATGGCTGATGCTTATAAGAGACCAGACCTCTGCAATTATTATTGCTCACATAAATGTGAAATAGGTCACCGCTATGTTCCAGAGGTAGAAGTAACTGATTTGTCAAATATCATCCTGGAAACCATTGCCGGTCTAAATGAAATCACCCCTCTTACCGGTCGGCTGATTCAAATAGCCCGTGATGGTAAGATCAGCGACGATGAGATGAGGGATTTTGCTTTTATCAGCAAAAAACTGGATGAAATTTCTTTAGCTATAGACTCTTTGAACCTTTGGATAGATAAGACAGCCAGTGAACAGGGCCTCAATTTTGAACTTCTAAATGCAGAAAAAGAAAAATTAAAATAATCCATAGCGCACGACGGGCAATGAACCATTTCTGATTCATTGCCCTTCTCCTTACATACGCTGTAATTGACTAACAATACTTTCCGTTCTTCGAATAGCCTCTTCCACCTGTCTTTTTGCAGTATTGATTCGATCCTGGACCATCCAGTCCACAACAAATCCATCAAAAAAATAATCCGCAAATGAAAGGAAATCTCCTGTATCGATATGTAAATCACATGCCATATTTACATCATTTAATTCCCTGCTGAAATTACGAAGATCATACTTTGCCTGTTCCATATTCTGCTTTGCGTGATCCATTTTAGAATGTTTTAGCATCGTACTGAAAAATCCTCCGCCAAACATATCTACCATACCCCAGTTTTTTGCACTGTTCAGATTTTCTTTTGCTGTACTAAGACTATTTAAGGCTCTACGTCCAGCTTCAATTGCTTCTCTTTTTTCTTTTTCAATATCATATCCCATAAAAAACACCTCTCTGACTCTTTATGAATGTGAAGTTACAAGTCCGATAATTCCACCAATGATCAATAACGGAAAAGCTATATACATTAATCCGCCTACCACCATTCCAATTAATATCACTGGAAAGAAAATAACCGTACAAAGTAATTTCATGATTCCCCAGGATGCTTTTAAGCCAAATATAAAAAATTTTCCAATAAACCAAATCATACAAATAGTAAATAATAATGATAACATCTTTTTTCTCCTTCTAACACTCATCCAGTTGCGAATGATTCATTTTTTTCTGTTTATCTGATATAAAATCAAATGTATTTTTCACTCCAAGCTTGTTACTGAATTCCGGATTTTTTTCAATCTTTTCTATTATCCGAATTAATCGTATTCTCTGTGCTGCATTCATCTGATCACCTCTCGAATATCCACCTTTTCTGTTGATATTGTCAGTATAGCAAAATAATTTTTTACAATACACATCCATAGTAAAGAATTAAATCTTTATAATTCCCATTTTTTGAGAAATAACACAAAATAAGGCCCAAAAGGTCACTTTCCCTTTTGAGCCTATACACTTTATCAGCTAACGTAATTTGCTAACACCTCCGCACATTTTAACTCAATTTATTTCTTTTTAACTCAGTCAATATTAAAAGCAAAGTTTTTAAGTTATTTCTGTTTTCTTATTTTCTCTGTCCTGCTGCTGAAGATTGTCTACACACTGTGTCGACAATTTTAAGCAAAATCTTATAAATTACATCTTAAATTTATATTTTCCTTTTCCGTGACCGGATACCGGTTCAATAATATCTGCCTTTACCAAATTGGAAAGAAGTTTTGAGGCACCTGAAGCTTTCAGCTCAAGAAGCTCCATAACTGCACTTCTTCCAAACACCTCATCGAAACCAAACTTTTCAAAAAGTCTATGGATATGAATCGTCGTTTTTACCGAGAAATCTCTACCTTTTTCGGAAAGTACACTTTCAATATCCACTTTTCTGTTTCGAATGTCCACTTTTGCACTCTCAATATCCACTTTTTCTTCGTTCAAAAATCCACTTATATGAAGATTTCGATTATGAAGCTCATTTTTCTCGTTCAAAAGCAGATTTCTGAGAAATGCTTCCAGATACTCTGTTGTTTCGTGAATACCTTTTTGCAGGTTCGTATAATTTCCACTTTGAAATTTTCAGGAATATACAAAGATTTATTATTATACTGTTTTAGATAATCACTCTCTACTTCTGGGTGTACAACTACTTTAAGGTTATAGGGAAGTTTATAGTGCCTGGCACCAATGTGGTCTATTCAACAAACTTGCAGATGCTCTTGGCGTGAATATCAACTACCTCTTATCTGAGGACGAAGCATTCATTGCCAATGTGGAAGATAACTATGGACGCAGAGGAGCAAAACAGGCAAAAGAACTTCTTGCAGAGGTAACCGGATTATTTGCCGGAGGAGAAATGGCTGACGAAGATATGAGGGAAATGGTTGACGCTATTCAGGAAGCATATCTGATTGCCAAAAATAAAAAATACACACCGAAAAAATATCGAAAAGACGAGTAACCTCTTATGGTGTTGTGTCCTTTTTATAGGACAGCCTACGTTTTATCATATGGGATAGTGGAACTATCCGTTATAATGGCACTACAAGGAGGTGAACCGTTGTGGGATATTACACACAAGATGAGATTGTCACAATCGTGAATAAACTGATTAAGAAATGTGGTACTCGTGATCCATACAGAGTTGCCGAGGAACTTGGCATCAATATTCTCTACCGGGATTTTAAAAAGCAACGTGGAGCATACAAAGTTATCCTGAAGAACCGCTTTATTTTTCTTCAGAATGGTTTGCACCCGGTAATTGAACAGATCGTCCTCTGGCATGAGATCGGGCATGACATGCTTCATCGACAGGAAGCTGCTTTGACTGGAGGATTTCAGGAATTTAATATTTTTGATATGCGTGAGAACCGGATGGAATATGAAGCCAATGTTTTTGCAGCACAGGCTTCTCTCCCGGACGATACGATTATTGAGTACATAAAAAATGGATATGATATTCAGCAGATTGCCAAAGCCATGCACTCTGATATCAACCTGATTGCCCTGAAAGTTGATACACTCAACTCACAAGGCTACCAGTTCAGAAGACAGGAGCATAGAAACGATTTTCTCAAATATAATAAGCAAATATAAAGACCATCAAAGCTCATATATTACTATGATGGTCTTTTTCAAAATCTATAGTTTTACTACTTAGTATCTCTTTTCTTTCTAATGCTCAAAATAATAACACCTAAGCTCGCCACTGTTACACCAATCAATAGCAACACGTTCGTCGAATCCCCTGTTTTAACAATATTTATAATTTTTTGAATAGGATTAGGTGTATTATCAGGAGTTGGCGTCTGTGTTGGAGTCGAATTTGGGGGATTATCCGGCAGATCTTTTGGCGGATTTTCTGGCTCGTCTGGACCTACTGGCTCGCCATCATGAGACACCCATCTTGCTTTCGGTTCTACATCAACATCATATTCGAATTTCCCACCCACTTCTGAAGGAATTTTTACAAGGAATGGAGCTGAGTCAAACTCATCTAAGCCACTATCTACATTTCCTATTTCTACAAGAAGATACATTCCTTCTGCCAGGTCCAGAAAATGAGCATGTCCTTTTTCATCTGTTTCGTGAATAATTCCTGTCATATTATTTGCTTTTGCATAATCAAATAATGCCTTCGCTTGCTCAGCCCTCGCTTCTGAACTGCTATCATCTAAAGAAATTCCGCATTTTGCAAACTCATCACGCCACACCATAACATCATTATCCATATATTGAACAGGAAAGAGTTCAAACTTTGCTCCTGAAAGCAGAATATTTTCCCTGTCATCTGTTCTTCCTTCAAAATCAATTTCAATATTTCCCGTTCGTGGTTGAGCATATACCGATATCACAGGAAAAAGTAACGTATTACTGAACAGAAAAAATGTAAGTGCAATACCCCAAAAAAGTTTAATTTTTCTCATCTTTTTTATCACTTTGCTTCCTCCTCTTTCTGTCTTTGATGTAATAAATAATGGCTCCTACCAGTCCCATGAATATAACAATAATGGTTACAATCAAAACTTTAGTTGTAAATGACAATTCTGGTTTAATCTCCGTATCCGGTTCTTTTTTATTTGCTTCTTCATACGGAATACGATGTCCACGCACTAAAAGTCGATGTGTATTGATTGCAAAAGGTGTGCAGGTAACAAGTGTTGCATAATCCTGCCCCGGTACAATCGACAACGCTTCTGTATCTTCCGGCAATACTGTTAAAATCTGGTCTACTTCATAAGCCAGTGTTGCGTCCAATACTTTAATATAAAAAATATCTCCTACTTCCATTTTATCCATATTGGTGAACAATGTTTTATCTGGTAGTCCTCTGTGTCCTGTCAGCACAGTATGTGTACTGTCTCCACCAACTGGCAGGGATGTCCCCTGAAAATGACCAACTCCCGCCTGTAAGACAGATTCAGAGGTTCCATGGTAAATCGGAAGTTCCACGTTGATTTTCGGTATCTTTACATATCCCATCATGCCAGAACCTTCCACATTCAACAGACTCTCGTATCGTTCATCTACTTCTGGTTCCGTTTGGGAAAATGGATCAATCAAATCAATGTTTCCCAACATTTCCTGATTGTATGCTCTTGCATCCGCAAGCATCTGTTCCTTTTCTGCATGACTTAACTTTACACTTTTCTCATCATATTCAGATACTACTTTTGAACCATTCTTTTCATTCAAGTATCTGCTGTATGTCGGATATAATAACACGGCGAATGCAACCAAAAGCACAAGTAAACGAATAATATCTTTTATTGTAATCTTACCTTTTTTCTTACTTTTCATTGCATTCTCCCTATCGTTATATCGGAACTGCGGCTATCCAAAAGGATACCCGCAGATTCCATTTATTCTGTCTTATGTTTCTTGCCCATTATTCTTAACATTATGCTACTTTTCTTTTATCACGGATAAAGCTTACTACTACACCAAATACAAGGATTGCAGCGATAATACCAAATGCGATTGCACCTTTACCACCAGTTGATGGAAGAAGAGAACCTGTGCTGTTTTCGATATCGATGATCTTATCAGCTTCGTCTTTATCATCTTTGGAAAGAGTCCATGCTGTTTCATCACCTGTTGTACTCTTTGTAATGACAATTTTTACATCTTTTGCCAGTTTATTATAACCCTCTGGGGCTTTTGTCTCTACTAAATAGTATGTTCCTTCTGCAAGACCATTGACATGAAGATTGTATGCATTCTCGCCAATTTTTGTTGCCGCAGATTCAAATACTGTGTTTTCAGATGTTGGATCTACTACATAGTTTCCATTTGTTCCAGTAACTTTAATAGCCTGTCTTGTAGCCGCATCTTTTTTATATTCTGTTTCTGTATAAAGGCTAAATTTTGCATCTGCTAATAATTCAGTTGTTTTATGATCTGTTTTCTTAATGTTCAGTGGATATGTAGGTGTTTTTGCTTCACTTGGTGTTGTCTCTGTTGTATTGTCTGGATCATTACCATATTCCAATTTAGCGCTGTTCTTTTCTGCTACAACAGCCTTATCATTTACTTTTGCATAATATGTTACAGTAAATTCTTTGCCTTTATTTTTCTGATTTGCTCTAACCCATGAGGACAGGTCAAGTGTCATCTTTCTATGATTGGCTGTATCCAGTTTCGCTGTTGTAGGTGCTGTAGATGCATCTGTAACATCTGTATCTTTAAAAGCAACTGCAACCTTAACTGTTGTAGCATCTTCTGCAAGTGCAGTTCCATTAACATCATTTACAAAATCAAGACCATCTGATAATGTATCGTTAATTTTGTATGTATACTGATTATATCCTGTAGTATCCGGAATAGAACCTGTTACTGTATAGGTAACTACATTTCCGATTTCTACTGAAGTTTTGTCTGCCTTTTTCTCGATGCTTGGAGCTTCACTTTTCAGATTAACTGTAGCTGCATCAGAGTCAACTGTTACTAATGAAGCCTGAATCTGTTTTCCACCAGTTACATATACAAGATAATAACCGTATGCTAAGTTTGAAAAATCATAAGAATCTTTGTTTGTATCTGCGAGTTTTCCAGAGTTTACTGTTGCTGTTACATTATTTGTTAATGCGTAAGTTGTAAATGCATTGGCAAACTTCTGTACTTCAGTAGAGTCATTTCCTCCAAGTTTTGCTACTTCATCCGCATAATCTGCATCTGTAGAAGTGTCAGTAATAGTGCCACTTCCAAGTGCTGATTTAATTGCATCTTTGTAACCAGTTGCAGTATTTATCGTATAAGCATAGTTCTTTGTAGCTCCACTGCCAGATTCTGTTACATCAAATAATTTATACAGGTAAATTGTCTGTCCGGTGAGTGTCTGTCCTGATTTTACATTTACTGTAAGTTTTCCTGTTGTGTCTGCGGCAAATGCCGTTACTGCCATAGCCATTGTCATAATTGCTGCCAGCAGCATTGCCATGATTTTCTTCATTCTTTTCATAGCTGTTTTCTCCTTTTCTTTAGAATAAAGTTTTTATAGCTGTTCTGCCTTCTGGTTTTCTTTGCTTTTTTTGTATCGCATTGCAAGATAAACCAGTAAGAGCAGGATACCTATCAGGTAAATAAGATAGCTTCCATAACCTCCTGTATCCGGGAGTCCTGGAAAATGTCTGTTGGTTATATTGAACGTAAATCCATCATCGGATGTATTTACCGTTGTTGTATAACCAGTCACTTCCGTTTCTGTAACGGAATAGGTGTAATAATGAATGGTTCCATCTTCATCTGTCTGATATGCAGGCAAGCCTTTGATCACCTCCTGCCATGTAGATTTTTTCTCAGAACCATTTATTGTGTAACTCTCGTATCCCGGAACAATTTTTGTCTGTTCCTGTTGATTGCTGTCTGTCCAGGTACGAGATATTGTTACCTTAATGTTATCTGGTCTTAAATCACTGAAATTATTCAAATCCTTCCAAACTTTATTGATGGTCAGATTGACAAATTCATCACATGGGTCCTGTGATTCGGAAGGTTCTGGTGTATCACTTTCTCCTGTGTTAAAACTGGTTTTCGTATCTGCCATCAAAACAGCTTTCGCTGCTGACACATAGGCGTCCAGATTTGCTGTTTTCGTTCCCTGAGCACTGGCAAGCTCTGCATCCTTTAAGGTATCATAACTTTCGACGGTTTGCATATGCTCAATGGAATAAATATTCCATCCACTTGCATCATCCTTTTCATATTTACTGTTCAGGATATGAGAGCTTTTCTTAATCTCATCCAGTGTTCCATCTAATTTTCTGTAAATACGATAAATATTATTTTCGCCTTCCACGTTTTTCTTTGTATTGAAACTGTAAACAGAATTCAGATTACTCTTTCCACTGAACGGTCCAACCAAGTCTTTTGTTCCCCTGACCACATCACAGTAATACATGTTATTATCTTGAAGAAGTCCTTCATCGTTGAATCCGACAAATCCTCCGCTTCGTCCATCTTCCGCAGTTCCATCAGCATCATTTCCGGCACCACCGGCATAGACATCATATCCTGTAGAAATACCATAGACATTACTGTCTGTAATCTTCGTCCGGTTTGCCTTGATTAAGTTGATACTAATGGTAGACTCTAAATCATTGTCTTTATCAATAATTCCATCACTGTTGCATGGCAGCTTGATGGTAGAATCTCCGATTGTAATCACTGCAAAATCGGTTTCCTGCTTATTTTCTGCCGACTGTTTTACCAGAGCCACGGAAATATCAAGTCCCAGCAAATTCACATGAAGCAGATTTCCTTCACATAGAGCCTGTACTTTGATAATACCAAGATTGATATTTAATAAATCCGACTCCTGTATCTTATCCAGATACAATGCTTTCACAAGTTGATTTAAAATCGTAACCACTGCTTTTACAACTGTGGAATCCAGTTTTACATCTGCCAGATAAGCAAAACTCGTTCTTCCGGCAAATCCTCCGGCTGTTCCACCGGATGCGACCTGTTTCAATCCATGTGTCTGCTCCTTCTGATCTCCGGCATTACAACCTGCCATTCGAGCCAGATTCGCATATCCGATAAATCCTCCGGCAATCTGTTCTTCTCCGCCAGTACTCTGTACGGTATAACCGCCATCAATACCAGTTACCATGCTGTCATCAATATGAGAGCCAAAAACGTCCAAAACACCTAGTGCACCGCCTAAAAGCTGTCCCATATTATCGCCCAGAACATTTAATTTGTTGACATCTACTACGCCACTCTTACCAGAATAACCAATGAAACCACCGACACTGTTTGGTCCGGTTACATTACTAAGAGCTACCACTGTACTGTTTTTCACTGTACTGTTTAATAATGCACCGCCAAATCCTCCGGCATTTCCACTGTAAGTTACCTGATTGTTTTGTCCGGATTTCACTGCTTTCAATGCTGATACACTTAATCCATCGTCATTACTTCCACTTACGCTTCCGTAATATACATAAGTCCGAAATGCATCTAACACATCAAGCTGTCCCAGTTTTAACAGATATCCGAGAACTGATGTTTCGCCGTCTGCGGATACGGAAACGCCTGCATCCACATCAGCAATTCCAAAACATCCACCGGCATATTCTCCGGCAACTACAGATCGAATGCCATTTACTACCGGTCCTGAACCTTCGGTATCTTTCTTTCCCAATACTGTTCCAGAAAGGCTTCCGGCAAATCCTCCGGCGGCTGTTGCATAGGCTGTATTTTTACTGCCATCCGCATAAGCACCATTTACGATGATTCCCCAATCATCCCAGGCATTTACATCTGCATATCGGATGGTGGAAACTGTCGCATCCAAAACTTTAATTAAATCTGCTGGTGCACTGATCAGACTATTCAGCAATTTACTTAATAAGTCTTCTCCCGCAGTCGTATTAACAGAAGCAACGCTTCCCGGTTTGGAACTTCCTACAAATCCTCCTACATAACTGGTTCCATCTACACGTCGCAGTTTGCTGACCTGACAGACAGTTGCTGTATCAGCTCCCCAGATTTGTCCACCAATCATGCGTCCGATATATCCACCGGCATATCCGCATGTTTTTCTGGTATCTGTTCCATTCGACTGAACAGACAGACCACTTTGATATCCCTCCACGGAAGACTGCTTAATGACGGGTACAAACACATCCAGTACATTCAGCATCTGTCCCAGTTCTAATTTTAATCCGAGGATATTGACTCCTCCAAGGTTCGCTGCTCCTCCGTTTACCATCTCTCCGGCAAATCCTCCAGCGCAACGTAATCCCTTTACTGCTTTTGTCTGATAAGCATTTCCGTTGGTAATGGTGCCCGTCTTCATAGAACCAACATAACCTCCAGCGGCTCCTCCATTGGCTAATGTTGTTTCATCCCGATACTGGCTTCTTCCTGCGACAACTTGATAGCCATAAGCATATTTACTTAAAATTGCATCTAAAGCTTCCTGATTTTCCACCGTTCCATTTTTCGCAAGGTCGCTTCCATAGCCACCATATTTTCCTACATGCTCCACCCATGAATTCCAAGTCTTGTAATCCATCTTGGCAAGTGGACCATATACGGCTGTATTTTCTTCTGTCGGGTATACAATACTCAATGCTCCCAGAATATTGTCTGCCTTAACCAGTCCCCACAAAAGGGAAAGATTGCCTGCACTTGCGGTATCGGCTGCTTCCATCAATCCGGTAAATCCACCGGCAATTTCTGCACCATAGACTGAACGGATACGAACTGCTTCACAGGTACTTGTCGGTCCTGTATATTTGTTTCCTTTCCAGTTCTTAGTATTGTTTCCCCAGATATGACCGCCTTCGTTATGTCCTGCATAACCACCGGCTAATCCCCGCTGAACAGATTTCGTGGATTCTGCTTCTGCTCTTACTGCGCCACCACATGGAATACATGTAGTAGAACTATTCCGGATTGTCGGTACAAAATCTTGTGCAACGGATGCAAGACTATCTTTCACACTGACAAGTCCCTTCAAAATGCTGGCATCTCCGAGAACGCTGGCAACATTTCCTGGTTCCAGATCTCCAACATAACCGCCCGAAGTAATCTGCCCGATCACGTATGAGAAATTATAAGAATTTGAATCCTGTATGTGTCCACCTGATATCTTTCCGGCAAATCCTCCGGCATCTCCAAGTACATCATCTGCACTTGCATCTGACTCTGTATTCTTTGTAGATGCTATAACCGCAAAGCCTCCGGTATTTCCAGTAACATTGGAATGTTCTACCGTTGAAACCACAACATTTAATGCATCCAGTACATCGTTGATTCCGATTGCTGTTCCAAGAACACTCAAGCCTTTTCCAACTGATGCAGCCGAACCGATATCCATATAGCCAATGTATCCTCCGGCATATCTTGCACCGGTTACTGCATATGCACTCTGCTTTGTATTAAAGTAGCTGGAACCATCTGTATCTTCCAAATTTTTCGGTGTGGTTACAGTTGTATGTTTCAGGTTCGATACATCACAGGTGCTTACCTGTACACCGCTTCCATATCCGATAAATCCTCCGGCACTTCCGGAATTACTGTCAGCTGCTTTTATCGTATTTGCGGTAACGGTAAATCCTTCTTTTGATTGTATTCCTGCATATTGAACATACGGAATATATGCATTGATCAAATTTACCAGATCTCCGATGTTAATATTCAGCCCGTTGATACTTCCAAGAATACTAATTCCTTTTCCTGCCTGAGCCAGTGCTCCAGAATAAACATTTCCACCAAATCCTCCAGCATAGGACTGTCCGTTGACATGATCCAGATTGTATACGCTGTAATAATTGCCCTCGCCTGCTGCCTGATTGTTTACAGTTCCACTTTGAAAACTCCCAGCAAATCCTCCGGCTGTATCAGCAGTTACTCCACCACCAGACACATAACTGACTGTACATTGTGTATAGGAAGGGATTAAATACTTCACTGCATTTAATAATCCATTCGCACTGATCAAAGCTTTTATCTCTGTCTCATCTGCTACATCAGCAAGTCCACCTGTTGAAGATGTTCCTATAAAACCTCCAGCATTTCCATCTGTGTCATTTGCTGTCACTTCTTTTAAATTCTTTACATCTGACTGACTGATTTCGCAACTATTACTCTTTCCAATAAATCCTCCAGCTACATAATCAACCGATTCTCCATCAGCATTACTTCCTTTTGCCTGTACCGTAAATCCGCCCGTAATTCCATCAACATGAGCATCTGTGATTTTTACCCGGATTCCTTCTGCAACAGACAGGAGATTGCTGACATTTAATAAATGATTCAGTCCTAACAGATTCACTGTCAATCCATTTGCCCCGGCAAGATCACCCGGTCCAGCACAGCCTACAAAACCTCCACATCGGTTTTTAGCTGTCACTGACTTTAACTGATGTAAAGTAACACTCTGTACATCGCCGCCAATCGCTTCTCCCAAAGCACCTCCGGCATAATTACCGGTTGCTGTTACTGCATACCCGGCATCCACGCCCGTTACTGTAACACTATGTACTGTAAATCCCAGAAAGCTGCCAACTCCTAATGTGTTATTTAAAAGACCAGTTACACTTGCAGTTGTTACACTTCCTGCAACTCCTCCGACACGATGTTCTCCTGCTTTTACACTCTCCAGTCCATTTAACATATTTTCTCTTTGTGATACATTTCCTGTATCCAAAACCCCGTATTTCCAATAGGACAGTTTATTTAGATAATCGGCACTGGATTCTGCAAGATAAACGCCATCTCCACCTCCAAGAATTCCTCCAGCATAACTTTTACCGGCTTCTACTGATATCATCTGGCAATTCATATTACATCCAAGAATTGCCGATGGAGCGATTCCTGCAAGGGAGAGCAGCATACCTGCCTGATCCGGATTACTGGATAACAGTTTTGTCAGAAGATCTCCTACTGTCTTTAATAAACTTGTATTTGCCACTTCATCTTTGCCAAGGTTTGTTACCCATCCAACTGTTGCAATTCCGGTAACACCACCAGCATAATTTCCACTTGCTTTGACTGATATGCTTCCGGTCGCTCCACAGTTAATGACATAACTATTCGTCTGTGCTCCGGTAATTCCTCCCTGATAATTCTCGCCTTCTACTGTGACATTACTATCCGTAAGATTACAATTCAAAAGCAAACTTTGTGGCTGAGTTACACGAACCAGTTCAATACCTACATCGCTCAATGTTCCCTGAATATCTGCATCCCGACAGATTCCGGAAAAACCTCCACCATACTCTTTTGATGTTATCGCATAAGTGCTGTTCTTTACGGAACAATTCTGAATGTCCGTTCCAACCTGTTGTCCAACAAAACCACCGATATAACTCTTATCGTTTTGTCCGATAGTTCCTGCCAATCCCTCTACACTACAGTTTCTGATATTTACATTTTTATATCCGGTTGGGATAAGATCGCTTACTGGCAATGCTTTTTTCAAAAGAATGGTGATCAAATCTCCAAGTCCAAGTCCTGGAATAGCATTTAACAGAGATGATAAAGCATCTACTGTTACACCTAACACTTTTGATAAACCACTGTACTGTGTAACTCCTTCTGTATATCCTACAAATCCACCCGTCCGGTCATTGATGTTCGATACCTGAACAGTTCCGGTCACATCACAATTTTCGATTGCAACATCTCCAACAATTCTTCCGGCAAATGCGCCAGTGGCATAAATCGTAGGATCTTCGGCTCTTGCATTTAAAAGCGCTGATAAGGTATCATGCAGATTTAATTTTACCTGTCCGAATGTTAATGCCCCAACAAGAACATCAACCAATCCACCTACCAGCCACCCAAGACTACTTGTCAAACCACTGATCAACGTCTGTGTATTCTTGTGTGTGTTAGAGTTATTTTGTACACTTACATTGTTCAATTCAATATTCGATACAGTAACTGTTCCTGCACTGACACCAATGTCGGCAACATTGACTTCATTTGTCACTGTCGCAAAAAATCCAATTCCAATGTATTTTGTGCCATCCATTTTTCCTGTCTGATTGACAGTAATATTGGAAATTACTGGTCGATTTACATTCGTTGACAATTCTGTTGCTTTACTGTAATCTGTAACACTTGCGTCATTTTGCCACAAGGTAGACTGACCATTTGCTTTTGCACCGATCATATTTCCTGAAAACATCAATGGTGTCCAGTTTGCACTTGACAGGTCAATATCTCGAAAAATAATATAATTGGCAGTTGGCGAATAAGTCTGTCCACTTGCTTTATCTATGTCCAGATTCGGTTCGATTTTTCCTGTTGCCTGGTTTACTCCACATTTGCCATGAATATTTGCTTTATGTGTTCCCAAACTCGCTTCTGTATCGCTAATCGCTCCTAAAGAATAATCTTTATTTCCATTCTGACTACTGGACAAATCAGCATCTCCACCATATAGCATAATTGGATTTCCATCAGAGTCAGTATCCAAATGCCACTTCAAAGCAGCATCTTCATATGCTTGATACACCGCTCCATATACAGTAGCTTTAGAACCAATTTCCCGTAACTGTTCTTCATTTCCAATCAGAATATAAGTCTTATCTCCAATTGTTTTTACAACCTGACCTTTAAAGTCACGCCCCTCGGTATCAGATACAGTAGTAACTTGATCCGCAAGAAGCTCCGGTTTATCTGAGCTGAACTTTTCAGATATTACATATTTATGTGTCTTGCTGTATGTCAGATACTCCTGATCTTCTCCATCCGGATAAATCATCTGTCCCATTCCAAATTGAGGAGCATCATAATCCATCGACATAACTGGTTCTGTTTCAGATTCTTCCTGTGCAAGTACCATTAACTGATATGGATTGTATATGTAGATTGTATCCGTTTCCTTATCATACAGCGTTGGTGTTTCGTTTTCTTCTAGTTTCGTACCTGTGATAGTTCCGGTAAATGAATCCGGTACTAACCACATCTGTTCCGAGTTCAGCTGGATGTCATTCATCAAAATGTACTGAGCATCTGCACCGTATTTCAACTCTGTGCCTTCACTCTTTACTACTTCTCCAGAACCAATCTGTCCATCCTTATCACCTGTGTAAATATAAGCATCTGAACCAATCTGTTTTAATTGTTCATAATTATAAATGCATATTTTACTATCCTTATAATAAGCATCTATGTTATCTGTTGATTCCGATTTAACATTTCCACCGGACGATTCCGATTCGTCATTTTTCGAGTTTTCACTTGTTTCCTCCGATATCTTAGATTCAGATTCCGTGGTGCCATTTATTTCATCTGAAACTGTGGACTCGGTTGATACTTCACCATTACTCTTATTGGCATCATCAGAAAGTGTCACTTGACTAGTGTTGGTACCCGATGGATTTATATCTGCTGCATCCGCAATATTCACTTGAGAAAATAAGATAGCCATACATAGTATTACTGCGATAATTCTGTTCTCTATCCTTCTTTTTTTCTTCATATCTGGACCTCTAATCGGAATAAAAATTCCTACCATTTACTCAATATTGCATTCTAATATCTAGAATGATTTTTTAGCATAAAATAACTAATTTTATTATAATATCCGTTAAAATTTCTGTTAATTTTCATCAAATACCTACTGGACTTTTTCCTTACTCTTCTCTGTTTGATTCTACTTTCTGCACCCACTCTTTTTGCATAGCCGCAGCAAGAAAACATTGAAGCAGTTTCATGGAAAACGCTCCACATTCAGCATTTACAATCATCCTTACCGCCTCATCATGTTTCAGTTTCCGTTTATATGGTCGCTCACTGACCAAAGCATCATAGGCATCCACCAAACCGACCACCTGAGCACAAAGAGGAATCTGATCTCCCTTTAAACCATCCGGATATCCAGATCCATCAAATCTCTCATGGTGATGTCTGCAGATTTCATAGCTGTACTTATTCAATTTCTTTGTTGTCACATCATTCGGAAATCTCAATGTCATTTCTGCACCGGTAATTGGATGCTGCTTCACGACTTCCATCTCGTCTATTGTTAATTTTCCGTTTTTATTCAATATTTCTATCGGTACCCGGATTTTACCAATATCATGGATTGGTGCCAGGTGTGATACATTTTCAATCTCTTCTTCGGTAATTCCATATTCCGGATAATTTTTCTGCAGTTGGCGATAAACCTGCTCCGTATAAAAACTAATATCATCCTGATGTTCCGTTTCCACCAGATTATTATGATTCAATACCGCAACAAGCAAAGAAACCATATCCCAATACTGTTTCGTGATATTCTTTTCTTTCTTCCGCAATTCCTGTTCCATATTAACAATCGTATCTGGAATGACCTTCGCATTATGTAATGTGAGAATGGCAATATTCTCCGTCTCATCTACATATCTTTTTGCTTCCATCCAAATATAAGAATCTGCTTCATTATCACATATTCTGCGGTAGGACATATCATCTTCCATACAGCCGTCTACTAAGTGTTCCGTAAGCTTTTCGCTTGTCAAAAATCGTCTTAACTTCTGGCGATCCTGTTCATATACATATTGTTCTGTGTACTTCCTTATAAACTCATCATAGGTAGCTGAATCACTTACTTTATCATAGACTTCATGTACGTGGGAATAAATACATTCATATGTTTGATCCTTTAAATTCAATTTTATAACTACATAAAAACGTCCAAAATATTCATCTTTGCCCGGCTGAATAATATCTGATATTTTCACATTTTCCAGCCTGTTATTATAAGTGTTCTGCAGATCCATTAACACCTTATGTACCTTGCAGCAATCTGAATAATTTCTGGAACAGTATCCGTCCTTCTCCAGACATCTGCTAATTGCCATTGTTGACTCTGTACAGTTAATAACGTCCATAAGAGAAATTTCTTCCGGTCGTTTTTCCAGCATATAGCCTCCATTCGATCCCTCTGCCGCTTTAACAATTTCTTTTTCTTTTAATTGCTTTGTTATTTTAGGAATGTAACTTGCCGGAATATTTAATTCACGAGATAGTTCTGCTGTAGTTATTACCTTATTTTCTGATGCTAGATAACATACGATTCTAATGGCATAATCCGTTGTATTTGTAAGCTGCATAATGTCACCCTCTCTATCCGTCCCCAATAATGATTTTTATCCTGAACATTTTTCTTGTTTCTTTCATTGTAAAAAGGAAGAATCATACTTTCAGGTTCTTCACTTCACAAGCACAATTCTTCCTTTTTGCCTTAATGATATTTTCTTTTTACTTTTCTGAAAAATACCATGCTTCCCATGCCGATCAGTAAAACCACGATCAGCATCATAATCCAGCTATTATTCTGAATATTTCTTCCGGTTACGGGCGGTGCCACGGTTGATGTATTTGTAAATTGGATATCTTCCGTTCCTGTTGCTGCCATTGTAAATGATGCTGCTTCTCCAACGGTTTTCGATCCACCATTTATCGAGTATGACACCTCGAAGTTTGTTCCCGGTGCTGTCTCCGTAACGGTATATGTCCATCCTGTCGGTAAGCAACTGATATCTACAGATTCATCTTTTTTCAATGTAAAGGCTGCCTGATTATTTGTGAAAGTCAGTTTTTCTGCTGTTCCATTTCCTTTTTCAATAACAGCTGAAAGATATCTTCTCCCAGTGTCGTTTCCTGTCTGGGAAGTTGTTTCTCATTATTCTGTTCTTTCTCAACCTGTTTCTTTTTCATGATTCATTCCTGCTTCATATCAACTTAGATAATCAAGGTATTCTTTTATGGACTGGTTAAAGTATAGCACTTGTTTTTTGCAAAAATAATACAGAGAATAGGAAGATATTTTCACGTTTTGCTACAAAAAATTTGTAGTTATCGGTTTTTCGCATAAAAAAAGAAACCATACCGTAGAGATATAGTTTCTCTTTGAATTACAGTGTTTCTGCCATTTTGAATAATACAATTCCATTTCTGACAGCCAGCATCTCAGCAGAATTCTTGAAATCAATGCCAGAAATATCTCTTATTTTTTTCAATCGCCCTGAAAGAGTACGATAATTTACATAGAGTTTTTCAGCTGCTTTATTCGCACTCTTATCACAGTCCAGATACGCCTGCAGCGTTTCAATCAGTTCTCCATCATGTTCTTTATCATGTGTACTTTCTCCACCAACTGGAAGAGATGTACCCCCAAAATGTCCGACATCTGCCTGTAACACAGCTTCACTTGTTCCATGATCAAGTGCTGTCAGGATTGCTTGCTGTGCACATCTATTCGGTCTGAATCCGTAGCTATGGTCATGGAACTGTTCCTCATAGATTGGTGTTAAGACCTGTGCAATGGCTTGTTGTATGAATCTGTCTGTTACTGTTGGTACTCCCAGGTTTCTGACACCACCGTCTGGCTTTGGTATCTCCACTCTTCGTACTGGTTGAGGTTTATATTTTCTTGTCCTCAACTGTTCCTTGATAATTTCGCCGTCCTTTACAAGATGTTCTTTAAGTTCTGTGTACTTCATTCCGTCCACTCCCTCGGCACCTTTATTTCGTACGACTTGCAGATATGCTCTGTTGAGATTATCGCTGGATAGTATCTGCTTCATTAGACTACTTGTGTCCATGCGTTCTTTCCTTTCCGTCTCGCTTGATTTGACCACCTTTTTCCCGATTGATTACGGCAGATGTTGTCATTTCTGCAATACGAGACATACTCAAACTTATTGATTGTTCGCCCCTTCGCTCCATCTCCATTACAGAGACTTCTTCGCTACTATGGGCTCGGCTGACTTCTCACAGTTCGTTGTTACTAGGCTAATGAAACCTCTGTGAGACCTCCACGCTTAAGGTGCACGCTCTTTCCTCTCATATATCTGCCACATTTACTCGGTTCCTACAAACGGCAACTTTACGGCTTTGTCTTATTTAGCAGACTTACCAAGCGGAACCTAGCCTCATATGTGATTTCTGTCCGTCGGACCAAGAGTTTGCTTACAGCTTCCTTCAGATTCTACCTTACGATAGACACCCTTGCTGTTCAGCTATACACTTCCTTGTCGCCTAGGCGTGTTCGGGACTTTCACCCGTTAGAGCGCGCCCATGGCGCGCAAACTAAAATATCGCCAGCCATAGCATGGCTGACGATACAAAAATTTATTATTTTTTATTGTCCTCTTGACGGGGAGCATACCATTATTATAGTGGTTTATTTTTTTATTCGAATGCAACAAACATGTAAAATGTCTGATGTATTTTTGCAAGTTTTGTTCCATAGCAGTGTTTATCTTATTTTCCGTCTTCTTCTGAAAAACAGAATCATGATAATACTTATGGCAAATAGTAACCATACATGCCTGCTTGTTCTCAGACGAACCCCTGTTTCCGGTATTAATTGTGTGTTTTCGTTTGTGATTTTTAACTCAATCACGTCTCCTCGTGCAGCCTCAATCCGCTGTTTCATGACAGCTGTATTTCCATTCGATGTTGCCTGCACTGGATTTGAATACTTATCATTCTCTTCTTTTTTAGAAATCGAAACAGCGTATTTTGATGTATCAACAGTTTCTGTTATTATGATATCCGAAGATATATCTACATTTTTTAATGTAACTTTATCTCCATGTTTCAAAGAAGTTCTAATTGTCTTGCTACGCAGCTTTTGACCATCTTCCCAATAGAGAATTTCCATATCAAATGGCTTCTTGCGGTTTCCAAGTGGACCAGTGACTTCCTTTGTAATCTCAACCGTCACCCCGCCTTTTTGCGGATGATTGACGATATGTCTGTCCGAAACAGCTCTCCAGGTATTTGTCATCGGTGATTTCTCATATAGGAATAAAATATCGGATTCTACATCGACCATATATAAATTAAAATTATCCTGATACTGTGTTTTGGTTTTATCTGCTTTGTCCTTTTTGTTTGGAGTAACAGATTCTACCATCCAGTATCGTCCGTTCTCAAAGTCCTCCGGTAATTGAAGCATTCCATTTTCATCTGTTTCTAAGGAACGATACGTCGTACACGTTTTTCCATCCTTTTTCAGAACGATATCGTCCTTGCTCTGTGTATTGTCATAATCTACTGTATATCCTGTATCATCTGCATATTCTTTCGTAACATCATCATACGGTACTTTATAGAACAGAAAACCTGCACCAGCAAGTCGGTTTCTTAGAAGATCATCCGTCTTTAAGAAACTTCGTTCAGCAAGATTGAAATGCAGATTCTGCACTTCCAGTTCCATCTTGGAAACATCCTTGAACTCATTCTCATCCTTCGGGAATAATTGTTGCCCATTTGAATCGAAATACTGAATCTCTGGATAAATAACTTCATAATATAGGAAACCATCCCCGTATTCCGAAGAATAATGTGTCTTTCCTATCTCGATTTCTTCCACCTTATATTCCACCGGAATTCTGTCCTGGAATAGTGGAACATTGTCGACTGTGTGTTCCCATCCGTTCTCTTCATTCAGCAAGAATTCCTGTCCTGTAGAAATTCCATTCTGATACAATCTGATTTTCACCTGTTTTTCCGTCAGTGCATCATTTGGATTTTCCCATGTCTTTTTGATATGCAGAGTGCCTGTTTTAGCAAAGTTTCGGATATTAAGGCTGGTATCTCCTCGCTGAAGCAGAACAGATTTTCCGTCTATCTTACCATCAACTGGTGCCTTAACAGCCTCCTGATTTTCGTTAGCCTCCCTATCCACCAGTTTTGCATCAGTGATTTTGAATGCTCCATTGGCAATCTCAACTGTGATCTGTATATCTCCTGTGTCTACATATCCCGTCGGTAAGTTTGTCTCTCGCAACAAATACGTCTCAGTTGCTGTTCTGTTCTGTTTGTTTTCATCTTGTAACGGAATGTGAAGTTGTGCGATTCCGTATTTATCAGTTGTTACCGTTTCCTCCTCAACACCGTTCTTACTGACAGCAAAATTGATTTTCTCCATTCCCCGTCCGGTAGACTCATCAAATTTGTTCAGTGTGAGTATTCCCTCTTTCTGATAACGGTTCTCCAATTCAATAGTAAGAGTCTCACCACCGCGTCCAATTCCACGTCCTGTGAATTGAATTCCACTTTCTGGATATGCTTCCCATGAATTTACATTATCTCCTTGTTCATGAGAATTGTGAACATTGTACCAACCTGAAAATTTCACATTCGAATCTTTTGGCTTATAGTTGTACTCTTTTAATGTGTATTTCCAGAATGAGTCCGCCTTAACGATCCACGTACAGCTTGTATGTGTATCATCTGTCCATGTACCTACAACTTCTATTGGAGCATCCTCCGCTTGCGGAGCTTCTGCATCCGGTTTCTGGCTATCTTCTGAAGGAAGCACAAGTTTCATATGCTCATGAAATGCAGGTGGCTGAGGTTTTCCATCTAAAAGCTTTTCATCCATATCTACCTGGATATAATAATCTTTCTTGACTTTCTCTATTGCTTCCGGCATTCCGACAAAATCTTTCTTTACTGTCAGGTAACCATTTTTTGCTACAATACGTCCGTCAATATGCCACCCATCGGACATTTCACTTTTGAAAGAATACCAATAAATGGTGAAGAATTCGGTATCTAATTTCGATGGCGGAATCTCCCTGTCTCCGATACGAATCATACGTCCGCTTTCACGAATTGTCTGGAATACCTCTTCATCGGAAGGAATTCTATCTATCTTGTAGATATAGTCTCCATTTCCAATATATCCCTCATCTGGTTTAGTTCCCTGCAAAAGTTCTTGCACTCTCTTATTTCCATCCGCATACTGTTCCCACGTAGATGGATTCTTATTTCCAAGAACTGGAACATCATGCAATATACTTGCCTTCACATTACAGTTTGCCACGGCAACCGCACTTGTATAATCGTCTACATTCGTGGTTGGTAATGCTACCGAACCATCTTCCGGCATCGCTGACTTACAGATATAAAACTGTACCTGTTTTCGATTTTGGTTACTCACCTTACGCCACGCTGCATAGAGGGTGATTGGCTGTCTTGCATTATTATTTATAAGATCAGAAATAGAATCCCCTGCACCGCATTCCTGCCACTTTCCGTCTTTGTTTCTGTAATCCCAATGATCGAATTCATACTGTTCCAACTCTTTGCTGTCATTATCTTCATGATCATAAACCAGAGGATATGGTGACTTAACGTTATGTTTTCCAGCTTCTATTTCATTCTCATAATCATCTGTATGTCTTGTCTTATTCTCAACCTGAGGGGTCAACTTAGCTTCCTTAGGAAGTTTCTTCATATAACGAGTTGTATTATAGATAACCCTGACTGCCCCAGACTCCAGCGGTTTGTCTGCGATCACCTCATAAGATGAGTTAACATTCGGAATTTCAAATTTTACCTTATCATCTCCGGACGGTTCCGGAAGAACCTCATTTTCGTCCCTGTCATTAGATGTACAACTCCAGACAATCTCCTTGCCATAATACTCACCTTCTAAACTTGCCCTCTTTGGTACTTCCACAGTATATGCTTCCCCATGGCCTACATACTGTCTCTTAATCGCCTCTCTTTTGGTCAGGTTCAGTGGATCCAACACTTCAATCAGATGAAAACTTCCCTCTACACTGAAATGTCTTCCTGCCAGCCCAACCTGAGAAGAAAGTCCTGTCAAACGATCAAAATAATTTTCGATTCTGTCTGGATTCAGTGGGTTTGGCTGTGAGAAATAATAGACAGATACATCTTTCCCGTTTTTCAGGACAGGAATATACCATGTACCATCGTTGTCCTTATAAGGGTGCTGTACAAACACACGGCTGTCTGTCGCATAACCAAACAGAATCTTCTCTTTCTGATCTGCGCCGGGCTCCAGCTTGCTCGGAGTGAAACCAAACTCACTGTAAATTTTAGAAATCGTATCATCTGGTTTAGCTCGCAAATAATAACGACTGGCTCGGCCACTGTTTGCTTTGATTATGTAATGCTGCTCAGCATTGAGGTTCTTTATCAGCTTATAATGTCCATCGATAAATACATAAAAACTGATATTTGCTTCTTTTGTTGCTGCCGGTTTTTCTGTATTATCAGGAACAATCACATATGGACGTACTGCATCATCTGGCTTAATAGTAAAGCTCATGGTATGCTCTGCTTCATTTTTACTCCATGTAACTGCTGAAAGAGTACCATCTTCCTCTCTGCATTCCCAGTTTATATCCTGCGTTTGTTCTTCTACACGCGGCTTTGTACTAACTGTTCTTGTAAGTGTTGACTTTCTTGCAACAAAATCAATTGCCGGAAGATCACGCAAAGCTGTTTGGCTGTAAACCTGTCCATCGTCATCCTGTACTGTCACACTGTAAAAACCGTTATATCTATCATCGTCGTGTTCGAGTAAGGTCTTTGCACTCATGGTGCTTATATTCTGTCCGTCTGGCAGGTAATACACATCCATCGGCTCTCCGGACTTTCCTATATAAATACATTCATGACCTTCTATCGTGTATTTCCCTGCATTATGGATTGTATCGTAATCTCTCTTGGAATAATAAAAACGCTCTTTTGCTCCATTTTGAATAGAACCATCGTAATGAAATTTTTCAAAATGCTTTTTTAACTCATCATTAGAAATATAATAATAAACTGTTCCCGGCTTTGTTGTAGTATCTTTTATAACAGGAATTTCTTCGTTTAGAACATTATATCTCTCATTATTTACAAAAGTATAGAATTTAATGTTCAAGGTTGCTGGTGCAAAAGTGCTGCATGCAACCGTATATGGTTGCTCTATCTTCCCAATAGAAAAGGTTAGTTTATCGCCCTGTTTCACCGGAAAAATTGTTTCATTTTCATCCTCACTGGCACAAAGCCAGTCGCTTTCCTTCGTATCTCCTGGATCAACGGAAATTGTGACCGCAGAATCTTTCTTATAGTAACTCACCGTTCGATTTCCATCCGGATTGATCACTGTAACCGAATAGAAACTGTTCTTATTCTGCTTAATCTGGTCTGAATAATTATCCGGAATTTTTTCGCCATCAGATGCTCCTTTTGGCATATAATAAACGTCTGTTGGTACAGTTGTTTCCTGCTTGTCCAGGTTATAAGATACATATTGCTGTCCTTTATAAGTTACCACTGTCGCCTGTGCTAATGTCTTCTCACCACGGACTGTATATGGAAAATAATTTCCGGACTGTGTTTCCTCTGCATTCAAGCCGAACTCTCTATAAATCTCAGCAAGATCACTGACAGATAAATAGCATCTGCCCTGACGGTTCCATTTATACACCTTTTTCAGAGAATCAGCCGGCAGCTTTCGAACCTCATTGTCTGCATATATATAAAACTGAATGTCAAAGGCTGTCTGATCCGCTCTCTGGATCACATAAGACTGTGTGATCTTTCCGATTGTGAACCTCGTCTGGTTCCCTGATTCCCGTATACCATCTATCACCTTATCATCTGTTCCCATACAGGTCCATTCGATCTGGTCTGTCTGGTCCGACAATTGGGGATTAAAATCAGCCACAGCTTCTTCCACTACAGTTCCTGTTAATGCATAACGAATCCGATCCTGCCCTTCTCCCTTTACCTCTACGGAATAAAACGAGTTGTCCTTTTTTACAGAATCTTTTAAATTTAATGCAACGCCTTTTCCATTTGGAAGGTAGTAAACATCTATCGCTTCCCCTTGTTTATTCTGTCCATAATTGTAAGAAACATATGTCTTTCCGGATTCTGTGTCTGTATAAACTTTTCCGTATTCTATCCCGCTTTTTCCCCGGTATGCAGATACAAACTTATTATTTGCATCCGGATTCTGATTCTCACCATTTTTTACAAATCCAAATTTTTCATATATCAGGAGCAGGTCCTCCATGGAAACACCATAATAGATAGTTCTTCCGTCTTTCCATGTTGCAATGCCAGTAATGTCATTATGCTGAAGCTTTACCTTGTTTCCGTCGATAATGACATAGAAATCAATATCAAAGCCTTCGGAAATCTCCTGAAGCCTTGGTGATTCCTCTTGTGCAATCTGCTCCTCGAAGGCTTTTTCTTCTTCTGAAAGCTCTCCCTGGGATGGAGTAATTTCTTCCTCCGGAATCTCTTCTAATGGCGGGGTGATTTTCTCTCCAGGAGTCTCTTCTAATGGCGGGGTGATTTTCTCTCCAGGAGTCTCTTCTGATGGCGAAGTATTTTCTTCTTTCGACGTCTCTTCCGACAATGATGTACTTTCCTCCGGAATAAAATCTTCTGTGCGCATTTCACCCTCTTGAGTACTATTTATATTTGGAATATTCTCTTCTTCCACTGAAACTGCCAAAACTGTCGTTCCTGCGCTATTCATGCACAAAACCAATAAAAGTGTCCAGGCTATCCATCTTAGCCATCTCTTTTTCCTCTTCACACAAATTCCTCCTAAAAACATATTTTCCTTTTCTCAGCTATCTGCCTTTTTTATCCATTCCTTCTGCATTGCCGCTGCTATAAAGCACTGCAATAGTTTTTTTGAAAATACACCACATTCACCGTTGGCAATCATTCTTATGGCTTCTTCATGCTTTAATTTTCTTTTATAGGGGCGTACACTGACCAATGCATCATAAGCATCCACAAGGCCTACTACTTGAGCACAAAGTGGTATTTCATCACCTTTTAGTCCATCCGGGTAACCAGATCCATCATATCTTTCATGGTGATATCTGCATATTTCATAGCTATACTTATTAAGTTTTTCTGTCGTAGTTCCTTGTGGAAACCGCAATGTCATCTCTGCCCCTGTAAGAGGATGCTGCTTTACAATTTCCATCTCATCAGCTGTTAATTTACCGTTTTTGTTCAATATCTCTATCGGCACACGGATTTTTCCAATGTCATGAATTGGAGCCAGATGAGAGACATTTTCTATTTCTTCCTCTGTAATCCCATACTCCGGATAGTTTTTCTGTAGTTGAAGATACACTTGTTTTGTATAAAAACAGATATCATCCTGATGTTCTGTTTCTATAAGATTATTGTGATTCAACACTGCAGCCAGAAGCGAAACCATTTTCCAATACTGTTTTGTCTCATCCTGTGCTTTTTGTCTTAATTCCCGTTCCATATTTACAATTGTGTTAGGAATAACTTTTGCATTATGGAATGTAATAACAGCAGTTTTCTCATTTTCATCCACAAATCTTTTTACTTCCATCCAAACATAAGTCTCTGAGTTTTTCTCGCTTCTTCTTTGATAAACAATATCTTCTTCTGAACAGCCCTTTTTCAAATGCTCTGTCAACGAATCGCTTTTCAAAAATTCCTGCAGTTTTTCACAATCTTTTTCACATACATATTTTTCACAATATACTTTCAGAAAATCATCATATGTTCCTGCATTTTTTACATCATCATAAATCCCCCTGTTATGAGAATAGATACATTCATAACTGTTTTCCGCTAAATTAACTTTCAGAATGATATAAAATCGCCCAAAATATTCATCTTTCCCAGGTCTGATAATATCAGAGATTTTCACATTTTCTAACCGGTTATTGTAAGTGTTCTGTAAGTCCAATAAGACTTGATGTACTTTACAGCAATCCGTATAGTTTCTGGAGCAAAATCCATCCTTTTCAAGACAGCGACTGATTGCCATTGTTGATTCCATACATGATATGACATCAAATAAAGAAATCTTTTCTGGATTTTTGGCAAGGGCATATCCTCCACTGATACCTTCAGAAGCTGAAATAATCTTCTCTTTTTTTAACTGCTTTGTGATTTTGGGAATATAGCTCTCCGGAATCTTTAATTCAGAAGCTAATTTTGCCGTTGTAACCCTGTGCTTTTTTATTGCCAAATAACAGACAATCCTGATTGCATAATCCGTTGTATTGGTAAGCTGCATAGGTGCTCACCTCTCTCTCTTTTCTTTGTTCCGTACATAAACTCATTGATTGAAACAGGAAGAATCATACTTTTCACTCACACATTTCAAGCATAATTCTTCCTATTTGTCTAATAACGCTTTTTCATTTTTCTAAGAAATGTCATGCCACCTGCACTTATAACCAATATAACAATCAGCAATAAAATCCATTCGCTATCATAAAAGGTTCTTCCTGTTTCCGGAGGTGCCACTGTAGATGCATTTGTAAACATAATCTCATCATTTCCTGTTGTGGAAGTTCTGAATTCTGCTTCTCTTCCATCAGTTGCATCACGGTCATTTAATTTATAGCTTGTTTTGTAATTTTTTCCAGGATCAGTTTCCGTAACTGTATATGTCCATCCTGTTGGCAGACAACTAATGTCTACGGATTCACCTTTTGCCAGGTTAAACGTAGCCTGATTCTTTGTAAAGGTGAGATTCTCTACTTCATCATTTCCTTTTCTTATGAAAATCTGCCCATCCGTTATAGTAGCGGTACTTGCATCAGTTCCTGATGGTGGAACGGCTTTTATTGTAAACTCATACGATCTATTCGGTTCCATATTGTATCCGGTTACGGTTTTGCTTACCGTTAAAACAGTTGGTTTATAATACAGTTTAAGTGTAATTGTATCAGAAGACGAATCATTTTTTACATCTTTTTCTAATTCATTTCGAGAATCTTCTGTATCAAAAACATAACCTGGAAATGTTCCGTTTGTTTCTGGTTTTGCGAACGCTTTAACACTCTCGTCTCCTGTTGCAAAGGAAATGGTTCCTGAAGTTGTCTTCTCAAGTTTTTCCGTTCCACCCGGTACCTTGAGATAATGCTCAACCTTTATTTCTTTTTGGGCTGTTTTTTTCCACTGTGCAACGAATTGATATCCCACCCCATCAGTCCATACAGACACTGGAAGGTCACGGTTTGCGGCAAATTCATAATTTTCCTCAGAAATTTTAAAGACTTCATTATGCTGATATAACTTATCACTATATTGTGGAGCTCCAAACCACGGAGTCAGACGTAGCTTCCAGCCAAGGAATTCATATCCCTCACAGGTTGGTTCTGGCCATTCCTCCCCTATTCGAAAGGTGCTTCCCATCCCCCTTTTTCCCTCATAGGTGTTTGGATTTTCTCCATAAGACTGCATTGGTTTGTTCTTTACAGTATCAAGTTCCTCATTATACGGAATATTTTTCACAACTGCATCTGCCGGAAGCACACCTTCGCCGGCACCAGAATTGTAATGTACATAGACGCTTTCTTTCGTAGACATGAAATAGCCTGCATACAATTCCCAATCGGTATCATGTGTTGTCTTCTCTCCTGCATATGCCAAAAATTTTTCATACCCTGCACTACTTGCTGCATTTTTAGCTGCTTCCCAAATTTCATCATAAACTTTAAATTCTCCTTTTTTTCCAAGAGAAGTAGCATTCATATTATTTAGATCATCTACAACAGCTCTAGATTTTCCGCCATCAGTATGAACTCCACCTGACGGCTGTGCACTGTCTACACCCACTCCTGCAAATCGATATCCTGGTTTTGGCTTTGCAAAAAAGATTCTCACTTGTCTTTTCTTTAAAGTTACTACTCCGTCTCCCACAGGATCCATATTTACCGTATCATTATCTTTCATTGGAACCAGCTTTTTCTGATCAGGATCCCACATGACAACATCGATACCTTCACCACTTCGACGGTTGTCTGTTTTTAAACGTACGGTTAAAACCTGCTTCCCTGTTCGATACGGAGCTAAATTAAAATTAAAATCTCTCCCTCCTCCGTCTGTACATTGCACATTGAAACTGTATTCAAAGCTACAATCTGTTTCGTCATCTTTATTTTTAGTATATTCATTAGTTATTTGGGCATTTACAATAAGTTTACCTGCATGTCCTTTTACACCTTGATTCGCTCCCACACCATCCGGAACTTCTTTGTTACTATCTGCAGCTGCTACCGTTTCTCCATTTAATACCATATGAACCAATCTATATCCTCTTTTTATATGGAATTTTGGAAGATCAATAGATCCATCATACTTCACTTTATCTTCCGTATATGTCCATACAAGTTTATGTTGTTCTGGTAAATAGTCCCATCCATTCTCTTTACTATGCTCAATATTGATATATTCAAATCCATTATTGTCTTCGGTGTTAATCGTTACACGATATACACCCTTTTTATCATATGCAACCGTTACTGTATCGTCTTTCTGAAAATTTGCTTCATAATTGGCTTCATATTCATCTCCAGATACTCGTTTAATACTTGTAGATACATCTGCTGCTGTAACGCTTCCAATTTTATATCTGACTTTATTAGCTGTTCCTGGTTTCACGGTGAACTTCCACGTTTCTCCAGCATTTACACGTATCGTTTCAGCAGTATTTACCTTTACCGTTCCTGCTTTTGTCGTAATCGTACCAGCTACTCCACCTTCCGGGATTTCTTCATTGACTCTAATATTGTAATATTCCTGATAAGTCATTGTAAGTTTCTGACCATCATCCAATTTGATGGCAATCACGCCATCCGTGCTGTAATATACAGTGTCATTATATTTTCCGATGTATACACAGTTTTTTCCATCTACTTTTGCACTCTTAAACTCGAAATGTCTGCCTTCTATAGATAAATCTTTATGATCCGCAATTGCTCCAAATTGAATGACAGAAGGTGCTCCTGCAATTGGGTTTCCATTGACATCTACATATTCTACCCGATCTGTAGATGTTGCATTTTCATCACCATTTGCGACACTAATCTGTAATGCTTCATCCAAGCTCTGTACAGATATGCTCTCTGGGACGTTCAGTTCTTCTGGCTGCTCAGTTCCTCCTTCATTATCAATAATCTGTTCCGTCGATTCTTCCGATTTATTCGTATCTTCTGTAGCTACTTGTTCGATTTCTTCATTAACAGAATTTTTACTCTCGGAGTAAGTCATTACAAGCAACTGTTCATCTGTTAGCTTCTTTGCAATATTGCCATCTGTACTATAATAAATATAATTTTCATACTGTCCGATAAATACACAGTCTTCATCACTTACTTTGGCATTCTTAAATTCATAATTTTTATCAGCTATGGTTATTTCTGTATGATCAGAAATTTTTCCAAGCTCAATGGTTGTCGGTGCTCCCTCAATTATTTTTCCTTTTTCATCTACATACTTTACTCGATCTGTTGATGGCACTTCACCATTCGCAACTCTATTTTGAATTTCAGCATTTAGCTGATCCACCTTAATACTGTCCGGGATTTGTTTCTCCATTTCCTGTTTTGTTTCTTCATTTTCAGAAGTAAACTGATCTGTAGATGGCTCTGATTCTATTTCGGTATCTCCGGTTTCACTTTCTGATTCAAAAGCAGTTGTATCTTCAGCTGATGCATTTACCGTATTCAGAGATAAAAAGCACATAGAAAAAATCAAAATCCAGGAACATGCAATTTTAAAGTATTTATTCCACTTATTGTGCCTCATTTTATGCATCTTCTTTCTTCTTTCTCTGGTTTTCTCTGATCATAGCAATCAGGCAAACCAATGAACCCAGTAATAATGTAAAATATCCCATGATAGGACTATCATCTCCAGTCTTTACACTATTGCTCTTACTGATTTTTGATATCAATGATGGTCCAGATTTATCTTTTCCCTGCCAAGTATAACTATTTTTAAAAGAAATTTCTGAAACTTTCTCTCCATCTTGGTTTTCAACCACCGTTATTACTTTCAACTGATTATCTGCATTATAAAATGCTTCCACTGTAATATCATAGTTTCTCTCATCATAGCTATAATTTTCTTTCTTCTCTGTTATCTGACAGATTTTGTAATGATACTGACCTGCATTTCTGATATTCATGGTAATTTCCGTAGCTATATTGCCTTTCATGTTCCATACATATCGCCGATTGCTGCTGCCATCAGGCATTGGTGCATCTGACTGATCTGTTAGCAAAGCATACATAAATTCATCCGAAGCATCCGTATTTTTGCTGTCAAATACCTGTTCCACTGGTATTTTCACTGTAGTATCAGTATCAGCTGCAAAGGCTGGTATCTGTATGCTCAGGAAAAGAAGCATGGTCAGGAACACAATGCTGACTTTTTTTAACTCAATCCTTTTCATGTTTTTTCCTTCCCTTCTTTCCTATTTGTCTATTCAGCAGTAGTAAGACTATAATAATCACAATCATCCAAATGATAACCGGAACATTCGTAATCATATCTTTTAATTGATCAATTCCCGTGCCAAGATTCTTTGCTTTTTCTTTTTCCGGATAAACCTGGTCTGTCAGCCTTCCCACTAATACATTTCTTCCATTTGTCATATCAGATGTACATGTGGTCAACAAAACCAGATGATCATCTTCAGTAATGTTCAACTCTCGTTTATATAAAGCATTGTCTATTATTTCCAGCAGATACGCTTGCTTTGCCTCTGATGTGTCTGGGCACACATTGAAAATCGTTTCATTATAGGCATCTACCTGCATCAATGCATAGAATTCGATTCCATGATCTTTTCCGTCAAAGAAAAGATTTCCATACGGATGCTCATCAAAATATGTCTCATCCGTAAAATTACCAATATCACCGAACATCTTTTCCTTTTCCATGTGGTGACCATAAATAATATTGTTAAAATCTGAAAAGTCTGGCTTATTACCACAATGTAAAAAGATAGCTCCACTTAAAGAATATTTTCCTTCTGCATCTGTATTCATATAAGTATCATCATTATCTGTCTGTAACAGCGGATAATTGATATTAGTATCGTTCACCCGGATCCAGCCAATCACATCCGGATTAATTTTCTGTAATTCTTCAAATGATTTTGTATGTTTTTCTGTTGGAATATAGGCTTCATAGTTTTTCGCATCTGCCGCCTGATAAACCTGGTTTGAATCCCATAACATATAGCATGACAGGAACATTGTCATAAGAACCAGCAACAATGCTATCAGATTTACCATATGATCGATTCCCTTCACTATGAACTTTGCTATTTTTTTCATATGAAATATTCCTGCTTTTCTTCTTGATTTAGAAAAAGGGAATGCGGCGGAGCAACGCCGCACACATCCCCTTTCCCGGTTCATTTATAAAATTATTTCTGTAATCTTCTGCGTTTGAAAGCAACGAATGCCATCAGTGCTGCACCGCAAAGAGCGATCATCAGAACATATGGAAGAGTGTTCATGATGATACCAGTTGTCGGTACGTAATCATATGTGTTGGTTACATCAACTTTATTCTGGTTCTGTCCAAGTGTATTTTTAACAGTAAAAGCCATATTGTACTTAGAAGCCTCTACTTTAGTCTGTGATTGTCCGTTAAATACGCTTACTGCACTTCCTTTATAGTTTGGTGTTGCAGACTCAGTTACATTGATCTTTGTTCCTACCGGCACACCTGTAAATTTCATATTTTTGTTTGCTTTCAGTGTAAATGTACAAGTTCCGTTTTCGTTGATATCAATAACATGTCCATCAGCATCTTTTACACCACCAAGTGTATTTTTATCTGTTCCTTTTGGGAAATTAAATGTTGCTGTGAAATCGAAGTCTTTATCTGCATCTACTGTTCCACCATTTGCATTGATTGTCTTAGTTACATTTAAAGAACCATCTTTGTCATAAGTCGGATCTGGATTTGTCGGATCAGTACCGGTACCGGCTTCCTGTACATAGGTGTTAGTAAATTTAAATCCATTCTTATCCGTATTACTGATGTCTACTTTACCTGTTGTACCTGTTGGTGTTTCTCCCTTATCGTCTTTTTTCTTATTAACGATAATATTAGAAATTTCCGTACCAGTTGCACCATCTGTAACATATACATCCATTGTATACTCAGCCAGTGACATGATCATTTTTTTATGCTCACCAGATACTTCCGGATCTGCTGTCTGTGTCTCTGTTACAGTATACTCATACTTTCCTGCTTCTGGATATGTCGGAAATTTAATCTGACCTCTTTCAGAATTCGTTCCCGTTTGATCAGCTGTAAACGAAATTTTGGGCATTGTAACGTTAGCTGTTGTACCTATTAAACCATCACCTGTTTTCTGTGTTGCTGTAAAGCTAAATGTTTCAGCCTTTCCAACCTCGGTATTGTAGGTCTTAGTAATCCATGCCTCCGTTGTCTTGCCCGCATCTGCCGCAAATGTTGGCATTGCCATTCCCATTGTCATGGCACCGGCTGCAACAACTGCGAGCACTTTTTTGAACATTTTATTCATGCCCATAGTGATTCCTCCCTTGTAAAATTTAGATTGATTTATATTTGATTAACGGAGGAGGGGATTAGATTCCTCTGGTCCGAATAACCGCTATAACTTTTCCTTTGACATCTTTTACATTGATACAGCCATAGATTCTGCTATCTGACGCCTCCGGTCTGTTATCACCCAGTACAAATATCTGACCTTCTCCAACGGTGATTGGGAAGTCAACTCCATTTTGAAACTGTGTAGTATCAAAGTATATATCCTGTGAAATCTGCGTAGCACCGTTAATCATCAAACCGTCTTTTGTAATATCCACGGTATCACCTGCTACTGCTACAACCCTGCCTGTGGTTGTTCTGCCATCTTTCTTAAATACTGCAATATCACCGGACACAAAACGCTTGTCCAGTCGATAATACATGACCAGATCACCATCTTTTATTGCTGGTTTCATAGATACGTCATTGTTTCTCGCCATCCCGTACATAAATGTAAAAACAAGGATGACCGCCAAAATGATAAGAACAATCTTCAATAACAGCTGAAAGATATCTTCTCCCAGTGTCGTTTCCTGTCTGGGAAGCTGTTTCTCATTATTCTGTTCTTTCTCAACCTGTTTCTTTTTCATGTTTCATTCCTGCTTCATATCAACTTAGATAATCAAGGTATTCTTTTATGTACTGGTTAAAGTATAGCACTTGTTTTTTGCAAAAATAATACAGAGAATAGGAAGATATTTTCACGTTTTGCTACAAAAAGTTTGTAGTTATCGGTTTTTCGCAAAAAAAAGAAACCATACCGTAGAGATATAGTTTCTCTTTAAATTACAGTGTTTCTGCCATTTTGAATAAAACGATTCCATTTCTAACAGCCAGCATCTCAGCAGAATTCTTGAAATCAATGCCAGAAATATCTCTTATTTTTTTCAATCGCCCTGAAAGAGTACGATAATTTACATAGAGTTTTTCAGCTGCTTTATTCGCACTCTTATCACAGTCCAGATACGCCTGCAGCGTTTCAATCAGTTCTCCATCATGTTCTTTATCATACCAATATAATTTCACAAGTGACTCTGGCACATATTCCATCAGTTCATCACGATTTTTGATTTTTTCAAAAATCCGGAAAAAACCGAGCTTAGAAAAATCGGCTACCGATATATTCTTATCACCATAGAGATATCTGAGCATATCCATATAGTCTATGATTTTCTTTGAATCATTAAAAGATTTTTTCAAATCTCCATATCCATTAACAATACCTCCAATGCCAATCTGAAAATCCGTTGTCTTATTTCTGTGAAAAATCTGCTTCTGTACTGTCTGATATAATTTTTCCATTTCTTCCCGGAACCCTGCTTGTGTTTCCCCAGGCTTAATTTCATGAATACACACAATCTGATTCAAATTCCGGTAAATATGTTCATCTGGAAGTAATCTCTGAATCTCGCCTTCTATCACTCCGATTTCTTCTAATTCTTCTTTTGTATAATAATCTTCGCTATTGCTTGAAATCGTATGAAAACTTACCACACAATATTGATCTGTATCTTCCAATTTTAGCATTCTTGCAGCTTTACTCAATTCATCGCCCGTTAATAAACCATTAAGCAAGCTATATTCAATATCTCGTTGATATTTTTTTTCTATCTCATTTCGAGCATATGTTTCCATAAAACTATACTGTAAAGTAAAAACAGCATTTTCCAATGCCATATAGTCCAGTATTGTTAATGGCATATTCACTTCCGTGACTACCAAATAAACTTCTACCCGACCTAACACATGTATTTTTGTAATATATTGCGTATGCTCTTTTCTCTGTTTTTTGTATTCAAATCTGGTAACAATATCCGGTTTATATTTCTCAACATTTTTCTCAAATACAAAATCAGACAGATCCTGCGTTGTGGACGCACAGCAAGTTAAGTTACTATAATATAACGCTACCGGATTGCCAATCATAGAAGACAATAGAAATAAAATATTTTTAGTTGGATCTTCAAAATTCTCTCCATCCAATAACATGTTAGAAATATTGTCGTGTGTCAATTTGAAATAAATCAACCGTGCGATATTTTCATCATAGATCTGCAGAATAACATATTTTATAATACCCCAATAATACTCATCTTCCGAAATTTCTATCACTGGAATATTACGTTCCGAACAAAACTTTAATAAAATATCATAATAATTGACTTTCTGTACCATGTCCGGATGCTGCTTTATAATAAATCCACTGACCTGTTTCTTCTCCAGTTCATTCAAATGTTTCCGAAACTCTCTGTCCGTTTCTCCGAAATACACTTTCATATTTGTAAGAAGAAGCTCTCCTCCAGTCAGATATCTTTCCATATCTTCTATTTCGATAATTCGTATACCTTTAATTTCCTGATTCAGATTTTCTTTACATGTCACTAATCTCATATCAGGAAATTGTTTCGATTCTAATAATTGTTTTACCGTATAAGCCATTCAGCACCTCGTCAAATTCGTCTTTTGTTGTCTACTTTGGTTGTACCAGCATCTGATGTTGTGTTTTCAAAAGTGGCATAAGTATACAGTGTAATTATACCCCCCCCCCCCCCGAAATTTTCTGTCAATTTCTTCATGCGTATAAAATGCATATTTTATATAGATTCAAATAAAAAAGACAGCTCGCATCGGGAGCTGTGCATTTTTGTAAATAAATACTTTTAATTAGCCGATTACGGGTCCTCTGCTGTAAAATGTTCCAGAGAATTTTATTTTACCTGAATGCAGATATAAGTAATTCCGAAAATATCGGATGCAAAAAACTGACGCTTTGCAACAGGTGCGATTTTTAGCCAGTCTCCAGTTGAAAGGCTGATTTCTTCTCCATCAATTATGGCTTTGCCGTTACCTGAAAGAATTCCATAGATTTCTTCATTTTCTTTATGAGAATGGGGAAATCGTCACCACATGGCGAACATATATTTTTTTCTTCTTATAAGCTTTTCCTGATATTTAATTCTCTGCCTATAGTCTCAACAGTATTTAAGACATCATCAAACGAATATTCCCTTGCATAACTGGTTTCTTCTGCGTATCTTTCCCATAGCTTATATAATGCTGGTTCTTCCGATATGTCTTTTAAGATTTCTTCCCAATCATAAATTTCTTCTAATGATTCTCTTTTCTTAGCTGTATGTAAAACTGCCTCCCTCAATATATCTATACGAACCTCATCATGGTGCTGCCGATATAACATATGTAAATCATAATAATCTCGTGCACGTGTGGTTCCAATATTTCTTCTGATAATTGTTTCATATTTTTCTGCAAGAATTGTCTCAAGTGAATATGCCATTATCTCAACACTTTCCTCGTCAAAAGATAACGGATATTCATATCTTACCGCTCCTGGCGTAATGCTGTCACCCGTTGTAATATCTATTTTCATCGGTGCATTAATCTTACCATAATGAGCTTTTATATGTGCTCTGAAATTATTGTAAGCATCGTCATCTCTAATCGGCTCTATTGATTCATATGTAAATTCAATTCCATCATTTACAGGAACCAATAAGATGCTTTTTATTACTTCTACAATTTCATCTTCTTCCATAGTAATTCCACGAACTGTTGTATCCATATCCATCGTAGTTCGTTCACTTATTCCCATCATTGAAGATATTAGCAATCCGCCTTTAAGTATAAAATTTTTTGAATAAGGTGATTTTGCTAATCTCTCTAATATTCTTTCAAACAGATACATCTGTAGTACTTCTTGAGAACGCAGATTCTTTTTTTCTGCAATACTTCTTATTTTCCCTTTTAGCTGTTCTGGTGTTTTCACATTAATACCTCCATATATACCCTTACTTTATCTTCAACATTAAATATTTTCGAATATTTCAATAGTTTTCTCTGATTGCTCTTTCCTTTAAAATACTCTTTAATTGCCTGACTGTATAACTGCATTTCTATCTTATCCTTATTACGAACAAGATCACATATGCATCGTTCTTTATCATATAGAAAAACATTTCCTCCTTGTGGAGATATTGTCTGCGTTATACCAATCTCATAAAAATCTGATTTTACATAATGAAATCTTAAATCCTCGTTTACTTTTTTTAAATGTGATGTATGTGTGCCCTGTGGTACAGTTATGTCAAATATGTGTGGTGTCCGATCTGACATTCCCCACAAATATAGTGCTGTTCCATAAGAAAAAATTGCTTTATTACAATGTTTTTGCAATACTACATATTCATCCAAAATCTCATTTGTTACACTATAAATTCCTCTGCTAACCTGTTCCAGTAGTCCTGATTCCTTGTATCTTTTAATCATCGGTCTGCTAATACCAAGTTCCTCTATCTGAGAAGTCCTGACATATCCCCCGCTATTTCGAGCTATACACTTAATTTCTTCTATATAATCCAAATGTCTCACCTCTTCTTTTACGAATATGCTTTAATTTTACTATTTTAAAGCACGTTTGTAAACAATTCATTCTTATTATATTTCATTATTAATAATGCCTCTTAATCAGTGTAATTATGCAAAAGCTTTTTTCATAATCCTGATTGCCTCAATCTGCTCCTGTGTCAAAGTTCCATTATTATCATCATCATTTACTCTGCCAAACAGTATATAATCTGCACTAACATCCAAAAGCTGGCAGATAACAAACAATTTAGGTAAATCACATTTAACTTCACCACGTTCAATCTGGAATAACTATTTGCTGTTATGTCAAGGTAAGCTTCCATATCAACACCAACGCTCCCTTTTCCTATTCTTTTTTCCTGTATTCTCTGACCTATCTTAAGCTGCACATTTTCATTATACTCATCTACTTCTCTATACATATCTTTTATCGTCCTTTCGTTTCTGTTGTGGCTAGAAACGTTTAAGGACAGATAAATACTCCTCATTATGTAATTTTCAGCAAATAAAAAAGGACACATAAATAACAGTCCCAGTCCTCAAACTGGTTTCTAATTTTTCATGTGTCCTTAGAATGGCACCTTTGCGTATCATCAGCATACGCTTGTTGCAGATGTCTCCCTACCATGTATGAAATCCTCATACTCTTCTTGCACTTCTTACAATAAAAATCTATAACCTTTAACTCTTTATTCAACTCAGTTCGCTCCTTATTCATACAAAATCATCATTACCTACAACTTTGTACTCGTAAAGGAAAGGGAAATCACCTTTGCAAGCCTTTTGCCGGGAGTTCCGATGAATGATATACATGTACTTCTGTTAAACTGTTGTTCATAGTCAAACCTCAACCTCCTTGTGCTTAGAGTATATGAAGTTTTGGATTTATCTTGTAGTTTGCGAATATCCGTATAAATAGAAAAAATCCTTTGAGAAAAGGATTCTCCTTTCTCAAAGGGTAGTTTAACTTTTACTTAGAATTATCTTTTTTAATAACTAAGTTGTAATTGCTATCATAATACAGTCCAAGTTCTCTACACATTCTATCGTTCACATTATCTAACGCTTTCTTATATTCTGCATACGTTGGAGACAGAACCATCAAATTAGGAATGAATATATCGTTATAGCCTTTATTTTGTAACTCTTTCTGCATTTTTCTCTGTGAAACAAATGCCGGATGGTATTTCATTATACCGTTTTTCATTTTAGCACCTTTCCATACTTTTTCTTTTAGGCTTTCGTAGTCACTTTCACTCATATCTCGATAATAGGCTATCATCTCATCTGCGGTTCTGGTTTCTTGTGCAACCCCACCTATCATCTTCGCACCTATTCCCATGATAAAAGGAACTTTCAATGTCGTTTCATCGCAATATTCTAATATATTCTGTAGTGCTTGCTTCTGTTCCAGAGTCTTCAACCTTACATTAAGAAATGGTTTGAAATGACTTTTAAAATAATCTCCCCATTCTTTTCCCGGTAGCAAAGACTCAATCGCATTTTCAACGGTTTGATAATCAAGTGCCTCATTAGCTTTGTCTGCGTCACCATCATCTATAAATTGCTTCAAAGCTTCAAGTTCTGAGTCTTTTAAAACTTTTTCCTGCACTTTTTCTTGATAAATACGAAGAAGAATACTTTTGTCGCCAGTTTCCAAAAGGCTCTGTATGTCTTTAATACTAATACCGAGTTTTCTATATACTGAAATCTTTTTTAAAGTTTCAACATCTTGTGCAGTATAGTTACGATAACCATTGTTATCTTTATCCACTGACAGCAATCCTTTTTCTTCATAATACTTAACTGCACGCTTTGTCATTCCAACCTCATTTATAATTTCATTCAATAACATCGGATGCACCTCCTTATGATGATAGTATAAGGGTGTACGTTACGTACAAGTCAATATATTTTTGAAGTTTTCATTTCAATCATACAAATTCAAATCTTCTGTTGCTTTCAGTCTCTGCCGAAGACTGAAAGTTACCTTCACTTTACTATTTCTAATAGTTTTCTCATATAATCATCTGCGTGGTTTATTGAAAACTCTCCATGAAACATATTAGGAAGAACTTTTATAAAACTATCCTGCAATTTTTCATGAATGATTTTAGCAGATTTTTTCATTGATTGATTTTCTTTTTCTCCAACATAAATTTGAACGGTTGCTTCACACTCTCCAATGCCATCTTTTAGTGAATATACTGAGTTTTCCTGTAAAAAGGCAATCATATCACTCTTTCTAATAGCACAAGTATCTTTGTAATATTCATCAAACAAATTCGACTTTATTCGTAGTGATTTGAATTGCAATTTTGAAAACCACTTATACTTTATTAAGTCATAGCAACTTCCAAACGCCGGTTTAATCATAGAATATGTAAATTTTGAAGGTATCACAAGTACACTTTCCACTATTGCATACTTACATATATCTTTGCGTTAAGATAAAATTTCAAGCAAAATCTGCCCTCCAAGCGATAGTCCTCCCATCATTAAAACAGAACCGCCCAATTTGCTATTTACAAATTCTATAATATCCAAAGCATTATTCTCTATCGTCGTAAACTGCTTATCACATCCTGCATGACCATCTAATATAGGCAAAACCACATGATAATCTGTTTGAAGTCTTTCAGCAACCTCTTTGTAATTCCACCATGATAAACCGCCTCCGTGTAAGAGGATAATTACATCGCTGTTTTCTTTTCCATATTCTACATAATTCAACCTCTTTCACCTCGCTGTAAACTTCAAATTTTCATGTGTTCGACAGTCGAGTAGACTAAGACCTCTTAATCTTAGCCCCTCACAGATCCGTACGTGCGGCTTTCCCGCATACGGCTCCTCATAGTAACATTCGCTTCAATATAAACAATAGTACGTTTTAGGTTTTGCTAACGGGTAATACTTGAGCATTTCCACAAATCCATTCCATGTGTATGCCCGTCTACAACCTCTCCGATTCATGGCTTTGAATAGAAACTGTTGTACTCTATGCCGGAATGTTGTTATCTTCCGAAAATTCCATGTAACACCATAATACCGATAGTGTCCAATTAGTTTTACGTTCAACTCTTTAATTATTTCTCGCATTGGTCGATTTCGATTATCGTAAATCCAGTTCTTGTATGCTCTAACCTTTTGCTCAAACTTCTTCCTTGAAGTCTGTACCTTTGGCACGAAACCTCCCTTTCGAGTTTTGCTACAGTAGAAGGTAAATCCCAGAAAATCAAATGTTTCAGGCTTACATTCTCCTCTTGCTCTACGATTCTGCTCTGCAAATCTCCCAAATTCAATCAGTCTGCTTTTACTACTTTCCAGCTCCAGTCCAAACTTTTCCATTCGTTCCTTTAACTCTTTATAGTATCTTTCAGCTTCTGACTTATATTGAAATCCTGCAACAAAATCATCCGCAAAGTTGACGAGAAAACACTCTCCCTGCATTTCCCTTTGCACCACCAGCTTGAACCACAACGTCAGTACATGATGCATGTATATATTTGCAAGCATCGGACTCATTACTGAGCCTTGTGCCGAACCTTCCTCTGTTGGCTCGAATTTTCCTTGCTCCATTATTCCTGCTTTAAGGTATTTACGTATTAGCCACAATAAGTTCTTATCCTGTATATTCCATTCAAGGAACTTCATCATCCAATCATGGTCGATATGGTCAAAGAAACCTTTGATATCGGCATCTACGATATAGCTGATTTTTCCATAGCTTATCCGTTGATATACTTCTTTTATTGCTTCGTGACACCCCCTATTCGGTCTGAATCCATACATGCAGTTTAGGAATCTCGGTTCATAAATAGCTCCCAGTATTTTCTTCACTGCCATTTGTACAATCTTATCTTCATAGGAAGCAATCCCTAATGGTCGTTTCTTTCCATTTCCTTTAGGTATATATACCCTCAGTGACGGAAGTGGCTTAAAGGATTTGTTTTTCAACCTCTGTACCAGTTCCTTGATATTTCTATCAAGGTTCTTCCCATACTCATCCTTAGTTACCTTGTCAATTCCGACTGCTTTGTTCCCATCTAATTCCTTATGGCATTGCTTTAGCATATCTTCATTTATCAGGCGGTACACTGATGTAAATATAGGATGTTTTGATGTTGCCGATATCTCAGCTATTCTTACTAATTTCGTTTCCATTATTTCCTCCGTCCCTGAGTACGGATAATGTGTCCTCAGTAAGACCTTTACTATGCAATCCCCTTCCCTCCATCGGCATTGCCCGACTTCTACAGTACTATGGGATTGTCCGACCACCTACCATTCATTTGAAATACTCCGTTTTCAGTTGCAATTTCATACTCTTCTTCGAGAAATGGCAGGTTCTCCCCAGTTGATGTGTATTCACAATGTAAAACATGATTGGTTCTCTGACTCCGCAGTGCCACATAACACTCACCATATCGCATTACATGATATTGTCTTCCGCACCAGTTAAGACGTCGACCGACTGAAGTTAACGTTTCGAAGCTCAATCACTATTCAACCCTGCTTTCTTGCTGTCTACGCTTGTCAGATGCCGTTACCGGCATCATCCCAAGACTCGCTATTATCTGGTTGGCTAAACCTTGGATAAACCGGAATCCCACCGGCTTAACTACACACCCTTAGCTGGGCGCACAACTGGAATTTTCAAATTAGTCTTTGCAAATAACCTTTGAATCTTCACCATCAATTACAATTCCCTGACGGTTGTTAATTGGGCATAGATTCAAATCCGAAAACTCAGTCATTATTTTCTCGGTAACTTTCTTAAATGGTGCTGTAAGATAATGCGGAAGAACATAGAAATCAATCAAATCAATCCCTGCATCATCTTCTTGTGAGTAGTCCTCCGGCTTTTCATCCATTTGCTCGATATATTGGATGCTTGGAGCGCATATAATTGCGCCTGCCGACTCGCCGATCATCAATTTTCCATTTGCCAATTCCTTTTTCAGCAGTCCATCAGTTCCCGTTTTACGGAGCTGGTCCATAAGAAAGAAAGAATTTCCGCCGGTAAAATATATCACATCTGCTTCTTCAAAAACAGACTGTATCGTTGAATAAGCCTCCGTTGAAATATCAATTTCAGTTACGATCGCTCCCAACTTTTTGAATAATTTTCGAGCCGAGCCGACATAACCGGTGTAGCCTTCACGCAGTGAAGCTGTTGGAATAAATGCGACTTTCTTATTTTCAATTTCTTCCTTTATCAGACTTCCTACACTTGAAAAGTGCGAACATAAAAATAATTTCATCAATATTCTCCTTTATAAATTTCGATTTTCTTAATTCTACAAACTTTAATTTTACTTAGTAACTATGACTTTTCCTTCAGAATCCAGAAGAGGTGTAATACCAGCCCCGTATCCAGATTTCCAACAAAGATAATTAACTCCAGTCTCCTTATCTACAAGAATTTGTCGAATCCCTTCATCTTTAAGCGAACTTCCATCTCTAAATATAACTTCAAATCTTTCTTCTTTCTTCGCCATGTTTATTCCTCCTCGTTAAGCATTAAATACCGATTTGCATTTCCATTCATTTTAGAAAATGGGCAACTCCGATTGGAATTGCCCACTCATTGCACTAATTATGCGATTTTTTCTTACTTGCACCGATTTCTGCATCAATTGATGTAAGTTTGATGTAAATCGCTGTTTTTTTAGTTTTTTATCAAATGAAGTACGTCCCGTCTATTCGGTAAAACGGTACATCTTTACATCATCTTAATAGAGCTTTGCACCTGCTGGAATGTGGTCATCAACCATCAGAAGATGAAGCTTTTCTTCGCCTTCTTCTTCATGAATAGCACTGAGGAGCATACCGCAAGAGTCAATACCCATCATAGCACGAGGAGGAAGATTTGTGATAGCGATAAGTGTCTTACCTACAAGCTCTTCCGGCTCGTAATATGCGTGAATACCGCTTAAAATGGTTCTGTCTGTGCCTGTTCCGTCATCAAGAGTAAACTGTAACAGTTTCTTTGACTTCGGTACTGCAACACACTCTTTAACCTTTACTGCACGGAAATCTGACTTGCTGAATGTATCAAAATCAACCTGTTCCTCAAACAAAGGCTCGATTTTCACCTTTGAGAAATCAATCTTTTCAGGCTCAGCCTTCATTTCCTCGACAGGCTGATTTTTTACATCATTTCCCTTGTTTACATCATTCAACGACTTCATCGTCGGGAACAGTAATACATCTCTGATTGCTTCTGCTCCTGTCAACAACATACACATTCTATCAATACCAAATCCGATACCACCTGTAGGAGGCATACCAATCTCTAAGGCATTCATGAAGTCTTCATCTGTTGTGTTAGCTTCATCATCACCCTGTGCAAGCAGTTCTTCCTGTGCTTTGAAACGCTCTCTCTGGTCGATTGGGTCATTCAGCTCTGAGTATGCATTTGCCATTTCCCATCCATTCATAAAGAACTCGAAACGCTCTACATATTCTGGATTTTCTGGTTTTTTCTTTGTAAGAGGTGAAATTTCAACCGGATGATCCATTACGAATGTCGGCTGAAGAAGGTGTTCTTCTACATATTCTTCAAAGAACAGATTCAGGATATCACCTTTTTTATGTCTCTCTTCAAATTCAAGATTGTGTTCTTTTGCAAGTTCTCTTGCCTGCTCTAAAGTCTCAACTTCATTCCAGTCAACGCCTGCGTATTTCTTAACTGCGTCAACCATTGTGATACGCTCAAATGGTTTACCAAGATCCATCGGAATTCCTTTGTAAACAATCTGTGTTGTTCCAAGAACTTCCTGAGCAACAAAACGATACATATTCTCTGTCAGATCCATCATGCCGTGGTAATCTGTATATGCCTGGTAAAGCTCCATCAGAGTAAATTCTGGGTTATGTCTTGTATCAAGACCTTCGTTACGGAATACACGTCCAATCTCGTATACTTTCTCAAGTCCACCAACGATCAGTCTCTTCAGGTACAGCTCAAGTGAAATACGAAGCTTCAGATCCTCGTTCAATGCGTTAAAGTGTGTCTCGAATGGTCTTGCTGCTGCTCCTCCTGCATTTGCTACAAGCATTGGAGTCTCAACTTCCATGAATCCTTCTCCGCTTAAGTACTTACGGATTGCTGCAAGGATCTTTGAACGTTTGATAAATGTATCTTTAGAGTCTGCATTCATAATCAGGTCAACGTATCTCTGACGGTAACGTGTGTCTGTATCTGTCAGACCGTGGAACTTCTCTGGAAGCATCTGTAAGCTCTTAGAAAGAAGTATCATCTTTTCAGCATGAATAGAGATTTCTCCTGTTCTTGTTCTGAAAGCAAATCCTTCTAATCCGAAAATGTCACCGATATCCGAACGTTTGAAATCTGTATATGCATCAACTCCGATTGCATCTCTTGCGACATATACCTGAATATTTCCCTGTAAATCCTGAATGTTACAGAAGGAAGCTTTTCCCATAACTCTCTTGAACATCATACGTCCAGCGATTGATACGTGAATTGGATTTGCATCCATAATGCTTCTCTTGTCTTCGTAATCTTTCTTCAGAACTTCTTTTACCTGCTCTTCATCCAGACCGTCTACATTTGGCTCCTGGCGGTCTTTTAAAAGCTCAGCTTCGTGTGCTTCATAAAGATTTTTCACTTCGAGTGAATGGTGTGTCTGATCAAATTTTGTAATCTGAAATGGATCTCTTCCATTCTGCTGAAGTTCTGCGAGTTTTTCACGACGAACTTTTCTCAAC
This sequence comes from Ruminococcus hominis, assembly GCF_014287355.1. Lineage (NCBI taxonomy): Bacteria > Bacillati > Bacillota > Clostridia > Eubacteriales > Oscillospiraceae > Ruminococcus > Ruminococcus hominis. The sequence continues at coordinate 388,952 of NZ_JACOPE010000001.1, read as the reverse complement.
TGATTTAAGTCTGGTTCCTGTGTTTTTTTCTGATTATCTGCCATTGTATATCTCCTTCCTAGAGTGAGCGGTTGATACCCAGAACCTTGTACTGGATCACACCTGCCTGTGTCTCAACATCTACTACGTCTCCGACTTCTTTACCCATCAGAGCCTGTCCTACAGGTGACTCGTTTGAAATCTTTCCTTCCAAAGAGTTCGCCTCTGTAGATCCTACGATTTTGAATTCGATTTCTTCATCAAATGTTACATCGTATACTTTTACTGTACATCCAACATTGATTCTGTCGAAATCCACTTCGTCTTCCACTACAACCTCTACATTTTTAAGAATTGCTTCAAGTTCTTCGATACGAGCCTCGATATCGCGCTGCTCATCTTTTGCTGCATCGTATTCAGCATTCTCTGAAAGGTCTCCCTGTTCTCTTGCCTCTTTTATCTTAGCTGCAACTTCTTTACGTTTTACTACTTTTAAATTTTCAAGTTCTTCTTCTAATGCTCTTAATCCAGCATATGTCAGTAATCTTTTCTTTGCCTCTGCCATGATTTGTTCTCCTTTTTAGTCTCATGTGTTTTCTTTTTAAGTCTGCAATCATATCTTATGATTAACTTTAGAATTACTATTTTTCAAATCTATATTTTGAAATAAATATATTCTGAATACTTCTGTCTTATTCTTCTGTCTGTTTGTTCTTGTAAATTAATCTCATAACGCAACTAAAAGATGTCCCAAACCTTTTGTTTTTCAAGCATGGTCCATCTCTTTTTTAGTCTTATTCGCAGTTACAATATTATACCCAATCATGCCAATACTGTCAAGATTTTTTCAAGTTCTTCATAGCTCTCAACGCTATTGATATCATCCCTTAAACGTGCTGCATTATGCAGTCCTTTGGTATACCAGGCAACATGTTTTCTCATCTCTCGGATTCCGGTATAATCGCCTTTATATTGCAGTTGGAGTCTTGCATGTCTAAGCATCATCTGACGTATCTCATCTACATCCGGACGTTTCGGCATTTCACCTGTTTTTTCATATGCTGTCAGCTCTGAAAAGATCCATGGATTTCCTTGTGCCCCGCGTGCGATCATTACTCCGTCACATCCTGTTTGTTCCTGCATTGCAACTGCCTTTTCTCCCGATGTCACATCTCCATTTCCAATAACCGGAATATGAACAGCTTCCTTTACCTGACGAATAATATTCCAGTCAGCTTTTCCTGAATAATACTGTTCTCTCGTTCTGCCATGTACCGCAACTGCCGAAGCTCCGGCTTCTTCAATAATCTTTGCAATTTCTACTGCATTTACATGTTCATCATCAAATCCTTTTCGGATTTTGACAGTTACCGGTTTTTGAATTGCCTTCACTGTTGCTGATACAAGTTCATACACCAGCTTCGGATTTTTCATCAATGCAGACCCTTCCCCGTTTCGGACAATTTTCGGCACCGGACATCCCATATTAATATCTAATATCGAAAATGGTCTTTCTTCGATACGTTTCGCCATCTCACTTACAATCTTTGGATCTGAACCAAATAGCTGCAATGATACCGGCATCTCATCCGGATGGATCTGAAGCAGACTTTCTGTATTTTTATTGTTATATAAAATCCCTTTTGCACTGATCATTTCCATGCACAGCAGACCTGCTCCCTGTTCTCTACATAACAAACGAAATGGCAGGTCTGTTACGCCTGCCATCGGTCCCAGTACATAGCAATTGTCCAATGTAACATTTCCAATTGTTAACTGTTTCATATAGTTCCCCTTAACCTATTCTTCTGAATCTTCGACATCATCCAAATCAATGTCTTCTCCAAGATATTTGACTCTATAATACAATTCCAATGATTCAAATAATTCTCTTTTTGTATTCTGTAATTCTTTAATTTTAAGAACGCTTCCAATTTCGTCAAATTCGAAATCATTTTCATCATGTTCGACTTTCAATTCAAGGTTTCCATCTTCATCATATACAACCATGAGGATTCCGCCAACATCAGCTGTATACAGTACACACATGATTTGAAGTTCCTGGCGAACTGACTCTGGAAGTGTCATAAAATCCGGATTCAAATAAAACTTCTGCTCATATGCACTGGCTGCACAAAGTACAATCTCTTCTGTGTTTTCCATATCATACCACCTTATACATATCCGTATACTCCACGCACAGATACCTCTCCTGCATATACGGTTTCTTTACTTCCATCTTCCCGGCGGACAATTAATTCACCGGTTTCATTAATTCCCAAAGCATGTGCCTGATAAGATTCTTTTGCACCTAAAATGCAGACATCCTTTCCGCAATTCACAAGCAGCTTATTATATTCTTCCTGAATAAAGCTCAAATCTTCCTGTTTTTCAAATTCTTCATAGCATTTTTCAAACTCAGACATAATTTCTGCTACAATCGGTGCTCTCTTCTGTACTTCCCCAATCTCAATCCGAAGAGAAGTTGCCTTATCTGCTATCTCCTCTGGAAATGTTTCTGTGTTGACATTGATTCCGACTCCAATCACTACATGGTTAATATAGTCGATTTCTGTACTCATCTCTGTCAATATCCCAACAATCTTTTTTCCATTCAGGATAATATCATTCGGCCACTTAATCTGTACATCTAATCCGGTACATGTACGCAATGCTCTTGCTACGCTATAAGCCATTACGATTGTCAGCATAGGTGCTTTTACCGGTGGGAATTTTGGTCTAAGCATAATGGACATATAAATGCTGCTGCCGGATGGTGAATCCCACCCACGTCCTCTTCTTCCTCGACCTGCAGTCTGCATATCTGCCACTACAAGTGTCCCGTGTGACGCACCTTCTTCACCTAACTGTTTTGCTTTTATATTTGTTGAATCAATCTCATCAGAATAGACAACATGCTGTCCGGCCCACTTTGTTCGGCCATCCAAAAGGCTTTCTAACTCTTCTTGTGTCATAACGTCTGCACTGCCCACGATCCGATATCCTCGATTCCGAACTGCTTCGACCTCGTATCCTTCTTCTTTTAATTGATTCATTACTTTCCAGACTGCTGTGCGTGAAACTCCGAAAGTCTCACACAACTGCTGCCCGGAAACATAATCTTGACTTTCTCTCAAAAGCTTTAAGATTTCTGTTTTCATTTATTTTACTTCTCCAAGTGTTGCTACCATAACCGCTTTAATTGTGTGCATACGGTTCTCGGCCTCATCAAATACTTTTGACTGCTCAGATTCAAACACTTCATCTGTCACTTCCATATCTGTAAATCCGAAGCGTTCTCCCATCTCTTTACCAATTGTCGTATTCAAATCATGGAATGCCGGTAAGCAGTGTAAAAAGATTGCCTGTTCTCCTGCATTTGCCATAATTTCTTTTGTAACTTTATATGGTGCAAGTTCTTTAATACGTGACTCCCACACCTCGTCCGGCTCACCCATAGATACCCATACATCTGTATAGATAACATCTGCGCCTTTTGTTCCTTCTATTGCATCTTCTGTCAATGTAACACTTCCACCTGACTGGGCTGCATATCCGCGGCATGTCTCAACTAATTCTGCATTTGGGAAATAGTTTGATGTTGTGCAGGCAACAAAGTGCATACCTAATTTGGAGCAGGCGATCATCAGAGAGTTACCCATATTATATCTTGCATCTCCCATATATACCAGCTTACGCCCTTTTAAATCTCCGAAATATTCGCGGATCGTCAACATGTCTGCCAGCATCTGTGTTGGATGATACTGGTTTGTCAGCCCGTTCCATACCGGAACACCTGCGTATTCTGCCAATGTCTCTACGATTTCCTGATCAAATCCGCGATATTCGATTCCATCATACATTCTTCCAAGTACACGTGCTGTATCTTTGATTGTTTCTTTCTTTCCAATCTGAGATCCTGTAGGTCCAAGATAAGTAGACCCCATTCCCATATCAGATGCTGCAACTTCAAAAGCACATCTTGTTCTTGTACTGTCTTTTTCAAAAATCAGCGCAACATTTTTCCCTTTGTAGTGGTCCACCGGAATTCCTTTTTTCTTTTTCTCTTTTAATTCTGCTGATAAATCAAGCAGGTATGTAATTTCTTCCGGAGTAAAGTCTTTTAATGTCAAAAAATTTCTTCCCTTTAAGTTCATGTCTTTCTTCTCTCCTATTCCCACATATAAACGTGTATATCTTGGTAAATATATATGGCAAAACTATGATTCATGTGTAAATTCACACGTTTTGCCCTACATCTATTTACTACAATACCATATTCCAGTGATAAATCCAACATTATTTTCGTCTCTGTCTTGCTGCTTCAAACATCAAAATGGAAGCTGCAACTGCTGCATTCAAGGATTCTGCCTGTCCCAACATAGGAATCCGTATCCATGTGTCCGCACAATCTGCCACCTCTTGTCTCAGTCCATTTCCTTCATTTCCAATCAGATAAGCTGTGCCATTGAGATAGCACTCCTCATCATATGCATTCTTCCCCTCCAAATGAGCCGCATAAACCTGAATCTGATGTGCCTTTAATTCTTCTATTGTATCTGTCAATTTCTCCACATACACAAATGGCATACGGAAAATTGCACCCATCGTAGAGCGGATCACTTTCGGATTGTAAATATCCACGCTGTCTTTACTAAGAATAATCCCTGTAACCCCCGCTGCCTCTGCAGTTCTGAAAATGGTTCCAAGATTTCCCGGATCCTGAAGATTATCTAACACAAGCAGCATTTCTTTTTTTTCTGTACCTTTTTTTAAAATATCTGCCAACGTGTATTTATTCTGCCATACAATTGCCAGTACCCCTTGAGGTGTTTTTGTATCTGCAATATATGAAAACACCGTCGGAGTTACAAACTCCGGCTTCACATTTCCCGGCAGTTCTGCTTTATGCTTTTTATAAAACTCTTCTGTTACATAGAGTGCTTTTAGCTTATCCTCAGGTATTTCCCTTACCATACGGATTCCTTCTACAATAAATACACCCTCTGTATTTCTTGCTCTGTTTTTCTTTTGAAGCTGTACAATCTCCTTAATTCTCTGGTTACTTGTACTTGTGATCATTCGTCTGTTAATCCTTTCTTTACCTTAGCTTAAACTTCTCTAAATCAGAATTTTTCCCGATAATAAATAACATATCATCCGGTTGCAATGGTTTTGATGGATCTAATGCCATATCCATCTTGTCTTCCTTTAAAATTCCGATTACGTTAATCCCATATTTTTCGCGGACCCGCAGCTCTGCCAGACTCTTTCCTTCCCATTGTTTCGGAAGCAGTTTCTCTGTCAGACTATAATCCGGAGATAACTCAATCCAATCAATAAATTCTGTCGATATCAGCTTTTTTGCTACACGTTCACCCATATCGATTTCCGGATACACAATCGAGTCAGCACCGACTTTCTCAAGAATCTTTCCCTGCAGTTCGTCCATTGCTTTTACCAATACATAAGAAATTCCCATTTCTTTCGAAATCATAGTTGCCATGATCGCAGCTTCAAGATTTTCTGAAACTGCAATCACTGCCCCATCCAGATTGCGGGCTCCTATCGTTTTCATAAATTCTGGCTCTGTTACGTCTCCGCACATCGCATATGAAACCGAATCTGCAATATCCTGTATCTTCTCATAACAATTATCAACTGCGATCACATCGCATCCAAAACTCTGCAAGGTCAATGCTACACTTTTTCCAAAGCTTCCAAGACCGAACACAGCAAATTGTTTTCCCATCTTCTATCTCCTATCCTATCATAATCTGTTTTTCCGGTAATTCACGATACTGTTCTGCATTTTTCCCTTTTCCTGCAAAAATCATTGCCATCGTGACCGGTCCGATTCTTCCAATGTACATTATCACCATCAGTACATACTGACTTGCTCTGCTCAAGCTAGGTGTCAAATCTGCCGATAAACCAACTGTAGCAATTGCCGATGTTGTTTCATATACAATTCTCAAAAAATTCACCTGTGGATCTAAAATCGTGATGATAATTGTTCCCGACATCCAAAACATAATTGTCAAAAATAAAATTGTCACCGCAGATTTTACTTGTGAGAGTGGAATTTTTCTTCCATAACACTCTATATCACGACTTCCTCTTACTACACCTAAGCAAGTCAATAACAGCAGCGCAACCGTTGTCGTTTTGACACCTCCTGCTGTTCCTCCGGAAGAACCTCCAATCATCATCAGCATACAGCCGATTGCCTTCGATGCGGCTGTCAGCCCTGATTGAGAAACTGTCGCAAATCCTGCTGTTCGTGTTGAGACAGATTGAAATAATGACGCCTGTACTTTCTGCCAGAATGTCAATTTTCCCATTGTCACAGGATTATGATATTCCAATAAAAGAAATGCAAACATTCCAAACAAAAGCAGCCCTGCCGTCATTGTAAGTACAATCTTGCTCTGCAAAGACAGTCTGTGAAAGAAATTTCGCTTCACATCTTTTATACTTCGCACTTGTTTTATATTATTCAAAATATCATACCACACTACAAATCCAAGACCTCCGCTTACAACGAGAAATATCGTCGTAAAATTAATGATTGGACTTGTGACCATATGCATATAACTGGAGCTCCCGAGTATATCAATACCTGCGTTGCAAAATGCTGATATAGCATGGAATATCGCATATGCAATTCCTTTTAACACTCCATATTTTGGAACGAAGTAAAAACTATAGGCAAGTGCACCGATTCCTTCAACGAAAAATGTGCCTTTTATAATCCGAATAATATATTGTACCATTCCACTCAGCGTATCCAACCCATAGCTTTCCTGGATCATAACTCGTCTTCTCAGGGAAATCCTTTGTCCTGCAAGGATCATAAATGCAACAACGCATGCAATAATTCCAAGTCCTCCAATTTGAATCAGGAATAATAAGATTACTTTTCCCACCACAGTAAATTGTACTGCCGGAGTAACTGTAACAAGCCCTGTCACACAGACTGCTGTAACCGACGTAAATAATGCATCGGTAAATTTCATCGGTGTTGTCACGGAAAATGGCATCCATAGAAGTACTGCGCCAATCAAAATTACGAACAAAAATCCCATTCCGATTACCCGCACTGTATTAAAGCTTCCTTCTTGCAAACGCTCTTTTATTGTTTTCTTTCTCATATTTTTATACCTTGAATCTATATCCAACTCCCCAGATTGTTTCAATATACTGTGGGTGCGATGTATCGTATTCGATCTTCTCTCGGATTTTCTTTATATGCACTGTTACAGTTGCAATATCTCCTACTGACTCCATGTCCCAGATTTCTCTAAATAGTTCTTCCTTCGAATACACATGATTCGGATGACCTGCAAGAAATGTCAACAAATCAAACTCTTTTGTTGTAAATGATTTTTCTTCGCCATTTACCCATACGCGCCGTGCTGTTGTATCAATCTTCAATCCACGGATTTCTATGATTTCATTTTCATCCACACTGCTTCCGATCAAACGCTCATATCTTGCCAGATGTGCCTTAACACGGGCAACCAGTTCGCTTGGGCTGAATGGTTTTGTCATATAATCATCCGCTCCCAGTCCCAGTCCACGGATTTTGTCTATGTCATCTTTTTTTGCTGAAACCATAATGATTGGTGTATTCTTATTGTTTCGTACCTGTTTGCAAATCTCAAACCCATCTACTCCCGGAAGCATAAGGTCTAAAATGATTAAATCAAATTCTTCTCCTAATGCTTTATCTAATCCCAGTTGTCCGTCATTTGCAACTTCCACCTCAAAATTACTAAGCTCCAAATAATCACGCTCTAATTCTGCGATACTTTCTTCGTCTTCGATTATTAAAATTCTTTTGCTCATTCGATTGGCACCTCCTGATATTTTCTGACAACAAAATACATTGTTGTTCCTACGCCTTCTTCGCTGGTCGCCCATATTTTACCGCCATGTTCTTCTACAATCTTCTTCACGATCGCAAGCCCGATTCCGCTTCCGCCTTTGGAAGAATTTCTTGACGCATCTGCACGATAAAATCGTTCAAATATGTATGGCAGATCCTTCGTAGCAATTCCCTTTCCATTATCACTTAATTCTACCTGGATGAAATCTCCCACATCCAAAATTTTCATCCTTATTTCTGCCTGTGGCTTGTCTGTATATTTTAATGAATTGGAAACAATATTGTTGATCACTCTTCGCATCTGTTCCGGGTCTACTATGATCTTAGCATCCTCTTCAAGATAATTACGATATTCAAATTTTGCACCTTTTGATTCCAGCTCAATTGCAAGATCCTCTGCACAGTCTCTGAAATACTGTTTTGCAGAAATTGTTGTAAAATCATAAGGAATACGATTCGTGTCAATCTTTGAATATAATGTCAGTTCGTTAATCAACCGATCCATCTCATTTGCTTTATTGTATATGGTTTTGATGTATCTGTCCATCTTTTCCGGTGTATCTGCAACACCATCCATGATTCCTTCTACATACCCCTTGATTGCCGTGATCGGAGTTTTCAGATCATGGGAAATATTACTGATCAGTTCTTTATTCTCACGGTCAAATTCTATTTTTTCTTCTGCATTCGCCTTCAGACGCAATCGCATTTCCTCAAAATCCTGACACACCTGACCTATCTCATCATCATTTTCCGGCTTTATCTCAAAATCCAGATTTCCTTCTTTGATATTTCTCGTTGCTTCTTGCAACTTTGCCAATGGCACGGAAACCGTCTTATAAATCCACCAGACAAGTACAGCTGTTGTAACGCAGACGATAATCAAATACATCTGCTGTATTTCCCCTGCCTTGTTCGGTGCAAGCATATGCATTCCCGCCATTGTAACAAAAGTTGGAAATATCATAACCAGAATAAATGCAATCACCAGTTTCGTTTTCAACTTCATAGGTTCGCCCTCTTTTCATTTTACTCTAGTGGGATTATAACATAATTTTTTAAAAAAAGATGCGGTACACAGCATTTTTCTGCACCGCATCTTTTTATTCTTACAAATATTTTTTCAAATCTTCAACCTTGTCCAGTTTCTCCCATGGAAGGTCTAAATCATTTCTTCCGAAATGACCATATGCTGCTGTCTGCTTGTAAATCGGACGACGAAGATCTAACATCTTGATAATTCCTGCCGGACGCATATCAAAGTTCTCGCGAATGATCTCTACTAATTTTTCATCAGATAATTTACCTGTTCCAAATGTATCCACCATGATGGATGTAGGCTGTGCTACACCGATTGCATAAGATAACTGAATCTCACATTTCTTTGCAAGTCCTGCTGCCACAATATTCTTAGCTGCATAACGTGCTGCATAAGCTGCTGAACGGTCTACCTTTGTGCAGTCTTTTCCTGAGAATGCACCACCGCCATGACGAGCCATTCCACCATAAGTATCAACGATGATTTTACGTCCTGTCAGACCGCTGTCTCCATGAGGTCCTCCAATTACAAAACGTCCTGTCGGATTGATGAAGAATTTTGTATCTGCATCAATCATATCCTCTGGGATGATCACGTCAAATACATGTTTTTTGATATCTGCATGAATCTGTTCCTGTGTTGCTTCCGGATCATGCTGTGTTGACAATACAACTGCATCCAGACGTCTTGGAACACCATTTTCATCATATTCTACTGTAACCTGTGTTTTTCCGTCCGGTCTTAAGTAAGGAAGTGTTCCATCTTTTCTTACTTTTGTAAGCTGCAGGGCAAGTTTATGTGCCATTGCGATTGGATATGGCATATATTCTTCTGTCTCATCTGTTGCATATCCAAACATCATTCCCTGATCTCCGGCACCGATTGCTTCGATCTCGTCATCAGACATCTTATTTTCTTTTGCTTCCAATGCCTTATCTACTCCAAGAGCGATATCCGCAGACTGCTCATCCAATGTTGTGATGACACCACATGTCTCTGCATCGAATCCGTATTTTCCTCTTGTATATCCAATCTCACGAACTGTATCGCGAACGATTTTCTGGATATCTACATAGGCATTTGTTGTAATTTCTCCCATAACCATAACAAGACCTGTTGTTGTACATGTCTCACATGCCACACGGCTCATTGGATCCTTTTCCAATAATGCGTCCAAAATTGCATCTGAAATCTGATCACACATCTTATCCGGATGTCCTTCTGTAACGGACTCGGATGTAAATAATAATTTTTCCATGTTCTTCTCCTTTTCTTCCGTACTTTCTCTCGGTTTAGGATTTGTTTCGACTTGAATACCGCATAACACCATTGCTTCCCGGCTTGTTCAAGAATGCCTCGGCATTCTTGCTGCGAGGTGCGCGTCATGCAATTGCATGACATACTTCTACTGCGCACCTCTGCAATCCTGCCGGAGGCTATATCAGCTGGGGGATTGACTCCCAGCTGATATAGCCTTCTTAGATGCTTATAACGATAAAACAGCCCGCACAACGTACGGACTGTTTCTATTTCATAACAATCCCCTTATTGTTCGATTACTCGCTCAGGCTGGCACCTTCCTGCTTAGAGGGGTTGCCGCAGCTTCTTCGATCCTTTGTATCTCCACTGCTCTGAATAAGAGAAAGTTTATATTATTTAATTTGTAGTTATCAAACAAACTATACAACTCATCATTGTCTCTGTCAATACAGTTTATAAAATTTTTAGATTAGCTTACTTTCAATGTGAATTTCTGAATTTCTTTTTCGCTCGATACACGCTCAATGATTCCACCCAGGCTTCTGAGTTTTTCTTCAAAGCGCTCATATCCACGCTGAATGTAAACAATATCATCTACAATTGTAATTCCATCTGTAGCCAAACCTGCAATACAAAGTGCCGCTCCTGCACGAAGATCCGGTGCACTCACTCTTGCTCCGGATAACTTCTCTACACCTTCGATTGTAGCTGAATTACCCTCTACTTTGATATTTGCTCCCATTCTTGCAAGCTCATCTAAATATTTAAAACGGTTTTCAAAAATACTTTCTGTGATTGTACTTGTTCCTGATGCCAGTGCTAATACTACACCAATCTGTGGCTGCATATCTGTCGGATATCCCGGATATGGCAATGTCTTAACCTGTGTAGACTTTAATCTGCCTTTTGCAACAACACGAACTGCATCATCGAGTTCCTCTACCTCACAGCCAATATCAATCAGCTTAGAAATTGTTGCATCCAAATGTTTTGGTATTACATTTGTTACAGTTACATCTCCCTTTGTAGCCGCTGCTGCAAACATAAATGTTCCTGCCTCGATCTGGTCTGGAATAATGGAATACTCTGTCTTATGAAGCGTTTTCACTCCACGGATCTTAATCACATCTGTTCCGGCTCCACGGATATTCGCACCCATGCTGTTCAGGAAGTTTGCAACATCAACAACATGTGGTTCTTTTGCTACATTTTCCATAATTGTCATGCCATTAGCCATCGCTGCTGTCATCATGACATTAATTGTTGCTCCTACAGAGACAACATCGAAATACAGATGTGTACCCTTAAGTACATCGGCCTCGGCAACAATCTTGCCGTGTTCAATATCAACATCAGCTCCGAGTGCCCTAAATCCTTTCAAATGCTGATCGATTGGTCTGCTTCCGATATTACATCCACCCGGAAGAGCCACCTCTGCTTTTTTATATTTTCCAAGCATTGCTCCTAATAAATAGTAAGATGCTCGAATCTTTTTAATATAATCATAATCAATATTAAAATCTGTGATCGTTCCACCATTAATCTTCACTGTATGACGATCAATACGCTCTACCATCGCACCGATTCCTTCGATTGCTTCCAACATCACATTGATATCGTTCACATCCGGAAGGTTGTCAATCAATACAGTCTCGTCTGTCATAATTGCAGCTGCCAGTATTGCCAGTGCAGCATTCTTTGCTCCGCCAATCTCTACTTCACCAACTAACGGATTACCACCCTTAATAATATATTGCTCCATTTTGCACCTCTATTATCCGATATTTATATCGTATCTTTCTAAATCCCCATTCTCGGTTGCATAAATCATTTTTTAGCTTATATACTTATATCCCGCGTTATTCTTTGTCTATTTCAAATGACACGCTGTTGTGTCTACAAATTCACAAACGCTAAAACATTATAGCATAAAAAACAATTTTGTAAAAGAACTTTTTATTTTCGTAACATTATTGCAAAACTTTTTGATATAAACTTAATTATAATCTGGAGAGTTCTTCCAGTACATTCTCAATCGTATCCCCTATCTCACACTGGTCTTCATTAACAATGATATCTGCATATTTTTCAAACAAAACGCATCTCTCATCATAAAGATCCTTTAATGTCTGTCCTTCTCTGAGCACGACCCCTCGCTTCTTCGGATTACGGATTCTTTGTTTTATTGTTTGATAAGATGCCTGTAAATATACAATTGTTCCGATTTCTTTATAATGCTGCATCGCCTCCTCGCAATACACAATACTTCCTCCCGGAGAGATTACAGCATTCTCTACATCTACGTCTCTGTTTACCTGATTTTCAATCTTCAAAAATCCATCCTCGCCGACTTCTGCGATAATCTCACGAAGCAGCTTTTTTTCCTGTTCCTGTATCAACAAATCTGTATCAATAAACTGTTTACCCAGTCGCTTGGCAACCACAACCCCTACCGTACTTTTTCCAACAGCAGGCATTCCTATAAATATAATATTCTTTTTTTTCATATATGTCTCCAGCTTATGTTCTTTCATTTCACTTTGAATAATATAATTGTTAACATCGGTTTCTATTATACCATATATTTTTTCATTGTAAAATATCTGTGCCACTCAAAACACTTATAATTCATAAAAATTTTCTTAACATCATGTACAGTCAATAAAAGCGGCGTCTGTTTCTCCTGTCATCACTTCTACGTTTAAACAATTCCTGATATAATATGACCTCTATCAAATTTCTAAGCCAGTCCTCCGGTTCCAGTTTTTCCTGACTTACAACCTTATCAAAGATACGATTACACATCATCCGAAGTGAAAAGCGGTCCGGATATTCATCATAAATCATACTGCATGGATATTCATTTCTATCACACTCTTCCTCTACATAGGGAAGTACTTTCTTTGCAGTATCCGGGTACAGACTTTTCATATATTCATAATCTCGTCGTTCCATCCTTTCATCGTCATATGCAAGTGGCATCGGATAAGCCATATAATACGGCAGTTTCGAGTTCATGGTCACCTCTCCCCATTTCTGAGCTTATATCATTACTGTATGCCTTTTTTGCAAAATGGTTCCGCTTATATATAGAAAATGCAGCCGGAGCACCTTTTAGGTTTTCCAACTGCATCTTTAAAATCTGGTTTTATTTTTTTGAATATCCATGTGCTTCTTCGAGCATCATGTCTTTTACTTTCATCAGACGAATCTGCGTACTTCTCTCGTTCTCATCCAGCTTCATCGTAATATATTTAATATTTTTCTCTGTTTCCGGAATAATTACATGCTCCAACGCATTTACACGTCTTCGTGTCTTTTCAATCTCTGCCGCCATTAACTGACATGCTTTTTCGCATTCTGCTAATCTTATCATATCCGGCAGAATATCTGCAAGAGATTTGACAGCCCCATCCAAATCACTGGATGTAAATGCAAATCCATATGAATAAATATCATTTTCATCCGCTGTTCTTGTTTTATATTCAAATTTTGGAATCTCTACACTCATGACATTTTCTTCCGAAGGAATCAAATTAATTTCCTGTTTCGGTGCCATCAGTGCTGTGTGAAGTTCCGCCTCCGACATTCCAGCCTTGGCAATAACAAAATTTTTATTCGCTGATAAAATGCCGGCTTCGACCCGTTTTCTAACTTCCATGTTTTCTCTTACAAGATCAAGATACTGGCGCATCAGTTCATCACGTTTATCTTTCAATAATTTGTGACCTCGCACTGCAGTGATCCGTTTCTTTTTCAAACGTGTCAGTTCCATACGGGTTGGATTTACCTGTGTGGATGCCAAGCGTCCTCACCTACCTTTCCTTTGATGCTTCTCAGAGTCTTTTTTCGTCACCTTTTTTGCAGCAACTTACTTTCCGTAATATTCATCGAGATATTTGTCATCGATACGTTTCAACTCTGTTCTTGGAAGCATGGAAAGTAGTTTCCATCCAATTTCCAAAGTCTCTTCAATACTTCGATCTGTATTGTATCCCTGTGATACATATTCTTTTTCAAATGCATCTGCAAACTTCGCATACAACAAATCAATCTCTGTCAACGCTGCTTCACCAAGGATTACCATCAGCTCTTTCGCATCTTTACCACGTGCATATGCCGCAAACAGCTGGTTCATTGTATTGGCATGATCCGCACGTGTCTTACCTTCGCCGATACCTTTGTCCTTCAGACGAGACAATGATGGAAGTACATCTATCGGTGGTGTTACACCTCTTCGATACAGATCACGACTTAAAATAATCTGCCCTTCTGTAATATATCCTGTCAGGTCAGGGATTGGATGTGTCTTATCATCTTCCGGCATTGTCAGGATTGGAATCATTGTGATACTTCCTTTTTTACCATTCTGACGTCCCGCTCTTTCATACAAAGAAGCAAGGTCTGTGTACATATATCCCGGATATCCTCGACGTCCCGGAACCTCTTTACGGGCTGCTGATACCTCTCGAAGTGCATCCGCATAGTTTGTAATATCTGTCAAAATTACAAGTACGTGCATATCTTTTTCAAATGCAAGATACTCTGCTGCCGTCAGTGCAACTCGAGGTGTAGATATACGCTCAATTGCAGGGTCATTTGCAAGATTGACGAATAAAACTGTACGGTCTATTGCACCTGTCTCTTTAAAACTTTCAATAAAGAAGTTTGACTCTTCGAATGTAATACCCATTGCCGCAAATACAACGGCGAATTTATCATCTTTTCCTCGAACCTTTGCCTGTCTTGCGATCTGTGCTGCAAGATTTGCATGTGGCAGACCCGATGCTGAGAAGATTGGTAACTTCTGTCCACGTACAAGTGTATTCAATCCATCGATAGCTGATACTCCTGTCTGGATAAATTCTTCCGGATAACTTCTTGCTGCCGGATTCATTGGCAGTCCGTTGATGTCCATACGAGCTTCCGGAAGTATCTCCGGTCCTTCATCAATCGGACGTCCCATACCGTCAAAAACTCGTCCAAGCATATCTTCTGAAACACCCAGTTCCATGCTTCTTCCAAGAAAACGCACTTTACTGTTCGATAAGTTGATACCTGTTGCACTGTCAAATAACTGCACCAGAGCATCACTTCCATTAATTTCCAATACTTTACAACGTCTTACTTCCCCACTTGCCAGCTCAATCTCGCCCAGCTCGTCATAAGTAACATTTTCCACATCGCGCACCAGCATCAGTGGTCCGGCTACTTCCTGTATGGTTCTATACTCTTTTGGCATTTAGAAGTCCTCCTTTCCCAATGCATTCGCAATCTCAATGTGTAACTCTTCTTTTACTTTTTCATATTCTTTCTGAATCTCATCTTCAGTCACATATTTGAATCGGCCAATCTGTTCACGTACAGGCAGATTGATCAAGTTCTGTAATTTTGCACCCTTTTCTAAGGCTTCTACAGACTGATCATAATATGCGAGGACAAGATCCATCATCATATACTGCTTATCCAAAGAAGTATAAGTATCTACTTCATGGAAAGAGTTCTGATGCAGGAAATCTTCTCGGATAGAACGTGCAGCTTCCATCTTCAGACGGTCGCTTGCTGATAAGGCATCCATACCAACCATTTTTACGATTTCGTCTAATTCCGCTTCTTCCTGAAGCAGAGTCATCATTTCCTGACGTTTTGCCATCCAGTCCGGCTCAACTTTTTCATTGAACCATTTTTCCATATTATCAAGATACAACGAATAACTGTTTAGCCAGTTGATTGCCGGGAAATGTCTCTTATAAGCAAGTGCTGAGTCCAATCCCCAGAATACTTTTACGATTCGAAGTGTAGCCTGTGATACCGGTTCTGAAATATCTCCACCCGGAGGTGATACTGCACCGATTACAGACAATGCTCCTTCTCTTTCTTCCTTACCTAATGAAATCACATGACCTGCTCTTTCATAGAACTGTGCAAGACGGCTCCCCAGATAAGCCGGGTATCCTTCCTCACCAGGCATCTCTTCCAGACGTCCTGACATTTCACGAAGTGCCTCTGCCCAACGTGATGTTGAATCTGCCATTAACGCAACTGAATATCCCATATCTCGGAAATATTCCGCAATTGTAATTCCTGTATAAATAGATGCTTCACGTGCTGCAACCGGCATGTCTGATGTATTTGCGATCAGAACGGTTCTCTGCATCAAAGACTGTCCTGTCTTTGGATCTTTCAGTTCCGGAAATTCATTCAGAACGTCCGTCATCTCATTGCCACGCTCTCCACATCCGATGTAAACAACGATATCTGCTTCCGCCCATTTTGCAAGCTGATGCTGGATTACTGTTTTACCACTTCCAAATGGCCCCGGTACGGCAGCAACTCCACCTTTTGCAAGTGGGAAAAATGTATCAATAACACGCTGTCCTGTTACCAGTGGCATATCCGGAGATAATTTCTTTTTATATGGACGTCCCTTACGGACTGGCCATTTCTGCATCAGTGTCAATTCCTTGTCACCTTCTGCAGTCTCTACAACAGCCACTGTTTCTTCCACCGTAAATTCTCCGGCCTTTATTTCTTTTATGGTTCCCT
Organism: Ruminococcus hominis; assembly: GCF_014287355.1. Taxonomy (NCBI): domain Bacteria; kingdom Bacillati; phylum Bacillota; class Clostridia; order Eubacteriales; family Oscillospiraceae; genus Ruminococcus; species Ruminococcus hominis. Next base: position 372,237 of record NZ_JACOPE010000001.1, on the reverse strand, counting down.
TGATTCCATATGGAACCATGATCTTCTGCTGTACGACGATCGTCTCCTGCACTGTTCCGATCACATCTCCGGCTTCTACTTCATCTCCAACTTTTGCAGTAGGTACAAATTCCCATTTCAAATTTCTCTTCAGAGATGGAACCTCTACACCACGTTTTAAGTTATTTCCGGATACTTTCATAATGTCATCCAGCGGGCGCTGAATTCCATCATATATGCTGGTAATCAATCCAGGTCCCAATTCAACAGACATCGGCACTTCCATGGATTCTACCGGTTCTCCCGGTCCAAGTCCTGATGTCTCTTCGTATACCTGAATAGATGCCTCGTCTCCGTGCATCTCTATGATTTCGCCAATCAGTCTTTGTTCACTAACACGAACGACGTCAAACATGTTCGCATCTCGCATTCCCGAAGCAATAACAAGTGGGCCTGCGACTTTCTTTATTACGCCTGTACTCATTTGACGAACTACCTCGCTTTCTATCTATTGTTTTATTCTTCTGAGAACAAAATATCGCTTCCGACAGCCTGTTCCACCGTCTTCTTTACGCCTTCCACACCGGCACCGGTATTTCCTGATACGCCCGGAATTTGTATGATCGCTGGAAATGTCCGTTCCTGATATTCTTCTATCACATCTGTCAACTGCGCTGCAACTGCCTCTGTAATATAGATAACGCCATATTTTCCATCTGCCAGCTGACGCAGCTTATCTTTTGCTTCTTCCCGGTTCTTGACAGGACAGATGCTAAGACCGAGTGTTGCAAATCCATATATGCTGTCATAATCTCCGATTACTGCAATCTTATACATACATCTCCCTTATCCTTTCCCGGATCATCTCGTCTGGAAATCCATTTTGTTTTCCTGTCAGGATCATCCGCACCGTCTTAATTTCATTTTGTCTTGCCAGCAGATACGCTACCAGCGGTCCTGCAGAAAAGGCATTATATTTCTGTGGCTTAATTGCCTCGATCATTCGGTTATCACACCATCTTTCAAATGCCGATGGCGATTCTTCCAACGCTTCTACACCGTCTGCATAAACTGTTTCTTTCAAATATTCTCGCAATGCATCTGCTCCCGACAATGCTGCTTTTGCCAGCTGTTCCACATTGATGCTCTCACACGGAGCCATAGCACGTTTCATAAACTCCAGCGATTTTCCTGTCTTCTGACATCTCACTGCAATTTTGATATTTGCAAGTGCCACCGTTGACTCAGCATATACACGGATAATCTCATCTTTTGCATCATGCCCTGCCTGTGTAATAGCCTCCAACGCTGCACGATCTACAATCACATCACATAGCTGCCCATCTCTTGTCTGAAGCAATGTCTCATAAGCCTCTTTTGCAGCCGCCTCCATATTCCCCGGAAGACGTTCAAACGCTTTATTCTCTACAATTGACAGCATTTCCTTTCCCGGAATCTCGCAGTCATCATAAAAAATCTTTTCATTTGTCACCTCTGTACAAACTTCCTTGATCGCTGCTTTTAGGTTATGATATAGTTTCGGATAAGACATCACATCAAACACTGTTAAATCTGGAGATACTTCCTGGATAACCTGCCATGTTTTCTCTTCCTCGCAATTTAAAATTGCTTCCACATCATTTTCTGTCTCAGCATTTCCCCAGCCTTTTTCACTTAAAAGCCCAAGACACTGTGCTTCATCTTTGCATGCAAGGAGCTGGTCGATTACAGAATCTGTAAGCAGTGATGCCTCCAACGCACGTATTCTGGCAACTGCATAGGTATATTCTAATTCATTCACATTCAATCCTCCCGGCTGCTTTATTTTATACAAACATTACTTTTTGCACCAAGTCAGACCATTCATCACGTTTGGATTCAAAGATTGCCCGTATGGTACAGTTCTCTTCAATCCCTCCGTATACCAGAATAAAACCGCCATCAATCTGTTTTGTTTCCGAAGCAAATGTCAGCTTTCCGCCTTTCGATGCTACGATTTTCTCTGTTTCTTCTACAAACGAAGCCGGAATTCTCTGCTTATCTTTTTCAGAAAAATAAATCTCACCATCACCTGACTGCACATATGTCTTCAACAGATTTGTAAGTAATTCGAAATAATCTGCATCTGAAAGATTCATTACTTTTTCATATGCCTTTTGAAGCACTTCGGAGATCATTTCCTGTTTTGCCTTCAAAATGGCCGTCTTTCTCTTCATGTCACAAGAGGAGGCAATGCGTTCATGATAATTCTTCACTGCAGTTTTTGTTTTCTGATCCATTCGCTGCTGTGCTTCTTCTACTTCCGCTTTTACTCTTGCCTGTATTTCCTCTGCCTGTGCATTTGCTTGTGCGATTTTCTCTTCGGCTTGTGCGTTTGCATCTTCCAGGATCTGACTTTTCATCTTGTCTAATCCACTCATTTTCTTTACCTCGCTCTATTTCAATTCATCTTCATTCTCCGAATAACATTCTCCTGAAGTAACCCTTCAGTTTATACCGGAATTGCACTTACTGCGAGGATAGAAATCAACAGTGCTAAAATTGCATATGTCTCAACCATCGCCGGGAAAAGCATTGCTTTACCAAACTGTTCCGGTTTCTTTGCCACAATTCCGATTGCTGCTGCAGCTGTTTTACCCTGAGATTTTCCTGAGATCAATCCAACAATACCAATTGGAAGACATGCTGCCAAAATCAAAAGACCTGTTGCCACAGATACTTCTTTGATACCTCCGCCAAGCAAACCAACCTTTGAAAGTGTAATAAATCCAACCAACAATCCGTAAATTCCCTGTGTACCTGGAAGCAGCTGCATAATCAATACTTTTGCAAATTTACTTGGGTCTTCTGATACAACCCCTGATGCTGCCTGACCTGCTACTCCAACACCTAAAGCAGAACCTGCTCCTGCCAATAATACAGCTAATGCTGCTCCAAGAAGTGCATATACAATACCTAATTTATCCATAACTTTTTATTCCTCCTTAACATCCGCATACTTTGTATTTTCTCTAAATGGATGGAATGCTCTTCCTCCACCTTCATAGAATTTTCCGAAAAATTCTACATACTGTAAACGATTTGTGTGCACATACGCGCCAAGTAAGTTGATCGCAATATTAAATACGTGTCCGATAATAAATACGATCACAAACAGGATCACTCCAAATACGCTTTTTCCTCCCATACTTCCCATCTGGTTTACAACCTGGGCAATAACACCTGTTGCAAGTCCCAGTGCCAGAAGTCTTGAATAAGATAACACGTCGCTTAACCATCCTGTCACATTGTACAGATCATATGCTCCTAATGCGATACGAAGTCCAAAATTTTTATTTGCTCTGCCTGACATCAACACAATACCCACCGCTCCGAGGATGGACGCCCATTTTGCAATTGCATTGACAACCGGTGGAAATGTAATCTGAACCTGTGCAATAGATGCAAAAATATCTGTCGGAATTAATAACAAAATCAATCCGATTAAGAAAACATACCACAATACTACGTCACATAAGAAATCTACATATTTTTTATCTCTGATACACATGTATCCTTTAATCCCTAATCCTGTAAATAAATGGATCAATCCAAATACCATAGAATAAATCAACAATTTCATTGGATTATTGAGTGGAACAAACCATAATGCTTTGATTCCCACTTCATGTCCGAAAAATGTTCTGGATACAACGTTAATCACGTCTCCGAAATATCCGCCGAACATGATTCCCCAGAATAATGTTGATAATCCGCACCAGAAAAATAACTGAATCGACTTCTTCATTCCCTCTGACATACGCGGGAATTTTAAAATCAATACACCGCAGGCAATAGAAACAATTGCTCCATATGCTGCATCTGATAACATCAATCCAAATAAAAATACATAAAATACTGACATAATCGCTGTCGGATCAATCTCACCTTTTTTCGGAAGTCCGAAAGATTCTAAAACGCCTTCCGCACTTGCTGAAAATTTATTATTTTTCAAAAGTACCGGCGGTTCTTCCTCTTCTTTTAACTCCTCCACATCGATTGCGCAGTCATATTTGCTTTCCAGAACCCGTTTCACCTTTTCTACATCCCGGTGAGGAACATAACCGCTCAGCACAAAAGTATTTGCCGATTGTGGTATCTCTCCTAATACTTCGTACTTTTCCGCTCGTACACGATAATAATCTGCAAGCAGATAAATCTCTTCTCTTTGTTCTGCGAGCCTGATCACTTCCTGCTCGATTTGTGAAATCCGATTCTCTTTTTCTTTGATTGCCTGCTTTAACTCCTCCGTTTCCCCTGCCGGAGTCTTTGCGCTGCTCTGCGCTATTCTTGAAAATCCTCGACTTCGAAGTGCTTCTTCTATACTCTGTTCTTCTTGTTTTAAACAGATAACTGCAATACAGGTCATATCCTGTCCGGATGAAATCACATAAGCATCTGCCGCCTCAACTTCCGGCGCTGCATCTGCCAAAATCTCGTAAATTCCAGAAATATCAGCCAGTCCCGGAATACTTCCTAAAATCACAGAAGTTTTCTTTGTTCCTGTCGCATTCATCGGGATATCCAGACTCAGCCATGGGACAAGGCTCTCAATCCGATTCTCCAACTTAAGGATCTCTGCTTTATTCTCTGCTTTTTCCTTATCCAATGCCTGAATCTGACTCACCACTTTAAGCAGTTCCTCTCGCTTTCGAATCACTTCTTCATGTACTTTTGCATCAACCAGCTTCTTGCCTTCTAAAGATGACAGCATCGATGTTTTTATCGGAGCATATTCATTCAATATCTCCAAAGCTCTGTCAGCAGAATTAGCAGCTTTTTCAAAACTGCTTCTGGCATTTGCAGTGTCCATCCGGCGGAAATCTTCGTCTTCGTCCAACACATGGTTAATCTCCATAACTCCCATGCTCTGAATCTTTTCCAGAATCGCTTTTCGGTCCTTCTTCAACGCGCAGATACTCATTCGCTGCATCTGCAATACCGCCATAACACAATCCCTCCTTTTTCATTACAGTTTACCTGCAAACTGTAATCTTTTTTACCTTCCCGCAACACGCAGCTTATGATACCAATTGTGCTATTACGAGGCTGACTGCTTCCTCTTCCTTTACGGAAGCAAGTTCTTTTAACGCTACAACTTCTTTCTCAATCTTTGACAGCGTCTCTGCTTGTACCCGTTCTCCTTCTTCTCTTGCATCTGTCATGGCTTTCTGCATCTTCTCTTCCATTACAGCTAATTGTTCTTCTTTCCATTGTTTCGCCTGTTTTTCTGCATCGTCCACGATCTGATTGCCTTTGACTTCAGCATCTCTTGTTATTGCATCTGCTTTTGCTTCTGTCTCCCGGATTACCTGAATGGTTTCTTCTACCATATTCTAGTCACCGCCTTTCCCTAAGGTACATATTTTCATCCTAGCACATCTCTTGTATAAAATCTATAAATTTTTTAGATTTTTTCAAACTTTTTTGTGAATAAATTGTTTGTTTTTTGTCAATAATAGAAACAATTTAGTAAAATATGCACAACTTTTATTTATTATGCTCTTTTTATTCCATATTTATTCTACCTTATCTAAAAAATTTTTAGATTTTTAAAATAGAAAAAAATCCTTTTTAGCCAATACATCGTATCCGCTAAAAAGGATTTTTCTCTCTTTTTCTTTTATTTATTCCATTCCAAACGATGAAGATGTCCTTCCAAATTCATCCCTGCAAACTGATTTTGTCTCAATGCCTCATATAACATAATTGCAACTGAATTTCCAAGATTCAAAGAACGAATCTCTCCTACCATTGGAATTCTCACACAGTTCTCCTGATTTTCAACAAGAATCTCCTCCGGGATACCTGCGCTTTCCTTCCCAAACATAATATAACAGTCTTCTTCATATGCTACATCAGTATATACTTTTTCAGCTTTTGTCGTTGCCATGTAAATCTTTGCTCCCGGATTTTTATCAAGAAAATCCTGATAATCAATATAAGTTGTAACATCAAGATCTTTCCAATAATCCATTCCTGCGCGACGCAATGCTTTCTCATCAAGACGGAATCCTAATGGTTCGATCAAATGCAGTCTTGTATTTGTTGCAACACAAGTACGTCCGATATTTCCTGTATTCGCCGGAATCTCAGGCTCCAATAATACAATATTTAACATATTTTTTCTCCACTACAGTTTTTTCTAAGCAAAATAATTATTTATTTTGTTCTGCTCGTAATTTTTCAATAAAATGCTCCAGTCTTTCCAATGCAGCCTTTAAATCTTCCAAAGAATATGCATAAGATATTCTCAGGAAACCTTCTCCACAGTCTCCAAACGCTGTTCCCGGAACAACTGCCACTTTTTCTTCGTATAACAGACGAGTTGCGAACTCTTCCGATGTCATATTGAACTCTTTGATACTTGGAAATACATAGAATGCACCAAATGGTTCAAAGCACTCCAATCCCATACGTTTGAATTCGTGCATCAAAAATCGTCTTCTTTGATTATATGCTTTTCGCATTTCTATTACTTGATCTCCACAGTGACGCAATCCTTCAATCGCTGCATACTGACTGTTTGTAGGTGCACACATAATTGCAAATTGATGTAATTTGATCATCTGCTTCAAAATCACCTGCGGACCACAGCAATATCCAAGACGCCATCCTGTCATCGCAAACCCTTTTGAAAATCCATTGATCACAATTGTTCGCTCTCTCATTCCAGGCAGACTAGCAATAGAAACATGGTCACCTTTATAACTCAATTCCGAATAAATTTCATCTGAAATAACAAACAGATCATGTTCTTCCACAAACTTTGCTATTGGCTCCAAATCCTCTTTTGTCATAATTGACCCTGTCGGATTATTTGGAAATGGCATGACCAGAATCTTTGTCTTTTCTGTCACTTTATCTTTCAGATCATCTACTGTCAGTTTAAACTCATTTTCATGCTTTAATTCTACGATTACCGGAACCCCATCCGCCATAATTGTACATGGCAGATAAGATACATAACTAGGCTGCGGAAGCAATACTTCTTCTCCCGGATCAAGCATACAACGAAGTGCCAGATCAATAGCCTCACTTCCTCCGACAGTGATCAGTGTTTCTTTTTTCGGATCATAATTGACATGGATCGTACGTTCAAGATATTTGCAGATTTCTGTACGAAGTTCCATCAATCCTGCATTAGATGTATAAAATGTTCTTCCCTTTTCCAGAGAAAAAATTCCTTCTTCACGTATTCTCCATGGAGTGTCGAAATCCGGTTCTCCAACACCAAGGGAAATGACATCTTCCATTTCATTTGCCACATCAAAGAATCTTCGGATTCCTGATGGCTGTACTGATACAATCTTTTTTGATAATGGATTTCTCATTATGGTGTCACCACCATTCTGTCAGACCCTTTCTTAGGCAACATGATCGTACCATGGTCTTTGTATTTTTTCAAAATAAAATGAGTTGCTGTTCCAATAACCGGTTCAATCGGAGAAAGCTTCTCTGATACAAACAATGATACTTCCTGCAATGTTTTTCCTTCCAATGTAACAAGAAGATCATATGCACCGGAAATCAAATATACCGCATTCACTTCCGGATAATTGTAAATACGTTCCGCAATACGGTCGAATCCCTGATTTCTCTGTGGTGTAACACGCACTTCAATCAACGCTGTCACTTTTTCCACCCCGGTTTTATCCCAATTGATCATTGTATGATATCCGCAAATGATTTTTTCTTTTTCCATTTCTGCCACTTCATTTGCAATCTCTGCTTCTTCCATACCCATAAGAATTGCAAGTTCTCCAAGATCAATCCGGCTGTTTTTCTCTAAATTTCTCAAAATTTCATTTCTTAATTTCTGTTTTGTATCCATAATTTTTACCTTCCTCTAATTTCTGTTTTCTCCATAACATCAGTTCATCCGATGTTGGCCGATCCAGGTATCTGATTTCACTTCCGCTTGTGATCACCCTCGCATTCTCTGCGGTGGTACTCCCAAGCCTAACGGCTCGTGCGCCGTTCTTTTCTAAAATCTCGATCAGCTTTTCGCCTTGATCTGTGAAAAACAGAAGACTTCCTGTTGATGTCATCTTATATGGATTCAAATGATAATATTCACAAATTTCTACGGTTTCCTGTCGGATTTGTATCTTCTGCATATCAATCTGCAACCCAAGTCCTGCCACCTCAGCTGTATCCCATAAAGTTGCAAAGAGCCCACCGCTTCCTACATGCTGCACAGCGGATAAAATAATATTTTCCTCTTTCACTTCTTTTTCAACATTCTCTAATAGCTGAAGCTTGAGCATCTGTGACTCTAGTTCTTTGGTCTGACGTAAAAATGCCGGAACAAATCTTCCTTTTAGCTCTTTTTCCTGCTCCTCCAAAATACGCAGCGTACCTTCTAAGCCCACAAAACCGCACATGACAATGTCTTGTTCCGGCTTGATATTCTCGATATTTCTAAGTATCCTCTTTTCAGCAAATCCCATTGTCTCCACACGCACAATTGCCTGTGTCACTGCCGGATTCACCTCTACCTGAACATTTGAAATTGCAATATTCATCATGGTACACATTTCTTCCATTTCTTGTACCATGCCTGCCACCTTTTGCTCTCCGATACGCTCCGAGATCAAAATAAAAATCTGCACGTCTATAGGTTTTGCCCCTCTGGATGCCAACTGATTGATTGCTGCTGCCAAAGAATAATTCCCTAGTTTTTTTGTATCACCTGATGTGGATGCCGCCGATTTTATAAGCACTTGTTCATCATCTACAGCATAGGCACTGCAACTTTCTGCCGCTGATATCTTCAATAAATTTTGTTCCTGCTTTTTATATAATTGTTTCATCACTGCACGATTCCATGCAGTTTGTGATAGTTTTCCTACTTTCATACTACTCCTTGATCATCCGGACTTCTATGTTCTTTGCACTCCTGATCAATAACCATAAATAATTTCCTGAATTGCTGCATTGATTGTTGCTAAATCCTGTGTTCCAATCGCTTGTTGCATTTTAGCTGTAGCATTGGCATCATCTGATGCTGTTCCCACAGAATAGGTCTCCGGCGACGATACATACTCACTATGATTCACAACTTCTCTGCTCACCTCTGTCCCATTCTCTGTCACAACCTTCCACAGCTGTGCAGAAATCTTCGGATGTGCTGCACTCACATAATTGATATATCCGATTGGGTCATCTGATGCAACATAATTTGTTCCTGTTGCCTGTTCACTTGAAAGTGTCTCGCTGACATAAGTAACTGTTCTGTTCGGATCTCTTGTTTCTTTTCCATATATATTAAACGTTAAGCTACCCCCGCCAACAATTGCTTCAATATAAACAGGATATTCCTGATTATTCTTAAATACCAGATCCATCACATCATCTGCTATTGCCGCATCCATAGACGGCTCTGCATAAGATACAAGCATAGAATGTTGATGTCTTTCTACAATATCAAGTTCTGCATAAAGCAATGCCTGATACAATGTCGTAGACACCTGGCAGATTCCTCCACCCATTGTCTGTTCTACCGTATTCCCGGAAAAAGAAGCTGCTTTTGCATATCCATTCTCTTCTGTATATGGCCTCATTGCTTCATCTGCCGACTGCTCTTCACCAGGCTGCAACAAAATATCATTCAGGTGTTTTGCTCCGCTTTCTACGTTTTGTGCTCGCCCACTGTCATTCACATCATAATAAGTTGTAGAACTTCCCAATAAATCCGTCGCATCTTTCAATTCCTCTGCTGTAACTTTTGCCTTATCTTCATCTATCTTCGCTTGAATCGTAGCATTTTTTCCATCCCAAGCTTTTAAAAGCTTCTTTATATTCTCGATTGTTTTATTTGTATTCAGAACTTCTCCGCTTTTTTCCTTCTCGATGCTTACATTTCCTAATGCATCCTGTGTCACACAGGCATTCTGTGGCTCATTAAGAGCAGATACCGCAGCTGTTTCCAACACTTTTTTTGCTGTATTTTCATCTATTTTATATTGCAGTGGAATATCATGTGTCAATTTTCCACGTTTTGCATTTTTCATAATTTTATATGCTTTTAATGCATTTCCTCTTCTGCCATAGTCCACTGCCTGTTGTACAGAATCTTCCAGCTTACTCACTTGAAGTCCTAATGTATTTGCTTCGACATCAAATGCTCTGTCATCCGCCACTTTGAATGTAAAGATCACATTATTTTTCTGGCTTATAACACCTTGTACTGTCTGAACAGCCTCATCTTTGGTCTGCCCGGACACATCGACTCCTCCAACTGTAATCCCTGATAATATTTTCCCATCATCATGACGATGTATATAGCTTTTCGTAACGAGCTGTACCACCCCCATAATGATTAATATTAAGAGCAACACTATACCCAACAAATAAATATCTCTCTGGAGTCTTCGAATTCTTCTGCTTCTTCTCTTTCTTTTTTTCTGCTGCATCTTATACCCCTTGGTCTTATCTGGCATCCATATTCTTTACATAAGATATGGAATTATCATCGTTGCAACCATTGCTAATATTATTACAAGAATAACAATAGACACTGTTTTCTTAAATTTTTTATCATAAAAATTCATTTCGATACCCCTTTTTTTATTTCTTATTTTGAATTGGTTTTATTCTATACTTTTTGCTCATTTTTTGCAAGAACCTATATAGTTATCCTTCACAGTACCTGTGAACAGTAACGTGACCTGCAACCCTTATATAACCTCATATGTTGTGGCCTGATTTGTGAGCGGATTGCGGTTTTGATAATCAAACAAAATCAAATGTCCATCTATATTTTCCAAATGTGTCATCTTACGCAGCTGACGTTTATCATACTTTTCATACCCTTTCAAATATTGATGTTCTTCTGCCTCTGTATCGTAAAATGTCCGCTCCACCTCTTTACTTACTAAAGAGTCACCTGCAAATGCCGGACGATTTTTCATATTTTCCCTCAGATATAAATCCATAACTAACGTCTGACGAAATTGCTCTTCTGTTAATAAAGTCTCGTATTGTACTAATGCCACTTCTTTTATAAACGCATATAATATTTCATATCGTGCGACACGATTGTGATTCACCCCATAATATCCATGTTCTTCATAATAGTTACTCATTTCTTCAAACATCACAAACGCATCTCCAAAGACTTGTTCAAGCAATTCCATAGTATGTTCAAATTGTCTGCTGTTATAATACACCTCTACCATCTCTTCCAGTCCTTTGAGGCGAATCACATCCGAATATGGAAGCCATTTTGTCGACAGCACTTCATACGGCGGTCTGTTCTGATACAACAACTCATAGTCTTTTGTTTTTTCTTCCATGTATGAGCCTTTTAAAACTTTAAGGAAGCCAAGCTGCAGCTGTTCCGGTCTCAATGCATATACGTCACAGAATGACTTATGGAAACTATTGTAATCTTCAAAAGGAAGACCCGCGATCAAATCTAAATGCTGATGAATATTTTTCGCAGCATGCACACGATTCACCACTTCTGTCACCTGCGAAAATTTCATTGTACGATGAATTTCCTTAATCGTCTGTTCATTTGTTGACTGCACACCAATTTCCAATTGGATCAATCCAGGTCGCATAGTGCTGATTAAATTTAATTCTTCTTCATTTAATAAATCTGCCGCCACCTCAAAATGGAAATTTGTTTTCCCTTTATCATGTTCTTTTATATAAGACCAGATTTCCATAGAATGTGAATGTTTACAATTGAATGTACGGTCTACAAACTTCACCTGCGGAATCTCATGATCTATAAAAAACTGTAATTCTTTTTTTACCAGCTCTAAGTCTCTAAAACGAAGACATTTATCAATAGAAGAGAGACAATAACTACATGAAAACGGACATCCCCTGCTTGATTCATAATATATGATCTTATTCTTAAAAACATCTAAATCTTCATATACAAATGGCACTTTACTTAAATCCATCACACTTCGATCTGCAGTTTCTATGATTTCTTCTCCATCTCGGAAAGTTATCCCCACGATTTCTTTCAATCGTTGGACTTTTTCACATTGTTCCAGACTTTTCCCACTGTTGTTGTAATAAAACTCTGCCAATTCTAAAAATGTCTCTTCTCCTTCTCCTCGCATAATGCCATATACCTGTGGAAATTGTTCCAACATATGAGACGCATGATATGAAACCTCAGGTCCACCAAGCCAGATATCTGTCTGTGGCATAATCTTCCCTAGTTCTGCGACCAGTTGTTCTACATATTCAATATTCCACAAATAGCAGGAAAAGCAAAGCACTTCCGGTTTTCTTTTATACAGATCCATCAATATCTGATCCAATGGCTGGTTGATCGTATATTCCGCAATTCCTATCTCTTCTTTATATCTCTCACATTTTCCTGCTGCATAAGCTCTCAGACTATATACTGCTAAATTGGAGTGAATGTATTTTGCATTGATTGCAGTCAATAAAATATTCATCTATATGCTCCCTTTTTTCTAATATGTCACTTTTATATTAAATAACCAGATACTTTTTTCATTTCATTATAAACGCTTCCCCCTCTATTTTCAATTATTCTTCTTAGGCATCTTGACTTTTTCTTAAAAACCATGTAAACTTAAGACTCGTGCAGCCGGGGTGTTAGCGGTACCTTGTACCTGCAATCCGCTATAGCAGGGGTGATATTACGCAGAGGGTGCTGATTTGCAAAGCTGCCCTTGGAAAGTGGCGTTGAAAATCTGGGTCTCACACGACGGGAACCTGTGAACCGTGTCAGGTCGGGAACGAAGCAGCACTAAGCAGGACCTTCCGGGTGTTGTGAGGGTGCCTGGATCGAGTCAACTACCAAGGTAACGTTTGTGGAGATGCATTCGAAGCGTAATGCACGTAAAGTAAGAAATTCAAGACACTGAAAAGGAGAATCCTCACAGTGTCTTTTATTTTTTATCTATATTTAACTGATTGTTCTATACTCTCTTATCTAATCCTCTTTTTTCAGCGTTTTTTCGTATTTTATTTTCTTCTGCTTCTCCCTGAGTTCTTTAAAAAACTGTTTCATCATTGCACTGCATTCTTCGCCCAGTACACCTGTCGTAAGCTCAACCTGATGATTAAATTCCTGCATATCAAGCAGATTTAAAATAGAGCCTGCACACCCGGCCTTTGGATTCATACACCCGACAACAACCCGCTTTGTCCGCGCCTGTACAATCGCGCCCGCACACATCTGACAAGGTTCCAAGGTAACATATAATGTACACTCTTCCAATCGCCAGTCATTTATTTTTTTACTCGCTTTTTTTATCGCAGCAATCTCCGCATGTGCCAATGGATTTTTGTCTGTTGTTCTTCGATTATAACCTCGTCCAATAATCTTTCCTTCGTACACGATCACACATCCTATCGGAACCTCCTCCAGCGCATAAGCCTTCTTCGCCTGCCGAATCGCCTCTCTCATATATTTTTCATCCAACTTTTGGTTCATCTCATCCATGAATATTTCTAATCCTTTCATGTATTTTCAGTTCTTTTCTTATTATTACAAGAATACATTATCTTAGAGGTTTTGAACAGCATTTCCTCAATTCTTATTTTATTAATCTATTGGAGGTACTCTATGAATCCAGGTATTTATTATCTTTATGAATATAAAAATAATCACTGTATGCGCAACACCGGATTTTTAAAACTCACAAAGAAGCCAGATTGCTGGCTTCTTCAGATTCAAGCCAGAAATATTCCCGTCACGAATCAGCACCTTGTCCCACTCTGTGCTATTTTAACCGAACAAGAGCATAACATTTCCAAAAAAATAAGTGAGCTTCCATGCAATTCTCATATCATTTCTGCTCAACTTACACTACCGGATTCTGCCATCAATTCAATTTCATCCATGGAGAATCTGCATGGTTTTTTAATTCCACTGCCTGATGAAAGTTTTCTTACCGCTACAGAATCTCATTTTCATCTGGATATCAATGAAATTTTTTCGACAACTGTGCAATCCGAAACTCCTGATCCAGCTCCAGATCTTTCAGCTTCCGAATACAACGATAATGATAATTTATTCGAAGCCAGTGATACAACAAACTTATTATCTCCTTCTAAAACCATACAGAAAATCCATCATTCAGATTTGAAAATTCTTCCTAAAAAATGTTGGAATCTTGCAAACAACAGTTTTCTTCTGCATGGATATCATAATTATCATCATCTTCTCCTTATCGAAGAAAATGGTCATTATCAGCTCGGAGTGCCCGGAGTATATGATATTCGAGAAGCCCGGGCCGCAGAAATTTTTGGTTTTCCGGAATTTATCAACTCCTACAACGATCAATTAGAACTTTCTCCTGATGAATGTAATACACAGGAAAATTTTGGATACTGGTGTCATTACATTTATTAGAAAATATTTTCTAAATTTTCTTTGCATTATAAATGGGGAGCATATCCGTCTATTGTAGCTCCCCATTTCATCTTAGTCTAAATAAATTGGTGGTTCATAATCTTTGCCAAGCTCTGATTTCATCCGCTCCTGGTATCCAAGATATGCCCATTCTGTCATATCATCCCAACGATGCTTCGCACGATCATATACCTGCACATATCCGATCTTATTCGGATGCATTCTCACACTATTTGATAAATACTCGTGTCCTGTATATGGATTCAACTCTCCTATCGTCAAATCTTCTTCAATTTCGTTTCTCTTCACAAAACGTTTAGGTTCTTCCTCCGGCTCAATCGTTGCCTTCTCCCATTCCGAAGTAAGTCTCGCCCTCTCATATGCACTCTGCACAATCTGTGGCTCCCAGATAGTTGTCTTGTGATCATCATAATTTTCTGTTTCGTCCTGCGGTATCTCCTCCGCATCCTCCAGAGTCAATTCCTCTGATTCATCCCAAGGCTCTTCATCTTCAAGTAAAATTTCTTCTTCCGAATCATCATCTACTTCTTCAAATTCTGCTTCCTCTGTTTCTAATTCTTCCGCTTCCTCTGTTTCTGATTCTGGTTCTTCTGATTCCGGTTCTTCTGATTCCGGTTCTTCAACTGTCATTTCTTCTGCATCTTTATTTTTCAGTCCTGCATTGTTTGCATATTGAACTGCAAGTTCCTCTGACGCGGTTTCCTCTATTTCCAGCTCCTCTGGAAATATACTCAACTTAAACGGACACCCCAAAATAGCTGCAATCAATCTCATGTCTTGTTCCTGAAAGTTATCTCTGCTCAAACGCTGGGTCAGATTCTGACGTGACATTGCTTTCCCAGTTCGTTCCTCGATCATCTCAGCCAGTTGTTTGATCGTCATGTTTTTTCTGCTTAACATAATTTTAACTTGTTCGCCAAACGTTAAATCTCCCATAAGAAACCCTCCTTACATCTACCCCTTATTCTAACAAAAGCACATTCCATCGTCAATGCAGAACCCCTCCCTAAAAAATTTCTTTCCTACTATATTAAAAAAGGAACCGAATTACTCGCTGTCATTTACAAGTAATTCCTGTTCCTTTTAGAAAGAAGATAGATTTTTCTGCTGCCTTTCACAGACGCTCTGCACAACAGCAGAATCTTTTATATTAAATTCTAAAGTTAAAATCTGCATAAGCTGAACATCCATGCTCATGAACATCCAAACCATCAATTTCTTCTTCTTTAGATACTCTCAAACCGATTGTTTTATCAATAATTGTAAAAATAATGATTGCTAATACAAATACGTATGCTGCTGTTGCTGCAACACCAAGCAGCTGAGTTCCAAATGTGTAATCCGGTGAAAATACACCTGTTAAAATTGTTCCTGTCGCACCACATACACCATGCACACTAATTGCTCCGACCGGATCATCAATTTTTGCCACCTTATCAAAGAACTCTACTGAAAATACAACCAATACACCTGCTATTGCTCCAATGATGATTGCTGACCAGTTACTTACTGCATCACAACCTGCTGTAATTGCTACCAGACCTGCCAGAGAACCATTAAATGTCATTGAAACATCAGGTTTTCCATAACGAACCCATGTTACGATCAATGCCATCAATGTAGCGGCTGCGGCTGCAAGGTTTGTTGTCATTGCAATGTCACCTAAGTTCGTTGTTGCTGCTGTTGTAGATCCACAGTTAAATCCAAACCAGCAGAACCATAAAATAAATACTCCCAATGCTGCAATTGCAAGATTGTGACCAGGAATAGCTCTTGCTTTTCCTTCTTTGTCATATTTTCCAATACGAGGTCCAAGGATTTTAGCTCCTACCAAAGCACAGATACCACCTACCATATGTACTGCTGTAGATCCTGCAAAATCATGGAATCCGAGTTCTGATAACCAGCCTCCGCCCCAGATCCAGTGTCCTGTGATCGGATAAATAAAAATACTGATTGCTGCACTGTATGCCAGGTATGCTGCAAATTTTGTTCTCTCAGCCATAGATCCTGAAACAATGGTTGCTGCTGTTGCACAAAATACTGTGTGGAAAATAATAAACACGCCTGCCGGAAGTCCATTGATCATCCCATCTGCATCTGCCAGTGATGTCGGATCAAAAAATCCTTTGATTCCTACAATACCATTCCAATCTGTACCATGCATCAAAGCAAAGCCAAATATAAAGAAGAAAATACTTCCAAGTACAAAGTCCATCATATTCTTCATCAAAATATTTCCTGTATTTTTTGCTCTTGTAAAACCTGCCTCACACATAGCAAATCCTGCCTGCATGAAATAAACCAATATAGCTCCTAACATTGTCCACATAACATTTATCAATAATGCTGTTGCGTCTATGCTATCCATTCCGCCTGCAATTAAATCTGTCAATCCCATATCTACATCCTCCTTCTCATTTCTTTAGAGACTGTCTTTTAACTATCTCATTCAATATTTCAAAAGAAAGAGGACACCTGTAAGAACATTTTTATGTATCTTACAACTATCCTCTTTGATAACAATCTATATCTTTTTTTATTTTCATGGTTTGCACCGAATTATAATGCATTCGATCCACGTTCTCCTGTTCGGATTCGAACTGCATCCTGTACTTCGTATACAAAGATTTTTCCATCTCCATAAGTACCAGTCTGAATTTCATCTACAACTCTTTTAATAATTTTTTCTGCTGTATCTGGTTCAACAATTGTCTCTACTTTTACTTTTGGTAAAAGATTCACACTATATTCTGCACCTCGATAAATCTTTTTATGTCCCTTCTGATTACCATATCCCATGATATTTGTTATCATAAGACCATTTGCCTGACAATCATCCAGGATCCCCTTCAAATCCTCTAATTTTTCTGGCTGAATTACAATTTCAAGTTTCTTCATATTCTCAACCTCCTTCTATTATCGAAAAATTGCTTTCGCAATTTTTTCTCGTTAAACAGGGTCGCATGCATGACAACTACAAAACAAAAGAGGCGCTTTTCCGTAATGGAAAAACGCCTTTGTTTTTGTTGAGTCTTATTATACTCACCTCTGTCAGAATGTCAATTAAATATTCAATTTTTTTATACTTTTGTGACTATTCATGAATTTCATTTAAATTTCCAGATTATTTTCCGTCTTTTTGCTGTTCCAAATATTCTTCAAGCGTAATACCCTGTTTCATAATTTCTTTTGCCGCTGTTTTACCGACATAACGGAAATGCCATGGTTCATAAACAATTCCTGTTACATCTGACTTATTAGTAGGATAACGCAAAATATAACCATAATTTGCACAGTTTGCTTTCAGCCACTTTGCTTCATCTGTATTTTCTTGTTCATCATCTAACTCCTGATAAGTTGATGATGTAATATCCATTGCCAATCCGGTAGCATGTTCACTTGTCCCCGGCACTGCTACAGACTGTTTTGTTTCATCATAGGCGTCTAGTGGTGTTTTTCCCTGATAAATCCAGTTTAGCATTGTATCATTAAACACGCCTCTTTGTGTCTCATAGTCACGATATGCAGATATAATATTCAAACTCATCCCTGCATCCGCTGCATCCTGAAACATCTTCTTTGTATCATCCGCAATACGACTGTCTACAGAATAATCATCTGTTATTTTTGTCAGACTCGGTGCATAAGATGTATCAAGCGGACTCTCGCTATTAATCAGAACAAGACTCCAGTCATCATCGTTTGAGGCTAATTTTTCCGCATTTTCCTTCGCGATTGCCTCTGATGACGGCTGCACCTTAGCCTTTTCAGCTTCTGCCTGCAACTGTTCATTTTCTTTTTTCAGCTTATCCTCTGTAGTTTTACATTCTTCTCTTACTTCTTTGATTCTTGCTCTTCCACTCAATCCCATAAGAAGCATTCCTATCAATGCTCCAAAGATGATTCCAACGCAAAGTATTTTAATCAGACGATATTTCATCGCTTTTTTCTTCATCTGTTTATATCTCCCATCTTACTTTTTACATCTACTGCATATATCGCACTTCAAATGTCTCAATTGTAATTGCTTTATTAAATAAATTTCCCTGAACATAATCGCATCCCAATTCTTGCATTACATTCAACTGATCCTGTGTTTCTACTCCGCAGGCATAAACAGATGCACCCAGTCGACGGCAAATATCAATCACTGCTTTTGCCACTATTCTGCTTTTACTGTTTCCTACAATATTAGAAGTAATTCCTTTATCTAGTTTTAGACCATCAAACTCCATAATAGACAAAATAGAAAAACTTGAATCTTTTGCCCCGAAATCATCCAAAAGGACTCTCACATTCGCTTTTCGAATTTTATTACTTGTCTCAGCAAGCATCTCTGGATTCATCTCCTGATTTGTTTCCGATACTTCCACTTGCAAATACTCGCTTGACACATGATATTTTTCAATTATCTTCAGGATCTTATCTCCAACACTCTCATATCGCAAAGTTGCTCCTGAGAAATTGACAGAAATCGGCAACATCATCCGATCTTCATTCTCCCATCTGCGAAGTGTCTTACACACTTCTTCAAACACATACAAATCCAGATAATGCGAAAGCTTTGTTTCCTCCAAAAGTGTCAGGTAACGCCCCGGGTCCACAATTCCCAAATCTTTGTGATGATATCTCACAACTGCTTCGGCTCCGACAACCTCTTCTGATTCCGCCTCCAGCACTGGTTTTAAACATACAATAAAATTACCCTGCTCAATATCATCTAACAAATCCTGCTTAATAATCGGTTCATGATGACCTTTTTTCAGATTTTTATAATATTTACGTTTTTCTTTACGCATCATATTCCCTGCATCCATAACAAGATTATCTATATTGATATCCAGTTTTTCCCAGGCATATCCCATCGTAACCAGTCCTAGACTGATATTGTCTAATTTGTCTCTGCTGTTGTGGATACGATTCATGAATCCTTCATATGAAATATTCTCCGCAAGAATCAGGTATTCGTCTCCTGTCATACGATAAACCATAAATCCTTTAAAAAACTCTTCCAGTACTTCTCCTACTCGGATAACAACCTCGTCTCCATATTCCCTTCCAAACTCTTTATTAAAATTCTTCAGGCCATTTACATCGACAGAAACCGCACCCAAGGATTTTAACGCTTCTTGATTCACTTCTGAAAGATATCCCACAAAGCTATTCCTGTTCAGCAAGCCTGTCAGGTCATCATGGTAACTTAAATATTCCTGCTGTCTTTGTAATTTCTGTAAAACTGTTGTCTGTGAAATATACGGAAGCAGCGAACGCAATAAAGAAAGATCGCACCCTCCTCTGTGAACATTCACAACTGCCAGTATTGCCTTCTGATTATCACCCATCGGATAAAATACACTGTAGCTGTCTTCTGTGGTGTCTGTAACTTCCTCTCTCAGCCATTTTGGAAACTGATCCGGGGATAACATTTTGATTCGGTCTCTCTGCCACGGAATATTCTCCGCACACCACTCGTAGACCATTGTAATTTCTTCATCATCCCGTTCAACGTAATATGCATATTCTGAATCATAGTAATCACGTACTGTTCTCAAAGCATCATTCATCAGCTCTACCATCGAACGTAATTTATCTTTTTCACTCATTGTAATTCTCCCTAATATCAATTCAGCTAAAGTATATTTTAGTATAATAATGTGAAAAAAGCAACACTACGCACTCCTATGTGTTACATTTCTGTTACTTTTTTTACAAATATTTTTAACAACAAAAAAAGAACCATACAATTCCGACATAAAAAGTCTTTTTGTACAGTTCTTTTATGATTATCCACAATATTTACACATTCCAATGCTTTCCATGTGATACTTTCAAACGGTTCATCGCCCTGGCAAGAGAAGCCTGCGTATGATAGTATTCCTGAATACTCTGTTTCTGACGCAGCTGCTCCTGTGCACGTTCTTTTTGTTCCTGTGCATGACGGATATCAATCTCTTCCGGACGCTCTGCTGTCTGCACAAGCACGGTTACACGGTTATTAACAATCTCCATAAAACCACTTCCGACAGCTACCTCACGCCAGTCCCCCGGCTCAATTTCCATGCGGGCAACTCCGACATTTACTGCAATCACCATATTCTCATGGTTGGGCAAAATTCCTATTGTACCGCCATCATACGCCGGTACAACGATTTGCCTGCATCGTCCTTCGTAAAACACACGGTCACTTGCAATTATTTTCAGACCAAATGTTTCCATATGCGCACTCCTTTACTCTTCTGAGCTCATTGTCTTCGCTTTCTCAATAACATCGTCAATTGTTCCGACATTAAAGAATGCATTTTCCGGATATTGATCCATATCTCCATCAATAATAGCTTTAAATCCACGGATTGTCTCATTTAAAGGCACATATTTTCCATGAATTCCTGTAAATGTTTCTGCAACGGAGAATGGCTGTGACAAGAATTTCTGAATCTTTCTTGCACGCATAACTGTTGCCTTATCTTCATCAGAAAGCTCTTCCATACCAAGAATTGCGATGATATCCTGCAACTCTTTATATTTCTGCAAAATTGCTTTTACCTGATTGGCAATTCTATAATGCTCCTCACCTACAATATCCGCTTCCAAAATACGTGAACTTGATTCCAGTGGATCTACCGCCGGATAAATTCCCTGTTCTACAACTTTACGTGAAAGTACAGTTGTTGCATCCAAATGGGCAAATGTTGTTGCAGGAGCCGGGTCAGTCAAATCATCTGCAGGTACATATACTGCCTGTACAGATGTAATGGATCCATTCTTTGTAGATGCAATACGTTCCTGTAACTCACCCATTTCTGTTGCAAGTGTAGGCTGATAACCTACGGCTGAAGGCATACGTCCAAGCAATGCGGATACCTCTGAACCAGCCTGTGTAAAACGGAAAATGTTATCGATGAATAACAGCACATTCTGATGTTCCTCATCTCTGAAATATTCAGCCATTGTCAGTCCTGTCTCTGCCACACGCATACGTGCTCCAGGTGGCTCGTTCATCTGACCAAATACCAATGCTGTCTTCTCCAGAACTCCTGAAGCTTTCATCTCTGTCCAAAGGTCATTACCTTCACGGGAACGCTCTCCTACACCGGTAAAAATAGAATATCCACCATGCTCTGTTGCAACGTTATGAATCAATTCCTGAATCAATACGGTCTTACCTACACCGGCACCACCGAACAGACCAATCTTACCACCTTTTGCATATGGAGCAAGAAGGTCAATAACTTTAATACCTGTTTCCAGAATCTCTACTACCGGACTCTGATTTTCAAATGTCGGAGGATCGCGATGGATAACCCATTTCTGAGCATCGTCTTCGATTTTGTCTCCGTTATCAATCGTTTCACCAAGCACATTGAACAAACGTCCAAGTGTCTGATCTCCAACAGGAACGCGGATACCTGCTCCTGTTGCAGTTACTTCCATATCTTTATGAAGTCCTTCACTTGCAGCCAGCATCAGGCAGCGCACTTCATTGTTTCCAAGATGCTGTGCAACTTCCATAACGCAGACTTTACCATTATTTTCTACCTCCAAAGCATCTTTGATGCTAGGAAGATTTCCATCTTCAAATAATACGTCAACGACAGGTCCCATAACCTGTACAATTCGTCCTTTATTCATATGCTATTCTCACTTCCTTTTCCGCTTCTGCGCATTTGCGCCACTGCAGACCTCAGTAATTTCCTGAGTGATTGCAGCCTGTCTGGCTCTGTTATATTCAATAGAAAGTTCTCTGATAATATCCTGTGCACTGTCTGTTGCTGTCTGCATCGCAGTCATTCGAGCATTATGCTCACTTGCATATGCCTCAACCAGACAACCATAAATCATACCTACAATATAGTTTGGTACAATAATGTCCATCACTGCCTGTGCAGATGGATACAATGCAATCGCTTCACGATACACGTTAAGCGGCATCTTCATCTCGTTGAATGAGCTTCTCTCCAGCGGAAGCAGACGAACCTTCTCCACTTCAGACTGAATTGAATTTTCCATTCGTGTATATACAATATATACTTCGTCCAGCTCTCCATTTTCAAACTGTTCAAGAAGAGTTGCGGCAATATCTCTTGCCCGGTGCATCGTTGGTTTCTGTACAGTGTACTGGAAATTTGTGTCAATCTTTACTCCACTTTTAGCAAAATAATGTCTTCCCAACTCACCTACAACAAATAATTTGTGCTCTCCCGGACCTGCAAGTATCTCTTCTTCTGCCTTCACCACATTGTGATTGTAGGCTCCTGCCAGACCTTTATCCGCAGTTACTACGATTGATGCGATCTTACGCTTCTCTGGCGGAATCTCTTCTCGAAGATCAAAAAACCGTTGCTTCTCCATCTCCGGTACATGTCGGAGAATTCGTGAAATTTCTCCCTGCAAGCCATAGAAATACGGCTCTGTGTCAGCCAGTTTTTTCTTTGCCTGACGCATCTTTGTCGAAGAAATCATATACATGGCATTTGTAATCTTCATCGTGTCTTTTACACTATTAATACGAGTCTGTATTTCTCTGATATTTGCCATCTTAACACCTGCTCTTCTTAAATTCCTTTGCAGTCTCTACAATCTTCTCTGCCAGTTCATCGGACAATACCTTTGTCTCTTCAATTTCTTTGCCGATTTCAGGATGTTCTGTTGCAAAATACTGCAACATATCGTGCTGGAATTCTTTAATTTTTGCTTTTTCAACTCCAAGCATCACTTTATTTCTTGCAGTACATAATGTAATAACTTTTTCCGCTAATCCCATTGGTGCTCCTAATGGCTGCTTCAAAAGTTCCATCAAACCGCTACCATATTCCAGCTGTTCTTTTGTTGCAGCATCCAAATCTGAACTGAACTGCGTAAATACTTCCATCTCACGATACTGGGCAAGATCGATACGAAGACTTCCTGCTGCCTTCTTCATTGCTTTTGTCTGTGCATCTCCACCTACACGGGATACAGACAAACCAACGTTAACCGCCGGACGCATACCAGATGCAAACAAATCACTTTCAAGGAAAATCTGTCCGTCTGTAATAGAAATTACGTTTGTAGGGATGTATGCAGACACATCACCAGCCTGTGTTTCAATAATTGGAAGTGCTGTAATAGAACCTCCGCCAAGTGCATCACTCAAACGGCTGGAACGCTCCAACAGTCTTGAATGCAGATAAAATACGTCTCCAGGATATGCTTCACGTCCAGGCGAACGTCCAAGTAACAATGATAATGCACGGTAAGCAACGGCATGTTTTGAAAGATCATCGTATATGATTAATACATCTTTTCCTTTGTGCATATAATATTCAGCCATAGCAGTTCCTGCATATGGAGAAATATATTGAAGTGGTGCACAATCACTCGCTGTTGAAGCAACAACGATTGTGTAATCCATCGCACCTGCTTCTTTAAATGTATTTACTACCTTAGCAACTGTAGATGCTTTCTGACCAATTGCAACATAGATACAGATTACATCTTTTCCCTTCTGGTTCAAAATTGTATCGGTAGCAATTGAAGTTTTACCAGTCTGACGGTCTCCAATGATCAACTCACGCTGTCCACGTCCAATCGGGAACATAGAATCGATTGACAGAATACCTGTCTCCATTGGTACACTTACCGATTTACGGTCAATAATACCAGGTGCTTCATTTTCGATTGGGCGATAACCGTCTGCTTCAATCTCACCTGCTCCGTCAATTGGCTCGCCGAGTGCATTGACAACTCGTCCGATAAATTTATCTCCGACCGGAACACCGGCCTTTTTCCCTGTTCGAGCAACTTTTGTTCCTTCTTTGATCTCTGTGTCATGGCCAAACAAGATACATCCGATAGCATCTTTCTGGATATCCTGAACCATTCCCTTCAGACCATTTTCAAAGGTAAGAATTTCCCCGTACATGGCGTGATCAATCCCGTAAATGGTTGCGATTCCGTCACCGACTGTAATTACAGTACCGACTTCGCTGTCCTTACTGATCTGATCAAAATTCTCTATTTCATTTTTCAGAATAGAAATGATTTCTTCTGAATTGATTGAACTCACCTTGTTCACCTCCAGGTCAATTTTTGTTCTAATCGTGTCAGTCTTCCTTTCAGACTCCAGTCATACTCATCATTTTCAACATGAAGAATAAATCCACCAAGAAGAGACGTATCTTCTACAATTTGAATCTTCACATCTGCTTTCTGATATTTGTCACAAAGGAATACCTTCATCTTATCGAGCTGTTCCTCACTTGGAGGCTCTACACAGGTCAATACTGCCGTCAGAATATGAGCCTGTTCATCGCAATATTCATCATACGCGTCAAATATCTCATTAATCAGATTGACACGCTGATTTTTACATACGACTTTCAGGAAATTCTTCATACTCTCCGGAAACACCTGATCGATGACGCTCATTTTTATTTTTGCAGAAATCGTTGGATTGATAAATACTTCTCTCAACTGTGGTACTTCTGCAAATGTTTCTTTTGTTTTCTCTATATCTGTTTTTGGAACGTTAAGCTCATACAACACTCGCGCATAATGTCCTGACATTGATGAGCGGTACATCCGTTTAATCGATGTCTGTGTTTCCATGAGCTTCACCTACTCCTTCCAGAAACTGATCATAAATTCCTTTGTTTCCTTGATTCTCTGTCTTTTCATCAACAATCTTCTTAGCTGCCTGCATTGCAAGTCCCGCAATTTCTGACTGCAATGTATTCATTGTCTGCTGACGTTCAACCTCGATTGTCTTCTTCGCATTTTCCAGCATAATTCCTGCTTTTTCATTTGCCTCTGATAAAATACGATTGTATTCTTTCTTAGCTTCTGCATGTGCTTTATCAACAATCTGGCTGGATTGTTCTTTTGCTCCGCTCAGGGCTTTCTCATAATCTGCCTTTAACTGCTTTGCTTCATTCTGTGTATCTGTTGCATTCTGAAGTCCATCAGCAATCATTTTTTCACGTTTTTCCATAATGCCCATAACCGGTTTAAATAAGAACTTTTTCAGTAAAAGATAAAAAATCACAAGGTTTATAATGGTATAGATAAGGCTTGCATTAAACTGTATCACCTTTTACACCTGCCTTTCTTCTTTACTCGTCTTGCTAAACAACTTCTTATTTCAGCATTAAGATAATTAACAGACCAATAATGAAACCATAAATAGCAGTTGCCTCTGCAAGTGCACATCCAAGGATTAAGTTCTTACTGATTTTGCTTTCTGCTTCCGGCTGTCTTGCGATAGCATCAACAGCTTTTGCTGTTGCAATACCAATACCAACTCCTGCTCCTAAACCTGCTAATACTGCGATACCTGCTCCAATTGCAATAATTGTTCCCATAATTCTAATCTCCTTTTTCTTTTTTCACCAAATGATTGTAATTTTATTATTCTTTGCACAACTCGCTGTGAATCTAATAAGTTATTCCTGTTCTTCATTCATAAACAATGCTGTCAGGAACACAAATACATAAGCCTGTAATAATCCATCGAATATATCAAAATAAAAACTAAATGGGATAGGAGCCAAAACCGGAACTACTGTCTTCAAAAGTTCCATAATAACAAATGCTCCCAACACATTACCAAATAATCGCATACAAAGCGACAGCGGTCTGATTACAATTTCCAAAATCATAATCGGTGCTACAAATGGTACTGGTTCAGCAAAATGCTTCACCCAATGCTTCACTCCATTTTTATGAATTCCTGAATACTCAATAAGAATCATACTCATAATTGCTATGGCTGCTGTAACATTCAAATCTTTTGTCGGCGGCTTAAACCCAAAAAGACCTATAATGTTTGAAATTCCAATATAAATCAGAACAGTCAATAAGTATGGAATATATTTTCTGTTTTCCTTACCCATGACATCTTCGAAGAAGTTCTGACCCGTGCTAATAGCGGATTCTAATAACAACTGCCCTTTCCCCGGATTCTCAACTTTTAGATTTCTCACAAAGATGATACACAAGGCGACTATCACTGCCATGATAATCCATGTGACGACTACCGATTCCTTAATATCCAGCAACCCATTCAAGAATGGAATCTTTATGACCGTCTCACACTGCAGTTCTTCCAGCAACCTGTCTGTCAAATTGCCCGTATCGCTCCCTCCCTTTCTTTATCAAATTGTTATTTACGATAAGGTTCCATTCAATAAGAAGAAACTCCTCATTTTAGGTACAAAAAAAGAACTTCTTTCACAGAAGAACTTTTGCCTTATCGCACCTTTCAAGATTGTATCTCTCAAAAGCTATTGTAAATATACTCCCACAAAATTCTTTTGTCAATCTTTTGTTATTGCTGTTTTTACTTCTACTTTTTATCATTTTTTCATGGAATTTTTATTCAAAATTCCTTTTATTTTTATTGATTCATTTCTCTTTTTCATGCATTTTTTCTTCCATTTTTTTTGTACGGAAACACATTTCCAAATTTGTCGTCACGTATTTATTCTATTTGCCACGAAAAAAATGTGAATTTTTGTGAAATTTGCACACTGCTTTCTTTATTTATATATATATCATCCATTTACTTTTATCATTTTTTAACGCTTATAAATACTTTCACTCACATTCTTCCCAATAGATTGTAGGACTGTTTCTGTTATTACTGTGAATTTTTTGCTATTTAGTTCATTAAGTTGGATAAGCGTCCCTGAGAAAAATATTAGATATGAATTTCTGTTCAGACTCCGTCAGCGGGAAATACATAAAGGTCAGAATTATTACTGAAAACAGAGCTTAGAAACCAGCAACTCGGGCTGTGCCCTCAAACAGCAAGTTTCTAAGCTCTAACGTAAAATTCTGGCCTTTTACTATTTCCAATCGCTTCCTTTGTATTCGCAGAAATTCATATCCAATATTTTTTCTCAGTACGTTATCGCAAATCTAATGAACAAAAAGCAAAACTTTACTGTGTATCGTGGTTGAAATAGGTGGAGCGATGAGGGATTTACTTTTCTGGTGTCTGATGTATCTATATCATGGGGTTATTTGCTTGTGCAGATGCCTTTGTGGCAACCATTGTATCTGCACTGGCTTAATATTTGCTGTTGCAGATGCTCTTTTGGTAGCTGATGTATCTGCAATCCCTTGATATTCGCTGTTGCAGATGCTCTTTTGGTAGCTGATGTATCTGCAATCCCTTGATATTCGCTGTTGTAGATGCTCTTTTGGGGATCAACGTATCTGCAACTTGCTCTTCTTTGAACTTGCAGATGCTTTTCAGCCTGTCTATCATGTACAATTGCATCTGCATCTTGCCTTTTCTGGGATTTAAAGATACTCCCTTCGCAAATTTTGCATCTACATCCCACATTTTCGATAACGTGAAGATGCTCCCCATCAAAATTTTGCATCTTCAATCCCCTAGAATCCACTATCGCAGATATTGTCGCTCGATATCCTTTGAGTTCTATTCACTTCACAACTTGAGCCAATACATTACTTACCCAAAAATTTACGCTCTTATGTGTCTCACGCTCATGGAATCTGAGCAAGAATTCTTATATCAATTTTTTGTAAGGAACGTATTGCCATTTAATGAACTAAATAGCAATCCCACTCGCTTCCGCTATCTTCTCCTTCGCAGTCTGCCAGATCACATACTCATCCTCTCCCGGCATCCCAATACTTACTCCCTTTTTTCGATATTCCATCTGACTGTTCAGCACAACCTTCCCTGACATATGATAAGACATAATCCCAGTATATGGAATCAGCTTCTTGATTGCCTCTGCACTAATCCCGGACGCTGCAAGGATCTCAATTCTACCCTTGGATTTTTCTTGTAATTCTTTCAGAATTGTTCTTCCTTCCCACGCAGTTCCTTTTTGACCACTTGTAAGAATCGTATCAAAGCCGATTTCTATTGCCTCTTCCAATGCTTTCATTGGATTTACACACACATCAAATGCCCGATGTAGTGTTTTCTTTTTATTTCCTGTTAGTTTAATCAACTCTTCCATTCTTTCCACATCCAAGTTGCCATCTGGACGTAACAAACCAATGACGATTCCGTCAGCACCCGCCTCACAATACATCTGTACTTCTTCTTTTAATTGCTCAAACTCATATCCGTCATAACAATAATCCCCATATCTTGGACGAAGCAGTACACGTACCGGAATATCTGTGTTCTTTCTCACCTGATCATATAATGCTTTTCCCGGCGACACCCCGCCAATAAGCAAATTACTGCACAGCTCCAATCTGTCTGCTCCGCCTTCTTGTGCATAAATAGCAGACTGCACACTATCTACACATGCCTCTAATATTATTTTTTTCAATTTGATCATTCCTCTACTTTCATAATAATTCAGCACTCGCTCTGCTCGCATTTTCAATTTTATCTTTACATCTGCTTTCTCACAATGCGGTATTCGTCTCCAAACTGATAATATGGACAGTCATGAAAGCTTCCCTGAACAAATCGATACATTTCGTCCTCATCCAAATTTTGTGTACAAACATAGTATTCATATTCTTCGTCATACTCATAATTCATACAACTCTCACAATTCACATTGCTCTTCTTTTTCTGCAAAGTTATCCACCTCCGGATCGTTTTTTTCACACTTATTATTCACATATCCCGGTAATTTTCTTATTATCAACATTATTTACGCATCCAGTGCCTTCAACTGCTGGTATACATACGCCACCGGAAGTCCGACCACATTATAATAATCTCCTTCTATCTTGTCGATGTATGCAGCAAATTTTCCCTGAATTCCATATGCACCTGCTTTGTCCATCGGTTCTCCACTCGCAATGTAGTTCCGAATCTCCTCATCACTCATTTCATGTACAAATACCTCTGTCCTTTCTGCATGACAGATTTCTTTGGCTTCGCCATCTTCTCCATACACAAGCATTGCAACTCCTGTATAAACCTGATGTGTATCTCCTGCCAGACTCTTTAACATGTGAAATGCCTCCGCTTCATCTGACGGTTTTCCCAATATTTTATTATCATGAACAACAACCGTATCCGCTCCGATTACAATTGTATCTATCACATTTCCTTCCGCTTCTTCCAGCTCCATTGCCACATTTCCTGCTTTCATCAATGCCAGTTCCTGAACAATTTCTGTCGGAATTGTACTTTCATATATTTCTTCCTTATCACTTGTTTTAATTTCAAATTCTATGCCAATCTGCTCTAATAACTCTTTTCGTCTTGGCGAAGCCGATCCAAGCACGATTCGCTTTTTATTTTGTTTTATCATGTAATTCCCACGCTTTCTTCAATAATTCCGGCTGTTTCACCAGATCTGTTGCCCCCAGTGCCATACACTCCGCCACATACAGCATCGCTTTTTCCCCAATACTCATGCCAACCTGTGCTGTAGCTGCCCAGTGATGCAATGGCGTTCCTTTACACATTGCCGCTGCGCTCAACATTACTGTTGGAACTGTATGGCTTACGTCAGACACATCTGTTCCAATCGATAAGATAACCGGGTTTTCTTCTAAAGGCTCTAATCCTGTGAAATACACTCCATCATTTTCCAGCCCCGCCTCTTCGCTGATTTCTTTTGCAAATAAAATTTCTTCATCTGTATACTCCGGTGTCTGGATTTGTTCCATTGCATGATAAAATGTCTCTGCCAGGACACGATTCACTTTCATTTCCTTATTCTTCGTCACACGTTCAATTTCGACTCTTGTTCCAGTCATAAGTGCCGCACCTTTTGCACAATTATCAACCCTCTCAGATGCATCTTTTGTTCTCTCCCATTTTGCTGAGCGGATAAAATAATTTGTTGAAGCATATGGCGGTACAATATTAGCCGGACCGTCCGTATTGGTATAAGTGTAATGCATACGCACATCGTCTGCCACATGTTCCCGCAAATAATTTACTCCCACATTCATCAATTCTGCTGCGTCAAGTGCACTCCTTCCCATTTCCGGATGCTTTGAGGCATGTGCAGCTTTTCCGTAAAATTTATAGTTTTTGATATCCTGAGCCTGCCAGATATCGTAACTCACACGATTTCGATCAAACGGATGCCATGTGATTGCTGCGGATAAATCATCAAACACTCCCGCCTCATTCATACGAATCTTACCAATTACAATCTCCTCTGCAGGGCATCCATATACACGTATCGTTCCTTCTTTTTCTTCCGTTTCCATCCAGCTTTTAAGTGCTCCGGCTGCCCCGGCACATGCTGTTCCAAGTAAATTATGACCACATCCGTGTCCCGGTCCTTCGATTGCTTTTCGTGTACTGCAGGTTTCCTGTCCAAGTCCCGGCAAGGCATCATACTCTGCCAGGAATCCGAGAACCGGCTTACCATATCCCCATTCAGCGACAAATGCTGTCTCAAATCCGGCAATTCCCCAAGTCACCGTAAATCCCTGCTTTTCAAGATAATCTGCCAAAATCTTCGAAGACACCTTCTCCTCCAAAGAAATTTCAGGATGTTTAAAAATTTCATTTGCTGTCTCAATCAGGTCTTCTCTATTTGTATCCACCCATGTCGTAATCTGTTTTCTTGTATCCATACTCACTATTACCTCATTTTCCTAGTAAAATTTCTTTCATATTCTAACTTTTGAGATTATATTTCCCGGATCATACAATACTGCTTCAAATCAAAATGTGAATTTTCCACCACACCATATACTTTAAATCCAAGATGCTCATAAAACGGTACATTCTGCGGATTATGCGTCTCTAAGGACAGCATCAAATCATTCTTTTCTGCATGTTCGATCAATTCTTTCATCAAATGTTCTGCCAGTCCATGATGCTGATGGCTCGGTGCAACCGCTAAATATATAATATGTATCCGCTTTGTCTGATGGAGCTGACTTGTCCAGCTTGCATTCAAATAATCCTTGCCAAGTGCAAAGTTCCAAAATGTTTTCAGGCTGTGGTCTTCTTTGATCAAGCTTTCGTCTGTTCTAATCGTCCCTCTAAGCTGTGCCAGATAATGGTAGATTGGATTCTGATGCTCCGTCTCATCTGACACTACAAGAATGCTGTTGAGTTCCTCACTATCGGAATAGATGTCACAGGTTTCAAAAAATTCTGTCAAGTCACTCTCAAACAGCTCCGGTAAAAGTCGTTCCCTTGTTTCTTCATCTTCAATCAACGTACAATAGAGCGGATCTTCTGCAAAACATACCGTCAGTATTCGCTTTAATCTCTCCAAATCCTCTTCTTGTACTTTATATAAATTATCCATTATAACTCTCCCATCATTTTTCGGATTTTCTCCAACGAACGAATCATGTATCGAATATCATCCTCATAACAATTTTTCTGTCTGTAAATAGCTGCTTCCAATCGTCTTATTTCCTCATTCAATTTCGGATTCTCTTCCTTCATCTTACCTCTCAACCGTTGCACGATTCCATAAAGATTCTCATGGTGCCAGATTCTCCCTGCGCCCCACATTAATCGTTCCTTCGGCTGGTGTAAAATATATTCTGTAAAATGATAATACACTTCATCATCAAACAAAAATGCAAAACAGTTATTATCTACTTTATAAATGGATTCCAGTGTATCATGAATTTTTCCCTCTTTCAACGCATCCAACGCACACTTAAGTTCCCTGATATTGCGTTTCACCGCCTCCTGTGGAAATTTTACCTCATCTTCCCAATCCAGACGTGTAAAATAATCTTGTGTTTTTTGATAAATTCGAAGCAATGCTTCTCCCTTTTTCGAATATTGCTCCCGATAAACTTTTCGTTCTTCCTTTGATTCCAAATTTTGATATTCCAGATTTACCCCCTGTATCCACTTGTATATCTCGTCTGCCTGATAGATGCCGCAATCTATCAGTCTTTCTAATACATGAACCGGATTATCCTTCACCTCGTCTGACTGTTCTTTTTCCTGAATCACTGCATTCTCTGTTTCCTGCAATATCTCCTTCTCATCCAGACTTTCTTTCATTGCCTTAAACATCCTTCCAAAATTCAGCGGCGGAAGTACCAGTTTGTCCATTTCCAAGATCAATCTCAAATACAATTCATGGTGAAAACGATACACCGGTTCTTCATACAGTTCTTCATTGTCATACTGAGAGTGATAATAATTTTCCATAAATGGTCCATCACTGAAATCATTTACCAGCGAAGGAATTCCTGCAATTGAAATAGAGAAATCATCCGACCATGTCTCGATCGGATACAATACTGTTATTCCATCCGGATATGCTTTTTTCGGTACATCAATCTGTTTTACAAACTGTTCGAAATAATCCGCATATTCATATGTTCCCCGGATTGCATCTCGACTGTGATGTGCATGTGCCGGCAATTCAAAATTTAAATCCGCAATTATATGTCCCCGCCACTCCGGATGCACTCGAAAGACCTGATTGTATGCGCCGGTTGACCAGTCAAATTTAGAATCTGATACACCCCACTCTTCTGCAGCCACCGCACAAACTACAATCGTATGTGCCGGGCGATAACCGCCCTCCAACATTGCCTTCGCCATTCCGATAATCATTGCGACTGCGGCATTGTCATCCTGAAATCCATCAAAATATGAATCATAGTGTGCCGTCAACAAAATCATCTGTTCCGTCTCTTCTCCCGGAATCTTTCCCACAATATTATATGCCGGTACATTTCGCCGAACCATAGATTTGGCATCCAACCATACTTTTGCTGAAATTGGCTGTTTTACTTCCACACATGTTGAACCCATATTATACTCAGCCGATATTCCCATACATTCTTTTAACTTCTTTGCATCTGCCTGTGACATGGAAAATGCTGCCGCATATTCCGGACCTGCGATATCCTGTGCATTTAGAGAGGTATCGTATTTTTCTCCGTATCCATGCTCCTGCACTGCAATAAATCCGACCGCACCTTTCAAATATGCCTGATAAGCAGGATAATTAATCCACCATTCATCCCGCTGATTGATTTCTGCAAGAACTAATTTACCTTCTACATCCATCCCTTCATAATCTTCAGCAGTTCCTTTATTTACATATACAATCTCATACTCCTGAAATCCATCCGTTACAAAGTTGGTCTGATACGCTCCTAACTGACAACTATATTCCTTCCCTTTTTTGTCTTTGAATTTCAAAACAGCTTTCTCAAACTCCCACGAATCCAGACGGAATTCATCTTTTGTCACATCCGACAAACCAATCCGTTTCATTTCCTCATACAACATATTACCTGTGGCAATCTCTGCCTTTGAGCCTGCTGTTCGATATCCCAGCACCGGATTTGTTTTTTCCTTTTCCATTCGTTTTGCAAGTTGATACGAATATTCAACATCTAACTTGCTCAAACATGTCTGCAATTGATTTTCCCACAATTCTTTCTGTTTTATTACTTCCATGATGCATCTTCTTTCTTTTCTGACTGAATCTATAAACTGTCTGTTCCATAAGAACACGCAATGATAATCTTTTGTTTTCTATTCCCCATTATAACGCACTCTGGTATATTCTCAATATATTTTTATCTCTGTCTCTCTTTAAAAAATTGCCAAATAGTTACTGTTCACAGTATTTGTAAACAGCAAGAGGCATCCTGGCGGAAACGCCGGGATGCCTCTATATTTATATGAGCTACCATATAACCTTATTTAATTATGCCATTATTCAAATTTCTATGAGCACGGCAACTATTTTGGTTACTGTTCACAGGTACTGTGAACAGTAACCTATTTTGTCTCTCCGTCATATTCTCTGATTTTCTGTCTTACAGGATAGATAAATGTTGGAGATACTGACAATTCATCTACACCCATCTCCATAAATCTGTCGGTAAGTTCCAGATCTGCTCCAAGTTCTCCACAGATTCCAGCCCAGATTCCGGCCTTATGAGCATTTTCAACAACCATCTGAATCATTCTTAAAACTGCTTCATGATGAGGATTATAGAACTCATCTAATTTTGCATTCTGACGGTCAATTGCTAATGTATACTGTGTTAAATCATTTGTACCAATACTAAAGAAATCAACTTCCTTTGCAAGCAGATCACTTAAAATTACTGCTGCAGGTGTCTCAATCATAATTCCCTGTTCTACATTGCCATATGGGATTCCTGCTTCATCCAGTTCAGCCTTTACTTCTTCCATAATAGCTTTAATCTTGCGAACTTCTTCAACAGAAATGATCATTGGATACATCACTGCGATATTACCAAATGCACTTGCTCTTAAAAGTGCACGCAACTGTGTCTTAAAGATTTCCGGTCTTGTCAGGCAGATGCGGATAGCACGAAGTCCCATTGCCGGGTTTTCTTCTTTATCTAACTCAAAATAATCTACCTGTTTATCAGCTCCGATATCCAATGTACGAATAATAACCTTCTTACCTGCCATCGTCTCTGCTACCATCTTGTAAGCCTTAAACTGTTCCTCTTCTGTCGGATATGTATCAGACTCCAGATAAAGGAATTCACTTCGGAACAATCCTATTCCAGCTGCATCATTTTCCATTACAGATTGAAGATCTGATACAGAACCAATATTTGCAAAAAGCTTAATTGCTTTTCCGTTCTTTGTCACAGTCGGTTTACCCTTCTGCTCTGCAAGAAGACGTCTTCTTTCCTGTTGTTCTGCCTGTTTCTTCTGATACTCTTCCAATACATCTGCTTCTGGTTCGATAATAAATTTACCACTGAATCCATCAATGATCGCCTGTTTTCCATTCCATTCTTCTTTAATATCTACTTGAATCAGAGCAGGAATATTCATTGTTCTTGCAAGAATTGCTGTATGAGAATTAGAAGACCCAAGTCTTGTAACAAAACCAAGTAATTTACTCTTATCCATCTGAACAGTCTCACTAGGTGCAAGATCCTCTGCAACAATAATAGATGGCTCATCAGACACTTTCGCTTCTCCGATTCCCATCAAAATATTAATGATACGTTCAGAAATATCTTTAACATCCACAGCTCTTGCCTGGAAATATTCATCATCCATTGCTGCAAACATTGTCGAAAAATTGTCTCCTGTAGTAGCTACTGCATACTCTGCATTAAGTCCCTGACTAGTAATAATATTTTTAACAGAATCATTGTAATCATCGTCTTCCAACATCATCTGATGTACTTCAAAAATCTGTGCTTCAGATTCGCCCACTTCTTTGAGGGCTTTCTCATACAATGCTCCCAACTGTTCAATTGCTGTTGCCAATGCCGCTTCATAGCGTGCAATTTCAGCTTCTGTATCCTCAACTTTTGTACGTTTTACCTGTTTCTGCTCTTTTGCAAAAAACGAAATCGGACCGATTGCAATTCCACCGAAAATAGCTTTTCCCTGAATAATTTCCATAATGACCCCGCCTTAACTTAATAATAAATTTATAACTGTCCAGCACACCCTATTTCTGTACCGAACAGTTATTCAAATGCTTCTTATTCTTCTAATTACAGATTTTCTTTGAAGAATGCTTCTAATTCTGTAGCTGCTGCATCAGCATTGTCACCTTCAACAGTTACTTCAACTTCCATATCTTTCATAACTCCCATAGCCATGATTGCCATGATCTTTGTAGCATCTGCTGTTTTTCCATTGCATGCAAGTGTGATTTTTGCTCCAAGCTCTTTTGCTTTCTTAACCAGAAGTCCTGCTGGTCTTGCGTGAAGTCCTACCTCATCTGTGATTACATAAGTAAATTTTGCCATTGTTTTGTCCTCCTCTTATTATCTTTCTTTTATCATATTTAATGCTGTTTTTAACACTGCCTCTGCATCCATCGATGCATAAGCCTGAGAGTCGATTACCGCAATTGGGGTTCCGGTCGATTCAAACTGTTCTTTCAAGACATCATACTTATATCTGACCTGTGGTCCAAGAAGCAATACGTCGGTTGGCTTGTCATACTTTTGAAATGCAAACTCTGCCATCGCATGAATCTCTACTTCTATATTCTGCTCTGTCGCTATCCTTCTCATCTTATTAACCATGAGACTGGTAGACATCCCGGCGTTACAAAGTAATGTAATGTACTTCATATCGTTTCCTCTCTCTCTTAATCCCTACTTTACCATTCCTTTACATAAAACTCCAACGAAAAAAAAGCCACATTTAATGTGGCAATTTTTGTATTACTATTCTAACCTGAATTTAAAAAAATATAATCAGATCAGACATTTTTATTTTTTCAGCATTCCAATTAAAGAGTCAAATGTTCTTCTATGTATAAGCTCTGAAATATCTTCTGTCCTCAGCAATAAATCCGTAGTTGCTTCATAAAATTTTTGAATGTCCGGATCTTCCTCACTTCCTATCAGAGTCAAAATAATTATTTGCACCTGTTCTCTATTCCAGATTATCGGCTTTTCTAATATAGCTACTGCCACTAACGTAGTTTCCAAAAATACTTTATCAGGATGCGGAATTGCAACCAGATTGCCATAGTCTGTAGGAGACAATTCCTCTCTGCTTAATACAGATGCAAATAAATCTGCAGCTGATACAACATTTCCCCATACAGTATTCTTTCTCGTAGCCATCTCCACACGACCGCATAATTTTGCCAACACTTCATCTCTTGTTGTTCCGTGTATATCTGTAAAAAACAATTCCGGCCGATAATATTTTCTCAAAAACTCTTTACTTTCCTGCTCAAACAACTTTCTGACCGCTGTAATATCGCTCTCTTTTAAGAAAGAACTCACTTCTAAAATCGGCACCGGTACATATGTCTGAATTGGAACAGTTGTAAAAACATAATCTACTTTTGAAAAATCAAATGCTTCCACTTCATACAGATTACATACATATATTTCTTTGATATTTTCTTTGAACTCCTGGCTATATCGGTATTTCAAAAGCTGCGAACTGCTTCGCCCAGAAGCACATACGATTAGAATGGAATATTTCTTCTTGTCACTCTCCCTCTGCTCAAGAGCCAGTTCAAAAATTTCAGCCAGTTCTCCTATTTCATCCTCAGGAATATCACATTCATAGTATTCCTTCAAAATAGATGACACTTGAAATGCGACTGTATACGCAAAAATATAATTCTTTTTAATTTCTTCCAGCATCGGATTTCTGAAAAAAATATGATACTTTAATCGAATACTAAGCGGAACCAGATGTTGATTCAATTCCATACGCAGTCCCAGATTATTGCGAAAATCAATTTGAAATTCTCTGTAGACCATATTCAACATCTGATCTACGAGCTCATCCATCTCGCTTTGCATCACAAAATTGTCTTGCTGCTGTCCTTCCTTCACTATACCTTTTCCCGCCAATTGCAGCAACAGATACTCCTGCTCCACTTTTGGAAATGTCACATGATACTCTCCTTCAATAAACTCTGCCAGTTCTTTAATAAACTCTGTCTCGGCCTGTCCTGTTTTCAGACCCTGCATCTCCTCCACAAATTGCCCTTGACGGATTCTTCGAATCGCAATATAAATATGTTCAATAAAATCATTATATGCGATTTCTGAAAATTCTATCCCGTACTTTTGCATACACTGATAAACGTGTTTGCCAAGTGACCGAATCTCCTGCGTCTGATAAATTCTCCCAACACCTTCTAAGCCGTCCTTTTTAACAAACACATCCATCATACATTGACGGATATCAAATTCTCGTCCCTTAACCTTAATTCCATAATTCGGTTTCTTATCTATAGTAATATGATATTTTTGATAAACTTCCTCCACCTGACGAAGCGAATTCGTAAGAGTTCCTTTCGAAATGTAAAGAAACTCACATAAATTCTCAGACTTCACATAATCCTTCTGATTCAACAAATATGCAAGTAAATAGTGAATACGTTCCCTTGATGTTGCCGGGATTTGTCCTTCATTATGGATTCCATTTTTCAAAAGTACCTCTATCTGTTCTTTTTCTTCCTTATTCAAATAATATCCATAACGTGGCTTTGAAGAAATCGCCACATCATATTGCGTCAGCTGTAAATTTAACTCTTTAATTCTTGTTCTCACCGTTTTAACACCAATACCAAGCTTCTCTGACAATTCTATTGCTGTCATATATTCCGTTTTTACTAATAAATGTAAAATCTTCTGTTCCTGTGAATTGAACATCTTCTGACTCCTTTCGCAACGATTTCCTTACATATTCTAATTGTAACATATTTTCACCTTGTTTTTTTAATCTGTTTTTTACCACTTTTCTTCTTAATTATCTGTTAATTTAAATATTTTTAATATTTTTTCTGATTTTCTATTGACTTTTTCAGCATAGTGAGATATTATAAAGACAACAAAACAAGGAGAACAAAAACCTCCTAAGAAAATAAATCTTATTTAAAGATAAAATTTAAAGAAAGAGGTACGGACCACCAGAAAGAGTATTTTAAAACAGACACAATATTAACGAAAGAGAGGTAAAGTCCAATGGGACAGACATAAAAAACAATATTTAATTTAATGAAAGAGGTAAAATCCAATGGGACGTTAAATAAAATATTCGAATACAAATTTAACGAAAGAGGTAGAATCCAATGGGATACTAAATAAAAACTGAATATCCAAATACGTGAAAGAGGTAAAATCCAATGGGAAATTAAAATAAAATACCATAAGAATACTATTTGAGATAATAGTTTTAAATAGATATCAAATAAATAAGGAGGACAACATCCGATGGATGAAATAATTTAAAGTCCACTGTACTACAATTATTATGATAGTGCAGTGGATTTTAGTTTGTTCTTTTTTAATATCCACATTTTGTTTTATACAAAAAACACGCCATTTCCTAAAACATATGCTATGATAAGCATATGTTTTAGGAGGCTTATTTAAATGGATAATTTAATTTTTAGCTTAAATGCTACCGTCCCAATCTTTTTACTTATGGTTCTGGGACTATTTTTTCGAAAATTGAACTGGATTGATGAAGAATTTGCCACGAAAATGAATGCTTTTGTATTTCGTGTCCCACTCCCGGTTATGCTGTTTGCTGATTTGGCAAAAGTTGACTTTAAAAGTGCCTGGAATGGTAAATTCGTTCTTTTCTGTTTTATAGCAACACTGCTGAGCATTATTTTAGTTGCGCTTCTTTCTCTTCTTTGGAAAGATAAAACCATTCAGGGAGAGTTTATTCAGGCGTCTTACCGAAGCAGTGCCGCCATTCTCGGTATTGCATTTATTCAAAATATATACGGCAATACCGGTATGGCTCCGCTTATGATCATCGGAAGCGTTCCTCTCTATAATATTATGGCAGTTATTGTCCTGTCATTTTTCCAGCCGGAACAAAAAGGTCTGGACTCGAAGGTTTTGAAAAAGACTCTAATCGGGATCCTCACAAATCCGATTATTCTTGGTATTATTGCCGGATTTGTATGGTCTGCACTAAAAATACCAATGCCACAGATTTTAAATAAGACTGCAACCAGCATTGGAGCTACCGCAACACCGCTTGGGTTAATGGCTATGGGAGCTATGTTTGATATTCACAAGGCTCTTGGCAAGGCAAAACCTGCAATTACCGCAACTTTTATCAAACTTATCGGACTTTGTGCCATATTTCTTCCGATTGCAATTTTGCTTGGATTTCGAAACGAAGAATTACTTGCAATACTCGTAATGCTCGGATCAGGAACAACTGTTGCCTGCTATGTCATGTCTCGTAATATGGGGCATGAGGGTGTATTAACATCCAGTGTTGTTATGCTGACAACATTGTTTAGTTCCTTTACCGTAACCGGATGGCTATATATTTTAAAGACACTTAGATTAATTTAAAAAACCACCGGCAGAATCTCTCTTCGAATGATTCTGCCGGTGGTTTTTTCAAATATCTAATTTACTCAATGCTGCTTTATCTGCAATCACTGTTACATCATGATGTAATTGAAGTATTGATGCCGGTACATGTGGCGATATCTCCTCTCCAAACGATTTTTTCACTGCCTCCGCTTTATCTTCTCCACTAATAATAATGAGAATTTTTCTAGCTGACATAATTGTTCCTATTCCCATGGTATATGCCTGTTTCGGCACCTGTTCTTTTGATTCAAAAAAACGTTGATTTGCTTGAATTGTTTTCTCTGATAAAGAAACACAGTGTGTTTGTTTTACAAAAACTTCAGCTGGTTCATTAAAACCAATATGACCATTGTGTCCCAACCCTAATAACTGAAGATCAACACCACCCAGACCTGCAATTAGTTTCTCATATCTTTGACATTCCTCATTTTGATTCTCATTCATTCCGTCTGGCACAAATGTATTCTGTAGTTCAATATTTACTCTCGAAAATAAATGCTGATTCATAAAGTAATGATAACTCTGCTTATTTTCTGCATCAATCCCCTTATATTCATCCAAATTTACTGTATGTATTTTCGAAAAATCTAAATCTCCTTTTTTATACCATTCTGTCAATTGGTCATAAACTCCTATCGGAGTAGATCCTGTTGCTAATCCTATGACTGATTCCGGCTTTAATATCATTTGTGCAGAAATAACATTTGCTGCTTTTCTACTCATATCTTTATAATCCTGTGCTTCTATAATCCTCATATTTGGTCTCCTTTATTTTCATGCGATTTCTTTCCAAAAATGTTTTACGGCCTCAGCAACACCATCTTGATCATTCGAAAGTGTAACAAAATCAGATTTTTCTTTTAGCACTGGTTGTGCATTATCCATTGCCACACCTATTCCTGCATATTCAATCATCGTAAGATCATTTAGCCCATCTCCACATGCTACCATCTCTTTTCGAGAACAATCCAGATATCGCAAGAGTTTTTCTAAAGATTTTGCTTTATCAATTAAAGGTGGCATAATTTCCAGGAAAAATGGTTCGGATCGATATATACTTAACTCATCTTTAAAATATTCTTGTAATTTTTTCTCTAATCTTTCTAAATATGTTCCATCACCTGTAATAAGACATTTTGTAATTGGGAAGGAAATATATTGTATAAAATCTTCTACCCCTTTTATTTTCATCTTATTAATAAAAGATTCTTTTTCTACATAAAAATCTTTCGGCGTTTCTGTTATCAACGAATCATTTTCATATGTGAGAAGTGCTACTTTTTTATCCTTTACCTGCTCATAAATTTCTTGAACATACGAATATTCTATTGTTCGTTCAAATATTGTTTTTTTTGTACTGCACTCTACAATCTTTCCTCCATTAAACGCTAGAATATAGCCACCATATTTTTCTAATTCTAACTCTCTTGCTAACGGCCAGATTCCATATTCTGGACGACCTGAAGCAAGTACAATATGTACTCCTTTTTTTTGTAAATTTAATAATATTTTCTTAGTATAATCTGTAATTTTTTTCTTTGAATTTGTTAATGTTCCATCTAAATCAAGAACAAGAACTTTATATTTCATTCTATATCTCTCCAAAATTCAATTTATTATGTTTCTTAAAAGCTAATTTCCATCATCATATTATATAAATCCATATCCAATGGTTTCTTCATCTTCAGAGCTTCTTGGATATCATAATCTACTAGATTTCCCTGTTGCAAAGCAACTACACGATTGGTTTTGCCCTCTTCAAGAAGCTTCACTGCATAATATCCCATGCGAGTTGCATTTACCCTATCTTTCAATGTCGGATTTCCACCTCTTTGAACATGTCCTAATATTGTGGCACGACTATCAATTCCTGTTTTTTCCTGAATCTGCGTGGCTATTTCTACAGGGTTTCCGTACCCTTCTGAAACAATAACAATAAAATGGTCTTTTCCTGACTCACGAATTTTTTTGATATTTTCTACAACTTCATCAATTGGGGTAGGAATCTCTTCTGTGATAATCTGAACAGCTCCTGTTGCAATACCTGTATTTAATGCAATATGTCCTGCATGTCTTCCCATCACTTCGACTACGCTACACCGTTCATGTGACTGACACGTATCATTTAATTTGTCTACACATTCTACTACAGTATTCATTGCTGTATCATATCCAATTGTATATTCTGTTGAAGCAATATCATTATCTATTGTTCCTGGAACCCCAATACATGGCAAACCTAATTCTGACAAATATCCTGCTCCTCGATATGAACCATCTCCTCCTATTACGACCAATCCATCTAATCCAATTTCTTTTGCATTTTGAAATGCTTTTTCGCGATATGCAGCTTCATAAAACTCCATACATCTTGCTGTTTTTAAAATAGTTCCTCCCGAATGGATTATTCCCGAAACGCTTTCTCTGTCCATAACATGATAATTTTTTTCAAGAATCCCATTATATCCTTTAATAAACCCTATCGGTTGAATTCCATTTGCAATTGCCGTTTTTACAACCGCACGAATTGCCGCGTTCATTCCCGGAGCATCTCCACCACTAGTAAGTACTCCTATTTTTTTCATTATGTTCACCTTCCTCATATTACAAAAGGGAAGCAGATCCCCCTGCCTCCCTTTCGCTTGTTTTCTATTTATTAATATTCCATCTGACGATAGTATCTTCTAGTTGTAAGTGGATGATTTCTCTCTTTTTCAAGATGGCAACTTAATCTTTCTGTAATTGCATACATGATCATTGGAGAAACAATTTTTCTGTATTCAGCATCTGTAAATGGAAGTTCAACTTCTTTTGTATCAAAAATATTAATAACTTTTGTTACTTTCTCAGAGAAGTTTTTAACACGATCCATTAATGGTCTTGTCTCATCTTCTCCGTAGAAGAGGATTAAGCTTGTATCTTCTTCTACAAGTTCCAGTGTTCCATGGAAATATTCTGCTGCATGGATAGATTTTGTTTTAATCCACTGCATCTCTTCGAGGATACACATTGCATAGTCGTAAGCTTCTCCCCAAAGCATTCCAGATCCGATTACCATATGATAATCTGTATCTTTATGTTCTACTGCCATTTTTGCACATCTATCTTCATACTGCTCTTTTGCTTTCAAGAGATATGGAACAATCTTGCTGTACTGCTCTACAAACTCATCATATTTATCAAATTCTCCTGCATTCTTTTTGAATCTTGCCAGTAATGTAATCATATATGTATAAATTGCTTCACACAGGCAATCATCTTCTGCGAAACTGAAGAACTTATAATCTGCATATTCACAAGCTGGTGTATTATCATTTGATACATATACCAGAGTTCTTGCTCCTGCCTCTTTACAATATTTGATTGCTGCTACAATCTCTTTTGTATTTCCACTTCTTGTAGAGAATACACATACTGAATCTTTTGTGAATCTCTTATGTCCTGATACCATGAATTCTGCTGCAATTACTGAGTGTGTTTCAATCTCTGAAGTTGTATCAAACCAATATTTCATTGGAAGTGAATGTGCATAAGTTCCGCCGCATCCAATAAAGAAAATGTTTGAATAC
Source organism: Ruminococcus hominis (assembly GCF_014287355.1). Classification (NCBI taxonomy): domain Bacteria; kingdom Bacillati; phylum Bacillota; class Clostridia; order Eubacteriales; family Oscillospiraceae; genus Ruminococcus; species Ruminococcus hominis. The sequence goes on along the minus strand of NZ_JACOPE010000001.1, from coordinate 328,542 downwards.
CCCTCCTGGCAAATCTCATCAACTGCTTTCTCAATCTGTGGTCTTAATGCAATTGCATCTCCTACAACTTTTTCGTAACGTGGTACATCAAAATTAAACATCTTATTTTCCTCCTTAAATTTAAGTGTTATCTTGTTCGTTGATGTAATAATACATCATATAACATTATATGTAAAGTGGTTTTTTTAATTTTTTAAAAATTTTTTTATTTCATTCAAAATATCCAATAGTTCCCGTGGCTCATTTATGGAATAATCTGCCATTTTCAGCTCTTCCTCTGTTCCACATCCATATTTACAGGCAACAAACAAAATACGATTTGCCTGCGCTGCTTCAAAGTCATAACACCTGTCACCTACTAATATTGCGAACTCTGGATTTTCATCCTGTAAAAAACGGGCTAATGATTCCACTTTTCCTTTTCCTGGAATAATAGGTCTTACTCGATCTATTTTTTCACGCAAATCAAGTTTGTCCAATACCTCTTCTATATACTCTTCATCGGCGTTTGAGCATACTGCTGTTTTATATCCTCTTTCATGAAGAGAATCCAGCATATCTCCTACACCTTCATATTCCTCAACAGAATTATGAAATATTGTTCTATAATAACCAGATACTAATTTCCAGAAATTATCCGCTTCTTCGCTTTTTTTCTGTCCAAAAAATTTGAGATTGGTCACTTCTACCGGTTCACCTATCGTGCAGCGAATAGCATCTTCTGTCCAAACTGGTATATTCATTTTTTCCATTGCCAATTCAATTGATGGAATCATAAATTTATCTGTTCGACTCAATGTTCCATCTAAATCAAAAATAATATATTTCATTTCTATTCCTCAATCTGATTTTTAAACCCAAAGCCACCCTCTCGCAAGCAGTTGTCTGATGAATAATGTGCTGCATCATCCATGGCTGCCTTGATCACATCTGCCTGCAAAACAACGCCCTTTTTCCATCCTTTTTTCAGCAAAGATACAATCAATGCCGCAAGATAAGAATCACCTGCTCCCATTGTGTCAACAGGTTCTACAAAATAGACTTTTCCTTTTATAAATTCGCTTCCATTGTAAAAAATCTGTCCACGGCCACCCATAGTCGCAATTACATTTTTGCACCCATGCGCATAAACTTTTTTTAATAGTTCCTGTATTTCTGGTTCTTCCATATGGTCGCAGGAAAATTGTCCCAATTCCAAGTATGGACATGTCATATTTAAAAACTCTTCTGTACGATATTTATCTTTTACTGAAAAATCAAAGGTCACCATTCCTGTTAAATCTTTTAATTTATATACATCTTCATGCAATTTGGCATTACAACTTGTATGGATCACGTCAAAAGTTTTTAGATATTCCACCTCTTCTGTACGAATTGTCGTTGTATGTGCCCATTTTGTCCCCAAATCACATCCTATATAATGTCTTTCACCATCAATTACATTCACATCACATTTTTTTGTTGTTGCTTCCGGATCAAAGATACATTGAGATAAATCTACTCCTAAACTTTCCAAAGCATTTTTCAATATTTTCCCTTCTCTGTCTGCTCCGATGCTTCCTACATATGCAGCCTCTGCGCCAAGAAGTGCTGCATGAGCAGCAACGTTAACTGCATTCCCACCTGGGAACATAATCCCCATATTCATATAACGATCTATTACATTATCGCCGATTCCTGCTATTTTCATATTTTTTTACCTCTAAAAAAGGACACCGCAAATTCTATTCGCGGTATCCTACTCATTAATCTAATATTCTACTTTTCTATAGTAACGTCTAATATCAAGTGAATGATTTCTAATTTGTTCAAAATTCTTGCTCACTCTGGACAATACCGCGTTAATCACAACCGGAGAAAGCATCCATCTAAATTTGTCACTAATACCAGGCAATTCATAATCTGCTGTATCAAATACTGTAAAGTCATCTGTATACTGTCCTACAAAATCTTTTACTCGCTGATCCAATTTTCTAGTCTGTCCTTCTGTCATATTTAAGGCTACACAAACTCCTTTTTCCACCAATTCAATTGTTCCGTGGAAAAATTCCGGAGATGTTACAGATTTTGTTCTCAGCCACTGTGATTCCTCTAATACACACATTGCAAATGAATATGTAGGTCCCCACAAATTACCTGAACCAATCCAAATCTGATATGGATCATCTTTATACTTCTCTGCATATGCTCTTGCTTTTGGCTCACTTGCTTTTCCTACCGATACCAGGGCTGCCGGAAGATTCTTCAATTCATCTGCAAACTGTTTGTAATCATCAAAGAATCCTTTATTTTCCAACATTTTTCCAATTAGCATATACAAAACATACTCTTGTGGTCTTCCATCTTTGTATACAACTGAATAATCTGATAACTCACCCAGCGGCGAATTGTCAACTCCTAAAACAGACACAATCGTTGCTCCTTTTTCTTTTACATACTTAGCAGCAGCAACTGTCTCTTTTGTATCGCCTGATTTTGATGCCATAAATACTAATGTCTTATCTGTAAGATGATTATTTCCCTCAACAAGAAGTTCTGCTGAAATCTGTGATTGTACATTCAGGTTAGACATTACTGAAATCATGTAATCAAAAGGCTGCATCATTGCAAGTGAACCTCCTGAAGAAGTAAACAAAATATTGTCAAACCCTTTCTCGCAAACAGCATCTGCTATTTTTTCAATCTCTGCTCTCTGAGCATAAATATATTCTCCGTTTTTCAAAATCTGATTTTCATCAAACTTTACCATCATGATAATTTCCTCCTAAATCTAAATTAAAAAATACCTACAAGTGCTCCAACAATTCCTACAACCATAAGTACGATCAATATCCATGAAACTTTGACTTTTTTCTGCAAAAGCCCATAAATACCTAATGTCATTGCAAATGGAACAAGGTTTGGCATAATACCATCTAAGATTTCCTGTACCTTTACTGCTGCATCGCCACTTCCGATAGCTCCAGCAATATTAACCGTTATCATACTCGGTATCATTGCACCAATTACCATAAGTCCAAGTACCGCTGCACCAAATGTCAATTTAGGCATCATACCTGATTCTTCAATTTTATTCAGAAAACTTGTTCCAAATTTATATCCGAATTTTAAGCAAATATATCGAACTGCAAATGCCGGCACGTTGAATATAAGCCAAAATAAAAGTGGTCCTAGGATACTACCTTGCATAGCAAGGGATGTACCTATTCCTGTTGCAATTACTCGAAGTGTTCCCCAGAACATAGAATCTCCAATACCTGCTAATGGTCCCATCAATGCAACCTTTACATTGTTAATAGATGATGTATCGAAATCTTCATTTCTAGCGTTGCTCTCTTCCATTGCTGTTGAAATTCCAAACACTGCCGTTGAAATGTATGGTGTTGTATTAAAAAATTCCATGTGGCGTTTTGCTGCTGCTATCTGATCTTCTTTTTTCTGATAAATCTTTTTAATCGCAGGAAGCATTGCAAAACAATATCCCATATTCTGTTGTCTCTCATAATTCCATGAGTATTCCAAAGATAATGAACGTAAAAAGATTGATCTTAATTCCTTCTTTCCAATTACATTCTTCTGTTCTGCTGTATTAGAAGTCATCATCTTCCACCTCCTGTACTGCTACTTTCTGTGTTCCCTGCATCTGCACAAGGATAACTGCTAAACATCCTGCCATCATTGCAATTCCAAGCATTGGAATCTTAAGGTAAGCAGCTAATGCAAATCCAAGAATAAAATATACCATTGTTTTCTTAGACAAAATCATCTGTGCAAGCAGAGCAATTCCAAGTGCCGGAATAAATCCTGCTGCTGCCACAAGTCCATTCTGAACAAACTCAGGAATCGCTTCAAGAACTCGGTTCATAACTGGTGTTCCAAGATAAAATGCTACTGCACATATAATTCCTCTTGGTAAACTTTTCACCACAAATCCACCTAGTATATGCATTCGCTCCATTCCTTTAAAATCGCCTTTTTCTATATAGTTATCCGCTTTATGTAAAAAGAATGGAAGTATTCCAAGTGTAAGTACATTGTCAACAACCAAATATAACGTTGCAATTGGGAATGCCAGAGCCAGTGCTACATCTGCACCTTTTCCCGTTGAAATTGCAAATGCAGCACCCAGAATACCACCTGTGATTACGTCTGGTGGAACTGCTGCTCCAAGTGTAATAGAACCAATAAATACCATTTCAAGGGTTGCACCAAGAATGATTCCCGTTTTCAAATCACCCATAACCAATCCAACAAGCATTCCTGTAATGATTGGACGTGATCCTAAGTTTGTTCCAAACATCCACTCAAAAGTAACAAACATGGCAATCAACCCTATTAGAATTGCCTGAATTAACATAATTTTCCTCCTCACATGTTCTCTGATACTTTTACTTTCTGTTCACCAGGCACCTGCCTGATTTCAATTTCAATCCCATCATTTAACAACTCTTTTAACATTTCCTCATCCCGGGCAGTAACTGGAATTGTCTTATAAAGTGTCTTAACAATGTCCTCCCTTGGCTTACAACCGCCAAGATTGATAGAGCGTATTCCCGCATGTCCTTTGGCCAATCGATATGCATCCTCAATACTCTCTACAACGATAAATAATTTATATTTATCTGTAACACCTGCATTTAATGCAGTGATGGAATCTTCAATATTTTTCATAACGAGCTTCACCCCATTTGGCTTAGCCAGTTTCATTGTTGTTTTCCGAATGTTATCATTCACAACCGCATCATTTGCAATTAAAATGCAATCTGAATCTAACGATTGTGTCCACGCCATAGCGACCTGACCATGTAATAATCTGTGATCTACTCTTAATAATTTAATCATTTTACATCCTCCGTATCTCGTTTTAATTGGTTTTAAAATTCATCGTCTTCCTCTATTTTATCCTTAGACAATAACTTATTACATAAAACAATACCTTCACTTGCTTCTGAAATATTAGTTTCCAGTTGTTTCTCTGTCAAATTTTCCGTTTCATACCACAAACTAAGAACTAATGGGAGATTCATTCCTGCTATTAGCCAATATCCCCCCTCTTGTGCTCTTATCATAAATTCATTATTGATGCTCCCTCCAAATATATCTGTGATAACAACCCACTGGTCTTCTGGATTTCTTTCATTCATCCACTTTTCTATCATTTCCGGAAGATCTTTAGATTTTTCATCTACATATGCACATAGAGTTTCTACATTTTCATTTTGCCCCATTAAAAATTCCGCTGTCTTTTTCATTCCGTTTGCCAAGGGCCCATGACTAGCAAGCAATATTTTGTTCATTATCACTCCTCCTATTCTTGTGATATAACATCATATAACATCTCGTTACAATAAGTTTACTACTGTCTGACGTTTCTGTCAACAAAAAAATAGTACTTCTGCATTTTTTTATGCAAAAGCACTATTTTTTATTTTCTGATTTTTATTTTAAAGATAGAATTTTAATCGTTCTGTACAATACACTTGTTTTGATACAAACAATGGTTTTCCTTTTTCATCTTGATGCTTATCTGTAAAAAGTAACAATGCTTCTCCCTTTTTTATATTCAATAAACTTGCTTCCTGAGCATTTGCATATACAACTTCTAATGTACGGATGCTTTTTCCAAGTGTAATTTTATGTTTTTGTAAAATATCATACAACGACTGGTTTAAATCTTCTCCTTCCAAAAACGAGAATCCTTTTCCATAATGGTTGGTTTCAATCATTGTAGGAACATCATCTACAAAGCGTAAACGCTTTGTGCATAAAATCGTTGTATCCTCTTCTATATCTAGATATTGTGTGTCTGACATCGTCGGATATATCCATGACACATCCACCACTTTTGTAGTAGCTTGTTTTCCCTCCTGCTGACATGAATGTGTAAATCCAACCGTATCATCTGCCGAATACATAGCTTTCTTAGATGCAATAAAAGTCCCTTTTCCTCGAGATCTGATTACGAGACCATCTTCTTCTAACTCACTGATTGCTGAACGAATGGTTATTCTACTTACAGAATATGCCTCCATTAGTTCAGCCTCTGATGGAAGCTTATCTCCAGGTTTTAATTCACCTTTTTCAATTTTTTCATTTAATAGATTCACTATTTGCTTATACATCGGAATCATACTGTCTGGATTTATGTTGTTATTTTTTCCCATATTACTTCTCCCCATTTATCACAATGCGTTATGTTACATAATAATACATTATATAACATTTATTGTTCAATGTCTATAGTGTCTTCTGAAAATCCATACAATATACTCTTCTCTTCGAAATTATTATAGATAACTACAGTTACATTTTTTTCCAATTCATCGATAACTGATTTACTTTATTTGACATGAAAAATTTAAAATAATCCCCCAAAAGTACCTGTTTTGTAATATGTAGAGGATTTCCTGTATTCATATAAACCGTTTCTGTTAATACAAACACTGCATCAGGTTCTGAAAGTCCCATCAAAACAATCTCTTCTTCTGTTGTTATATTAGTTTCAAGCATAATCGAAGTATAACAATTATCTTCTATCTGTAATCCTGTTTTCTCTGTTATTTTCTCATAAAGCGAACAATTTTCCATATCTATTTTTGAAAGAAATCCATATTTCGAATATGGCAAATATACATGTTCTATCATAACAGGTCTATCATTTACGTGTCGTAGACGCTTCAAATATACAAGCTTTTCCCCATCTTTTAGTTCTAATTTTTTTGCCATCACCGCGTTAGCTGAAATCACTTTATTTTCAAGAATCTTTGTATAAGTTTTTATATGATTTTCTTGACAAAAATATGTGAAGCCTTTGAATGTTGTCAAACTCGAGGAAATTTTAGGTGTACGTACAAACACACCCTTACCTTGATATTTCACTAAAATTTCTTGTTCAACCAGTTCTGCAATTGCATTTCTAATTGTAATTCTGCTAACTTCGTATTGTTCACACAATTTTGCTTCACTTGGAATAGATTGTCCCGAACAAAACTCACCTTGTTCTATTCTATTTTTCAAATCTTCTGCCACTTGTTGATACAGTGGTATCGCACTATTTAATTTTATCATTTACGATAGCCCTCTCTTTTTTTATTAACGAGACTCTAAATATGTCATATGATGTATCTATACAATATATTATATCAGATATTTTTCAAAAGCACGATAATTATTTTAATTCAAAAAAAGAAACCTGCAAAATCATACAATTTCTACAAGTTTCTTTTCTTCACTCTAACTTATTCAATTTCTTCAGGCTCCATGCTTAACACATGACCTTCATTTTTCATATCATATTTTTCGCAATACTCTTTCAGATACTCAAGATATCGCGGACTATTCGATGGATAAATCTTAGAGTCATGGATATGTGGATCTGAATCTACCTCTCCACTCTTCATCAACGCTACCATTGCACTTGCACAGTGTGCTGCAATACGGTTAAAACTATTCAAAATATCATTGAATACCGTTCCCTCTTCCAGACCACAAATTCCATCACTAAGACGTGCTACATGGTGCAGTTTCAACTCGTCACACATTTTTGTAATAAGCATACCCAATGGTGCCACACGTTCAGCGGCCTCTTTATCGTCATTCATAAATGCATTACATGTTATATTGATTTCTTCACGGACAGCTTCCATTACCACATTTAATTCATCCCATGCCGACTGTGAAAATTGAATATGATTATCGTGCATCTCATTCGATAAATGTGCGATATAAGATGCATGATCTCCAATTCGTTCAAAGTCATTGATTGTATGCAGATACAAAGATACCTGTGTGGTCTGCAGTGTATTCATCTCGTGTTTTGTCAGTTTAATAAGATACTCACCAAGTCGGCTTTCATATTTATCTATCAAATCTTCTTTTCGCTGTACCTTATCAAACTTATCCTGCTGATAATTATTGATCAGGTTCATCGCCCTGTTTACATTCTTACGAAGCTTCTTTGCCATTCCGTTCATAGCTCTGTGACACTGTCCGATAGCTAATGCCGGATAATTGATCAAACGTTCTTCCAACAGATCAAAATCCGCTTCGTCTTCCAATTCTTCCGCACTGTCTTTTACAAGATAGCAGACTAACTGCTCAAGCTTCGGAATAAATGGGAAGAGCACACATACAGTTGCTACACGGAATACTGTGTTTAACAACGCTATGCTTACTGGTGACATGATCATGTCCATAAATGTAAAATGAACAAACGCATTCACTGTATAGAAAATAACTGACCATACAACCAAACCGAATAAATCATTCATCAAATATACAAGTGCTGTTCTTTTACCGTTCTTATTAGCTCCAATAGCTGAAATTAAAACTGGACAGGCAGCACCTACACCGATTCCAAGAACAATCGGAAACGCACTTGCAAATGTTAATAATCCTGTTACTGAGAGTGCCTGCAGTACACCGACTGTTGCGGATGCACTCTGCAATACTGCTGTAAATAAGATACCTACTAAAATACCTGCCAATGGATTCGAGAACATTGTAAGCATATCTACGAATACCGGACTTTCTTTCAATGGTGCCACAGCCCCACTCATGGTCTGCATACCTGTCATCAAGATTGAAAATCCCAACATGATATTACCAAGATTCTTATGCACTGTTCTTTTACCGAACATACGCAGGATAATACCAATTACTGCCACTACTGCAGAAATTGTTGCTGTAGATAAAAGACTTGCCACTCCGTTGGAACCTTGAATATAGGAGAGACATAAAATCCATCCTGTAATACTGGTTCCAATATTAGCTCCCATGATGATACCGATAGCCTGTTTTAGCTTCATCATACCGGAGTTTACAAAACCGATTACCATAACCGTAGTTGCAGAGGAAGATTGAATAACACTGGTTACTCCGGTACCAAGTGCGACTCCCTTCAGCGGAGTATTCGTCATCTTGTAAAGAAATGCTTCCAGCTTATTACCTGCGACAGACTTTAGTCCATCTCCCATAAGTGACATTCCAAACAAAAACAGCGCCACTCCACTCAACAAAGATAAAATCATTGAAACGATTGCCATAACTTTCTCCTTTGATGTCCCCTTTTAATGTCCGGGGACGACATCTTCTGTACTATTTTTTTACTTATTATTTACTTTTTTTTGGCATATTTTTAACATTGCCATTTTTATTATGCCATATCAATAATCGGATTACAACATTTTTCTTTGATAATCATTTGTATGAATACAGAACAAAAAAGCTCGAAAACTACGTGTTTTCGAGCTTTTTGTAAGAGGCACAGATCGGATTTGAACCGATGAATCAGGGTGTTGCAGACCCACGCCTTACCACTTGGCTACTGCGCCTTATTCTATATGTAAAAAGTGCATAAAGCACTTTAAATGACTCCAACGGGAATCGAACCCGTGTTACCGCCGTGAAAGGGCGATGTCTTAACCGCTTGACCATGGAGCCTTATTCATTTCGGCTGTGCCGTCTGTAACAGCCGAAATTTATATTATCATAGCATTTTGAAAAATGCAAGCTTTTTTTTATTTTTTTTTATCTTTTTTCAATATCTTCATTATTATTGTAATGTAAAGCTGACTTTTCCTTTATTCTGTCACTTGAATGGCATCATATCCAGTCTCTTTTGTACGGATTTTCAATGCCGAACGAATTTCATAACTGAATATCTTTCCATCTCCCATTTCTCCTGTATATGCCGCTTTCTGTATCGCATCAATCGTTTTCTTCTCCCACTCTTCAGAAGAAACAACAATTTCAAATTTTATTTTGGGTCTCATTTGAATCCCAATTTCCATACCACGTACAATCTCTGTGTATCCACGTTGAGCACCACACCCCATTACCTGCGACACTGTTATTCCATTCACTTCTATATCCTGCAATGCCTGTTTGACATCTTCAAACTTTTCTTCTCTCACAATTGCATCTATTTTAATCATCATTTTGAGTGACCTCCTAAATAACTATTTTACTGATCCAATCCATTGAAGCTTGGGTATGCACTTTCTCCATGTTGTGAAATATCCAGACCTACCTGCTCATCTTTTACATCCACGCGAAGAGGCGTAAATATTTTTACTATAGCTACGCAAATCAATGTTCCTACAACAGCAATTATCATTGTAATGATGATTCCTACGATTTGTGCTACAAACAGATGATAGTCTCCGAATACTAATCCATCCCAGCGGGCAACGTCATTGATTGAGCTCTGTGCGAAAATACCTGTTGCGATTCCGCCCCAGATTCCTCCTATTCCATGACAGCCAAAAGCATCCAACGCATCATCTATTTTCAGTTTTTTCTTTATTAATGCAACTCCATAGTAACAGATTGGACTTACCAATGCTCCTATGATAAAGGAGGACCAGATTGGAACAAATCCTGCACCTGGTGTGATTGCCACCAAACCAACAACAAGACCTGTTGCTGCACCAACCAACGTTGATTTTCCATTATGTAATACATCTAAGAGCATCCATGAAAGCAATGCCGCTGCAGCTGAAATTGCGGATGTCATAAAAGCATGTGCTGCCAAACCATTTGCTTCAAGTGCACTTCCTGCATTGAATCCGAACCAGCCAAACCAGAGAATTGTTGCACCTAATACAACAAACGGAATATTGTGGATTCGATATGTCATCACTTCGTAGCCTCTACGGCGTCCAAGAATAATTGCCAATGTCAGTGCCGTAATACCAGAACTGATATGTACTACATCGCCGCCTGCAAAATCTACAGAACCGATTGCTGCCAGTAATCCGCCTTCTCCCCATACCATGTGTGCCAATGGATAGTATACTACAACTGACCACAATGCTACAAATAAGAACAATGCCTTAAATCTCATTCTTCCTACAAGAGAGCCTGTAATCAGAGCAGGTGTGATCATCGCAAACATCATTTGAAATGCACAGAATACCAAATGCGGTATCGTATCTGCGTATGGTCCTGGCTCCATTCCAACTCCATTTAGCCCAAACCAGCGGAAATCTCCGATAATTCCTCCATGATTTCCACCAAATGATAATGAATATCCGAATAATGTCCACATAACTACTGACAATCCCATAATTGCCACACATGCCATCATTGTATTAACGACATTTTTTCGTCTGACAAGTCCTCCATAAAAAAACGCCAGTCCGGGTGTCATAAAAAACACAAATGCTGTGCAAATCATCATAAATGCTGTATCTCCCGTGTTCATGTTTCATCCTCCTCTTTCTTTTTCTATACAACAAACAAAAAAAGAGCGTTCAAAGTATCTCCATACTTCAAACGCCCTCGTCCGTCTGCTCATTACTCTACCACAATACTATGTTATTCGCAAGTATAATATTTTATAACAATTCTTGTTCCAGATATTCCTCCGGTGTAGGAAATATAGTATCTTTCCCTGTACATATTACATGAATATCATCTCGCAGTGCTTTCGCTTCCATCGAATTGATCTTCTCTAACTCCAACAGCAATTCCTTACTTTTTTCAAGCAAATTTCCAGGTACTTCATCCCATTTCTCATGAAATCTGCGATAACGGCAATATAATTCCTTGTCCGATAAGTACGTTTTCATTGCCTGTACCATATAATCCGGACATCCCTTTGTATCAAGATATTGTACTACTTCTTTCAAATCAATTGAATCATCTAATGCATCATGACTCACTTCCGAACCAAGTCCACAGAGTAATTTCAAATTAGCGATTCCTATATTGTGTATTTTTAACTTTTTGGAATAAATGCCTTCGATATCCTTGATCATACGTATCATTCGATTGACCGATTTTCTTGCTCGTTTAGAAATATCCCCCCGATATGCCTGAAGGTCTCTCTGAATAACCGTCTGATCCGGCCCCCAGACAAAAATTCTCGTTACATTCCAGATGGCCATACGCTGTGCAGCTTCTTCCATCACCATTTCATACTCTGGTGCATTCAGCAAATCTTCTTCCGTAATTCCTGTCACTTCCCGGAAACGATTATGCAATTCGTCATCCATATAGATATACGAATGAAATCTGTCCACTTCTTTAAAATCCTTGCGGCAGATTACAAATCCTATTGATACTAGTTTTGATGGTGCACCACCTTTACGCTGAGACGTAAGAAATTCTGTATCCAAAAAGGCAACTGTTTCTTCCTTTAAAATATCTCTTACAACAAGAGTTTCTTTTGCCTGTTCTTTTTTGTTTGTTTTTTTTCTATATTTTTTTTTTGTATTTTCCAACGGATTCACTCCCTACTTTAAACACTTAGCGAAGTATTTTTGAGCTTAGCATTTGTTATTTCAGCCAGAAAAACAATATCATATTCTGAGTTTTCAGGCAACCCATTTACATTTTTATAACAGATTTATACGTGAATTTATCTGCAAATCTGTTATAATAAGATTAGTTTTTAGAAAGTGAGGTTACTATTCCATGATAAACATTACAATTTGGTATGAAAAGCTTCAGGAAATGACGACTCCGGATTATCGTTTTGTTAAGATTCCAGAAGACAAACGAGAAGAAGTTGAAAAGTATCACGCAAAAGGCTCCAAAGCAATCAAAGAAGCTTATCCGCTCGGACTTGGTGGAACATTGAAAGATTATATTTCACAGATGGACGATGTGTCTGTGACACTTGTCACTCTTGATATGCCGGAATTTGGACTGCCTGATGAGCTTCTTGAAAAGACAGATGTTTTAGTCTGGTGGGCTCATGTCGGACATGATGCAGTACCAGACGACCTTGCCCGCAAGATTCAGGATCGTGTGCTTCGCGGAATGGGATTTATCGCCCTGCATTCTGCCCACCTTTGTAAGCCACTTCGTTTCCTGCTTGGTACAAGCTGCACTTTACAGTGGCGTGAGGGTGATTTTGAACGTATTTTCACAACTTCACCGACTCATCCGATTGCACAGGGTATACCTGCAAGTTTCGAATTAGATGTGGAAGAAATGTACGGAGAATACTTTGATATTCCAAAACCGGATGATGTTATCTTCACCGGCTGGTTCCGCGGAGGAGAAGTCTTCCGTTCTGGCTGTACATGGACAAGAGGTTATGGTAAAGTGTTCTATTTCCAGCCTGGACACGAGACAAATCCTACTTATCATAACCCACATGTTCTACAGATTATTAAAAATGCAATCCGTTGGGCTGCACCTGCTGCTCCGATTAAAGAAAAAATCGAATGCCCCCATGTAGAGGTGTCACCGGAAAGTAAGTATCAGAAATAGTCGCTCGCCCCCACAAACGGGTGGGGGCGATTTTGAGCCGATTAGGGACGGAGTTTAATGGCTTTTTGCGAGCAAAAAAGCCATTAAACTCCGTCCCTATCCGGCTCCTGGCATCTATTTATAGTATTCTTCTATTACACACTCATGTATCTTACTCTTTTTATCATAATTAATTCCAACTAAAAGAACATCGCCGGTATATTTCTCTAATGTTTTTGGATATTGTCTGTCTTTTATCTGCTGTATCGCTGTTATAGCATTCTTATTCCACTTTAATTCCACCAGCAACGCTGGATATTCTCCTGCATATTCTGGTTTAGGAAGATACACAAAATCTGCAAATCCTCTTCCTGTTGGCAGTTCTCTCATCGGCTTAAAGTAATATTTCATAGAACTCAAATATGCAATTGTCAGAACACTACTCAATGAATTTTCATCGTTATACTTAATTGTTGAAGCATATTCCATATGAATTTTTTCAATTGTTTCAGCAACCATTTCTGATGCTCTATCTAATGTCGCATCAAGAAGTTCTTCCGATTCTCTCTGAAATGTAATCATTTCATCCCATTGTTTTCTTCTTGTAGCTGCTGTAAGTTCTTGTCGAATTTCTTCATTTGGAATAAATGCATTTTGTGTTTTCTGATCATATCCCAGATATCCTAAATGAATCAAGTAGGTAAGCACATCATCTTTGTTCGTAAAATTTATTGTATCATTCTGAAAACAAAAAACATCAACTTCGACTTGTGCCCCTGAAAGCATAGTAATAATTGCGCTCTTTAAGCCATTAAAATCCATATTGATCAATGGAACAATCGCATCATATGTACCGGTTTTTGACCAATAACTCTGATACTTATTCCACAACAGTACTTCTACTACTGCTTTCGGATTGTACACCTGATACTCCTCTAATAAATAACCATCATACCAATGCTTTACTTTGTCAAAATCCCGATTATACTGCTGACATAATTCTTTGACTTCCTCTTCCGTAAAACCAATATACTTTGCAAATCCTCTTGCATCTAACATCGTAAATTCATTGAAGTTGTTAAGTGCAGATTGTGTTTGTATTTTCTTAATCGGCAAAATTCCTGTCAAATATGCTAAGGCAATATATCTTGTCGGCATCGTTCCCTTAAACATTCCTCTGAGAAATGTAATATATTCTTCTTGTATCTTCTGATTCGCTCCTTCATCACGAATCAAAACATCCCATTCATCAATAATAATTACGAATTTTCTCTTCGTGGATGCATTAATCAAAGACAAAGCTTCCGGTAGTGAAGCAATTTCCTCCGGAAGGTATTCAGAATATATCTCATGTAATTCGGCAAGAATGTTTTTTGTAATAAAACCAACCACCTTCTCCGGTCCCCCGGCTGGTTCCATGCACCACTGCACATCAAAATGAATCACATCATATCGATTCATATATTCCTGCCAATTTTTATCCCGTCCAATCTGCAGATTTGAAAACATCTGCCTAGAATTACATCCCTTACTGTAATATGCTGTAAGCATATCCGCTGTAATTGATTTACCAAATCTTCGTGGACGACTATTACATATAAATGCTTCTGTCGATTCAAGAATACTATTTGTATATTGGATAAGTTCTGTTTTATCTACGTAAATACTGGCATTTAAAGCTGCCTGAAATGCACTGTTATCTGGATTTACAAATAAACTCATATGTGTCACCCGCCTTATAATATAGCAATCACCAAATATTGTATCTCTCATATTATTGTATCATAAGGTTTACCGATATTCATCCTTTTATTCGTGAGCCGGATAGGGACGGAGTTTAATGAGCCGATTGGGGGACGGAGTTTGATGGCTTTTTTGCTCGCAAAAAAGCCATCAAACTCCGTCCCCAATCGGCTCATTAAACTCCGTCCCTATCTGGTTCTATGAATACGTAATTACCTTCTTCCGTATCTGATTAAACTTAATCAAATCCGTATCTACATACTCCAACGCATACAACGTTTCTCTGTCTCTTTCATCATAATTAATACCCTTAAGCAGAAGATAAGATTTATCATCCCCGCCATATTTTTTTACAATATGATGTATTTCTGGAATTTCCTTACTGTAGATTACCTGAATCTCTGTCTTGTCCCATTGAATCGTATGTCCGGTTTTATGATAAATATAATAAAACAAGGAATCCATATCCTCTGTTGTCATATCTTCATAATCCGGCAGCAATTCTATATCTACATAATCCTGCACAATAGAACATAACTTATCATCTGCAAAAAATGCCTTTACACAGACGATCACATCCTGCCCTTCTTTTATTTTCAATGCCAGTGCTACTTCTTTAGAGGCAGCTTCCGTACGACATTCAATAATCTTGACAGACGGTGTATATCCACTGTTTCGAATCATATCTGAGAAATGCATAACTGGGTTAAAACTAACTTGAATCCCTGCCGATACAGGATTTACGAAGGTTCCTTTTCCATGTTTTCTTGTAATTATTCCTTCATTTGCAAGATCATCCAGAACACTACGGATTGTAATACGGCTGACACCAAACATAAGTGCCAACTCTTCTTCTCTTGGAAGCTTTGTTTCTACAGAAAGATCCATCTGCGAAATATGATCCAGCAACATGTCCTTTACTGTCTGTTTTAAATCTAATTTCTTTACTTTTTTAATCGCCATACCATTTCATCTCCTACTTAAAATCATACTCGCATCTAATACATATCGTCAAGCATTTCCAGTTGAATCATGCTTTTTATACACCTAATAGGTTACTATTTACAGTACCTTTGACCTGCAGCGCATCTCGCCATTTTAAATCGCAAAAAATTGTTACTGCCCATCAACTGAACAGTAACAATTTTGATTATCTTTTTATTCTACTGTATTACACTAAACATTGCCTCTACGGCTGCCACACATTGAATGCATAGATTGTGATAACCATACTAATCACCAATAATACATTTCCTGCCATGACAACACCTGCGGATGTAGAAAGACATGTCATAAAAGATCCACATCCCATTAATATAATTCCGATCAAAGCTGCAATCTTATATTTCAACATATTTTTCATTGGCTTATTCTCCTATTTTTCTGAATACTTTTTTGCCTGTTAATTTCATTAAAATGAAGTAAATAATTCCGCCGAGAACCAGTCCTGTCAAAGATGGTAATCCAATAGGAAGAACATTTGCTAAAACAATAGAAACAACCCACGAAATCCAAGTCATTACATTAAAGTTCTTAAACTCTGTTTCTTCGAGCATTGGATAGTTCTTTTTATGAAGCAAATAAAAATCTACCAGGATTATTCCTGCAAGTGGTGGCACAACTGTTCCGAGCAGATCAAGAAAACTGAACAGGAAGCCAATCTGATATGGTTTTGTCAGTGTAGCTAATGCAGAAAGAACAAGCAATACAACAATAATCTTCTTTCTGTCTGTTTTCAACGCATTTGACAAGTTCAATGATGTTGAATACAGGTTTGATGCATTTGTTGTAAAAATGTTTGTTGTCATCAGAATTAAACTTGGAATAACAAGTCCCATAGCAAGAAGAACTTCTGTCAAATCACTGGTTCCAACAGCAATTGTTGTAATTGCTCCACACAAAATCATAAATACATTACCAATCAAAAGCCCTGTCAAAGTTGCTCCTACTGCAGCTTTTGTCGATTTTGCATAACGCATGATGTCTGCAATACATGTTGCTGTAGAAAGAATCCATGTTCCGATAATTGCTGTGATTCCGCTTCCGAGTGAAATGCTTCCTTCCGGTGTGAATCCGATTACTCCTGCCAGACCAACCATATTGATTCCTTTAAGTGATGTTCCAAGAGAAAGGAAAATGATTGCCGGAATTGCAACATATCCAAGGATTGTGATTGCTTTGATTCCTTTAAATGAGAAAATTCCCATGATTACTGCACTTAATGCCATACAGATGTACTCTCCAACTTGTCCACAATGAAGAACTGTTGCAACAAAATGTCCATATGTTGCAGCCTGTATCGTATACCAGCCAAGGTTTACGATTGGTACAAAGAAGGATGCGATTCGTGATCCTTTTTCACCAAAACTGTATCTTGTCATCAGTGCAAATGTTAATCCCGTCTTGCATGCAATATAACTTACCAAACATGCAATCAGGCAAAGGAAAACATTTCCTATTAAAGTAGCTAACAAAATATGTTGGAAGTCTAATCCTTCTGCCAAACCTCCTCCGGCCATCATACTTGTTACTACAAATACAAATCCCATCCAGATAATTGTCAAGCTGGCGTAACTTTTACGTTCTTCCTGTGGTACGGTAGAAAGTGAATATTCTTTATCTATCTGCTTTTCTTTTTCCATTCTTCTGCCCTCACGTCTTCATTCCATTGTCTTTTATTTTTGCTTTTTAGTTGTTCCAGTAATCCTTATGAACCTCTGCTACCTTCGGTGCCAACTCTGGGAAAGGTCCGATAACAGTAATATCTTTCTGTCCACGTGCAAATACTTCGCGACATGGAAGATCAAACGTCGGATTCTGCTCATCTGAACCTGTAAGCGCCAACAAATCTTTTTCTGTCATTGCATATACAACAGTTCCGATATTTGCCCAGTACATTGCTCCTGCACACATTGCACATGGCTCTGCTGTTGTATATAATGTGCAATTCCATAAAAATTCTTTGCTATATTCCATAGACGCTCTCTCAATCAACTGAGTCTCCGCATGTCCTGTTGCTTTGTGTGTAGAGATTTCTACATTCTCCTGTTCCATCAAAATGTTTCCTTCTGCATCAACAAGTAATGCTCCAAATGGTGTGTTCCCTGCTTCGCGTGAATGTTTTGAAACTTCGATACAACGCTCTAAATAGTATTCATGTGACTGTTTCATATTTTTTACTCCTTTTAAAATATATTTTCGTTCTTTGAGGTATAAGGTAATACCTCTTATCTATTACAAATTTAATATATCATGGTTATAACAATTCTTCAACAACATTTTTTATACTATTTATAATTATTACTTATAAAAATATATAAGAAAGCAGACAGGGACGGAGTTTAGTGGCTTTTTGCTATGCAAAAAAGCCACTAAACTCCGTCCCTGTCTGGCTCCCGTCCCTATCTGGTCCCTTTAAGATTTATTATTCTTTTATCAAACGTACCTGGTATGTTTTTTCTGGATCCAACTTATATTTTTTCATAAAGTAGGCTTCATTAGCTGCAATAGTAACATATGAAGCTAAATCATTAAAGATAACATCTTCACCTTTTTCTACATATCCAAAAGATTTTTCATATGGTATCACTGTATCAAGTATCTGTTCTTCTCCATCTAAAAGAACCATTCTTACTTTGTCTCCTATTCGGAATCCAGCTTCTTGAAATTCTTTATTTTCAACAGTTAATTCAGCACTTCCGAATGGGTCATAACTCTTAATTTCTGTCTCCACCAAACCTTCTGAAATTTTCGCACATTTTAACTCATGACATACAATTTCTTCAACTGGATATGCCGGTCCGACTTCTTCAAAGGAAATCACTCCTGATGCAAGTCTTGCTGCACAATATGCAAATAAATCTCTTCCATGGAAAGTATGCACATCTTTTGTTAATGGATAACGATTTATTTCCTCATTAATTTCTCGTATTTCTTCTACTCCAATTCTTTTTTTCAGATAAGTCAATGTTCCATTATCTGGAGTCACAACATAACTTCCATTTTTTAATTTTGCAACAGATGCCTTGCGACTTGTCCCAACTCCCGGATCTACTACCGATACAAAAACCGTACCATCTGGCCAAAACGGAACTGTATATTGCAAACAATAAGAAGCTGCTTCAATATCAAAAGCTGGAATTAAATGAGTAATATCATGTGTTTCCAATTCTGAATCTACCAAACGGCACATTCCATGCATACACGCAACTAATCCTGAATCAATCCCAAAATCCGATTGCATAACTATTGTTGGTTTTTTCATGCCTATTTCCCCCCTTTTTCACAGAGCTCCATCTCTATTGTCCAGTTTGGACCTACTTGAATTCCATATTTTTCTGACATATTTTCATAATTAATTGCAATTTGTATCTGAAGTGTCTCACTAACCATTAAAAGTGGTTCCCCTTCGGCTACTGAACCAAACGAATCGCAGAATGGCACTTTTCCAGAAAATACCGGCTCTTCTTGTCCTTGTTTTCTTATTTTAACATTTAATAAATCTCCATAGGAAACTCCTGCTTTTTCAAATACATCTGCCGGAATGTTACTACAAATTAATCCAAAATGATAATCTGCAGTATCAATCATTCCAAAAAATTTATTTCCTTCCCACTGATATGGAATAATCTCATGTAAAACAATTTCCTCAATCGGATACTCTGGTCCGACTTCTTCATAAGTAATAATTCCTGCTGCCAGTTTTGCAGCACAGTATGCAAATACATCTCTTCCATGAAAAATGTTACACTGCGCTGTGTTTTTTAACCGATGAGCTTCTTCATTAATTACACGAACAGCTTCTACACCGATATATTTTGCCACATGTGTAAGAGTCCCATTATCCGGAGTTACAACATAACTACCATTTTTTAATTTTGCGACACACGCTCTTCGATCTGTTCCCACACCTGGATCTACAACAGAAACAAAAACTGTGCCTGCTGGCCAGAAATCAACTACGTAACTTAAACACGTAGAAGCCTGATATGTATCAAAACTCTTAATATCATGTGTATTATCAAAAACACGTAATGTCGGATCCACCATCATACACACGCCCTGCATAGTACAGACGGAAATATCTTTTGTAAAATCTGTTTGCATTACAACTGCTGCTTTCGAATTCATAGTTTTCCTCCTCAATTTTAAATTTTATATCAGTCTATTGTTGATTATCTAATAATTCTTTAAAGCCTTCTACTGAATAACTTTCTCCTAATCGTTTCTTCTCTAAGGCTGTTCTTAATGCACTCATTCTCTTATCTTTTAATGGAGTCACTGCCATAACTACACCAGCTCCAAATAAACATACCCCTGGAAGAATAGTAAACATTATTTTTATCATATTCAGTGCATTTTCTCCCTGCACAGCTAAAGTTGGATTGAATCCACTCTGTTCCAATAGTATGCCCTGTACCGCTGCAGCAACAGAACCACCAAGTTTTAACAAAAACGAGTAATAAGACATAATAATTCCGTCACGTTTTTTTCCTCGCTGAAATTCATCATAATCTACAACGTCATATAAAAAGTTAAAAATACACATCCAATAAGCACAAGTTCCTACACCAACCAGTACTACATAAACACATCCCATTGCAATATTAGGAATACCAGTAAACATTGTAAGTATCATAATACTTCCACTGAAAATAGTACAACCAACATACACCTTACTTTTACTAAAAATTTCCACCCCTTTTGTTACAAATGGAATAAATACAATTGATACGATATTCATAGCTGTAAACATCAGTGATGCTTGTGTTTCAGCCAACCCCATGTTGTACGTTACATAATACATCAGACTAGAGTTAAATAATGTCATGTATACATTAGTTAAAAGTGCACAAAGAATTACAAGCACATACGGTTTCATCTTCATCAGACTCCAAATCTGTACGAAAAATCCTTTTATATTCATCTTCTCAGTCTCAGCGACCTCTTCTATTGGCTCTTTACCTTTAGTCATCCACCACATTAATGAAATTGTAATGACAGAAATAACTGCTGTGATCACACCTACTGTAAACCATGAATTTGCATCTGAGAAACCACTCGCCACCATTTTTCCAACAATAAAAGTAGGAACAGAACTTGCACAAAAAATTCCAACATATCCAAGTACTTCACGAAAAGCTGCCAATTTTACACGCTCGCTATCAACATCTGTAAGTACTGATCCAAAAGAATAGTATGGAATATTAAATGCTGTATACGCTGTCCAGAAAACAAGGACTAAAATCAAATAATACAAGTTTTTTTGTGCAGCCGAAAAGTCCACTTTTAAAAATAATAGTACCATAGAAGCACCGAGCGGAACTACTGATCGCAAAATCCAAGGGCGACGTTTTCCCTTGCTACTTCTAGAATTATCTACAATATACCCAATAATCGGATCAGTAATAGCATCCCATGCAATTGCAATTGAAATAATAGCTCCAGCTACTGCTGGACTCACCCCTGCAACTGTTGTCATAAAAAAAGATAAAAATGATAAAATAAAATTGTATGATGTACTATCACCAATAGATCCTATCGTATAACCTAAAATATCCTTTGTTTTCAATTTCTTATTTATCGTTTCCATGAGTCCCTCCTACTTAATGCGGTTTACAACCGCCCATGTCCCATAAATTTCAAATCCAGTCTTTTCGAAAATTGAGTATTCTGAATCTGCTGGTGCAAAAATGCAAGGCATTTTTCCTTCTTGATGTATATATTCACTTAATACAGATAAAACCTTCTGTGCATACCCATTTCCTCTATATGCGTGATCTACACAAATTCCTCCCAGCATACAGGATTTTTCTGTTTTTGCTGCACTATTTCCGTGTGCAATAATTTTCCCATTTTCTTCAAGCAGCACATGAATTCCCTCATTATTTGTAATACGATTTACAATCATTTCCTTTTCACCATATGGTGCTACAAACTCTGGAAAACTCATCAAAAACTGATAAATAGCATCTACATCATCCAATTTTGCAATTCTTAAGTTTGCCATTGGTTTTTCCAAAATTTGTACTGGAATAGGCTGTACATACAAATTACTTTCTACCATGTTCCATGTACTATCCAAATAATCTAAAACTTGTTTGACAAGTTCCCCTCTTCCCATTATGGTTCTAATTTCTCCATTTACTAACTGTGCAACCGCCCTGCCATCTATGTAGTCCGGTTCACCTGCAAGAATCAAATTATGATAATACCGCAAGTAAACACCTTGACATTCTCCATTTTCTTCCTGCACATAAATCTGTTGAAATGAATGATTAAATCCATATTGTTCCATATCTGCAAGCAAAAATGTATGATAAATCGGATTTTCTTGCAAATAGTTTAATAATTGCCCTCTGTCTTTTTCTTCGCAAAGACGTATCATGTATCCTCCCCCTCTTATCTTGTTGAACATGTTCATCTTGTCCAAAGATTAGCATTGTTTTTATCTGTTTGTCAACATTTCCTCCATACTTTTTTAATTTTTATAACTTTCTCACAAGGTTTAACATACAATCTTGTGCATTTTGTATTTCCAGTCTCTTTTCATTTCCTACTTATCAGAATTATAATTGCACAGACAAAAAAAACATGATATGATTAACTTGTTCATCAAGATTGAACAAAGGAGGTCGAATAATGCAAACACGACTATATACCGATAATATTCCCGTATATTTAGATGTGTACAATTCTCTATATAAGGATATTATGGACGGAACTTATCCACCTGGAGAATATCTCCCTGGAGAAACTGCTCTATCTCAGAAATATGGTGTCAGCAGAAATACTCTTCGGCAAGCTCTTGCTATTTTGCAAGAAGATGGTATGATTATTAAATCTCAAGGAAAAGGAACTTTAATAGCTCCCCATTCTCCATCCTCCCCTACAAATCTTTTGGAACATCCGCTTCTAACCCAATGTAAGCTTCCTATAACAGATACGATACTATCTTATAATTACGGTGCTCCAACGGATATTGCAAGGGATAAACTAGAACTCACAACCTGTGATTTAGTTTTAGCATGCAACTGTGTATTCCATTCCGATCAAACTGTCTTAAGTTATTCCTTCACACAGATTCCGGCAACTTTTTTTGATTTGCTTCTTTTGGACACTGCTCAAGAAGACTCTATTCGTGAAGTTATATTGAAGACATTATTTACACATACAGAACGAATGGACACAACGATTAAATTAATTTATGTTAATCATATGGAAACTGACTTTCTAAAAGTTCCTGAGCAAACTCCGGCACTTTTATTAGAATCGATTCATTACACTAAGGAAAATCAACCTCTGGCGCGCAACAAATTTTACGTTTTACCAGAATATTATCAACTACATTTTCCTCTTTATCGCAAATCCAACAGATAGGGGAACCAGATGAGGAGCCGATTGGGACGGAGTTTAATGGCTTTTTGCTCGCAAAAAAAGCCATTAAACTCCGTCCCAATAACATTTAGTTAAGCTTTTTTCAATTAATAGTTGACAAAATCGTAAAAATGTGCGGCACCTTACTGATTATTATAATCAGTAAGGTGCCCTTTGAAGTTAGATATATTTTTACTTCAAGGAGGTACCACACATGTACATGACACCAGCAACTATTCGAAAACGTTTCTTCTCTGTTCTTGAAACAGCAGAGAAAAATATTCATTTGTATGTTAATACTCCAGGTTCAGATATGACCAGACACAGACTCTGTCCTTTTTCTGACACGGTAAAATCTACTCTCTGCCTCACCATGAATAGGACAAATACAGAATTATTTAACTTTTTTATGTCCCAAAACAAGAAAGTTCCATCTAAATCAGCTTTCACACAACAGCGAAAAAAACTAATTGCTGATTTTTTCCCGTATCTTTTAAAATCTTTTAATGAAAAAATTCCTTTTACCAAAACGTATAAAGGGTTTCATCTTGTTGCAGTAGATGGTTCTGATATTAATCTTCCTACTAATAAAAATGATTTTGAATATCGTATAAAACAGGCTCGAAGTGACAATGTGTTTTTTCAGATGCATTTGAACACTTTGTTTGATATCTGTGAAAACAGGTATATTACTGCTGTTACCCAACCACGCCCTAAAATGAATGAAACACAGGCTTTCTGTCATATGGTCGATCACTGTAATCTGCCAGAAAATACGATACTTATCGCAGATAGAGGATATGCCTCGCTAAACACAATGGCTCATTTAATTGAAAAAAAGAAATTTTTTCTCATTCGCTGGAAATCTCCGTCTGCACCATCTGCTTTTCTGAAAGATATTTTGCCAGCTGAAACAGAATCAGATAGAGAGATTGTTTTGGACGTAACAAGATCGAAAAAAAACAAGCATCTTTGTCATGGGGATAAAATGAAAATAGTAAAAAATAAAAGAACCTTCGAGCCGATTCCGATTGATGATAAGAAAAGTGTATATACCATGAAAATTCGATGCACCTGTATACAACTTGAAAATGGAAACTACGAATATTTGATTTCTAATTTACCATTAAAAAATTTTTCTGCACTGGATCTACGAGAACTTTACTGGAAAAGATGGTCTATTGAAACTTCTTTCCGACGCTTAAAATATGCGCTTTCACTAGTGTATTTACATTCGGTTAATCGGGAACTGATTATTCAAGAAGTATATGCAAAACTTATTATGTATAACTTTGCCTCACTTCTTCACACCTTTGCTACAGAAGAAAAAAAGAAAGAGCAAGGAAAGAAAAAAAGGAAATATGAATACAAAATATCCTTTGAAGATGTTCTTCCTATTGCACGAAGATTCATAAAACATCGAATGACGAATGATATAGTAAAAGCTCTAATGCTACGACATCAAACAGCTATTAGGGTGAAACAACAGACCGCTCGACAGGTCAGATCACAAACTGTAAAGCCGTTAAACAATAGAGCTTAACACAAGATATATTATATTGTATTAATCAGGCAGAAGCAAGGCTCTGCCTGATTATGGTGCAAAAAAATATTTTCTTATAAAAATCATCTACTTTTATGATAATAATACTTTTTAAAAGCTTAGGGAAGAGAACTTCAATAGGTTCATACTATGATGAAAAAAGCTTAACTAAATGTTATTGACTCCGTCCCAATCGGCTCCCAAAAAAGCCACTAATCTCCGTCCCTATCTGGTTCTAATCTATTAAATCATTTTGAAAACGTGACAAATGTTCATACGGCAGAATCAGTCGTCCGCGATATAATCCACATCCATCATTAATTAAATTGTTATCCACTGCCCCGAACATATTAACATCTAATTTATTCAGTTCTATTCCCAGCAGAGCCATTCCTCGTTCATATGCTTCATCAAAATATCTGCACTCTCCTTTTGGAATTACGTCTCGCCTTGCACGTTCTTCTTTTTGTTTCTTCTCATATGCTGTATGATTTGCTTGTCCTATTTCTGCAATATCGTCCATTGTTTTTGTTCGAATCTGGACTTCCATAAAGCTTCTGGATGAATTATCAAAAAAAGTAATATGTAACGACTGATAGCCGTTTGCACTTTGATTGGAAATATAATCTCGATAATAAGGTTTCACTTCCTCATTCAGAAGTGGTGATTCACTTATCTTTACACCATATGCCGATTCAGCAGTAAATCCGCGTTCCTCCAAAAATCCCGGCAATACATTTGCAATTTCGTACAAACATTTTAACTCCTCTGCTTTCCGTTTTTCTTCATTTGGATAATGGCATTTTGGCATTGAGATGACAATACGATATGCAATAAAATCACGAAAACAACTCAACCGATCCTTGATTTCTGATACAGACGGATACGTTCCTCTTTCCACATAGTAATCATAAATATATTCTACTATATAACCATTAAACTTTGCCTCTGCCCTAATTAATGATTTAATACGTCCTTTAAAAGTAAATGCAAGGAATGGATATTCTTTTGCCATATATTTATAAAACTCCCGGATTTGCTGTGACTGTGCCGTCAGGAAATCATTATGCTCCAACAGACCTCTGATCTGAAGTAAAAAATTACAATGTGTCAGATCAATCGCATTGTGCGTCCGCTTTGCTTCTTTTCGCAAATCTGCTATGTACTTATCCAGGATACGGAATATGGTATCTCCTGAGTACAGATAGTCATTTAATTTAATCATGATATCATCCCCTCTGTCAGCATTTATATAGAACAATTTAACCCATATTTCGTCAAAATACAAGCCCACAGCAAGCCACAGGGACGGAGTTTAATGGCCTTTTTACTCGCAAAAAAGCCATTAAACTCCGTCCCTGTCTGGTTCCTGTTTGGTCCCTGTTATAATACCCATCAATACGCATATACTATTTATATCTCCATTCTCATTAAACAAGACAACTTATTCATGATATTGTCTTGTATGCAAGACAATATTGATATATAATTATCTCATATAGAAAGAGGTGACATATATTATGAATCGAGATACTATAAAACAAATCATGATTGATCAAAAAGATATTTATCTCAACAATCCATTAATAACAAGACAATATTCTCTAGAAACCAATGTCAATTATTGCTTTGTTGGTATCAGAAGAACCGGAAAGTCATATATGATGTATCAACAAATAAAGCAATTAGAAGACAATGGAATTCCCTTGTCCCAAATTGTTTATGTAAATTTTGAAGATGAGCGTCTTTTGGAAATGACTGCTGAAGATCTAAATCTCATTTTAGAAATCGGATTAGAACTATCCGGAACTGATGTCAAACCATATCTATTTTTAGACGAGATTCAAAATATTAACGGATGGGAAAAGTTCGTTCGCAGAATTGCGGATATGAAATATCGAATCAATATTACTGGCAGTAATAGTAAAATGCTAAGTAACGAAATAGCTTCTACTTTAGGTGGGCGCTTTGTTATTATGAATGTTTATCCATATTCTTTCTCTGAATATCTAATTGCAAATAATATGACAAAGAATTATCTGGATGTTATTAGCACCAAAGACAGGGCAGATGTCCAAAATCAATATAACGAATACGTAACTTATGGAGCGTTTCCTGAATTAGTTGAAATAAAGAACAAAAGGGCTTTTTTGAACAGCATCTATCAAACCGTATATCTTGGTGATATTATAAGCAGAAATAAAATCACCAACGATTTCGCAATAAGGCTGATTTTAAAGAAAATTGCAGAATCTGTCACAAAACCTTTATCGTATAACCGACTGACTAATATATTAAAAAGTAGTGGAATGTCTATCGGTAAACAAACCGTAATAAACTATGTCAATTATATGACAGACTCCTACCTGCTCTTTACTCTGCAAAACTATGCCGCCAAACTTGTAGAAAAAGAGACTTCTCCTAAGTATTACTTTATGGATACCGGACTTCTAGGACTTATGCTGCTAGACTGCAAATCTGCTCAACTGGAAAATCTTGTTGCAATCGAACTGATGCGACGTTATGGTACCGAAAATGTCTATTTCTTTGAGAATAATGTAGAAATTGACTTTTATGTACCATTAGACAATCTTGCTATCCAGGTCAGTATGCAGGTTCTGGATAACATAGATACAAGAGAACGTGAAACCAGAGCCTTTGTGAAGCTAAATAATTTTATCCCCAACGCCAAATGTATTCTCATTACTAATAGCGAAGAGGCTGTTATTGATTGCGATGGAATCAATATTGAGGTAATTCCTATTTGGAAATGGTTGTTGGATAACTAACCAGACAGGTATAGACCAGACAGGGACGGAGTTTCATGGTCTTTTGCTCAGCAAAAGAACCATGAAACTCCGTCCCTGTCTGGGTCCATACCTATATTCTCTCAATCCGCTTCCATCCGGTCATATCCATTCCCAGCATGCTCTTAATAATCCACACAAAGAATATCATTACCAATATCGGAATCAGACATGAAGTTACGATCATAACCGCCAACGCCTCAATAAAATTATTCAACACATTTTGTATTTTAGCCGTTGTATCCGATACTCCATCTTTCACTTTGGAAATAAATCCACTCACACCACTACTTTCCTCTTCGTCGCTACTATCTTTGATTTCTTCTGTCGTCTGTTTTGCCGAATCGATTGTTTGCTCAATAGATGTCTGATATGTTGTCTCTATCATATCCGATACCTTTACACTGACCGGCACAATCAGATAGATACCAAGTCCAAATAACACCAACTTATATGCAAACTGCTTCCATATGTTCCGTTTAAATATCTCACTCGCCGAATATAATACACAGGCAATTGGTATTAATATCATAAATGCTGCATAGCCCGTTATCGTCAGCAAATATTTTTCCAAAAATAATGCACATAATACAACCAGAAAATACGAGCTCAAATCTGCCAGTTTTTCCGCAATCGGAGTTCCTGTATCTCCCGGAATCAACGTGATTGCCGCTGAAGCTGCCGTGGAAGCCGCTGTCAATTCCATAACCGTTGTCTTCTTTTCATTCAAAAACTGTATTGTTTTGGCATGATATTCTGTAGATGTTGTGAATCGAGCGAATACAAAAACAGACAATAATGCAATTATTAATGGTATAACTATTTTTATAATTTGCTTTCTTTTGTTATTCATACGCTTCCTTTCATCAAACTGTTTCACTTTTGTACAAAGTATATGCTGTTGTCCCATTCAAATAGATTCCCATTTGCATCCTCTCCTCTGCATTTTGATTTATCCACAGTATAACATAAGTCCTGCAAAATTACTAAAAAAGAATACAAAAAAACCACCGCCCCCAACGTTCGCAGCCGTTAAAAACAGTGATTCCTGAGTGCGCGATCAGGGGTTCGAACCCTGGACACCCTGATTAAGAGTCAGGTGCTCTACCAACTGAGCTAATCGCGCATCTTTTATTAAATTTGTATGCCTCATCTGTGACACAATAGATATTATATCGGAGGCTTTTAAAAAATGCAAGTATTTTTTTATATTTTTTTCATATTTCGAACATTTTTTTATTTTTGCACCTATCAAAGGTAATAATTACATTTTCAAACAAGCTACTTTAACATTTTCTTCCTATAGAATTCAAGACCTTGCTTACTTCGTCCAACGAGTCCTTCACACACACCACAATTTTATTCCACTTTACATTACAATATAGCTTTTGACTCAACGCTACTTTCCAGGTTCTGCGTTTTTTCTTCATTTACACATCCCCACAAACACCGCTACTGCTCACTTTAGATTGTGAACAGTAACGTAAGCTTTTTATATTATATGTAACAACTACTTTTTTATTTCCTTGTTGCAATCAACTTATTGATCGGCTGACCTTTTGCTGAAAATTTTGCTTCATACTCGGTCATAATATTGCCTTTATTCATCTCTTCATTGTGATGCAGATCAAAGGTATGTGCAAGCAGCTCCCAGCCTTCTGCTTCTTCTATCTGTTCTAAGGAAAAATCAAACAGCTCTGTGTTGTCTGTCTTAAATTCAACTTTTCCATGCTGAGCAAGGATTCCTTCATATCTTTTCAAAAATTCTTTCGATGTCAGTCTTCGTTTTGCATGTCTTGCTTTTGGCCATGGATCTGAAAAATTCAGATAAATTTTATCCACTTCTTCCGGTGCAAATACTTTATCCAATTCTTTTGCATCCATACAAATAAAACGGATATTTTCAAGTTCTCTGTATTCATCTCTGTCAAATTTTTCCACTGCTCTAAGCAGTACGCTTGAATAACGTTCGATTCCAATATAGTTTACATCTGGATGAGCCAGTGCCATATTTAGCAGAAATTGACCTTTTCCCATCCCAATCTCAATATGAATTGGTTTACTATTCCCAAATACCTTTGCCCACTTTCCTCGTTCTGCCTCCGGCTGATTGATTACCACATCATGTGCCTCTATTGTACTTTCCGCTCTTGGAATATTTCTAAGTCTCATACTGTTTCCTCCTACTATCTAACATTCATCAGGTCATTCTTCGTTTGACCTGCTATTTTCCATCATTTTTATCATTTTTATTTTTAATTTTTTTCATCATATCATAAACCAATCCTACCGGTCAATTTTTGATAATATTTTTTCGCCCTCTGTTTTTCTGGTGATTTTGTATAATTTTATCGTTTGTATTCCGCTATTTTTATTGTATTTTTTTCAAAAAGGTGTATGATAAAAACATCACAAGTAAAAATCAACAAGGGAGGCTTCTTATGGATTCTATTGTAAAAAAACTATCCGAAATCGAATCGGCCGCTTCTTCCATTGTGGAGCATGCTGAGGCACAAAAGGAAGTTTTGGATAAAGAATATCAGGAAAAACGACGGCTCTTTGATATTGAATTAGAAAGTCGTACCATGTCCGAGATTCAAAAGATCCGTGATCATCTGGAAACTGATACACAAAATGTTTTAAATGGTCAAAGTAGTGATAACAATTCTGCAACCATTGCCTTGCAGAAGAATTATAAAGAAAGGCATTCGCAATATGCACAGGAAATCTTAGCACGTATTACGACCGTGTAGATCACAGGTTTTCACATCATTGTTTACATTTTACTATAAGTAACAACACATTTTCATGCAAACGAGGTGACAAACATGGGAAATTTACTGGCATACAGTGGTATTGTAACTAAGATTCGTGCAATGGAAGCAAGGCTTCTGAATGATAAAAATTTCGAAGAAATTGCCGAGCTTCACAGCGTCCCGGAAATTGTTTCTTATCTAAAAGAGAAATCTTCTTACAGCTTTGTATTAAATGATTTGTCTGACGAGCAGCTTCATCGCGGTAATATTGAGAAAGTTTTAATTGGACAATTATATTATGATTATTCTAAAATCTATCGTTTTTGCGGGCTGGAACAACGAAAATTTCTGGAACTTTATGTTTCCCGCTATGAAGTAGATTTGATCAATTATTGCTTCCGTATTGTGATCAATCATTACTCCGAGCCTTTTGATTTAAATTATAAGAAGAATTTCTTCGATAAATATTCTCAGATTTCTATCGATAAACTAATCACATCACGTACAACGGATGAATTAATCGAGAATTTGAAAGATACGGAATATTATGAACCATTGAAGCGATTAAAGGAAAAACCTAACATTACTCTTTTTGATTACGACCTTGCTCTGGATCAATATGCATTTGCCAAGGTCTGGAAAAAGCGAAAAAAAGTTTTAAAGAAAAAAGAGCTTGAGATTCTTACAAGAGATTATGGTTCAAAGATTGATCTGTTAAATCTTCAATGGATTTATCGAGCAAAGAAATATTATGAAATGAAACCGGTAGACATTTATGCATTATTAGTACCGATTCATTATAAACTTTCAACCGAACTTGTTAAAGAACTGGTTGAAACACCTTCTGTAGAAGAATTTGATCATATTCTACGAAAAACTTCTTACTGGAGGCACTATGATTTCAATGAAACACTAACAATTGAACAGATGTATCGTGATTGTCTTTACCATCTTTACACGGTAGACCGACGCAGAAATCCTTATTCTATTGCTACGCTCAATACGTATCTGTTCTTAAAAGAAGAAGAATTAAGAAAGCTGACAACCGCCATGGAATGTGTGCGTTACCATTTGTCTCCTGGTGAAACGTTAGCGTATATTGGAGGTAAAACTCTATGATTGTAAAAATGAAATTTATCAACATTTCGGGTCCTCGAAATGATATCGACCGCGTGACCGACACATACCTTTCCAAATATGAAATCCAATTGGAATCGGCATTGTCTGAATTAAAAACAGTCGACAATCTCCGACCATTTGTTGAACTCAATCCATATCGAGATGCTCTTAGTATGGCTAATAAATTTGTTGGCTATCTGGACAATCCCGACAAGATCAAACCAGATGCGACACTTGCTCTGGACGATATGTTTGAACTTGTACGTACTGCAAATGAAGAGTATGAACATTTGCAAGAGAAAAAAGAAAAACAGAAGCAGGCTATTGGAGCTGCTCAGCAGAAACAACAGATTATTTCGCCTTTCCAGCCACTGGACTGCAACATTCAAGAGGTTCTGAATTATCGATTTATTGCTTACCGCTTTGGAAAACTTCCTATTGAATATTATCATAAAATGCAGAAATATCTGGCTGATGACCTGGATGCTATTTATGTAGAAGGCGAACGTGATGATACTTATGTATACGGAGCTTACTTCGTATCGCCTGGTGAAGCCCCGAAAGCGGATGCTATTTTCCGTTCGCTTCATTTTGAGCGAATCACTTTAACAGATGAATACAAAGGAACACCTTCACAGGCATATCGAGCACTTTCACGTGAGATTGATAAATCACAAAAAGAGATTGAAGCTCTAAATCAACAAATTGCCGATTTCCTTACAAAACAGGGACCTCAGCTGGTTGCTGCACAAAAACGTCTGCAAGAGCTTTCTAATAACTTTGATGTTCGTAAGATGGCAGCCCGCATGGAAGAAAACAAAGAAGATTATTACATTTTATGCGGATGGATGGCAGAAGATGATGTCGAAAAATTTACAGAAGAAATTAAAAATGATGACAAAGTCTTTGTTGTTGTAGAGGAAGAACGGGATAAATATTTTGGAGAACCGCCAACGAAACTGGAAAATCCAAAATTATTTAAACCTTTTGAAATGTATGTACAGATGTATGGTTTGCCTGCGCACAATGAAATGGATCCTACCATTTTCGTTGCATTGACTTATTCCTTCATCTTTGGTGCAATGTTCGGTGATGTTGGTCAGGGACTTCTCCTCTTGATCGGAGGCGGACTTTTATATCACTTTAAGAAGATTCCTCTGGCAGGAATTGTATCCTGTGCCGGTTTCTTCTCCACCATTTTTGGATTTTTATTCGGAAGCATTTTCGGATTTGAAGATATCATTCAGCCGCTTTGGTTAAGACCAATCGACCATATGACGACATTACCTTTTATCGGTAAGTTAAACACCGTATTTATTGTCGCTGTTGCTTTTGGTATGGGTGTCATTATATTTGCTATGATCCTCCATATTATAAATGCGGCTCGTAGCCACGATGTAGAAGCTACCTGGTTTGATATCAATGGTGTTGCAGGACTTGTATTCTATGCTTCCATTGTAGCTGTTATCGTTTTATTTATGACAGGGCATAAAACCCCTGCCGGATGGGTTCTTGCCATTATGTTTGGCATTCCTCTTCTTTTAATCTTATTCCGTGAGCCACTCACAAAGAAGATTGAAAAGAAAAGTAACAAAATGGAAGAAAGCAAAGCAATGTTCCTCATTCAGGGATTTTTTGAATTATTTGAAACACTGCTCAGCTACTTCTCCAACACCTTGTCCTTTGTCCGTATCGGTGCTTTCGCTGTCAGTCATGCTGCAATGATGGAAGTTGTACTGATGCTTGCCGGTGTCGAAGAGGGTAATCCGAACTGGATCGTCATTGTACTCGGTAACTTGTTCGTGTGTGGTATGGAGGGATTGATCGTCGGAATTCAGGTTCTTCGTCTGGAATATTATGAAATGTTCAGTCGATTCTACAGTGGTTCCGGACATGCATTTTCACCATATTCACAAAAAACTGAATCAAACTCAAAGAAATAAATTATCATTTTATAGGAGGCGTTTATTATGACAACTGCAACAAAACTTATTTTTATCGTCGCTCTCGTACTGAGCATCATCATTCCTTTTGGATATTACTTAATCGGAGAAAAAAACAAAAAACGTTATAAACGTACTATCGGTGTCAATGCATTTTTCTTCTTTGGTGCTTTTGCCATCGCATCGATCATGATGCTGGGCGGACCAACTGTACACGCCGCTGATGCAGCAGCTACTTCCGGTTCACTTGCAACAGGACTTGGATATATCGCAGCCGCTCTTGTTACAGGACTTTCTTGTATCGGTGGCGGTATCGCCGTAGCAAGTGCTGCAAGTGCTGCTCTTGGTGCAATCAGTGAAGATTCCAGCGTACTTGGTAAATCTTTAATTTTCGTAGGTCTTGCAGAAGGTGTTTGTCTGTATGGACTGATTATCTCCTTCATGATTTTAGGAAAGTTGTAAAACACCGCTTGGGCTGCAGGTATTTAATACAGCAGCCGGAATGGAGTATTTTATGAAAATGTATTTAATCAGTGACAACGTCGACACCTATACCGGCATGCGTCTTGCCGGCGTAGATGGTGTTGTTGTCCATGAACGTGACGAACTTCGTGAAGAATTGGAGAAGGTCTTGCTCGACAAAACAATTGGTATCGTCCTCCTGACAGAAAAATTCGGTCAGGAATTTCCAGACATCATTGATCAATTCCGTCTGGAGCGAAAGATGCCTCTTTTGATCGAGATTCCTGACCGACATGGTACAGGACGTAAAAAAGACTTTATCACTTCTTATATCACAGAAGCAATCGGATTAAAATTATAGGGAGGTAGTACCTTGACTTTAGAAGAAAAAATTGCACATTTACAGGCGACCTCCATGGAGGAGGCCCGGGCTCAGGGCAATGAGATTATTGACTCATACCGGGATGCTCTTGAAAAAGTATTACAGGATCACAAAGTAGAAGCTCAAAGACAATCTGAGATCCGTATTAAAACAGAGACGATCAATGCAAAACAGCAGATCAATCAATCGCTTGCCAAAGCACAACTTGACTTAAAACGTGAGCAGAGCAAAATCCAGCAGGATCTGAAAGATAAGATTTTTAAAGAGACTCTGGAGCTTGTCCATGATTATATGAAATCAGCAGATTATCCGGATTTCTTGATTCGCTGTATCCGGGATGCTCTTACATTTGCGAACGGATCTTCTATGACGATTTATATTAACCCGTCAGATGAATCCTTGAAATCCTCTCTTGAGGAAGCTACGGGCACACAGCTTACAATCAGTACAGAAGATTTTATTGGTGGAGTCCGCTGTGTCATCCGCGACAGAAATATTTTGATCGATCATTCATTTAAAACACAATTACGAGATGAATATGATAAATTCTTATTCTCAGGAGGTGACGGAATTGCTTAATACTGCTACAATCTACGGAATCAATGGTCCCGTCATTTATCTGAAGGGAAATACAGGATTTCGCATGTCCGAGATGGTTTATGTAGGAAAGGAAAAACTTGTCGGAGAAGTAATTGCCCTGACAAAAGATATGACAACTGTCCAGGTGTATGAAGAGACCAGCGGTCTACGTCCCGGCGAGGAAGTCGTTGCCAGCGGAAGTGCCGTATCAGTCACTCTTGCCCCTGGAATCTTAAATAATATTTTTGATGGTATCGAACGTCCTCTTGAAGAAATCGCCAAGAGCGGCGGAGCTTTTATCACTCGCGGTGTCACTGTTGATTCTCTGGACCGTGAAAAGAAATGGGAAGCACACATCACCGTAAAAGAAGGAGATTTTCTTCGTGGCGGAGATATTATCGCAGAGGTTCCGGAGACTCGTGCCATCGTTCATAAATGCATGGTTCCACCGGAAGTGGAAGGAACCGTTGTCCATGTTGTTCCCGACGGAGCTTACACAATTGATGAAACTCTTATTACTCTGCAATTAAATGACGGCACTACAAAAGAACTTACTATGACACAACGCTGGCCTATCCGAGTTGCAAGACCAACTCATCATCGTTTTCCGGCTTCTACTCCGCTGATTACAGGACAGAGAATCATTGATACGATGTTCCCAATTGCAAAAGGCGGAACTGCTGCTGTCCCTGGTGGATTTGGTACCGGTAAAACAATGACTCAGCATCAGATTGCCAAATGGTCTAATGCCGACATCATCATCTATATCGGTTGTGGCGAACGAGGCAACGAAATGACGCAGGTTCTGGAAGAATTCAGCCAGTTGGTAGATCCTCGAAGCGGTAACCCTTTGATGGACCGTACCACACTGATTGCCAACACTTCCAACATGCCTGTAGCCGCACGTGAAGCTTCTATTTACACGGGATTGACACTGGCTGAATATTATCGCGATATGGGATATGATGTAGCGATTATGGCTGACTCTACATCTCGTTGGGCTGAAGCGCTTAGAGAACTTTCCGGACGTCTGGAGGAAATGCCTGCCGAGGAAGGTTTCCCCGCTTATCTTGCATCCCGTCTGTCAGCTTTTTACGAGCGTGCCGGTATGATGCATAACTTAAATGGAACGGATGGTTCTGTTACTATCATTGGTGCAGTATCACCTCAGGGTGGTGATTTCTCTGAACCGGTAACGCAGAATACCAAACGATTTGTCCGCTGCTTCTGGGGACTGGATAAAAGTCTTGCTTATGCGAGACATTTCCCGGCAATCCACTGGCTGACAAGCTACAGCGAATATCTGGGAGATTTATCACCTTGGTATCAGGATCATGTTTCTCCTAAATTTGTGGACTACCGCAACCGCCTGATGGCACTTTTAAATTCAGAGAGCAGTCTTTTGGAGATTGTCAAGCTGATTGGTAGTGATGTACTTCCTGATGACCAGAAGCTGATTCTTGAAATCGCACGTGTTATCCGTCTTGGATTCCTGCAGCAAAATGCATTCCACAAAGATGATACCTGCGTTTCACTGGAAAAACAGTTTCTTATGATGGATACGATTTTGTATCTTTACAAACAGGCAAGAGCTCTTGTAACTATGGGGCATCCAATGTCTGTTCTCAAATCAGAAAATATATTTGACCGCGTTATCGCCATCAAATATGATGTGCCGAATGACCGGCTTGAAATGTTTAAACAGTATCATCGTGATATTGACGCGTTCTATCAACATGTACTGGAAAAGAATGCATAAGGAGGAAACTATACTATGTCAATTGAATATTTAGGCTTAAGCAGTATCAATGGTCCTCTTGTTGCACTGGAGGGCATACAGGACGCTTTTTATGATGAAATCGTAGAATTTGTCGTAGATGGAACAGAACGTAAAATCGGACGTATTATTGAACTTTATGAAGACAAAGCCGTCATTCAGGTTTTTGAAGGTTCCGAAAATATGTCTTTAAAAAATACACATACCAAACTGACCGGTCATCCGATGGAGATTGCATTATCCCCGGATATGCTTGGCCGCACCTTCAATGGTATCGGACAGCCAATCGATGACCTCGGTCCAATCCATTCTTCATTAAAACGAGATGTCAACGGACTTCCTTTAAATCCGGTAGAACGTGAATATCCACGTAACTATATCCGTACCGGTATTTCTGCGATTGATGGATTAACCACTTTGATTCGTGGACAAAAGCTTCCGATTTTCTCAGGAAATGGACTTCCACACGACCAGCTTGCCGCACAAATTGTAAAACAGGCTTCTCTGGGAGAAAATTCCGACGAACAGTTTGCGATTGTATTTGCCGCAATGGGTGTTAAGCATGATGTTGCTGATTTCTTCCGCCGCACTTTTGAAGACAGCGGAGTTGCCGACCACGTAGCCATGTTTTTGAATATGGCAAACGATCCGGTAGTGGAGCGTCTGATCACACCGAAGGTTGCATTGACCGTTGCCGAATATCTTGCATTTGAGCAAAATATGCATATCCTCGTTATCCTTACCGACATGACTTCTTTCGCAGAAGCAATGCGAGAGGTTTCATCATCAAAAGGAGAAATCCCAAGCCGTAAAGGATTCCCAGGATATTTGTACAGTGAACTGGCAACTATTTATGAACGTGCCGGCATCGTAAAAGGTGTGAATGGTTCTGTTACCCAGCTCCCGATCCTCACAATGCCAAATGATGATATCACACATCCAATCCCTGACCTGACCGGATATATCACCGAAGGGCAGATCGTATTAGAGCGACAATTGCATGGACAGTCCATTTATCCACCGATCAATATTCTTCCATCTCTGTCACGTCTGATGAAAGATGGTATCGGTAAAGGATATACAAGAGAAGATCATCAAGATCTCGCCAATCAGCTCTTCTCTGCTTATGCAAAAGTTGGAGATGCCCGTAACCTAGCCTCTGTTATCGGCGAGGATGAGCTTTCTCCAATCGACAAAAAATATTTGGAATTTGGTAAAGAATTTGAAACCCGTTACATCGGACAAGGCGTAAATGAAAACCGTACAATAGAAGAAACCTTAGACCTCGGTTGGGAACTGCTTGGCAGATTACCAAAAGAAGAATTAGACCGTGTAGATACTAAAATTCTGGATAAATACTATCATCCTATGCAGACTGAGGAAGAATAACTTTTCATCTTTAACATCAATGCACTATCAATTTTTCAGATGAAAGGAGGGATTTCATGGATCCTCGTACATTTCCCACAAAAGGAAATCTGATGCTTGCCAAGAATTCTTTGGCATTGGCACAGCAAGGCTACGATCTGATGGACAAAAAACGAAACATCCTGATCCGGGAGCTGATGGATCTTATCGACGAAGCCCGCGATATTCAGGACGAGATTGATTCGACCTTTACCTATGCATACCAATGTCTGCAGCGTGCAAACATCGAACATGGAATTAACCAGGTTTCCCAGCTTGCATATACAGTTCCGATTGAGAATTCTATCGTAATACAGACCCGAAGTATTATGGGAACGGAGATTCCCCATGTAAAATATACTCCCGCCAATGTTATGCCAACCTATTCATTTAGCACAACCAGGGAGTCCATAGACCTTGCCACAAAGGCATTTCAGAAGGTAAAAGATTTGACCGTTAAATTATCCATGGTCGAAAATGCAGCTTATCGTCTTGCAACGAATATAAAGAAAACTCAAAAGCGTGCAAACGCACTTCAGAATATTACAATTCCAATGTATACAAATCTTGTTTATACGATCAGTAATGCATTGGAAGAAAAAGAACGTGAAGAATTTACTCGGCTAAAAGTTATCAAACGTATGAAAGAAAAGAAGGGTTAGAGCATTTGCTCCACCCTTTTTTCTTATTGGTTTTTCAAATCATCTGCTATTTTCTTTTCTTTCTTGGCTTTCCATGAGTCTTTTTCGTTGTTCTTATGTTTCCGTCAAACTCAAACACCGCCACTCCATATCCGGCTAATGGGTATGCGAATGAATAATCCTGTCCATCACATTCCTGTTTCGTTGCGCGGACTACAGAACCTATTTTTCTGTCCTGTCCACCATATCTCTGATCTTCACTATCCAAGATTAATTTATACTGACATCCTCTTGGTACTCCGACACGATAATCCGGACGTTCTACCGGAGTAAAGTTACATATGAACAATAAACTCTTCTTTCTATCCTTTGAATATCTTACAAAACTGAAAATACTTCTGAATACATCATCTTTATTAATCCACTGGAAGCCACTTGGCTGCGTATCTAATTCATACAATGCTTTCTGGTCTCTATACAAATGAAGTAAATCCTGTACCCAGTTCTGAATATGCTGATGTGGTTCTTCCGCCAGCA
The DNA here is from genome assembly GCF_014287355.1 of Ruminococcus hominis. Classification (NCBI taxonomy): domain Bacteria; kingdom Bacillati; phylum Bacillota; class Clostridia; order Eubacteriales; family Oscillospiraceae; genus Ruminococcus; species Ruminococcus hominis. Next base: position 289,267 of record NZ_JACOPE010000001.1, on the reverse strand, counting down.
GATACCAGTCTAATTCACGTTCCTCACTCCACTCACGAAGCTGTGCAAATTCCTGTCCCATAAACAATAGCTTCTTACCAGGATGCCCTGCCATAAATGCATATGCCACTTTCAGGTTACGGAACTTGTCCAATCCTTCTCCCGGCATCTTATTCAACATAGAGCATTTCAAATGAACAACTTCATCATGAGACAATACAAGAATATAGTCTTCACTATAAGCATACTCCATTGAGAATGTCATCATATAATGTGCATTTTTACGGAACAGCGGATCCAGTTTCATATATTCTGTAAAATCATGCATCCAGCCCATATTCCATTTTAAGCTAAATCCAAGGCTATCCTTCTCCGGATCTCCTGTCACCTTCGGCCATGCAGTAGACTCTTCTGCAATCATTACACTGCCATGATTTCTGCCAAGTACCACTGAATTCAGATGTTTAAAGAACTGAATTGCTTCCAGATTCTCATTGCCGCCGAATTTATTCGGTATCCACTGTCCGGCTTCTTTTCCATAATCTAAATACAACATAGATGCTACTGCATCTACACGTAATCCATCTACATGGAAATGTTCAATCCAGAATAATGCACTTCCAATCAAAAAGTTCTGTACTTCTGGTTTTTCATAATCAAAAATCTTTGTTCCCCAATCAGGATGTTCTCCCTTTCTTGGGTCTGCGTATTCAAACAATGGCTGTCCGTCAAACTCAACCAGTCCATGTGCATCTTTTGGAAAATGTGCCGGTACCCAGTCAAGAATAACACCAATATCATTCTTATGCAGATAATCAATCATATAAGCAAAATCTTCCGGCGTTCCATAACGAGAAGTCGGTGCATAATATCCTGTCACCTGATAACCCCAGGAGCCATCATATGGATACTCCGAAATTCCCATCAGCTCCACGTGTGTATATCCCATATCCTTTACATATTCCGTGATTCTCTCTGCAAATTCACGATATGTATAGAATCCTTCATCTTCTCTTCCCGGATGTCTCATCCAAGAACCCATATGCACTTCATAAATAGACATTGGGTTCGTTTTCTCATCCCACTTTTCTCGTTTCTTCATCCATGAAGAATCACTCCAATTCAAATTCGAAATATCGGTGATCCTAGATGCATTCCCTGGTCTGAGTTCTGCATAATTTGCAAATGGATCTGCCTTATCAATTTTTGCCCCGTTCTGTGTCTCAATACAGAATTTGTACAACTGTCCTTCTTTTGCACCCGGTACAAATTTTGTATAAATTCCCATTGGATCATGACGCTGCATCATGTCAGCATTTAAATCCCACTCATTAAATTCTCCAATTACAGACACGCTCTTTGCATGTGGTGCCCACACTGCAAAGTACACACCCTTGACTCCATCTACTGTAACCAGATGTGCACCCATCTTTTTATATAATTCATAGTGTGTTCCATTTCCAAACAAATATTGGTCCAACTCCCCAATTTCGTATGGCTGAACTGTCTTTTCCTCTGTCATATTGTTTGCCATAAAGCCACCTCGCAACTCGTATTTTATATAATCTTATTATACTTGATATGATAGAAAAATAAAAGAGAAAAGCGTGTCGAATCGAGAGTTTTAGCGTGTTTTTTCTAAAATTTTTAACATTTTTCTTTAATTGTTTTTACTATAAAGATACTTGATTTTATAACTAAAAGACAATGTCAGATAAAACGAAAAATTTCTCTGATAAAAGAAAAAAAGAGGTTGTCTCATCACTTTTTTCAGTGATAAAACAATCTCTTTTTTATTGCTCTTATATTAAATATGGAAATCTTTTTCTGTCAGCAGAATTCGATCTGCTTCATCTGTACCTTTTCCAAATACACGTTTTACAAGCTTTCTTGCAGATGCCTTCTTTGAATGCTCCATTGCCTCATCCATAATTTCTTTTACTTCAGCAACTGTTACAAAATGATCTTCTCTTTGTAATGCATCAATACGACTATATAAAGCAAGCAATCCCATCTCATCAATACGGTAACCATTTTCCTGTGCATAAGTCTGACCAAATGTTACCAACTCATCATTAATAAAAATCGGAACCTCCAGGCGGCTTGTAAATTTCTTTCGGAACTCACGGTTAGAAGATAACAATCTGTCCAGTGGTTTTCTTTGATCTTCTAATACGATAAGAAGTTCTCCTGTATCCTGTTCCATAACTTTATTTAATTTTGCAACTGTTCTTTCATTAAGCTTACCTGCTTTTTCAATAATGAGGGCCCCGCCATATAACTTACGGAAAATCTCTCCTATTTTCTTCTTATTCAACGATTCTCCGGTTACAATAGCAACCTTACCCTGATGAATATTTCTCTGTCTCTGAATTGCCTTTACAACATCTACTGCCAGAACAGTTTTACCATTTCCCTTGTTACCAATAATCAACAAGTTTCCTGTTCTTGATGTTCCACGTCTATTTGTACAATTTTTATCCTGTTCCAAAACATCTACTAACTGCTCACTCATTCCTCGAACAGGAACGAAGTAAGAGAATAATCTCTTCTGATCTGCTGTTAATTCTGTTTTTTTCTTTCCTGATTCTGAAAGTAACTCATGTCTGTTATGAACAAGGAATCCTGTATCAGAAATAGATAATGCATTAGAAATCTCATCCAATGGAAGCGGTGCTGTCTTGCCTGTAGCAATTAATTTTGCTGTTTCTTTTCTACTAAGCGGTGCTGTCTTAGAAAGGAAATTAACACCAGCATCATCATCTTCATCATCCATCAAGCGATCGTCATATTCATCATTTGATGACTGCGGACGGAATTCTGCTTCGAATTGTGCTGCTGCATCAGCTGCACCATATTCTTCATCATCCTCGTATTCATATTCGTCTTCGTATTCATCTTCTGGATACTCGTCGTCCTCGTACTCGTCTTCGTATTCCTCTTCCGGATACTCGTCATCCTCGTACTCGTCTTCGTATTCTTCTTCCGGATACTCGTCATCCTCGTACTCGTCTTCGTATTCCTCTTCCGGATACTCGTCATCCTCGTACTCGTCTTCGTATTCCTCTTCCGGATACTCGTCATCCTCGTACTCGTCTTCGTATTCCTCTTCCGGATACTCGTCGTATTCGTCTTCGTATTCTTCTTCCGGATACTCGTCGTCCTCGTACTCGTCTTCGTATTCTTCTTCCGGATACTCATCGTCCTCATACTCGTCTTCGTATTCTTCTTCCGGATACTCATCGTCCTCATACTCTGGCGAATCAATTTCTGTTTCTTGTTCAAAAGCCTCTTCTTCCAGAGCAATTGCATCAACCTCGTCCGAAATATCATCTTCCATATCCGGATAAAGATCTCCAAGCTCATCTGAATAATCTTCTTCTGCTTCAAACGACGCAAAACGATCATCCATAATTCTTTCAAATTCCTGAGTATAACCTCCCTGTGGTTGAACAGCTTCCAAACTTTCTTCTTCCTCTACCGGAAATTCATCTGCATATTCATCTTCATACTCATCTTCATATTCATCTGAGTCATCTACCCTTAACATGTCCATTTCCTGTTCCATGTTATCTTCTGGCATACGCTCCTGCATTTTGGAAGCAGATGTGCTGCTTTCTGACATTGGTTCTTCATCTTCTCTTGGAATTACACCTTCAATCTCGTCTATCAGACGTTGTATGTCTGGTGGTAAGATTGGCTCTCCTGTCTTTCTTTCTACGCTCATTGTTTCCTCTTTCTCAGGCTCTGCCTGCTTGATATCCTTCACAGACTCAGCTTCATTCAATGCTTCATCTATTTTTTCTACCGATTCCGCTTTATTATCTGAATTTTCTTCAAACGCATCTGTCAGCTCATCATCTGACCATTCTTCTGCCGAATCTAAATTCAAAATATCTTCTTCTGATATTTCCTCTGTTTCTTCATCTTCTGGTTCTTCTTTGATGATTTCTTCCTCTTCCGGTTCGATAATCTCCTCGGCTTCTGGCTCTTCCTCGATGACTTCTTCAGCTTCCGGTTCAATAATCTCCTCGGCTTCTGGCTCTTCCTCGATGACTTCTTCAGCTTCCGGTTCAATAATCTCCTCGGCTTCTGGCTCTTCCTCGATGACTTCTTCAGCTTCCGGTTCTTCAAATTCTTCCGCTTCTGCCAAGGCATCCTCTTCATCCCATGCAGCAAACAATTCTTCAAGGCTCATTCTTGCTGTCACTTGATTATCCAGCTGATCTTCTTCCTCATCTTCCGGCTCAATATATTTTGCCTCAAGAACCTGTTCTACTTCGAAAATTTCATCCTCATCTATCATTTCTTCTTCAGCATATTCTGGTTCAATAACTGCCTCGGATTCCGGCTCTTCTTCGATAATTTTTTCCTCTTCCGGTTCAATAATCTCCTCGGCTTCCGGCTCTTCTTCGATAATTTCTTCCTCTTCCGGTTTGATAATCTCTTCGACTTCCGGCTCTTCCTCTTCCGGTTCGATGATCTCCTCGGCTTCCGGCTCTTCTTCGATAATTTCTTCCTCTTCCGGTTCAATAATCTCCTCGGCTTCCGGCTCTTCCTCGATAATTTCTTCCTCTTCCGGTTCGATAATCTCCTCGGCTTCTGGTTCTTCCTCGATAACTTCCTTGGTTCCACCATACATAGCTATTATCTCTTCCGGCGACATTTCTACTGTATCCTCCAGATTCATTGGCAATGTATCATCCAGATTTACTGTCGTTTCAGGTTTAGATTTTAGTTTTTTCATACTAAGTTCTTCCAAATCTGAATCAACCTTGACATCTTTCACTGCTTCCAGCGCTTTTTTCTGTGCTCGCTTCTGTTCTACCCTCTGCACCAGACTTAAATCTACAACATCTTCAATATCTTCAATTGCATCATTCAAATCTGACAAATCATCATCTTTTTTCTCAGCTTCTTCGTCTGAACTTTCTCTAGAACCGCTATCTGAACCACCAATGTGTAATAAAGCCTTCAATGCCTCATCTAAACGCATTGTATTACCGATTTTTTTCTTCTCCAGTTGTTTCTCCTCGACTTCTGATTCTGTTTTTACTTCAACGGAATCTGCTTTTGGATCAAGCACCTGTTCCTTCACGTCTTCGGAAGATTCTGTTTTTTCTGCAATTTCTTCCGACTCTTGTTCTTCTTTTTCCTCTAACTTCTCTTGCTCCACAGTTTCTGTCTCTGCTGCTTTTCTTATCGACTCTGTTAATGAATCAATTGAAGTAGGCTCAAAAGAATCTGCTTCTCCTAAAATCTCTGCTTTTGCTTTTGCACGAACCTCTGCTTTTACAACATCCTCATCTACAAATTTGTTCGCTAAAGTTTCTTCAACTACCGGAATTTTAATATCTGACTCACTCTCTGCTGATTTATCTGATTCTGCTTTTTCCGCTGTCTTAGCTGCATCTTCCTCAGTCTGCTCTTGTGTTGAAGTAACAGGTTTCACTGCCACCTTAACGCCATTCTCATCTACATTATTTAAATCAGGCAATTCTTCTGTAGTAGTTCCCGGCTTTTCATATCTTCTATTATACTTTTCCTGCTGTGATGGTGTCAGCGGTTTATAACGCATCTTCAGTTCCATCGCCTGATATACATATTTTCCTTCGCTGAACCATAAAATCAGATCATCACACTCTTCCAGACACTCCGTAATCTTGCCTGCCCGTTCGTATAATTTAGCAAGCTCATATGCCCACTCTTCCACATACTCTGCCTTTTTAAATGATTCGAGTGCATCAATCTGTTGCTCGATCGGAGCTCTCTGTACTTTTAAAATCTGGTATTTTAAAATATACTGATTTGGATCCTTCGGTGCAATATGAAGGAACTCATCATAATAATCTATTGCCTCATCTACATTTCTTGTTTTTAATGCAAGTGTACACAGGCGATATACGATCTTTCTACTTCCTTCTGCCCTATGATAAGCAATTTTCAAGACTTCGAAACTCTTATGATAATCTCTGCTTTTTTCATATATGTCACTTACATTCATCAGCATTGTAGTATTACGAACTCTTCGCCAGTCAATACTATCTGCAAGTTCTGCTGCTCTGCTGTATGCACCATCTTCCATCAGTTCAAGCATTTGTTCTGTCTTCAGCTTATACTCATACTTGTCCACTGTACTCACCTCGTAAACTTACTCTGTCGTTTCTTTCTCTAAATTATTTATACTCTCTTAAATTCAAGAATGCCTCTGCATTCTTAGTGCCTCTTATTGATTTTGTAACTCAATATTTTTTATATTTATCCTACTTATAATTATCAAAGGGTAGACTCCCCGATAATCATTTCTTAGTTTACCATAAGTGCTTCACAATGTCAAAAAAATGCATCCACAATTGACATTGCAGATGCATTTTCTATTTCTTTTTCTCTATTCAATTTTTTATTATTTTATTTCCGCGCTATCTCCCGAATTATTCTTTCTATAACTGTTCAATACCTGCAGTACCCTTCCTTCGATATTCCAAATACTTACTTAATTATTCCATCTATAATCAGGTATCTCGCTATTTGATCTGATTTACATCTGATGTTTCTTTACACATCTTATGAAATCCTATCTTATGTGGTATCTATGTTCAATATGTCTGCTGGATTATTGTAAAGATCTCTTATTATTGGACCTTTCATCCGCCATACCACTAACATATTGAGTTGTAATCGAACTAATATCGTCCATTGGACCTCTACCTCCTACTCTATAATATTTCCTTCTTTCGAATTGCCTATAGTTTAACACTTAAATGTTATTTTGTCAATATTTTATGCGTTTTATTTTAAATTTTCTTTCTTCGCATTGAAATTATTCTATTTTTTCTGATAATTCTTTTTATCTTTTAGCTATCTCTTCTCTTGCTTTGGAAACCGCATCCGCAAATCCATTCTGATCAATATGCTTTGCAACATAATCTGCTGCTTCCTGCACCTCATCCATCGCATTACCCATAGCAATCCCAAATCCAGCCGCCTGAATCAACTCTATATCATTCATACTATCCCCAATTGCAATAATATCATCCCAGGATGCATGATAATAGTCCATAACACACTTTGCACCTTTAACCTTTCCATTCTCTTTTGGAATCATATCTGCACCACCAAGCTCATCCCCCATACACAAAAGCTTTGTCTCTGGAAAATGTTCCTGCACATCAGCAATTGCTTCTTTTGTATCTGCCAGAAACATAGACGGAATCTGTTTTTCATATAACGCCTTGTATGCGTCCCCACTCTTTGGCAATAACTGCTGCTGTTTTGGAGATGCAATCTCCTTGAATCGCTCGATGCTGGAAGTACACCAATCATTACCCTGTCCAGATAACAGGCAATAATTTTTTTCTACAACGTAGTCTAATATTCTTCTCTGTAAATCCTTATCAAAATATTTTTCTTTCACTAATTTTCCTTCTATCTCAACAATCGCGCCATTTGCACTAACCAGACAATCCGGAGTTATACGTCCTTGAAATTCTTCGGGAAGTGAATTATTTCGAAATGCTCTTCCACTTGCAATAACTAATTTATATCCGTCCTTTTGCAATTGTTCAAGTGCACATAATGTACTTTCTGGAATCTGCCATGTCTGATGACTGAAAATTGTATTATCATAATCTATAAAAAATATTGGTTTCATTCGTTTCTTCTCCCTTCGCTTGCTTTACCTGATTTGAAGTAATTATAACGCAGATTTATATTTAGTCAAAGAAAAAGAGACTCTCGTTTTTAGGAGGTGCCCAAAAAGTCAGTCTCTTTTCTACTACTATTTTTTTATTTTATTTATTTCTTGTATGGTTTCGAATTGCAAGAAGCACCAAGATCTGCAATGCAATTCCGATTACCAGGCAAATAACCGCATTCTGTATCACACCTGCAATTACATATGTGATACATGAAACAGCAGCAACTGTCATTGCATATGGCAACTGTGTTGATACGTGATTTACATGATTGCACTGTGCTCCTGCTGAAGCCATAATTGTTGTATCTGAAATTGGCGAACAATGATCTCCGCATACAGCTCCTGCCATACAAGCTGAAATGGAAATGATCATCATTGTTTCATTTGTTCCCTGGAATACAGCAACTACAATAGGAATCAAGATTCCGAATGTTCCCCACGAAGTACCAGTTGCAAATGCCAGGAAGCATCCTACAAGGAATATAATTGCAGGAAGAAGATTTAACAATCCGCTTGCTGCCGAATTCATGATTGACGCTACATATTCAGCTGCACCAAGGCTATCTGTCATTGATTTTAGTGTCCAGGCAAATGTGAGAATTAGGATTGCAGGAACCATAGCTTTAAATCCATCCGGAATACAAGCCATAGAATCCGAAAAACGCAGAACTTTTCTTACTGCATAAAATGCAATTGTGATTACCATTGCAAAGAAACTTCCCAGCATCAGTCCAACAGATGCATCACTTCCTGAAAATGCTTCTACAAATCCTGTTCCTGAGAAGAACCCGCCTGAATAGATCATTCCTATAACACAGCAAATAATAAGTGAAATAATTGGGAATACCAGATCAATTACCTTTCCCTTATTATAAATAACATTTTCCTGTGCACTCTCATATGGTCTGTCATCCGTTGTATAAAGATCGCCCGCAATTGCATTGTCCTCATGTTCTTTCATCGGACCATAATCTTCTTTTGCCAGAACCAAAGTCACCATCATAATAATTGTAAGGATTGCATAATAGTTATATGGAATCGCACGAATAAAGATTGAAAATCCGTCCTCTCCCTTTACAAATCCTGTTACTGCTGCTGCCCATGATGAAATCGGTGCGATAATACATATCGGAGCTGCTGTTGCATCAATTAAATATGCAAGTTTTGCACGTGACACATTGTGACTATCTGTTACCGGACGCATAACACTTCCAACTGTCAGACAGTTAAAATAATCATCGATAAAAATCAAAATTCCAAGTGCGATTGTTGTAAGCTGTGCACCTGCCCTTGTCTTAATATGCTCTTTGGCCCAACGCCCAAATGCTGCTGAACCGCCTGCTTTATTCATCATGCATACCATAACACCAAGGATTACCAAAAATATCAGAATACCCATATTATAGCTGTCAGTGAGAACACCTACCACTCCATCCTGAAATACATGTAATATCGTGGCTTCCGGTTTGAATCCTGCCCAAAAAGCTCCTCCGATCAAAACTCCAACAAACAATGAACTATACACTTCTTTTGTAATAAGTGCCAATACAATCGCAATAACCGGAGGCACTAACGACCAGATTGATGCATACATTGCTGGTACATACTCTGCGGATGTGTCTGCTGCAAATACTGTTATCGAACTAAAACATAATATGCTCATTGCAACCAGGAGCAACCCGCCCATTTTTCTCTTGTTTCTCATTTTTTCTCTTTCTTCTCCTTCTCCAACCATTTTTAGACAAAGAAATGCCGCTGGCATCTCTTTGTTGGTGAGTCGCCCGCGGCATAAATAAATCAAAAAATCCATATATCCTCGATAGCTCTCCACACCTGTGACAGTCCGGAGCATATTCTACATCCGGCCCAGGAATCATATCAGGGAAATATCATTCCTTCGGCGGCTTCTCCTTTCTCCTACTGACAGTCTTCCCTTGACTATTGCCAGCCGGATACTCTTATCACCGCGCCTCTATCAAACATTTTATATAATAGCATATTTTATTTTTAAAAACTACCCCTATTTTGTGCCAAAAATACGATCCCCGGCATCTCCGAGTCCTGGGCAGATGTAAGCAGCTTTATTCAGCTCTCTGTCGATATGACCTACATACAACTGAATATCCGGATGTGCATCCATCAGACGTTTAATTCCTTCCGGAGCAGCGATAATAGCCATGAATTTAATCTTCTTACCGCCATGCTTTTTAATAAAATCAACTGCTGCAACTGCTGAACCGCCTGTAGCAAGCATCGGATCTGTAACAACGATCAAACGCTCTTCAATCGGATCCGGCAGCTTACAATAATACTCATGTGGTTCGTGTGTCTCCTCGTCACGATACAGACCAATATGTCCAATCTTTGCTGTCGGTACTAAAGCCTGAATACCGCTTACCATTCCCAAACCTGCACGTAAAATCGGTACAATAGCAAATTTCTTTCCGGCAATCTGAGGTGTCATGCATGTTTCAATCGGAGTCTCAACCTCAACATCTTCAAGTGGCAGATCCTTTAATGCCTCATATCCCATCAGCATTGCGATTTCTTCTACAAGTGCACGAAATTCTGCTGTTCCTGTATTCTTATCTCTCAATCTTGAAATCTTGTGCTGGATCAACGGGTGTGTCATCTCAATTACATTACTCATTTTCTACGTCCTCCATTGTATTTGTACCTTTTATTATAACGATTTTTATGTATTGAAACCACCTTTTTCTATTCAAGTCGAACGTCCGTGAAACTTGGCGCGTGATTCTGGTCAGCGAAGCTGACATATTCCTATCAGAATCACTGCGCAATCTTTCTACTGAATATCAGCATCATTAAATGGATCTCCGCACTCTGGGCAGAATTTTGGCGGATTCTTCGGATCTTCAGGTTCCCAACCGCATTTATCACAACGATACAATGGTGCCGCTGCCGGTTTTTTTGCTCCACATTCTGAACAGAACTTTCCTTTATTTACTGCTCCGCACGAACATGTCCATCCCTCTTCCTGTACCGGTTTTGGGCTGCCACATTCCGGACAGAATTTTCCTGTAACTGTTGCGCCACATGCACACTGCCAGCTATCTGCTGCCGGTTTTGGCTCTGGTTTCTTTGAACCACATTCCGGACAGAACTTTCCTGTAACTGTTGCACCACATGTACACTGCCAGCTGTCCGCCGCCGGTGCTGCCTGTGGAGGCGGAGTCTGTGCTGCTTGCGCCGCCTGTCTTTCAAGCTCTTCTCTTCGTCTTGCTTCCTCTTGCTGGGCTCCCATTGCAAATAAATTCTGGGCATTCATTCCGCCACCTGCATTCATAGCCATACCCATACCGATAAAGCCGTTCATAGCACCGCCTTCGTTGCTTGCTGCTGCTTTCATCGCATCTGCCTGAGCGCCTACCATAGTTGCTGCTGCCATTGTTGGATTCTGAAGCATTGCTGTACGCTGTGCCTGTTTGATCAACTCTGCATCTTCTTCCGGAAGTGTCACTGAACCAAGTGCAATACTTACTACCTTCAGTCCACGAAGCTCACTCCATTTTGCTGACAGTGTTTCATTCATAGCATTTTCCAGCTCTGTAGTATGATTTACAATTTGATTCGGACGCAGCTCCATATCGGAAAGCCGTCCAAATGCCGGCTGCAAAGCACTGATAAACTCTGTTTTTAACTGTCTGTCAATTTCTTCTCTCGTATACTCATTCTCCACATTACCGCACACATTTGTGTAGAACAACAACGGGTCACTGATTCGATAAGAATAAACACCTGAACATCGTACTGCTACATCAATATCCAGACCTATCTTAGAATCTACAACACGGAATGGAATCGGATTTGGTGTACCGAATTTATTATCAATCAACTCTTTTGTATTAAAATAATAAACACGCTGATCTTTACCTGTATCGCCGCCAAATGTAAATCGTTTTCCGATTGTTGCAAATGTCTTTGAAATACTATCTCCAAGATTACCGGAGAAAATACTTGGCTCTGTAGATGTATCATATGTAAACTGTCCGGATTCTGCACATATTTCTACTACTTTTCCCTGTTCTACAATAATCATACACTGACCATCTGCCACAGCGATTCCACTACCATTTGTAATAATATTGTCATTGCCTTTTGTATTAGAAGAACGAGAACTCGTCTGCTTCTGTCCTTTCCTCACCATGACATTTTTATCCATCGCTTCACAATAGAAAAACTCTTTCCATTGATCTGCCATTGTTCCGCCTACCGCTCCTGCAACTGCTTTAATAAGTCCCATACCTATATCTCCTTTCATCGAATAATTCACCTATTATTATCTTACACTTATAATAAGTTGAAATCCACATAATTTCACTATCACTTATGCTAGTAAGTGAATTTTGATAACAAAAAACAACTTATAGAAAATATCAATAAATAGGGTAGCATATAAAAATAATCAATTATTGTCACACTCTTTTTATCTTATTCATAATTATTAAGTGTCCTTGTACAAGCAAATCAGTTACTATCAGCACTATAACCGACCATATCAAACACTCTTTTACATTAAATCCGGAAAATGCAGCAAAACCACAAATTATATAATATACACCGATATGCACTGCATATATCTTAGATATTTGTTTTGAATAATAACACAATTTGTTATATCCAAATTTCCATTTTTCTATCATCGGCATAATCCAAAATGCAATTGCAAATACAAGCATGATACTGCAAAAGCTTCCGACTACTTTTGCCAGGCCCGGCGTTCTGTACTGTTCAATCATATAGTTAAAAAATCTATCAACTGTAGGGTGTGTCATTATGCAGCATGCAAACCATATCACTGCTATAATTCCACATATTATACCACTCTTTTTATAAAAATCTCCTTTTTCATCTTCAGGAACTCTTCTGATCACTTTTCCAAAAACATATCCTAAAAATACATAACTCAAATACGGAAAGAAACAAAAGCTTGTTTCACCTTTTCCTCCAAACGTCATATCCAAAATCCAGTTAAGTACCTGATTTTCAGAAACCAACATCTTTGTAAATGGTGATACGATTCCTACTATTACAGCACTGATTACATATCCACTGATCTTTACATTTAATTTTCTATATATCGCAAGCACAAGATAACACATACCTGATATAAAAAATATATTTACAAATGTAAGTGCTGCATACATGTTTTGTGCATATAATTCTCTGCTGCCTGCGACTTCTCCTGTAATCATATTTCTAATATTGAAACTAATTAACAAAGCTGCGGCATAACATAAATTACTTAATCCCTGATACAATAACAGTCTCACACCATTTTTAACCATATCTTCAGGCTTAGAATGTCGTGTAAAAACACTTCCAAATCCCATAGTAAATAAATATAAGCAAGCACCTGTCGGCATAAACAGTGCAAACATAATTTTATGTACATTCGATTCTGCTGCTTCCACGCCTGCTATTGTCTGAAATGAATGTATAAATACTATCATGATCATTAGGAAACCTTTTACCAGATCAAGTTCCCGCTGTCGGCCTGTGTTCACTTCTCTGTCCTGTAAAGATAACATATTTCTCACCTCTTTCACTGTTGTACCTATTATTAGTGCATCATATTTATCGTTATATGCTTATACAAACAGTTTATCATTGAGGCATCCGTTGTTCAATTCTGTTTTTTTATTCTTGTAACATGTTTCATTTTCTCAAAAAGAAATAAACTCAATCTATTTACCAGTAAATGCACTAGAAAATAGATTGAGTTTTTCATCATTGTTTTAACGCTGAATCATTCGACTTACTTCTTCTTTTTTTGGAATAGCTGGGATACCACCTCGTTTCTGCACACAAAGTGCTGCCGTAGCATTTCCGTATTCTGCACAATATTTTATTTCTTTCCAAGATAGTTCCTCAACAGGTTTTCTAAATTCCAAGTAAGCACTCAAGAAACCGCCCCAAAAAGAATCTCCTGCACCTGTGGTATCTACTGACTTCACTTGAAATCCTGCAATACGTTCTTTTCGTTCTCCAAATGCTATTAAAACGCCTTCGCTACCAAGCGTAACAGCAACTAACTTCGGTCCCATCTGTAAGAATTGATCTGCTGCAGCTTCATAAGTTTTTTCTCCAGTCAGAAGCAAACTTTCTTCATCTGATATCTTCATCACATCTGCATAACAAATCATCGATTTCATTGTTTCTATGGCAACATCTTCGCTGCTCCAAAGAGAAGCTCGATAATTCGGATCATAAGAAATCAATGCCCCCTCTGCTTTAGCACGTGAGACCGCTGTCACTGTTGCCTCATGTGCAGGCTGTGCCGTCAAAGATAAGGAACCAAAGTGAAAAATTTTACAGTTCTGTAATAACTCCAAATTCAATTCATCCGCCTGTAATTTGGTATCTGCACCTGGTTTTCTTGCAAAAGAAAACTCTCGCTCACCATTTTCATCAATTGCAACAAATGCTAACGTGGTAAAATAGTGCTCGTCCTCAATCAAGTTTAAAACACCTATCTTTTCTTTCTCCAAAGTTTTTTTCAGAAAAGCGCCATGCATATCTTTTCCAACTTTGCCTATAAATTCTGTTCGATATCCCATATGACTAGCCACAGTCAGTAGATTTGCCGGTGCCCCTCCTGGATTCTGTTCAAATAATTTCATTCCATCAGCACCGACTCCTGCTTCTGTAAAGTCAATCAATAATTCACCCAAAGCTACGATATCAATCATTTGCTTCATGGTTAATAATCCTCCATGATTTCTTTATATCTTTTATTTTTTCAAATTTCTGAAAACTGCTTATTGCATTACATTTTCTAAATCCCACTTCTCTAACGTATCAATTTCTGCAACGCCGCCTTCAGCTACTATATAATTTTTCTGGCCTTTTTCTACGTTATAAATATTGCACGAAAAATTATTTTGATATTCGTTGCTAAACAACTCTACTGATATTTTATCTGAATAAATGTGTATATCTAAGCAATCTTTATTCATCAAATTCAGTGGTCCTCTTGCTATTCCCTTACTCCAGTCATCAGCATGATTTCGATCAAAACGAATTTCAGCTTTTTTAAGATCAAACACAATTTCTGTTCTTTTATGATCAGATACTCGAAGTTTTAAAATAATTTTATCGGCAGTAGTATTTTTAAGATTTACTTTTAGTTTTAATTCATAAATGCTACCATCACAAATTTCTTCTTCTCTTCCGTCTTCCAATAAAATTTCTTTTCTCTCCAGTTTATTTTTGCGAAGAACTTCCAATTCTTTCACTGGAATAAAGCTTAAAGTTCCATTTTTATTTAAAACAGCTTCTCGCGGAACATTGAAAAATCCACACCATCCTTCTCTATATGTAGGACCCCAATCTTTCCAGAAAGGCATCCAGTCCCATGCGTTTGCCCATCCTACCAGAAGTCTTCTTCCATCAGCTGCTTCAAATGACTGAGGTGCATAATAGTCAAATCCCCAATCTATTTCTCCAGAAGTCTTATAAAAGAATTTTCCTGTATTATAATCAAAATCTCCAACAAGATATACACTTGTTCGTTCTTTTCCTCCCATCGGTGAAAACATCAAAACATATTTATTTCCTACTTGAAAGAAATCCGGGCATTCCCACATAAATCCCCATTCTCCTCTACTTTCAGCGAGAACATTTACAAATTCCCAGTTAAGCATATCTTTTGATTTATATAAACGTGCCTGTGCAAACCCATTCATGCTTGCACCACATACCAAATAAAAAGTATCTTCATGTTTCCATACTTTCGGATCTCGGAACATATCTGTCGGCACTCCTTTAGGAGCTGAAATCACTGGATTCTCTTTATATTTCTCAAAATGAATTCCGTCTTCACTATATGCAATACACTGTGCCTGTTCAAATCCATTTCCATTATTACAAGTTCCGGTATATACAAGATATAATTTTCCGTCGTGTTCTATTGCACTACCTGAAAAGCATCCACCTTTTAGATGATTATCATAGTATTCACTTGGTGCAAGTGCGAGTGGAAGATATTCCCAATGAATTAAGTCATTGCTAACTGCATGCCCCCAATACATAGAATCCCAAAATCCATTAAATGGATTATGCTGGTAAAAGTAATGATATTTACCTCTAAAATAAATCAGACCATTCGGATCATTAATCCATCCCGTTTCTCCCATGAAATGATAACACTGACGCATCTTACCATGCTTCACTACTTCTCTTTTTGTATCAATCTCTCTTTGAGCCTTTTCTATTTTTTCAAGCATCAATTTCTGTGACATAATAATCCTCCATGCATGTATTACTTATAATCTTCACGAAGTTTTTTTGCAAATTCAGTATTAAGTTTAGACTCACGGCGTGCTTTACTTTCTTTAATTCTAAACTGTTCTTCTCTTGCCGGTTTATATTCTTCCCAACGCTTTGCCCATGAATCTCTTGCTGCCTTCATTTCTTCTGTAAGCTCTGGCAACTTCAGATTGCGCTCCGGTAAAGTAGCTACGTTTGGCAATCGCTCTTCTACAGGTAAAATTGTCAGCGGCTTTGATGTTGGAAGTGTCTGGTACCAGTAAGCAGTAGAACTCCAATCATCAGATAAATGGTTTGCATGTCCATGCTCAATCGTAACTTTCAAACTCTTTTCAAATCGGACAGGATCAGTAATATGGAAGCGGTAAGATACCTGAAAACCATCTGTATCACTTTCATGTACTATTGTTCCAAAAAATGGATATGCATTCTTCTGCATTCCCCATGCATGATTAAAATAATCTTCTGTTCCTGTTCCATTTAATGAAGGATATTCTTCACCATCAATAAAGAACATATCATTTCCTTCACCCCACCAGCTACCCTGGTAATGTTTAACCGTTAAATTGCAACCTACATAATGTCCTGTTCCTTCAACATCAAGAACTGTATAATTATCTTCACCTTTAAAATTGGTTACATTATTTACTTCCGGACAGTTTGTCTGCAAATCCGGCCCCCATCCTTCACAAGGATTTTCTCTTCTCCAGCTTGCATGAAAATAAGCTGTATCTTCATCTAATGCTTCTTTATACATTTCATAATCAATATTAAAATATAAGATAAAAGGAAGTTCATTTTCATTTACGATTTCAATTTTTGCCTTTTTGTTAAATGGCATAGGGAAGTAACATGATACAGAACATGGTGCTCCATATCTTCCTGCTTCTTCCGGTTTTAATGAAACATTAAATGGTAATGATGAAAAATTACCTGGGTAGCAATTTCCTATACAGAAGAAATCACCTAATGGTGCTAATACACTCGGTGTATCCTGATCATCCCATGTGATTTTGATTAAAACTTTTCTATAATAGAATGGATCATAGTCATCCCAGATAACACCAAGCGCCGGATGTATCTCCATTACAGGTGCTGCAGAAGCATTCAATACCGGATCTAAGATACTTGGTGCAACTACTTTTCTGCATGAAGAAGTCATCCAAATATGTGTAATACATCCAGGTCCTTCTATTTCTCCTAAAGAAATCGTTTCACCGGCTGGTATTTCCCAATAATCTTGATTTTTACCTCTTTGATCCCAACTTGCCAATCTACCATTTCTTGCCTTTTTAATTGTTGTCAAATCTTTAAATAATCCTGATACGTTACTCATAATTGTTCTCCTTTTCTACTGATTTTTGAATTCTATTTTTAACCTTTAACCGCACCTGCAGTCATACCTTCTACAATATTCTTTTGGAAAATTCCATAGAAAATCAACTCTGGAATAATAATCATAAGACTTGACGCTACAATTCCGCCATAATCTACCGTATAATTTCCTTTAAAGAATGAGGCTCCCATAGATAATGTATAATCTGATACATCCCGAAGCATTACAGATGCATACGGATATTCATTCCATATATAAAGTGCATTAAATATCACAACTGTTGCAATAACGGGTTTTGCCATTGGAAGTACAACTTTCGTTATTAAATCCCATAGATTACATCCATCAATTACTGCTGCTTCATCAATTTCTACCGGAAGCTGTTTTAAATATGCAGTCAATAACAACGTATTAAATGAAATAGAACTTGCTACATATGGAAATACTAATGCCCATTTTCCTCTAAGTCCCATAAAGGCATTAATCTTATATACTGGGAATAATAAGATAAATGGTGATACAGCTAATCCCATAATCAGGAAACCGTATAATAATTGTTTTAATTTCGGATGCTTAAATTCCATACGTGCAATTACAAATGAACTGCAAAATGTAATAATCAATTCAAGTGCCAACGATACTATACAAACTTCAAAAGTATTTGCATACAACCTCGGAAAATCCAATGTGTTTAGTGCATTTTTAAAGTTATCCAGGTTAAATGCTGTTGGCCACGCCAGCGGATTAGACATGATTTCAGAGCTGGTTTTAAACGAAAGTAAAACCATCCAAAGGAGTGGAAATACAACGATTACAGTAATCAATGCCATCACTATATACATGACTGTTTTTCTCTTTTTCGGAATCATCTTAACTACTCCTTTCCTTTGTAAGTAACGAATAAATACCGGTAATTACCAATGATAAAACAAATGTAAATGTTGCCAATGACATTCCGTAACCATAATCACTACTGCTAAAAGTCATTGAATAACTATAAGTTACTAATGTTTCAGATAAGTGGTTCGGACCACCGCCCGTTGTCTGCTGCACAATTTCAAAAATTTTAAATACACCTGTTATGATTAACACTGAAACTGTAGAAATCGTCGATTTCATCATAGGAATTGTTACATACAATGTTTTCTGCCAAAAACTCGCCCCATCAATTTTTACTGCTTCCATTACTTCTTCCGGGATCATTTTTAATCCAGCAATGAATACTGTTACTAAATATCCTAACTGCTGCCAGAAGTAAATAACAGCAATACTATATGGTGATAAGACGCTTCCACCAATCCATTTATGTTTTAATGCCGAAGCACCGATTGCATCCAAGACACTATTGATAATACCTATATTAGGATCTAGGATATATACCCAAATAATACCTACAATAATCGGAGCAATAATTGCTGGTGAAAATATCAATGCCTTTGAAAAATCTACTGCTTTTAATTTATTATTTAATAACAAAGCAATCAGAAATGATATCGTCAGCAACAGCAAAAACGCCAAAATAAACATAATCATTGTGTTTTTAAATGATATCCAAAATAAGCGATCTTTAAATAATCGTATATAATTTGTAATTCCATTGAACTTAGCTTTTCCAATTCCAGAATATTTTGTAAAACTATATCCAATTGCCATTCCTATTGGAAGAATAATAAACGCCATATATACTAGCAACGTCGGAACTACTAGACATATTTTGTATCGCTTTTTACTTAACCAATGCATACTACCATCCTTCAATTTTAAATGGTGTATCCGACATGGTGTCAGATACACCCTCCGAATCTATAATCTTGTTTAATTAGTATTCTATTCTTCTGCTAATTAGCTGCTGCCTGATCCATATTTGAAAGTGCTTCTTCTGGGGTATATGTTCCCTGCATTACACCAAACATACCATCATACATAGCTTCCTGAACTGCTGAATTTACAGTCTGATCTGGAGCTGCTTCCGGTGTTTCCCAACCATTTCCAAGTGCTTCAATCATTGCGTTCATTGCATACTGAGAATCATTTGCTACAACACCTTCGTAATTAGTTGCCGGGAAAATGGATCCTTCATAAGAAATACTTGCTGCATCTTTTCCATAATAGAACTTAAGGAAAGTATATACAGCCTCTTTTGTTGTATCATTGTCCCCAACTGTTTCACTGACTACTAATGGGGCTGAAGGTACTTTCATATCAATTTCCTGATTATATGAAGAATCTTCAAATGTTGGTCCCCACCAGAATCCAATCTTATCACCAAGGTTTTTGTCAAATTCTGCACAATCCCACTGTCCTGTTCCGAACATTGCAGCCTTGCTTTCATTGAAAAGCTGTTTTGCATCAAAATACTCGATTGTGGCCATATTATCCGGGAATGCACCTGCATCTGCAAGTCCTTTCATTTTCTCGTAACAAGCTTTTAAATCATTGTTTGAATAGCTGGCTTTATCACCTGTGTACGAATCAATATTATCTTCCCAACCATATCTTGAAAGGAACTCATTAAACTCCCACATTGCGAAACCACTATTCTTACTTCCAATTGCAATCGGTGTAACACCACTTTCTTTTAATTTTGCAATCATTTCAATAAATTCTTCATATGTCGTATCGTCTGTAGGATATTCTACCCCTGCGTTATCAAACAACTCTTTATTATAGAAGAAACCTTGTACGTTACACTGATAAGGAAGACCATACTGAACATCATCTGTGGCAAAGGCATCTTCCATACCATTAAGTGCTTCATCAATATCTGCGTTCTCTTTTAAGAAATCTGAAAGATCTAATAAGTATCCCGCCTCATTATATTCAGGAGCTTCTGCTGAATCTAAATGTATGATTTCTGGCAATGTTCCGTCCTGTGCTGCTAATTTCATATTCTTTGAATGGGCTTCTGTATCAGCCGCCACAAATTCAACTTTATATTTTCCTTCATATTCTTTATTAAAAGCTTCAACGATATTATATGTTACCGATTCTTGTTCCTTTGGATTTGCAACATGGATGCCAAATTTGATTACTGTTGCTCCATTAGCATCTTTTGTGGTTGAGTTTGCGCTGTCACCAGATTTTCCGCCACATCCGGCAAGTAATCCCAATGCCATAGTTGTTACTAAAACTGTTGATCCGATTCTTTTTAAGTTTTTCTTCTTCATTTCCGCTCCTCCTATAAAGATAAAATAGTTTTGATGTGGAACCCGTTCCACACGCATCAAAAAAATTATTGTGGAACCCGTTCCATGTTTGCTAAAATAAAAAATCAATTGTACGCGTAATTGATTGTATAATTAATATATAACGCCTCAGTGTTCATATGTCAATCCTCATTTTCACTTTTATCGTTATTTTGTCACTTTTAAATAGTTTTTCTTTTATTTTTTTGTTTATTTTTACCGTAAGATTTTACATGTTTTATACAATAGTTGTTTTCCCTTTTCGCAGCGAAACATTCAAGACTACTTGTTTATTCTTGTGATGTTTCCCATTTACTAAATCACAAATTAATTTTGCTGACTCTCTTGCTAAATTTTCTATCGGTTGAACAATTGCTGTCACACTAGGCTCCACCATCTGTGTCACATAAGTTCCATCATAAGCTATGCACTTTACATCTTTTGGAACCTTCCTATGTCTTCGGATAACTTCATTCATACATTCTATTGCAACACGATCACACCCAAAAATCCCATCAAACTCCCAATCACCAATCTTTTGAAATAAATCTTTTACTGCTTCTTCATAATACTCCAAATCGAATCTATTCCATGCAAGTTCATAGTCATAACACTCCACATTATGTTCTTTCATAATACGTGCGAATTCATAATGTCGATCATGATATGGCGATTCAACAGCTATCGCCCCCCGGAAATGAACCACTTTTTTGCATCCATTGGCAATCAATGTTTCAGCTGCTATTCTTCCACCTTCTTTATGATCGACTGTCACTAGTGGAATATTTTCTCCAAGATAACGATCTAACGCTACTATCGGTTTCTTAATCTTTTTATATTCCTCTACATCTAGTGAATGTACCCCTGTAATAACTCCATCCACGATATGACGATTTAACATATCTAAATATTCTGATTCTGCATTATGCTCTTTATCCGTATTGCAAAGCATAATCTTAAAACCTTGTTTATACAATTCTTCCTCAATATTATGCACTAATTCTGCAAAGAACGGAACTTCTACAGATGGAACTAGTATTGCAATTATTCCACTCTTTTTATGAAAAAGATTTCTAGCCAGTTCATTTGGAGTATATTGAAGTTCATTCATTGCTTGCTCAATTTTTTCTCTGGTATCTTCGGATACATAACCGCTATTATTCAATACACGTGAGACTGTTCCTACCCCCACTCCCGCTTTTTGAGCAACATCCTTAATACTTGCCATTTTATTCCTCCTTACATAAATTTTTCTTTTGCCAAACACCTTGCATCGCATACTTATAAGTTTTATGACAAAAAAACCCCCCTGAATATGCTACTTTAAATCTATTAAAATTAAGATGCATTAATCAAAAGGAGTTCTACTAATACTTATAATATCATATAAATAGCTTTCTGTTGCAAGTGTTTTTTAATACACATTTATAATATCTATTTCTGGTTACTTTTCACTACAACTGTCAATCTTCCTCTCACATGATAAACTAAAATCCATAATATAAAACATAGAAGTTCTGCCAACCAGACAGAACTTCTATATTCATTGACTCTTATATATTTATTCTCACATTCGGATACCATACTTTTTCAACGGCAATTATTTTATAGTAACTCCAATTATCACCGCCTCATAAGGACGCAATATATTTCCTTCTCTTTCGTCCTCATAATTCCGGATCCAGACTTCCCCAGCTTTCCACTCATCAAGCAATGGGCAGCTAACTTCCTCATCCGTAAAGTTTGTACATACCAGCATCTTTGTATGCTCATCTGTTCTCGTATAGGCGAAAATTCTCTCATCTTCCGGCAGAAGAAGTTCAAATTTTCCATTCACGAATACTGCATTTTCTTTTCTTAAACGAATCAGCTTCTGATAATAGTAAAATACCGAATTTTCGTCTTCCAGTGCCTCTTTGGCATTGATTCTGGTATAATTTGGATTCACGGCAAACCATGGTTCTCCTGTTGTGAATCCTCCGTTCTCATCCCCGCTCCACTGCATCGGAGTACGGGCATTATCACGGCTTCTTGCGTAGATAGACTGCATGATTTCTTCTGGCTGATATCCTTTTTTCAGTCGCTCTTTGTACATGTTCAATGTCTCAATATCTTCATATTCTTCAATGCTGTCAAACTGCACATTCGTCATTCCCAGCTCTTCTCCCTGATAAATGTAAGGAGTTCCCTGCATTCCATGAAGCATTGTCGCCAGCATTTTTGCCGACTCTTTTCTGTATTTTCCGTCATTTCCCCAGCGCGACACAATTCTAGGAAGATCATGGTTATTCATGAACAGACTGTTCCATCCTACCTGATATAAAGTATTCTGCCACTTTGCAAGGCATTTTTTCAGCTTTACCAGATTCAATGGAATCGTGTCCCATTTTTCCTTTCCTTCTTCCTGATCAAGCATAATGTGCTCAAACTGGAAAACCATGGAAAATTCACTTCCATCCGGATTACTATATTTCTTTGCAATTTCCGGTGTTGCTCCCCAGGCTTCTCCTACAGTGATCATGTCGCCCTTCTGAAATGTTTCCCTGCTTAATTCACGCAGAAATTCATGCAACTTTGGTCCATTATTTGTGATCTTAAGATCTGGCTCTTTTGCAATCTGATCAATTACATCCAGACGAAATCCGCCTGCCCCTTTTTCCATCCACCAGAGAATCATATCATAGAGTTCTCTTCTCACTTTCGGATTCTCCCAGTTCAGATCCGGCTGTTTCACTGAAAATTGATGAAAATAATACTGTCCCAGTTCCGGAACCCACTCCCATGCCGGTCCGCCGAATACAGAATTCATATCGTTTGGATAAACGTCTTCTTCTCCGTCACGCCACACATAATAATCATGATACGGATTGTCTTTACTTTTCTTTGCTTCCAAAAACCATCTGTGTTCATCAGAAGTATGATTCAATACAAGATCCATCATAATTCGGATTCCGCGTTTCTTTGCCTCCGCAAATAACTGTTCCATATCTTCCATTGTTCCGAACATCGGCTCAATATCCTGATAATCTGAAATATCATATCCATTGTCATCCTGTGGCGAACGATACACCGGTGAGAGCCAGATTGCATCTATTCCAAGTTTTTTCAAATAATCCAATCTGCTGATAATCCCTGGAATATCACCAATTCCATCTCCATCCGAATCTTGAAAGCTTTTCGGATAAATCTGATATACGACTGCATTTTTCCACCATTTATTCTTATTTTCCATACCCAATTTCGATATCTCTCCGGCAGATTATCTGGTTCTACCGGGATATCCTCTCCTTTCTTTATATTCTCTAAATTCTACGAATGAGCGTTCCGTTTACGCCAAGTATCTCTCCATCAAATTTTCGGGCAAAAAGAATTTTTCCATTCCCTTTTACTTTTATTTCTTCCTCCGATGCATTTAATAGAACCTCAATTTTATTACCTTCTTCATCTAATTTTATATATTCTACACATCGATCATTTTTGTACGTATCCGGAAAATGGAAATGCGGGCTTCTGCACATTTTCTCGTTTCTTCTAAGCATGATCAGTTTCCGCATCATTGCAATTTTTTCCTGATTCTCTTTGCTTTCGATCTCACTCCATGGCATACATCTTCTACAATCCGGGTCATGTGCACCTTCCATCGCAATCTCTGTTCCGTAGTAAATGCAAGGACTTCCCGGAAGTGTGAAGAGAATTGCAAGCTGCTGATAGAATTTATCCAGATTATGAAAACGGTTCATAAGCCTCTCCGTATCGTGGGAATCCAGCAGATTGAAGAGTACATCGTTATTCTGCTGCATATACATAGTATAGCAACGATTTACCATATATTCAAACCCCTCTTTTTTCATCGTTTTATCTAGAAAAAAGTCATGGATTCCACTGAGCAGCGGGTAATTCATAACGGAATCATATTCATCTCCTTGCAGCCACTGGCTTGCATCGTGCCAGATTTCTCCCAACAGATAAATGTCCGGTTTTATCGCTTTTAAATGTTCTCGCATCCGCTTTAAGAACCGATGTGATACTTCATTTCCTACATCAAAACGGATTCCGTCTATATCAAATTTTTGAATCCATTCCTCGCAGACCTTACAAAAATACTCAATTACTTCTTCATTATTCGTATTTAATTTTGGCATCGTATCTGCAAATGCGAAAGAGTAAAAGCGCTTGTCTCTGGTGTCTGCTCTTTTTCCAATCTGTTCCCAGTCTTCTATCATAAACCAGTCCGCATAACGGGAATCTTTCCCATTCTCCAGTACATCTACCCACGGTGCAAATTTTCTTCCGCAGTGGTTAAATACTGCGTCAACCATAATACGGATTCCTTTTTCGTGCGCTTCCCTGCAAAGTGCTTTCATCATTTCTTCATTGCCGAAAGCCGGATCAATCTTTGTATAATCTGTAGTATCATATTTGTGGTTAGATTCTGCTTCCATGATCGGATTCAGATAAATTCCGGTAATTCCCAGCTCCTGAAGATACTGTAGTCTCTGACGGATTCCCTCCAGATTTCCTCCGAATTTTTCCTGATTTGTCACTGTTCCGTGATTTCTCCACGGTGTGATATCATTTCCATTCTTTTCCGGTGTCCCATTGCAAAACCTGTCCGGGAAAATCTGATACCAGATCGTATCATTCACCCATGCAGGTGTGCGGTTTATATCTGCGGGATTCATCCATGGTACAATAAAACACTGCTGCATACGGCCATCCATCTGAAGCTGCTCTTCAGTCAGGAAGCCATCTTCAAAATAATACCAGACTTCCTCTTCTGTTCTCAGTTCAAAATAATATTTACATCGTTTATATTCTGGAAAAAGCGTTGTTGTCCACCAGATTTGATAAGGCAGACGTTTTTTATAAATAATTTCCTCTCTTTTTCCAATCCATTTTTCCTTTCCACCCAGGATTCCTGCTTCATAAGGATCTCCGTAATGAATAAACACCTGTTTTACATCATATCCGGTCTTAATATTTACAATTAATCTGTCCTCATCCAACGGATAACTCATTTGCTCTGATGTTTTATGGTATACCCCAGTAAACTCCATCTTATTTTTCCTCCAATTTTTCATAAACACGCAGGATTTCCCCTACACTCCATGCCTGTGCAAAACATCCTTTTGAAGAAACCGGAATCTCTCCATCATAAATTTCAGGGAGCTGGCCAATACATCCTTCACGCATTGCACTTTCCAACACTTCCAACTGTTTTGCCACAATCTCTTTTGCTTCTCTTGAATCTTTATTTACTTTTAGATAGGCGAGATAATATCCACCCATCGGAAAAGTCCAGACGGTTCCCTGATGATAAGCAAGATCTCTTTTTATCATCTCTCCACCATAGCTTGCATGAAACTCCTCGTCTTTTGGATCTAATGTCCGAAGTCCATAAGGCGTATACAACCTTTCAAACACTGTATCTACAATCTGTCTTTCTTTCTCTACGTCCAGCATAGTAAACGGCATAGACACTGCCCATATCTGATTACAGCGAATTTGTGTATCTGCCTTTGTTTCTGAGATTACATCCTTCAGGCAGTGTTTTTCCTCCATCCAGAATTCTCGTGCAAAAGATTCTTTCACTTTCTGTGCGAGTTTTCCATATTTCTGCTCTTCATTTTTCTTCAAAACTTCTGAAAACTTTTGCATAATACAAAGCGCATTATACCAGTAAGCATTGATCTCCACCGGTTTCCCATGTCTTGGTGTCGGAAGAATCTCTCCAACGCGCACATCCATCCAGGTTACCTGATCCAGCCCTGCCCCGGCACTGATAAGACCGTCTTCTTCCATATGGATATTGAAATTTGTTCCTTTCTCATAACCGAAAATAATTCTTTGCATTACCGGATACATTTCCTCTACAAATTTGATATCCTGAGTTTTTTCATAATATAACCACACGCAGTTGATAAATAATAGTGCGGCATCTACAGTATTATAAAGAGGCTCATTCTCCCCCTCCGGGAACAGATTTGGCATCAATCCATCTTTTTCATAAAATGCAAATGTCCGCAAGATTGATTTTGCACTTTCAACTCTTCCTGTGGAGATGCAGATTCCCGGAAGTGCAATCATTGTATCTCTTCCCCAGTCTTCGAAAAATGGAAAGCCGGCAAGGATGGTCAATCCATCCGTAGACTCTCTTTTTGAAAGGAACTTGTCTGCACTACAAACCAGTGTCTGTGCCAGTTTATTTTTCAAACCTGAAGTCTTTATAAGCTTCTCTTGATGATGGATCTGTTCTTCCTTAATTATATCAAATAATTTTTTTGCATCCATACCAATCTGACTTTCCAGCGAATAAATTACTGTCAAATCTGTCTCTTCTCCTGGCTTTACCCGTTTTTTAATCTGATACACTGCGCTTGCCGTTCCATTTTCCCGTCTTCCGTCACATTCATCATAGCGATAAAAATACGTTTCTTTCTTTTCCTGAAAGCCCTCTACTTTCCCATTTGTTTCAAAGAAAAGATCATACTTTCCATCGGTAATCTTTTGCGCTTGTCTTGAAAATATCTTATCTTCTTTCAAATCTTCCCCTTTAGGTTCAAATTGAAAAAACGGAGTTACACAGAGAGCGGCCTCTTTCTGACCACGGTTTTTCAGATGATAATTCACTGCAATCTGATTGCTGCCCTGTGCCATCACAATCTCTTTTTCTATCTCTATTCCGTTTATCAGATAACGCCACGAAGGAAGAATTTCAAAAGAAAATTCTGTAAGATAACGGTATCCTTCTTCTTTTGTTCCATCCGCAAATTCCTGAGTTGAAAGAACATACTTTGTTTCCCCAATACCCAGTTCTTCTTTTATACGATGAACCATATTTACTCTGTGATTTGGAGCTTTCGTACATGCCATGAATACCGAATGATCATTTCTTGCCACAGCTCCGGTCATCGTAAGCGAAGAAAAACCTCCCAGACCATTAGTTAAAAGATAGCAGTTTTCAAGTCCTCTCTCCAACGTTTTCCAATCCTGTCTTCCATAAATCCATTTCATGCACCACTCCTCCTTAATCATTATTTACGTCCAAGTATCAGCACACTCTGCGGTGCGGCTTCTATCTGTCTGTCCGCACAGATTCCTTTTTCCCAGCACCAGCTGTCATCTGCATCGCTTAAGATTTCCCATCCATCATTCAAGAATTTTACTTTATAATTACTTTTTCTTGCATTATAAATTATCTTTACCTGGCTCCATCTTGCTTTTTTATCATTGAGCACAGTAAATCCTACTACGTCTTTTTCTTTCCACATATCCGTAATTCGTTTATAACTGTCTTTTGATTTGTCACAAAGCCCAGAAAGCTGTTTGCGAAGTGCGATCAGCCCCTGATAATAATGAACCAGTTCCTTGTTTTCCCATGCCTTTTCCCAGTCGAGACGGTTTAGAGTGATCGGTGCCTTAAAGGTATTATCCTGTCCATCTTTTGTACGGGCAAATTCTTCTCCCGATAAGAAAAACAGTGTTCCCTGACAAGTCATATAGACTGCTGCAGCCATTTTATTCAGCCTCATACATTCTTTTTCCTCTACGACTGTCTCTTTTAATTTATCCCACAAGGTATGGTTGTCATGTGCTGATACGTAGGTTACGATCTGTGAAGGTGCTTTGACATTCTCAAATCCTTCCGCATGATAAGGATTTGTGCACCATGCTGCCACACTTGCAAGTATTTCATCTTCTTTTTCTTCTGCGCCGTTTATAAATCCGGCTTCCTTTGCACGTAACGCAGAGCCTTTGATTCCATCTCTGGTACTGTCACAGAACGCTCCGATATTTTCATCCAGAAGCCCAACATTCTCTTTTGTTGCCAGTTTTCTGCCGCCTTCTACAGCTGTCTTATCCGCCGCCCATGGCTCTCCGTAAATGATCTTCCTTCCTTTTCCGTATCTCTGATCCAGTTCACTTCGGATCCGATTCATCAGATCTACATCCAGAAGTCCCATCAGGTCAAAGCGGAATCCGTCAATATGATATTCCTCTGTCCAGTAAAGCACCGACTTCAGAATGTATTTTGCACACATCTCTCTTTCACTTGCCACATCATTCCCACAGGCAGAGCCGTCAGATGCTGTTCCATCTGGAAATACCCGGTAAAAATACCAAGGTACAGTTCTCTGAAACCAGGAATCTAATGAATAAGTATGATTGTAAACCACATCCATAATCACACCAAAACCAGCTTCATGAATTGCCTGAATCATCTCTTTCATTTCTCTGATTCTCACCTCTCCATGTCTGGCATCTGTCGCATAGGAGCCCTCTGGCACATTGTAATTAACCGGGTCATATCCCCAATTGAATTCCGTATCCTCCCCCGCTTCATTTACAGAACCATAATCGTACATCGGCATAATCTGGATGTGTGTCACCCCGAGTTCCTTTAAATAATCCAACCCGGTCGGATGAATTCCGTCCTCGTTCAAAGTCGTATGTCTGCATGTAAATGCTTTATATTTTCCGCGATATTCCTCCGGAAACCCACCTGCTTTATCCCATGAAAATTCTTTTACATGAAGTTCATAGACAATTCGCTCCGGTCCTTCTTCTGGTGCCTGATCTTTTTCCCAGCCTTTTGGATTGGTCTTTTTCAGATTCACTGCCATGCTGCGCAATCCATTAACTCCGCATGCCTTTGCATATGGGTCTGCTGATCGGACTTCTTCGTCATCGCGGGTAATCAGATAATCATAATAAACGCCGTGAAGTTCTTCTTTACTCTCCCAACTCCACACACCTTTTTCTTCTTTTTTCATCAGAATCTGCTCGTATGCATTTCCTCCATCCCCTGTCTGATACAGGTTTAAACTAACGCATTCCGCCTGTGGTGACCACAGACGGAATGTCGTTCCTTCTTCTGTACATTCTACGCCAAGATTATTTCCCTCATAAATATAATTTTCAAGAAATTCTTTTGTAGAGTAATATTTTTTTAATTCTATTTTATCTTTCATCGTCTTCCTTATCCTTTCACTGCACCTGATACGCCATCTACATAGTATCTCTGCATGAACAAGAAGAGAATTGCGATTGGGATTGAAATCAGAACTGCCCCAGCCGCAAAACTGGTGTACCAGCTGTCAATGTATTCTTTTTCCAACATTTTCCAAAGTCCGATTGCTATCGTATACTGGTCTGAATTTGCTCGGCAGATTACCTTCGCAAAAATGAAATCGAGCCACGGAGCCATAAAAGATGTCAGTACTGTATATACAATGATCGGCTTACTAAGTGGCAGTGTAATTCTACTGAAAATCTGCCATCTGGTACATCCATCCAAAAGTGCAGCCTCATCAATCGCAACCGGAATCGTATCAAAGAATCCTTTTGCAATCTGGAAGCCCAGTCCCGCGCCACCAGAATAACACAAAATCAGAGCCAGCTTAATCAGACTTCCTTCTGTAAGCCCCATCGCCTTTAAAATAAAGTACACAGCGATCATGGACATAAATCCCGGGAACAGACCTAAAATCATTGCCATGTTCATATATGGTTTTCTCATTTTAAATTTCAGTCTGGACAAACAGTAGGAAACTGCCAGCACATAAAATGCTGATAAAATACAGGAACAGATTGCGATAAACAGCGTGTTCATAAACATCTGTGGGAAATTTAAAATGGATGTATCAGTAAATAATTTTATATAATTGTCAAGCGTAAATGCTTTCGGAAAGAAGGTTGATACGTAAGAGCCTTTTTCCGCACGGAAGCTCGTCAGGATTACCCATGCAATTGGGAAAAGCCAGATAATTGCCAACACCGCAAGAACAATATGTACGATCGTATTGTTGATCATTTTCTTCTTTTTTGCAGATTGTAATTTCTTTCCTGCCATGATTAAAATCCTCCTTCTTCTTTATAGGATTTACTGTTACGGTATGTGAAAAGTGCACCAATTGCCAGAATGATAAAGGTCATGATTCCAATTACCGCACCAATGTTATAGTACTGTTTGTCAATTGTCAGTTTATAGAGCCATGTAACAAGAAGGTCTGTCTTACCTGCAGTTGAAGAAAGGTTTGTTACCGGATCCCCTCCTGAAAGAAGATAAATGACATTGAAGTTATTGACATTTCCTGTAAAGGTTACAATCAAATATGGTGTTGTCACATACAGCATGTACGGCAGTGTAATCTTGGTAAATGTCTGAAATGCATTTGCACCATCTACTTTTGCAGCTTCATAAAGTTCTTCTGGAATGTTCTGAAGCACTCCGGTCAGCTGAAGCAGAGTATACGGCACACCTACCCAGATATTGAT
The DNA here is from genome assembly GCF_014287355.1 of Ruminococcus hominis. Taxonomy (NCBI): domain Bacteria; kingdom Bacillati; phylum Bacillota; class Clostridia; order Eubacteriales; family Oscillospiraceae; genus Ruminococcus; species Ruminococcus hominis. Next base: position 258,501 of record NZ_JACOPE010000001.1, on the reverse strand, counting down.
GATGATAACAGTCACTCTCGCCCATGTCGCATCTGTAAAAAACGGAAGGCTTGCATCACTTGCAATCAGTCCTACATTTCTAAGGAGTACGTTGATTGCCCCTTCCGGCTGTAACATAGTACGCATGATCAAAAGGGATACAAACATCGGTACTGCACAGGAAAGAACAAAACAGAATCTCCAGAATCCTTTTGCTCTTGTTCCCTTTCTATTGATCAGCAGGGACAGAATCATTCCGAAAATATAGTTGCTGAAAGTTGCAAAAAATGCCCAGATAATTGTCCATCCAAGAACCGACCAGAAAGTACTTCCAAGAATACTTCCTGAATCAAATAATGTCTTGAAGTTATCAAGTCCTACCCAGTCAAACAGCATCAGATGGTTTCCGATACGGCTGTAATTAGTAAATGCCATACAAATCATGAATACCAACGGAAGTACAGTAAATACAAAGATGAATGTTGTCGGTGGTGTCATAAATAAACGGTACAGATTCTCATGCAGAAGAGACTTCAAATCTTCTGCAAATGTATTCACATGCATTCCTGCTTTCTGAAGACACTCTGCTTTATATGCACTTTTCAGAGTTCCTCTCCATACCAAAATCATAAGAATCGTCAGCAGGATTGTCGTCACCCCATAAAGTAGAATCAGAACGGACTGATCTCCTTTTGTGTAAAGATAAATTTGCTTTGCTTCATCCCACACCTCTTGCTGCTGCACGGTTCCAAGTGTCCGAAGACCGCCTATAAATCCGATTCCATTTACCGCCATAAAGACGATGTAGGCAATTTCAATTGCCAGATACAAAAGACCTTTGATAATCTGACCGTGTACGATGTTTCCAAATCCCATCAGGACCATGGAAAGCTTAGTCTCTAATCCACCTTTTTTCACTGCATTTTTGCAGGTATATGGCGTTGGAAATTCATTGATTTTTTTCTTAAATATACTCATTCCGCTTACCTCTTAATTGATTCCATTGCTGTTCATTGCTTCGTTCATTTCTTCCGTCTGTTCTTTAGCATTTTCATGTGTCACACTCTTGTTACGAATTCCTTTTCCCATATTCTCAACCGGTGTCCAACAGTTACTCATGGATGCCACGAATGGCTGAAGTATGGATGTATTGTTAAAGGTATCATTCTGTGCCCGAACAAGCGGATCGGATGCAATGTCTTTTTCTTTTAAAAGCTCTGTATTGCATGGAATCACGGTTCTCATCTCGTAGTGTGCTCTCTGTGCATCACTTCCTCCCAGATAAACAGCAAGTGCAACTGCCTGTTCCATATATTCACTATGTGCATTAACTCCGATTGCCTTTGAACCGGCATATGCAAGCATCTGCTTCTCTTGTCCGTTAATTGTATAGGTCGGAAGCGATGAAACTCCCATATTGTCTCCAAGTGCTTCTTTTATTGCATTTGCATCCCACGATCCGGTAAACATTGCCTTTACACTGCCATCACGAAGTCCTGCAAGTCCTGATCCATCTGCGTCAATTTTAAAATTTGGATTTGCTGCCAGATCAATTGCATAATTGGTTGCATCCACTGCCTTTTCTCCTGCAAAATCAACTCCTTTTGACTCGTCTGTTCCATCTCCAAACAAGGTGCATCCATTTCCCAGATAGAACGCCGGAAGATACCATGAATTAGTAAATGGGAAGGATACTGTTCCTTTTTGCAGCATCGTATCCAGATTTTTCACATCTTCTTCTGAAAACACTGACTTATCATAAAACATATACCAGGTATTGGTTGTAAACGGAACCCCGTAAAGTTCTCCGTCAACCTTCAACGAATCTAGAAGTTCCTTCGAGTTGGTTGATTCAATCTCTTCCTTATATTTCCCACCAAATTTTGCTACTGCATCCGCATCTGTAAGCGATGTGATCCTATCATTTGCATACATAAATACATCTGCGCTTGCTTCCGGATCCTGTGCCACCTGATCTGCGGCAGTCGCTTCGTCAGCTACTCCATAGACAAATGTAATATCCCACTCCGGATGCTCTTTTGCAAAATTGTTACACATTGTCTGAAGCCATTCACCACTGTCTTTTGACTGATCTTCCGATGGAGACCATACCATCAGTCTGACTTTTTCTGACCCTTTATCCGCCGTACTGCTCCCACATCCGGTTAGTCCTGCTGCCACCAGAGCTACAGTCATGATTCCTGTTAGAAATGTTGCCAGTCTTCTTTTCATCATCTTTCTCCCTTTCGCTTCTTTGTTTCGTATTGTTTCGTTGAACTCAATATACGTCTTTTTCAATTTTTCGTCAATCTTTTTTCAATCCACTACTTATTTTTTGTCATTTTTTACATTTTTTCACCTTGTTTTTTGTGCATTATTTTTTATTTTCCCGTTTTCGAAACTTGTCTAAACTTTTATTTTTCTTATAGTTCATTGCTTTTTACCATATCATTGTATATAATAAAATAAGATTTATTTTCCTACTTCATGAAAGGATCACATATTATGACTACAATCCAAGATATTGCTGATAAGATGAACATTTCCAAGAGTACTGTATCCAAAGCACTCAATGATGCACCTGATATCAGCGAAACTTTACGGAAACAGGTTTTAGAAACTGCTGTAGCCCTCGGTTATACTAAACTACGTCGTTATAAGAAACCCGTAAAAAAAATCTGTATTATAACAGAAAAAGAGAATATACAATACGAAGAGCCACATCATTTTGCCTATGACATTCTGCTTGGTTTTCGCCAAATGGCTGAACCAGCCGGTTTTGATATTGAAATCGTACCTGTGGACGTTCAGATGCAACGGAACCAACATTATGATGTTTTTATGTTGGAGCATAATTACGTAGGAGCTTTTGTAATCGGCTTTTCCTTGAATGACCCTTGGATTCAGGATTTTAAAACCAGCCACACTCCTGCCGTGCTTTTCGATAACTATATTATCGGGAATCCCTCTACTGCTTATGTAGGTATTGATAATGATGAGGGAATGGAACTTGCTGTCTCTTATCTTGCCGGACTTGGTCATCGTAAGATTGCCTATCTCAGCGGTTCTCTTGGCTCTCAGATTCTTCAGATACGACATGCAGCCTTTCTCCGTGCCATGCACCAGCATGGACTGAAGACTTCTTCTGATTCTACCGGCTGCTCTTATTATTTGTCTGAATGTATGGAAAAGCACCTGCCACGGTTTCTGGAAAAAGGAATGACTGCTATCATCTGTAGCCAGGACACTCTTGCCAATGCAGCCCTTATCCAGTGTCAACAACTAGGATACAAGGTGCCTGAGGATATCAGTATTATTGGATTTGATGATATTCCGATTGCAGCATATACATCTCCTCCATTGACTACAATCAGACAAGATCGGCTTGAACTTGGAAAAAGCGGTTTTTTTGCACTATCAAGTCTACTTAACAACATTTCAATCAGCACATTTTTATTGCATGCGCAGCTAATTGAACGGAAATCTACAGGGGAAGTACCTGTGACATAATATTTATCTCAGTCGAGAAGACTCCCACCTCTTCAGGTGGTGAGTAATAACAAATTTGTCTCAGTGGGAGTCCAATCTCCGACTGAGATAAACGCTCCGCGAGGATGCGCAGTGATTCTGATTGGAATATGTCAGCTTCGCTGACCAGAATCACGCGCCAAGTCTCACGGACGTTCGACTTGAACTGGTTATTTTTATACAAAAAGGGCTAGGAAACTCTCTTTTGCTTGTTCCCTAACCCTTTTGGATAGCATCTTTTATATTTTTTCAAATCCTATTTCAACCATGCACTTGGTTTATTTTTTTATATTTTAACGGAGAAACTCCATATGTTTTTTTGAAGATTCTGATAAAATAGCTTACATTCTGATATCCACTCTGCATTGCAATCTCTGTAACAGGAGTATCCGTATCTTGTAACAGCTGTTTTGCATATTCTAATCGTAAATGTGTTATATATTGCGAGAGTGTAATATGAAAATGTTCCTTAAAATATCGCGATATATATTTTTCTGAAAGATGAAACAGCTCACCAAATTCTTTCAACGATATCTTTTCTTTAAAATTCTGCTGTATATATGAAATCATTTCTTTTTCTACAGTATTTCTCCCACTTTTATCATTTTCGATCACAAAGCCCTTCTCCCACATTTCAAGAATAAATTGTAAAAGAATTCTTTTTGTCTTTATCTGAGCAGTTATTTCGGACTCAATTTTCTTATTTTTTGCCATATGTGTCTCAACCAACTGCTCACACAGTTCTTTTGCTGTATCTTTTACTCTTGGTCCTATCATCAGATGACCATTTTTTAGCGGCTTCAGTAATTTATCATCTAACATATCATTTATGCAAAAAGATATGTATTCTACCGGAAAAAGGAAAGTAAAATAATCTACTGTACCAGTCTGTGAACCCATGAAATGCAGATTACCCGGCGACACTACAAAAGCATCCCCGGGAGTTCCAATATAATTTTCTCCTGATATACTTACAGTCAAAAAACCACTTTTTACATATATAATTTCTAGTTCATCATGCCAATGTACCGGTATCTGAAATGATCGTCCCCCATTTTTTATATGATATGTACTAAACGGATCATCCTTTGTACCGTGTGGTTTATTTTCTTTTAATTCAAAGTACATAATCTCTCCTATACTTCTACAAGACCTTTACTTTTCCATTTTCCACTCTTCCATCTAAGTACCATTCCCACAGCTCTCGCACATTCGTCACCTGCCATAGCAATATATGCTCCTACAGCCAGAAATCCCATGTGTATTCCGAGAAAATAAGTTCCGCCAACTGCAAACAAATACATAAATATCGCACCTAATATAACCGGAAAAAGTGCGTCTCCGCTCGTTTTTAACGCCTGCCCATATACAAGGTTTGTTACCCTTCCAAGTTCAAGAAATATATCTACTATTAACAACTTTACCACAAGATTTATCATCTGTGAATCATCAGTAAATATATGCACGATAAAATGTCCGGCAAATGCAAAGGTCACGGAAAAGCATGTTGCTGTGATGATACCATATATCGCAGCTTTTCTCGTCCCCCTGTTACATTCCTCAAACTCTTTTGCTCCAATTCTCCAACCGGTCATAATTGCATTTGCCTGAGCAAGGGCAGCTCCCACGCAATACGAGAAATTTGCAATCTGTACAGCATATGAACGCGCTATAACATTCATTCCATCCACATCCATCTGATTCATAAAACGCACTATAAATGTCATTGCGATGTTGTAAAGTGCTGTTTCAAGCGCAGAAGGAAAACCAATCTTAACAATCTGCGCAAATATCTTTCTTGATGTAATCCGCTCAGGACTCTGCTTTGCTTTTATAAGTACAGCCCCCATGCCGGCTACAATAATAAGATTTACAACTCTCGAAATAACCGTGGCAACAGCAACTCCCATCACACCCCAGTTGAATGCAAATAAAAATACTGAATTAAGTATTATATTGAGAACATTTCCAACAACAGTTCCTATCAAAGAATGTTTTGTATATCCAAACACTCTCAAATAACTGGAGAAAATAGGAATCAGTGCATTTAAAAAACATGCGCCGCCAACAATTCTAAGATATATTTCAGCCGGCTCAAGCAAAGCCGGAGCAATACTTACGATTCTAAGTATCCCACCAGAAAAAGTAGCAAGAACGACAGACATTACGATACCTATCAATGCGTTGAATATAAGTCCAAGTTGTCTTGCCTGATATGCTATCCCCGGTCTTCCGGCTCCGATATTTTGTGACATAACGGCTATCATACCCGATGATATTACTCCAAACATAATAATAAAAACACCTATATATGTATTTGCTGTTCCCACTGCTCCTACAGCCTGATCACTTACAGATGATAGCATAAGCGTATCAACCATACCTGAAAGCATATAAAATAAAGTTTCTAAGCATATTGGCACAGATAGCTGTGTTAATGTTTTTCTTTCCGCTGCCATAGTTTTTCTCCTCACATACAATTCAAGAATACCATATCAATAATACGATATATTTCTATGTAATTCTTGTATAATATCATGCGAAAATTGCACTATTTCTACTTTATCTTAAAGAGCACTGGGACATATTTAGATATTCCATAATCTTCAACAATACTGGTTATTCTAGCGCCTGCATCCTTTGATGAAGCACCACATAAGAAAACCCTTTCATCAGCAGTTCCATAATCCAACACGATAAAACGATCATGGAATATACCGCCTGTCTTTTTCATTGACAAATTTACTGTTGGGTACTCCTTGCAGAAATCTATAAATTCTATGTTGTGAAGTTTATTATTTCCAACATTATCACTGAATAAAATAATATCTACTCCAGTAGGAGAATTCTTAAGGTGTACCAGCGTCCTTAAACCAATATAATTGTCAACGACATATTGTCACAACATCCTTCAAGCCTTCTGCAACATCTGAAATCTGCTTTTCAATAGATATCATATCTGAGTTAATTTTGTTAATTTCTATTCTGTTGTTAGCAGTTTCCATGCTTAACTGAAGTATTTCCCGCTGACCTATTAAATCACGATTTTCTAAAATGTAATCTTTCATTCTTTTGAAGGTTCTCACCAATGCAATGCTTTGTCTTACTGCAAGTTCTCCTTTTAGTACCGTCATTAACATGTATACACCTTGTTCCGTAAAAACGTAAGGATTGCTGCGGGATTTGCTGCTTATATTTGCGGTCACAAATTGTGACCGCAAATATTTAACTTCATTATCAGATAATTGAAACATCATATCATTCTGAAATCTTTCTATATTTCTTTTTACCTGCTGATTAAAAGCCTTAAGTTCATATCCATATTCAGCAAACTGGCCTATTCCTCTTTTTTCTTCATTTTGTCATAATATGCTTTATACCTATAAATCGTCCTCTCACTGACATTGTTCCTCTTCGCAATTTCTATCATCGTCATACCGCTCTCATACCCAACAACAAAATCATTATAAATTGCCCTCCACTTGGCGTTATGTTTCTGACGACCGCTTAATTTACGATTTCTGTAATACTCCAATTCCTCCCGAAGTTCTACATTCTCTTTTTCCAACTCCTCAATTCTTTTTAATGCCTCTTCAAGTGTTACAGATTTCTCCATTACCCTGTCCTCCATCCATGTCATTCTCATTTTGTCTATATTATAAATATCGGTGTTTCTTTAGTCAATCCGATTATGTCATGTTGTATTATTTTTTACAAGTCTTACCCAATTCATTTTTGGCTTTGATCTCTTTCTGGACTTGAATCTTGGAAATTTTTGCAAACACTCGAAAAAATTCTTATACGCAGTACAGGCATCTTTGATTGCCTGTTTGGTTACATTATTTGAAATATTCAGCAATCTTGCATATTCTTCAGAATATCTAAGCTTTGTAAATTCTTTTCTGAGTTCTGAATCTGAAATGATTATGTATAGAATAATATTTACTCAAAGTATCAACTCCCTTAAGTAAAAAAATAGCTGCTGATGCTTTCGCACCAACAGCCATTGCTTAAGTTCGATATTATTATGAAGTTATTTCTTTTCATCCTGTTCTTCAATATATTGAAATACCTTTTTCTCCAGCTACATATTTAGTATAAACTTCTCGTTCATCCGCCAAATAAATCATTCGTTCTAAACGCTGTTCCACATTCATCTCCTGTGAATGAATCAATCGTTTATCATTGAGCACTACTGCATCCATTTCGTATCCTGCTTCGAACATTCCTTCTTCCAAATATTGTCTGATAGGTGCAACTCCTGATGATAAATTCGTATTAGATTCCGGACAATGTGCGATAAACACACCATTTTCCTTCATTCTTTTAATTTCTTTTTCGTCGGAGTGTACGCAATGAGCCATAACCGTCTTGCTGTCTCTTCCAAACAACCCAATCTTGAAAGTTTTCCTGCTTATATCCTTGTTAAAAATAGAGGGATTTTTACAGCCCCGAGTTTGTTCGTATACATTCATTATTTCTGCATAAATTCAAACACTGCCTCTTTCGTCGGAATCGCAGGGATTCCACCTCTCTTTTGCACACACAATCCAGCAACTGCATTTCCCAAAACAGCACACTTTTTGATTTCTTCCCATTCCATTTTTTCAACATTCTTATTCATAGAAAGGATACTGCATAATACGCCTCCCCAAAATGAATCACCTGCCCCAGTCGTGTCGACCGCATGTATCTGAAATGCTTTGATGATTTCTTTTCTGCTTTTTGTTGCCATAAGAACGCCCTGTTCTCCCAATGTAATGGCAACCAGCTTTGGTCCCATGGCAAGAAGTTGATCTGCAGCCTGCTCATAACTTTTCGCCTCTGTCAACAGAGTACTCTCTTCATCCGATACCTTCATGACATCTACCAATTCTATGACAGATTTCATTTTTTTCACTGCATCCTCTTTGCTCTTCCAAAGAGACGGGCGATAATTCGGATCATATGAAATAAGTGCACCCGCTGCTTTTGCCATTTTTACCGCTTCAATCGTTGTACTTTCTGCCGGTTCATCTGTCAGCGATAATGATCCAAAATGAAAAATTCTACAACCTGAAATTAATGTCTGATCCAGTTCTTCTTTTTTTAACTGTGTATCTGCACCCGGTTTTCTTGCAAAAGAAAAATTTCGTTCTCCATTTTCACCGATTTCCACAAATGCCAACGTTGTAAAATAACCCGGGTCTTCAACAATAGCATCTGTATTGATTCCTTCCTTTTGCAATGTCTTCTTTAAAAATTTACCATGCATATCGTTTCCAACTTTTCCAATAAAAGATGTGCGATACCCAAAGTGACTTGCAACGGTTAGAAGATTTGCCGGAGCACCGCCGGGATTCTGTTCGAACAATTTTCTCCCATCCTGACTGTATCCTGCTTCCGTAAAATCAATCAGCAATTCTCCCAATGCCACGATATCAACTTTTTCTTCCATTTTTCAGTTCCTCCACAATCTCGTTATAACGTTTTTTATTTAACCGGTAGAAAAATAATACAACCGCAGTCACAATCCACAGTGCACCTGGAATCGTCGTAAATGCATGTTTCATAATTGAAAGTACAATTGCATTTTGTGTCTGATTTGCAATATAACCATATTTTCCAAGTAATCCTGCTAAAAGTGCTGTTCCAACTGCCATTCCGATTTTATTTCCAAGTGAAATAAACGCATACTGAAAACCATCATTTCTAAGTCCGGTTTTCCACTCCCCATATTCCACACAGTCTGGAATGATTGCATAGATTGCGGTATTAAATCCAGAGAAAAAAAACTGTGTGAGACCAGATAATGCATAAAAAATAGCCGGTGATTCTTTGGCATTGAAGAAAAACATAGACAACATGGAAATTCCTGTAAATAAAGCAAAGAGAGATGCTGTTCTTCCTTTGTTATTCAACTTGCGGAATAATGGTTGAAAACAGGCTGCCCCGATGATAGAAGGAATAGTGATGCACATCGAATAAGTTGTGTAGTAGGAGGCATTCCCTTCCACATATGTAAAGTAATACAGAATATCTGCGTTTCTACCATACAGTGTAAATCCAAATAATATCTGTCCTGCCAATGCAAGAAGATATGGTCTGTTCTGCATGACTGCTTTCAACTGTATCTTTATAGAAATTTTTTCTTTTTCCGGAGTAATCACTGCCTCTTTCGTCTTCGCAAAGCAGAAGAAATGACAGGCTGTAAAAATACATCCATATATGACCGCAACCGTCAGATATCCTGTCTTTGCACTATGACTGCCGAATTTACTGAGCAGTGGAACTGTGATAATATTTAACACACCAATTGCAATCATCGCTGCAACCGAACGGGATGTATTTATTTTTGCACGTTCATCAATATCCTGTGTCATAGCACCACACAAGGTTCCATATGGAATATTCACACAGGTATACCCTAAAACCAGCAGACAATATGTAATTACCATATAAATGATCTTTCCATTCTGCGGCCAGTCAGGTCTTGCCCAGAATGTCATAACAAGAAGAATCGCTGTGATTGGTGCCGCTACTAACAGCCATGGACGGTACCGTCCCCATCTCGATTTTGTTTTATCTGTAAGTCCCCCGACGATTGGATCATTGATTGCATCCCAGAATCTTGAAAAAAGCATAAGTGCTGACACAGCCGCCATACTGATTCCGAACACGTCTGTATAAAATATCATCAGAAAATTACTGACGAACATCCAGCTGAAATTACATCCAACATCACCAAACCCATATGCAATCTTACTGATCAGCGGTACTTTTCCATTTTTGTTTTCGCTTTCCATATACACTCCTTATTTTTCACTGACGTTGATAATTACTTTCATCGTTGTCTCGCGGTTATCATCAATATACTGGTATGCCTTCAGATAATCTTTAAAAGCAAATGTCTTTGAGATGAGCGGTTTCAAATGAACTTTGCCCTCATTTACCAGTCTGATTCCATCTATATAATCATCATGGCGGTACATCATCGTGCTCTTAATGTCAAGTTCGTGGTCATTTGCCACTGCAAGATCTACTTCTGCCATTCCTGCAAAAACAGCCACCAATACGATCGTACTTCCTTTTCTTGCATATTTAATTGCCTGTCCCATTGTGATATTGTTTCCAGCACAGTCGTAGATCACATCCGCCTTGTCCGGTCCAAATGCTTCGATCATTGCCTCACCAAAGTCTTTATTTTGGGTATTCACACACACATCAATTCCACATTCTTTTGCTTTTGCCAGTCTAAGATCACTGATATCTGTGATCAGTACTTTCGCTGCCCCCATTCCTTTTGCTGCCTGTGCCACGAGATTTCCAATCGGTCCTGCTCCAAGGACTGCAATATTCATGCCAGCCACATCGCCTATCTGTTTTACACCATGAACTGCCACAGCAAGAGGTTCGATCATAGCGCCTTCTTCATAGGACATATCTTCTGGAATAGGTGTTACTTTAGATGCATCCACTGCAAAATACTCAGATGCTGTTCCTGTCGTCTGAAATCCCATTACTTTTAATTCCTCACAGAGATTATACTTTCCATGACGACATGGATAGCAGTGTCCACAATATACCTGAGGCTCTATCGTCACCTTCTGTCCCACATGAAACTCTGTGACATTTTTTCCAAGTTCTGTAATCTCACCGGAAACCTCATGTCCCTGTGTTACCGGATATTTTGTAAACGGATGTTTTCCATGATAAACATGAATATCTGATCCACAAATACCAATATTCATAATCTTTACCAACACCTGATTTTCCTTTACCTCCGGAACCGGAACCTCTCTGAAAATAATTTCTCCTGGATTTGTCATTACCTGCTGTAACATAATTGTTTCCTCCTTTTCACATTGTTTTGTTTTATGTTTTATAAAATGTTTTATCAAAGTAATTATATTATTGCCACATAAACACAATTTGTCAATATGTTTTTTCATATTTTTATATATTTCATAATTTTAAAACACATTTTTTGTATATTTTTCACAATTAACACGCAAAAAAAGCGGAAAGAAAACCTTAGTTACTGTTTTCTTTCCGTTTTTTACTATAATATCTTTTTTTAATTTTACACAACTTCTCGTTTTTCACACATATCAAGTCGAACGTCCGCATTCGCTTTGCAACCTGTCAGTGGGAGCTGTACCGTACGGAATTTTCAGTTCAGAAAATTCCTACCTGTGAACAGTTACTACAATTCTACTATATGTTTTGTAAAAAAGTATTTCGCAGCTCCAACAGCCGACGCTTCTTTCTTATACGAACAATTTTTCAAGTATGAAACATCATGCTCAAAGCCATTATATGCCATCACTTTTTCTCCCAGTGGTATCATATAATCTGACAATACACCTCCCACATCACCGCCTAGTATGATATCCATATCATATGCCATCCGCAGATTTGATATCAAAACAGCAAGATGATCCAGATACTCATTCCATGTCTGCAAAATTTTTTCATCACCACTTTCAACTTTTTCCATAAATGCATCCAGTGACTGCCTGTTATCTTGTGTCAGTACACTTGCAGCACAATATGCATCTGCGCATCCTGATTTACCACAATAACACTTTCTTCCACCGGGAACGAGTATCATGTGACCAAACTCCCCTGCTTTCTGGTTTTGCCCACGAAACAGCTTTCCATCTATGCAGAATGCACCTCCTAAGGTGTGGTTCAAAGACAGATATATCGCATTTGGATACTTTTGCTTTTTTTCTGCAAGCATTGCAGCATTAGCATCGTTTTCAAAATATACTGGAATTTCCAGCGCCTGCTCTAAAAAGCGCAGACTATAATTCTCTATACCTAAAGCATGGGATTTTAAAACGATCCGTTCTTTCTGATCAATAATTCCTGGAATTGCCACTCCAATCCCAAGTAGCGTATCCTTCGCTACTTCGCCTTCAAGAAAAGTTTTGACCTTTTGTGCCACCTCTGTACAATAGGATAATTCTGCCGTAAATTTTAAACGGATGCGATCTTTTTTTATAATCTCATCTCCAAGATTTACTAATACCATTTCTACATGATTCGCTGTAATCAAAATTCCCATTGCATGACAGTATGACTTATTAATCCCTATACTTTTTGCCTTCCTTCCACCGGTTGAAGCATATTCCCCAGTTTCTTCCAACACCCTTTTTTCTAACAAGTCATTCACATTTGCTAATACAGTCGGCATACTCAAGTTTAACTCTTTTGCAATTCCCGCCTTGGATGTAACATGATTGTTTAGCACATAATTAATTATTTTTTTTCTTGTTATATTTTTTTTATCTTTATTTTCCGTTTTCTTACCCTCTTTTATTAAATATATTATAAAAGAATTATATGCTTTTTTATTCTTCTTGTAAAGTAATGTTTTATAATAAATCTCCGACAGAATTTATCTTATAAACAGCAAAAAATTCCCGAAGGAGCTTTCCACACTTTAGATATACACCCTGTTCTGTATCATTGGTGCCAGGCACCAATAAATTTTTACAAATGCCGATGAAATCGGGGCTGAAGGAATTCTGAAATTTTTCTAAAATAGACCGGTACAGATTTCCTTCTCCCGGCAATCTGTATCAGTCTATTGTCTTTTTTACTCCATAAGCCGCCCGAAACTGTTTCATTGTCATATTGACTTCCTTCTTAAAATATCTCCCAAGATGACTCTGAGACGAAAATCCCAGATAAGCGGCAATCTCACTGTAAGAATACTCAGAATACATCAAAAAACTTTCTGCCTGCCGTATTTTTTCGCCACGGATATATTCTGTAAGAGACATATTTTCACATTTTTTAAAAAGCCCTGACAGATAACTGGCATTTAATTGGAGAGCATCTGCGATGCTGCCAATACTTATTTTTTCATTAAGATGCGCCGAGACATAAGCTTTGCATTTAATGATATGCGGATTTCTGCCAGGATATTGCATGCGTTCTTTTTTCCTCTTGAGTTCCCTCACCATATAGGCATATTCGAATTCCGCCGCTCGAAAAAGCTGGATTACCTCCTCCCTTTTTTGGCTTTCCTCAATCTGGATACTGTAAGAGTCAAACAGAGAATATGCCGTCTCCGACACAACTCCTCCTCTGATTGCGGCGCGACTGGCAAGCGTAAGTATTACAAGAGCCAGATTTTTCACCTGACGCATGGGGTCTTTTGCAAGAGTTCCGATCTCTCCTTTATAGTCCTCCGTAATACTCCGCTTCAATCTTTCGATATCACCATGTTCAATGCTGCGAACCACTCTCATTTCCTGATCATAAGGATTATGTCTTTTCTCATTTTCACGGTTTTGAAACATCAGATCAAAAAAATACCGCTTCACCTTATTGTCCGATGCAACATTTTGCTGTTCCTCAATATACAAAATTTCGCAGTCAATAGGATGATCGCGATAGAGGTTATAAATAAGCAGAATCTGGTCCTCTAAGAAACTTTGATCTACCGGCAGGGACGCATCTGTCTTCCCTGTATCCTCCTCCCTTTCGGCAGTTTTAATATTCAGATTCTGCTGATAAATTCTGACAGGACCAACAATACAGTCATAACTTTTTGTCGGTATAAACGCATAGGTCAATTTATATCCGCTTGACAAAAGTACCGGAGATACCGGACGCTTTTTTTCAGAAATAAATAAATTATAAATTTCCATCTCCCCGAATTCGTCCTTCATCTGATCACAATATGTAAATTTTTCTGTAATCTCTCCTTCTAAAGTATACTGACGTATGATGGTTCTCAGCTGTTTGCTTACATAGTGTAAAAGATAACAATCATTCAACTGTTTTATCTCCTTTTTTTGGTGTTTATTTTATTTATTTTTTATAATATTATCATATTTATCACAAATTTGTGATAAAACCCCAAAATTTTTAATATAAAATTGTATATTTTCCATGTATCATCTTTATCATAAAAACTTGAAGGAGGTAAAGCAAATGGACAAAACACTGCTGTTCGGCGCAGCTTATTATCCAGAATATCTTCCTGGTGAAAGAATGGACGAAGATATCGACATGATGATGTCGGCGGGAATGAATGTAGTTCGTATTGCCGAATCCACATGGAGCACCCTTGAGCCGGAGGAAGGGATTTTCAATTTCTCCTATATCGACCGTGTTATTGAGAAAACAGAGGCAGCCGGAATGATGGTCATTATCGGAACCCCCACCTATGCCGTACCGCCATGGCTTGTTAAAAAAGATCCGGACATTCTCGTAGATACAAAAGATGGAAGAGCGCGCTATGGATACCGACAGCTGATCAATCTGCTAAATCACACCTATCGCAATCATGCTGAGAAAATGCTCCGTAAACTAGCGGCACATACAGCAGATAAAAAAAATGTAATAGGTTACCAGATTGATAATGAGGCAAAACACCACGGTAATATGGGCAAAGAAATCCAAAAGCTGTTTCTCGATTATCTGAAACAAAAATTCATTACTACAGACCGCTTTAATGATACGTTCGGTCTCGCTTACTGGAGCAATTCTATCTCCAGTTGGGATGATCTTCCGGATTTGAAAGGATGTATCAACGGTGGATTAATGTCAGAATTTGAAAAATTCCAACGCTCTATGGCAGCGGATTTTCTGAAATGGCAGGCTGATATTATCAGTGATTATAAACGTTCCGATCAGTTTATTACAAATAACTTGGGTTTTTCATGGAAAAAATTCGGAGCCCCTATAGCCCATGACGGATACTCATACGGAGTACAACGAAGTATTAATTTTTACGAGGCCTCACAGTCCCTCACACTTGCAGCATCGGATATCTATCATCCGACGCAGGACCAGCTGACCGGTGCTGAAATATCATTTGGAGGAGACGTTACAAGAAGCCTGAAGGACAACAACTATCTTGTGATGGAGTGCCAGGCACAGGCGTTTAAATATTGGACTCCATATCCTGATCAGCTTAAGCTTCATGCCTTCAGCCATCTGGCATCCGGAGCACTTGGAATCCTGTATTGGAACTGGCATTCTATCCATTGCGGATACGAGACATACTGGAAAGGACTTCTAAGCCATGACCTCAAGCCTAATCCCCCTTACTATGAAGCATGTGAGATTGGGAAGTCATGGAAAAAACTCAGCAGAAAGCTGTGTGGACTGAAAAAATCAAACAAAGTTGCTCTCATAGTAGATAATCATTCTATGACCGCATTTGAATGGTTTCCCATTGATAAAGATCTCACCTATAACGATGTGGTTCGCTGGATGTATGACAGCCTTTATGAAATGAACATAGAGTGTGATGTGGTCGATATCAATGCACTTGATATCTCCAAATATAAAGTTATCATTACACCGGCACTGTACTGTATCACAGAAGAAAAATTGAAAATTTTGAATGACTTTGTAAAAGACGGCGGTGTCCTCATAAGTTCGTTTAAATCATTTATAACAGATGAATATGTCAAAGTCTTTTCTGATACCCAACCTCATCACCTTCAGGAATGTTTTGGTATTAACTGCAATCAATATACATATCCGGGAACAATCAGAATTCTTGGACATCCGGTAAAGTATCTGGCTGAATTGCTGATACCAGATAAAGCAGAAAGTCTCGCGGAGTATGAACACAAATACTGGGGAAACTATTCCGGAATAACACGCCATAACTACGGAAACGGGGTAGCATATTATATAGGCTGCTACACGGATAAAAGCGTTCTCAAGGATATTTATAAAAAGGCCTTTGCAGATGCTTCCATCCCTGTATCGGAACTTACATGGCCAGTGACAATCAAAAATGCAATATCCGCAGATAATACTCAGCTTCATTTCATTCTCCATTACAGTAGTGAGGAACGGGAATTTACATGCCCATATGAATCCGCTGCAGATCTTATAAGCGAAATCACTTACCAAAAGGGAGATGCAATCAGGCTGAAAGACTGGGATGTCTTGATCCTGGAAGAAAAGACACTTCCGGAACAATAGTCCCGAAATACACTCATAAGGCTCAAATCGGTAATGAACCTCTGAGAAACATGCTATACCGAAATATATAAAATACAAGGAGGATAATTTAATGAATCATAAAGTTTCACTTAGGGAAAAAATCGCATTCGCACTCGGTGATGTAGGCTGCAATTTTATATGGACCGTAGTAGGATCATTTCTAACTCTGTATTATACCGACAGCGTAGGAATCAGCGCCGCTGTAGTAGGTACAATCATGCTGATTACAAGAATTCTTGATGGCGTATCTGATCTGGGTATGGGTGTTATCATTGACCATACACATACACGATGGGGAAAGGCCCGGCCATGGGTTCTCATTACAGCACCGCTCATGGGTATTGGACTTATCCTGACTTTTTCAGTTCCCAACTGGCTTTCCGAAAATGGGAAAATCGCCTACGCTGTGGTCACTTACATCCTGCTTGCAGTAATTATCTTTACTGCATGTAATCTGGCTTATTCAACATTAACCGCGCTGATTACAGGAAGGCAGGATGACCGCACAAGTATGACGTCAATCCGTTATATCCTTGTTTATGCTGTCATGATCCTTATTTCATACACTACCATGCCTTTAGTAGAAGATTTTGGATGGACCGGAATGTCTGTTATATTCGGCATTGCGGGAATGATATGCCTTCTTATCACATTTTTTGGAACAAAGGAAAGGAATATTGAGAACAAAAAGAATACGGATGACAATATCAGCATTGCGAAATCATTCATACTCCTTCTCAAAAACAAGTATTTTATCGTAATAACAATTCTTTTTGTGGTAAACTTTATTAATATGGGCTTGACTGGAGGCGTTGGCATATATTTTGCAAGAGATTTTCTGGGAAATTCCGCTCTGTACGGAACCATGACATTTGCAAACTACATACCGATCATGATTGGGCTTTTTGCCTTCCCTGGACTTGCCGGAAAATTTGGAAAATGGAAATGTATGTTAGTTGGGTACATTCTTGAAGCCGCAGGCTATCTTATCATTTTGCTCGCTCCTACAAGTTTTCCAATGGTACTTCTTGGACTTGCAGTCAGAGGAATAGGTCATGTTCCCAACTCTGCGGGTATATATGCAATGGTTGCTGATGTTGCGGACTACGGCGAATGGAAAAATGGTATTCGAAATGAAGGTTTAACTTTCAGCGCTACAAGCTTCGGCACGAAAATCGGAACAGGTATTGGTTCAGCGGTTGTAGGATGGGGACTGGCACTCGGTAATTATGTTGGTGGTGCCACTGTACAAAGTGCAAGTGCCCTTGAATCTATTAAAGCACTTTATACATATATTCCACTCGCAGTAACACTGGTTGGAATCATCGCTATCTTAAACGGAAACATTGATAAAATCTATCCAACGATTGAAAAAGATCTTCTGGAACGCCGTAAATCAAAAGAATAACATATTTTTTTAACATTGCGGAAAGAATGATATGCTCCCTTTGACCACATTGGTGTCAGGCACCAATGTGGTCAACTTTTTCTATGCAGTTTTCCAGTCTTCTACACTAAGGATTGCTTCATGTTCGCGTCCACCTGCATGGCAGTAGATACTCTCGTATATATGTAACAACACTGTTTTCTCAAATAATCACTTTGTTTGTGGCAATTCCCTAGATTCTTGAACAAGCTTCTTTTCCTGTGACTTTACCCTACGCTCTAATTTCTTGTCTGAACAACAAAATAGCTCTGAGCAAACGCAATCTCTTGCATACCAAAATTCAACAGCTTCTTCTTGTATTATCTTTACAATTTCATCAAAAGCATTTTTCATTGCATATATTGTTTTCTTATCCATATTCCAAAAGTCCTTTATATTCCGTTCTTCAAATTATCTAAAATTGACTAAAAATATATCACCGTTCATACGATGCAATAATTTCTTTGCGTTCCTGCTTGTTCTGTTCCTGTTGTAATTTCAACGCCTGTTGCGATTTTGTACCATATCATTTGCCATATCAACTCATCTCACTTTTAAGAGGTCTTGTCAAGTACTTCTTTGTAAAAATTGCATAAATAAACCTCTTGGATTTGCATTAATTAAATACTAATCCAAGAGGTGAAAAAGGTATTCTCTCGCAAGAGGCAGATTGGGGGGTCTGCCTCTTGCGAGAAATCTTATCGCCGACCCTCAATCTTTAGTTAATTATAAAGAATCTCTTTTTTAATCAGCTACTTTTTCTCCTGCTACATATTTAGCATAAACTTCTCGTTCATCCGCCAAATAAATCATTCGTTCTAAACGCTGTTCCACATTCATCTCCTGTGGATAAATCAATCGTTTATCATCGAGCACTACTGCATCCATTTCATACCCTGCTTCGAAGCTTCCCACTTTACCAAAAAATTCTCCGCCTCCTTTTGTAGCCATATAAAATACTTCAGCCATAGTTAATTGAGTCAATTTTTTATCTTTCAATCTCCAACGCAACTTTGACGCCTGAACTGCATACCTCATAGCTACAAACATATTTTCCGTAGATCCGGCAGCTACATCACTTCCTAATCCTACATGCATTCCTTCTTCCAAATATTGTCTGATAGGTGCAACTCCTGATGATAAATTCGTATTAGATTCCGGACAATGTGCGATAAACACACCATTTTCCTTCATCCTCCTGATCTCATTTTCATCTGAATGTACACAATGAGCCATAACCGTCTTGCTGTCTCTTCCAAACAGCCCAAACTGATCATATGCATCTCCATAAAATTCTGATTTTGGACATAATTCCTGTACCCATGCAATCTCTCCATAAATTCTTCGCCGGTAATCGTTTCATGTTCATACCTAATCCACGAAAAGCATATTGTGGTGCATGTACATGCAAATCTACAAATCCAGGAACGATGATTCTGTCTCCATAATCCTCTACCAGTATTCCTTCGTATTCTTCCGGAAGTATCGAATACACTCCCTCAATTTTATTTGCTTTATATACAAGATATCCATTTTCGCAAATCTTTAATTTGTTAGAGGATTCAGAATATACAATCTGCCCCCTTAAAGCTCTAAGATCTGTTTTTTCATTCATTATCTGCTAAACCTCCTATAATAACATCCTTCTGCTTTATCCCAATGTCATAAAGGCATAACGTAAGATAAATATAATTGAAATAATCCATGTCAAAGCTTTGATTTCACGAGCTTTACCTGTAAACAGTTTCATAAAGCAATATGTGATCAATCCAACTGCTACACCATTTGCAATAGAATATGTAAATGGCATAAATACAACTGTACAGAATGCTGGCAATGCATTTGACATTTCACTGAAATCAACTTCTTTAATATTACTAAGCATCAGAATACCTACAAAAATCAGAGCTGGAGCTGTTGCCTGACCCGGTACGATACTTACTATTGGTGCAAATATGATTGAAGCAAGAAACATTACTGCTGTTACTAAGCTTGTCATACCTGTTCTTCCACCTGCGGCAATACCTGCACTGGATTCTACTACTGTTGTAACTGTAGATGTACCAACCATTGCACCTGCTGCTGTTGAAATCGCATCTGACATCAATGCTTCTTTCATGTGAAGGATTTCTCCATTCTCATCAATCATACCAGACTGTCTTGCAGCACCCATCAGAGTTCCTATAGAATCAAACATATTAACTAAAGAAAAACTAAGTACAAGCATTACTACTGTAAAGAATGTGCTTACTATATTGTCCCCTGCAAATAAACCTGCAAAGTCCATTTTAAATAATGATACTTCTGCAAAATCACTGAATTTTGCGCCCAAATTCATATCAAAAGAAGATAACTGTGTAACTCCCAAAGGAATTCCTGCTACAGTTGCCACTAAAATACCAATGATAATAGAACCTTTTACATTTCGTGCATTTAATACACCAATTACAATCAGACCGATCAGTGCAACAAGTGCTCCACAAATTAATGAAACATCTCCACCTTCACTTCTCCACTGTGCAAAATCTACCATACTTACAAGTGTTGCTGAATTTCCTACAACTAATCCAGAATTTTTCAAACCGATAATCGTAATAAATAAACCAATTCCTGGCGTTATCGCCATTTTTACAGCATCCGGAATTGAACGGATGATTGCTTCTCTAAGTCCAACTGCTGTAATAACAATAAAGAAAATACCCGATATGAATACAATTACTAATGCCTGATTATAGGTATATCCCATAGCTAATACAACGGTATAAGCAAAAAACGCATTCAGTCCCATTCCCGGAGCTTGTGCAAACGGAACCTTTGCATACAGAGCACATAATGTTGTTCCAATGAATGCACCAATACAAGTACCAATAAATACACCATTGGAAATCTTTCCTGCCATAACAGCATCTCCCATAATTACATATGGGTCTGCTAAAATCTGTGGATTCAGAATGAGAATATAAGCGATTGTAATAAATGTTGTTATTCCCGCTAAAATTTCAATTTTCATTGTAGAACCACTTTGTGAAATCCCAAAAAATCTTTCAAAAAAACTATCCCTTTTTTCCATTAGTATAACCTCACTTTCACATTTTGCAATTCTGCCATCCATGCAGTTCGGCTCTTGTTATGAAAAATTCCTCCTCCCTATAAAAAATATTAGCCTAAAAAGAGGCATCAAACAAAACTCTTTTTAGGCAAACAAAAAAAGAGTCACTACATAGGATTATGTAGTCAACCCTTTACGGTAGTTGGTAGAAACACTGGACCAATCTCCAGCATATACATAATAGCATTCGCATTAATTAATTTAATACCATTATAATATATTTGTTTACAATTATCATTGATTTTATGTTCAAAAAGCGCGATTGTTTTTTGTGTATATTGTATGTTTTGTTTTTATTTTTTGCATTTTTTATGTATTTATGCACATTTCAGAGACCTTGACACATTCTAATTCACCCTATATTTTCCCCCGCGTCCTGCTCCTCTTCGTGTAATTACATTTTTATCCAGAAGACCATTGAGAACTCTTATTGTCTTATCTTTTCCCAAAATTGATTGCATCAATTGAAGTTTGTCAATAATAAATTCATAATCTATTCCTTTGTTTTCTTCGTCAACGCCTCATGCATCACAAACATCAAAATCAAAATAATAAATAAGTACACCGGCAATAACGCAACCGTGATATGATTTGCAATCAACCCAAAAACAGGTGGCATCAACAATGTTCCCACATACGCACTTGCCATCTGTATCCCGATAATTGCCTGTGATTTATCTGCACCAAAATGCGTTGGCGTAGAGTGGATTATACATGGATAGATTGGTGCACATCCAAGTCCGATCACTATCAAGCCAACCAATGACAATGTCTGACCAAATGGTAAGAACATAATCAAGATTCCGACCGCAATCAGCACTTGTCCTAACCGAATCATCTGAACATCATTTAATTTCATTGTAACAAATCCACTTAGCGCACGTCCAACGGTAATGCCTATGTAAAACATGCTTGCAAATGTTGCTGCTGTTTCTGCAGATACACCCTTATATAATGACAGATAACTGCTTGCCCACAATCCCGCGGTCTGTTCCAATGCACAGTAACAGAAAAAGCATACCATGATTTCTTTTGCTCCCGGTATTCGGATAACTTCTCTTAAAGATAAGGCTTTTGCTGAGACTTCTTGTCCATTGTCATCTATAATCTCTGGTCGATTCTTCCACAGAGGCAGACTGAAGATCAAAATCATTGTAAGTACGATCTGCAATACAGATATCACACGATATCCACTATTCCAACTTCTTCCGTTTGTCAGGACATATCCCATAATGTATGGTCCTGCTGCTGCACCGATTCCCCACATACAATGCAGCCAGCTCATGTGCTTGCTCTCATAATGTAATGCCACATAATTATTCAGAGAAGCATCTACGCTTCCCGCACCGAGTCCGTAAGGAATCGCCCACAAACATAATGCCACAAAAGAATGACTGGTGGAGAATCCAAATAACGCGACCGCCGTCATCGCTACGCTGATTGCAGTTACCTTTCCCGTTCCTAATTTTCTCGTCAGTCGATCACTCTGCAAACTGGAAATAATGGTTCCAAATGCAATGATCATCGAAATTGCACCTGCATATGATATCGACACGTGTAATTCCCGATACATGGATGGCCACGCTGCTCCAAGCAACGCATCCGGCAATCCCAAACTAATAAATGATAAGTAAATGATAAGTAATAATAGTTGAAACATCGATGTAAACTTCCTTTTCTTTAATAATTCATATTTTAACTTATTAACACTTTTTTGTAATCTGTAAATGATACCATGGTTCTCTCAATATTCCCCGATATTCCACTTGGCTCGATAGGTCCGGATTGATGTCGGTTATCGGAGACCCATTCAAGCTAATA
The DNA here is from genome assembly GCF_014287355.1 of Ruminococcus hominis. Taxonomy (NCBI): domain Bacteria; kingdom Bacillati; phylum Bacillota; class Clostridia; order Eubacteriales; family Oscillospiraceae; genus Ruminococcus; species Ruminococcus hominis. The sequence goes on along the minus strand of NZ_JACOPE010000001.1, from coordinate 235,672 downwards.
TGGTTTATACCAAAATATCTCCGTTTGTTCGTGGAAACATATCAACAAATTCTGTAGCAAAAATATCTTGATACATTCCACTATCCATATCACAGCCTGAACCTCATTCGTCCACGGAAAAAGTTCAACCTTTTTATTCGTTTCTACTATGGTAAACAGGTACTTTAAAAACTCTTTTGTTCTTTATCGTTCAGTTGAAAAACCATATGAAATACTTTCATCTCTTGACAAGACGTTCATTTCATTTTACCACATCCACCTACATTTTACTATCCGACCCACAAGAAAAAGCTGCTGACACGTTATCTTCTAACGCATCAACAGCTTCTATCCTGCTTTGATTCAGTGTATTATTCGGTTTTATTTAAGATCTTTACCATTTACAATACGGTAGTAATCATCCATATCCACGCTGAGTTTTTCCGTGATATCTGGTTTTCGATTGCTCAAGAGGCACACGGTCTCCACATGTCTTGAAGATCTTCAGTACGATCGGCATCCAAGGTCTCGGGCAAGCCCGGACTTTAGCTCGTCGCTATTGCAAAAACCGCCATTTTTTCTTTCCCCGGCATATCAAACCACACTGTACCGGAAGCCCCGTTCATGAGAACAGATTTCTTCCGCTCCCTTGTATCGATCAGCTCGATTCTGTAGGTATGGTTTTTCGGAAGGAACATGCAGGATCTTCCCGGCTGCTGTATACCGTAATATTTGATAAATGCTTTCTCCTCATAATGTCCGCAGTATGCACTGTCTTTCAGATTCAGAGCGTCTCTTTCCGCCTCTGTCAGACTTGCATGGAGTTTAAAAAAGGGATTCTCCATCAGATCTGCAGGAGCATCACCGTCCTGAAGATCCGGCTCATACAAAGTCCAGACCGGTTCATCCCAGGGTTCCAGTGCCCCAGGCAGACTTTCCATCACTTCACGAAGGAACGCGATCCCTTCCGGACTTTTTCCCTTGAGTTTTCCGCCTTTTGCCCACCAGAGCACATCATCGTCTGAAAGAAAAGTCTCTCCATGGGTCGCAAATGCCCCGTCACAATATGCACACCAGAACCGATGTACCATTTCCTCCGCAGAAATATTTCCCCAGGAAAGATGGATATCCCCTTCATAGCAGCACTCATCATAAATCAGAGGCTTTTTGTATTCTCTAATCCACTGGGGCGCTTTATAGAACAGGATATTCTGCATACTAAGATGAGTAATGTTCTCTCTGCTGTTGTCATAAGGTTTCATGCAGTAATGATTGCTGAGCAGATGACCGTAAGGATCCTCCTCTTTGATAATCTCCTCGAATCTCGCCCAGTCTTCTACAGTCTTTGCGAAACAGATATCATATTCATTTGCCATGCTCCACCAGACAGAGGGAAAAGCGGCCAATCTTCTAATCGCATATCTGAGATAGATCTCGTTCTCCTCTGCAGTCATTGTTGCAAACCCCCATCTGTCATATGGGTGGAACAAAATCAGATCCGTTTCAATACCCATGTCTGCAAGTTCAAGGATTGCTTTTTCCAGTCTTTCCCAGAACTTGTAATTCGGACGATTCACATCCCATTTGCCGTCTCCGTCCTTTTCAAATGCAAAACAGGGCGGTTCATTCTGATTGAACTCATAGGATTTCGGGAAAACGCAATGGCGCACTTTATTGAACGGAGCCTTCTTCAGTGACTCCATCGTTTCCCTGACAAGGGCATCCTCCTGATGAACCAGAGCGTAGATTGTTGTTCCAAATGGGATATATCGGCTTCCATCTTCATAGACAAAGTGTGTTTTTTCTGCACGGACCAGACCGTGTCCATCTCCCGGAACACATTCTTCTGTTCCCTCATCCACGACAGCACCGCTCACCTTCCAGGAATAGACCCCACATTTTTCCGGCAGAAAACGAACCTTATAGACTCCGTTTCCGTCATAAAATCCTTTTACTTCCTTTTCCTGTCCGTCCAGTGAAAAAACAGCATTCACCTCCGCAAGTGCTTCTGATCCTTCCGGCGGCTGTCCGTTCAGCACCAGTTCAAATACTTCATACTGCTTCATTTTTTTCCTCCTTTTCGCAATGATCTTCCCGCATCTTCTGCCATATCGCAGCAAGACCTGTCTGTTTCTTTTATTATCATAACAACAGGAAAACTTAATTTCACGTTTAAATTAAGTGAATTTTGCTTAATTTTTTACCGAACTTTATTTCTAACCAAAAACAAAATTTCTTAAATGCCATAATATTGTCTCCTTAGATTTGCCTTGTTTTAGATTAGAATTGCAGACCTTGTATCGGATATAGATTCATCCGAGAAATTGTATTCCGCAGCCCAACGGCACCACCTCCCTTACACGAAAAAAGAACTGCTAATGCTTTGACGCACTAACAGTTCTCTTCTATAAGTTCAGTGTATTAAATTTTTTCTCCGTTCTTTACTCTCTGTAGTTCTTCTGTGTCTCCCTGTCTCCAAAATACACCGGAAACGGCATCATTAATATGGTCAGTGCTGCTATAAGGCAACTTATTTTATTAGTTCCCTGCCTCTTGATTTTCATAAAAATCTCTGGCATTTCACATGGCTGGTACGCAGTCTGGATCGCAGAAATCGTTGCCTGCATTTATAGTTATTGCATGTCACATAAATTATTAAAAACAATTTTCGCACACAAATTGGAGGTAAGAAAATGAACGAAATTTTTCACAGAACAAGTATCCGAAATTATCTGGACAGACAAATAGAGTAGAGAAAAGTAGAACAGCTGCTCCGGGCAGCTATGGCAGCTCCATCTGCCGGAAATCAGCAGCCATGGGAATATTACGTCGTCACTAATTCACAGTTTGCTCTGGTTAATATACTCGATAATTGTTTTACATATTTCCTGCTTTGGTTTTCCAAGTGCCACTCCCAATTCCATATATAATAAATTCTCTGCTGTCTGAAAATATCTTGCATCCGTTGCGGTACATTTTTTCCCCTGAGCAAGTCTTTTCTGGTTCCTCTGATAAATCATTTTTATAATAGAAACTAAAGCTTCTGGTTCATTTGCTTTTACTGCTTCTTTATAATTCTGCTCTCTCATTTTTTCATTATTCACCCATGCTGTTGGAATCTCTGGAATTCGTTTAATCAAACTCCATGCCATTTTCTTTGTCATACACAGTCTCAGCCTTGAATCTGCGTTTGAAACCGGAACATATATTTTTTCTTTTTCATCTTCAATTGGTTTCATCAGATAATACAATTTATTATTTCTTTCGTCCTGCGGATTCAAATATAAAATATCCTCTATTTTACAAATACCTGTAACTGGTTTACTGACCAAGTCTCCAATTTCATATTTCATAAACTTCTCTCCTTACTGACCAACACTTTTATTCCGTAAAAGTATAACGTACAAAAGAGCTTTGATTATCTCCTGTTACTATTACGCTTCCCACTGTTAATTTTATTATAAAACTATTTCATTTTTATTGCAAAAGCGGTTTTTACTAAAAATGTATCTTCTCTTTTTAGATATTATTACCATGCATTTACAGTACTCAAACTTCTTTCTAAGATGCATTCTTAGCAACACAATTCCCACATTTTTTTGTATCGGTTTATAAAACATCTACCGCATTACGACCAAATCTGGAAAGCTTGAACACCAGTACAAACTGAACCTCATCTGTTCCATTCTCAATATTATCCAACATTCTCTGAAATTCCGGTCTGCCCTCTACGCTTTTTCCAGATTTACCTTCGTCTGAATACTCATTTACGATTTCCATATTCTGAAATTCCGCATATCTCTTAAGTTTTTCTTTCTGAGCATCCAGACTATAGCTATCTACCTGCATGGTTGTGGATACTCTGGTATATATATCGCATTTAATCTTTTTATTCTTCATAATCTTCCTCGCAATATAACTTTCTTTTATTGTCCCAACTATATTTTAGTACTTGTTCCAACTATTCCAAATACTTCTTTTTACTTTTTATTGACATATTTTCATTACAACCATATAATAATGATAGAGACAGGATTTCTGTCATCGAAAATATTGTTCGCCCACCGTTGGCGGCTTATAAGTGATCGGCTCGAAAATACTGTTCGCTCACCGGAAGCGTCTAATAAATGTCCGGCTCGAAAATTTCGGCCCTGCCGCATGGCAGGGCTTTTTTTATAGGTGATGAACATGATATATCAAGAAGGGTACGTTTACCATATTAAAGATGAATATTTTGAGAAAGTACAGGATTCCAACTTAATGCAGAACAAAGAAGGTGGTACATACCGTCCTACTTTTTACTGTCTGCGTGACAATAAAACTTCTCTGTTATGGATGGTTCCGCTCAGTTCTCGTGTAGAAAAGTTTAAAACAATACACGATAAACAAATGGCTAAATACGGAAAGTGCCTAACGATTGTTTTAGGCGAATTTGATGGAAAAGAAGCTGCTTTTCTTCTCCAGAATATGTTTCCAATCAGAGATTACTATCTTGACCATATACATACTCGAAATGATAATCCGGTTCCTGTTAAGCATTCCATTCACAAGGAAGTAACAACACGTATGAAAAAAATTCGTCAACTTCATTCCAGAGGCAAAAAAGTGGTATTTCCAGATATTGACAGACTTGAGCAGATTATGCTTGCGGAAGTAAAAGATAATACAGCCGAATAATTTCTCAAAGAAGCGACAGTCTGATTTACATTTTGTATTTCAGGAAACTGCCGCTTCTTTTTCTTGCTTATTCTGTTTTTCTTCCTCCAACTCCCGGAGAACTTCTTCGCCGTACTTATCAATCATCCGTACCAGAAAATCAATGCACCGCTCAAATTCAATATTCTGTTGCATAAGCCCCTTCCATTGAACCGTGCGTACAGGTCTCTTATACAGATCTACAGCTTATATTCCAACTTTAACTATGGTGTTGTGAAGTTCAATCAACTTTCAGCATCCGATACCCAACACCAATGTGTGTTTGGATATATTGTGGAGAGTTCGGTTCTTTCTCAATTTTTTTACGAAGTGTTGCCATAAACACACGAAGGGAGGCAATATCGTTATCCCAACTACTTCCCCAAATGCTTTGCGTAAGGAAAGTATGGGTCAGAACTTTTCCTATATTTCTTGTCAACAGGCAAAGCAACTTATATTCAATAGGTGTTAAATGCAACTCTTCTTCATTCAAATAAGCACAACCTGCAGCATAATCTACACGAAGTTTTCCGTTTACAAAAACAACCGCTTCGGCAGGGGATACTTTTTGCATCATCAATAACCTTCTTTGCGTGACTCGTAGTCTGGCAAGCAGTTCTTCAACAGAAAATGGCTTTGTTAAATAATCATCTGCACCAGCATCCAACGCATCAATTTTATCGGTATCTTCACTGCGAGCACTGATTACGATAATTGGCATGTTTGACCAAGTACGGATTTTTTTAATAATTTCAATGCCATCCATATCAGGAAGTCCTAAATCAAGTAAAACAATGTCAGGATTGTGTGAAGATGCTTCTAAAATTGCCGATTGACCATCGGGCGCCGTCAGATATCGGTATTCGTGCGCTTTTAAGGTTGTTGTAATTAAATTTCTGACAGATGTGTCATCTTCTACAACTAATATTAGTGACTTATTCATATACTTTGACCTCCCCTGCCGGTAATGTAAATGTAAATACTGTTCCGTGCGGCAGATTATCTGAAACAGTAAGTTCTCCGCCGTGGGCGTTAATAATGGACTTGCACAAAGATAATCCAAGTCCTGAACTTCGGCGGCTGTCTGCGATTTGATTTGCACCACTGTAAAACATATCGAATATCCGTGGCTTTATTTCGTCAGCAATTCCGTTTCCGTCATCCGATATAGATACGATTGCTTGTTTTCCCTGCTTTTCTGTCCGAATAACAATATGAGAATTTTTAGGTGTATATTTGATAGCATTATCAACAATATTGATGATTACTTGAACAATAAGCTTTGCATCCATTTTTGCAAGAAGAAATTCTTCTTTGCTTTCAACGGAAATATGATGTTCTTCACTCTTTCGGTTAATATGATGTAACGCTTCTGTGATCACGTCATCCATCAAATCTTCCATTATACGGAGATTCAACCGTCCTTCTTCAATTCGGGTTACAGCCAGCAGGTTTTCTACAAGGTTAATCAGCCACATGGAATCATCATAAATATCCATGTACAGCTGCTTTTTTGTATCATTATCAAAGGAATCGCCATTGGACAAAAGGTTGCTGGCATTACCGGAAATGGATGTCAGCGGTGTCCTCAAATCATGTGAAATAGCACGCAGCAGGTTCGCTCGCAACTGTTCATTTTTTGCAAGGATAGCCGCCTCCTGTTTCTCACGGGCATTTTTCTCATTTTCCAAAGCCAGGGCACATTCTCCAAGAATGGACAGTAGAATACTGTTTTCAAATGGATCAAGAGGTATTTCCCCCATCACGATTCCAACAACTCCATATACCATACTGTTGCTGCGAACAGCAAGGTACAAGCATTTTGCATTGGAAAGCGTTCCTGTTGTAGCTCCGGCACGTTTATTGTTTTTCAATACCCAGCCGGCAACGGTCTTTTCATTTTCGGAAATACACGATTCCAAATTTTCCTCCGTCACAGAAAAAATATGCGGCGTATCCAACACTTCTCCATCAGCTAAATAAAAAACGATATCTTTTCCCAAGAGTTTAATGAGCTGATTTGAAGTTGCAGATACAATTTCATTTTTATCTTTTGCCTGTTGCAATAGCTGGTTTGTATCAAATAACACTTTGGTACGGTAAGCAGATTGTGCCGCCTGTTTTGCCTGGTTTTTAATCCGTATAGCAAGAGAACCGGTTAAAAATGCCGCCAAAAACATGATAATAAAAGTAACAGGATAACCCTGATCATACGCCTGCAAAGTAAATTGAGGTTCCGTAAACAGGAAATTAAAGACCAAAACACTTACAATCGAGGAAATTAGGCTGTATATCTGATGTTTCGTGATGACAGCGGTGACAAGAACGCCTAAAACAAAAACAGTAATGATATTTGCTTCGTCAAATCCAAATTTCTGGAAAATCATTCCGACTAAACTGGATAAAATCAAAATCGCAGTAGATTTTAATGTATCAGTGACAGAGAATAGAATATGGTTCTTTTTCTTTCCCCCTTTTAACTGATACACTGCCGCATTAGAAACCGTATCCGGAATAATATGCACATCCAGGTTAGGGGCATAATCAATCAATTTTTCTGTCAGGGTCGGTTTGCTGAGCAAATGCCGTTTTGTAGCAGAACTACGTCCGATCACAATCTTTGACACACCGGACAAACGGGTGAATTCCGCAATCTGAAACGGAACATCTTCTCCGTAAACTGTTTCAATTTTTGCCCCAAGCTGCTCAGCAAGACGAATATTTGAACGCAGGCGTTTTACATTTTCCTCGCTCATCACCGAAAAATCTGGGGTTTCTACAAATAGAGCCGTAAACTCCCCTTTAAAAGCAGAAGCCATTTTTGCGGCGGTACGGATAATTTTCGCATTGGATGGAGAAGAAGATAGACATACAAGAATATGTTCGCCTGTGTGATAATCTCCATGATTTTTTATGCGGGTATTTTCTGTGAGGATATTCACCCGGTCCGCACATCGCCGCAGTGAAATCTCCCGGAGAGCTGTCAAATTTTCTATTGTAAAAAAATTTTCTACTGCCTGTTTTTCCTGTGTCTGTCTGTATACATTTTCTGTATTCAAACGGTTGATCAAATCCTGTGGTTCAATATCTATTAATTCAACCTGATCTGCATTATCAAAAATAGAATCCGGGATGCGTTCTCGTACAACAATTTCCGTAATGGATGCAACTGTATCACAAAGGCTTTCAATATGCTGAACATTGACAGTCGTATAGACATCAATCCCTGCATTCAAAAGTTCCTTAATGTCCTGATACCGTTTTGCATGACGGCATCCTTCGGCATTCGTATGCGCAAGTTCGTCTACAAGAATAATCTGTGGTTTTCTTTTCAGCGCCATGTCAATGTCGAATTCGTTCAGTATCATACCATTATAGAGAACTTCTCTTGTAGGAAGAACTTCTAAGCCATTCAAAAGAGCTGCTGTCTTGGGGCGTGCATGAGGTTCTATATAACCGGCTACCACGTCAATTCCCTTCTGTTTTTCCATATGAGCCGCTTCTAACATGGCGTAGGTTTTACCCACGCCAGCTGCGTATCCGAAAAAGATTTTCAAATGTCCTTTATTACGGTTTTCTTCATCAGCTTGGATTGCCTTTAATAACTGATCCGGATTGTGTCTGCTTTCACCCATACGGTCATCTCCTTGTACAAAAACGTTATATAGAATAATAAGTAAATTTCAGAAAAGTATTTTAACACTAACATTAAAATCGCATAAAGATTATACCACCTTTTCTTCTTTTTTTCCATTCGGGCTTGTAGCCGACAGGGTTGTTTCATGAACTATCCATGGGCAGATCTAACTTATTGCATCCTTGCTATCACATCTCTCATATTGTTTCTGATTCATTGGTCATGTAAAAAAGCGCAAATTAACTCTATATCCCTTTACAGGACCTTTTTTCAGAGGTATTCTTTTTATATAGTCAATAGAGACTGGCTATGCCTTGAAACACATACCGTTCCCGCAAAGCGGCATTGTCACAAAAGCAGTCCATCATTTCTGTCATTATATTTGCCAGACCCGTCTCGTACATTGCCAGACGCAGGATGTTGTATGCGTATTTTCTGATGAGCGACAGGTTGTTCCGGGACTTTTTGGCTGGCGAGCGGTCTTCCCTAAATGTATCGTCCAGCACATGATGGAGCCGGTTCTCTATTGACCAGTGCATTCTTTTTATGCTTCCCAGCTCCTCTGCTGTAAGGATCAGGTCTGATATCAGTGCCGTACACTGGACATCTTTCCCGGCTCCCTCTCCAGCAGAAGGAGCTGGGATTCTTCTGGAGCCTTTTTCCAAAAACTCTTCCTTCGACGGCGTCACATCATTCCCCTGGCTGTCTTTTTCCTTGGGTATCCTCACCTGCTTGATCCGCCCAATACTTTGAACGTGCGGCCATTCTTTTTGGCTTTTGGTCAGATTTGAAGCGTCTTTACATATCTGGCAAGTCCTATACTCATTTCTGTCCCGGTTTTTTTCCATCTGGCTGATTTCTTCGTATTTCTCAAGGAACTCCTTCATCCCAGGATCCATAGCTTCGCCTTTTTTTCTTTTGAGATCTTCCGCCCCCAGTTTATCCATGAACGTATGAATCTCCTCATAGGCCTCCGGCTGATTTTTCTTTACTGTTAACACAAAATGTCCTCCCTGTTCATGAATCTGTTCCATGATTGCAGTCTGTGTCCCAACAGCATCAATCGTTACAATGCTCCCGCTGATATCCAGAAGCTTTAATAATTCAGGAATCGCCGTAATCTCATTCGTCTTTGAATCTACCGGAAGCTGTGCAAGTATCAATCCCCGGACCGTTTCCACTACATTCAGCAGCATCGGGGTTGTCTCACCTTTCGTTTTTTCCGTTGCACCGCACAATGCTTTCCCATCAATAGCTAGATGGGTATTTCTGGATTCCACGATCTCGCCAATCCACTCCATAAAAGCATACAAAGCTAATTCCTCATCAATGCCATTCAACATCCGGGTAATAGTGGAAGGCGAGGCGATCCCGTATTTTAAGTTCATATGCTTCCGCAGCTCTTCCAAGTGGGTTTTGCACCATTTCAGGCTCCTGCGGATCGTTGTCCGGCCACAAAGGAATCCGAGGGTGACGCATACCAGCATTTCTCCAAGATCGTGTCTTTTCTCTCTGCCGCACCGATAATCCGGAATCTGCCTGAAATAATGGATCAATTTTTCTGTCAGAACAGTCTTTTCAGCACATTTCCAATGCCACCTGTATTTTCTCCAGGAGTCTCCGTTGCCCCTCATTCACTTTCGAAATGATTTCCGTTTTATCCAGGCATACTAAATAGATGGTCTCTAACTGATGTAATTCTTCCAGGCCAATGCCCTGTTTTTTATAAATTCTGCGGGACAGGGACGCTGTCTGGGCTGCAAACTGATATCGGAAATCCGATTCTTTTTTCATCACTCGTGTTTTCTGGATATAAGAGGTTGGAGACTGTTTTAGAAGAATAATGGAAAGTACATCCTGCCAGTCATCCCCCAACGGTTTTTTCCAATCATCCGGACACAACTCCCAGACGGCTTTTGAAAATCCGTATTCCCATACTTCTGCATCTGTCAAAGATACTTTTCTTTTATTGCTTTGTATTACTCCTTCCGGAGTAATCACGCCGATATAGGTATCGACTGGCTGCGGATACTTTTTCCCTTTCACGCGCCGGGATGTTCTTTTATAGAGATAATACGAATCTCCTTTTTTCTTCACGGTAGTTCCTTTGATCCGATACTTCTGAACCCAATCCGGGTACTTTTTCTCAGTTACTGGCATAATATCCTCCTTTCTGTATAGGTGCAATACACCTATACCATATAGATATTATACCTCTACAGGCACAAAAAATCAAGAGTTACACATGTTTTGTATAACATGCATAACCCCCGATAAAATCTGATCTTTTTATGTTTTTAAAAATCCTTCATGAAACAACCCTGTGTAGCCGAAAGCAGAAAACGCTCCGAAAAATCACTCAATTTTTCGACAAATAAGTTTTTAGGATTGATTTTCCTCGAGGAATTTATCCAGCTTTTCCATAAGAAAATAACCATAAATAAATGCTGCCAATACCACTATAAGTAAAACAAAGTCTTTCATATCACCAACTTCTTTCAAAAATTAAATATGAAAACATTTTTGAATATGTTTTGTCTCCCCAAGAACAAGCATGGTACTGTCCTTTAACAACTGCGTATCGGAACTTATTTTCAAATTCATAATATCATTTGTTTTCAGCGCCATAATATTGATGTTATATTTTTTTCGTATATCCAACTGACCGATTGTTTTTCCTATCCATTCTCTCGGTATAGATATTTCAAAAATTGCATGTTCTTCATCTAGTTCTATGTAATCGAAAATGTGATCAGCACTATAACGGATCGCAACCCAATCGGCAAGCTGCCTTTCGGGATAAACAATTTCATCTGCGCCGTTCCGTAAAAGAAATTTTGCATGAACATCACGAGCGGCACGAGACACCACCATTCTTGCACCGAGTTCCTTCAAAAGGGACGTTACTTCCAATGAATTCTGAAAGTTATCTCCGATAGCCACAATACAAACATCAAAATTCCCAACACCAAGCGAACTTAAAAAATCCTCATTCGTCGCATCCCCAATCTGAGCGTTAGTTACAAAGGGAAGTACAGCATCAACTCGAGTATCTTCTTTATCTACCGCCATCACCTGATGATGCAATTCATCTAATTTTATAGCAATATGCCGTCCGAATCTTCCCAGACCGATAAGTAATATTGATTTCATTTTTTTATTCTCCTTAACCTACTGTAATTTTTTCCTGAGGATATCTTGAACCGTTAGACTTTTTTTCAGAAATGGTGGCAAAAATCAAGGTCAATCCTCCCACTCTGCCAAAAAACATCAGGCAAATCAAGATTATATGGGAAACAAGCCCCAGATCAGGAGTTATTCCCAGCGATAACCCTACTGTTCCGATTGCCGACGCCGTCTCAAACAAAGCGGTCATAAGTGGAATATCTTCTGTGCTGCTAATTACCATTCCTCCGACAAGAAATAAAACGATATACATCAAAAAAATTGTAGCTGCATTTCTGATAGTGCCATCTGGAATTTGTCTGCCGAAAAAATGGGTGTGTTCCTTTTTCCTAAATACAGATAATGCCGATGAAACGAGAACTGCAAGAGTTGTCGTTTTCATACCACCTGCAGTGGAACCGGGAGAGCCACCGATAAGCATCAGAATAATGATAAGCATTTGCCCAACTTCACTGAGTAAAGTCAAATCTGCCGTATTAAATCCTGCAGTTCTCGGTGTAACGGATTGAAACAAGGAAACCCATACTCTTTCCGTAAGAGGCACATTTGAAAATTCAAAATAAAAAAAGTAAAGAGCCGGTAAGAATATCAATAGTCCTGTTACCATAAAAATCACCTTGCTTTGCATCCGGTATTTTTTGAAATGCCATTTATGATTCTTTATATCCTCCCATGTAAGGAATCCAATACCTCCTGCAACAATCAGCGCCATAATTACAAGATTTACAATCGGCTGTACAGAATAAAAGGTCAACGAGGAAAAAGGAGTTCTTATACCGATTAGATCAAATCCTGCATTGCAAAAAGCAGAAATAGAATGGAACAGCGAATACCATATTCCTTTCCAAAACCCAAAGTCCCTACAAAAAACAGGGGCTAAAAGAGCCGCACCAATGATTTCGATAAGAATAGTAATCCGGATAATAAATTGCGTTCTCCGTACAATGCCGCCCACCGTTGGAGCTGAAATTGCCTCCTGCATGGTACTTCGCTGCATCAACCCGATTTTGCGTCCGGATACAACAGCAATCGCAATAGCAATCGTAACAATTCCCATACCTCCGATTTGAATCAGCAGTAAAATAATTCCTTGTCCAAATAAAGACCAGTAGGTTGCCGTATCATTAACAACCAGTCCAGTCACACAAACCGCAGAAGTTGCGGTAAACAAAGCATCCAAAAAGGAGGTACACTGACCGCTTTTTGTGGCAACCGGCAGCATCAAAAGCAGGCTTCCTAAGAGAATCACGGATAAAAACCCTAAACTAATCACTTGAAATGATGTCATATGTCGATGTCTTGATCTGTTTGTCTGTTGCATAACTATATCCCCATAATCTTAATTCCTTTTTTATATTGCCTTTACTCTATCTTTATTTGTATTAAATGGGCGTAAGTAAGTTTGTTTTGAAATTAAGATTGTATAAAGATGAGCAGAAGTCTGAAATCTTTTGCTCATCTTTTGAGAGCACGCGTTACAGGATACCGTCCAACATCAAATTGACTTTCAGAACATTTACTGTTTTCTCTCCAAAAACACCTAAAAATCTACTGTCGGTGCATTTTTCAATAGTAGTGAATATTCCGGATGGTTTTACATCAGCTGTCCGGTCCTGTTTTGCCAGTTTATCTGGCTATTTTCGATTGTTGCAGCATTTATTATCCCATTGATATGGACAGGAATTTGCTTGCCATTAACTTATTGCTTTGGTTTTCGTTCTGCACAAACTATGGGATTGATTGTGGTAATCCCCATGTTTTACTTTGTAAAATATTTTGAAGATGGACCGGGAATATCTGCAATGTTGAACTCTGCTTACTCATATATGATAGTTGCCGCTATTGTTGCAGTAATAATTTTCGGAATTTCATTAGTAGTAAGTACCATTGGATATAGCCAAAAAAATTGAAGAGAATTAGAAAAGAAATATCCATAAATAACCAAAGGGCGACAGTCAAAATGCTGCCGCCCTCTTTTTTAAGTATAAATCAATTCTTTTAACATAATCTCTTCTGCTGCATGATGCTGTATCTCTTCATTCTCATCATGTAGTGCCAGCTCATACCATGCGTTAATCTGCTTATCATATTTTTCCTGATTCGTGCATTTATCCGTTATTCTTCTTGCATCAAGCATTACCGCAGTCTGCCAGATAAGCATGTTACAATTCGGATATTCCTTTATAAGTCTCAATGCCCATTCATAAGTCTTTTCATAGCCTTCTTCTGAAAACATCCTGTCCATCTTCCTGATAATTTCTTCGATTTCAGTATCTGAAAGTTTTTCATGAAAAGGAAGTAATGTATCAAGTGAAATATCAAGCAGTCTTGCAATTGGTGCCAGCAGTTCAATATCCGGCTTGGAATTACTATTCTCCCATTTGTTTACAGCCGGTGTCGTCACGCCTAATCTGTTTGCCATCTCCTCCTGCGTCATACCAGCTTCTTTTCTATATTTTTTTATAACAACGCCTATATCCATTTGCTTCATTTCCTAAAAAATTCAAAAGCTTTTGTATACTCAGCATATCAGATTCATATAGATTGCTCAATTGAACAGTGTTTAATTTCTATTTAATTTAATTAACCAGTAGGAAATGTTGCTAAAATACTGTTTAGATTTATCATACATACAAAATGGAAGTTATCTATTTCTCCTCTTCGTTAAGACCTAGTTCATTACATATTACTTGCTATCCCTGATACCTTATTCTTTCTACCAGCGTTTCCTTTTTCAGATTACTGCTTAAAACGCAGGAAAGTACAATCTGCAATAGGCCGACCAAAAAAATCATAATAAGAATTGGTACGATTGGAACATGATAGATATTCATTCCAAATATTCCATTATGTTTTGCATAGGAAAAAAGTGTATAGCCGAGCGGCAGACCAATGATCAAAGCTACGCATATGGTGCCAACCGTAAAAATCAGTCCCTGTAACTGCAGACATAAATTTAATTGTTTATTTGTCATACCTACAGCCTGTAATACACCATATTCCTGCTTTTTTGTCGTAATATTCATGATCATGGTGTTTGCCATATTCATAAAACCGATGAGTCCCACAACCGCCATGAACAGATAACAGCCGAGCTTCATCATGCGGGCTGCGACTTCGGCAGATTGTAACTGTGCATGATAGGTATCCATTTTTATATGCGAAGTATTAGAAATCAAAGCATTCAGACTCTGTTCCACAGATGCAACATCTTTTTTATCACAGTCCACCCACAGATAGCCATAGGCTGTTCCTCTCGGATTCATGGAACGATATACACCTTCCGGAATGACAAGATAAGTGTCCGCACTTACAAAAGATCCTGCAATCTTTCCCTGATAGGTATAGGTTCCACTTCCATTCTCAAAGTCAAATGCAATGGATTCACCCGGAGCATATCCATCTTGTTCCATCCACGTTGACCAGCCAAAGAAAATATCACCATTCTTTACCGCCTGATCATAGTCCATAGAGCCAATATCCCCGTCCTGGCGCATAAAATCAAAATCATTTTTACTCACAATATCAGCCGGAAATCTTGTTCCGTTCAGATTTACAGAGACAATCTCTCTCGTCATGACATCTGTCACTCCCGGAATGCTTTTGATTTCTTCAATCAGCGAATCATTCAATGGATTATCCGTCAGAATCGTATCCAGATTATTCTCCGGATATTTTTCATCATACTCATCAGAATAGTCAAGCTGCAGTTCAAATTGTCCATGATTTATGTAACGACGTGCTTCATGCTCCGTGTCAATATTTCCCACATAATTAGAGATAATCACAAACAATGCGCAGGAAAGCCCCAGTGTGAGGATGGTACCAATGGTTCTTTTTGGATTACCCGTTATATTTGCCATTGCCATAGAAAACACGGTGACATTTTTTCTGCCATTTCGTTTTCCTTTTTTGTGTGTTTCTGCATTTTCTAAATACCGTGTTGCTTCGATAGGTGAAATCCGTGAAACAATTTTCATTGGTTTGCGCAGTGCCAAAGCAACGGTAAGAAATGATACGAAAATACATAGAAGTATAACAGGCAGGGAAAACAGTGGCACCTGCTGATTTTGGACTCCCATAGAGCCAGTTTGGGTTGATACAAGGTTTCCCTGTTCTACCAGCCAGTTAAAACCGCATTTTGCAATCAGAAAACCAAGAAGCAATCCAACCGGTATGGAAAAAATTGCCAAAAAAATGCCCTCTCTGAAGATCAGTTGTTTCATCTGCTTTTTTGTCGCTCCCAGAGCCTTGATTTTTCCATACTCCTGTATCTTGTTGACAATACCGACCTGAAAAATATTATAAATGACCACAACAGAGAAAAGTACAATTGCAAGAATCAGAATTCCACATACCGCAATCGTTTCATAACTCGGCTGCAAGACCCATTGCAAATAGAGATCATTGACTATAACGTTTTTTTCTTCGATTCCACAAGATGCTGCAATCTGCTTTATAACCGGTTCAATATTATTCATAGATACATTTGCAGAATCGTTTAACGTAAAATAGATATTATACTGTCTGTCATTCTCTGCGACGTGCTCATCATAAAACTCCTGTGACCCGAAAGCAACATAAGATGCCTCGATGGTATACTCATCCCGATCATATAGGATTCCGCTGACAACAAACTCTTCCGGCTTATATTCTGACTGCATCCCTGCGCGGTAATCCAGTGTAACCGTATCTCCGATCTTTACATCACCATACCCCATTGCACGAAAAAATGCTCTTCCTGCGGCAATTTCCTGCATTTTTTCCGGATACTTTCCTTCCTTCAACTCATATTCTTTATTATAAGGAAGCATTTTTCTTGCAGTCTCATCCATGCAGACAAACCCACCTTTTTCATTGCCTTTTATGATGCCTTCTGTACACATAATTCCTATTGCATCTATTTCTGCACGGCGGCTTATTTCCTTTAACTGCGAGGCATCTGCTGCGACAAACAGACCATAATTGCTTCCATATGAGCCTGCCACCTGACTTTTCTGCAAACGTATCATTCCATTTCCCACAGTACTGATAATCACTAGCAGCATCGTAGTCAGACATATGGACATCATAATCAGTATACTTCTTGTCTTGTTCTTTTTGTCATTGCTATATGCAATTCTGCTTATTGTCTTCATCTGAAATCCACCACCTGTCCATCCTCAATTACCAGAATACGATCAGCAACCTGTGCAATTTCGTCATCATGGGTAATCATTACAATTGTCTGTCCATATTTTTTTGCTGTCATCTTAAGCAGGGCGATTACCTCATCACTGGTCTTGGAATCAAGATTTCCTGTCGGCTCATCTGCAAATATAATTTCCGGACGATTCACCAGTGCTCTTGCAATTGCTACTCTCTGCTGCTGTCCTCCGGATAATTGATTTGGCAGATTGTAAATCCTCTTTTCAATCCCCAGAGTTGCAATGATATCATTTACATACGCTTCATCCACTTTTCTTCCATCCAGCCCCAGTGGCAGTACAATATTTTCCCAGACATTAACAGATGAAACCAGATTAAATGCCTGAAAAACAAATCCGATTTTTCTTCTGCGGAAAACAGCAAGGGCATCTTCCTTCATCCTGTATAAATCTTTCCCTGCTAAAGTAACACTGCCTTTTGTCGGGGTGTCTAGCCCTCCAAGCATATGAAGTAATGTACTTTTACCGGAACCTGACTTTCCAACAATTGCGACAAATTCTCCCTGCTCAATCTGAATGTCCACCTGATTGACCGCTTTGACCTGATTCTCACCTGCGCCATAAAATTTACAAAGTTGCTTGGTTTCTAATATCACACTCATGTGTTGCCTCCTTTTCAATTCTGTAAAACGTACCTTTTCAGCACACTTTCTTTGCCTGTTTATATATTATTTTCAACCTGCATCCAAATTGTAGCAGGACAATCTTTCATTTCACTTTCAAAAAACGAGCAGAAGTCTTACAGAATTGTAAGATTTCTGCTCACTTAAAATTTAACCAACATATGGTAATTGAATCACAAACGTGCTTCCTTTTTTCTTTTTGCCGGAGGTTACCGTAATCGTACCTGCGTGTTTTTCGATAATTTCTCTCGATAGAAAAAGTCCGATTCCTGTACCACTCTTTTCCATGACCTCCTTGGAACTTCCTCTGTAAAATCGTTGAAAAATTTTGTGATACTCATTCTGCGGAATACCAATTCCCTGATCCTCAATTTCCATTCTTACAAGATCGTTTCTTTTTTGTAACCGGATAAATATTTTTGAACCAAACGGACTGTACTTGACCGCATTATCCAGAACGTTGATTACAGCTTCACCAAGCCACCTTTTGTCCTGCATAATCGTGCATGTTTCCAGCTCTTTTGCATAGTCAAAAACGAATTCAATTTCTTTCTCATCCGCTTTGGGATAAGTACGGTTCACAGCAGATATGACAGTATCCATAAGCGGAAGTTTTTTCTTATTAATCTGAATCAGTCCGGTTTCCATCTTGGATATTTCAAGAAGTGACTGCAATAATGTCTCCAGTCCATCCAGAGCACTCCGACAACGGATACGAAACTCCTCCTGTTCTGTGGCACTTAAGTCATTCTGCATCAGCACACTAAAACATGTATCCAAAGCTGCAACCGGTGTCTTTAACTGGTGAGAAATATCAGAAACCATTTCTTTCGTGTTCTCCTTTTCTGCCCGTGCTTCTTCCTTTAGCAACTGAATATGATGTCCGATTGCTTCAAGCTGGTCATTCAATTTTTCCAGTTCTGCATGATTTTCCGTTTTCAGTAAATCATCAAATTTGTTTTCACGGAATCTGATCAGAATTTCTTCCAACTGGTCTAAAATTTTCTGATGACACGCATCTTCTTTTTTCTTCCAATAAAATAAAAAAGTCAAGAGAAGCACACATATCACAGTGCTTACAGCACCGGTCACCATAACCTGATGCCGGAATTGCAAATAACATGCATTTCCTTTATTTCCCCAGTATCCATATTGCTCCAATAATTGCATTCCCTGTTCGTTGGTTTCAACATCCTTATCCTTAAGCAATTCCGAAACAGCATCCAGCCCGGAAAATTCTTCCTTTGCAGCAATCTCTGTCATAAGATTCATTTTATATTTATAATCTTCATAAAACACATACGTGGTAAAGCAATTTAATATTGCAAACAATAATATGACAGGTAATACCAAGGAGAGCACTACTGTAATCTTCTTGCGATATCTCTTTGTCACTGCCTTACCCCCTGATTCCATATATACCCAAGACCTCTGATATTCTTTATATAGACCGGTGCAGCCGGATTGTCTTCGATTTTCTCACGGAGTCTTCTGATATTGACAGCGATTGTATTTTCATCCACAAAATCCCCTTCCAGATCAAACACATTTTCCAATATTTGTGTTTTTGAAAGAATCTGTTTCGGATTCTGAAGAAAAAAAGTCAGCATTTTCAACTCCGTTTTTGTCAGACTGATTTCACGACTCTTTATCAGGACTTTCATTTCTCCTGCGATAAATACGATATCTCCCGAAATCATCTTTCCGGCTTCCGTTTTCTCCTGTCTGCGGCGGAAATGTGCTTCTATTTTCAAAAGAAGTACCGAAAGACTAAACGGCTTTGTAATATAATCATCTGCCCCTGCTTCATATCCCATAACCTGATCCATCTCCTGATCTAGTGCCGTAAGGCAGATAATGTATGTATTTTGACTGCATCTCATCCACCTTACAAATTCCAGTCCATTCCCATCCGGAAGATTCACATCACAAATGGTAACATCCACATTATTATCACTTGCAATTCTTTTCGCTTTTTTCACTGATTCTGCTGAAAAAACCTCATATCCGGATTTTTTCAGTGAGAATGTAATTCCACGATTTAAATTTTCATCATCTTCAACCACGAGTATACTTGGCATAGCATATGCACCTCTCTTTATTAACTATTCATCTTAAAATGCTTCAATGCCTCCACAATTGCACTTTCTTTATCTCATCATATGTTGCCTTAGTCTCTGCAGATGTTATATCCACATCATCAAGTTCAATATCAACCTCGTTGCTGTCATGTGAACACAATTCGTCAGTCCTATGTCGTCCTCTTGCATTTTTTCTTTGTGGTTTAAATTTAGCACCATCTACGCTATTCTTCAAGCCCGTTTTATAAACAAAAGTCAACTGTGCAGGGTCAACATTTCCGTTTTCATCAAGTCCACCTACAATTACTTCTCTTATAATGGTAACTTTATAGTAACTTTGGCACCTTTGGTTTCTGTGGAATTATCTAGCAGAAGTTTTCCTTTATGCTGTTTTATAATGCTATCAACAATATATAAACCCATTCCATAATGCAGTTTAGAGCTCCTACTTTGGTCTGCCATATAGAAACGTTCTTTTGCGTGATCCAATGCCTCTTGCGAAAAGCCACAGCCACAGTCTGTAATACAGATATTCAAGTAATTGTCCTTGCTATTTACATCTATATATAATGTAGAGTTTTCAGGCGAGTACTCTAAAGAATTTGAAACCAAATTCATCAATGCTCGTTCCAGTAACATTCTATCCCCAGTTATATTCTGTGGGAAATTATGCTGTGTCTGCTGAATAACAATACCTTTATCTTTGCAGATGATTTCAGTTTGAGATAAGATATGTTTCCAAAACTCTGGAAAATTTACATCTTCCATTTGTAATTGATAGCCAGCAGATGCTTTAGATATATCAATCAAAATTTTTATATACTGTTTCATCTGCTCAGAGCTACTCATTGCATACGATAAATATAGCTTTTGTTCTTCGTCAAGTTCTGTTTCATCTAATAGGTCAATGTTCCCCTGCATAACAGTTAATGGAGTTTTCAAATCATGAGCTAAAGATGCAATCTGTTCTCTTTGTGCCTTTTCACTTCGCCACTGTTTTTCTAATGAACCTTTTAAACTATTTCGCATACTATCAAAGGATATAATCACGTTTTCAAATTCCAATATTTTAGAATGTCCGATAGTAAAATCTAAGTTGTTATTCTCAATTTCTTTGGTAGCTTCTAAAATAGGTGTCAATTCTTTTCTCAACTCTTTAGCAAAATGAACAGTCAGATAAACACATACCCCTAAGCTGCTTATAGTGATTAAAGAAATCATCATAATTTCTGGGGATGGTAAATACTGATTAAATTGTGCATTTAAATATTGAGAACCTATAACATACTGTAAAACAATATATTCATCATCTCGAGTAATGAAAATAAACTGTGTTTTACCACTTGTATCCATGAACCCCGTTTTAGCAAACATTAAAGCCTTTTCTTTTTCTTCTTCACTCATATTCGTATCTATGTATCCATAGTTTTTAGTTAATCGAAGAAATTTAGTTCCAGTAGGAAAATGTATATCTGATACATTTGGTGTTGCAGTTAGTATCGGTACTAAAGCTTTCGTTTGCCGTTCGTTATTATCTGCAAGTGTTACAAGCCCTATACTGGAAGCAAACATCATACAGGCAAAAGGGACGACAACGGACAAGCATAGTCCGCCAAGTAGACAAACAAGAAATTTATAAAAAGTTCTTGTAAGTGATGTTTTCATTTTTATTCCCATCTATAACCTATCCCCCAAACTGTTACGATTGGCTGAACACCCGTTTTCTCAAACTTTGACCTTATATTTTTTATATGTGTCGAGATTGTAGAACTATCGCTTTCTCCATAAAGGGAAAATGTAGCTTCGTATATTTGTTCCTTTGAAAAAACCTGTCCTTTGTTACTAGCAAGATACTCACAAATCAGATATTCACTTTTCGTTAAAGGCACTGGTATATTATCTACCCGTAATTCTTTTGCAGATAAATCAATTTTTATCCGGTCAAATGTAAGAGCTATATGTCGTTCTCGGTGTTCGCGGCGTAAGTGGGCATTTACTCTTGCCCGTAATTCTGTAATACGGAATGGTTTTGTCAAATAGTCATCTGCTCCTAATCCAAGACCGAATGTAATGTCATTTTCCATTGTCTTAGCAGTCAGAAAGAGGATAGGACAGTCCACTAATGAACGGATTTTATCACAATAAGAAAACCCGTCTATATCCGGCATCATAATGTCCAGTATAATCAAGTCATATCTGTTCAGTTTATCAAGAGGAACCTGTGCGGCGGACGTATAGACTGTAACTAAATGTCCGTCCTTTTGCAGTCCATTTTTCACAAGTTCTAAAATAGGTCGTTCATCATCAATCATAAGGATTGTTGCCATAGTATCGCCTCCTAGCTTTTTTAGTATATCATAATCCATAAAGGCAGAAAAACAAAAATCGGTCATTGACGCTTTGCAATATAGTAGCGGTCATTTATCTGTACTGCAAAGAACAGCCTGCAAGAGATAAACATATAATAACAACAAACAGCAATATCATCATTTTTTTACTCATTTTCTTTTGCTCCTTCCCATCTCTGAAACCACACTAAGCTTATGATAAACAGCACTACTGTAAAAACCAGCATGAGTATAAAACCTAGTTGAAATTCGGGTAAGTTAGAATGAAACTGCCCCTCATTAACATATCTTAAAACACAATAATCCATAAATCGTACACCCCAGCCCCACGGCAGGAATTTCCAGATAAAATCTCCAAGTCCTGTAACTAGCAATGCAGATAATAAACTTCCTACAATACCTATGCCCATAGATACACTTTTGCCTAAACTGAAACCAACAGGTATGGAAATAAGATAAAGTGGTATTACAGACAATATCAACATAATAAGAGGTTTTATATAAAACGAAAATGGCATAACTGGATAGAGTACGGCAAACAAGAAAATACAAAGTATTGTTGCAAAGGTTGCTAAAACGATAAGATATACTAATTTTCCGATATATACCGCTATACGTGAACGGATCGTACCTAAGATTAACTGAAAATGACCTGCTCCATTTTCTAGTTCGACTATCATACCTACAACGATACCAATAACAAATGGAAAAATAATTGCTAACACCTCTAAAAAGGTCGTTACATTTGTCATCTCACTCCAACCGGATATATGAAAATATCCTGCAAAAACACCAGCTCCTATTAACGGAAAAAGCACATGGACTAAAAGTAATGGTGTATGTCTGCTTTTAAGCCATTCTGCTTGAAAACATCTGATAATACTAAACATTAAAGAACCTCCTGCTTTATAAAAGATTTTGCCGTTGACTTTGAAATTGTATATAGTAAAAGCAATGACAAGCAGATTGTCATAATAACCAACGGTAAAGGAGTTGATAAAGCACTTCCTGTTACTGATTCTCCATTCGGTAATATTCCTAATGTGGGAACCATAAGGCGAGTAACCCAGCTATAAGGACATATGAACCAAAAACTTGTATTTGCCCCTAATGTTCCCAACATAAAGCTCATTCCAACATTTAATATGAGAGTGGCAAATACACCCACTTTTTTTGTAAACCACAAGCATAATGGAATATTCCATATACTTGCCAGAATAATGCAAAGTGTTCCGAACAATGCCTGCATTGGGCTAATTGTCATAGGTATATCAAAAATGTGTTGAATGATAAAACCACCTGCAACATTGCATAACATCAAAATTGTATTTGCAAGTACAATGTATATTATACAAGTGATTATTTTTGCATACCATACTTTTTTTAAGTCAACAGGCAATGACAAAATTGCTCTAAATTTTAATTTGCCATTATCTCTTTGAATTATCAAAATAGATAATAGCGTTAAACAACCAGGATATAAGAATACATACCACCAGTTATATGAATTTTGTTGATACCACATAGGAGTAAGTACATTCAGACATAAAGTTAGTATAGGAGCTAACCATACTAATTTTTTTGCGAATGTATTTTTATGTTTTAAATATTCAGAGGATATATAATTTTTCATTTTATCGTTCCTCCTGTGATTTCCTTACAACTTCTACAAACAGATTTTCTAAATTTTCATCTTTATTCATCTGTCCTTCATATCCTAAAATACCATTTGAAATGATACCAATATCATCAGCGATAAGCTGAACCTCTGATAGAATATGACTGGATAGAATAACAGTAATCCCTTTAGAGGGAAAAGAACGAATAAGAGAACGTAATTCTTGTATGCCGATAGGGTCTAATCCATTTGTCGGCTCATCTAAAATCAACAATTTGGGACTATTCAACAAAGCGATAGCTATTCCCAAACGTTGTTTCATTCCCATTGAAAATTGTCCAGCTTTTTTCCTTCCTGTATTTTGCAAATCTACCATTTTTAAAACTTTATCTATTCGGGTTTTAGGAGTATTTAGTAATTTTGCACGGACTTCTAAATTTTCTACTGCGGAAAGATTTTCATAAAGTGGAGGAGTTTCAATCAAAGCTCCTATCTGTTCTAAATCTTTTCTGTTCCATTCATGTCCATTAAAAAGAACTTTACCGCTAGTAGGACGGAGCATACCCGTAATCATTTTCAAAGTGGTAGATTTTCCAGCACCATTTGGACCGAGTAGCCCATATATTGAATTTTCACGGACAGTTATAGATACATTATTCACTGCCTTTTGCTTTTTGAAATCTTTACATAGATTATTTGTTTTTAAAATTGCTTTCATAATTGTTCATACCCTTTCCTTATTTTTTAGTTAAAGTATAAAAAGCAAAATTAAAGATTTTATGAAGATTTCAAAATATTATATTTTAATCTAGCCGTAGCGTGTAACTTGCAATAAATGCAAAATAAAGCTACGGCATTTTTTGATTTCTTCAAACTCGGCAACATCTATCGGTAGGTCGAACCAGTATGATGTTGTTTCTTTGCCAGTTGTTCCTCTCGTTTCCACCAGCACCCTTGTTTCCTGCATTGTTCCTCACGTCCTTTCTGTTGTTCCATCACATCTTTTAAGCTCTGGTACGACATACCAAACACATACTTTGAAAAATCTTCTAACTGTTTTATATCATAATTCGTAAGCGGTAATCGCTTCATTTCATGCCACACTTTACGCTTGTAAGAGGGCAGGTTAGAAATATAATCACAGCCGACGTTTGCCTGCATATCCTTAAAAATATCGCTCATTTCATCACTCCAATCTGATTTTAGGTAAGAAAAAAGCAGTCAATCCTAAGACTAACTGCTTTGTGTATAGGTGTATAAAATTATCATATTTTCCTAATGATTTATAACTGTTTATCAAAATACATAATTGCAATCAATTCAAGCAAATTACGCAAACCAATAAAAAGTTCTCCAAAAAGAATTACTCGGTCAAGTGTAAACATAATTTGAATATCTATAAATAATGGTACTGATGTTGCAATCGCTAATAATATAATCAATGTCCAATTTGCTATATTAGCAGACTGATTTGCTTTTAGCTGTATCGTCAACCAGCGTTCATCACCCTTATATTCAACTTGCTTTTTTGCTTTCAATATATAAAGCCACAACGTTGCTCCTAATGCTAAAACAAGAAAAATCAAGATAATAATTTGCTCATTCATACTATTTGTCCTCCCTATGCTCGAAAACTTCATCAATAGAAACACCAAATACTTCTGCAATTTTAAATGCCAATTCTAATGACGGAGTATATTTATATTTTTCTATTGATATAACTGCTTGTCGTGAAATTCCAACTTTTTCAGCTAAATCTGCTTGTGTCCAGTCCCTTTCAGCACGTAAAACTTTAATACTGTTCCATATCAAAGTTATCGCTCCTCTCCAAAATATAATGTACTGATTACTTTTAATGTAATGTACTCATTACATTTTGTCAACACAAGAATACATATAGAATTATGATTTAAAGCAAATTTTCAATTTTTATTTTTTTAATTTCTGTTCTAACATTCATAATTGATAATCCCTTAAACATAAGAATTAGTTTGTTGTATCTCCACACTCTATATCAACAACTACTGAAACATTGATATAGTTTTTTATCTCTCTATTTCTGATTTTATCGCCCTCGCTCGTAAAGACTATATGCTTAAAAAAGTGCCTAAAATTAAGGATTTCTACATAGTTCGTCTTTGTAGCAACACACAAGTCTCAACGGTACTTTCGTTGTCCCAACAAAGTTCCTGTGTTTCCCTGTCTCCAAAATACACCGGAAAACGGAACTTTATGTGCTTCAGGAATCTGCCATCCGGCTGCTCCTGATCGTAAATGTCCACACGTTCTACAAAGCTGTTGAGAAATTCTTTCTTCTCCAAGTCGGTGAACTTATCATATAGTTTATCAAAATATAAAAGGAATTGATAGACGTTTTCTTCTGATATTTTCTGCTGCTGGATATTCAGCAAACGCTTTTTAACTTCTTCTATGCTATTTTCCACGCCTTCAATTTCATCATACAGCCGATATAACCTTGTCTCCATATCCTGATATTTCTTTTCATAAAATTTGTCCATGATATCCAGGTTATCCATCTGTTGGCCTAGCCTTGCCTTTGCTCCTGTCAACTGCCTATGCTGTTTTTCCAAATTTTCGATTTCTCTTTCAATTTCATCTGTGTCAATCCTTGAACCGATTTTTTTTCGGATCGCTTCTTCAAATTTGGGATTCTGTACCAGTTTCCGGATAACCTCTTCAACTGCATTATTGACCTTATCCTCGCTCCATTGCTTATGGTAATCACATCTGTGACCATTCATTAAACGACGGTGTTTGCAGGCATAATAAAAATAATCCTTATACAAAGTTCCATCTTTCTTTTTCTTTCGGTTCACATTTCCATACATTCCACTTCCACATAGCGGACATTTCAAGATTCCGGATAAAATATGTTCATGATCTAAGCTATGGATTTTCTCATATTTCACTCCATTTTTTACCCTTTTCTGATGTGCCAGTTCCCAATCTGTCTCTGAGATAATCCCTTCATGAATACCATCATATAACATATAATTCTCCTGTTTTACAATACGGTATTCATTTCGTGTTCCAGCAACCTTTTCATTCTTTCTTCGTCCGTAAGCCAGTTTTCCACAGTAAACCGGATTGTCCAAAACACCTTTTATAAAAGAAGCGGCAAATGCATCCAGTGTATTATTCTGTCTCTTTTTCTTTTTATATCCATGCTGATTCAGCCATATGGCGATCGCAGCAATTCCCATATTCGTATGAATAAATTTATCATAAATCAGACGTATGACCTCTGCTTCATCCTCTGCAATCTGTAATTCTCCATTTACCAGTTCATAGCCATATGGAGCAAATCCACCGTTCCATTTCCCTTCTCTGGCTTTCTGTTTACGTCCCTCCATTGTCTGGACAAGGATATTTTCCCTTTCAATCTCTGCCACCGCAGACAGAACGGAAATCATCAGCTTTCCACTATCTTTGGAGCTGTCAATCCCATCCTCAACACAAATCAGATTCACTCCAAAATCCTGCATTCTTTGCAGAGAGTTTAACACATCTGCCGCATTACGGCCAAATCTGGAAAGTTTGAATACCAGTACAAACTGTATCTCATCTGTGCCATTCTCTATATTATCCAGCATTCTCTGAAATTCAGGTCTTCCCTCCACGCTTTTTCCAGATTTACCTTCATCTGAATACTCATTTACGATTTCCATATTTTGAAATTCTGCATAACGCCTTAATTTTTCTTTCTGAGCATCCAGACTGTATCCATCTACCTGCATGGTTGTGGATACTCTGGTATAGATATTACATTTAATTTTTATATTCTTCATAGTCTTTTCCTCTATATAGTAACTCCGCTTTATTGTCCCAACTTTATTTTAGTACTTATTCCAATTCTTTTCAATACTTATTTTCCATGTTGACGCATTTCTCTGTCACTTGTATAATTAAATTAGATATAGAGAATATCTGTTATCAAAATATCGTCCACTTACCGGAAGCATCTAATAAATATCCGGCTTGAAAATTATTTAGAAATTATTTCAGTTTTTGATATTGTGTTTTCATCACACATTGCATATACTATAAATACACAAAAAGCCAGAAATAGAGGAGGTGTTAGTATGGCTACTTCAAGTATTACTCATAATTTTGTCGTATCCAATCCAAATAGTGTAAAGCGTTTTGTCGCAGCGATTGACGAAGCCGATCGTGACCGCACACCAAAGCAGGCACTTCCCGGACGTCAGTTAACAAACCCACAGGAAATCTTAGCTTTAATGTCAAAAAGGAAGAAAAAACATGTCTGATAAATATTTTACCGTTAATATTCGGGCATATTTGGATAAAGACGAACCGACATATATCGGAGAGGAAAGTCTTTACGACTTGCTCTCCGATTTTTCTTGTCCCCAAAATCCCGATGTGGAATACTTTTTATTACATAATGCGGTTGAGTTTACCAAAAAAGATCAATCTATCACTTATCTGGTATTCGATGCCGAAGATGCTTCACTGGTCGGCTATTTTTCTCTTACAGTAAAGCCAATATCTGTCCGGGCTTCAAATATCAGTAAGACGATGGCAAAGAAGCTGTCCCGTGTCAGTATTCTGGATGAAGAAACACAGTCTTACAACACAGCAGCTTACCTGATTGCACAGTTAGGAAAGAACTATTCTCTACCAAAGGAAAAACGAATCCCTGGAAACATCCTGCTGGGATTTGCACTGGAAACCATATCCGGTCTCAAATATTCCGTAGGCGGCGTTATGGAATTTCTTGAATGCGAAGATAATGAATTTCTTCTGAGCTTTTATACACAAAATCATTTCAAGCCATTTGATACCCGTATTACCGCTTCCCAGAACAATGAACCTCACACTCTATATCAGCTTTTGAAATTCATCTGAAAACACATAAAAAGCGGCAGTCTGATTTACATTTAGTATTTCAGGAAACTGCCGCTTCTTTTTCTTCTTTATTCTGTTTTTCTTCCTCCAACTCCCGGAGGACTTCATCGCCGTACTTATCAATCATCCGTACCAGAAAATCAATGCACCGCTCAAATTCAATATTCTGTTGCATAAGCTCCTCCTGTCATTGTTTTAATCTGAGCTTATTTTACAGAATTTCTTCATAAACAACATTGAACCGGAATTGACCGTAAATTGAGAAAATCATGTAACGAAAATCTCTATTTATCTTGAACCGAATATATGTTCGTGGTATGATATACTTATTCAAACCTGTTCACTTAATTTAATCTATAGAAAAGAGGAAATGCCTATTGGATCGTTGTGATTTTAGTTCGATAATGACATATTTAAAAAACCAAATCAGTGAAAGCAATCAGATGAGCCAGCCTGAATTTTTATATGAAATATTTGAAGATTTTTTAGACAGTCCTGAAAACAAAGAATTTACTTTGGATAATGGTCTGGTTTGCCGCTGGATGACAGGCCAGGCGAAAATCAGTCCCAAAATATCTTCTTTTTATGCAAGACCAAGCAATCAGGAAAAACTGGCGAAAACTATACACCAAAATATTGTCCCCTTAATGGCTGACTGCGACAAAGCACTTCAGGATATTTATACCTTATTTATCCATGATTCTTCAATTTCTGAGGCCAAAAAAGCAGAGCTTACCTCTCTATACAAACCTGCCAATTTACGTCTGCTGTTTCTGGCAAAGCTAATTTCTTTTGGTATGGAACGCCCGTTTATTAAACGTGATACCAAAAACCAGAAATTGATCGCAGGTGGTTCCCTCTCACCAATGGTACTGGATTATATTATGGATAGTGAAGTCCCAAGACCATGCCGCCATTTTGTAGGGAGAGAAGATGAAACAACAGAATTACATTCCCTTCTGGAAGATAATAGCAAAGTATTTCTTTACGGAATTGCCGGAATCGGGAAAAGCGAACTGGCAAAATCCTATGCAAAGTACTATAAAAAGCATTACACAAACATCCTGTATTTTGAATATGCCGGAGATTTACATCAATCTGTTACGGATATGGATTTTGCTGATGATTTACCTGAAGATGCCGAAGAAGAACGTTTCCGAAAACACAACCGTTTCCTTCGTTCTTTGAAAGATGATACTTTAATCATCATAGACAACTTCAATGCAACCGCAACACAGGACTCCTTTTTGTCCGTAATGTTAAAATACCGCTGCCGGATTCTTTTTACAACAAGAAGCAAATTCGATAGTTACTGTACCCTGCACTTAAAAGAGATTAAAGAATCATCCAGCCTGTTTCAACTGGTATCTTCCTTTTATTCGGAAGCCGAAGAACATCGGTCACTTGTAGATGAAATCATCGCAACCGTTCATCGTCATACTTTCG
Source organism: Ruminococcus hominis (assembly GCF_014287355.1). Classification (NCBI taxonomy): domain Bacteria; kingdom Bacillati; phylum Bacillota; class Clostridia; order Eubacteriales; family Oscillospiraceae; genus Ruminococcus; species Ruminococcus hominis. The sequence continues at coordinate 205,962 of NZ_JACOPE010000001.1, read as the reverse complement.
CCGTAGAATTAGCAGCAAAGCTTCTGGAAAACGGAATTTTAGCTCCGCAGCAATTACTAGAAAAGCTTCAAAGAGAAAAGGCTTCTCTCGAAAATGAGGACAAAATCAAAGCCTTCAAAGACGGACAGAGCAGTAATGCAACCTACTATTACCATATTCACACCCTATTTTCCCTCTATTCTCTCTCCCAGGAACAAAGGGGAATCATGCGTAATCTGTGCTTTCTTCCTTCTGGTGGTATCTCTGCACGGCTTTGGGCTGAATGGCTTCAATTAAGAAATTTAAATGATATCAACGATCTGATTGAGACAGGTTTTGTACAGTCAAGTCTCCGGCATACTATTTCTCTACATCCACTGATTCAGGAAATTGCCGTTTCCGAGACCGCACCTTCTATTACAAGCTGCCACACGTTATTGGATTCTCTGCGAAAAATATGTTTAATGCATGGCATTGAAGTTAGCTATTATAAAAAATTATTTCAGACAGCAGAAAATATCATCCAATTCATTGAAAAGGATGATATTCCCCAATACCTGTTATTTTTAGAAGATGTTTTTCCATATATGGAGAAGTACCGCTATCAAAAGGGCATGAAAAAAATTGTCCAAGAACTACAGCATTTTGTAAAAGCAAGTACTTACGGGACTGCCTCTGACCGTGCCTTACTATTGGATTATCAGGCAACTCTGGAACCCCAAACAGAAAAAGCGATAAAATTAGAAAAAGAAGCACTTGCTCAAATAAAAGAAATCACAAAAGAAAATGCCCACCTTGTTTCCAACCTCTATTCCAATCTTGGAGGACTTTACCGAACAAACGGACAGCTTGATCTGGCTAAAAAACACATGAAAATGGGTATCTCTCTTTTAGAACAATACCAGCTTCTTTATACTAATGACAGCATTCCCCAGATTAATAATTATGCTGTCCTCTTAATTGAAATACAAGAACCTGACCTTGCCCTGTCTGCTCTTCAGAAATTAGCACAGATTATCAAAGAATATAATTCAAACCACTGTTTGGATTATGCCCAGGTACAGGAATCCCTTGGAAGTATCTGCCTGATCACTGCAAATATTTCGCAAGCGAAAACCCATTTTAAAAAAGCCTTGAAAATTTATGAGGATATATGGGCAGACGAACCCGAATTGATTGAAGAAAAATATCAAGCAATTCAAGAATTGTATCCACAAGCTGGAATTGCTCTGGCAAAAAGTATTCTTCTCACCAAGCACTAACGGTTCCTACAAACACTTGTAAAATATATTGCCTCAATAATGTAAACGCCTAGTTTTGAGATACACTCCAAGACTAGGCGCTTGTCCATTTCCATTTTTTCTTAGACATGGAGCGTTTACATAAGGATCACTTTTCTTTTTTTGACACTTTTCGCTCCTCCTATCTCAAATTTTTTATAGTCTAGGTATATTGCCTTCATCAATGCCTGAGAACTTGTAAATATGCTCCTCTGCTTGTTCAATCTGCGATACATTACAATCATCTCGTCATCAACCTACTGTTTGATACAATATGTCAAATGCATAGTGGCTCAGTTCTATTAGAAATTTATATCTCTAACTCCGCACCAATTCTAAAATTCCTTTTGAAAGGCGATATACTTTATCAACACTTTCCAGTTCTTTATACTTATGCGTAATAAAAACGATAGTCTTATTTTTTAATTCACTATGTAATAACTCACGTAAAGCTTCATTTGATTCAACATCAAATCCTTCTGTAGCCTCATCCATAAGTAAAATGTCTGCATTTTTCAGCAGAGCCCTAGCTACAGCTATCTTTTGTCTTTCTCCTCCAGAAAGTTTTGCACCATCTTGTCCAATTTTTTGTCCAAATCCATGATCCAATTTTTCAATAAAACCTAAAGCACCACTTTTTCTACATGCTTCAACAACTGCATCTCTTGACGCCTTTCCATCGATATTAACATTCTCCTCTATAGTCCCTTGGAATAGATATGGCCTTTGGCTTATAACCGCAATTCTATTTCTCATATCTTGTATATCCATCAATTCCACAGGAGCTCCATACAATTTTATTATTCCTTTTTGTGGCCGGTAGAATCCCGCCAAAAGGTTCAAAAGTGTTGATTTGCCACTTCCATTTTCTCCTACGATCGCAATTCGTTCCCCTTTTTTTACACATAGTGAAATACCATTTAAAATAGGGTGTCCTGGTTCATAACCAAAGACAAGATTTTTTACTTCAAAAACCATATCCCTATCTTGATAAATTTTCTCAGGTTTCATTTCACATAATTTCATTTCCAATTCTTCCGGTTGTCCCCATAACTCAAAAAGACGTTTTGCCGATGGCTCAATTTGCGCAAAATAATATTTAATGTTTATCAATGCTGAAATTGGATTTACAACATATGCACTATATGTAATAAAAGCAAATGCTCCGCCTATAGTGAATTCTCCTTTTATTATAAAAAGCCCACTTAATATATATAATAACGCATTTACAACCGTGTCTATTACTACAACACTGACAGTACTATATTCATCTAGCATGCCTTACTACTTTCAAATATTTCTTCCTCTTGATTCAAAAGAATAATATCAGGTTCATAAGCTATATATACTGTATAAAGGATATCGTTCAATGACTCATTGGAATCGTCATAATATTCTAAAGGAATTACATTTTCATCTAAAGGATTTTTCTGCAGATTTATTGCGTAATAACCGTTCTGACTAAGTCCCATAATTCTATATCACTACATATGCTTGTGATAATTCCGACGCATACAGCGCCATGGAATGATTTATCGTCTTTATACTCACTTGGATCGCATTTAGAAGCCAAAAAAGATTTATGAACAATCCTTTGATTCCTGTTATTTCTCATATGATAAGGTATACCGTTATCAATCAATGCGAGCTTAATCATTTGCACTATTCCTATTCTTACCTGTTATATATCCAAGCCAAATATCGCATATTTATTATTCTCATGATAAACCTTGTAATTCTATGGTCAATAAAAATTCAAGTGTCGCTGAACCCTAATATGCTTCTCCAATCACACTGCCATCATAAGCATTGATCACATAAGAAAGCTCCTGTAGAGAATTTCCACCAATACTTTCCCTGACAGTAAAAATCCATGCTGGAACCAACCATGCGTGTTTCGGCTCCTGATAGGCTGTGGTATAAGTATACTGCAATTTTGCGTTTACCACATCATACTCCAGTGCGGTAGTGTCGTTGGCAGACTGGCCTTTTCCGGAATACCAATAAAAAATCTGATCTGTCAGCTTTGCCTGTATTTTTTCAAAAGGCAGAAGCTTTGTATTTTCCGTCACCGTACAGACTTCTTCCGATATCCCATCCCATTTAAAATATTTAATTCCTTCCTCTGTTATCAGAATAGAGATTGTTTCTACCTGGAACGGAGGCACATAACTATCCACTGTTTCTTCCGCAACCACGCCATCAGGAACTGAAGTAATACCCTCTACACTTTTCGAAAAACAATACAGATATCCCGGTAATCCTCTATCCAGATCTCCCTGCCACAAAGCATCACTACCAAGTCCCAGACCATTGCGCTCTGAACATGCGCCATTCGGGAACCACACGGTACGATCAGAATCTACAAGGCCCATTCCATCGATACCTAAATCCTCTAAAACTTGTTCTGCCTGTTCCTTTCCATCTTCCTCTGTAAAGGTGATCTTGTCCATGCACTTTCGATACGCATCTGCCAGTTCATGAAATTTCTCTGTATAGCCGTTGGTATCCATGCCAAAGCTACTGTAATACTCACTCTGCATTTCCTCAGTTTCTATTGTTTCTTCTTCTATAAAATTAGAACCCTCCATCCAGAGAAAACTACTGTCATTGTCAATTTCCTGATTATACCGCTCTGCTTCTATATATGCCTTCCTGTCCTCGCCCACATCTGCAGTAAAATAATCCTCTGTATCTGTGTTTTCCAATTCAGTACTCATCCAACTCCGTGCCGCTTCCACACCGTGATCCTCTGTTTTTTTTTGAAATTTTATCTCCATCTTTTCCGGTGCAGACGCTTCATCCGGTGCAAGCTCCATCCCCTCTCGGGTTGCGTTTTGAATCCCTGCAATCGATGTAGAATATGCTGATTGCAAGTAACTTCCTTCCTTGCTGGAAATCCTGTCTAACACTTCCTGATACGCATCCTTTGTCACCATCTGTGGCATATATAGTTCCTCACCGTCCGTAAAATAATCAATCAATCCATTCAGTTCTTCCTGCGTTAACTCGTGATTTTGCATCTCTATGACTGGAAGATTGCCAATGCTTTGTTCGGCCAACTTAATATCTGCCTGGATAACCACACGGTCGTTGCTTTTCTTTTCTTCAAATTTCCAATGCGTTGGAACATTTGTCTCTCTCTTTTCTCCTTTTTTAAGAGGTTCACAGACAGCCGCCTCGCTAATCCCATCCACTTTGCTGACTACCGAACTCTCCTCTGGTGTTTCCTGACAGCTGGAAAGAATAATACACAACGCACCTACCATAATTGCTAAAACACTTTTTTTCATTTTTCCTCCATATATCTTATAGAATTGTCGCTTTTTCACGAAACTTCAATTATAAACTCTTTCCCCCGTATTTTTATTTTATCTGCGTCAGGACACCTGCATCCATCTCACAGATCGTATCGCAGAGCCATTCGATCTCCAGCATGTTATGTGCTGCGATAAGAATAGTCTTCCCTCGTTCCTTTAATCCCCGCAAAAGCTCGCAGACCTCTCCTGCCCCCTGCTTGTCCAGACCATTAAAAGGCTCGTCCAATATCAAAAGCTCCGGATCTTCCATGATTGCCTGTGCGATACCAAGACGTTCACGCATTCCAAGAGAATACTGTCCTACCTTCTTTTTAGACAGAGGATCAAGCCCTAGGGCACGCATCGTCGCCCTCACATCGTCATCGGAAATACGGTGTTTCAGAGACGCCAGTCTCTTTAAATTCGCAAAACCGCTGAGATCCAGAAAGAAGCCAGGGTTTTCAATGATAATGCCTACGGAATCTGGAAAGTCCAGCTCCTTCCCGATCTGTTTTCCCCCTACGAGCACTGTGCCGCTCTCAGGTTGTAAAAATCCACAGATGCATTTAAACATTACGGTTTTCCCTGAACCGTTAAACCCCATAATCCCATGAATCTTCCCTTTTTCAAAATCATGGGTAATGTTCTTTAATACTTTTTCTTTTTGAAAGGATTTTGTCAGTCCCTTCAACCTGATTGCATATTCCATTTTGCCCTCCATTTATTCGTTTGTCTGCGTAAAAGAGAAATTATAGCCCTTAATTCGGACGGCTGACAAGCCGATCAGCGCTATGATTAATATTGCAAATATGAACATGCTCATCCCGATCCCTGGCAGGTAATCATAACCAAAGCTGTGCATGGGAAAGGTAGCTTGGTTCAACGGAGACAGCCAGCCGCAGAACACGTTCGCCCTATATTCCTGACTTTCTGTAAAATGAAACAGTTTCCGGAAAACATCTGGGTTCAGCAGGAGCCCATACAGACTGACTGCAAAAGCACCGATCACCCCTGCCATATTTCCCGCAGCCAGATTTAAAAACAACATGAGAACTGCGATAAAAAGAGTATATAAAAGTACAAGTCCAAACACTATTGCTGCGCACATATAAGGAGTTGAGCTTTCCATTGTTTTTATGGAAACAGGAACGGTTATGCTCTCCCCACCGCCATAGCCCAACATTGCCGCTGTTTCGCTCCACACATTTCCCGTAAAGGAAAAGGGAGCTCCCATAATTCCAAGCATCACAGCCAAAAAAATATTATAGATCACAGTCGCCAGGATCACATAGATAATCTGACCCGCAAGCCATATCTTCCGTTTTGTGCGTACAAGCCAATACGGAGTTGCCTGACTGATAAATGGCATGTCCGCAAAGAGCAGGATTAAAAGCAGGGAGGACAGCATAACAGAGGATGCATCCCCATATGTCCAAATAAACGGCTCGAATACCTGAAGGATTGTCTCATATTTTATCGCATGGGAAATAATCTGATCCGACAGCATCAGACATAATATAGCTGCCAAAATAAAGGTCATCCAGATCCTCGGACTTTTTTTCCATCCATAGAAATTCTGGCCTGCAATCCAAAAAGCCTGTTTAATATCACGCATACCGCAACCTTCTTTCTATTGCGCACATAAAGATCAGTGCCGTTAAAAAACTTCCAACCGCTAATATAGCAATGCAGAAGATATCATTGTAGTAAATAGACGCCGCCCAATAGCGGGGACTCAGAAAGAATGCTTTTTGATAGTAACGCTCCTGAAATACGGTCAGGACATAATAAAGAATAAAAGGAACGGCATAGGACATATAGCGATTTTTTGTTATGACAGCCGACGTACCGCCAATTAGCGCCCAAAAAGCGCCATTTAAAAACAATCTCAGAAAGCTTACCGCCGTTCTGCCCACAAGCACTGCCATCTCATAATTTCCGTCAATCAGAGAAGGATACTGACCGAACCTCAGTATACAGATTACAAGAAGGAACACCATGGCTAAAAAAGCTGTCAAACCTCCGGAGACCAACAATCCTGCTGCTTTTCCTACGAGATACTGTTTTCTCCCTGAACGGATATAACTGAACAGAAAAAAACGACTGTGCAGCTCAGCCTCCGTATTCTCTCCACCCGCAAAAGCAACAGCAATGGGAACAAACAGAAGCATATTAACGCTGTTCATACAATAGGTGTATGCTACGAACCAGCCTGGTCCTTCTGCAGATCCGCCTGCATTTATGATCTTCTGCAACATCTCATGCTCAGACATCAGGGTAGCCGAAACGATTAGAAAAATCCCCAAAATAAAGCGAATGCTTCGAATATTGTTTTTTATGTCCGTTGCCAACACATTTCTCATACGCTTTTCTCCTCACTTCAAACAGCTATAGACTTGATTTTTTTATTTTTATAAAATCCTAGTTTTTTGCAATAATATCACTATTTGTATAAAACTACACTCCTTATCAAACAACAGTTAAGGACTTGCAAAAACTGTTGTTCCTACTGAAAGCATTGCAACAGCTGTAAAAATTGATAATATTTTAAATTTTCTATTATTCTAAGTTCTACAAATACATAAGCCGCCAGTTAAGTACGATTAGTTTTATTATAATTCAATAAATTCCATCCAACTTTCCACGTTTTATTGTACAATTTTACCATTTATATAATAACATGTCAACATTTAATGAACGTTTATAACAAAAAAATGCAGGGCTATAAAAAACTAAAGAAATTGCTCTATTTTACAAAATTATATCCTATTTTTCAATTCCAACTCAATTTTCCCTCAATGTCTTTTTCCTCCAACTTTCGTATGCTTATCTCACAGCAAAGCAGTACCACACCGGTACAGCCTGCTGAATTAATCAATACGAAAATGGAGGTGTTTTTTATGCGAGAACTCAGAAACACAAAAATCATTGCTGTAGATCACGGCTACGGCAACATGAAAACAGCAAATACCGTCACACCAACCGGAATCAAAGCCTATGAAACAGAACCCATCTTCACCGGGAATATTCTGGAATATAACGGCATTTACTACCGGATTGGCGAAGGACACAAAGAATTTATCCCAGATAAAGCTATGGACGAAGAATATTATCTTCTAACTCTCATGGCGATTGCAAGGGAACTGAATGTCTTTTCCATCCGTGAAGCAGACGTTCATCTGGCTGCCGGGCTTCCTCTGACATGGATCAGAAACCAGAGAGAAGATTTCCGTTCCTATCTGCTCCAGAATCCAGAAGTCCATTACCGATTTAACAGCAAAGAGTATCATCTCCGTTTTGTGGGATGCAGCCTTTACCCGCAGGGATATCCGGCTATCGTAAACCGACTTGGAGATTTCAAGGGGACAAATCTTCTTGCAGATATCGGCAACGGAACCATGAACATTCTGTATATCAATAATAAGAAAGCACAGGAAAGCCGGTGCTGGACAGAAAAGTTTGGCGTAAACCAATGCATGATTGCCGCTAAAAACGCTGTTCTGGACAACTTCGGAGTAAAGATTGAAGAATCTACCGTAGAGCAGATTCTGCGGTTTGGAACCGCTGACATTTCAGCGTCTTATCTGGATTGTATTACTGCTGTTGCCAGACAGTATGTCACAGATATTTTTGCCACGCTCCGCAAATATGAATACAATCCTGGCCTGATGCGCCTGTATGTGGTCGGAGGCGGTGGATGCCTGATCCGTAACTTTGGAGCGTATGACAAATCACGAGTTACCATCCTTGATGATATCTGTGCCACTGCCAAAGGTTATGAATCTCTGGCTTATATGAGCCTGAAAAGGAGGGGATAAGCCATGCAGAACCATATCCGCAACACAAACCTGCGATTTAATCTGGACAAAGACCAGCAGCGGAGAGCCTGGGAATATTTACAGACGATGGACAGACAGAATTTTAAATCTTACAGCCAGGTAATCTCCCTTGCACTGGTCGATTATTTTGACCGCTACTACCGCACTCAGGCTGATCCCTATCTGGAAACAAGGGAACGGGAAGAACTTTTTGTGAAACAGATTGTAGAAGCAGTAGAACACAGCCTGAAACAGTCATTGCCGATTTTTCTGTCCGGGCTGACTGCAGGCATGTTGGAAAGGGAATCCCCCATCAGGATGCCCTTTCCAGCTCCTGAAAAAGAACAGCCGGATCGTGATATAGACTGGGATTTTCTTGGAGAATAAACCATTGTGATTGGAGGTGAACACATGACGGACTTTCTGACAGCAGACACAAGCCTGCCATCTTATATGATGTTTCCCCGTTTTCTTCTGGACATGGAAATAAACGAAACTGCCAAAATGCTTTATATGATCCTGCTCGACCGTGCAAGGCTTTCCCAGAAAAATGAGGGCTGGTCAGATACAAATGGTCATGTGTTCCTCTACTTTACGATTGAAGCACTGGCAGAAGTTCTCCACAAAAGCCAGATGACGGTGAAAACTGCTCTGGCAGTACTGGAAAAACAAGAGCTTATCTTCCGAAAACGGCAGGGACCCGGACACCCTAATCGGATCTATGTAAAAATCCCGAAAGAAACCCTCAGCAATACAGACAGAATTCTTTCCTCAAGACAGACAGAAAACTGTCCTATTGACAGACAGGATTCTTTCCCTGATACAGACAGAAAACTGTCCAGTAATAAGAAAGAGATAAAAAAGAACCATTTAACAATAAGAGGGAGTAAAGAGCCACGCTCACCCTATGGAACATTTCAAAATGTTTTTCTGTCAGAGACGGAGCTGGAAAATATCCGGCAGACAATCCCTGACTGGCAGGACTATATGGAACGCTTATCCGGTTATATGGCTTCTACCGGAAAGCAATACCAAAACCATGCAGCTACCATCATCCGTTGGGCAAGACAGGATCATCCTGTTTCCCGGCAACGAAATTATGAAAGTGAGGAATACGAAACATTATGACAACATTTACAGAAAAACCAACAGCTATCACACCAAACAGAGAGCTTCAGTCTGATGAATATTTTAACGAAACAAATCACCTGATCTACTGTTCCAAATGCAATACGCCAAGACAGTGCAGGCATGAATTACAGGGAAAGGTTCTTATTCCTTCCATCCGCTGTAAGTGCCAGCAGGAGATCTTTGAACAGGAGGAAGCCCAGAGAAAACTTCATGAAAAGCAAATGGAAATAGAGCATCTCAAAACCAGCGGCTTACAGGACAAATCACTTTATGACTACACCTTTGCCAAAGATAACGGCAGCAATCCGGAAATGAAACTTGCACACAATTATGTAAGTAACTGGGAAGAGATGAAAGCAAACGCTTCCGGACTTCTCATCTGGGGCGATGTCGGTACTGGAAAATCTTTCTTTGCAGGCTGCATTGCCAATGCCCTTCTGGAAAAAGGCGTCCCGGTACTGATGACCAACTTTTCCCGGATTCTGAATACCCTTACCGGAATGCATTTTGAAGACAGGAATCAGTTCATCCACAGCTTAAACCGCTACAGCCTTCTGATCATTGATGACCTCGGAATTGAACGGAACTCTGACTTTGCACTGGAACAGGTATTCAATGTGATTGACAGCCGTTACCGCAGTAAAAAGCCCCTGATCATAACAACCAATCTCACTTTATCAGAGCTGAATAACGCCGCTGATATCGCACACAAGCGAATTTATGACCGGATTCTGGAGAGATGTGTTCCCATCCGTATCAATAACCGGAATATCCGTCAGGACAATGCAACAGCTAATTTAAAAAAAACGAAAAAAATTCTGTTAGATAATCACACTTCAAACCAGAGTTGAAACAAAGCAGCATCGCACAATAACTATTTTTCACTGACAGTAGTACTACTTTCTTTTCTTATTTATCACCAGAGACATGCCACTGTCAGTTATCTAAAACTATAGTACTAAACCACAAGATTTTAAAACTAAATCGCCCGGATACGGGCATAAAAAGGAGGTGCCAGATATGGCAAATAAAAGAATTATGACACCAGAAGAAAAAGTGCTTTTACAGGCAAAACACAGACTGGAAGAAATCGAAGCAAGAAACCGTAAAAAGGAACGTAATGCCAGAACACGCAGATTGATTCAAGAAGGAGCGATTCTGGAAAGCATTGCTCCACATATTAAAGAAATGGATTTAGATACCCTAAAGCGGGAGCTGATGCTCCGGCTAAGAGGAATGTAAATACACAAGTTCTACTCCCAAAGGGCGCACTTACTCACCACCCGATAAATCGGGCGGTGGTATCCCCTACGGGGCTCGTGCGCTCTGCCGAGGGCTATCCGCTGTTGCAGGCAACATCGAAAGGAGGTGCCAGATATGGCAATTTATCATATGCAAGCCAAGGTCGTCAGCCGTGGTTCCGGGCGGTCTGCTGTCGCTGCATCTGCTTATATGAGCTGTAGCCGCATATACAATGATTACGATGGCATCCAGCATGACTACACCCGAAAACATGGACTGATCTATCAGGAAGTAATGCTTCCCCCTATGGCTCCGCCTAAATGGAAAAACCGGGAGCAACTCTGGAATGCTGTAGAAGCTGCTGAAAAAACAAAAGACAGCCGACTGGCAAGAGAATTTGTTGTCGCACTCCCTATTGAGTTGGATAAAGACAGCAATATTTCTCTTCTTCAGAATTTTATTCAAAAGAATTTTGTAGATATGGGAATGTGTGCCGATTTCGCCATTCACGATACAGATGGTCACAATCCCCATGCACACATTCTACTTACTGTCCGTCCATTAAACGAAAACGGAACATGGCAGTATAAAACCGAAAAAGAATATCTATGCATCAAAGATGGAGAGGAAAAGGGATTTACTGCTTCTGAATTTAAGGATGCTCAGAAAGAGGGCTGGGAAAAACAGTATCGTTATAAAGCTGGGAAAAAGAAAGTATATCTGACTCCCTCGGCAGCACAGGAGAAAGGTTATGAACGTATCGACAAACATCCAAAAAGCACCCGGTATGGCAGACAAAACCCGATTTCCGAACAATGGAACAGTGAGGAACAGCTCTGCCTCTGGAGAGCAAACTGGGCAGATGCCGTAAATAAAATGCTTGCCCTTAATCAGATAAATGCCGCCATTGATCACCGCAGTTTTGCAGCTCAGGGAATCACAGAACAGCCAACCATCCATGAGGGCTACATTGCCCAGAATATGGAAAAGAAAGGCATGATAGCAGACCGGTGTGAAATCAACCGTCAGATTCGTGCAGATAACAAAATGCTTCGGGAATTAAAAGCACAGGTGAAAAAATTTGCCCAAGCTGTCGAAAAATCTATTCCGGTAATTGCAGAAACATTAGAAGCAATCCGAAATCATATGATTTTTACACAATATCATTTACTTCATAATGAAATGCAAAAAGAAGTGATCCATGACTGGATGCAGCATTTTCGTCCTATCCTGAATCAATATGATACCATTAAGAAAAAGCTCAAAGCGAAAGTTACTGAAAAGAAAGAACTAAATGTGCAAAAAAGTAAAACCAGTATTCTAAATCCATTCCAGCATATAAAGTTAAATCAGCAGCTTACAACCGTAACAGAAGAAATCGAGGAACTGAAATCTGTCAAAGAACAGCTGCTGTTTCAGGCTGAATGCTCCACAGAGAAAGATATGGCGAGCCTTTCCAGAAAATACGACCAGATGGATAAGAATCTGGATATTCTCGATTCTCAAGATATGTCTCTCAAAGGGCAGCTTAAAAAAGATGCTGTCGCTTTCCAAGAGGAAAAATTCCGTCCTGACCCGGAGCAATACACTGAATTACTGGATGCCAGAATCCAGATACGACCTACTTTCCGAGATAAACTGATTGAGCAGCTCAAAGGTACTTTTGGTGAATATTATGACTATCACCGTCGTGATATTGCAGCTAATGAAGTAGATTATCTCAATGTTGAAGATCCTGATGTTTTCTCCCATCGTGCCTGGGAACTTGAATATCAGAGAAAACAAGAGATGCGACGAAATCAGCCTGTCCGAACTAAGAAAAAATCACATGATATAGAATTGTAATTTGATTCTTCTTTGAACCCGTACAAACACAAAGAGCTGAACAAATAGGATTTTTCGTCCTACCTGTTCAGCTCTTTGTCTACCTGTAAATCAATTCTTTCAACACAATCTCTTCCGCCGCATTTCGGATATTATTTACCGTTCCTACCCAAGCCATCTGGTCACAGGCTTTCGTTTCTTCTGTAATACCTTGCCTCTTCATCATCTGACACACCAGAATATCCATCCTCTCCTGTGCTTCATCGTCCACAGCATTCAGATGTTCCACCAGTCTGTCCTCCAATATATACAGTGAATATATTGCCGGACGATGCTCTTTCAAATACGTTTTTCGTATCATTCCATATTTTCCATAATACGGTTCTTCATCTGTACTGACAAGATTCGGATAGTAAATTCCGTCTGCGCCAAGTGTGTAGGTTCCACCCATTTTTTCAAATGTGCTTTTCATGTGTTATTCCTCCTTGAAATCAGCGATGCCCTTAGATCATCGCAAAATATTCCAGGGCAGCCTTGATAGCTTCTTCCTTCTCTTTCGGGCATTGTGGAACTCTTGCATTTTCTGATTTTGGAAGATTATAGTTTTCTCCCACTTCAATTCCACATTTGCGTTTTACCTGAGAAATATATAAACTTGAAACCTTCAAGCCAAATTCTTTCAGCACATAATCTTTGATTTCCTGATAGGTTGCTTTCAACTCGGCACTGGTGGCATCCAGCTCGTCCAGGTCTAAGTCGATCTCTATCGTGTCATCTGGTTTTTGTTGGGACAAAAGAACAACTGTCTCTATATGCACCGACATCGGAAATTGATCTACCGCCCTGACTCTCTCCAGGCAATATCCTCTCTCACAAAGAATCTTCAAATCTCTTGCCAATGTCGCCGAATCACAGCTTACATAGACAATTTTATCCGGCTGCATCTCTGTCATCGTATGCAACAATATCTCATCACATCCTTTACGTGGCGGATCTACCACAATAACATCTGCATGAGCTCTTTCTCCGTCATGTGTTTTTGCATATTCTTCATAGTATTTTGGCAAAATTTCTTCTGCTTTTCCAACATAAAATTCTGCATTTTCAAATCCGTTGATTGCTGCATTTCTCTTAGCATCTTCAATGGCCTGTGGAATAATTTCAACTCCGTAAACCTTTTTTGCTTTCTGTGCTAAAAATAATGAAATCGTTCCAATTCCACAGTACAGATCCCAAACTGTCTCATTCCCTTTTAAATCCGCATATTCCAATGCAAGCCCATACAATTTATCTGTCTGTACAGGATTAACCTGGTAAAATGACAATGGAGAAATCTGATATTTTACATCCCCGATGTAGTCTGTAATATATCCTTGTCCCCAAATTATTTCATAAGAATCACCCATGATTACATTTGTTCTTTTTGTATTGGAACTAAATGTAATACTTGTCATTCCTTCCAGTTCTCGCAATGTTTCTACAAGTTCTTCAACATGTGGAATGTGTTTTCCATTAATTACATAACAAACCATGATTTCTTTTGTTGTAAATCCATATCGGATAAGAGCATGACGAATCAGACCTTTTCCTGTATTCTCATCGTATGACGGAATCTGATATTTTTTCATAAACGAAAGGGTCTTCTCCAATATTTCTTTATTGACTGCCACTCCAAGTGCACAGTCCGTATTTGCTATAATATCATGTGTTCTGCCCGCATAGAATCCTGTAATGGGATTCCCCTCTTTATCTGTTCCGAATGGAAATTGGGCTTTGTTTCGATAGTGAAACGGCTCTTCCATTCCGACAACCGGCTCCATGATTTTTTCTAAAAGTTCTGGAGAAAATCCACCGATTCTCTCCAGATTACCACGTACTTTATTATGTTTAAATTGAAGCTGCTGCTCATACGACATTTCCTGAATCTGACATCCGCCACATTTTCTGGCAAATGTACAGACTGGTGTCACACGATCTTTCGATGGTGTGATGATCTTCATCAGTCTTGCGTAGCCATAATTTTTTTTGGCTTTCATAACCTTCGCTTCTACTACATCGCCAATTACAGCATCTTTAATAAATAATGTATATCCGTCTACTTTTCCGATTCCTTCACCATTGACACCAATGTCTTCAATGGTTACAATCGCAGTTTCATTTTTCTGCATCATGATTTGCTTTCCTCACTCAATGATGTTTTTCTAAGATTTGATTCAAACAGACGATTATATCCCAACCAGTCTGTTCCTGATTTATCTTTGAAAATCTCCTTCAATGTCTGCATCTTTGCATCTGCATTATCTGCCAGATTCAGTGCCACAGCTTCTGCCAGTGCCGGTTTCTTTGGTGAACCATATTCTAATTCTCCATGGTGTGCTACGATGCAGTGTTTCCATTCATTTGCCAGTTTTTCCGGAAAATCCGGAATTGTACGGATTGCCTCCCCTATCATCTCAACTCCTATCACAATATGTCCAACGAGCTGTCCGATGTCTGTATAATCATTGTCTGGGAAATTTGACAGTTCTTTCGTCTTTCCAATATCATGACAAACTGCTGATGCATACAATAAGTCTGCATTTAAAATATCATATGCATTTACAAAGTATTCGCACATCTTAGTCACGCTCAAAGTATGCTCCAAAAGCCCTCCTGCAAATCCATGATGAACTGTCTTTGCTGCTGAATGTCCTTTAAAGGATTTGATAAATGCTTCGTCTTTTACAAAATAGTATTCTACAGCCTGTCGTAAATATGGATTGGAAATTTTACGAATATAACCCAGTAATTCCTCATACATACCATCTACACTTTTTTCTGAAGTCGGCATGTAGTCTCCCGGATTATATTCATCTTCACTTGCAATACGAAGCTGTTTGATATTTAACTGTAAATTATTGTTATATGTAATTACATCTCCGACAACTTCAACAAAGTCCTTCTCGTCGTAATCTGCAATCCCCTGTGAGTTCGGATCCCATATCTTTCCGTCCAACGTACCTGTCTTATCCTGTAAGATAAGATTATCATATGGTTTTCCGTTTCTTGTCTCGGCTGAGCGTTTTCCTTTACACAGATAAATACTTCTGATCGTTTCACCCTCATGCAGCTCTTTAATATATTTCATTATTATTTCCTCTTTCTCTATTCTTTACTTCCTATCGTGACATTATATGTCACTTCTACATACCCATTACTTCCACGGCGTTGTCCACAGACTTTTATTGTTTCACCCACGGTACACTTTTCAATCGCTTTTGTATATGATGCTGTTCCTGTCACGGTCATTCCTTTAATTTCCTGAATAATATCTCCATGCTGGATTCCCGCATCCATCGCCGGAGAATCTGACTGTACATTCGTAATATATACTCCGATTGGTATGTTCTGCTGTTCTGAAATTTCTTCTGTCACAGCATTTCCATACGCTCCCAGATATGGTACACTTTCTCCGTTTAACATCATCTCAAGCACTTCCTTCAAATCTGAAATCGCAAGTGCATTTGCTGTCCTGCTTCCTGTGTCCTTCAATACATCACTTCGGATCAGCCCTAATACTTCTCCTTTTAGATTCACAAGAATCCCTGTACCGCCTTCGGCTAAAGAAATATTTGTACTGAGCACCTGACACTGGCTGTCATCAAATACCGCCTCCTGTGATTTGGAACTGATCATACCATAGCTTAAGCCATCATCATAGCCAAATATGTATCCGAGTGCAATAACAACCTGTCCTCTTTTGCAAGTATTTGAATTGCCAAATGTGGCTACTTCGATTCCCTTTTGTGTCGCATCGGAAACATTTTTCTTATCTATGCTAAACACTGCAATATTTCTATTCTTGTCTTGCTTTTTTAATGCCGCATCAGATTCTTCCTTCCCGTTAAATGTCACTTTCCAATGCGTTGCTTCTTTACAGATCAAAGCGTCTGTTAAAACAAGTATTTCCCTCGAATTTTCACCTACGATCACTCCTGAAGATTGTCTCAGATTCATAGTCTCTGTTGTCCAGTCCCCTTTTTCGGTCGCTTGAACTATTACAACACTTTTTTCTGCTTTCTCTGCTATAGAATACATGCTGTCCAACATTTCTTCATAGTGTTCTGCCGCAGTCTCGGTACTAAGCTGTGAATCATCTGCATCGTCTTGTGAATCATCGTCTTGTGCTGTATCTCCATCCTCAACAGGTATCGTTACCTTTGTCTCATCGTGATAAAATATCTCTTCTGCCCATGGTTTGAGCGCAAAAAAACTACAGCAGGCAAAAATCCCGAAAATTATACCATACAATATATTCCGTATATATTGCATAACTCGGCTTTTCCCGCTCTTCTTTTTTGTCTTTACAGTCTCTTGAAGAAAAGAAAAGTTTTCTCCTGCTTCTTTTTGACTTTTCCTTGTATCTTTTTTCTCGTCAGCACTTGAATTGTCACTGTTTTTTTCTTTCTGTTCCTTCGACATACGCTGCAGTCTCCTTTACCAAATCAGTATAACGTATTCCTGCGGATTGTTCAATATTATCCTTTCCAATGGATTGTAAATAAGATATAATGAGGATTGGTAAAATAGTATTTTAATTAATATTTTTATAAAAAGGATAGATTATGAATCAGAAAACATTAACCAAATTAGAATATCATAAAATTATTGCCATGTTGGAAGAACAGGCATCTTCCTTCCGTGGCAGACAGCTTTGTCGTAAACTGAAGCCGATGACTAATCTGGATAAGATTAATACGTCTCAGGAACAGACTGCTGCCGCATTTACCAGACTGATTAAAAAAGGGCGTATTTCTTTCAGCGATGCCGCTCCTGTGGAAGAGTCCATGAAACGTCTGGAGGTTGGCGCAGCTCTCGGAAGCGGCGAATTACTCCGCATTCTCAAGCTTCTTCAAACAGCCGGACGTGTCAAAGCATATGGCCGTCATGACACACAAGATGAACTTACTGATTGTCTGGATGCCTATTTTGAACAACTAGAGCCTCTGACTCTTTTGGCAAATGAGATTGAGCGCTGTATCATCAGCGAAGATGAAATCAGCGATGATGCCAGCAGCACACTGAAGCACATCCGACGTAATATCAATAATATGAATGACAAAGTGCATGCTACCTTAACAAATCTTGTAAATGGTTCTCTTAGAACTTATTTGCAGGACCCGATTATCACAATGCGCGGAGATCGTTATTGTCTGCCGGTCAAAGCAGAATGCCGTGGAAATGTACAGGGTATGATCCACGATCAGTCTTCTACGGGTTCTACTTTATTTATCGAACCTATGGCTGTTGTGAAATTAAATAATGATCTGAAGGAATTATATGCGAAAGAACAGGAAGAAATCCAGGTGATCCTGGCTCGTCTAAGCGAGGATACTGCAGAATATATCGAAGAGATTCGAACAGACTATCGCTCTTTAACTGACTTAGACTTCATTTTTGCAAGAGGACGTCTTGCATTGGAAATGAACGGAAGCCGCCCGCTTTTTAACACCGAAGGACGTATTTATATCCGTGAGGGACGTCATCCGCTACTGGATGCACGTAAAGTTGTTCCAATTACAATTTCTCTCGGAAAGGATTTTACACTATTAATTGTAACCGGACCAAACACCGGTGGTAAGACGGTGTCTCTTAAAACTGTGGGATTACTGACATTGATGGGACAGGCAGGACTTCATATCCCAGCCGGCGACCATTCCGAACTGGCTGTATTTCATCAGGTTTATGCTGATATCGGAGACGAACAGAGTATCGAACAAAGTTTAAGTACATTTTCTTCTCATATGACGAATATCGTTTCCTTTTTGCAGGATGTAGATGAGAATTCTCTTGTTCTTTTCGATGAGTTAGGTGCCGGAACTGACCCGACAGAGGGAGCTGCCCTCGCCACTGCCATTCTCTCATATTTACACAAGCGTGGAATCCGGGCAATGGCTACTACACATTACAGTGAATTAAAAGTGTATGCATTATCTACTCCGGGCGTTGAAAATGCCTGTTGTGAATTTGATGTAGAAAGTCTGAAGCCAACCTATCGTTTATTAATCGGTATCCCTGGTAAGAGTAATGCTTTCGCAATTTCCAGCAAGCTTGGAATTCCGGATTATATTATTGAAGATGCGAAAAAACGACTGACTGAACAGGACGTCTCTTTTGAAGACATGATGACTGATCTTGAGACAAGCAAACGTACAATTGAAAAAGAACGTGAAGAAATTGCTGCATATAAACGTGAGATTGAAGCTTTAAAGATGCAGACTCGACAAAAACAAGATAAACTGGATGAACAAAGGGAACGTATCTTACGAGAAGCAAATGAAAAAGCAAACGCTATTTTGCGTGATGCCAAAGATGTTGCCGACGAAACGATTAAGAATTTCCGTAAATTTGGAAAGGAAAATATTTCTGCGGCTGATATGGAAAAGGAACGTGAACGACTTCGCAAAAAAATCAAAGACACTTCTGCTGCATCTACAATCAAAGCACAGAAGCCGAAAAAAGCTTATAAGCCATCCGATTTTAAGCTTGGTGAATCTGTTAAGGTTCTCAGTATGAATCTGACAGGAACAATCAGTTCTAAACCTGATTCTCGTGGAAATGTAACTGTACAGATGGGTATCTTACGTTCTCAGGTAAATATTTCTGACCTGGAAATTATCGAGGATGTGAATCCATACAGTCCAAAAGCAATGAAGCGAACTTCGAAGGGTAAAATCAAAATGAGTAAATCACTTTCTGTAAGTCCAGAGATTAATTTACTTGGAAAAACTGTCGATGAAGCCGTTTCCGAATTGGATAAATATCTGGATGATGCACTTCTCTCTCATCTGAACAGCGTCCGTGTCGTACATGGAAAAGGAACCGGTGCTTTGAGAAAGGGAATTCATGAATACTTACGCCGTCAGAAACACGTCAAGTCTTATCGACTTGCTGAATACGGCGAAGGTGATGCCGGTGTTACTATTGTAGAATTGAAATAAGGAGGAATTTGAAATGGTCACAAAACAGAAAATTTTAATCGTAGATGATGATGAAAATATTGCCGAGCTTATTTCTCTTTATCTGACAAAGGAATGTTTCGATACTAAAATGGTCTATAACGGAGAAGATGCACTCAACGCATTTGACACTTATCAGCCAAATCTTGTGCTTCTAGATCTTATGCTTCCAGGCATTGACGGTTATCAGGTGTGCCGCGAAATTCGTGCTAAATCTGCTACGCCTATCATCATGCTTTCCGCCAAGGGAGAAGTTTTTGACAAGGTGCTCGGGCTGGAGCTTGGTGCAGATGACTATATTTTAAAACCATTTGACTCTAAAGAAATGGTTGCCCGTGTACGCGCCGTTCTCCGCCGTTATCAGCCAGTCCGTCCGGAACCGGCTGCTGCCGAGAAGATTAAATGTGTAGAATATGACGGACTTATTATTAACCTGACCAATTACTCTGTTGTTTGTGATGGACAACAGGTCGACATGCCACCAAAGGAACTGGAACTGCTTTATTTTCTTGCATCATCACCAAACCAGGTATTTACAAGGGAACAATTATTAGATCAGATCTGGGGATATGAATATATTGGAGACACCCGCACTGTTGATGTTCATATTAAACGCCTTCGTGCAAAAATCAAAAATCATGATTCCTGGGGGCTTAGCACTGTCTGGGGTATCGGATATAAATTTGAGACAAAATAACTATGTTCTTATGCCGTACGGTCCTTTAGCTGTACGGCAATGATTATATAAAAAAAGAAAGGCTTATCTATCTATGAAAAGTACACTTAATTTAAAGTTTATTATTTTATATATTATTTTTGGATTTTTGAGCTTTTTCACTGCCGCCACTCTTGGAAATCAGCTTTTAATTGAGACTCTTAAAGTCAACACCGCACAAAACATGTACAAAGAGGCCAATATCCTTACAACCAATTACCTGCCTTCTTATTTTTCCGGCGAAACTACTGCCTGGTCTGTGCATACTCAGTTAAGTGCTATGAAAATCTACATGAATTCTTCTCTCTGGTTTGTATCAGAAGACGGAACAATCATTACTGCCAGCAATTGGAATAACACAAGTGCGCCTTCTTCTATTGCTGATTTCGATCCGGCTGAAACCGCCGGAAATCAATATTTAACAGGTGATTATCATGGATATTTTAAAGAAGATATGATTACAGTCATCGCTCCTGTTATACAAGGATTTGATACCAAGGGATATCTTTTAATCCACACCCCTGTATCTTATATTGACAACATTTGTGTTCAGCTGATGAAACCTTTCTATATTACTATTTTCGTAATTTATATTATGGCATTTATTTTTCTGATTGGTTTTCAGTATTTTATACTTCTCCCTCTCCGACAGATTACAGATGCTGCAAAACAATATGCGCTTGGAAATCTTGAGTACGAAACTCCTGTACATACACAGGATGAGATGGGATATCTGTCAGCATCCCTCAATTATATGGCTGCCCAGTTAAAGGATATGGAAGACTATCAAAAGAAAATCGTTGCAAATGTTTCTCATGATTTTCGTTCTCCTCTTACTTCTATGAAAGGGTATGTTCAGGCTATGTCTGATGGAACAATCCCGCCGGAATTATATGAGAAGTATCTCGGAATCATTTTATTTGAAACAGAACGTTTGACTGATTTGACCAATGACCTGCTCACCTTAAATGAATTTGATACAAAAGAACTTTTGCTTGATAAAACCGATTTTGACTTGCAGGAAATGATCAAGCATACCGCTGCATCCTTTGAAGGAGTCTGCACTCCAAAACATGTTTCAATTAAATTAGTACTGGTAGACGAAACAGTTCTGGTCCATGCCGACCGACGAAAAATCCAGCAGGTACTATATAACTTAATCGATAACGCTATCAAATTCAGCGACAATGATTCTACTGTCACCGTCGAAGTCACACTGAAAAACGACAAGATTTTTACTTCTGTCAAAGATACCGGTATCGGTATTCCTAAAAATGACCAGGGAAAAATCTGGGAACGTTTTTACAAATCAGACCTCTCTCGTGGAAAAGACAAAAAAGGAACCGGACTTGGGCTCTCTATTGTAAAAGAAATCATACAAGCTCACGATGAACATATTAATGTCATCAGTACAGAAGGTGTCGGAACAGAATTTATTTTTTCGCTTACTCGAAGCTAAGGCAGGGAGAGCCAAAGGGGATGGGAGAGCCAAGGGGACGGAGTTAGTGGCTTTTTGCTACGCAAAAAAGCCACTAAACTCCGTCCCCTTGGCTCTCCCCATTGGCTCTATTTATACAACATATTCTGAATTGATTCATCTTCCAGATTATCTTTTGTAACCCAGATATATCCTGTATCTACAACTGCTTCATTTCCACTCTGCAATATGGTTCTCGCTGCTGCAACAACGGAAGCATATCCCATACCAAATGGATTCTGCACTACAAGTCCTGAGATTTCTCCATTCTTCATTGCAGCGATTTGTTCCTCACTGATATCAAATCCTACAAGTGCCACTTTGCCTGCAAGCTCTGTTTTTTGCAATGCTTCCAGAGCAAAAATTGTTGAGGATTCATTTGTTCCAAACACACCTTTTAAATCAGGATATTTTTTCAAATAATACTGCATTACTTCATCATCTGTCATCTTCTCTACTGCTGCCTTTTGAAGGTCTTCTGACATATTTGGATTCTTTTCTACTGCAATCTTCTTTTTCAAATCATCCAGCTTATCACAATATATCGTTTCTACGATTGATACAGACGGATAATTATTTTTTATCTCCTCTTCAAAACTTTTTGCTCTTTCTTTTGCTGTCTCAGAATTGGAATCATGTACAACACGGATAACCTGTCCTTCATCTCCTATTTCGTTGGCCAATTTATATGCTCCTGTGCGGGCTGCATCTTCATTATCAGTCTTTACGATACACTGGATTCCTTTATACTCATTTCCTGAGTCCAGTGAAATGACCGGAATTCCATTTGCTGTTGCCAAGTCAAACTGTACACTGCATGCAGCACTGTCAATACTTGCTATTCCAACCGCATCCGGATAGCGCGACAGCTCTTCATCCAGAATATTCACCTGCTCATCGATGTCCTCTGACTTTGCCGGTGCATTATATGTAACTTTAATCTTATCGCTGCCTTTATAGCCAAGCTCTTTATTTAAATCGTCCGCAGCCTGCATAACACCTTTTTTAACATTCGTCCAATAAGATGATGAATCATCTTTTCCGATAATTGAAATATATGTACCCGGCTCAAGATTCAAGCCTTCCACATTATTATATGCCGCAGGCGATATCGCATTAAGATTCCCCTGGTATTCTGGCTTTTCCGTTTCTTTTCCGGTAAATGTTGTTGTCTGCTCCTGCTGTTTTCCACATGCACATATCATGAATGTCGTTGCCATTACAACTGCTGTAACAGTCATCCATCTTTTCTTCATTCATTATCTCCCCTTTTTATAACAAATCATTGTATTTGCTTTACTGTACCTTACTTATTGTACACGATTATTGTGAAAATAAAAGGAATTTTTTCTTAAATCTTTCTTTTTTGCAACTTATACTGTAATAATTTTCTGCTTGTATATTCTACACATTTGTATTAGAATAGAGAATAACAACAGAAAAATGTTGTAATTTTTCGAAGGAGGTACATACTATGGCACGCGTAATTAGTGATGAATGTGTAAGCTGTGGTACTTGCGAAGGCGAATGTCCAGTAGGCGCTATTTCTGAAGGAGATGGCAAATACGTTGTAGATGCAGACGCTTGTGTTGATTGTGGAGCTTGTGAAGCTGCATGTCCTACAGGAGCTATTTCTGAAGCTTAAGAATCATATTATAAAGCAAAGTGATCACAAAAAAGAAAGCCTTACTCATCTGATATCAGATGGCGTATGGCTTTCTTTTTTATTGCTTTACTTGTTTTTTTCTCAATATTTCTTTATAACCTCATTTTTATCGTTACTGTTCCCAGTAACTTTTTGTCTTCTCTGCGCAGAATTTGACGAACGATTTTCCCTCGCAATAAGTATACTCTATGCTATACTTGTTTAAGGAACATGATTCATATTTATATCATTTCTATTAGACTTGTTATCCGAATATCTTAAGGAGGTATCTATATTTTATGGGTGAAGTCAGATTTATGATTTCTGAGGCCGCTAAACAAGTTCATGTTGAAGCTCATGTACTTCGTTACTGGGAAGATGAACTGGATTTGAAAATCGGCCGTACAGAAATGGGACACCGATACTATACTGAAGATGATATACAACTATTCCGATGTATCCAAAAACTAAAAGATGAAGGCGTTATGCTAAAAGATTTGAAACCTATGATTCATGAACTAACAATCGCAAAAGAAAAATTAACCGAGCCAAAAGAAAACGCTAAACTTCCGGCAAATGTAACATCCACTGATATCACTAAAAAAGAAGTGGACTCTGCTGATGTAATTCCTATCACTCAATTGGAACAGGTTCGTAATCTCATTGGGGATGTATTGACAGAAGTTGTAACTGAAAATAATAAAACGCTGGAAACAAACATTAGCAAAAAAGTAACTCAGGATGTTCTGCGAGAGGTAGATTTTCTTTTTCAGGCAAATGAACGTCAGGAAGAAGAACATTATCGTAAACTTGACACCTTGATCCGACAGCAACAGACAATTCGAAAAGAGGCCGTGAAAGATACTCCTCTCACCCGCCTTCGAAAAATTCTTACATAGGAGAGAACCGGGGAGAGCCAAGGGGACGGAGTTAGTGGCTTTTTGCTACGCAAAAAGCCACTAACTCCGTCCCCATTTGGCTCTCCGGTTCTCCCAACTATTGATCCTGCTGTCGCAGTTCGTTTCCAAATCTTGTATACTGAGGCATCCATGCCAGTCGCACTGTACCGATCGGGCCGTTACGCTGTTTTGCAATAATAATCTCAGCAATGTTTTTATCTTCCGTATCTGGAATATAATAATCTTCTCGATAAATAAACATACATACGTCGGCATCCTGCTCAATGGCTCCGGACTCACGCAAGTCAGACAACATAGGACGCTTATCTGTTCTGGATTCTACTGCACGGCTTAACTGCGAAAGTGCAATAACCGGAACATTTAACTCTCTTGCCAACCCTTTAAGCGAACGTGAAATCTCTGAAATTTCCTGCTGACGGCTCTCATTACTTCTTCCACCGCTTCCACTCATCAACTGTAAGTAGTCAATAATGATAAGATCCAGTCCCATCTCCATCTTATACTTACGACATTTCGAACGCATCTCTGCAATTGAAATACCGGATGTATCATCGATGATCATTTTCGATTTTCCAATTCGTCCTGCTCCTTCTATCAGCTTCTCCCAATCTGTATCTTTTAAATTACCGGTTCGAAGCACCTGTGCATCTACATGAGATTCCAGCGAGAACAGTCGGTTAACCAGCTGTTCCTTCGACATCTCAAGACTGAATATTGCAACTGCCAGATTTTCGCGAAATGCAACATGCTGTGCGATATTTAACACAAACGCTGTTTTTCCCATAGAAGGACGGGCAGCGATCAAAACTAAGTCCGAACGCTGTAATCCGGATAATTTATAATCCAGGTCTATAAAGCCGGTTGGAATACCGGTTACTGTTCCCTTCGTCTTGGATGCTTTTTCGATTACATCCAACGCATTTAACACAACCTGCTTAATAGGAACATATTCTTGTACATTTCCCCGTTCAACTAACTCAAATACCTTTTTTTCTGTCGTTTCCAAAATCTCCTCAAGCGGACGATTTTCCATATAACAGGTATTGGCGATTTCTTCATTAATCTTGATCAGTTTTCTTAATGTTGATTTCTCCTGGACAATCTGCGCATAATACTTTACATTTGCAGAAGTGTCAACATTCATCAACAAATCACGGACATACTCCATACTGACAATTTCCGGCGGAGCATTTTTTTCTTTTAAATGTTCCTGCAATGTAATCAGATCAACCGGTTTACCAGAATGAAACATCTCCACCATCGCATCAAACAAAATTCCATAAGCAGTCTGGTAAAAATCTTCACCATGCAAAATCTCAGATGTCTCCATAATTGCATCTTTATTCATCAGCATGGCTCCTATGACAGCCTGCTCTGCCTCTGTACTGTGCGGCATAATTCTTTTAATTACTGCTTCTTCCATACATTCCCCTTAAGAACGTCTTTATTTTTCTTCTTTTACTTCTACTGTCACTTCAGCTGTTACCTCAGGATGAAGCTTTACAGGCACTTTGTGTGTACCAAGTGTTTTTAATGCATCCTTCAGCTGTACTTTCTTCTTATCGATTTCCAGGCCTAACTGCTTCTTTACCTCTGCTGCAATCTCTTTATTTGAGACAGAACCGAATACTTTTCCGCCCTCTCCAACTTTAATTGCAACTTCAACTTTACCTGCTTCCAACTGTTTTGCAAGCTCTTTTGCAGCTTCAAGATGCTCTTTTGCAACCTTTGCTTCATTATTCTTCTGGAGCTTAAGATCATTCATATTTTTTCCATTTGCCTCAAGACCAAGCTTCTTTGGCAAAATAAAATTTCTTGCATATCCATCGTTTACATTTACGATTTCACCTTTTTTTCCAAGGGATTTTACATCCTGTAATAAAATAACTTTCATGTTAAATATCTCCTTCTTCTATCATTTTATCAATCGTCTGTTTTAACGCCTTGATTGCTTCTTCCATATCGGTATGATCAAACTGAGCACCGGCAGCATTGATATGGCCGCCTCCACCAAGTTTTTCCGCAACAATCTGAACATTTACCTCATCAATAGAACGGGCACTCATATAAATCTTGCCCTCATAAATAGTCAAGACAAATGATGCCTTGATTCCACTAATATCCAACAGCTCATTTGCAGCCTGTGCAGCCAGAACAGTCGGGCTTTCAACATCACTCGGACACTCTGCGATTGCAAATTCCTTGCGATATACCTCTGCCATACGGACAGCCTCTGCCTTCGCTCTATATGAATCCATGTCATCTCGGAACATCTTACGGACTCTTGTAATATCCGCACCGCATCTTCGCAAAAATGCAGCGGCTTCAAATGTTCTGACACCCGTTCTGTTCATAAAGTTTCTCGTGTCGATCATGATTCCTGCATACAGACAATCTGCCTCAACACTTGGAATCTTAATATCATCCACAATATACTGAAGTACTTCTGCTACCATCTCACAGGCAGATGACGCATACGACTCTACATAAGACAAAACTGCATTCTCAATTATATTACTGCTCTGTCTATGATGATCCAATACAGCAATTGTCTTCGACTTCTTAAGCAGCTCCGGACACTCTGTCATCTGTGGCTTATTTGTATCAACCACGACAATCATCGTATTATCATTGATATAATCCATTGCTCTCTCTGATGTCAGGAAAATATCATCCTCATATGCAGTACTGTCCACAATCTCATCATATAATGGACGAACAGAACTTGGCACACTGTTCATGACAATATGCGCTTTCTTCTTCAACTCCTTTGCAGCTCGATAAATTCCCATGCAAGCTCCAAGACAGTCTGCATCCGCAATCTTATGTCCCATAACAATAACCTGATCCTTGGCAACAATAAATTCACGCAACGCTTCTGCTTTAACACGCGCTTTCACACGTGTATTTTTTGAAGTCATCTCTTTCTTACCGCCAAAGTATGTGATGCCATTACAATCTTTAATTACTGCCTGGTCTCCCCCTCTTGCAAGTGCAAGATCGATTGCTATACGGGCATAGTTATAACTCTGAGCATATGTTGCTGTATTTAATCCTAATCCAATACTTAATGTCGCTGAGCGGGCATTACCAATATTGACTTGTTTTACCTCTTCCAACAGCGAAAATTTATCTGCTTCGAATTTCTTATAGCTTTCTTTTCGGATTACAATGAAATACTTGTCCTTTTCCAGTTTCTTAACAATTCCATCTACATCTCCGATATACTTGTTAATCTTTCGGTCAATCAACGCGATTAATAAGGACTGTCGCACTTCCTCAACACTTTCCATGACTTCGTCAAAGTTATCAATATAAATGAGTCCTGCAATCATACGCTGGTCTTCATTCTCTTTGATATACTCATTTAATTCTGTAACATCTGTCATGTAAACTGCAATAAAATACTCCTGTTCTTTCGGAATCTGGAGCACTTCTTCTTTCTCACTGAATCCTTCCATTGACACCTTTCTAAGTGTCACTTGATAATCGCGTTCCTTGTACTGTACTTGTAATTCCACTTGTTCCATATTCTGCTTTGGAAATACACCGCGATTCAACTCCGGAATCAGTTTGTTCATATACTTTTCCCACTTCTGATCTACAAACAGTTCTTCGAAACTATCATTCTTCCACAATATTCTTCCATCTGCCATCAATATTGCATACGGAATTGCAAGTTCCTTCAAAAGTGTATTTTGGATTCCCTTGTACTGTGTGGAAAATTGGATCATGTCCGCAAGAATTAATGAGCGATTGTAGAAATACAGCACGCCTACAATTACCATATAGATGATGACAAATACCGACATCATTAAGCCGGCTTTCCGGTCTACCTTATACATCCATATATTCATAGCGACCAGAAGAATTGTCATAATGACCGGCCACTGCATATACATTCGCAGCTGCCCTTTTAAACGCACATTTCTATTATCCATGAAACTTTCCCTTTCAGGCTATACTCGTCTCTCCCCTTGAGTATGCACGTAAATATGTAATTATTCTGTATCCGTTCACGAATGAACAATCTTATTACCCCATTATTGAGTTCTAGTATATCACTTTTTACACATTTAATCCACTGGGATTTTTTCGCATCAGACTTCTCATAAAATATAAAAAAAGAGCTGCCACACAAAAGTATGACAACTCTATCATTTCAATTAGTCCTGAACGTATGGCATCAAAGAAATGTGTCTTGCTCTCTTGATTGCTACTGTAAGAGCTCTCTGATGTTTTGCACAGTTTCCTGTGATTCTTCTTGGAAGAATTTTTCCTCTTTCAGAAACATATTTCTTTAATTTTGCAACGTCTTTGTAATCGATTTCGTTATTTTCTTTACCACAAAATACGCAAACTTTTTTTCTTCTGCGTGCTGGGCCTCTTCTCTTGAAGCCGCCTTCTGGTTTGCTACCTTTTTCGTAAGCCATTTCGTTTACCTCCATAATTATTCATTTGGAAGTCAGACTTTAGTTAAACGGTAACTCCTCATCGATTCCATCTGGAATATTCATGAAGCCATCTCCGGCATCAACGCTTGGTGATGGTGCTGCCTGGCTAGGAGCTGACTGGTGGAACGCACCTCTGTTCGCTTCACTCTCTGCTCTGCTTTCAGCAAATTCCTGTTCTTCTACGATTACCTCAGTAGTGTAGACTCTTACGCCATCCTTATTTGTATAGCTTCCTGTCTGGATACGACCGGAAACGGAAACGCGCATTCCCTGACGGAAATATTTTTCTGCAAATTCACCTGAACGACCGAACACAACACACGGAATAAAATCTGCGCTTGGCTCATTATCTCTTTTGAATCTGCGGTCTACTGCTAATGTATATCTGGCAACTGCTGTTGAGCTGTCACCCTGAGAATATCTAACTTCCGGGTCTCTGGTTAATCTTCCTACCAAAACTACCTTGTTCATATATACCTCTTTCTATTATGCATCCTGTCTAACGCATAAATATCTGAGAACGTGATCCATGATACGGATACGCTGTTCCAACTCTGCAGGAACAGTACTCTCAGCCTCGAAGTGGATGAAGTAGTAGAATCCTTCTTTCATCTTCTGAATTTCGTAAGCAAATCTTCTCTTACCCCATTCATCGACGTCTGTTACATTACCACCTACACGAGTGATCAGATCTTTCACTTTTTCAATGACTTCTGCTCTAGCGTCGTCTTCGATTTTAGCGCTGACAACAACAGCTAATTCATACTTGTTCATGTGTTTTTACCTCCTTTTGGTCTCTGGCCCTCGACTTTGCACGAGAGCAAGGAAATGTTTTCAACCGTTTATTTAAACGGCATGTCACAATTTGCTATTTTATCATAGTGTTCTATTTCTTTCAAGCCTTTTTTCGTATTTCTTTTGTATTTTTTTCAACCAATTTTCTAGACACCATAACCTGATGCCCGCAGCCTTCACATTTCAAACGAAAATCCGCTCCCACACGAAGAATTTCCCATTCATGACTTCCACATGGGTGTGGCTTCTTCATCCGGATAATGTCTCCTACCGCAAAACGATCTTCCATGCCTCTCCTCCTATTTTTTCGTTATCAGCCACAGCCTGCTGTGACTTGCAATTATTTTTCTTCTACCAATACGCCTTGTAACAAAAATCTTTCATCTTCATTCACATTCGTACATGTAGATAAACTTACGATCTTGGATTGTACATTTACTTCTACATCCACAGCATAATTAGATGTGCTCCTGCACAGTTCAATATATTTCATAAAATCCTCATCTGTCGCATAGGACAGTATATAATTGTCTGCCATATCTTTAACCACACCTGCACTGAACACCTGATATGTTCTCGTTTTTCCATCTGGTGTGTAAATATAGAAATATGGATGCGCCTTGCAAAAGCTCTCATCCGCATATTCATTTAATCTCGAAAACATCTCCCCGCCATAATTCAAATGATGTCCGTAGATTAACGTATTTCTTCCCGAAAAATCTGATGCACAATCTTTATCAACAAAGATTGCTCCCAATTTATTGTCATTTGCTGTAAACGTCTTTGTCAAATATTCATTGTTATCCTGGCTTTTTACTACCGGATAACTGATGATCGATGGCTCATCGAATCGAATCCACGCTACTGTATCCGGATTCATCTCCAATAGTGTTGCAAAATCTACTTTGAATCCTGAAGCTGCTTCCCCTACTTGTTCTTCACCTGAAGTTTTTGCATCTTTATCGTCTGTGCCGTCTGTCTGAACTGCAAGTGCCTTTACCTTATCATAGTCTTTCCCACCCTGATAATACGGGAGAACATTAAGGAGTAACTGATATGCAGCAACCACAAATACACAGACAGCTATGATCAATATGATAGTGGAAATGATATTCCCTGTCTTATTTTTCTTTTTTCTATTTGGTTTTCTATTTCTTTTACTCATGCATTATCCTTTAGAACCCTAAGTTCTCGTCTACCAGAATCACCTTGATTCTCTTCGCCGCTCTGGAATATCTCGTGATCAAAATCTGACAGCAAATGCAATCCGGTGATTTGCAATCATAGCACATTCCATTTTTAGAACATGGAGTATCAAGTCCGAATCTCTGTGCATTGATCGGAGCCGCCTCATTTCTAGCTCTGCTCATGGCATCTTCTTCAGATTTTACAACCTTATTCATGCCTACGATTAAAAGTACATTTTTCGGTCCAAAAGCAAACGCTGCCACACGGTTTGCATTTCCATCTATATTAACCATCACGCCATTTTCTGCCAATGCATTTGTACTTCCTATAAAAAAGTCACAGTCCAGCGCTTTATGAGCAATTTCATTTTTCAGCTCCGGTGTCTGGACTTCTTCCCTGTCATATACTTCATAATTCCCTTCATGTACAGCATCTAACAATCCAATCTCCTTAGCTGAAGCGGTTCCTCCCCAGCTGATTGAGCTTCCCTCTGGAATCAGCTCCAATGCTTTTTTTAATGCTTCTTCTTTTGTTTTCACGAAATATGCTTCCATATTACGGGATTCCAAATTTTTCACTACCCGGTTAGCCAATACTTCATTTCTCATTTCTCTTACATTCATCTTCGATTGCTCCTTCCTAGCTGATTGCCCCTTGCTTGTTTAATAATGTCTCTACTGCATCCATATCTTGCACAATTGCCTGCTGACGCTCATCAAACAGCAGCCCTTTATTATACCGATAATACTGGTCACAGCCATTTTCTTTAATAAACCACACCGCATAACTGTTGGCATTCAATTCCGTGATCAGTACAACCATTTCCTGACTCTCTCCAAATGCAGCCTCCATAAAATCAAAAATATGCGTCAGCATCTCTGAAGTCAATTCTATCAGATTTTCACGGTTCTGTACAAGCTCTCCGAACATTTCTTTTACTTGTTCAAATTGTTCTTCGCTATTACTTTCCAAAATATTATTCTGGCTTTGTTTTGCAAATTTTTCCAGTGCCGAAACCGCCTTTTTCATTACAATTTCTTCTGTATGGCTCAATAATTCTTTTCGTATCTGTTCCTGATAATCGCGTTCTGCCTGATGCCAGATATCTTCTGGGCGCATAGATTCCAGATTTTCTTTATAAATCAATAAATATTCGTATACTTTTGAAACATATGCATCCTCCAGGAAACTTTTCTGGAACATTTCACTTGCTTTACCATTTAACAGACTCACTACACTCAAATGCTCATCAAACGGAGCCGCCTTGATTTTCTGTAACGTTGCGGTATTCCATTTTCCTTCCAGAATATCTTCCACTCCATAATCTTTCCTATATTTATAGAAAAGTTCCAGATAATTTGCAAAATCTTTTGCAATCATTTTATGCTGAATATACTGGGCAATGACATCCCTGTCTATTGTTTTTCCAAGCACTTCGTAAGTCTGTATAAGCTGTGACAAATCTTCCCAGCCTCTCGCCGTAGCAAATGCTTTGCCGTCTACTGTTGTCTCAATCCGGTAAAAATTCTGTTTACGCAGCTCCAGATATGATATCACTGCCGGATGAATGCCCTGCTTATACGCATATTCTTTCCATACATCCAAATTTGCCTCTACATTGATTTTTTTAATTCGGTCTAATGTAACAATGTCAAATTCTCTAACTGACTTGTTGTACTCCGGTGGATTTCCTGCTGCCACAATAATCCAGCCTTGCGGAATTTTCTGATTTCCAAATGTTTTTCCTTGTAAAAATTGAAGCATTGTCGGTGCCAGTGTTTCTGACACACAGTTAATCTCATCAATAAACAGAATTCCTTCTTTGATTCCCGTCTGTTCGATTTTCTCATACACTGACGCAATAATTTCACTCATCGTATATTCTGTTACCGAATAAGTCTGTCCGCCATATATTTTTTCTTTGATAAATGGTAATCCGACTGCACTTTGCCTTGTATGATGCGTAATTGTATATGCAACCAAACCAATTTTACATTCCTTTGCAATTTGTTCCATAATCTGTGTTTTACCAATCCCAGGAGGTCCCATCAGAAGTACCGGTCTTTGACGGATAGCCGGAATCCGATATGCTCCAAACTCATCCTTCGTCAAATACGCTTCTATAGAATCTTTGATTTCCTGTTTCGCACGCTTTATATCCATTTTATGTTCCCTTCTATACTTCCTCTTACTTTATTTCTATCAAATCAGCCAATGTAACTACTGATACGATAGAAACTTATCCTAATTCATCCTCACTTAATATTAGTTTGATTGCCCACACAGGAACATCTACATCTGTATAATCTTCCTGCATAAAAACAAATGCTGTTTTAAATGGCGGCATTCTATTTGGATAAATGCCGTACCCATCTGTAAAATATATCAATCCACGCAAGTCATGAAACTCTTTTTCCCTGACCAGCTGCTCCACATATTCAAATGCCGGACGAAAGTCTGTCCCTCCCTGACCATACAATTCCATATGTTCCATGTATTCTTTTAATTCCTCTTCACTTGTAATCTTACAGTCAGAATGCACCTGCTCATCACACTGAATAATATGCACATTTATTTTCTTAAAAAAACTTTCATTTTCCTTCAGAACGCTATACGTCTCCTCCAGAAATTTTTGTACCAGTTCACCGGAGCACGACATGGAAGTATCTATAACAATCGCAAACTCTTCTATTTTCTTTACTTCTTTTGTTTCCTGCGGTTCTATCAAAGGCATGTTTCCATATAATGATAATCCATAACTATAAAAATTATAATCAAAAGAATCCGGGTCGATTCCCATTTCTTCCCTAAACACAGAAAACTTTCTAAGAAATGATTTGTAGTCATGCCGTTCTCTATTCTCTATTTTTATCTGTCCAATGAAATCACCATTTTCTTGTGATGCTTCTTTAGAAAATGTCTCCAAATCTGTTTCCATTTGTTCATTGATGTCCTGCCACTTCTGATTCAATATTGGATCTGGCTGTCGGTTTGGTTTCTGACTCTCCCAATATCGATGATCGTCCACATAAAATTCCTGTTCTAATTTCTCCCGTTCCTTTTCTCCGAGACTCCAGCTTTGCAGAATCTTGAAAATGCGTTCCGCATTCAGCACTTTTCCATTTGTTTCCTGCTCCAACCGCCTATATGTTTCACGCCGCAGCAAACTCTTAGACGCCCTCACCGATCTGTGATAATTGGCATCCACCAGATGTTCTACCGCAATATCACAGCTTAGCTCCCACACATTTCCATTTACAGGTTTTACGATATGACGAAAAATGCAATGATATACCATATGCAAATATCCCCGATTAACCTGAATTCGATTTCTTCGGTACATTCCACCCAATAATTGCGGATGATAAAAGATACTTCTTCCGTCCGTTCCAAATGGTGCAACCTCCGTATTCATCTGATAATCAAAACTGCTTAAAGCCACATCCAAAAAACGCATACCGAAATATAATTCTGCACGGGATGCATTCAAAATTTGTGTCCCGATCCGCTCTAATTGTTCAGCAAGTTCACCGGTCGCATCCAGCGTTCCTAATCCTTGATTGTCCATCTGCATCCCCTCCTCTTTTATAATTCAAACGTTTTCTTCTTCCGCTCCGGATACAAGCTCTGTTTTTCGTTCATAAGAAAGCTTAATGTTTCTCCCCTCTTTTTTTCAGAGGCTTCCATAATAGCTATGTCCAACATCTCCCGGCTCCAAAGATTTTGTTTACTCAAAAATTGCAATCGTTCAATCGCATCTTGCTCCACTAAAATCTCTGACCACTTTGCAAAATGTTCCAACATATAATCTTTATACTCATCTTTGTTTTTATCTGTCAAATCATACGGATATTCTAACCTGTTAAACACCATATCGACCAATACTTCTTGTTTATCCTGTGCTTTTGCCAAAACAAACAACTCATCATATTTTCGATAATCCATTTCCTTATTATAGAAACACTGTCGATAATTATTGCCCGTTCCATGATGTTGTGTAAACAAAATTCTTGCCGGTGTATTTTCCACCGCTTCCTCATAATGTTCCGGGAATACTAATCTTGCCTCTTTCCCTGCTTCTTCATATATAAAAGTAACATCTATCCGCTGCCACAAATCTCCAAGAATCTCTTTTACACAAGATTTCTCTCCCCGCTTCATATGCACTTTCAATCCACTCAATTTGCCACATCCGGTAAATGCTCCACTGCCTATACTCATTAATGTATTGGAAAATTCCAGATATCGCAATTCCTTACAGCCATAAAAGATATAATTACCGATTTCTTCAACAGTCTCTGGAAAGATAACTTTCTCCACATCTACTCCCGCAAGCAATTTATTATTTTCTTCCAGCAGAAGACCGTCTTCACTTTCATACGTAAGCACATCCTCATCTTCCTGTGATTTTCTCGCCGAAAATGTGTATGCAGCTACTTTTTTTACCGGATATCCGTCAATTTGTGCCGGAAGCGTTACGCAGGAATCCACGCCATAGCAACGGACAATTTCTATATAATCTTTTTGAATTCGATACTCTATTTTCATACTTTTACACCCTCGAAATTTTTCACTTTTCTTATTATAGCATAAAATTTTTTTCTTTTTCTGCACTTTTATCTGTACGATTTTATTTTGCGTTGACAAATAAATATCCTCGCGTTACAATTCGGTTGGTATATGGAAAAAAATTACTGTTCACATGGCATTTTATAAACAGTAATTAAAAGAATTTTCTTTTGAATTCTTATAGGTAACATAAGCAAATTTCAGGAGGATTCATATGAATATAAGTAAGCTAAAACACTTTACTTTACTGACTGTCAGCACACTCATTATGGCAGTTGGAACTTATTTTTTCAAATTTACAAACAATTTTACTTTTGGTGGTATCACCGGTCTTGCCGTACTGGTTGCCAAAACCGGGAAAATATCCGCCAGTGATTTTTCATTTATCATGAATATGCTGTTGCTGTTACTTGGATTTTTTGTACTGGGTAAAAAATTTGCAGCAAAAACTGCCTACTGCAGTATTCTGCTTTCTGTTGCACTTTCTGTCTTAGAACGTGTCTGTCCAATGACCCATCCTCTGACAGACCAGACGATGTTAGAACTTTGCTTTGCAATCGCACTCCCTGCACTTGGCTCTGCCATTCTTTTTAATATCGGCTCATCAAGTGGCGGGACGGATATCATTGCTATGATTATTAAAAAATACAGCAGTTTCGATATCGGAAAAGCATTGCTCGTATCCGACATTCTGATCACAGTTGCCGGATGCTTTGTATTTGACATCAAAACCGGACTGTACTCCTTCCTCGGACTTGCCGTTCGTTCTTTCATGATCGACAACTTTATTGAAAGCTTTAATCTTTCGAAATATTTTAATGTTGTATGCGATGATCCACAACCTATTTGTGATTTCATTGTAAATGAGCTAAACCGCAGCGCAACTGTTGTAGATGCCCAGGGTGCATTTACCGGAAATGAAAAATATATTATCTTCACTGCACTCAACCGCCCTCAGGCAATTAAACTTCGTAACTATATCAAGGAGAATCAGCCAACAGCCTTTATCTTGATATCGAATACAAGCGAGATTATTGGTAAGGGATTTCATAGTGTGTAAAGTAAAAAGAGAACCAGCCCGACTCAACTTAAATTTTGAGTCGGGCTGGTTCTCTTTTAAGATAGGCGTTCTCTTCTGCCTGCTCAAAAGGCAGCATACCTTCCTCCGTATAGAACTTCAAAGTACTGTAGCGTACTGCCGTAAGCCGCACAAGTTCTCCGATTGTCACATATTCCGCCTGTTCTATTACTTCCATACTTCTCTGTCTTGACATCTGCTCACCTTTTCCACTATTCACATACTTGTTATGTCAATACCCTTTTCTTACTACCAGTATGCCGGTACCAGATTAACTCCCTGAATCGGTACTTTATACGCCGTTTTTGTCATTGGGAATATGCGATAATATATATTTCCTATTTTCAGCAATGTCTCACTGCCTATTCTTATTTCTTCTACTGTAAATCCTTTTTTATCCAGATATTCTACTGCCGCAGCCCTTCTATCTGCTACATTTGTCCCCCAAATAACCATATCTATAAATACAGATTTCCTTCTATCAAGATAAGGGAACGCAAGATTTACACCTTCTAAATATGGATTCTTGAACAACTTACTCTTTGTCTTTATAAAACGATTCATAACTCCTTCGAAAATACTGTGGAACTCTGCTTCCCATAGTGTACGATACTGCTCATCCTGCGTGGCAGCCTCTGTCATACGCTCTTCTACACGACTCTGCTCTGATACAGAAAACAAATCATGAATACAACCACTCTCACGAAGAAGCCATAATAAGACTGCATATTCCAAACTAATTGGACCATCCTCTAAAATCTCTGCACGAAGGCCTTCTTTTATTCTAACATAACTTATCTCATCACTAAGATATGCCTTCAGTTCAACACCTGATGTATCATAATCCATATCACATCCCAGAAGATCCGGAACTTCCTTTAAAAGTTCTTCTGCTTTCAGAGCATTTACCACTTCTTGCTCAATCTGAGATGTTTCTTTTTTCTTCAAAGTCTTTGCTATCTGCACTGCTTTCTGTAATGCTGCAGAAAATTCTGAAAATGAATTTATATCTCTCCCAAACTCTGTTTCCAACACCTGTGCCGCAGCAACCGCACGCAGCACCGCATTTTTTGCCACGCTTGGATGAAGGCTCTCCTGTCCGTTTAACGCAAGTAACGCATATTGCTGAGATAATATAAGCTCTTTCATAACATTCTTCCTCTCTTTCAATTTATCTGCGAAATCTATATTCCACTTACTACTTAGAATATATAATATAATATATTAATTTTCAAATTGTTACTGTTCACTCAAAGTTTCCATTTTTTAAGATTCCCCTTGCAATTTCATACATATAGATGCATAATATCACTAGACAACAATTTTATATTGTCACTGGGGAGCTGGCGAAAGCCGGCTGAGAGGAAACGTAATTCCGTTTCGACCCACTTAAACCTGATTTGGATAATGCCAACGGAGGGAATGTATACCATGTAATTGATTGAGATGCCCTCGCATCTCATTTCTTTTATTTCGGACAGCTGGTAGGATCTTCACTTCAGGTGAGGATCCTTTTTTCATCTCAATTTTTTCAAAATGACAAACGCATTTCCGAAGAAAAAGAAAAGGAGACTCAGATTATGAATGAAACAAATAAAACAAAAAAATTAGCACTTGCCGGAGTTCTTACTGCTCTTGCAGTTGTAGGAAGTTTTTTGAGCGTTCCCGTTGCCGGAAGTAAATGTGCTCCGGTTCAGCATATGGTCAATATTCTTGCAGCTGTTACACTTGGCCCTGGTTGGGGAGTTGGCATTGCTTTCTGTGCAAGCCTGCTTCGTAATATACTTGGTCTTGGAA
The DNA here is from genome assembly GCF_014287355.1 of Ruminococcus hominis. Lineage (NCBI taxonomy): Bacteria > Bacillati > Bacillota > Clostridia > Eubacteriales > Oscillospiraceae > Ruminococcus > Ruminococcus hominis. The sequence continues at coordinate 167,753 of NZ_JACOPE010000001.1, read as the reverse complement.
GCCTTATGGCATTCCCTGGAAGTATGGTCGGTGCATTGTGCTGTGGACTGGTTTACAAAAAATGTAAAGTCTTAAGCCTGACTTGTCTTGCTGAAGCTATCGGTACCGGTATTCTTGGTGGTATCGCAGCTTACCCGGTTGCCCGTTTCCTTATGGGTGCTGCACCTGCAGGACTGTTCGTTTATGTAATACCATTCCTTATTTCTACTGTGGCTGGAAGTATTCTTGCATTTATCCTGATTTCAATCCTTCAGAAAAGTGGAGTGATGTCACAGCTCACTACAGCATAATTTTTTTGTTTGACCCAAAAGCGATACATTGGGGACACCACCTTGTACCGCTATAAAAAAGCAAATCGCTTTATGATTTTGTATATCATCAGATTGCTCTGATGTAGGCGTTAGCAAAAATATTTCATATCCATAGAGAAATATTTTTTCTTATTTCTTCTATGCTCATTCACTGGACGTGTTGGTTTTTCGATGAACGATCTGTATCACTACAGACTTTCATCTTTCATGTACGCTGTCCGTATTTTGCTGACGTCATAAATATAATTTATTTTTTTATTAAAATGATTGGAGGCAAAATAACATGAGAAACTACACAACCCAGATGGATGCAGCCCGCAAAGGAATTGTCACTCCTGAAATCAAACTTGTTGCTGAAAAAGAACATATGGATGTTGATAAACTTATGACACTTGTTGCTGAGGGTAAGGTTGCCATTTGTGCAAATAAAAACCATACTTGCTTAAGTGCTGAGGGTGTCGGAAGTATGCTCCGCACAAAAATCAATGTCAATCTTGGTGTATCACGTGACTGTAAAGATTATGATGTAGAAATGCAAAAAGTAATGAGCGCGGTAAATTTAGGTGCCGAAGCAATCATGGATCTTTCAAGCCATGGAAATACTCAGCCTTTCCGCCGCAAACTGACAAGCGAATGTCCTGTTATGATTGGAACTGTTCCTGTTTATGACAGTGTTATCCACTATCAGCGTGACCTTGCAACACTTACAGCTCATGATTTTATCGATGTTATCCGTATGCATGCAGAAGATGGTGTTGATTTCGTCACACTTCACTGTGGAATTACAAGAAAAACAATCGAGCAGATTAAAAAACATAAAAGAAAAATGAATATCGTAAGCCGTGGCGGAAGCCTTGTATTTGCATGGATGAGTATGACAGGCGAAGAGAACCCATTCTATGAATACTATGATGAAATTCTTGATATCTGCGAAGAGTATGATGTAACAATTTCTCTTGGCGACGCCTGCCGTCCTGGATGTCTTGCAGATGCAACAGATGTATGCCAGATTGAAGAACTTGTTCGTTTGGGAGAACTTACAAAACGTGCCTGGGATCACAATGTACAGGTTATGGTAGAAGGTCCTGGACATGTGCCGCTTGATCAGGTTGCAGCCAATATGAAAGTACAGCAGAGCATCTGTATGGGAGCTCCTTTCTATGTACTTGGACCTCTTGTAACAGACATTGCTCCTGGTTATGACCATATCACAGCTGCCATCGGTGGTGCCGTAGCTGCTATGAGTGGTGCTGCATTCCTCTGCTATGTAACTCCTGCTGAGCACCTTGCTCTTCCAAATGTAGAAGATACAAAACAGGGAATCATTGCTTCTAAGATTGCAGCTCATGCAGCCGATATTGCAAAAGGAATTCCTGGTGCACGTGATATTGATGACAAGATGGCCGATGCCCGTCGCGTTCTCGACTGGGATGCTCAGTACGCATGTGCTTTAGATCCTGAAACTGCCAAAGCGATCCGCGACAGCAGAAAACCGGAAGATGATCACAGTGACACTTGCAGCATGTGTGGAAAATTCTGCGCTGTCAGAAGTATGAACAAAGCACTTGCCGGAGAATATATTGATATATTGTAAAACTATTTGTTATTCAACAGTTTTTCAGGTTAAACCTTAAAAACTTCTAATTTTAATTAACTTTTTCGTGTTTGAACAAAAAACAGCTCATTTTGTACATAACAAGACAAAATGAGCTGTTTTTCTATATTATCAATTTATGATATTTTAAAGAATTCTTATTGTGGCTGTTTGCCGATATAAGCAAGGATTCCGCCATCTACATACAAGATATGTCCGTTTACGAAGTCAGATGCATCAGATGCCAGGAATACTGCCGGTCCCTGAAGGTCTTCCGGTGTTCCCCAACGAGCAGCCGGTGTTTTAGCAACGATGAACTGGTCAAATGGATGTCTGCTTCCGTCTGCCTGTCTCTCACGCAGTGGTGCTGTCTGTGGTGTTGCAATATATCCAGGTCCGATACCATTACACTGAATATTGTACTCACCATACTCAGAACAGATATTTCTTGTAAGCATTTTCAATCCACCCTTTGCTGCTGCATAAGCAGATACAGTCTCACGTCCAAGCTCACTCATCATAGAACAGATGTTGATAATTTTTCCGTGTCCTTTTTCTTTCATTCCCGGAATAACTGCTTTAGAAACGATGAATGGAGCATTCAAATCTACATCGATTACTTTTCTGAACTCATCAGCTTCCATTTCAAGCATTGGTTTTCTCATGATGATACCTGCATTATTTACAAGAATATCGATGATTCCAACTTCTTCGTTGATTTTAGCAACCATTGCCTGAACCTGTGCTTCATCTGTTACATCACATACATATCCATGTGCATCTACACCGATTTCTTTGTATGCAGCAATTCCTTTATCTACTTTTTCCTGACTAAGATCATTAAAGCAGATTGTTGCTCCTGCTTCTGCATAAGCAGATGCGATTCCAAATCCGATTCCATAAGATGCTCCTGTTACGAGTGCAATTTTACCTTCCAGTGAAAAATTAACCATGTTAAATTCCTCTCTTTCTTCTTATTTATAATTGGGTTTATATGTTAAGGATTATTATTTGTATATTAAATGCGTGAGCTTTTAAAGCCCTTCTGTTATTATCTCAAATCTTTATTCTCGATATTGTCCATATCGCCGTAGTCCTGATTTTCTCCGCACATTCCCCAGATAAATGTGTATGCTCTTGATCCACATCCTGAGTGAATTGACCAGCTTGGAGAGATAACAGCTTCTTCATTATGCATAATGATGTGTCTTGTCTCCTGCGGCTCTCCCATGTAGTGCATTACAAATGCATCATCTTCCATATCAAAGTACAAATAAACTTCCATACGTCTGTCATGTGTATGAGCTGGCATTGTGTTCCATACACTTCCCGGAAGAAGTTTTGTCATACCCATTGCAAGCTGGCAGCTATCCACCTGACCTGTCACGATATATTTGTTGATCACTCTGTGGTTAGAATCTTCAAGTGTTCCCATTTCCACTTTGTTCTCATCTTTTACAATCACAACACCCTCTTCAGGTTCTCCCTCAAGTTTGATATGTACTGTTGGGTAAGCAACGTGTGCCGGAGCACTGTTCAAATAAAATTTAGCCGGACATGAAGCATCTTTGCTTTCAAATGTAATATCTTTTGATCCACGTCCGATATACATTCCATCTCTTGCATTTACTTCGTAAACACGTCCATCAACTGTCACAATTCCGTCTCCACCAATGTTGATCAGTCCCATTTCTCTTCTCTGAAGGAAATATTCTGCTCTCAGTTCATCCCCTGCTGTCAGTGCAAGTTTCTCCTGAACCGGTACTGCTGCTCCTGTGATGATACGGTCAATGTGGCTGTAAACCAGATTGATCTTGTCTGCCTGGAACAGATTCTGAATTAAAAATTCCTCTCTCAATCTGTCTGTTGTGTAGTGTTTTACATCTCTTGGTGATGCTGCTGTTCTTACTTCCATGATAATCCTCCTGTTATTTTTTGTAATAGCTATTTGATTTGTCTAAACAATGAAGTTCTGCTTTTTTAATGAGTTTTTTCTCATCTCTTAACTATACTATACCATTCGCTTTATTCCTTTTCTTGTGAAATGTTGATGTAAATGTTGAATATTTTGAACATACCTCGTATAATCAAAATAAGAGTTCAAAATTTGCATGTTTTATAGACTCAATTTGTTCAAACATTGCAATATTATTCGTATATTTATTCAAAAGAAAAGGAGGTTTAACCCAATGAAAGCTTGTTCTACATGCAAAGAATCTATGAAAAATTGTATCGACACACATTCTTTTGCATTTGCTCACTTATATAGTGATGAAAAAATTATGGATATGCATATTCACAATTGTTATGAAATCTATTATTCGATCTCCGGTGGCAAACAATTTTTGATTGATAATTGTCTGTATGATATCCATCCCGGTGATATTTTTTTGATTAATCAATTTGAAAGCCATCATTTAACTCAGATTGATCAGGAAACTCATGAAAGAATTATTTTATCTATTGACCCGGATTACCTGACACAACTTTCTACCCCAAACACCGACCTAAACCATTGCTTCAGTTTTCGAGATACCCATATGCCTCACTGTGTCCATTTAACACCGGAAGAGCAGAATAGATTCATTTATTTTATTCATAAATTTCAATCAAACGAAGGAATTGGTGAAGATTTATTAGATAAAGCAGTTTTTCTTGAATTGATGGTATTTTTAAATCAGACATTCCAAAACAGAGGTGCCGCTACTATAAAAAATGATGCTGAAAAATCAACATCCAAATATCATACGCAAGTGGATGAAATTCTTTCTTATATTAATTCTCATATAAAAGAACCTCTGACTTTAGAAGATTTGTCGGCACATTTTTATATGAGCAGTTCCTATATCTGTCGTATTTTTAAAGCAGCTACCGGAACGACGATCAATAAATACATCACTGCAAAACGACTGACCCTTTCAAAATCTCTGCTTAGTCAGGGATACAGTGTGACTGAAGCATGCGAGATGTGCGGATTTAATGACTATAGCAATTACTTAAAGGCATTTACAAAAGCAGTGGGCATATCTCCGAAGAAATATGCCCAGTTTAATTCATAATATTATGGGTGACTGGATAGTTACCCATAATTTTTTAATTATGCCACGCCAACCTCACGCTACTCACATGATGCTCCCCTGTCAGCCAGTCCACATCATTTGTGATCCAGTCCATAATCTCAAGCTGGCGTGTCTCCCATACAACTGCATTTGCATGAGCCTCGCTTGTTTCCTCTTCTTCCATCGTAATATCGATCTCATCATATCCAAAAATATATCCGCCGGCACTCCAGATACTAAAATTACTGTCCGGTCCCGGATCAATCGTATCCCCTCGCTGTGCAATCAGTGCATCGTGACGACGCTTATATTCTTCCTCGCAGCCATCATGAAGTTTTGTCATAAATACTCTGTGACGGATAAGTTCTTTCTTCTCACGAACGATTCCAAAGTTGTGATACATTAATCGCATGTCTTCCCCCGGTGTCGATATCCATGTAAATGTATCATCGAGCTTTGACACAATCTCCCGTATCTCGTCATCGACACAATACGCTGCGCCATCCTGCCACTCTCCATATACAAACATCAAGTTTTCTGCATTCCAGATACTAAAGTTCCCCACTTTATTCTTATCTAGCCATGCTGTCAAATCAGGCCAGATTTCTCCTAGTTTCTTCTTGAACTCATTCATTTTTCCTTCATTTATTGCTACTGCTGCCGCATGACGTTCCATATTCTACTCCTTCCCTATTGCGATTGAATTCTCTCTCGTAAAAATCAACCTACTTCTTATCGATGTTCATATTCAATTTCAATTGTTTCTCCTGCTTTAATCTCATATGCTTTTCCATCCACCTGCATCCATACGTCCACACAAGTCGGATTGTAAATATAGTCGCCTGTCGCAGAATATACTAATGATTTCACGGCATTGATATATTCACAGATTTCTCCATTTGTCGCATACCAGATTTCCTCACGGTTTCCCACTGTCTTTAAAAATCTCTCAATTTCATTCCATTGATTATAGGAATCAAATTCATACGCATGCCCCCATAGATAATATAACCATGGCTCCATATATCTCTCTTGATTAATCGGTTCTAAGAACTTATCTAATAACTCAAACATTTTTTCATCGGTATGATGACAGGTCGGATGCCACGCCAGAAAATCTTGTGGCATGGAAAATGCATATGTTGGTTTTGTTGTTCTTGCATATGTGATTCCACAAAGTCCTGCCACCTGCTCTACCTCGGTACTCCAGGTTCCAAAAGGATATGCCATACCGGTCACCGGATGTTTCACCAGTTCTTCCAGTTCTTTTCTACACTCTGCAATCTCGTAGGATACCATTCCAACAGGAACTTTCGTCAAATCCGGATGTGTCATGCTGTGTACTGCAATCTCCTGATTTTTGTATATTTCCGCAATTTTGTCTTTAGAAAATTTATTATGATTTACTCCGGTGCCTCCCTGAACAAGCCAGTCATTATCTCCCATAAGTCCTGGATTCAAGTTAAATGTTCCTCGGATTCCATATCGTTCCATTAATGCAATCAACTGCTCGTCCTGCGTAACTCCATCATCGTAACTCATCGTGAATGCCTTTTTCTTTCCTCCCGGAAATAACATGACATCTCTTCTTAATCTCAGCATATCTCCACTCCTCCTGTCTGATTTTGAATCTCTACAATGCACTTCAGCCATACAGACAAAATGCTGTATGGCTGAAAATCTTTTCTATTTTTATAAGTGTAACAATGCTTCTGCAAGTGCAAGGATTGTCAACGACTGACCGTATGCCATTGGTGCAATAAGAATATTTTTATAATGCTCTGCATTCATTCCCATTCCTGTTCCACCGGATACATTCAAAACTGTTCCGTCTTTGTCTATATTTTTCATAATTCCCTTAATTGCTTTCTCTGCACATGGAAGATAAGAATCATCCAGAATTCCCATACGGATTCCTTTTAAAATACCGCATGCAATCGCTGCTGAACCGGATACTTCCTCGTAACTGCTTGCATCTGTCAGGACTGTATGCCACAGTCCGCTCGGAGCCTGCAATTTCTTAAGAGCTTTTACCTGTGCTTTATATGTATCAACAATAATTGTCTTTACTCCAGGATTCAATGTTCCTTTAAACATATCAATGTAATCCAGGATTCCTAATGTAAACCAACTGTTTCCACGGCACCAGAAAATCCCACCGAAGTTATTATTTCCATTGAATGTCCATCCATGATAGAATAATCCGCTCTTTTTATCATACAGATATTTAATGTGCATCAATACCTGATGGATTCCTTCGTTGATCCATTCTTCGTTCTGATATTTCTGTCCCATTTTATTTAAGAAAAGAACTGTCATAAATAATGTATCTATCCACATTTCATTTTCATTGAGACGCACACCCTGACGATCTCCGTTTGCACTTGTCACATGCTGGAATCCGCCTTCTTTTGTTCTTGGAATACAGTTCATCAGCCAATCAGCCCAATCGAGACAAAGTTTCTCAAACTTTGCATCATGACAATACTCGTTGAGCTCTGCCAAAGTCAGAAGCGGTGTTGTTGTGTTGATGTTTCTGGATGGAAGTCCCTGCTCCATATTCTCCACAAACCAATCCTGAAGAAATTCTTTATATTTCTCATTTTTATCATATTCCATGATTTTTAACAATCCGTACAATCCAACACCCTGCGGCCAGTCCCACTCACGGATTCCAAAGTCTCGTTTGAAAAATCCGATTGCTTCGCCTCCATCTGAAAGTTCCTTCTCATTATCCGGTCCTTCCAGATTTAAAAGCTTCTCAATCACAAGATCTAATTTTTTTCTCAACTCTGTTTCTTTAATATTCATATTTTATAAAACTCCTTTTACATGAGTCCCAGAACTGTTGGCAGCCATGTGCTGATTGCCGGTACAAATGTAACGAATAATAATGCTACTACAATTGCACCAAAGAATGGGATCAATTTTCCGATAACATCTTCTACTTTTAATTTTGCCACACTACATCCAACGAACAATACGCTTCCAACAGGAGGTGTGATTGTACCGATTGAAAGGTTCATTACCATCATTACACCAAACTGGATCGGATCCATACCGATTGCTGTGATAACCGGAAGGAAAATTGGTGTGAAGATCAAAAGTGCAGGTGCCATATCCATGAATGTTCCTACGATCAAGAGAATTACATTGATCATAAGAAGAATCACAATCTTGTTATCTGAAACTCCAAGCATCAGGTTACTGATTGCCTGTGGAAGTCCTGTAAAGGACAGTACAAATGACAATACAGAAGACGCACCGATGATTAACATAACGATCGTTGTTGTCACTGCCGCATTTACCAGAATGTCTTTAATCTCTGATAATTTAATGCTCTTATAAACAAATACTGATAAAATAAATGCATAAATTACAGCTACTCCTGAAGCCTCTGTTGGTGTAAAGTATCCTGATAAAATACCTCCGATAATAATTACGATCAACAATAAACTTGGGATAGAATCTAAAATTGTTTTGCCGACAACAGCTGCTGTCATTTTTTCTCTCTTAACTACATAACCATGTTTTTTACCATAAATGAATGCTACGATCATGCAAAGGAATGCCCATAATAATCCTGGAATCCATCCTGCCATAAATAATGTAGCTACTGCTGCTCCACCACTTGCTGCTGAATATACGATAAATGCATTTGTTGGAGGAATCAACTGTCCAACAGGTGCTGTTGCAATGTTACATGCTGCTGAGAATTTTTCATCATAACCTTCTTCTTTTTCAAGAGGTCCCATAACTCCACCTACTGCTGTTGCAGCAGCGATACCTGATCCTGACAGAGAACCAAACATTGCATTTGCAGCAACATTTGTCAGAGCCAGTGAACCCGGAACTCTTCCAAGAATCAACATTGCTAAATTAATCAAACGTTTCGCAATACCACCACTACTCATCAACTGACCTGCAAGGATAAAAAACGGTACTGCAAGTAATGTAAAACTATCAATTCCACTTACCAGCTTCTGTGCGGAAATAAACATTCCAAACTGTGGATTTAGGAACATAACAATAGTAACAAGTGCTGCTGAAATAATACTGAACGATACTGGAACGCTCATTGCCAACAGGAAAAAGAATACGATAACCAGTACGATTGCTGCTTCTATCTGCATTTATTTCTCCTCCTTTGTCTCTTTTAACTCTTTCACAAAACGGATCAGACGCTCTCCGGAATAAATGATCATCAATACTCCGCAGATTGGTGCTCCGACATAATAAAACTGCATTGGAATTCCCATAGCCGGTGACAACTGTCCGACTGCATTTATTGTTACCATGATTCCACCTGCGATTAACACGAATGCGCTGAGGAAGAGAACCAGAATCTCAATAAAAATCTTATTTCTTAAACTTCCTTTTTTTGTAAATGTAGTTGTAATAAATCCGATTGAAATGTGCTGTTCTTTTCCGTATGCGTATGGAACTCCCAGCATTGTCAGCCAGATTAGTGCGTATCTCAAAAGTTCTTCTGTCCATGAACTTGCATTATTTAAAACAAATCTTGTAAAAATCTGCCAGAAACATCCGACAACCATTACTACAACAAGGAATGCCAGAATGTATTCCAAAACTTTATTTAATTTCTTCATTGTTCATCCCCCTATTCTGCGTAACTCTGAATGTCATCATAAAGTGCCTGGTAATCCTTGCCTTTTCCACAGAACTCCTCGTGGATTGGCTGTACTGCTTCAATGAAAGCACTCTTGTCAATGTCTCGATAAACATGAACACCATGTTCTTCTGCTTCTTTCATAGCCTCATCCATCATTCCATTGTACAGCTTCTTAAAGTTTTCATTTGTCTTCTCAAGACACTCAATCAGATAATCCTGCTGCTCTTTTGTCAGGCTATTCCATTTCTTTGTACTGATAATGTAAATATCCGGTGAATACTGATGCTCTGTATATGTATAAGATGAAACCAAATCTTCATGTGCATCTACTGTCAATGCCAGCTCTGTATTCTCAGCTCCGTCTACAATTCCCTGCTGAAGTGCTGTATATGTTTCACTTCCTGCCATCGGCACCGGAGAACCACCCATTGCCTGAATCATTTCCATAGATGTTGAACTTGGCATAGAACGAATCTTTTTACCTTTTAACACAGATGGGTTATCACAAACCGCATCCTCTTTCAAATAAAAGTTTCTTGCACCGTTTGCATAGTATCCAATTGCAATGTAGCCCTGATCTTCTGTTGACATGAATAAGTCTTTTACTGCCTGACTTTTTTCCATTGCTGTGTAGTAATGATCCTGATCCACAAACAAATATGGTACTGCAAAAATAGAATAACGATCTTCAAACTGTCCCAATGTATTTGAACTTACTTTCGCCATATCCAGGATTCCTGCCTGAACCATCTCAATTTCTTCTTTTTCAGATCCAAGAACACCACTTGCGTAAATATTTACATCCAGATTCATAGAATCATCTTCTGCTACAAACTCAGAAAACTTTGCAATAGAATCTGCAATTTCTGAACCTGCTGCCTGGTTATGAGCCAGTCTGATTTCAACCTTATCTGTGCTGTTAGCACTTACAACCGACACAAATGTTGCTGCAACTATACACAATCCGACTGCGGATACTGCGATCCCAATCTTTTTCTTTATGCTTCCCATGTTACTCTCCTTTTCTCTAAAGCCTTCCTAACTTTGCCCTCATTCTTTTTAACCGGTCATAAGAATGAATGGTTTTTTTATCTTGTGCACGTTTTCATGGCTTGCATTTTAGCACATACATAGGTGCATTTTTACTCAAATATTGCTGTTATATCCATTTTTTCAATTTATATTGCACTCATTTTTGTCTAGAATTTATCATTCTTTTGTTGTAAGATGATTCTAGACAGAATTTTTTATCACTGTTTATATACAGCATATTAACAATTTTGAAACTATTATAGACTCTTTTTCTTTAGAAAGCAGGTACATTTTTTTGGAAAAGCTAACATCTTATTGTTCAATTGATGGAATTTCTCTTGAGCACATGGTTCGATATGGGAAATTTGATATGAGGGTAAAACATTTTCACGATGAATATGAAATCTTTTACATTTTAGAAGGCGAACGACTTTTTTTCTTTAATAACCGAAGCTTCGCTGCCAAAAAAGGAGATTTAATCTTGGTCGACAGTAATCTGATTCATATGACCAAGTCCTTTTCCAACGATACTTCCGGTCATAATCGAATTATTTTATATGTGACAAGTGAAAAAATGCAGGAGATTGATAATACTTATCCATCCCTGCAGCTGGTGAAATTTTTTCATAAACATACCGGAGTCTTCCATCTGACTCCGGCACAACAAGATAATTTTATGAAGTTGTATTACTATTTTAAACAGGAATGTGCAAAGCGCCAACACGCATACAAACATGCCGTAGAACTTGCAGTCATCAACTACTTACTTTCCCTTACCCGTGACTTGGGAAATAGCCATGGTGAAGAGCCGCAGGTTCCAACTGATGGAAAATACAAACATGTTTATGAAATTGCCGATTATCTTTCTCAGAATTGTGAACAGCAATTGTCATTGGAAGAAATTGCTCAGCGGTTCTATTTGAGTAAATATTATGTCTGCCGATTATTTAAAGAAGTCACTGGCTATTCTATCAATGAATATATAAATATTCATCGTGTTCAGAAAGCCCAGTGGTATCTTACAGAGACCGACTTAAGCATCTCTGAAATTGCCGGCCGGATAGGTTTTGGAAGTATGACACATTTTGAAAAAATATTTAAAACCTATACAACTATGACTCCTTTAAAATATCGTAAATCCGGTCATATTTTTGCACCTTCCGAATTACCGATAAATCCGTAAACGGATACTTTATACCCTAAACAACTCTGTTTATAGATTTTTAAGGTATTCGATATCTTTTTTATCTGTCTGTGGATTCATCTCTTCTCTTAACAGATACATATCTGGTCTGTTCTTATGCAGCCATTCGGATATTGCCTGATACTGGATCACACCTTCTCCAAGAAGTGTCGGGCAATACTGTCCGTTTTCATCTAATTTGAAATCTTTAATGTGCATTGCTTCAATATATTTTCCAGCCTCATTAAGCCATTCACTCCAATATGCATACTGATTTGTAGTATCTGGAAATTCCAGCAAATTAGATGCATCGAAAATCATTCGCAAATGTTTTTCATCCTGAATCTGATTCATTACATCTAAAATTGCCTCCAGATTTTCAAGTGGATGCCAGTACACCGGCTCTATTGCAGCTTTTACATCTAATCTTGCAGCTTCATCCACAATTCTTTTTACACTATCCATCATATACGGATACCATATTTTTTTCTCTTCTTTACTCAGATGTGGATATGCTGTCTCTGTTCCTACAACTGTTGCTCCAAGCTCCTTGTTGTATGCCAGGCACTTTTTAAATGTCTCTACTGCCTTTTCTCTGACCATATCGTCTGGATTTCCCAAATCCATATAACATCCAAACACCGGTATCTCAATCTCATGCTTTTCAAACTCTGTACGTATTTTATCAAGATGTGCCACTGTAATATCGTCATAGCTGTCAATTTCTGCAAATGCTTTTGGTAATGCCAACTGTGCACAGTTATATCCTCGTTCATGTAATGTCTGTGCGAGTTCTTCAATTTTCATTTTTCCATAATCATGGGCTCTTACTCCGATTTTCATTGTCTCTTCTCCTCGTTAATAGTTAGTCTTTCCAATGTAATCGTATTTTACCACCTCTCTTCTTCTGGCTTCTTGTTCTTTCTTATAGAAAATCTTGAATATTTTGACCTTATCATGCAATATTATGAACATTTCTTCAAATCATATTGTTTTTTTTAATTGAAATCAGTAAGATGAACTCAGAATAAGAAAATCAGAATAAATGATTTTGGAGGATTTTAAGAATATGAATGATATTTTAAATCAGCTTGAAAAATGTATGATCGTACCTGTCGTTGTTTTAGAAAATGCTAAAGATGCAAAGCCTCTGGGCGAAGCCCTTTGTAACGGTGGTCTTCCATGTGCTGAAGTAACTTTCCGTACAGAAGCAGCAGAAGAATCTATTCGCATTATGAGCGAAAGCTTTCCTGAAATGCTTGTCGGAGCGGGAACAGTTCTCACTACAGAGCAGGTAGACCGAGCTGTTAATGCAGGAGCAAAGTTTATTGTAAGTCCTGGATTTGATGAAGAAATCGTAGATTACTGCCTGGAAAAAGGAATCACAGTTCTTCCTGGATGTGCTACTCCATCTGAAGTTGCCAAAGCTGTAAAACGCGGGCTTGAAGTTGTGAAATTTTTCCCTGCAGAACAGGCCGGCGGACTTCCAATGATCAAAGCTATGGCTGCACCTTACACTATGGTTAAATTTATGCCAACCGGCGGTATTAATCCGGAAAATGTAAAAGACTATCTTGCATTTAATAAAATTTTTGCATGTGGTGGAAGCTGGATGGTAAAAAATACATTGGTAGAAAATCAAGAATTTGATAAGATCTGCGAGCTTTCTAAAGAAGCAGTCACAATTGCAAAATCTATCCGCGGATAAGTTATAACACACAGGTAATTATTTTAAGAGAGGTTAACACAATGTCTAAAAAATATGATTTGCTCACACTTGGAGAACTTCTTCTTCGTCTTTCTCCACAGGCAAACGAAAGAATGTCAAGAACAAAGATTTTTGAACAAAATATTGGTGGTGCAGAATTTAATGTTGCTGCCGGAGCTGCACAGCTTGGACTGAAAACAGGTTTGGTAGGAAAAATTCCAGCTCATGCAATCGGTCAGCTTGCAAGAAATGAAGTGCATTTTCAAAATGTATCTGATGAATATTTGTCTCATGATAACAGTGCTGATGCCCGTCTCGGTGTATATTATTACGAAACTGGTGCCGCACCTCGTAAACCAGGGATTGTCTATGATCGAAAACATAGTTCGATGACAAGCCTCTCAATTGATGATTTTCCGGAGGAAATGTACTCATCTACCCGTTGTTTCCATACTTGTGGAATCACACTTGCTTTAAATGAACAAGTACGCAAAGCTGCTATTGAAATGATGAAGCGTTTCAAAAAAGCCGGTGCTTTAATTTCATTTGATGTAAACTTTCGTGGAAATCTTTGGAGCGGTGCCAAAGCCAAGGCTTGTATAGAAGAAATTCTTCCTATCGTAGACATTTTCTTCTGCTCTGACAGTACTGCACGCCTGACTTTCTTAAAAGAAGGCACTCCTGAAGAGGTTATGAAAAGTTTCGCCGATGAATATCCGATTTCCGTTGTCGCAGCCACACAACGAATCGTTCACAGTCCAAAAAGACATTCCTTTGGCTCTGTTATTTATGATGCAAAAAAACAGACTTTTGTTAAGGAAGAAATGTACAAAGACATCGAAGTGGTCGACCGTATCGGAAGCGGAGACGCTTATATTTCCGGTGCTCTTTACGGATTGCTTACTTCTGAAAATGATACGCGAAAAGCTTTGCAATATGGTAACGCTGTCAGTGCTTTAAAAAATACTGTTCCGGGAGACCTTCCCTCTATGACACTTTGCGAAGTAGAAGAAATGATTAAAACTCATCAAGAAGGTGACAATGGACTGGAAATGAAACGATAATATCCTATCCCTTTCAAATACACTCTTTTCATATCATATTACTAAAAAAGTAAGCAGTGGAAATTTTTTAAATTCGACTGCTTACTTTTTTCAAGAATGCCTCTGCATTCTTGCTGCGAGATGCGCGTCATGCAATGCATGACATACTTCTTCTGCGCATCTCTGCAATCCTGCCGGAGGCTATATCAGATGGGGGATTGACTCCCACCACTGATACTGATTTGTTACTCGCCACCTACAGAGGTGGGAGTCATCTCACATCTGATATATTATCTACTATACTATATGCATAATCTCTATTAATAAAATCCATGCAAGACCATAATAAGTAACTACTGCCACTAAATCATTTACTGTAGTAATAAGCGGACCTGATGCAACTGCCGGGTCAATCTTAATTTTGTTAAAAAACAATGGTATTAATGTTCCAACTAAGCTTGATATTATCATTGCTAAAAACAGCGATGCTCCTACACAGCCGGATATTAAAAATGCATGTCCCAATGAATATCCTTTAAATAAGTATATATACACCCCTAGAAATACAAGTGCAAGCATTCCCAATAACAATCCACTACTAAATCCTACTTTTGCTTCTTTAAATGTCAAATGCAGTTTATCTTTCGCGCTTAAATTTTCATCCATAAGCACACGGATTGTAACAGCAAGTGACTGTGTACCGACATTTCCAGCCATATCAAGAACTAATGACTGAAAACATATAACGATTGGTAATATTGCTACAACATCTTCAAATACACCCACCACAGAAGATACAAGCATTCCGAGGAAAAGTAATATAATAAGCCACGGTAAACGCTTTTTCATACTGTCTTTTGTACTTTCCTGAAGATCTTCCTCTGCTGACAATCCGGCTAATTTTGCATAATCTTCACCCAATTCATCATCAACTGCCTCGATAACGTCTTGAGCTGTCAAAATACCGATTATCTTGTTTTCACTATTAAGCACAGGAAGTGAATCCTCAGCATAATCTTTTATCTTTTCAATACTTTCAGAAATTTTTTCGTGGTCACGAAGATAAGGATAAGAATAACTTATCAGCGACTCCAATGCCATTCCTGCTCGTGCGATAATCAAATCTTTAAGATCAATCGCTCCACAAAAACGATCCTCTTCATCGACTACATATATCGTTGCAATATTATCATTCTCTCCTGCCTGCTGTATGAGTTCATGCATTGCCTGACGTATTGTAAGATTATCTTTGATACATATAAAATTAGTTGTAATCAGACTACCTATTTCATCATCATCATAAGAATTGATCAATCTAATATCTGCCTGTACATCCTCATCAAGTATTGATCTCAATTTAACCTTTACGTTTTCATCAATATCTTCCAGAAGATCTACCGCATCGTCGGCATCCATTTCATTAATAATCTCTGCCAGCTTGTAGATTCCTAATTCTTTAATATAATCATCGGGATCTTCAACATATGAAATAATCTCCGACATCCATTCAGAACCAAGTATATTGTAAAGATGAAGTCTTTCTGACTTATTAAGCAACTCTAAACTCTGTGCAATGTCATTGTCATGATAATCATTAAGTTTTTCTTTTATCTCTTCATTCGATAATCCTGACCTGATAATATCGACAATTTCTTCTACATATATCGGTTCTTTTAATACTTCTTTTTTCACCTTAAGCCTCCTTCTCCCCAAAAAAGGGCATAAAAAATCCACCGCTAAATGCAATACAACGCTTCGGTTGTGACACTCTAGTAACGATGGAAAAGGCTTAGATTATAATTATTATAATTGGCGCACCTATAGACACTTGAAAGATATTCCAAGTGTTCTTCCATCGTTAGATGTACTTCGACTTCGACTATCACAACTGTCCATATAATTCGCCTCCTTCTTATTCCTTATTTTATAGTTCATCTATTTATAACATAATGCAAGAATTTTGTAAACGCAATTCAAGTAAAAAAATGTTAAAGAAAAGTATTCTGGTTACTGTTCACAGTACCTGTGACCAGTAACGCATTCTGTACAAACATAATTAATATTAAAACGCGCTTAAGAAATCTTCTCAAGCGCGTCTCTCATTCCATATCCGTATATCATGTACCTTCAAAACTGCATACAAAGTTTTTTTCATCCATCTTGTTCCTATCACCTGTTCTGGTTATGCCCTCGACCTATTAGTAACAGTCAGCTCCATGTGTTACCACACTTCCACCTCTGCCCTATCTACCTCGTCGTCTTCAAGGGGTCTTACTAACTTGACGTTATGGGATATCTTATCTTGAGGGGGGCTTCACGCTTAGATGCCTTCAGCGTTTATCCCTTCCCGGCTTGGCTACCCTGCCATGCATCTGGCGATGCAACAGGTACACCAGCGGCCAGTCCATCCCGGTCCTCTCGTACTAAGGACAGCTCCTCTCAAATATCCTACGCCCACGCCGGATAGGGACCGAACTGTCTCACGACGTTCTGAACCCAGCTCGCGTACCGCTTTAATGGGCGAACAGCCCAACCCTTGGGACCTACTTCAGCCCCAGGATGCGATGAGCCGACATCGAGGTGCCAAACCACTCCGTCGATGTGAACTCTTGGGAGTGATAAGCCTGTTATCCCCAGGGTAGCTTTTATCCGTTGAGCGATGGCAATCCCACTTTATACCACCGGATCACTAAGTCCTACTTTCGTACCTGCTCCACCCGTCGGTGTCGCAGTCAAGCTCCCTTCTGCCTTTGCACTCTTCGAATGGTTTCCAACCATTCTGAGGGAACCTTTGAGCGCCTCCGATACCCTTTCGGAGGCGACCGCCCCAGTCAAACTCCCCACCTGACATTGTCCCCCAGCCGGATCACGGCTGCTGGTTAGAAACCCAATACTGCAAGGGTGGTATCCCAACATCGACTCCACGGCAACTGGCGTTACCGTCTCCTAGTCTCCCACCTATCCTGTACATGCAATATCGAATCCCAGTATCAAGCTGGAGTAAAGCTCCATGGGGTCTTTCCGTCCTGGCGCAGGTAACCAGCATCTTCACTGGTATTTCAATTTCACCGGGTGCATTGTTGAGACAGTGCCCAAATCATTACGCCTTTCGTGCGGGTCGGAACTTACCCGACAAGGAATTTCGCTACCTTAGGACCGTTATAGTTACGGCCGCCGTTTACTGGGGCTTAAGTTCAAAGCTTCGCTTGCGCTAACCTCTCCCCTTAACCTTCCAGCACCGGGCAGGCGTCAGCCCATATACCTCACCTTTCGGTTTTGCATAGACCTGTGTTTTTGCTAAACAGTTGCTTGGGCCAATTCTCTGCGGCCATTCGCATGGCACTCCTTCTCCCGAAGTTACGGAGTCATTTTGCCGAGTTCCTTAACAATGCTTCTCCCGTCGGCCTTAGGATTCTCTCCTCATCCACCTGTGTCGGTTTACGGTACGGGTATGATATAAACAATAGCGGCTTTTCTTGGCAGTTAGCTCACGCTCTTCCCTACTCTTTTTCGGTCCGCATCACGTCTTCCCGTTGCCTGCCGGATTTTCCTGACAGACCGGTACCTCGCTTGCGCCGGGCTTTCCGTTCCCGGCTCGCGCTCTCTCCCTGCGTCCCCACAGTTCTGTTATATCATAGTACAGGAATTTCAACCTGTTATCCATCGACTACGTCTTTCGACCTCGCCTTAGGCCCCGACTTACCCAGCGCAGATCAGCTTTACGCTGGAAACCTTAGATATTCGGCCGGAAGGATTCTCACCTTCCTCTCGCTACTCATTCCGGCATTCTCTCTTCTTAAAAATCCACTGCTCCTTTCGGTACAGCTTCGTCTCTTTAAGAATGCTCCTCTACCAATTAACATTCGTTAATTCCTAAGCTTCGGTAGTGTGTTTCAGCCCCGGACATTTTCGGCGCAGGACCTCTCGACTAGTGAGCTATTACGCACTCTTTTAATGGATGGCTGCTTCTGAGCCAACATCCTAGTTGTCTTCGAAATCCCACATCCTTTTCCACTTAACACACATTTTGGGACCTTAGCTGTAGGTCTGGGCTCTTTCCCTTTTGACTACCCAACTTATCTCGTGCAGTCTGACTCCCATACATCATCTACGCGGCATTCGGAGTTTGATATCTCTTAGTAAGCTTTGACGCCCCCTTAAGAATTCAGTGCTCTACCTCCGCAAGACTCGTATGAGGCTAGCCCTAAAGCTATTTCGAGGAGAACCAGCTATCTCCGGGTTCGATTGGAATTTCTCCCCTATCCACACCTCATCCCCACCCTTTTCAACGGATGTGGGTTCGGTCCTCCATTGCCTTTTACGGCAACTTCAACCTGGACATGGATAGATCACCCGGTTTCGGGTCTACTCTGACTGACTTCACGCCCTATTCAGACTTGGTTTCCCTTCGGCTCCACACCTTCAGTGCTTAACCTCGCCAGCCAGCGTAACTCGCCGGACCGTTCTACAAAAAGTACGCGGTTCATCATATAAAGATGTTCCACAGCTTGTAAACATATGGTTTCAGGTTCTCTTTCACTCCCCTCCCGGGGTCCTTTTCACCTTTCCTTCACAGTACTATGCGCTATCGGTCACTAAGAAGTATTTAGCCTTACGGGGTGGTCCCCGCTCATTCCCACAAGGTTTCTCGTGTCTCGTGGTACTCTGGATACCGCCATGTCAACTCGTCTTTCGCTTACGGGGCTTTCACCCTCTCTGGCTGGCTTTCCCAAAACCATTCTGCTAGACTTATTGAATCAATTCTGCGGTCCGAACCCCGGAGTGCACGCACTCCGGTTTGGGCTCTTCCGCTTTCGCTCGCCGCTACTCACAGAATCACATGTTGTTTTCTCTTCCTCCGGCTACTTAGATGTTTCAGTTCACCGGGTTCCCTTCCTAACGTTATGGATTGGCGTTAGGATACTTGAGGTTTGCTCAAGTAGGTTTCCCCATTCAGAAATCTCCGGATCAATGGATATTTGCTCCTCCCCGAAGCTTTTCGCAGCTTATCACGTCTTTCATCGGCTCTTAGTGCCAAGGCATCCACCATACGCTCTTATCAGCATAACCAACAGACAAGAAACACGGGTTGGTTTCTCATCGACACATACTAGCGTGTATGCGTTGGTAATAGGTCAATTTCTTTTCA
Organism: Ruminococcus hominis; assembly: GCF_014287355.1. NCBI lineage: Bacteria > Bacillati > Bacillota > Clostridia > Eubacteriales > Oscillospiraceae > Ruminococcus > Ruminococcus hominis. The sequence goes on along the minus strand of NZ_JACOPE010000001.1, from coordinate 148,041 downwards.
GTCTGTTTTCTTCAGACTTTAGTTAATGTTTGTTAACATTACCTCGGATGTCTTGATTAGATATTTTTTAATCTTATCATCTATATTTCTTTGTATGCAATTTTCAAGGTACAATTCTGACTGATGTTTATCAGTCATCAGAAACAAAAATCATTTTTTATCTCTGATCACTGGTAAATCCAGTTTTCTTTTTTTAGATTTGGCGGCCACCTTCTCTCCCACACCGTCTCCAGTGCAGTACCATCGGCCGTTTAGGTCTTAACCATCGTGTTCGGGATGGGAACGGGTGTTACCCCTAAACGCATCGCCACCAAAAGGCTTCATTATCAAGTTGTTTCTTGATAACTAAACAATAGACAGCAGTTCTCTTTACTTCATTCTTCCTTAGAAAGGAGGTGATCCAGCCGCACCTTCCGATACGGCTACCTTGTTACGACTTCACCCCAGTTATCGGTCCCACCTTCGGCAGCTCCCTCCTTACGGTTGGGTCACTGACTTCGGGCGTTACTGACTCCCATGGTGTGACGGGCGGTGTGTACAAGACCCGGGAACGTATTCACCGCGACATTCTGATTCGCGATTACTAGCGATTCCAGCTTCATGTAGTCGAGTTGCAGACTACAATCCGAACTGAGACGTTATTTTTGGGATTTGCTTACCCTCGCGAGTTTGCCTCCCTTTGTTTACGCCATTGTAGCACGTGTGTAGCCCTGCTCATAAGGGGCATGATGATTTGACGTCATCCCCACCTTCCTCCAGGTTATCCCTGGCAGTCTCTCCAGAGTGCCCGGCCAAACCGCTGGCTACTGAAGATAGGGGTTGCGCTCGTTGCGGGACTTAACCCAACATCTCACGACACGAGCTGACGACAACCATGCACCACCTGTCTCCGGTGTTCCGAAGAAAAGCTCCCATTACGGAGCGGTCACCGGGATGTCAAGAGCAGGTAAGGTTCTTCGCGTTGCTTCGAATTAAACCACATGCTCCACCGCTTGTGCGGGTCCCCGTCAATTCCTTTGAGTTTCATTCTTGCGAACGTACTCCCCAGGTGGACTACTTATTGCGTTTGCTGCGGCACCGAATGGCTTTGCCACCCGACACCTAGTAGTCATCGTTTACGGCGTGGACTACCAGGGTATCTAATCCTGTTTGCTCCCCACGCTTTCGAGCCTCAACGTCAGTCATCGTCCAGTAAGCCGCCTTCGCCACTGGTGTTCCTCCTAATATCTACGCATTTCACCGCTACACTAGGAATTCCGCTTACCTCTCCGACACTCTAGAAAAACAGTTTCCAATGCAGTCCCGGGGTTGAGCCCCGGGTTTTCACATCAGACTTGCCTCTCCGTCTACGCTCCCTTTACACCCAGTAAATCCGGATAACGCTTGCCCCCTACGTATTACCGCGGCTGCTGGCACGTAGTTAGCCGGGGCTTCTTAGTCAGGTACCGTCATTTTCTTCCCTGCTGATAGAAGTTTACATACCGAAATACTTCTTCCTTCACGCGGCGTCGCTGCATCAGGGTTTCCCCCATTGTGCAATATTCCCCACTGCTGCCTCCCGTAGGAGTTTGGGCCGTGTCTCAGTCCCAATGTGGCCGGTCGCCCTCTCAGGCCGGCTACTGATCGTTGCCTTGGTAGGCCGTTACCCCACCAACTAGCTAATCAGACGCGGGTCCATCTCATACCACCGGAGTTTTTACCCCTGCACCATGCGGTGCTGTGGTCTTATGCGGTATTAGCAGTCATTTCTAACTGTTATCCCCCTGTATGAGGCAGGTTACCCACGCGTTACTCACCCGTCCGCCGCTCAGTCACAATACTCGTCATTCCGAAGAAATCCAAGTAAAGTGCTTCGCTCGACTTGCATGTGTTAAGCACGCCGCCAGCGTTCATCCTGAGCCAGGATCAAACTCTCGTTAAAAGTGTTTGTTCTAGTCAAGATTAACTCTAGCTAATCTATCCTTTTACTGTTGTTTTGGTTTGTTATAAACCGTTCTTAAAAAATTTTCTCTTAAAGAAATTTTCAAGGATCTGTTGTCTATTGTTTAGTTATCAATGTTCTTTGTTTTGTTGTCGTCTCAAGCGACAGCTTTAATAGATTATCACATCTTTTGTCGTTTGTCAACAACTTTTTTATTTTTTCTGTTTCGCTTTTGTAATTTTATCAATCACTTTCAAGCGACAGCTTGTTTACTTTATCACATCCGACAACCTTTTGTCAAGAACTTTTTTCAAGTTTTTTCTTTGCATTTTTCATCTTACACTTTCCATATCCCGCCAGGGCTGTCCAGTGTTTTCTATTTTGCATCGGTTGTCTTAGCGACGAAGACTATCTTATCATCTCGTTTTTAAATTGTCAACGTTTTTCTTGTTTTTTATTTATTTCGCACAATTCAGACAATTCTACTGTTATTTTCTTTCTGTATATATAATAATTTTATACGTTCTTTCTATAAGTAGTTACTATTGAAATTTGCTTTTCACATTTCCTTTAGATACTTTCCATAATTTATTAAAAAGTTTATCACAAAATCATCACATTTTTCTTCTATAGTTATATACATCAAAAGCAAATAACCTTTTGATATATATTTTCTTTTTCATAAACTTTTTCCTTTTTGGCTGGACTCGCAATCCAGCCTATTTTTTATTTCTTATAAACAGCCCAGTATCTCTCGTCCTCTTCTTCAACCTCTACATTATGAAGACTCTGTACATATTGCTTAAACTGAGAGTAGCCATAATCACGAACCTTAAAATCTTTGAATTTATTATGGATTCTATTACCTAGCGTTCCTAACAGAATCCCTTGTGCACCGGAATCTTTTATTTGCTGTACAATAAATTCCTCCAACATTTCCTTCTTACTCTTATCTTCATATAACATAACGGTAACCTGCGTACCATCCTGTTTTAATTTCAGCTTCGGAAATGTCTCTAAAAATTTAGACAACAAACTGTACCCATAGCGTCTTACATCAAAGTCAGGATACAATTTTACAAGACGGCTTCCCACTTCACCTAGTCCGGTCTCTTTATCATTATTTTGATTTTCTGTAATAATCTTAATAACCGACTCTTCAATCTGTCCTTTTGTCACTTCATTTTTCTTGCCATCTTTGATATCATCCAATAGCAGCTCTAATTCTGTAAAAATGTCGCAAGCCTTACGAAATGGTGTCGGTGTTTTGCTTTCTCCCATTCCTATTACAGTTCTTCCACTTTCACGCAATCTACTCGCTAATTTGGTAAAATCACTGTCGCTTGACACAAGACAAAATCCTTCCAGATCATTTGTATACAGCATATCCATTGCATCTATGATCATGGCTGAATCTGTAGCATTCTTTCCATATGTATAACTGAACTGCTGAATTGGCGTAATACTATTTTGAAGCAAGACTTCTTTCCAGCTCGCACTCTGCGATTTTGTCCAGTCTCCGTAAATACGCTTATATGTCACATTTCCATATTTCGACAGTTCATCTAATATCGGTTTAATATATTTTGCAGAAACATTTTCCGCGTCAATTAACAATGCGTATCTTTCTTCCATGTATGGTATACCTTTCCTTCCATATTTTTCCATTCAAATACGCCATTTTCTACAATCATATAACTGTGCTGCGATTTTTCTTTTGGTATAGAAACCGAGCCTGGATTCATATATGTGCATTTTGCTCCGCTTTCAGTTGTAAACCTTTTACAGGCAGGAATATGAGTGTGTCCATTCAACAAAATGTCTCCATCTTTTAACATTGGCGGATTCTGTGGATTGTACACATGCCCATGTGTCGCAAAAATAGTCTGTCCGTCCAAATCTAAGAAACAATAATCTGCCAATATCGGAAAATCCAACACCATCTGATCTACTTCTGTATCACAATTCCCACGTACACATAACAAATTTTCTTTCAATGGGTTTAGCATAGAGATGACCTTTTTCGGGGCATACTCTGCCGGCAAATCATTTCTCGGACCATGATATAAAATATCTCCTAAAATCAACATCCGATCTGCTGCTTCTCGTTTCCAGGCTTCCATTAATTCTCTACAATATAATGCTGATCCATGTATGTCTGATGCAATTATTAATTTCATAATAAATCTCTCCCTTACTATAATTAGTTACAAGTCATATAATACTGTGACCTGCAACTACAATTTCACTCCACACTTTGGACAAAAATTCTGTCCGTATTCGATTGGGTTGCCACATTCATGGCAAGTTCTTTGAAGCTCAGTTTCTTCATTCTGCTCATTTTGAGAATCATCTGTCACGTTTGCTTGTTCTGCTTCGTCTGTCTGGTCAGGTTGTGACTTTTGTACTTCTTGTTCTTCCACGACTTCTACTGCCTTGTCTTCTGTAGCCACGTCTTTTCCTGTTTCAGTTTCCTCTTCCAAAATAGCTTCTTTCGCCTCTACCTCCGCAACAACTTCCTTCTCAACATTTTCAAACTCTTTTTCTTCTTCCTGTCGCTCTAATTCTGCTTTTTCCTTATGCTCTGCCACTTTCGTTTTCACAAAATCCTTCAAACTTTTCTTCTCCGGAATTCTTCCTCCGCAATTTGCACAGAAAACATCTCCGTCTGCAATCACTGCACCACATCCGGGACATATTTTTGCTGAAAATGGTGCTGTTTCTTTTATTTGTATCTCTGGAGTTGTAATTATTCTTGCCCCGCAATGATTACAGTATTTTGAATGCATCGGCACTTCCTGACTGCAATTCGGACAATAAGCAACCCCTTTCACCAGCCTTTTTTGGCTCTGGTACTGAATCACCATCATCTTATTATTCCAGATTGCATCACACCAGATTTTCATCTGCCCATCTGCATCCTTGCCATACATCTGATAATAATATTCCCCAATCTGGCGAAATAAATCATCCTGTTTTCGTTCTTCTTCCCGTATCACATGGGATAATCTTGCAGATTTATAGCTTCCTTTTGTCTGTCGCACAATCCAGCGCCCGAATCTTGTAAGCATATTACCTAAACTATCGTAAACAGCCATCATCAGCCCTTCTTTCTCTTTTGCAGATTTTCGATTATCGGGTACAATATATTGTAAGCGACAACCAATTTACGCTTGTTCCCTTATTATAACATGCTCTTGTAAAAAATGCAGTATAAAGGATATTTCCTTTATACTCTTCTGACAGCTTCACCAAAACCATCAATTTGATTGTTTTTAGCTCAAATAAACCATTAAAATAATGGTTTTTATTTACAAATACAAATTTATATGATTTAATAAACAAAAAGTGGATATTCCTAAAAACAGAAGGTGAATCTATGAAAGAAAAATTATTTATAATCCCCGAATATACAACCGCAACGGAAATCAAACAAATTCGTAAGGAACTACATTTGACACAGAAGGAGTTTGCAGAATTTATCAATTGTTCAAAGCCAACTGTAGAGCGCTGGGAGCGAAGTAAGGAAGCTATTCACGGACCAATTGTTCCATTTCTTAAAATGCTACAAAGATATCCTGAATATGAACAGGAAGTCCGAGTTCCCGAAAAAATATGGCCGCTCAGACTTTGGTATATGTATAGTTCGAATGTATGTACTTTAATTGATGTGAATGAACAGGAACAAAAAGTAAAAATAAAAAATTATACTGATAAGATTATGTTCCGTGCCTTCGGTGTTGTAGAAACTCCAAATTATAATCAATATCAAGAATTTCTGGAATCAAGATGCTTCCCCAAAAGCAGAGATAAGATGAAGTTGATACTCAAAGATTTAGGATTGCCATTTTACGATCCGATTATGATTATAGAAAAAACCGAAGGTAGAATGGCGGAAGATGATTTTTGGATTCGTATAGAGAGGTAGCTGGAATGATAGAATTATTTGAGCAGAATATCCGTACAAATGATCGTCAGTCATCGAAAGGAAACCAACTAAAATGGGAGAATAAAGGAATATGGTACAAAGCTGATTACACAGGATATGAAGGCTTAGCTGAATACATGATATCGCATCTTCTGAAAAAATCAACATTGACCGAAAATGAATTTGTATGTTATGACCTTGAAAAAATAAAATACGGTTCTGTAATTTATAATGGGGTAAAAAGTAAAAATTTCCTGAATGAAGACTGGCAGATTATCACCTTGGAACGGCTATTCAAAAATTTTTTTGGAGAAAGCCTATATAAAACCTTGTATAGAATACCAGAATATAAGGAGCGCTTGCATTTCTTAGTACAACAGGTGGAACGCATAACTGGCCTTCAGAATTTTGGTATTTATATGAATAAACTTCTGACAATTGACGCATTTTTCCTAAACGAAGACCGGCACACGCATAATATAGCGGTTCTGATGAATGGGAACGGAGATTATATGTACTGTCCAATTTTTGATAATGGAGCGGGGCTTCTGTCAGATACAACAATGGATTATCCTCTGTCTGGAGATACTTACTCACTAATTGATAATGTTCAACCCAAAACAATATGCAGTGAATTTGACGAACAATTGGATATTTCCAAATCCTTATATAACATGAATCTAAAGTTTCACTTTACTAAAAAAGATGTAAACGAATTACTCGTAAATGCAGGAGCATATCCAGAAGAGATACGCAACCGGGTGGAGACCGTTATATTTGCACAGATGCGAAAATATACTTATTTGTTTTCGCCGATATAGGAATTATAATAGACTAAAATATTTGATCAAGAGGAAAACGATGTACATTCTAAATAAAATCATAGAAAAATGCGAATACCACAGTGCTAAAGATTGGAAACCGGGTGAAACAGGCAATCGGACAATTACAATTCAGCAGAAGGATTATACCAAATGTGGTAAAACAGAATTAATAAATGAAGTTCGCGATTTAGAAAATCAAAAATTAATTCAAGTAAAATGGATCCTTCGTTATAGTGATATAGAAAAAATTCAATATTCGTTAGAACAACTTCCCCAACTTTATCAATTAGCAGAACAAGAAGCTCAAAAGAATGGAGATACATTTGTTCCGAAATATCGTTTGGTACAACAATATCAGAATAAAATTGAAGCAGAACAAAAACAAGGCTGGCAGAATGTATGGATTCGAAGCTACTATGATTCATTGTTGCAAAAATTACACAACATTGGTGATGGAAAGATTCCAAAAGAATTAGAAAAATTCGAACTTTATCGGGATTGTCTGCGAGGAATCAATGCACTTACCGAAGCGATATTCAAACGTGTTTTTAGCAAGCGATATCTTGGAAACACAAAGAAATTTGAAAAAGAAGTACAAGCGCATATTATTACAATTGCTAAAAATTATTGCAATGATGTAACGGAAGATATGGATGATACATCTGTGTTGGAACAGCTCCTGATTAAAGAATACGGACAGGAAATGGCGCTGAAGGGTCCCTTGAAACTACTGATTCAAGAACCGAATGGAACTGAACAAGAAATTGATACATCAAATTTCAAATATGGATTCGTATTGAATACACAAACATTACAACATATGACTATTAAGAATGAAGTTGTACCATTTCAACGTATTGTCTCTATCGAAAATAAGGCAAATTTTGAAGCAATGACTTATTCTGATGACACCTTGTATGTATATAGCCATGGTTACTATGGTCCGTATGAGCGGTCTTTTTTACAAAAACTTGCGGAAATTCTGGATGCGAATCAACAGATGGAATATTTTCACTCCGGAGATTTGGATTATGGTGGAGTCAAAATTTTTGAATATATTCAGAATCGGATCTTTCCTAAATTACAGCCATTGTATATGGATGTAGAGATATATGAAAAATATAAAGACTTTGCAGAGCCATTAGAACCACAGACACTAGTGAAATTAGAAAAGACTAAAATACCGATTTTACAAGATTTGATAGACAAACTGATACAAGAAGAAAAGGGACTGGAACAGGAAATTTTGTTATCGTTTATAGGACATCTGTAAACAGTAACAACTCTCGGCTCCATCTTTTGTATAATTAGAGAACCAGAGAAATGTGCCTGCACACTTCCTGGTTCTCTTAAAATATCATTATATTCAAGAATGCCTCTGCATTCTTCTGCGCATCTCTGCAATCCTGCCGGAGGCTATATCAGATGGGGGATTGACTCCCACCACTGATACTGATTTGTTACTCGCCACCTACAGAGGTGGGAGTCATCTCACATCTGATATATCTTACGCCTCTTCCGTCAACTGTCCAAACTCCGTCTTCTCAAACTCCTGAATGGAAATATGTTTCTTATTCGGATTGGCATACACAAATGTCTTGTCCACATTTTCCAGATAATTCTGAATCTTATCGTTTGTTGCACTGATAATTGCCTGAAATCCAAGTCCTCGGATTAACGAAATACAACTTGCCACTTTTTCCGCATCCATTTTGGAAAATGCCTCATCCAACACGACAAGACGCAATGTTGGATTACGACGCAATTTAGGCGACAGATTCACTCGATACACCTGCGCAAAACTTGCCAAAAGTGCCACATACAACGGATTCTGTCCTTCTCCTCCGGAATTTTTCTTAATCATCTTACTAAGCCCGATCTTCATATCTTTTTCACCATGAACAATCTGCTGCATATCGAAAGAAAGATACGTTCTGTAATCCGCATATTTTTCCATATTCTTTCTCGCTTCATCCTGCTCTTCTTTCGTTGCATTCTCCGGTGGTATAAAGATATGGATCAACTCATTCATCATTTCCCCATATTCTTCTTCATGTTCCATCGTAAACATGTTCATCTGATTGTCCATTGAACCGCTTAACTGATGCGGGTCAATCTGGAGAGCATCATCCATGAACATCTTATAGTATTTGCCATCCGCACCTTTGTTTTTTGTGATTACAAACTGGTATTTATCCTTACCAAAGTCCAGACGGCTGATGATACGATTGAGCTCATCTCTTCGCTGATAAGCCTCTCGGATAGCACTTCGGATTTTGAAAATAAAATCGTCCTTGAAATGTTCTACCGCTGATTTTGCCTGCTCCTGTGCAGATGCCCGGTATCGTTCCAAATCCTCACAAGTAAGACTATCCAACAGTTTATCGTACATCTTATTATCCTTCACACTGGTTGAGAATGAGCGATTTGGATATTGCTGGTTATACACACTTCGAACATCAACCAGCTTCTGATAAAAACGATCCATCTGATCTTTCAGCGGGTTTTGTTCCATCTGTTTTTGTCGTTTCATATAATCATAATTAAGCGATTTTGTTTTCTCAAGATATTGTTGAAATTGACTTTCCAGCATCTGTGTTCGTTCTTCTGAACGCCGTTTGTTCTCTTCTGTCAATATCTTTTCTCGTTCCAGCTGTTCAGTTTCTGTTGTAATAATCATATTGTTAAACTTTTCTATATCCTGCTCATTCTGCCAGATTGCTTTTTTTACCGAATCTATAGACTCCTTTTTTTCTTCCTGTCGGCGCATAATATCTAACTTCTGTTTCTCCAACATATCTACAGACTCTTCGCGCAGCTTTTTCATCTGTTCAATGACATGCGCTTTTCGTTTCTCTTTTTCTGAAATCTGACCTGCTTCATTCTGCCACTGCATATAATCCGCTGTAGGCTGCAACAACATTTCAAATTCTAAAATGCGCTTGATTTCTTCCAGCATCTCTTGTAACGGAAAGCGTTCGTTCTGCAGTTCATCCCTTTTTCCTTCCAGCTGCTGAATACGTTTACGCATACTTGTCTCACCGATATAAGCTCGTCTTGTATAGTTATCCGGATTGATATGTTGCATACGGAAGCCTTTATAAAGCACACAATCCGATGTAATACCGATTTTACATTCTCGCAATTCTTCAATCGATTCACATTTCTTAACATTTCCCAACACAAATCGGATATAAGCCTGCACATAACTTTCTTTTGCCTGCACTTCCTCCGCCAAAGCTCCTTTTTGCACTGTAAATTCTTCTTCATTGACACGCTCTGTGTCCAACACTGCTGCTCTAAAGAATTTTCTCTTATCCATCTCTCGATAAATTTCCATCGCATCTTTTGCATACTTCGGTTCTACAATCAATAAAAGCTTATTATTTCCAAGATATCCTTCCACCGCATTGTGCCAACGCTCATCCTTCACATCCAGAAGGTCTGCAAGAATCTGTACATTTACCAGTTTTCCAACACGTTCATGCAGACGATTACGCAATTCAAAACGTGCTTCTTCCAGCTCGCGTGGATATGCTTTCTTACCCTGCTTTAATTCTTTTAATTCTTCTTTTATCTCTTTTTCTTCTTTTTTAATACGATTTAATGTTGTCACCGTATCAGTACGCTCTGTTTCCAGACTATCCCGGATTTCCAAAAGGCTTTTTTGCAGACGTTCCAGTTCCCCCTCTGTAATTGTTCCTTTTTCAAACTTCTCAATGTCCCATATTGTCTGATTTGGAGTAACTTCTTTATCTTTCCACAAATTCAATTTCTTAGACAACTTTTGTATTCTTGCCTTGCTGTTTTCCAGCCGTTCCAACACTTCATTTAAATTACCGAGCTCCATCTGCAACGAATCATATCCGCTTTTTGCAATATGATACAGAATATCCTCGTAATCCTTTTGAAGTTCTCTCAGCTCTTTATTCAATTTTTCCTGTTGTGTCTGTTGCTGTTTGATTCCCTCTGTCCGGTCTATAATCCGTTCCCGCAACTCTTGACTTTTCCGTTGCAGCTGTAGCAATTCCAAACGTTCAACCTGATAATCACAACTCTCGGCCGCCTGCTGTTTTTCTTCATAAGACTGATACGCTTCCCGAATGTCCGTCAGATAACGGATTTCTTTCATTGTCTCCGCAATCTTACTTTGCATACGTCCATATTGCATAACGCTTTCCTGAAGATCTTCAATGTGAATATCCTGCTCCATACAAATGTATTCTTTCACAAAATCTTCTAATTTGATATTCATTTTAAATGGAATCGCGCGTTTAAACAATCGCGGGAATTTTTCAATATCCAACCCGCCAAGATATACATCATACAACTGTCGGCGGAATCGTTCATTACTTGACCCGCAATAATACTGCTCTTTTGTAAATGTTCTGCTCAAATATTCTTTCATCTCTACCGTTGTAAGACACCGTTTTTCCGCACGATATTGGTTTTCCAAAAGTCCGCCTGTATGCCAGAAGAACTGACGGCTAATCTCATTTGTTGCTGTCTCTACGTCAAATACAACGCCGACACATTGTTTGTCTTTTGTATCTGTACGCTCAAATTCCAAAACTATTGTACTGGAAAAATTTTTATTTCTCAAATACTGCGATTCATTATTCTCACTGATATTGACCATTCCACGAAGATATTCGATGAGTGAGCGGTCAGAATCATCTGCCGCTGCTTTATTGAAAAATCGACGACCATCCGTATCTGCATAAAGCACTATCTGCATCGCATCCAACACTGTTGATTTTCCACTTCCGGAATGTCCTGTAAAAAAATTGATTCCCTCACTAAGTGTCAATATCTTTCTATCTATATAATGCCAGTTATTCAGGCATATTTTTGAAAGAGCCTCAAATGGCTGTTGTTTCTCCACGATGTTCCTCCTCACTCTCTACCTCTTTATGAAAAACGCTTTGCTGGGATTTCAGTTCTTTTGCTTCCTCAAATGTTGTCAGCAGTTCGCGGATATCATCCCCTAGCAATACCGCATGAATGCTTGGATAAATTACCACCCTGGTAGCTTCGTTTAATTCTTCCAATGAATCCAACGGTTCAACAATCTGATATTTTTTCAGCATTGCTATTGTACGTTTCATCTCCGTCGGAGATGGCAGTCCTTTCAAAACCCGGAACTCTCCTGCTTTTCCATTAATTGCCCCAAGTGTCGTAACAATATGGCTGCTTGATGAAACCGTTGCCATTTGCTCATCATAGATTAATTTCAATAATAATAAATAAATTGTTGCCAGCTTCGGTAATTTCTCTCCCCACAGCGTTTCGCCTTGTATATAAATAATTCCCATGTGCACATTTTCACATAACTGAATTCCTGATATCGCAAAGTATGCTTTTAGAAATTCGAAATGTCGCGTACATACGCGATAATCTTTTTCATACTGCAGTCGGCCTGCCCGGCGGTCAAATTTTTGTTCTAATATAAATGTCTGACGAAAAAGCGTCTGGATTATTTCGGTAATCGCTTCCTGCTCTTCCTGCAGCAATTGTTCGTAGTATTCTATCATTTGTTTTTCCTCTTATATTCCTCTTCGCACAAATTTTAAAGCCGGATACTTATAACATCCATTTTCAATCTGTGGCGTATCCTCTTCAAGCACAATATATTTGCTGTTTCTTCTTGTGCTATAGTCATATGCCAATATCAGTTTCTCGAAGGACTCTTCATCTGCTATTTTCAATTTCTCTACATCCATAACATCATCCTTCATATGTTCCTCAATAAAAGCTTCGATTTCCTGCTTGCTGTATCTTTGCAAAATTCTGTTCAGTTTCAATACATCTTCTCTGTTCAAGTCCTCTATCGTCTCATCCTCTGCCATCTGACTAATGAAATCTTCCCTTGGCTTTCTCCGTTTATACAAAGATTTCTCCGACAACATTTCCAATAGAGACATATTCATCCGCTCCCCGGTAAGCTGCAGCATTTCCTCATAAGAATAACCATTTCCACGATTTTCCACCTGTGTATTCTGTTCTTCTGTCACAGCTGCCGACATCCGATTAAGCAATTGAACAACCAAACCTTTCGTATCTGTTTCTCCACTGAGCAGATAATTCAATCTTGTAACCGTCGCTCTTACATATTTGGTATGTTCCTTATCCATGTTTGAAATCCGATGTTCAATATCATCAAATCCTCTCTCAATCATATCCAACAAGTCTACCACGTCATCCTTCGTATCCCCCATTGCCTTAGAACGCTCTCTGACCAGCCCTATCCACTCTTCATTTTCTCTCATGTCACGCAGACATTTCTTAATATCCGTCTTGTAAATATAAAAGTTATCAGATGTCTTCAATATATGATATTTTTTACGCACGATTTCTTCTACATAACCTTCCAAATGTTCTTTTAACAGATCATGGTAAGATTGCTGATCCAATAATCGTCCAAAAAATTTATCCATATTATGAAGCATATCCTGCAGTGCTTTATTCAATCTTCTTGTATTAACCAATGCAGTCCGCAGCATACTTAAGTTTACTCTGGAATCATTTTTAAAAGAAAATAGTGTCGCATATACATTCTGAATATAAATCTCAGTCTCTTCCATATCTTCTGAGCCCAAACGTTCAAATGCATCAATAAAAATCGCCGCATAATCCGGAATTACAATATTGGTTGCAAGCGTATTATAGTCTTCTAGTTTTTTTAGCCATCCTGTCCGAAGCAGCCATTTCAATGTTCTGCTCGCCGGTGTCTCCAATAAATCGAACTCTGTTTCATCCTCTTCCTGTTTTAACTGAAAATGTTTCTTTATATACATATCACTTAACACTTGAATACAAACTTCCCGTGTTAAGAAATAATTACTGTATTGATATTCTTCATTGATATTCAATAACGCCTCCATATAAGCCTCCCGGTTAACCGACCGGAACAGCCCCCAGAATTTATCTGGAATTTCAAAACGTAACTGCATAGAATCTCCTTATCTGTTCGTGCTTATCTGGATGATTGTCCAAAGAATCTTATATACTCTATATTTCTTCTATTTTCTCTCAATCATCACTTTGCCCTTTATTATAACACGAGAGCTTACAAAAATGCAGTATAAAGCAGACGGCAGATTTTCTACACAGATTTTTTTCATCTTTCCATTTTATAAAAATTTCATGATTTCCTTAGTTTTTTCAGACTTTTTCGCTTGAATTCCTTAACATTTCGTACTACACTATCTTTTACTAAAGACGAAAGGATTGAAAACATATTATGCAAGAAGTAAAATCACCAAAACGACCTATGATTTTTTATTATATTATTGTACTTGTCGCCATTCTTTGTATAAACTTTCTTCTCCTTCCTGCGCTGGAACAACGTCAGGTCAAAGAAGTAGATTACGGCACATTTATGACAATGATTGATGAAAAACAAATCGATTCTGTAAACATCGAATCAAATCAAATCATATTTACAGATAAATCAGGAGATACAGTATATAAAACCGGAATTATTGAAGATCCAGATCTCGTAACCCGGCTTCACGAATCTGGTGCTAAATTTTCATCCGAAATCATTGAGCCGACATCTCCAATTATTAGTTTTTTAATGGCCTGCTTTCTTCCAATGTTGATCATGATTGCACTTGGCCAATGGCTGTCCAAAAAAATGCTGTCTAAGATGGGTGGCGGAATGAATTCCATGCAATTTGGTATGGGCGGAAAGAGTAATGCAAAAGTATATGTCAAATCTTCCAGTGGTATTAAATTTTCTGATGTTGCCGGTGAAGACGAAGCAAAAGAGCTTTTATCTGAATTAGTAGATTATTTACACACCCCGGAAAAATATCGTGAGATTGGTGCCTCTATGCCAAAAGGTGCGCTGTTAGTAGGCCCTCCTGGAACGGGTAAAACATTACTTGCCAAAGCAGTTGCCGGTGAAGCCAATGTTCCGTTCTTCTCTATTTCAGGTTCTGAATTTGTTGAGATGTTCGTCGGTATGGGAGCTGCCAAGGTGCGTGACCTGTTCAAACAGGCAAATGAGAAAGCTCCTTGTATTGTATTTATCGATGAGATTGATGCGATTGGAAAGAAACGTAACGGACAAATGTCTGGAAACGATGAACGTGAGCAGACTTTAAATCAGTTGCTTACTGAGATGGATGGATTCGACGGCTCTAAGGGAGTTGTTATTCTTGCCGCAACAAACCAACCAGATTCTCTCGATCCTGCACTCCTCCGTCCAGGACGTTTTGACCGTCGTATTCCGGTCGAACTCCCAGATCTGCAAGGACGTATTGATATTTTAAAAGTACATGCCAAGAAAATTCGTGTTGGAGATAACGTCGATTATGCTGCTGTTGCCAAAGCTGCTGCAGGTGCCTCCGGTGCCGAACTTGCCAATATTGTAAATGAAGCTGCCCTTCGTGCTGTCCGTGACAATCGTAAGTTCGTCACACAGGCAGATATGGAAGAAAGTGTAGAAGTTGTTATTGCCGGATATCAAAAGAAAAACCGGGTTCTCTCCAATAAAGAAAAACTCGTTGTATCTTATCATGAGGTCGGTCACGCACTTGTCGCCGCGAAACAGACAGAATCTGCTCCGGTACACAAAATCACCATTATTCCAAGAACTTCCGGTGCCCTTGGATATACGATGCAGGTTGAAGACGGAGAGCATTTCCTCATGACAAAGGAAGAGCTGGAAAATAAAATTGCAACATTTACCGGCGGACGAGCTGCCGAAGAACTGATTTTCCATCAAATCACAACGGGTGCTTCCAACGATATTGAACAGGCCACAAAACTTGCTAAAGCAATGATTACCCGTTATGGTATGAATGAAGAATTCGATATGGTTGCAATGGAAACTATGACCAACCAATATCTCGGTGGTGACAGTTCTATGACTTGTTCACTCGAAACGCAAACCGAAATTGACAAAAAAGTCCGCGATCTTGTAAAATTGCAACATTCAAAAGCTTATAAAATACTTGAAGATAATGTTGGTAAATTACATGAACTGGCTCAGTATCTGTATGAACATGAAACGATTACCGGCGAAGAATTTATGGAGATTTTGAATAAACCGGTTGAGATTCCGGCGAAAGAGACTGACGAAGCATAGCATTTTTTATTAGGCTTCCTTCATATGGCTTAAACCAGTGGGCATAAACCAGTGGGGACGGAGTTTTCGGCTCATTATGTGTTCCCACTGGTTTCTTTTTATAGCTCTGTTGATAACTATAATGTTAACAACTTTTGATCCAGTTCTTCCAGCTTCTCCTGTGACAAAGATTTTTGATTTTTATTCAATATTCTCGGCGTAATCCAATCCTTTATAAACACCGGAAGTTCTTCACTTAGCATCGGCAAATATGTTAAAACCAGTTCTTTTGCTTCCGGACTTTCTAACAATTCACATACTCTTGTATCTATACTGTACTTGCCGATTCGTCCATCATTCACCCCATATACCGTAAACTCACCCAACATTTCCTTCAGCCATCTCACACTCAGTTGAAACCATTGCGCCACATCCGGATTTACCCTGTTTTTATCTCCCACGCTGGTTAATGGCTTTGCAAGTGAAAATCCATGTTCACCTTTTCTGAAAATATGAACTTCAAATTCCACATTTTTCTGTTCCAAACATTGCGCAAACACCAGAATGTGTTTCGGCGGTGTCACCTTATCATCTCTTGTTCCAAACAGAAATGTCGGTGGCGTTTTCTCATCTATACATTCTATAATATCCGGACACTCCAGTGCACGTAACTCACTGTGAAGAATTCCCGGATATCCCAGTAACAGCACATCCGGTCGCTGTGGTCCATGTGTTGCTGTAGCTGCCGCAAGATGTGCTCCTCCGGAAAATCCTAATAGTGCTAGTTGTTCTTTTCCTATACAGTATTCCTCTCTGCAATCCCGAATCCATTCTAATGCTTTTTGTGCATCCGTCATGGGATCTTCTATTGTAGCATTTTCCTTATCTGTCACTGTTGTATATTTTAATGTAAATGCCTGATATCCTTCTGCCAGATAGGCTAACGCAATCGGTTCAGACTCCAGAAAACTACAAGTTCTAAAACCTCCACCTGGAAATATCAAAATTGCCGGATACTCCTTAATATTGTCCGTCTCATCATTCAGTTCGTGAAGATACCCCGTCAGTTCCGCATATTCACCTATTTTTTTCTTTATAATTCGCATGCTGATTTATCCCCGCTTTCCAAATATTCAACTTGATACCGAACCGCCTGTCTCGGAACAAATATCGAGCAGATTGAAACGATTTCTTTTACTCGCTTTTCTGCTCCACCGCCTCCTGCCGGCCCATTCGTATAAAGCGCTTCCACTTCATTTGCAAGCAATTCTGCCTGTAATCGTTCTGTCGTTCTTCCGCTCACATGAAGTCTTACTTCTGTTGGAGTTCCAGCATTCATCTTGGATGTGAGCAAATCACCATACAAAGAATTATATCCTATAAAATCTGCACGATATTCATCCAACTGAATTCCTGTTAAGTTGATTCTTTTCTCTATAATATCAGCAGCCATACGTGCCCTCTCCAATGCAGTCTCACCTCCATAAGAAATCTCACCTTCTCCGATAAAGCAATCCTTATATCCAACACTTACTTTCAAAGTTTCCGGACGACCATGCGTTATCGCATTATGTGCCAGTACTCTGTTTTCTCCTACTTGTGTAAATACTACATTTGAAAAGTCTGCTGTTGCATCCGGTGTCAGATAAGCTTTTGGATTATGAATCTCATATATTGTCTGCTCTTTGCAGATATCTACGCTTACCAGACCTCCGGAGCCTTCTACTTTTGTTACGACAAAGCTGCCGTCTTCATGAACTTCTATCAAAGGGAATCCTAATTTATATAAATCCGGCACATCTTTGATTCCCGTATCTGCATAGTATCCGCCAGTCACCTGTCCTGCGCATTCAAGCAAATGTCCAACCAGCACAGCTTGTCCCATTTGATCCGGATTGTTTTCTAAATCCCATCCAAATTCATGTACCAGTGGTCCAATGGAGAGTGCCGGATCTGACACACGCCCTGTTATTACAATGTCTGCCTGTTCATTTAACGCTTCCTGAATTCCTTCCGAACCCATATATACATTTGCAGAAATTAAAGAATCTTTTAATTCTTCCAATGGCTTCCCGTTTTCCAGAACTATATGATCCTTATATTTATCCAATTCATCTGTTATATCATCCCCTGTTACGCAGGCAATCTTCAATCCTGAAACGCCTATCTCTTCCGCAATTTTTTTCGTCTGTTTTGCCGCAGCCTTCGGATTTGCTGCACCCATATTTGTAATCATCTTTACATGATTTTTTGCTAACAAAGGCAATATCTTTTTCATACGATATTCCAGTAATTGATTGTATCCCTTTTCTGGGTCTTTCTCCTTATCCTGCTGTCCGATTGCAACCGTTCTTTCTGCCAGACATTCAAATATAATATAGTCCAGCTTTCCTTTCTCAATCAATTCCATCGCCGGTTCAATTCGATCTCCCGCATAACCGGCTCCACTTCCGATTCGAATCGTCTTCATTATCGCTCTACCTCCATTTCCAATAATGCCATGCCTAATGTTTTACCATGTCGGTCTATCGCCAGAGAACGTGTTACCCCACCGCCCAGTGTATGGTCCAGAACAAAATTCAAAGCATGCAATCCATCCAGTTCATATCGAACAACTTCTCCTTTGCATATCTCCTGAAAATATTCTTTTACCACTTCTTCTGTTAATACTTCTTTTAAAAATTCGTAATCTGCCTCATTATAGGGAATTACAGAAATATTGGAAATATCCCCTTTATCTCCGGTTCTTGAGTGTGCAATTTCTCTCAATTTCATCTCATTGCCTCCTTCTTTTTATACTCAAATCTTACCATTTCGCATTCTTTCCACAATAAAACGAGTGATAATTTCTAAAATTTTAGAAATTATCACTCGTCCCTAATCTTCCTTTATAAATTGCTTCTATCCACTATATACTCAATCGTTTCTGGAACCTTCACATCCAATTCAACTTCTTTTCCACTTCTTCTTGCCGATACCTTAATCTCACCCTGCGGTGTATTGAAAGTACATATAAAATAGTTCACCGTATTTGGCATATAAGGTTTTATTGTAACCTTCGAAAATCCAGGTTCCTCTGGAATAATTCCTGCGATACCATTATAATACCATTCAATAATATGTCCCATCATATCGTGACAATGACTTCTTGGATTATTTTCCCAATATTCACCCAAAGTTGTCTCTCCATCTAAAATAAATGCATAATAACTTGGGTGTTCTTCTCTTAATATAAATTGCGCAATCAAATCATTCATTCCATTTTCACGCGCTGTCTGAATTACATATGGAAGGCCTACTTCTCCGGCAATAAAAGCCTGCTCATTCACAAGTGTCTGACGGAAAGCCTTTACTATATCGTCTTTCTTATTTTCTGGAACAAGCCCCCAGTATAATGGAAGTGCCTGACTTGCCTGTGTCATAACTAATTTATCCGGATGATCCCAGTTTTTATAACACCAGTATCCTTCCTCATTCTGTACAAGTAGTTTCTCATTATAGTTACTCTTAATTTCATCTGCATATGTTTCTAATGTTCCTTTATCTTCATCTTTTCCAAGCATCTCTGCAAATCTTGCCAACACTTTTGCGTCTGCATAGAAAAAGGCAGTCTCAATATTTTCTCTTGCAAGTTCATTTCTTGGATTTCCCCAATCTCCTAATCCATGATTGATAAACCCTTCTTCCGTCACTTTCGTTTGAAGATATTTGAAATATTTCATTCCCGCATCATAATTATCTTCAATAATTTTCTGATCCCCATAGAAAATGTAATGCCAATACGTTCCTATAATACAAGTACTTCCCCATGGAATAATATCATAAAAGCTTCCCATCCCCGGAACCGGAAGTACATTTGGAATATAACATGGCGCCTGTCCCGGCATGAGTCCATCTCCTGGATAAAATTTATTTCCTTCATAATCATAGAAATAATCATCCGCTGTATGCTGTTGCACTCTCATGTCTAATAAAAATTTTTCCCAAAGTTTTTTCCCGTTTTTCATATACATGATTGCCGGTGCCATTAAATGATTTGGCTCCTGCCATGCAAAACGTTCAATCGTTGGACAGTCCGTATGCACACTCATCATATTCGCTTCAACTGCTTTTTCCACCATATCATAGATTTGATTATATCTCTCATCATCACATTCAAATGTTCCGCTTTCCTCATAAGCACTTGTAATTGCATGCCCTTTCATTTCACCAATTTCAACAGCATCTGATTTTGCTTCAACACCCATGAATCTCCCTGCAAAATACGTAAAAACTAATTTACACGTTTCCCATTCATCATCTTTTCCAACAATGTAAGTAATACAATTATCTATCATCATCCAGTTCTTTGCCATCTGATCTACATCACCTTCTGGTGAAAGTTTCTCTGCTGCAAGAAAATGAATTTCATCTCCTGCTTTTCCTTTGACCTTTACTTCTAACATACCGGACATATTCTGCGAAAAATCATAGATTTTACGAATTTCCCCTGACTCTTTATCCGCGTAATCGTGAAGATATTTTCCTTCATAAGTATGAATTACTTTAATTGGTGGCTGAGTTTGATTTTGTAGCTCTCCTTTCGGCTCATCCTCCTCTGCTACTATCTTCGCTTTTTCCCACTTAGAATCATCAAATGCTATCGTATTCCATCCAATCTGTGCTTTTCGCCCATCAATATATTCTGACCCATATACATTCGAAACAGTCACCATATGTTCTGCCACTTTAAATGTATCATCTGCTGTCATCACATCCTTGGTTCCATCTTTGTATTCAACCTCTAGGCACATAGCAAATACAAGACTTTTGCCATATGCGTGATATGGATTTGGATTCGGCGGCATAAACGCTGGAAATGCGAACGTATAATGATCGTTATTCATAATAAACCATCCATTTCCAATCTCTGCACCGATTGTATTTACACCTTCTTTTAAATACTTTGTTACATCAAATGTAACATACTGGATCAGTTTGTCATAGTTTGTCCATCCCGGATCCAAGACATGGTCCGAAACCTTCGCTCCGTTAATGTAAAAGTTGAACTGTCCCAATCCACATACATATGCAACTGCATTTGTAATCTCTTTTGTAATCTCTATATTCTTTCTTGTATAAAATGGACGTTCACTGCCATTTGTAATCCATTTTCCTAAGCTGTTCATTTTTATCCTCCTAAATAAGCTGTAAAAAGAACAACTTATCTTGCAGTTCTTCTTACAGCCTATTTATAAATTCTTATCGTTTATTATTTAACTTGTTCTTTTCTTCTTTCTAATTCTACCAATACTTTATCTGCCTCTTGATCATAATGATAGAATACTTTTAACAGAATAATGATGATGATTTCCAAAACTGCCGGTATAATAGCAAACAGTGAAATAATACCTATGTTTGTTGCCTGATTCTGTACTCCGTTTGCCACATATCCAGTTAAAGCAAGCACCCATCCAACCATTGCTGCTGCGAGTCCTGAACTAAGTTTCTGCGAAAAACTTGTAATCGCAGATCCGACACCTTCAATTCGTTTATTGAAAAGGAATTCACCATAATCAATACCATCGGAAGCCAATGTTGCTACAGGTACTGATAATGGTCCCGTTGCTAATCCTCCGATCACTGTTCCAACGATCAAAACCGGTACGTTTAAGCTCAGCGCTGCAAGTGCTTTAATAATACTTCCTATCATCTGTCCCGCTGCGCCTATATACATTGATTTTTTCTTTCCAAATTTCATCAGGCATGGACCTGTAAGAACTGCAATACTAATAAGTGTTGGAACAACACCAACCAGACTCAATGAAGTCATAAGCATTGGATCGCCCATTGAATAAGTATAAAAATAAGTCTGTGAACATGTTCCAAGCTGTACCATAAGATTTACTACAACTGTCATCACAAGAGCAAGTACCAGATATTTGTTCTTCACAAACATCTTTGTCCCCTCTAAGAAACTCACTGCTTCTGCTTTTTCGTTTGTTACACTTTCAACCGATTGTACATATTCTTTTGTAAAGAAGAAACCGATCAAAAGACCAATTGTTACTAATGCTCCGTAAATCATAAACAATGTTCGCCATGCTTTTATATCTCCTCCAAGAGAAAAGATAAGTGGAAATGTAAATGAGCATCCTAAAATTGTTCCACCTAATCCAACAAACATTGCGAATGTTGATAAAATTCCACGTTCTTGCATATTCTGTGTCATAAGAGGCATCAAAGCATTTTTAGCGATTCCTGTCATTGTATACATAATCGTTGTATATAAATTATATGTAACAAATGCATAAATCAATTGCATTGTGCTTGATCCATTTTGAGGAATAAAGAAAATCAGTGCCAGTGATAAGCCCGTTGGAACTGAAAGCCATAAAAGCCATGGTCTGGCTTTTCCCCATTTTGTTCTCGTATGGTCTACAATCGTTCCTGCAACTAAATCACTGATTCCATCAAATAACTTAGATATGAAGAACATCGTACCAACCATTCCTGCTGCCAATCCGATATTATCTGTATAGAACATTGTTAAGAATGCCGCGATAATTGAATTTGCAACCTCTGGAAGTCCGCCAATTGCATATGCCAGACGTTCCGATAATTTTAGTTTCCCATTTTCTTTCGTATTCATCTTTACACCCTTCCTTTCAAATTTATATGTATTATAAAAAAATGTAGGTGAGTAGAATAGTCAGAAAAGTGACATAGTGAAAACAATAAATGACACTGTATTATTTTTCATGACATTTTGTGTTATACTGTTTACAAGCAATAAAAAGAGAAAGGGACGCTATTCATGAAATTATTTTCACCTGCCATCTACAATAAAAGCACGATATCTTCCTGTTCAGGCGAGACGATGTTGAAAATAGAAGACTTTCTAAAAGAATGCTTTCTGCAGTATGATACTGAAAACGCTCACCTGTACAACGTTTCCGCACTCGAAGAAATACGTAGCTTTTTACACAAAGAAATCCTGAATCAATTTCATGTTGACATTTTCTTGGAGGAAACTCTTTCTGAAGATTTTTTTAAGAACTTTGATCATGATGTCTTCCTTGTACGGCACCCCAGATTTCTTCCCGCTTTCCCTCACTCTCATGATTTTTTTGAAATCATGTGTGTGTTAAATGGCAGCTGTTCAAACTCCATTGGTGGACAAACATATATGCTTCAAGCCGGGGATATTCTAATCATTGCTCCAGGAACCATGCACACAATTTCGGACACAAATGAAGATAGTCTTATTATAAATCTTTTGATTCGCTCCAATACTTTTGATTCAAACTTTTTTTATATTTTGAAAGATCAGACAATTCTAAGCGAATTTTTCAAAAACACATTATATCATAATGAAAAATTCTCTTACCTTCTCTTTCATACGTCTGTTGATTCTGAGGTATTTACGATTCTTACCGCCTTATATCAAGAGGAATGTGATAATAAGAGATACAAAAATGCAGTTAAAAATCAACTTGTAGAATTATTTTTCTCCCTGCTCCTTCGAAATCATGAAAAAGACTTATGTCTTCCAAATCCAAATGGATCAGATGAAGAAAACAACTTTATTTTTATACTCAAATATATGGAACAGCGATATCAAAATGTCACACTCCAAGAACTGGCACATTTCTTTCATTACAGTGAAAGACATATGATCCGCCTGCTAAAGGAATATACAGGGCAAAGTTTTTCCCAAAATATTCAAAAGATAAAATTAAAACATGCCGCTGAATTATTAATAACAACGGATCTTTCACAAAAACAGATTGCCTCTCGAGTCGGATATTCTAATCCGAATCACCTGAAAAAGCTCTTTATCCAACAATACCAAATGACACCAGCGGAATATCGAGCTCTAAATAAGGAAATTTAAAAGGAGCTAGCGCACCAGATATTATCTGCGCTGAGCTCCTTTCAGTCTACTATTCAAATTCTTCTATTTTCCATTCATCCATCCATTCGATTCGAACATTATCACCATCAAAGCGAAGTGGAAGCCAAACATAATCTGCAATTGATGCATTTATAAACAAATTCTTTGATGCATTTTCATCAAATATAAATTCCGCCTCTGGGTCAAAAATTGTCCGAAACATTTGCGCTGTTTCTTCGTAGCCTTCACCTGTTATAAATTTCTCACCCTCTAGTTCTGGAATCTCAGGTCGCCAGCGATCTCCAATAGCAATATAAAGATCTTTCTTCATCGGATGCTTAAATACAGATGAAATTTGACAGTTGAACGATGTTTTTGATGTATCCCCCACATGCGGATTCCCAAGAATCTCATATGGTCCATGCCATAATTTTGACACTGCTATTTCTGATGGATTCGGATGATATCCTGTCGTTCCTGATGTAATCAAATAATGCATTCCTTTTCTCACAAAATGTGCTGGTGCCTCTCGAGTTTCCGGCGGTGCCGTGTGTGGAAAATGTTCTGAGTAATTCCCTGTCACATCAGTATACTCATCATTTAGATCCGCAACATATAACGTAATGTGTGGACGTTCACTGATTAAGTAAGCTTTATTGTCAACCGGCTCTACTGCAATATCAAAATCACCAACAGCCATTCCACACGGATTCACTCGTGCATTCTTCAATTTATATGGTCCCAAAATGTGGTCTGCCGTCAAAACTGTAAAACATGGGGGCTCATTCATAATCTTAAGCCATGCCACATATTTTTGTGTCATTTTATTGTATACAATGTGAGGGCGGTCCATCATCGATGTAGGATGTAATGGTGATGTCTCATCTTCCAGATTTGGTGGAATGATAATTCCTTCGTCTTTCCAGTTGTATAAATCTTTTGATGAATAACATCTTACTCCCCAATGCCATGTCTTATCCTGTCCAGTAGTATTTTCTTTGTTTTCTCCATACCAATAAAATGTATCTTCCACACAGATTACACTTCCACCATGTGCCTGAATTCGTTTTCCCTCTGTATCAAGCCATACCTGACCTGGTTTAATTGAATTGTTCATTCTGCATTCTCCTTGTTTTTTTATCATTGTAGCAAGATTCAAATACAGCCCAAAGTATTTCAACTGACATATCAAAGGTTCATTTATGACATTTTTCCATCTTTGTTACGTGTTATATTATAGCTATACCCCAGATAAAACGAGCGATAATTTCTAAAATTTTAGAAATTACCGCTCGTCCCTAATCTTCTTTTATTTTATTGTACAATGTCGCCAACGATATGCCTAGTCGGGCTGCCGCTCTTTTCTTCCCTTCTACGCCACCTCCGCAATATGCAACTTCTGCCAGAATTTCTTCACGTTCAAATTTTCGTACCCTCTCTGCAAGCGTCTCTGTTTTTTGTTTTACTTTTAACTGGTGCTGTGCAAGAGTTGTTACAATTGAGATCGTTCCATTAGGAATATCCCCCTCCATGATTGGATAGACACTTGCAAAATACTCTTGATTTCCTTCCGTACGTACAATTCCTTCTATTGGTATCTGCGACTGAATCACCTGTGGAACCATTGCATGCTTTCGATACTTTGTTATCTCCTCTCCTTGAACTTCTTCAAGGCGCTTCCCAATGAACTCCCCATAAGCATCATTAAAATATATGATTCTTGCATTTCTGTTACAAATCAGAATGCCTTGTTGTAATGACTGTAAAATTGTTCTCACGTGCATGGTTTTCAGGTCCTCCTTACACTCACTATCCCATATATACCAATCGTCCCTCAGGCTGTGGAATTTCTCTCCCCAAAATTCTTGCTGTCTCAATCCACTCCGAAATAACCTGCTCTGCATTTTTCAGTGCTTCCGTTTCCGTTGTTCCATCTGCCATACATCCCGGTAATTCCGGAACTTCTACAATAAATCTATTATCTTCCTCTGACCAATAAATAATTTGTTTATATTTATTCAATTTCAGACCTCCATTTTATATTTTAATATAATGTACCTTACTTGCTTAACTTGATATGCCTTCGCTTTATTTCCTTCCGGTTGAATATTAATAATTTCACTAACTCCCTCTTTATAATATATAAAATGATCCCCTTTTATTCTACATCGAAATCCTAAAACATCCAATAGTTTTCGAAGATCCAAAAATAAAATATTTTTATCTCTTGTTCCACACATTACCGCAGTCAATATTTTATCTACTGATGACAATTTATCCTCTCCTTTATTAAATTGTTCTTATTTGGAAATTTAGATTTGCTACTGAACTTAAATTCTTTGAAAAACTCATTTTATATCCTGATATGAATATAGATAAATGTACGGAATAAGAATTCAAAAGATTTAAATTCTCATTCCGTACTTCCGACTTTCACACGGCTTAACTAATCGATTAATTTTTAGAAATGAGTATAGATATAGCTTAAGCTAGCATCTGTACATTCGCAATGCGTTTCTTGTCGATAACTCTTCTTTTTTGTTGGCAATTCTGTGGAAAGATTTTTCGCAAATATATCAGTGTTTCTTCTTATCCACAGGAGACATTTATTAAGCCAAAAACTCCGTCCCCACTGGTTTCATGCATGGTATTACTTTTCTCCTAAAATCATTTTCACATCGTTTAATGAAATTTGAAGTTCTTCTGCAATCTGCTCCGCACTCAAATTTTGTTTCTTCAATTCCAATGCCTTTAAAGTGTACTGTATTCCTTGCTGTATTCCTTGCTGTATTCCTTTCTGTATTCCTTTCTCTATTCCTTGCTGCAGTCCTCTTTTCTCCGCACTTTTCATAAATGAATTATGGTCCCGAATCACTTTCTGACGAGCCTCATACTCAAGACGTTTCTCTTCATCTGCACTTAATTTTTTCAAAGTATCATATGCTTCTTCTATGTACTTATCTTTTTCTGCCATATGCCTAAAATCCTCCTCACACCTTCCACCTAGGAAACGCATCCAAAGAATAATGCCTTCTTCATTCTGAGCCTCCGGAGGCAATTTTGCCAACTCCAACATATGCATCTCCATAAGATCTGAATATTCTTTCCCCGTCTCTGTATCACAAAATGCAATTCGACGATAGCATACATCATCCTCCGGGAAATGCACTGAATTCAAAATACTGACATGAATACATTTTTTTAATGTATCATAGCCCTCTCCCTCTTTAATCGGGTCTGTATACATTTTGCTCAAATAAAAAATGGAACGTTTATCCCAATATTCATATGCTGCCACCTGCATTTCAAAATCTATCTGTGTTCCATTCTTCAATTTTACACGCACATCTAAAATCCCATACTTATCATCCTCATATTCTTTTCTCAATATTGTCTGTATAA
This sequence comes from Ruminococcus hominis, assembly GCF_014287355.1. Lineage (NCBI taxonomy): Bacteria > Bacillati > Bacillota > Clostridia > Eubacteriales > Oscillospiraceae > Ruminococcus > Ruminococcus hominis. The sequence goes on along the minus strand of NZ_JACOPE010000001.1, from coordinate 121,014 downwards.
GGATGGTAGATTCAATCTCATCAGGTGATACATTCAATAAAGCTGCAATAATGCCTTTCCTTACATTCTCATTCTGCATTAATTCTTTGAAACAAAAATCCACTGTGGGAAACATTATAAAATTTTCTTTTTCCTTTAATTCTTTTGTTTTTTTCATAGAATTTTCTCCTTTTTCTCATGACAATTATCTGTCAAACAGAAATAGAAAATCCTATTTTTCTTTATTTTATCACATTTGATTTTTCTGTAAAAGATAAATTTTCCACTTCCATTTTAACAGTCTTATCCTTGGTTTTTTATTAATATTTATTCGGATTTTTACATTTTGGATTTGCTACTGAACTCAAGTTCTTTAAAAAACTCATGTTATATTCTGAAATGAATATAGATAACTGTACGGAATGAGAACTTATAAAATTCTCATCCCGCACCTTAGACTTTCAAGAGTCTTAACTAATCGATTAATTTTTAGAAATGAGTATAGATATAGCTTAAGCTATCATCTGTACATTCGCAATGTGTTTCTTGTCGATAACTCTTCTTTTTTGTTGGCAATTCTGTGGAAAACTTTTATAAAATCAGTCCTCTCTTGTTCTCCTTATTATGCCAACATAATTTCTATAATTTCCAGCTTATCTGCTTCTACAATTTCCAATTCCACCTCATATTCCCCAGCTTCCATACAGATCTCCTGGTTTGTTGTATTTGTAACATCCTTATTATCTGTAAGTGTTATTTCGCCTGCACAAGTTCCATCCATTTTTACTTTAACTTTTCCGCTGCCACGATATTTCAAGAAAATTTCCTTCCACTCCTGCTCACTCTTCACATAGCGAAACATCACTTCATCTCCCACAGAAATATTCATCAGTACCTCTGGATATTCCTCTGCACTCCCTGCATCTTCATTCACTCCGATATACACGGAACCGGACATTTCACATGCCTGATATCCCTTGATGACCTCTCTCGGTACAAATGGCTCTCCGATGCCCTGCGAGGTCATCTTCACCTCCGGGATTGTACCATCTTCCAATATCTCTATCTTCTCGATGCAAAGTCTTCTGTGTTGCTGTACTCCTCGGCTGCAGCGATGATAAAATACATACCACTGTCCATTTACACATTCAATTGATCCATGATTATTCCAGCTCGCCGGATCACATCCGTCATTATCAATGATAATTCCACGATAAGTAAATGGTCCCATCGGAGACTTACTTGTAGAATATCCAAGTGAAGTTGGTTTTCCACGTTCCATATCGGCATATACATAGTAATAAGTATCACCGATTTTTCTCATGGAAGAGCCTTCGTGAAAGAAATGTTCTTCTTCCGTCACCAGATCATCTACTATCTCATCTCGATTGAAGGAAATCATATCTTCATTCAGTTTTACTCCATGTGAAAATAATTGGCCCCAGTAATAATATGCCTGTCCATCATCATCAATAAATATTGCCGGATCAATTCCCCCACACGGAAGCTGTATTGGATTTGTAAATGGTCCCTCCGGTCTGTCTGATATTGCAACTCCTTCACTGTCATCCGGCATGCAAAAGTAAAGATAATATTTTCCATTGCGTTCCAGACAATCCGGTGCAAAGAGAAGTGCCGGCTTTTCCTTTTCTTCTTTTTCTGCCTCTTCAAATTTTGCCTTCATATCGACACCATTCTCAAGGTCTCGCTGAATCATTTTCTGGATAAATGGTGTTGGATGGCTCCAATCAATTCCTGAATATTTTGGTGCAACCGGGTTATTGAACCAAGGAATCTGATTACCGTTTAACGATTCCTCATGAATCGTCCAATGCTCCATATCGGCTGTCGATACCACATGATATTTCTCACTACAATAAACATCTTCTCTGTCATCAAAACTCCCATATACATACAACTTTCCATCCGCCATTACATGTCCCTCGCTGTCCGGCACATGATATTCCAATGGCAATATAGGATTTCGTCTGTTACTGAACTCTCTCATGTTATTCTACCTCTATCTTAATCTTCTCTGCCGTGATTTCTCTGCTACTTTCCAGATTGGTTGTATCAATCTGATACTCCACGCCCTTTGGCACTTTCACCTGCAATACCATTCCATCCTGCTCTTCCTTCACCTGAACTGAAATCTCCCCTGCCACAGAACGATAAATACACTTAAACTCATGTATACTTTCTGGCAAATACGGGCATATTTTTATCTTTCTAAATCCCGGTTCCTCTGCTTGGATTCCTGCGATACCATTATAATACCACTCTACGATATGTCCCATCATATCGTGGCAGTGGCTTCTCGGATTGGTCTCCCAATATTCACCCAATGTCGTCTCTCCATCTAATACAAATGCATAATAACTTGGATGCTCTTTTCGTAAAATGAATTGACAGATCAAGTTATTCATCTGATATTTGCGTGCTGTCTGAATTACATATGGAAGTCCGATTTCTCCACTGACAAATGCACCTTCTGTTTCCAAAGCATCGTAAAATGCTTTCACAACATCTACTTCTTTGTCCTCCGGTACTAATCCCCAATAAAGCGGTAACGCTTCTACTGCCTGCGTCATAAATAACTCGTCCGCATGATCCCATGTACGGTAACACCAATATCCTTTTTCTGCATTCCAGACAAGCAGCTTTTCATTGTAGTTTTTCTTTACCTGCTCTGCATAAGCCTCCAGCTTCTTTTTATCCTCAAGTTTCTCAAGAATCTCGGCAAACTTCGCAAGCGTTACGGCATCTGCATATAAGAAAGCCGTCTCGATATTTTCTCTTGCAAGTTCATTTTTCGGATTGCCCCAGTCACCCAGGCCATGGTTGATAAATCCTTCTTCTGTAACCTTTGTTTTTAAATGTTCCAGATATCTCATACCTGCATCGTAGTTATCTTCAATGATCTTCTTATCCCCATAGAACATATAATGCCAATATGTTCCAAGAATACAGGTGCTTCCCCAACCGATGATATCATAAAAACTTCCCATCCCCGGAACCGGAAGTACATTCGGAATATAACATGGACACTGTGACGGCATCAATCCATCTCCCGGATAGACTTTATTTTCTTCAAAATCATAAAAATAATCTTGTGCTGTATGTTGCGCTGTTCGCATATCCAACAAGAATTTTTCCCACAATTTACATCCATTTTTCATATACATGATAGCTGGTGCCATCAGATGATTCGGCTCCTGCCATGCAAATCGCTCAATTGTCGGACAGTCGGTATGCACACTGACCATATTTGCCTCAACTGCTTTTTCCACCAAACTGTAAATCTGCTCATAACGTTTGTCATCACATGTAAATGTTCCGTCCGTCTCATATGCACTGCTGATTGCATGAGCTGTAAGATTACGCATCTCACAATTCTCCGGCTTCTCAACAGCAACATATCTGCCTGCAAAATAAGTAAATTTCATTCTGCATGTTTCCCATTCATCGTCCTGCCCGATAATATAAGTAATACATGAATCCAAATTTACCCAGCCTTTTGCCATCTGGTCTACATCACCATTTTTTGCAAGCTTCTCGGCAGGGTAAAGATGAATTTCATCCCCCGCTTTTCCTTTCACTTCAAACTCTAAAATTCCGGACATGTTTTGTGTAAAATCATAGATGTCTTTGCTCTGTACATTGTTCAAATATTCTCCCTGATAAGAATGGAGCACCTTCACTGGTGGCTGTATCTGGTCGATCATCCGGCCAGTCGGCTCTTTCTCCTTTGTAACAATCGAAGCATTCTCCCAACTTGTCGTATTGAACTCTGCTGTACACCATCCATCCGGATTCTTTCTTCCGTCAATTGTCTCCGAACCATATACATTACTCATTACAACCGGATGCTCTTTTACAAGAAAATCTTCATCTGCATGAATAACTTCTACTGTTCCATCAACATAAGTAATCATTAATTCTACTGCCAATACAAGTTCTTCACCAAATGGTTTATATGGATTCGGATTTGGCGGCATAAACTCCGGAAATTTGAATGTATAATGCTCGTCCATCTTATAAAACCAGCCATTTCCGACCTCCGCTCCAATTACATTTTCCCCTTCTTTTAAATATGACGTTACATCAAATGTTACATATTCAATCAGTTTGTGATAATCCGTCCATCCCGGGTCCAACTCATGATCTTCTACCTTGCATCCATTTATATAAAAATGAAACTGACCAAGCCCACATACCTTTGCCTCTGCATGTAAAACTTGCTTACATATTTTTATAATTCTTCTTGCATAAAATGGTTTTGCTGTTTTATTTGTAATCCAATTTCCTAATATTCCCATTATCCAGATTCTCCTTCTGCTTTATTATATTTCATAGTATAGCAATCCCTCATTTTACAACATAGTTGCAAATCAGACACTCCTGCATTACAAAGATGACATTTCTATGAATTTTAAAGAATTTTAAATTTGTCTTTGGTATAATAATTCAAGAATGCCTCTGCATTCTTGCTGCGAGATGCGCGTCATGCAATGCATGACATACTTCTTCTGCGCATCTCTGCAATCCTGCCGGAGGCTATATCAGATGGGGATTGACTCCCACCACTGATACTGATTTGTTACTCACCACCTACAGAGGTGGGAGTCATCTCACATCTGATATAACAAATTAACACTATCGGACAGTGAAAGGATACCTTATGCGATTTTATGATGCTTACGAATATGAAATAGATACAAATTTATGTAAGACAGAGCAACGATTAAAAGACTTATATTTCAAAAATCAAGACCGACACTTAGAAAAACCACATGATATTAAGGATTGCCGAGATATTTTTGTCAAAGCCAGTCACACAGATGATTGTTTATTTCCTAAATTCCTGGTTGACAATCTGGAAGAGGATTTATTTTTTCATAAAAACTTAGATTGCGAAATCTATAAACATTTTCGTTACCTTCCATGCAACTGGCACTCTCATTCTTTTTTGGAGGTACTCTGTGTTTTACATGGGTCTTGTTCCAACTATATTCAGGAGCAAAAATTGGAAATGCAGTCCGGTGATATTTGCATCATTGCACCAAATACACAGCATGCTATCAGTGTATTTTCCGATGACTGTATCGTATTCAATATTATACTTAGAACCAGCACCTTTGAGACCGCTTTCTTCGGGACCTTATCGGAAAATGATGTATTATCAGATTTTTTCATGCGTATGTTATATCATTCACCGACACACCCTTACCTTCTATTCCGTACACATGGTGATCACGAATTATTTAATTATGTCGGCTATGCTTATGAAGAATTTATTGGAAACCGTCAATACAAAAACCGGATGCTCAATTCCATTATCGATGCATTTTTCATTACACTGCTTCGCAATCATGGTGCAAATGTTATCGTTCCGTCACTGGCTGAAGATGACCAGAATGAAAACCTGATATTCATCTTGAAATATATACAGGAGCATTTCGCTACAGTTACTTTGAAAGAATTGTCCTCTTTCTTCAATTACAGCGAACGACAATTACAAAGGATTATCAAATCCAGCACAGGTATGAGTTTCAGCGAAAATATCCAGCAATTGCGTATGAACCAGGCTACCCGCCTGCTCGCCAATCCGGATATTTCAATTGCGGTAATTTCAGAGGAATTGGGTTATTCAGATATCGGTAATTTCAGACAGGCATTCAAGAAGTGTTTTGGGATGACCCCTTTGGAATATCGCAATAGAACCAGATAGGGACGGAGTTTAATGGCTTTTTTCAAAAGCCATTAAACTCCGTCCCTATCTGGTTTCTAACGCAAACTTACTGCTCTCACAATCTTATTCCAGTTGAAATTATCCAATTATTCCCTTTTCCAACATTTCCTCAAAAGCTGTTTTTTCCGGCAAATCAAACGCAAATCTCTTCTCCAGCCAGCAACCTGCCAGGTCTGCCCATTTTGCAGCATCTGGATATATCTGTGATTTTGCCGCTGCCGTTGCCTGTGTAGAAAGTCCCAATCCATGAGGACCTTCCTCAAATACATGCAATTCAAATGGAATCTTGTGTTCTGCCAATGCATGTGCCATACGAAGTGAGTGCTGTACCGGAACCAGTTCATCCGATGCAGTTGCCCACAGATACATCGGTGGTGTATTCTCCGTCACATGTCTTGCCGGACTAACTTCATCCAACAGTTCCTCGGATGGTTCGCCCGTTCCCAAAAATGCTGTGTTTGACGCTTTGAAAAATGCCACATCCATCGGACTTCTTTTTTCTGTATTATCTCTCATGAAAATATAGTCGCTTAATGTATAGCCAAGAATTGCTGCCGCCGGACGGAATTTTTCTTTGTCTTCATGGAAGTATTCACTGATTGTATCTGTATGCCAGTTTGTCGCATACATCGCCGCATTATGTGCTCCTGCTGAGAATCCGCACACTGCAATACGATCTGCATCAACTTTCCACGCTTTAGCATGTTCACGGATGATCAACATCGCCTGTCCAATCTCTCTCATCTGTGTCGGGTACAAACACTCTTCTTTTACCGGAAGTGGTTTTGAGATATCTGGGAATCCACCTGCATTCCCACCCATATAGGTAGAATATCTCAGAACAAATGTATGATATCCCATCGATGCAAATTTCATGGCAATTGGCTCTGCCTCACGATCAGAACAGCTCATATATCCGCCACCCGGACAAATTAAAATTGCAGGTCTGGATTTTCCGGCAAGCATCTCCGGTGAATCTTCCAATACATATGTTGTTAATGTAACGTCTTCTCGATTTTCATATAATTTGATCACTTCTGTTTTCATTGTAACACATTCCTCCCTTTTTCTTTCATTTTAATTAAAAATATATCTTTATACTATGTAGATTCTTTTTGTAAATCCGACATTTTTTTGCATTGTCTTATATTCCATATCCTACACACATTTACTCATAACAAACCTCAAATATCTCCATCCGTTTCAAATGGAATAGCCGGAATTCCTGCTGAATTATATAAATTCACCTGATACCATGAAGTTCTGGCAAATTTCACCTGTAATGGTTCGTCCTCAACCTGTTCCATCTGCAATACCAGTTTATTTTCTGCTACTGTAAATGAATAAGCTTTTTCTTCCTCTCCTGCAAATACATGAAGTCCTTCCACCTTATTACCTTTTACCACGATTCCGTCACCAGCATTGTTCCATGTAATCGTAACAATATTTTTCTTACGTGTGACAGATTCCATCCGCGGTGCATCGGCAAGAATGTCCTCTCCATATGCATATTTTCTTGCAAGAAGTGCCAGTCTCTCTCCAACTACTTTCTTATTCTTTGGATGGATATCAATCTGCTCTCCTGCATCTGAGATTGAACAAAGATGAACATTCGCTACCGTATCGGCAGTATCCTGCTGACACTGACGAATAATCGGATATTCATTTTTTCTGTCATTGTCCATCCATTTTTCAAAGCCCGGAAGCTGCACAACCATAAACGGTAATGTATCATCTCCCCACAGTGTTCTCCAGTCTGAGATCAAGCCGGACAGCATGTCTTTGTAAAATACATTCATCCCCGGAGTATCGTCATCACTTTCTCCCTGATACCATAAAAATCCGCTGATTCCATATGGCGCAATTGTCTTTACCATGTGCTCATACAGACTTCCCGGTATGCTTTGCGGCATCATTATCGAAAGATATTCCTGCAAGTCCATAGAATTGGCAAATTGTGAGAAAAACGCCTGTACCTCTTCCTCACTTCTTGTTCTTGGGAGTACGAATTCTGTAAACGGATCCGCAAACATATTTCCTCTGTCATTCATCGGATTCCCATGCTGCTTTTTCCAATACTCTTCCATGTCCAATTTTGCAACCTGATTCTCATAATCTTCTATCCATGCCGGTCCAACTTTCTTCACAGTCTCTGGATTCATCCACGCACACGCAACCGTACCGCCCCAATTACAACCTATGATTGCAACTGGCACATCTAACGCTGATTCCAGTTCCCTTTGGAAATAATAGCCGACTGCCGAAAAGTACTCGAGGTCCTCATTTGTCGCCTTTCTCCAAATAGCCTGTCTACTATAGTCAAATTCTTCTATCTGACCATCATAGCTGATTTCTGGAACATCATAAAAACGAAGTCTATTCTTCGGCAGTTCTTTCATCGTCTCTTCTTTGTACTTCTCATAACGCATCCAGAACTCCATATTAGACTGGCCGCCTGCCACCCATACTTCACCGATTGCAACATCTTCATACTGCAACTGTTCTGTCTCTGTAAAGATACGCATCACTTCGCCCTCTGAAGCCTGAAGCGCCGGAATCATAACTGACCACACACCATCCTCACCTGCGACAGAGCTGCCTCTCTGTCCTTGAATTTCTACATTCACAGTCGTTCTTGAATCACTTTGTCCCCAGACACAAACTTCTTTTCCTCGCTGGAGCGTCATTCCATTTTGAAATATCTTTGCCGTCTTTAACACTTTTTCCTCCTGTCCGAATAGGAAATCTCTATTCTTTTTAGCTTGTTTTTGCACTGTTAAATCACTTAACATTATGTTAACTCGTTTTTTCTTGAAATACAAGCACTTTTCTACTTTACGAATAACTTTCTTTACTGTTATAATAAAAAATAGAAACTATAGAAAAGAGACGATATTATGGATCAGACTGCTTATTTTAATCAAATGCGTGAAAAACGTAAAAAAGAAATACTATCTGCTGCGCGGAAGATGCTGTTAAAGGATGGACCAGCTTCATTTACCATGCAGAATCTTGCCAAAAAGCTGGATATTTCCACCGTAACTTTATATAAATATTTTAAAAATATGGACGATGTCATGTCTACACTCAAAGATGAAATTATTCCGCACACAGTTGCACAGACTTTAGATGCAAATGATTCCTTAGCACTTTCTCAGACAAAAGGCTCTGCTTTAGAACAATTTCTATTGCTGTTTCATTCCTTTTTAAATGAGATTTTTAAACACAAAGATGACCTCACTTTACTGCTTTTAATCGAAACATATACACAGGATACTCCTGTTTCTAAAAGGCAGTCTGATACGATTACTCTATATTCAGAAGCTCTTGACAAACAGGCGGAACTTCTTCTAACAGAAGCTCAACAGAACGGAGAACTACGGCAAGGTATTGACCTTCCTCTCTCACTGTCATTTGTTCATCGTCTGGTACTTTCTACCTTGCAGCACATTGGCCTTTTATCGGCACGGGAGTTTCGAAATCAGAAAGATGAACTGCAAGATTATATTGATGAAATTATAAACATGTTGCGTACGTACCTTTCAGATTCTTCTAAAGCATAGATACATTTTGTAATTGCAAAGAAGGAATGTTTTTACGGAATTTTTCCTGGCAATGACATTCCTTCTTTTCTTATTTTAATCTGAGACCTTTCTCTTTACCATGTAGATTTTTCTATAAATCCTGCATTTTTATACAGCTTTATTGTTCGCACTACGCGTGAACAGTAACTATACAGTCTCAATCTCCACTTTGGCATTTCCATAAGCCTTTGATGTAAGTGACACTGTAATCTTTCCTTTTTCACCATTTCCTCTGACAGCTGCCCGCAATCTTCCCTCAAATGGTCGTGCTTCTGTATCGAAATAATTTTCTTCCGATTCTGGATCTGCGCTTCCATAGCCAAGTATGCTTCCTGCTCCTTCAATCGTAATGCAGACTGGCTCATTTGCACTTGGATCTATGTTGCCATTTCCATCCTTTACACTGATTTCCACATAACAGATATCACTTCCGTCTGCCGGAATCTGAGTACGATCGTTAAATGCTTCCAGACGAAGATTATTTTCCGCCGTTATAATCTTGTTTCTTCCGACTTCTTTTCCGTCTGTATATACAATGGTTTCCAGAACTCCCGGTTCGTACGTTGTCTCAAAATATGTGACTGCTTTCTTCTGTTCCCCTACTTTTTTCCGTTCCACACAAGTTCCGTTTACATACAGTTCTGCCTCCTGAGCATCTGCATAAACTTCAACTGTTACCGTTTTTCCCTCGTAACCTTTCCAGTTCCAGCTATTTACAGCATCTGTCATCGTCCAGTTTGTAAGGTTTTTCCTTTCTCCATGATGCTGTGGTGGCTGTACAGCAATATATGGCGTCTTTCTCAGTCCCCATATAATTTCTCTCCAGTAAGAAATCACTCTTCTGTCTCCCAAAAGGTTCATGTCACCACAGTAAGCCGCTTTATAAGGGTATGGAGCGTAGAATTCCATTTCTTTTTTCTCTCCATATGTGATTTTTCCAATACCAGCTTCCCCTAGATAGTCCCACGCAGTCCATGAGAAATCTCCAATAACATTTGAATATTTTTCTACCAACGGCCAGTTCATATCCAGACTCTGCGGTGTTGTCTCTGATCCAACAATAATTCGATCCGGATACTTTTCCCGATCACTTTCGTATCTGCATGCAGCATAATTGTAGCCCGCTATATCCACCTGGCCAAATGCTTCTTCTGTCGCTTTTCCTGCAGTTTCTCCAGCAACAATCCGGTCCATAAATGCAGCAAAATCTGTCATCATGCTGTTAATTTCCTGCTGTTCTGCACCAGAAGCTTCTTCTTTTTTCTGCACTTCCTGTGCATTTTCTGCTGCCATGCCAGCCATGATCTCGCCCATTCGATCTTGTATACTCAACACAAAGTTCACGCTGTTTGTCGCATATCTGGTGTCATCCAGAGAACGAATCTTGTCTGCGATTTTCTTTCCCATTTGTATATCCAGTTTATTTCCACATTCCGGAATCTCATTTCCTATAGAATACATTACTACACACGGATGGTTATAATCCTTCCAGACCATGTTTGTAACATCTTTCTCCCACCATTCTGTCATGACCATTCCGTAATCAAACTCACCTTTCGTCGTGGTCCATACGTCACTGAATTCGTCCATGACGTACATACCAAGTCTGTCGCAGGCTTCAAGAAGAACCCGGCTCATTGGATAGTGGGAGCTTCGGATTGCGTTATATCCTGCCTCTTTTAATCTTCTGACACGCATCTCCTCCGCATGAGGAAATTCTGCCGCCCCGATAATGCCATTGTCGTGATGAATACATCCACCCCGAAGTTTTACGCTTTTACCATTAACTCGCAAACCATGTTTCACATCTAACTGAAGTTTACGGATTCCAAAACTTCCGCTTTCTTCATCCAGTACTTCTCCCTGTTCTGTCAGCTGCACTTTATACTGATACAGATACGGATGCTCAACATTCCAGAGATTCGGCTGATCCACATACAACATCATCCGATATGATTTTTCTCCATATTCATCGATTGTAACCGGCATCTTATTTTCTGCTGCCACTTTTCCCTGTGCATCTATCAGCTGCAATTTTATCTCAGCCTCTCGGACTTGTGTACCATGGTATTCCACCGGAAGTTCTACACGAATCACCGCCAGATCCTTTTCTGCCTCTACTGTCGCAAGGCGGACTCCCTGTGGTGCCAGATGCAGCGGTTCTGAAACCATAATATTTACATCTCTGTAGATTCCACCGCCGGTATACCAGCGTCCACTCGGTACTGCATTTTTTACAACAACTTTAATCGTATTCTTCTGTCCGGCATGCACATATTTGGTAGCATCCACATAAAAATTTCCATATCCATATGGATTTTTTCCTGCGAATGAGTTATTGATATATACAAATGCATTTTGATAGATTCCTTCAAATTCCAGCCATACACATTTTCCTGCATCCTCTGCCGGAAGCTGAAATTCTTTTATATAGTGATAGTTTTCTTCCCGAAAGAAACCGTTTCCACTTCCACCTGCTTCTTTTGAATCGCGCGGGCGAAGAATAGACGCATCATGCGGAAGCGTAACTGCTGTTTCTTCTGGATTTCCCTCTTCCATCGTCTGCAGCGCACTTCCACTTCCCATATAAAAATTCCAACCCGTATTAAATTTAATTTTCTTCATCTCTTTCTCCTTTCTCAAGATGGTTTATTTCTCTCCCTGTCAATTCAAATATAGTTGGGAGAAAAGTCCCACCCCATACTATACTGAGGGATCTAATAAAACTTTAAAATTACTTTCATCATACGATACACACTCTTCTCCAGACGTTTTCGGTCAATTCGTCCGTTCTGTATACCTTCTACAAGCTGCATCGTCTGTGTGTCATCCATTCCGCCCGGTGTGATCCAGCCATTTCCGGCTGCCATTGCGTTGACGATATCGCAGGTATCACTGGATGTCCAGTCTGTCATGACAAATCCGTCAAATCCAAGTTCTTCCACAAAGATTCCCTGTAACATATCTTCGCTTTCTGCACAATAGACACTGTTCACCGCATTGTAGGCCGTCATAACAGTAGATGGGATCTGTACCTGGAATGCCTCTTCAAACGTTTTCAGATACAATTCTCTGAGCGTTCTCTCATCCATAATACTGTTGTTACGTAGTCTTGAAGATTCGCAGTTATTTGCAAGCAGATGCTTCATACAACTTACAACTCCATGCTCTTCCAGACCTCTGCTCTGCTGTCCTCCCATTCTTCCTGCCAGCAGTGGATCCTCACTGAAATACTCCGCTGCTCTTCCACACAATGGGTTGCGATGAAGGTTGATTGCCGGGGCAAGGATTTCATTGATCTCATGCTCTTTTGCTTCCTCTGCAATCGTTGCTCCCGTCTTGTAAGCCAGCTCTTCATTAAAGGTTGCACATACTGTAACTGAAGTCGGAAAACCGATATTTTCTATTCTCAGATTTACACCATTATTTCCATCTGCGACAACGAATTCCGGTGTATTATATTTTTCAGATACATAGAGCATTCCGGCTTCTCCTTTTGCTTCCATGCCCCATCCATTTTTCGCGCAGACGGAAATACGTGCCAGTTCGTAATCTGTAAATTGTCCGACAAAATCTTCCAGAAGCTTTGGATTCTCTACAACTTCCTTCCACTGGATCAACCGCTCTGATTTTTCCGGATGAATCGGATTCTTCTCCTTGCCATATACCTTTTCTACGACCGGTGTGATGTGATCTTCTCCGGTCATTTTCGTATATCTGCCCTTTGGATAAGTCTCCTGCTCTGCCTTCTTTGATAAAGTTACCAGTGGAATTTCTTTCGGAGTCGGCATATAGTGCTTGCTCTGTTTCAAGAGCTTTTCTTCTTTTATTTCTACTTTTGCGATACTACTGCTTTGTTCCAGTGAATTTCCTGCTTCCAGTTCATAAGTTCCTGCCTCGCAGATCCATGCCGCACGCTCTGCATCAAAGGATGCCAGTTCTCTTCCTTTTCATATTTCCAGTCTCCTTTCGTCTCACCATAATTTTGAGTCTTAGAACTATCTCGCTTACCTCGATTATAACGTGTATTTTTTTATAAATATGTAACCATTACCTTGATAAAATCAGCTTTTTCCGATATCTTAAATATAACAAATCAATTTCAGGAGGTATTTATGAATAATTCCAATTCTGATACACAAAAACAACACTTTACGCCCATCACGATTGATGCGTTGGAAGATGCACTTCACTGGTATTCTCCTTTTGAAAATATGCTTCGTTCCTATTATCTGGAACATCATCGATTCATGCCAATCGCAGAGTTTCCGGAGGAACTTCTGCAGCCTTTTTCAATTCCGCCAATCGACTTAAGAAGTCTTACCGGCGCAAGTGATGTGACGCTATCCCCTACAAACACATTTCAAACAGCAGAAACATTTTTAGAGCCACAGTATTTTTCTCCCGGCTATGATATTTACATCCAGAAGCAGCCTCGTTATTCTTGCTCTCCCACTCAGGATCATCAGTATTATGAGATTTGTTATCAGTATTCCGGCACAAGCATACAGACTTTATCTGTCGATGACACCTGCGAGACCATCCGATTAAAGCCTGGAGATTTTATTTTTATCCCGGTGGCACAAAAACATTCAATCACCATTGATTCTGATAGCATTCTGCTGAATATCGGAGTCCGGGCAAGTACTTTTACACAGGCTTTCTCACACAATATTCCTGATGGTTCTATACTTGGCGATTTTTTCTCCTCTCTACTCACCCCGGATGGCGATTCTATCCGGTATCTTGTCTTCCACACAAATGGGAATGCCATGATTCTGCAGCAGATTCAGCAGCTTTCGCTGACCTACTGTACCAATACGCTCTACTCACAGCAGATTCTAAATCTTCAGTTAAGTATCCTTTTCATGAATCTGCTTCAGGACTACAGCTATAACACAAAAATAGCTAATACCAGTGGAAGTATCACAGAAAAGCTTCCTGCCATCATGCAATATATCGAGCAAAACTATACCACTTCCTCTGCGCAAAGAATTGCACAGCATTTTGGATACTCGCCCGATTATCTCAATCAGCTTTTTAAAAAGACGACTTCTCACACGATAGGCGAAACTTTATTAAACCTGAAAATGCAAAAAGCTGCTTCCCTACTGACCTCCACGAATCTTTCTGTCAGTTCGATCGCGGAATATCTTGGCTATCAGGACACAACGAATTTGATTCGTAGTTTTAAAAAATATTATGGGAGCACACCTGCTCAGTATAGGAAAGCACTACACTAAAAAAATGGATTGTAGTAACGATCACAACCCATTTTCTCTGCTTACTAATTAAGTAAACATATGCTACGCTTTCACAATATCGGAAGACCTATGTTTCTTCCTGTTGGAATTCCTGCTAAAAAGATCGGGGTTTATGCCATCACCAGCATAAACTCCGATCTTTTTTCTCTTAATTTCAAAAATTACTCTTCTACTGTCATTTTCTTCTTCATCTCTTCAATCTCATCTCTGTACTTATCAATTGGATTAAATTTCAAGCAGATTAGAAGAATTATTCCTGTCAGTGCCGGTGCACCGAAACGAAGGAAATTCAATGCGATCAGTGTACTCTCCGGCTGCTGTCCGATTGCTCCTGCAATGTATCCAGATGCAGCAAGGACTGCAAGAATACCTGAGTTTGTAACTGTTCCACCACATTTCTGTGCAAATCCTTTAATAGAAGAAATTACCCCATTTGCTGAAAATCCTTCTTTCAATTGAATATAATCAATCGCGTCATTTACAAGTACGTTAACCAGACCATTCTGCATGGAAGCAACTGCTGTTGCGATAAATGTCACTACATAAAGAAGCATCAGGCTACTCTTTCCGAAGAAAAGAAGAATTACATAGCAGATAATCGTTGCCGTCTGTGATACAACAAGTGCTTTTTCTCCTGTCTTAAATATTTTCAGGAAGATTGGCATCAGAACTGTCATGGAAACCAGTGCTCCGATAGACACGATTCCCATATAAACTGGAATCAGATCCGGACGTGCAAGGTAATACATTACGTAATAAACAGAGCTTGCAAACATCAGACCATATCCCATAGAGGCCATAATCCATACGATAATATATGGTGCAAGTTCTTTATGTTTCAAAATTGCTTTCAGATCCTGCATTGCATTTCTGTCTGTACTCTTCTCGATGTATTTCTCTTTTGATGTCGCAAAAAGTCCCCAGAAGGAGAAGCATGCAAGACCGCCACAGATAAGCATCATCGGAATATAGCCGTTGCTCACTCCAAGTGCACTCTCAAGGAATGCTTTGATCTGCAATGTAAATGTGTTTGCGATTGTAAATGCAACCGCTGTCACTCCTGCCCCCATAGCAATGATCGTATTTCTCTCTTCTGTTCCTTTTACACATGCCGGAAGCAGAGACATCTGTGGCATTGTGTACATTGTAACAGTCATTCCAACACCAATGTTACAGATTAATACCCACGCAATTTTTCCTGCCATCGGGAAATTCGGATTTACCCACAACAATGTTGAAAACAGTGTAAGTAGGATTGGAGCCGGAATCAAATATGGACGATAACGTCCCCATTTCGTATTCGTTCTGTCAGCAATTACCCCCATCATCGGATCATTAATAGCATCCCAAAAAGAACAGATAAACATGATTACAGATGCAAATGCAGCTGGAATCATCATTGTATCTGTCATATAAGGTGAAAAATAACTTGATATGACAGCAGATATCATCATAGCTCCACCACTGACCGAAGTGGCATGAAACCATTTAAATGCTTTACTGCTCTCCTGTTTTTTTCCGTATTGATTTTTCATTCTTCTCATCCTTTCATCTTGTTTATATTCCAACTTTATTCTTCATCCGGATAATCTTCCAGGCGCCATGAGTCCTTCCAGTCTATATAAGCCATCTCTCCATCAAACCTTATCGGAAGCCATACATATTCTGAAATGGATGTGTTTTCCACTATTGGCTCATCCCCTTCAAATTCTTCCATTCCTTTTCCATTTTGTAAAAAGATACATTCAAAGATTCTCTTATATCTGGAATACTGCTTATCCATCATTTCAGGCAGCCAACGATCTGCACATGCGATATAAAGATCTTTCTTTCCTTCAACTTTAAACACAGATGAAATCTGTGAGTGAAAAGAAGTTTCGCTCTTATCATCCACATGCGGATTACCCAGAACTGTATATGGTCCATGCCATGTATCTGCAACTGCCACTTCCGAAGGATTCGGCAAATAAGCCGTTGTTCCTGATGTAAACAAATAATGTTTACCATTTCTCATAAAATGTGCCGGCGCTTCTCTCACATAAGGCGGAGCGATTCGTGGGAAATGTGTGCTATAATATCCTGTTACATCCGTATAATCCTCTGTCAAATCAGCACAAATCAACTCACTATGTATACGTTCAAAATAGTAATAAGCTTTTCCATCTTCCGCTACTGCCAGATCAAAATCCCCCGCATTCATTCCTAATGGTTTAAATCCAACTTTTACCTTTTCATATGGTCCAAGAATCGAATCTGCTGTCAGAATCGTCTCAGACTGTATATTTGCTGAATTCATAATCTTCAACCAGCATACATACTTCTTTGTTTTTTTGTTGTATATAATGTGCGGTCTGTCCATACAGTTGTTCGGATATAATGGTGACTGTGGATCTTCTGGCTCTGGCGGAATAATCAGACCAAGATCTTCCCAGTTATACAGATCCGTTGATTTGTAACAACGAACCCCCCAGTGCCAGATTCCATTTTGTCCATCTGTTTTTTCTTTATTTTCTCCATACCAGTAATAGACTCCGTCAATCTGAATCACTGATCCCCCATGAGCCTGTATTCTTTTTCCCTCTGTGTCAAGCCATAGCTTTCCAGGATGAAATGCATCATATCTTACTCTTTCTTCACTCATTACTTCCCCCTTCCTCAAAATACCTTTGTACTTTTATCATATGATAATGTTTGTTACCTTCTCATGAATTCTTTCTCATATTAGCACATACTCTTTTTCTTCTCCATGCAAAAAATTATCCTCATTTCCGACATTTTTTAATATTCCATTTTTACATTTTCCCCACTATTGATTACCGATATTATTTTTCCTACATTTATTCTTTATTTTCACTTTATAAAATGTTACAATTCTAATAACGTTTAATTTATCAATCAAAACACTTTGCCATATTTTTTACGGAGGGTATTATACAATTTTATATAACAATCAAAGAAATCAAAGACGAAATCACCCATTTTATTAACGAGTATCACTATAGTCCTGATTTCGATTCACTCCTGAAAAGAATGTATGAACAACATCATTTTTCTGAAAGTGCGCCTGACATTCCCGATCTTGCAACTTTAAAGCAATTAAATGATACGAGTTTTTTACACGAAATAGATAAGCTTTATTATCCTTTTTCTTCTGAACAATTTGAAAGCGAATATGATTTCATACTTCCATTTGAAGATATAGCAACTATAACAGAGTTTTGGGGAATTAAGTGTTTCACACAAATGATTCTTTTGAAATACGAACTCTGGTAAAGAATCTCTTTTTAGAGCGCTTCCGATATGATAAATATGTAAATCGTTGTGATGTATATTGGCTAAACCTCCTTTTCGTCAATGCACTTCGGGATTCCTATGAATACAGTCAGTTTTCAAGTTCTGAATCCGGTCCCGACTATGCGCCACTTCTTCGGTATATACAGTCGCATTATCAGACAATTACTTTAGAACAACTATCGAATAAATTTAATTATTCTGTTCCTTATCTGTCAAAGATTATCAAAGAGATGACCGGAGAAAATTTCACAAAAATGATTCGAAAACAAAAAATGGAAAAAGCAAGACATTTACTTCTGAAAACAAAAAATTCAATTGAGAAGATTTCTGAAGAAACCGGGTATAATAGCGCAGATCATTTTTCCAGAGTTTTTCGTCAATATTACGGAATATCACCACAAAAATACAGAAAAGATTCCAGTCATTTTTCATCTTTAGATTCAAGTCGAACGTCCGTGAGACTTGGCGCGTGATTCTGGTCAGCGAAGCTGACATATTCCTATCAGAATCACTGCGCATCCTCGCGGAGCGTTTATCTCAGTCGGAGATTGGACTCCCACTGAGACAAATTTGCTATTACTCACCACCTGAAAAGGTGGGAGTCTTCTCGACTGAGATAAACAGACTAATCAAGACCAGCAACTTCCTTCAAACGCAAAACAAGGGCTGCACTTTCACAAGATTCCCATGAAAGTACAGCCCTGTTTTTTTACCTTTATTCAATTCCTGCAATCTTCAGCAACTCTTCAAATTTCTGAATCTTATAATCCGCTTTATTATATCCCGATGCATCACCGATTCCAACAGCTTCCATTTCTGCTGCCTTAGCCGCATCGATTCCCGCATAAGCATCTTCTACAACAACACAATCTTCCGGTTTCTCTCCGAGGAATTCCCCCGCTTTTAAGAATACTTCCGGATCTGGTTTTGAATGTGTAATATTATTTCCGTCTGAAATTGCATCAAATGCATCCAACAATTCAACCTTTTCCAGAATAAATTTCGCATTCTTGCTGGAAGAACCAATTGCCAGTTTGAATCCAGCTTCATGAAGTTTCTTGAGTGTAGCACGAACCTGATCTGTTACATCTGCTGCTGTCATCGTTTTCAGAAGCTCTCTGTAAGTATTGTTCTTTTCCTCCATCAATTCCGCTTTTTTCTCTGCACTCAGAGGTTCTCCTTCATATTTCTCCAGAATGATTTCCAGACTCTCTGCACGGCTTACACCACGAAGTCTGTTATTGATTGTCTCATCAAAATAAATTCCCATTCTGTCTGCCATTTTCTTCCATGCCTGATAATGAAATTTATCTGTAAATACAATCACTCCGTCAAGATCAAAAATAAATGCCTTCATCTTCTCTATTTCCTCCATTCAACACTACATTCTTTCATTGCTTATAATTCTATTTTAATGTGCAGTGTTTAACTTCTCCATGTAGGTTCTTTAGAAAAATCCGGCATATTTTTATATGTTTTTGTTTTGTCAAAACCGTAATCTGTTTCTGATTATAATTATCTGCCTCTGCGATATCTAACATTGCCATTGCAAGATCTTCGTAAGTCACTCTGCTCTCGCCGACTTCATTAAAGATTACCTGTTCCTCTGTTCCAATCTCATAGTTTCCAGTCAGCGCACCCTCTGAATCAAAAAATGAAGAAGGGCAGACAACTGTCCAGTTTACATTGCTTGTCTTTTTAAGTTCATCAATTCCAAGTTTAATGTTCTTTGAGATTTCTCTCAGGAAATCTGGATGCTCTGGTGTCTCATAACAGTATGTTGTGTGTGTACTGTCTGTAAATAAGCTTCCTGCTCCACCAATTGCGAGCAGATGACGTTTTGTTCCTTCGTTCAGCTCAATATATTTGAGGAACGCTTTATGATTTAATGTTGGATCTGCATCAAATCCGCTTCCATAGGCACTGATCATAACATCACAATCTGCAATGTCTTCTTTTGTAACATCAAATAAACTTTTATTTACAATCTCTACTCTTTCATCTTCCACGTTTCCTGCATAAACAAACCCTTTTACTGTCATTCCTCTTTCCAGAGCCTGTCTTGTGACTCTTGAACCGAGATTTCCATTTGCTCCGATTACTGCAATTTTCATACTCATCTTCTCCTTCTCAATTTATGCTTTTTTTCTGCGATTACTTACCTGAACCCATACAAATGACACGCATGTCAGGATACCCGTTACAATTCCTGCAAATGCAAATCGGGATGCCGCTGTTTCTGCATGCATAACCATTTTCGATATTGTTGTAATTCCCAGTGCAAGAAAGGTTCCGAGATTCTCTCCCCTAATACCATACATCACATTGAAATGGACAAAGACGGATTTGGTTTAACGATTAACATTCGAAAAAGTACGTTTCAGGATACCTTTCAAACACTCTTAAATGAGCACAATCTTTTATCCGACTTTTTCGCACATACCTTTTATGATGCGGAGACTTCAAACTACATTACTTTCGACATCGAAAACACTCCGGAATTTAATTATTTGATTCAACAGATTTTCGATGAATCGAACTGTACAGAAAATCATAGTAATATGATCTGCGTCAGCCTTTTAAATTTATTTTTTGGAAAATTATTACAGGATTTTGGTAGAACGATTCATTTATACAGTGACGTCAATAATACGACATACAATCGTTCCTTCCCGTTGATGTTAAAATATGTACAATCTAATTACCAGACGATTACTTTGCCGATGATGTCGCAGATTTTTCACTATAATGAATCCTATATTTCTTTACTTTTTAAGAAATATCTCAATGAGAATTTTTCGAACGTTGTTCAGAATCTTCGGTTGGAACAGTCAAAGAATTTATTAGAAAATACGGATTATAATTTAGATAAAATTTCAGAAATGATAGGGTATAATTCCGTCGATCATTTTTCCCGGATATTCAAGCGAAAATATGGAATGGCCCCATCAAAATATCGAAAAGAATGCAAAACAGCCGGCAGATAATTCTGCCGGCTGTTTTGCTATATCCACATTGTTTGAAAAAATACTTTCACATCCCATTATAACTGCACTTTTTCTATCACACATTCATGTTCTTTCGTCTTCTTATCATAGTTGACTCCAACCAAAATCAGATTTCCTTGATACTCTTCCAAACTCCTACAATATTCTTTATTCTTAATCTGTACGAGTGCTCCTCTGGCACTTTTATCCCATTTTAATTCCACCACAAGTGCCGGTTTCTCTGGAAAATTTTTTCTCGGAAGAAAAACTAAATCTGCAAATTCTTTTCCACTTGCAAATTCGCGATAAACTGTGTAGAAATTTCTTGCTGCATACAATGCAAGTGAAATCGTATAACTCAAAGCATTTTCATCATTATACTGAATATGTGACGTTTCAAAATGTGCTTGCCTGATAGCTTCTGCCACTTGTGCCGGACGATTCTGCCAAATAGCTTCCAATGTGTCTGCTGAATTTTTTAGTGATTTTGACACTTCTCCCCAATTGGATGTAGAAACACTGTTTACATATTCTGACCTGACTTCTTCATTTGGAATTTTTACTGTTTTACTATCATAATCATAGGACACATATCCCAGATGTATCAAAAGTGTCAAAACATCATCTTCTGTATGAAATGTAGCCATATCATTTGCAAAACTTCCAATATTTACCGGTACTGATTTTCCTGCGATCATACTTAAAACATCATCTTTCAACCCCTCAAAATTCATATCTATATAAATCCTCAAAGCCTCAAAAGTTTCCGTTTGGTTCCAGTAATTTCCTATCTTTCCAAATCTCATACAACTTACAACCGAACGCGGACTGTAAATAGATATTTCATTTTCAAATAAATATCCATCATACCAGTTTTTCATTTCTGTCATATCCATGTGATACTGTTCACATAACATCCGAACCTCATCTTCCGTAAAGCCAACATAACGAGCTAACGGTCCTGGATTGATCATTGAAAATTCATCAAACATATTTAAAGCAGAATGCGTTCCATATTTTTTTATCGGGAGAATTCCAGTCATGTATGCAAGATGAATGTAAGATTTATCTTTTAATAAGTCTCTCAAAAAATCAAGATATTTTTCCTGTGCTTCTTTGTCTTCCTTATACTCTCTGAAAATACAATCCCACTCATCGATAATCACTATAAATGACTGCTTTTTCTGTGCATATACATCCTGCATGCACTCAATAAGATCTGTCTCGTCAAAATAATCTACATCTGGATATTCTCCTTTAAGTTCACGAATAATCAGTCTCTTAAATCGATCAATCAGTTCGCAGATATCATTGCTTCTGCTTAAAATTTCCTGCATATTAACAGAAATCGTATTATATTGATTCAAATGCTTTTCAAATTCATCGCTTTTTGCAATTTCAAATTTTGAAAATAATTGTCTTGCATCACATCCCCGGCTATAATATGCCGTAATCATATTCGCTGCGATCGACTTACCAAAACGTCTTGGACGGCTAATGCAAATATACTTCTGCATCGTATGCAATACAGAATTGGTGTATGTCAATAATCCTGTTTTATCGATGTAAATAGCAGAATTTACCGCTTCTTCAAATTTACTACTATCTGGATTTAAATATATTCCCATTTACACGCCCTCCACATTATTTTCATATTTCACAGCCACATGTTTCCCGAAATATACATTCTTATAAATCTTATATTACACGATTTCGAGAAATATAACAAGAAATCGCGAAATTACCATTCTCTATTTCCCGAAAAGAGAGGTTATTTCGCGATTTTCCATCTATATTTCCCGAAATTTATATTTTTTCAAGAAATAATAGTATCCATTGTATTTTTATTTCTTCTAAATCTGTTCCTGAATATACTCAGCCACAGATTCTCCTGCCATTCTTCCTGAATTCACTGCAAATCCCATTGTATTTCCCGGAAGTGTAAAGTTATAGCTGTCGCCATAAATTGTGTTTGCATCAGAGCCTGCGGAATACAGACCTTCGATTGGCATAAAGTTATCATCCAATACTTCACAGTATTTGTTAATACGGATTCCTCCGATTGTTCCATATGCTCCAAGATAGAACTTACCAACCAGATATTTTCCTTTTCCTGTGAGCTTATGCAGGAATTTTGGATTTTTATTGAACTGTGTATCGCAATGCAGATCGCACATCTCATTATATTCATCCACTGTATTTTTCAATACTTCCGGATCCATCTGTAATTTTTCTGCAAGCTCATCTAATGTCTCAGCTTCGAAATATGCCTCATATCCCTGTTCTACAGCCAATGCTGCCTGCTGCTCAAATCCAAAGAATGCTTCCTGTGGATGTACGATGTCTTCAATATCCGGTCCGTTTTTCTTGTAATGTTTCAGGATATTTCCATCCATAATGCAGTATGCGTAATTTCCCGGCTGTAATGCAATTGCATTTCCTGTAAAAGTTGTATTACCCATACGGTCCTCGTTCATGAAACGTTCTCCAAGCTGGTTGATAAGAAGGTTTGGCTGACGAAGAACTGCATCCAGCAAGAACCAGTTCAGGTTATCCGGAAGTTGATAAATTGCCTCGATACCGGCACCATACTTCATAGCTCCTGCTTTCCACATCATGTTCAGACCATCTCCGACAATTCCCGGAACCATGAATGGATAAAAATCTTTACACAGATGCAGATTGAATTCTTTTGCAAGCATTTCTTTATTATTTCCAAATCCACCTGTTGCAACAATAACCGATTTTGCCATTGCTTTAATCTGCTGTCCGTCTTTATCTACTGCAATCACTCCGCAGACTTTATCGCCTTCTTTGATTAGCTCCACAACACTTGTTTCCATTTCAAATTGTGCACCAAGTTCTTTTGCTCGATTTGTCAAAGCTTTGATCATACCGCCGGCTGCACGAGGTCCAATCACTCCGTTTTCTGGTTTTACGATATGCCATGTTGCCTCGGACTCTGCGAAATATTTGAACGCTCCGGCAAACTCTACACCCATACTTTCCAACCATTCAATCGTGTCTGCTGATTTATGGAAATATGTAGAAACCAAGTCTGCATCGACTCTCCAATGGGTATAATCCATATGAAGATCCAGTGCTTTTTCTACTGTAATCTGATTGAATCCACGTCTCTGAACCTTTGTATCAATACCAAGTGGTCCCATTCCCATATTGGCTGCTCCGCCTGTTGTATTTGATTTTTCAAATACGATAGATGATAAATTATGCTCTCCAACTGTAACTGCTGCTGCAAGTCCTGCCGGTCCGGCTGCTACGATAATAACGTCTGCATTCATTTCTCTCATAGGTAAATTTCCTTTCACTTTAACTGTCTGACTATTGGAATCTTCTGTAAAACCGGATACTTTTTTCTTATATAACAGTGCTTTTGGTTTTACTCGTTTTCTTGTTTTTCTTTCCTGCGTTTCAGATGCGTCTTTCGATTTCTTCAATGCGATTGGTTCATCCGGTAATTTCGGTAATCTTCCGGTTACACGCTTAATTGCGCCATTCGCACAAATGTCCATACACTTACCACACTTGTCACATTCGAATTCATCAATAACACCAACAAAATCTTTTCCACCATCGATTGCTTTTTTCGGACAGTTTTCCACACAATGCCCATCACCTTTACACATTTTGGGATCAATATAGTAATGAACCAGTGCTTTGCATGTCAAAGTATGGCATCTTCCTGCCAGATGTTCTTTTATATCATCTGCAAAATATTCCTGTAAGCCCAGCATCATACCTGCGGCTGTCTGACCTAAACTGCAGTTGCTCTGCTGCTGCATGATCTCTGCTAATTCTTTCATCAGCTCGATATCTGTCAGTTTTGCTTTTCCTGCTGTCAAATCTTTTAACCCTTCATGAATCTGAACAAGACCTTCTCGGCAGAAAACACATTTTCCACAACATGTTGCTCGCAGTTTTCCAATAAATTCTTCGACCTTTTTCACTACACATTCTGTTTCCGAATATGTTTCAATCACACCATTTTCAATTGGAAATGTTTCGTCTAATATCTGTGTTCTTACTTCTTCTCCCCAGATTCGGTTTCCGATTCTAACTGCCTTCGCTTCCGGAATAATCTGCGCAAATGTTGTACCATACTCCACTTCCTGCGGTGCTTGTCCGTTCACGGAAAGAATGGTTTTATGAACATTTTCTCCCTTTAATGCTTCAAAACATTTCGCACAAATGATTGGATGTACAAGCAAATCCGTTATGTAAGACATACGCGAACACATTCCGTATAAAATTTCTGTCGGACATTCACTTGAGCTAAAATTCTTTTCTACTTCCTGTTCTTTTAAAGGTTCCGGGAGAATTAACACGATTTTTTCTGCTCCGAGAATCTTGGCAAGTGCTTCTGCTCCGTACAGGATTCCCTGTGCATTGTCCTGATACAGACAGGCAAGCATCTGATCGATATCACCATTTGCTAAAGAAACAACAACATTCATCTTTTCATTCCGAGCAGTAGCTTTTAAGTTTGAAATCATTTCTCCGACTGTCATATTTGTAACCGGATCTTTTATTTCTACAATCTTATCCAGAATCTGTTCTGCATTCATCTCTGCAATTTTTTCTTCTGCTTCTTTATTTTCTATGTACTTTAACATGTTTCTTCTCCCTCCTCTCCGTCATAGTCACTCCAGATTTTTGATCTTGTAATATCCATTCTCAGATCGCACTGCAAACATCTGGATGCTTCTTGGCAAATATCTGCATCACAGATTCCACGGTCAACCATATCGAAATTATCTTTTCTCTCTTTTGCACTTAATATCTGTGGATTTCTTCTCGGTTCATAACCAAATCCTTCCACCTGTCCGATTGCTGTCGGATGTTCTTCAACCGGTGCCAGCACCTCGGAAATATCACCATCTCCGCCAAGATATTTATCAATGGATTCTGCCGCTTTTCTTCCATCTGCAATCGCAAGGATAACAGATTTTGTTCCATAAGTCACATCACCACAGGCGAATACTCCGTGGATATCTGTCTCAAGTGTCTTCTCATCTGCTTTGATAGAATTTGCTCTTCCACGTTCCATTCCTGCTTCTGGACTCAAACCACATCTCTGCCCTACAGCAAAAATAACGGTGTCTGCCTGAATCTCATGATAAGAATCTTCCGCTTTTTCAATAATTGCTTTTCTATTTTCATCAAATGTAAATGACAAAATATCGCTGAATGCAACACCGCTTACTTTATTATTTGAATCCTTCAAAATCTTCTCAAAGCTCTGTGCCGGATGTACCTGGATACCTTCTTCCTGCGCCTGTTCGATTTCTTCCTCGTCTGCAGTCATCTTATCCCGGGCCTCTAGACAGTCTACATGAATTTCTTCTGCACCGAGTCTCTTTGCCGTTCTTGCACAGTCAAATGCTACATTACCGCCACCAAGCACGATTACACGCTTACCGATTCCGGTCTCATTTCCCATTGATGCGTTTCTCAGGAAGTCAATATTCAGTAAAATGCCTTCCGCATCATTTCCTTCCATCGGAAGTAAAGTGCCTTCATGATTTCCGATTGCAACCAAAACCGCATCGTACTGTGCTTTTAACTCTGTGACATTCTGAACTCTGACTCCTGTTTCCAACTTAATTCCTGATTCCAGAATGTATGCAATCTCCTGGTCCAATTCTTCTCTCGGCATTCTGTAAGAAGGGATACCATACTGTAACATTCCTCCGGCTTTCGGAAGCGCTTCTTTTACTGTCACGCTATGTCCCTGTTTTCTCAGATAATAAGCGGCTGTCAATCCGGCTGGGCCGGCTCCGACTACACAAATATTTTTTCCTGTATCCGGCAGTTGTTTGCCTTTATTTCTCCAATATTTCCCCGTATCTTTTTCTGCCGCATATCGTTTGATATTACGAATCGAAATTGGCTCATTTACCGCACAACGTCTGCACTCTGTCTCACAAACATGTGAACAGACATGTCCAAGTGCCAGTGGAAATGGTACTTTTTCTCGGATTACAGCTGCTGCTTCATCATATTTTCCTTCTTTTACAAACCGAATATAACGAGGAACAT
Organism: Ruminococcus hominis; assembly: GCF_014287355.1. NCBI lineage: Bacteria > Bacillati > Bacillota > Clostridia > Eubacteriales > Oscillospiraceae > Ruminococcus > Ruminococcus hominis. The sequence goes on along the minus strand of NZ_JACOPE010000001.1, from coordinate 94,094 downwards.
CTGTGTTGGCCGGACAAGTACTTCTACACGGAACAAGCTTTTCTTTTCGCTCCGCTGCCGGATAATTGATTTTATCCCGGATAGTTCCAGTCGGACAGACTTCCGCACAGGCTCCACAGAATCTGCAGTTTGCATCTTCTAATAATTTTTCATGCAATGTTCCGATATAAGTTTCCATACCTTTTTTCTTGTACTGCAATACCTTTACTTCTCTTAAATCATTACATGCTCTTACACAGCGTCCGCATAAAATGCATCGGTTCATGTCATGTTCATATAATGGATTCCCGCTCTCACACGCAAAGCCTTTTACTCGTGTACGCATTCTCGCCGCAGATACACCCATATACTGAATCAGATTCTGTAACTCACAATTTCCATACTTTGGACAAGTTGAACAGTCTTCTGGATGTGCTGCCAGAATCAGCTCCATCGCAACATTTCGTAAATGCTGGATTTCTTCGTTTGTTGTAACGATATTCATTCCGTCTTCTGCCTTCAACATACACGATGTCACTGGCTTATCCTGACCTTCTACCTGTACATAACACAGTTTACAGGCAGAAATATCTTTCAAATCCGGATGATGGCAAATATGCGGAATATAGATATTATTTTGAAGTGCAGCTTCTAAGACACTCGTTCCCTGCTCTGTCTGAATCTGCTTTCCATCAATTGTTATTGTAATCATTTCGTCTCCTTGCAATCTTTTCAGAACGTTTCCTGTTTCAATTAAATTGTCTTGAACTGAAGATTTTTATATTTTGCAATTTTCTTCTGGACAATCTGTCTGTTTTCTGGATTTGCATAGAATCCACCTTGTGTTGCTCCGATCTCTTCGAGATGTTTTGCTCTTCCTTCTACAGTTGTACGATCTTTGATCAGACCATCTTTCTGGATCACGAATTTCCATTTTCCATCTTCTGTCTGCTCCAGATTACCGCCGGCTCCACATACCTGACATTCTACTGGATAATACAGACCATCCCACTGTTTTTCTCCCAATACTAAAGCATTGCTGTGACAGTTCGGGCACCATCCCATGTCTTCATCACCAAGCCATGTACGCTCCTCGGCAGGTGTCTCTACTGCTTTCATAATATTCTCACCCATCTTATGAGCTCTTTCGATTAACTCGTCATCCAAAAGACACTGTGCTGCTCCAGGAACTCTTGTAGCAAGAAGCATATCAACAACTTTCATATCTGTTGTAAACATTGTTGCCTGAAGTCCTTCCAGTGCCATAGACTGCCATGCTCTTGTAGAGCCTCCGACAGAAATCAATCCTGCTACTCGATCTTTATGTTCGATTGCTCCGATTGTCTCAAGGAAAGCAGTCTCGTAGCTTAAACTTCTCTGTGCAAATGTAAGGTACTGTGCACTTGGCATTAAGTCATATGTCGGAACAGAAATAATAACAGCATCCTGATCTAACATTACGTCCATAATTTTCTTCTTATCGTCTTTATCATCCAGGACGCATCCCACATTTTTTCCCTGTGACATTCCTGCAGTACATGATGTACATCCTGTACAATCCTCAATATGATAATCTTTCAAATTGATCATTGTTACGTCGGCTCCCGCCTCCTGACAGGCTAAAAGCGCCTCTTTCAGCAAAATCTCACTGTTGCTGTTCTTTCTTCCTGCAGTAATCCCCATTACTTTATAGCTCATAATTTTCCTCCTATATAGCTTGAATCTTATTTGAACTTTGTGACCTTTTTAATTTTCCATTGAAGGCGCACGAAATTCTTGTTATATTGTTATTATGTTAACTATATCAGTTATTTTTTTAACAGGCACGCTACAGTAATCGAAACTTTTTATCAATACGAGATTGATTTTCAGACATTTGTCTGATGGAGGAAACCATGGCATATTTAGAAAACATTATCAACCGATTGGAGTCTACTTTGAAGATCCATGTTCATGGAACTTATCACGCCCGCGCCGAGATTGACTCCGTCTTATTTTGGAATTCAAAACAAAGTCATGCACCACATCCGGGCGGAAACATTTTATATTTATGTGATGCTGCTCATTTTCAGGGAGCCCCTATTGATGAATACATACTCATTGTAAATTATCCAGATTGTGAGCTTCCTGCCAGCTGTCTCTGTATTCCGCAAAAAATCGCTCTGGATGAAGTTTTTAACCAGATTCAGACGGTCATACTAGAACATCATTTGCTAAAACAAAAAGAAGAAGAACTTTTCCAGACACTGCAGCATAACAGCGGACTTCAAGGAATCACAAATATCGCATATATGCATCTGCATAATCCAATTACGGTCTGTGATACAAGTTTTTCGATCTTAGCAGCCAGCCCACAAGTCACCAATGATAATAACCTTGAAGAAAAAGATGGGCGCTTTTTTGTAAGAGATTCCAAACTGCAAAATATGCTTGATACAAAATTAGTAAAAAAGATTTATTCCACAACAGTACCTTTTATCACTTACATTGAAGACTACCCATTCAAATGGGTCTTTCAAAGCATTCGTATTCAACACTCTGTTGTCGGATATGTTTGCATTCGTGAAACACAAAAAGATTTTGTAGAAGAAGATTTAGACTATATCAATATGTTCTGTCATGTAATTGCGATTGAAATGCAACGTGAAATGAGTTTCCAGACGAATACACGATTAAATTACGAATATTTTTTAACAGAACTTTTAGAAGGACATTTCAGTCAGAAAGAATATATTGTAAACAACATGGTGCAACTGGGACACCAACCGGGGAAATATTACTTTCTTCTCATCATCGATGAAGCACCAACAAACCATAATTCCGGGATTCAGTTAAAGAACTTATATCAACAGATTTTAACAATCCTGCCAAACAGTATGGCGGTGTTCTTTTACGGAAAACTGACCGTCTTTTTGCCGTGCGATTCCTACCGGCCATTCAGCGAAAAGACATTGACCAAATTCTATGCATTCCTTCAATTTCATCAGTTGTATGCATATGTAAGCTTTCCTTATGAGAATATTACAGAAAGTCATATTTATTACAAACAGGCTGCTTTTCTGTCCTCATTTTATTCAGAGCACACTTTGATTCCAGAGGATTATATCGTCTATTACCGGAATCATTTTCTGCAGCATACGTTTTCGCTGTGTAAAGACTTTACGACTTTGAAATCAACCATTCATCCGGATATCTATAAAATCATCCGCCATGACCAGGAGCAGAACACGGATTATGCCAATACACTCCGGACTTATCTGATGAACGGAAGAAATGCTGTACGCACCGCGAATGAACTACATATTCATAAAAGTACCTTTTTTTATCGGTTAAATAAAATGGAAGAACTTTTTGATCTGGATATGATACGGGAAGAAACGATGGTTGCTTACGAGTATTCTTTTATTTTGATGGATTATCTGGAGAAGAGCAAACTTTGAGAATCCATTATAAAAAAATCGCCAGTCAACAGCATCTCACTGTCGGCTGGCGATTTTCCATTTGAACTACTATAAATTTTTCTACAAAAAGCTCACCCTATAAATCGGAAGTGCATTGATCACTGGTTCTTCGTATGGATGCACCTCCTTGATTGCACGAATTGTCTCCTCAACCTTCTCCGTATATACTGTTACTTCCACTTTCACTTCCCGCTCACAACTGATTTCTCCTGCTTTTCCTATATACGGATCTGTTCCATCTAACGGTCTCCAATAACTGATAAGCTGCGAACATGACATACACGAATCATACTTTCCTATATGACCGGCATCTACCGATTGTAGAGCTTTCTGTAGTTGTGTAATATGAGTTTCCGGAATAAAAATTTCCAGTTTACAATATTTAAAATCCATTTTCGTCACCTCTCTTATATAATACCATTTAGGGACGGAGTTTAGTGGCTTTTTTGCAAAAAAGCCACTAAACTCCGTCCCTAAATGGTCCGTCCCTGTCTGGTCTATCCGGGATTCAGTTAAAGAACTTATATCAACAGATTTTAACAATCCTGCCAAACAGTATGGCGGTGTTCTTTTACGGAAACCTGACCATCTTTTTGCCGTGCGATTCCTACCGGCCATTCAGCGAAAAGACATTGACCAAATTCTATGCATTCCTTCAATTTCATCAGTTGTATGCATATATAAGCTTCCCATATGAGAATATTACAGAAAGTCACATTTATTACAAACAGGCTGCTTTTTTGTCCTCTTTTTATTCAGAGCACACTTTGATTCCAAAGGATTATATCGTCTATTACCGGAATCATTTTCTGCAACATACATTCTCACTATTTCATTTGTCTACAATATCTAGCAACTCCGAAAATGTTTTTAAAGACTCATCGGCATTTATACTTTTTGCCGCCTCTCCAATTCCTGCTGCGTACATACCGCCTTTTTTGGCAGCTTTGATTCCTGCTTCCGCATCTTCCACAACCATACACGCTTTTGGCGGTAATCCCAAATACTCTGCCGCTTTTAAGAATACCTCCGGATCCGGTTTTGACTTTGTAATATTATTTCCGTCCGAAATTGCATCAAAAGCATCTTTCAATTCTACCTTTTCCAGAATAAATTTTGCATTCTTACTGGATGACCCAATCGCTAATTTATATCCTTTTTCTCGAAGTTTTGTCAATGTATCTCTTACTTCTTTTGTCACATCGTCTGGTGTCATTGACTCTAGTAACGTCCTGTAAATTTCATTTTTCTTTTCAGCCAGTTTTTCCTTTTCACGTAAACTTAAGTCTGGTCCTTCGTAACGTTCCAGAATAATTTCCAGAGAGTCCATACGGCTTACACCTCTAAGCCGATGATTAATCGTCTCATCAAAATATACCCCAAGTTCGTCTGCCATAGTTTTCCATGCCTGATAATGAAATTTATCTGTAAATACAAGAACCCCATCCAGGTCAAAAATCAATCCTTTTATCTTCACTTCTTCCGCCTCCAAATCAGATATAATCCTTTCCGCATAACGCATCCACAGGGCTTACCCCACAAAATTCTGAACGCCCCATAATTTTTTCCATCGTTACCTGAATAAACTCCGGATTTCCACTGTAACTGTTAATATAAGTATCTATCATTGGTGCATCAAATAAATGAAACGGATATGCTGTTGAAATCATCATTGTCGGGATTTCTGATACAAACCATGGAGCATCATCTCCCAAACCAAAACAAACATTCCAATTCAGTCTCAAAGTTGTATTATTCGATGCATTTTCCATATTACAAATGTAAACATACAAATCATAATCCTGTTTCATTTCTTCCACACTGCGGTACATCTCATGCATCAATTTTCCTTTTTCCGGTGTCATTCTTTCTGGCTCTATGAAATCTTCTACTGTAATTGCAGTACGCCGATCTCTTACCGTAACCTCAAACCCTTCTTTTTCAAACTGTGCTTTCCACTTCTGAACAAAAGGGCTATCCGGATTCGAGTCTTTTTGAATTACATTCAGATACACTCTCTTATATTTTTTCGGAGAAATCGGAAGAAGATTCTGATTATCCCGAACTAACGTAATTGCCTGATCTGCCACTTCTTTCGCCCATGTTTTATGTGTCTGGCACCCTACAATCTTTATTGCCTCTTCTCCCGGAACCAGTGTCTTAGTTCTCTTCTTCTCATGTAAATGTAAGGAAGCTTTTGTTGCAAGAATCCGAAGTACAGCTTCGTCCAAACGTTCCTCGCTGACTTTTCCTTCTTTTACTGCCGTCAGTAAATATCCATAATCTTCTTCCAGACTCTTATTAAACAAAATCATATCGCATCCTGCTGCAATTGCCTGTGGAATTGCCTCGCATCTTTTCATTGCTGCTGTAAATCCTACCATCGGCGTTGCATCTGTACTGATCAAACCATTAAATCCCAGCTTACCTCTCAGCAATCCCGTTAAAAGTTCCGGTGATAGAGATGCCGGACGCAGCATCTCTTTTCTTGTTGCATTCGGATTGATTGCTTTTACATAAGCCGGCTGTGCAATATGACCTACCATCACAGTCTTTGCACCTTTCTGAATCAAATTGCTATACACATAACCGAAAGTTTCATCCCATTTTTCTGTAGAAAATGAGTTTACACTGGTCAATATATGCTGGTCTCTTTCATCCACTCCATCACCTGGAAAGTGTTTGATTGCAACTGCTACGTCACACTCATCTGCTGCATCCAGATATCTTGATGCAAATGCCAACACTTTCTCTGGATCACTTCCAAATGTACGTACATTCGTAATTGGATTGTGGAAGTCATAATTAATGTCAACAATTGGTGCAAACGACCAGTTCAATCCAAGCGCAGCTCCTTCTTTGCATGCTGTAAGTCCCATACGATATCCATTTTCTGGATTATTTGTCGCTGCAACTGCCATCGGCTTACCAAATGATGTTCCTTCCAGCGCAAGACCATCTCCGCCTGCTTCTGTATTTGCTGCCAACAGAAGTGGTATATCCGAAAATTCCTGAAGCATCCTGTGCGTCTGCTGAATATTTTTCGTAGTATCCGCACGATACATTAATCCTCCCACACCAATATCCTGTGTCAAATGCTTCAATAATTCTGGATCATTTCCTAATCCCATAGGACAGAATACCTGCCCACATTTCTGCTCCAGGCTCATCTTCTTCCATGTATCCAGTACCCACTCCTGTGCTTCTTCATCCAAAAAGAACGGATTTTCTTTCATATTTATTTTCGCCATATTCTATTCCTCTTTCATCTTAAAATATTTTCTCAAAAAATATGCCGGTCCACAGCTCCACGCATGACAATAACTATTCACAATCGTTCCTCCATACGGAGATTCATCAGCATTTTCTGGATTATATAACTCCCAGAATGTGTCCGCTCCCAGACGTACCATTCCACCCCAATATGTTTCCAGCTTTTGTAATGCCTTGTTCTTTTCTCCCACATGCAACAGAGCATCTATATAATTATGATACATATACGGAGTGACCATGCCTTCTGCATTATCCAGATTCTCTACCCGATCCATAAGCTGCTGTGCTGCTGAATCTTCCACTGCTTCTCCGAGTACCATCCAAACCTGTGATGCAACCGATACTTGCCTGTCTTTTCCACTGATATAACACTGTTTTTCTTTATCCCACAGCCGTACATTTGCCGCATTTCTACATTCGCAATACAACTCTGCTAATTTTTCTTCTTCCAGAACCTCTCCCAATACTTGAGTGATTCGAATTGCTGCTGACAGAGCATATAACAGAATTCCCTGCGCTGAAGCCTGCTTATTCAGATTTAAATTCCAGTCAACAAAGCACCATCCCAAAACATCTGAATCTCGAACCAGATATTCTTCATCCAGATGCTCTTTTGCAAGTTCAATCTGCCTTAATGCCGTTGGCCATAGCTCTTCTAGTGTCTCCCTGTCATTTGTCGCTTCATAATAATCCCAAAGAGTATTGATAAAAAATAAAGAGTAATCAAACATTTGTGTATCATCAACTTCCGGCTCGGGTTCTAAAAACAGACACGCGCCAACTTTTCCATCTTGCATAGGAAGGGCTGCAAATAAATACAGACATGCTTTCACCATATCATTTTTTTGATACGTCTCATAATTTGCCAACGCCTGCATTCTTAAATCTCCCATCCAAAGTCTTCGATCCCTTTTCGGTCCATCTTCAAACACCGTCTGCATACAATTATGAAGTGTACGACATGCAATCTGATCGAGTCTGGCAAGCTGTTTACTCTGTGCCTGAAATTCACATAATTCTTCATCATCTACAGAAGAAACTGCTGTGCAAAAAGCATCTTCAACAATCAAATTAAATTTGTTGCTAAGATCAAGTATTTCAATCATTACATACCGAAATGCATATCTCCTCGGAAGTTTTATTTCTGATGGTATCGTATCAATATGAATCTGCTCTTCTTCAATCCAGGATGAACAAATCCATCCACTGTAATTTTTCGCATTTTCAAAAAGCTCGACAGGATTTTCTGCAAAATGAATCCGCATCCATACTGGAGCGTCTGGATGACTTCCTGTATATCCCAATTTCAAGTGCAAATATCCCACCTGATGATCTCCAAAATCTAAATAAATTCGGCTTCCTTTATTTAATTGTTTGTTTGAATATGTTTCCGTTTTTTCGATTTTTATTTCACTGTCTTCTTTATATACTTCAACTGTCTGTGCTACCTCAACTTTTGTTTCTTTTAATGCAGGCAGAAGACTTAATGCTTTATTTAAAAATTCTTGATTTCTCATGTCTGATATCATTTCCTTATATTAGATTTATTTAGAACAAAGAATGTGCTTTGGCACATTCTGGTGCCTGCAGCGGTCGCTTGCGACATCTACCTTGCACGCTGCAGTGCGCATCCTTAGCGGAGCGTTTATTATATATTAGGAAAGGACTTTCCTAATATATAATAAATGAAGCCCTAATGGTTTATTCCAATAGGGCTTCAACGACTTTCTCAGTTTCTTCTTCCGAAGAGAATCTTCACCAATAATTTTTCATTATTCAGATAAATCAGAAAAACTACCAGTAATACCGCATTGATAATGGACTGCATGGACGCTGTCACCACATTGGATAAAACTGCGAATGTGGAATTCAGAAGAGACATACACACCGCTGCTAACAAAAATCCAACTTTCTCATTACTGTATCTGCTTATATAGGATCCAATAAACATTGGAAGAAATGCTGTAAACATGATTGCAATGGAACTGAAGTTCAATTGTCCACCATTAATTGTCGTATTTCTTGCCGCATTTAAAAAGCCGACTGTTCCCATCAACGCACCACAGATTGTGTAACAGATAAGTGCATTTGGAATTTCGCGAATTCCTGTATTAACAGCTACTTTTTGCCCATCTTTCAACGCCTTATAATCATACCCAAAACGTGTATAATCAAAAATCACAATGCTTAGGATCAATACGACCACAATGATTGTAGCCGCATAGATCCATGTCCCTACGAACCCTGACATTGATGGATTCTGTACTTCTGCCATTACATACTTTCCATTTGTTATCGTATACATGATTCCTTCATAGATCAATGTCACGCCAAGCGATGTAATGATTGGAGGAATTCTAAGTAAAACATAAATCCCTCCGGATATCAGCCCCAATACAGCTCCTGCTACAATCGTAACAAACAGCATCAACACTGCACTTCCTGAGCCTCCACCCAATACCGCATAGCTTAATTTTGCTCCGATAATGGATGCCAGAGCCGCCATAGACCCAAGGGAGAAATCGAATCTTCCACTGTTTAGATTAATTGACAGAGCAATCGTTGTTAGCATAACAATCGCTGTATAAACGACAAAATTATCGAAACTCTTCATATTTGTTATTATATTATTTCCATGTGCCATACAAATCATTTCAAGTATAAGAAATGTCAGCACTGGAATCACCATAGTTCCTGCTATTTTCTTAGGGGTACTCATGATTTACAGCCTCCACTTTTATTCCTATTTAGACTCAACCAATGTTTTTACATCATCAAAAGTCACATTTTCTCCAATGATATTATCCAACGTTTCTTTGTCATAAATTGGTGAATCACCATTGTCTGATACATAATATTTGTCAAAAGTCTCAACATCTGTTGCAACAAGATACTTCTGACTGATAGATGGTGCGTTTCCATCCTCATCACGAATCACATTACCATCGATCGCATTCATAACAAGTGCAAAGACAGGTCCGATAGAAGAAGAATATTTTCCTGAAAGATATGTCAGTTTTCCTTCTTTCATTGCAGTTTCATTTGTCGCTGTAAAAGAATCGATATCTGAGAATGAAATTCCAGCTTCATTTAAAGACTGTGCGAAAAATGTAGTTGCCATACCAACAGAAATAAATGCATCCGGGGTTTTCTGAATTGCTGCATTTAACTCATCCGTTGTTGTATCCCCATATCCCTGAAGATATGCTACAACCTCAACATCTCCGCCAACTTTTGACAAATCTACTGTCTGATCCTGGAAAATCTGTCCTACAATTGCATCCATATCACTTGCTCCGCCATATGTACAACCCAAGCCTGCAAGAACTCCTGCAACTCGATAAACATGCATTGGATTTGGAACGAATGCCCCATAAAGTGCAACTTTAGAAACTCCCTCTTCTTTATAGTAAGCTCCCATATCTTTTCCGGCTTCGAATTCAGTCTCGTTACTTGGTCCTACTTGTCCTACAAAATGTTCATATGTTTTATATGTCTCATACTGCTGGTCATCAAGCACTCCTGATGCAACCGCATAATATACCCCATATTTTTCGCAAGTTTCTATCTGCTGTGCACGATCACTGCTTGAGAAAGAAATAATCGCCTGACATCCCTGTGATGCGAATTTCTCAATTGCTGCCTTTTCATCTTCTGCACTCTCAAGCGCATCTGTATAAGAAAATTCTACATCGTAATTATCTGCAATATAGTTCTCATAATAAGAACGAAATCCCTGCGCTTCTTCCCCACTTACGTCTGCAACCAGGACTCCTATCTTTGCGCTTTCTTTTTTCTCCGACTTATCAGAACCAGTCTCCTTTTTTACCCCACATCCTGCAAGCATAGACACTGCCATAGTTCCAACAATTAACATACTTACAAGTTTTTTTGTTCTTTGCTTCATCTTCTTTTCCTCCTTGAATCCTATCTTCTTTATACCGACTACACATCTAAAACCCGTTTCTTTTTGTGTCGTCTTTCTCTAACGCGAATGCGTTAAATTCTTTGTTAAAAATTTTTATCTTGGTAACATTGCTGATCTATAATTCATACTTGTCACATATACAACGACCAGGAAAAATATCGCACTGATCAACTGTGTAATTCCATACGCCGCACTTCCATCAATCACGAGTTCCAGTATGTCGTTTAAAAGCATAAATGAAAATCCTCCGACCAATGCTGCATGAATTCTGGAGCGGGCTCCTCCTGATATTGGCATTCCACCGAATACAATCGCTATAAAAATATTCATTCCAATGCTTGATGCAGTCGTTGTCGTAACGGATGGCGTATAAATTAACGTCAACAATGCGCCAAGTCCTACACCAATTCCAGCCATAACAAAGGCAATAATCGTATATTTGTTATATTCAATTCCTGTTAACGCTGCACATATTGGATTGCCTCCTATAAATTTTTGTCTTCTTCCTGCTTTTGTAAGATTAAATATAAAGAAACAAATCACATAAAATACAACCAGCATTATGATTTTAAATACCATATTGTCATATGGTTTCACCACCACACTTGGGATACTGATGCCACCAAGTGCTCCACCTTTCGTTGTAATGATCTGTGCTGCACTGGCTGATAATACAGACATCATTGCAACAGTAGTGACAAATGCCGGTATATGGAATATTGATGCTAATACAGAGTTAAACAGTGAACAGGCAATTCCCACTACAAAAATCACCAAAATCATCAAAACAAACTTTTCTGTTTTGTTATATGTAACAACTCCCATCGTTGCCGCAAATAATGTTGCTGCACCAAGACTGATATCAAACGTTCCAAGTGTATAGATGAAAATTGCCCCGGTCGCTACTACTGCTAATACAACACCTTCATTAAAAACAATCTTCAGATACATATCCAACCGATATCCTTTCATTGTTACCACAGCCACAAATACAACAAACAAGACTGCTAAAGCTACAAAAGGAAGAACAGTGATAATAATCTGTGAGATTTTATGTTTATTTATCTCGTTTTTCTTTTCTTTTTCTGTACTCACAATGAACCTCCTTATATCATATATCCAATTACATCTGCATCTGTCAGATTTTCACTACGCATAAATTCATGGGAAATCTGTCCATCTTTCATAATTAAAATTCGATCACTCATTCCTAATAATTCCGGCAACTCCTCGCTAATCAATAAAATTGCCCGACCTTCTTTCTTTAGTTGTATCATGAGCTGATACATTGCCTGTTTTACCCCTATGTCTACCCCTCTTGTAGGACAATCCAGGATCAGAATCTCACTTCCACAGCCAATCCATTTTCCAAATACAACCTTTTGCTTATTTCCTCCTGACAACTGTCCAGTCAGCTGATTTTCATCTGAACATTTAATAGAAAGATCTTGTATTTGCTTTCTTACATATTTTTTCTCATTCGCATTTGTAATAAGATGTCCTCCTACTGCAAATTGTTCCATTCCGGCAATCGCTATATTATCTTTGATGCTTGCTGACAAACAAAGAGATTCTACATCTCTGTCTTTTGATACATATCCAATTTTTTTCTCAATCGCCATATGCGGTGTTGTAATCGCTTCTCCCTCTCCTGTCAGTACATTGCCTGATTCCAATGCAAGTGCTCCAAACATTGCTTTTCCTAATGCATGCATTCCACAAGATGACAATCCTCCAACACCAACAATTTCACCCTTTTTCAAAGTAACACTGACATCCTTAAGCTGTTCTCCACAACAGAGGTTCTTCGCTTCAAGCGCGGTTTCCTGCTGACTACTTGGTATAAAATCACTTCGGTAATAATCACCTTCCAGTTCGCGTCCAATCATACTTGTTCGAATAGCATCAGCATCAAAGTCCTCTTTCTTAAAAGTGCGAATCAGGTTCCCATCACGCAAAACGGTAAGTGTATCACATACTTCCATAATTTCTTCAAGATCATGCGAGATGAAAATCACTGCTTTTCCATCGTCGCGAAGCTTTTTGATCAGTTTGTACATAAGAAGCCGTCCATCCTGTGAAAGCGCTGTACTTGTCTCATCAATGACCAGAATTTCTGGATTTTTCATAATTACCTTTGCAATCTCAACTAACTTTCTCGTCTGAAAGTCCAATGATACCATTGGCATATCACCTGTCACATAATCTACACCAATTGCTTTCATTGCTTCTGTTGCTTTCGCATTCATTTGCCTTTTATTAATCAAACCCAATCTGTTCTTAAACTGTCCAAGCTCTGCCAGAAAAATATTTTCTGCTACTGTTACTCCACCAATTGTACCGCTTTCCTGAACCACCATTCCGATTCCATGTTGCAAGGCATCAATCATACTGGTTGGCTCCCAGGATTTTCCTTTGAAAAACATTTCTCCAACTGTTGCTTTTTGCATACCTGCTGCGATTGAAGATATGGTTGATTTTCCTGATCCATTTTCGCCAATCAATCCCCTGATTTCTCCCGGATATACCTCCAGATTAACATTCTTAAGCGCAATCACACTTCCAAAATTCTTGGAAATATTTTTCATCTCAAGAATTGCTCCACTCATGTTTTTCCCTCCGTTCACTTGAAAACTGTTTATGTCTCAATTATATTCTGATTATTTTATTTTCAAATTCACAATTCATCCCAGTTTTGTTGACTTATTTGATTCTATTTATTAAAATAAGTCATATAAATTGAATTATTTTGATATTTTAGATGAGAAATTTTTAAAGTGGAGGATCATTTCTAAATGGATGTTACTGAATTAAGACATTGTATTTATCAATTGAATAGTGAAGAATTATTTTACAAAGAACAGTATGAAGCAAGACAGGCAGGGCAGATTCATGCTTATATTGCCAGACAGAATATTAAAGAAATTACGAAACGACATCTATTAATTCCTGAAGTTCCAGAAACAATCCCTCCAGAATTTCTAGACTCTTTCTTTTTTGATGTAACTGATAAAGATAGTATTGTGGTTCAAAAGCATAATCGTTATAGTCCCGCCATTGTCCATTCACATACTTTTTTTGAACTTGTATATATATATGATGGGACATGTAAGCAAACAATTTCCGAACAAACAATTTCTATGAAAACAGGAGATTTCTGTGTAGTTCCCCCTGGTGTGGATCACTCTATCTCCGTATTTGATGACAGTATTGTTATTAATATCATGCTGCGTAGAAGTACGCTTCACAGTATGTTTTATAATTTTCTGAACACACCAAATAAATTGTCGTCTTTCTTTCTAAATAATATTTATGCAAAACGTGCAAATGACTACATCCTCTTTCATTCAGGTATAGACCCTACACTTCGTGAGTCTTTTATCTGGATGCTCTGGGAAAACATAAACAAACAAGAATATTTTTATCACTGCATTACGAATACTCTTTTGTTAGTCTTTTATCTATTGGTGAGAAATTATTCAGAATCTGTACAAATGCCACTTTTTAATGATCGTATGGATGTACAGCGATATGCTATTATTCAATATATTCAAGATAATTATCGTGATGTAACTTTATCCACAGTAGCTAAACGCTTTCATTATTCTAACGAATATACCTCCCGCCTGATTAAAGATCTTATGGGGATGACTTACACAGAAATTGTACGAACCGTTCGAATCGAACGCTCACAAGACTTTTTGACAAATACAACCATGACGGTCGCTAATATTGCCGAAGCAATTGGATACGATACCCCTGAACATTATATTCGCCAGTTCAAGAAGCACACCGGTATCACGCCTTCTGCATTTCGAAAGCAAGCCGCAAAGAACCGACGTTTTTAAATACGAAAAAGAGGAACTGCCACTCACACTCGCGAGTATTAGTTCCTCTTTCATTTCTTTTTCTATCTCTTATTCAGCTCATCCAGCTTCTTCTGTAATTCTTCTTTTGTACATAATCCAAAGCCGACTGCATTTCGAACTGGTATGGAGAAAGCGATTGCATCCCCCATTTCATCGGAAACAGCGTCCGTTGAATCTTCTGATGAACCCAGTCCGAATAATGCATTCATTTTAAGTTTCAACTCAATTCCAAAGTCTCTGGATCTTTCATCTGCCTGCAGCTCACCTAACGTAGAATTCATATGCAGATGAAGTGGCAGTACCTGTGTACTCTTCCACTGGATTGTTTTTGTCAGACGTACATCCTGGGAGGATGCTGCGATCAGGAGTTCATACGCTCCACTTGCTGCATACCAATCCTGAATCTCCGTGTTATACCATGCAAGGCTTCTCTTATCTACCGTAAATGTTACTCTCTTTGTTTCTCCTGGATTCAATGCAACCTTTTCAAAACCTTTCAGTTCTTTTTCTGGTCTTCTGATTGCTTCAGTCTTATCTGCCACATACAACTGAACGATTTCTTTTCCAAATTTGTCCCCGGTATTTGTCACATCTACTGATACTTGTAAAGTTTCACCTTCTGTCAGTGTATCTTTATCCGTCTTGACATTACTGTACTCGAATGTCGTATAAGACAGTCCATATCCAAACGGAAATGCTACTTCCATTTTCTTTTTATCATAATAGCGGTATCCTACAAAAATGCCTTCGCTATATTCCACCTTGTCGCCATCTCCAAAATTCAAATATGATGGATTGTCTTCTAACTTAATCGGCAATGTTTCTGCCAGCTTTCCGGACGGATTTACATTTCCATACAAAATATTTGCCTCTGCCTGTCCGACAGC
Source organism: Ruminococcus hominis (assembly GCF_014287355.1). NCBI lineage: Bacteria > Bacillati > Bacillota > Clostridia > Eubacteriales > Oscillospiraceae > Ruminococcus > Ruminococcus hominis. The sequence continues at coordinate 78,697 of NZ_JACOPE010000001.1, read as the reverse complement.
CTGCCCGCCAAGGTAAGCCTCTACCAGACCTTTGACATCTTTTAACCACGGCATCTCCACCGCTGCACCATTATGAAGTACAACGATTGTATTTGGCTGTGCTTTTACGATTTCTGCGATCAGTTTATCCTGACACTCCGGCAAATGCATATGTTTGCGGTCATATCCTTCTGACTCGAAGGATTCTGGAAGTCCTGCAAAAACAACTGCTTTATCTACCTGTTTTGCTGCCTCGATCGCTTCTGCTGCCAGCTTCTCATCATATACATCTGTCTCTGATGAAAATCCTTCCGCATAAATAACATTTTCTTTTTCTGTCAGTGCATCCCAGACGCTTGTTACTTTGAAAGAATTTACATGAGAGCTTCCGCCACCCTGATAACGTGGATTCTTCACGAATCCGCCGATAAATGCAACCTTTTCATTTTTCTCAAGCGGTAATACTTTTTCTTCATTTTTTAGAAGTACAATGGATTCTTCTGCTACATGCTGTGCAAATTCATGATCTTCTTCTAAAGTCAATGGTTGTTCTTTTCGGTTATCCACATACTCAAATACAATATTTAAGATACGCTCTACCGCACGATCCAGAATAGCTTCATCCAATGTTCCTTCCTGAACAGCCTTCACAATCTCTGCATCATTGATTCCATTTGAAGAAGGCATCTCCAGCTCCAGTCCTGCTTTCAAGCCTTCTACACGATCATTTACAGCACCCCAGTCAGACATTACATATCCTTTAAATCCCCACTCATCGCGAAGTACTTTCGTTAAAAGCCATGGATTTTCGGATGCATAAGTTCCGTTGATTTTGTTATAGGAACACATCACGGTATATGGCTGTGATTTCTTTACAGCAGTCTCAAAAGCTGGCAAATAAATCTCACGCATTGTTCTTTCGTCTACTTCCGATGACGCACTCATACGATTAAATTCCTGATTATTTGCCGCAAAATGTTTGATAGATGTTCCAACATGTCTGGACTGTACACCTTTGATAAATGCTGCCGCGGATTCTCCTGCAAGATATGGATCTTCGGAATAATATTCAAAGTTTCTTCCGCAAAGTGGCGAGCGCTTGATATTTACCGCTGGTCCTAATACAACTGACAAATCTGTTGCCTGCGCTTCATCTCCAACTGTCTCTCCTAAAGTTTCCAGCAAGTCTCTATCGAAAGAACATGCACTAAGAACAGCCGGTGGAAAACATACTGCCTTGATACTGTCATTGATTCCAAGATGATCTGCCTTGTCATCCTGCTTACGCAGTCCGTGAGGACCATCACTTACCGTGGTACTCGGGATTCCGAGTCTCTCCACACCTTTCAGATGCCAGAAGTCAAGTCCGGAACACATCCCCGCCTTTTCTTCCAGTGTCATCTGACTAATCAGTTCTTTCAAATTTCTTTCCATTTTGTTACTCCTTGTTTCTTCTATATGCAAGAAAGAAAACAGAATATCACTCTTGTTTTCTTTCCGTTACCCACATAACAGTGGGAGTTACACAAAATTTATTCCACGACAATATTGGAAATTTCTCCAATCGCTGTCTCAAGCGCAGCCGGGTCAAATGGTAAGAATCCGATATGTGACAAATCTTCCAATGAATTAGCCCCCATTTCCGGATCTCCCGATGCTGCAATTCCTGCTAATGCAGGTGTATATTTCCCAAGAATTCCCATTGCCTGTCCATCTTTTGCGATTCTCGACAAGGTGGTATTTCTTCCGTATGGTTTTCTCAAATCTTCTTTTGGTTCATATGAAAAGTCATAACTTCCTGCTGACAATGTCATCTGCTCCTTCTCATAGCCCGGAAGTTCCACTACTGCTTCACAATTAAACGGAACTTCAACATGAACTGTAAATGTTCCATCTTTTTCAATTTTCCAGTTACATACATAACGACCGCTGACAGAATCATAACTGCATGCGATTTCCGGAATACGCACATCCGGATGCGGTGCGATTGCAACTTTTCCAAATCCTGCCTCTAACGGACGGATTCCTGCTACGTATGCATAAACAAATTCCATGACTGAACCATATGCGTAATGATTCAATGAATTCATTCCTGTATCACTGATTGTTCCATCCGGCATAACAGAATTCCATCGCTCCCAAATGGTTGTTGCTCCAAGATTTACACTGTAAAGCCAACTTGGGAATCCTTCTTTTAACAGAAAATCATATGCCAATTCATATTCTCCTGCTTCTGCAAGTACTGTACACAGAAGCGGTGCTCCTACGAAGCCACATTTAATCTGATACATGTCCTGCTTCAATCTTGCCTTGAACTGTTCTACAATTCGCTCACGATCCAGATAAACTTTAAATTTCAATGCAATCACATACGCTGCCTGTGTATCAATCGCAAGTCTTCCTGTCGGTGTAAAAAATTCATCCAATACTGCCTTCTTAATTTTCTCTTCCAGCTCACAATAATGTACCGCATCTTCTGCTTTATTTAAAACTTCTGCCATCTGGCGCACAATCTGTACGGAACGATAGTAATATACTGAAGAAATAAATGTATCATTTGTACTTCCTTTAAAACTGGTCGGTGTCGGTCCATCCAATGCAAGCCAATCGCCAAAGGTATCCATAAAATCAAAAAGATATTTGCGTTCTCCCCTCGCCGCATCGCCTCTATCAATAAAGTCTACCCAATCCTTCATTAGCGGGTAACAGTATTCCATTTCTTCTGCATTTCCAAAATAAGTATACAGTGTATTTGGTAAAAATGTTGCGATATCTCCCCATACACTACCTGCCTTCTCTGTATGTCCAATGTTTGGAAGAAAGTTCGGCATACCACCATCCAGAACTTTCTGCTCATCTCTTAAATCTTTGATGAACTTATGGAAAAACGCTCTTGTGTCCATATGATAGCTTGCCGTTGGTGCAAATACCTGTGCGTCTCCGGTCCAACCAAGTCTCTCACTTCTCTGCGGACAGTCTGTCGGCATATCAATAAAATTCGATTTCTGACCCCAGACCGTATTCTGGTAAAGACGATTAATCTTTGCATCGGATGTTTCAAGAGAACCTGTTCTGCGAAGATCTGAATAAATCACTTTTCCCACAAAATCTTCTTTATCCAACTCGCCCGGCCATCCTGTTACACGTACATAACGGAATCCGAAAAATGTAAAATGTGGACGTACCACTTCTTCTCTTCCGTCAGAAATATATACGAACTGTGATTTTGCATCTCGATAATTTTTATTGTAGAAATTACCCTGCTGAAGAATTTCCCCAAAATCTAATACAACCTTTGTCCCCTTTGGAAAGTTTGCTTTAAATTCTAGAAATCCCGCAAAATTCTGCCCCATATCCAGCACGATTTCCTCGGCAGGTGTATAGATAATATCCTGTACAGAAAGGGTTTCTTTCTCAACTACCGGAAGGCTCAGACGATCCTGCAATTTTTCTACTGAAAGGTTCTTTGTCTCTTCTTGTTCTTCCGGATGCTCTAAAACTTCAACCTGTTTCTTCTCATTTTCTTTGCCATCCCACAACTGACGATTCAGGATTTCACCAAAATAGATTCCAGAATCTTCAATATCTGAACCATAGTAATTCCAACTTTCATCCGTCACAATAAGCTCTTCTGTTCCATCCTCGTATTCCAGATGTAATTCTCCGATTGCCGCCATTCTACTTCCGTAATTTTTCTCTGACATCCCAAGCCCAAACGTACCCATGTACCAGCCTTTTCCAAGCATTACAGACAAAGTATATTCTTTTGCTTCTTTTAAAATACCTTCCATTGGAAATGTGAGCACCTGGATTTCTGACTCATAATCATTAATATATGGTGCCAGATACTCTTCTCCAATTTTTGTTCCGTCCAAATATGTCTCAAACAGTCCAACTCCTGTCATATATAATCTAGCACGTTTCACCTCTTTTTCTATCGCAAATGTTTTCTCTAATACTGGATGAATCGTGTCTTCTTTTGCCGGAGCAATCCATTTTCCAGTCCATACTTCATCCATTTTACCTGTTTCAAATGTTGCGATATCACTAGTTACACATTCTCCTGCGTCAGTTGTCACTGTCACGCGATAATAATATGTTGTACGAGGCTTTAATTCGACATCCAGTTTTTCACCGTTCTGCTTTAAATCCGCTGCTTCTTTTTTATATAAAATTTCTTCAAAATCTTCTGACTCGCTAACTTCAATGACTACATTTGTCTGTTTCTTTCCTTGTGCTTCTTCCACGTTCCATGAACAAAGTAGATAATCATAAGCAAACCCAACTGGATTTTCTATTCCATTGATTCTTACATTTGTGATCGTCAAATTTATTTCCTCCTATTACTTCTCGATAATAGACTTCTTACAATACTTATTGTATCGAAATCAAAGGATTTCTGCTATGTAGTTTTTTATTATCTATCCGACTTTTTTTCAGATAAAGAAAACCAGCGGGGACGGGTACAGTGGCTCTGTTCCCATCCCCGCCGGCTTTTACCCGCTAGATTTTGGTTTTGCTTTAATGCTTAGAATTTCAAATCAATCTTACCACAGAATGGATCAATCGGTGATGTTCCCTTAAACTCACTTCTTCCCATCATTTTATCCACAACAGCATCCATTACATATTCAGAATTGCAATATCCGTTGATGTATGTTTTTACCATTGGTGCATCCAGCAAATGATATGGGTTTCCAACGCTGACAAATGCAACAGGAAGCTCATGCACCATCCAAGGCATGTTGTTTCCAAGACCGAACATTGTATGCCAGTTCAGACGAGATACTGTTTTGTTTGAAGCTGTCTCAATATTTGCCAGATACAGCACGAGATCATAACGACTCTTGAAGCTTTCTACGGTATCTTCCATAACTTCAAATCCTTCTTTTTCATATACCGTAACTTCAAATCCTTCTGCTTCTAATTTTCCTTTAAAATATGCTGTCACTCGCTCATTGGATGGAAAATCTCCCATGATTTCCAATAACACACGTTTCTGTTTTTCAGGATTTAACGGAAGCAGATTCTGTGTATCTTTTACAAGCGTTACGCCCTGATCTGCGCATTCTTTTGCCCATGTATCATGCTTCTCACATTTTAAGATATCCAGAGCTTCCGGTCCCGGAACTAGAGCTCCTTCGGCTTTTTTCTGTGGCAGCTTCATTGCCGATTTCGTAGCAAGAATACGTTTTACTGCTTCTTCCAATCGCGCTTCTGAAAGAAGTCCATTTTTATAGCCATCAAACATGTACTGCATATCTTCGTCCATGTTGCGGTTGAAAAGAATCACATCGCATCCATTTTCAATACAAAGTGGTACTGCCTTAGCACGTTCTTCTGCACTACAAAATCCGACCATAGGTGTTGCATCTGTTGTAATCAGTCCATTGAAACCTAACTTTTCACGAAGCAGACGCTTCATCAGATTTTCAGACAATGTTGCCGGAATAATTTTCTCACATGGTTTCTTGTCAAAATATTCTTCATATGCTGGCATCGCAATATGTGCCGCCATCACTGTCAAAGTTCCGGCATCAATCATTTCTTCATAAATTTTACCATATGTCTTGTCCCACTCTTCACAGCTTAAGTAATTCACACTGGTTAAAAGGTGCTGGTCACGCTCGTCCACTCCATCTCCTGGGAAATGTTTTACAGAAGTTGCAACACCTTCTTCCTGTGCAGCTTTAATATAGGCTTTACCCATATTAATGACTGTCTGCAGATCATCCCCAAATGTACGAACATTTGTAATCGGATTGCGATAGTTCTGATCCAAATCCACTACCGGTGCGAAAGACCAATTTACACCAACTGCTGCACCCTCACTGCAGCTTACTTTACCAAGCTGATATGCTTTTTCTGCATCCTGAGTTGCAGCGACAAGCATCTCACGTCCAAAATAAGTTCCCTCTATAGCAGAACCATTTCCGCCATACTCCAGATTTGATGCTGTAAGAAGCGGAATCTTTGATGCATCCTGCAATATTTTATGTGCCTGACGAAGTTCTTCTCCAGGACCTTCTCGATATAACATCCCACCAATATGTTTTGTCTGAACCAATTCTCTTAACTCATTTTCATCTTTTGTAAATACAATCGGACAAAATAATTGTCCTATTTTTTCTTCCAGACTCATTCCCTCATATGTATCTTCCACCCATTTTGCTTCTTCATCTGTCAAATGAAATGGCTTTGCTTTGTAATCAAACATCTCTCAAACCTCCGTTTTTATTCTACTTATTTTATGCTTTTTGTTTTTCATATTATTTCAAGCTTGTGTACTGCTATATCCATGAACAGTACTGTTTTTACACTATCATTTTATCTAAATAATACCATTTCTTCCATGTAGAATTTTCTTATTAATCCGACTTATTTTCATTTTTAGAGAGCTTTTGGGGACGGGGGTTAGTGGCTTTTTTGCGAGCAAAAAAAGCCACTAACCCCCGTCCCCAAATGGCACCCTGAACATAAAGCATGCCCCCTCCTAAGTGACAAGTTTTTATTATTTCACTTGTCTGCCTAGAAGGGAGCATATCATCATTTGACAGCACCTTGCTTCTTTTTTATTTGTATCTTTTTTATGCGTTGTTTTTTAACTTCTGCATTGCTTTATCAAAACGATCCAATGCATCAACTAGCACTTGTCTTGTACATGCAATATTAATACGCTCAAATCCATCTCCTATATCCCCGAAAATATATCCATCATCCAAATATAAGGAAGCTTCGTTTCGTAAGTATTCTCCAAGTGTTTTTCCATCCAATCCAAAACATTTACAATCGAACCATACAAGATATGTTCCTTCGAGATCAGCTACCCATACCTCAGGATATTTTTCTTTCATGAAGTTTTTAAAATACTGATAGTTTCCATATAAATGTTCATTTAACTGATCTACCCAATCAGCACATTCTGTATATCCTACTTCTAAAGCACGGATTCCAAAAATACTATATGTATATGCACCAGAATTATTTACTTCAAAATCAAATTTTTCTCTTAATTCTTTATTTGGAATAAATGCATTTGCTAAACATAATGCTGCAAGTGAGAATGTCTTACTTGGCGCATTTAAAATCACACAATTATCAGCATATTCTTCACCCAATGCTGCGTATACCGTATGTTTATGACCTGGCATAATTAAGTCAAAATGGATTTCATCACTCACAACAAGTACATTATATTTGCGACAGATATCACCAATTTTTCTTAATTCTTCTTCTGTCCAAACACGTCCTAATGGATTATGTGGATTACAAAGCATAAACATTTTTGCAGTTTTTGCTTTTTCTTCAAAATCTTCAAAATCAATTTCATAATGTCCATCTTTTAATTGAACAGTACTTTCAACTAATGTTCTTTTGTTTCTTGCAATAACAGTATAAAATGGATAGTAAATAGGTGTTAATAAGAGAATATTATCTCCTGGTTCTGTAAAAGCTCTACATGCACAAGCTAATCCTTGAACAACACCATTTAACTGAACAATCCAATCTTTCTGAATATCCCAATCGTGTCTTGTCTTCATCCAATGCTGTACAGCATTAGCATAACGCTCACCCCACCATGTGTATCCATACATACCAAATTCTGCTGTCTTTACAAGTTCATTAATAATTTCCGGTGGGCTTAACAATTCCATATCCGCTACAGATAGTGGGACAATACCTTCTTTTGCATTAGGTCCCATAGAATCCCATTTAGCAGCTTCCATATTGTTTCTAAGTTTGTATTCATCAAAATTATATTTCATATCGATCTTACTCCTTTAAATTAAATATTAATATTGTTTCAGAGTTATTATTTTTTTTCTATTGTCTTTTGAGTCTTCTGAGCCTTTTTAATAATACGATCACCACATAGTGCTACAAAAAGTCCAAGTACTGATACAATAACGCAGAAAGTAAAGATTTTATTATATGCTATTTCCATACCAAAATTATCAATCCAACTACCATATAATGTTCCGAGAAATGCATCAGGTAAAAATCCTATCATAGATGCAATACCAGTAATACTTCCAACTACATTCTTTGGAGCTCCAACTTCATCAATTGTTGCCCAATACACAGATCTATTACATGAATATGAAAATGCAGTTAGAACCATAATTACCATTATCAAAAATAGTACATTTGTCTTTCCTGGTACTAAGCGAAGCAAAATATTTGTAATAATCAACCCAATACATCCAAACATAATAACTGGTGTAGATCTTCCAAATTTCTTAGAAGCTTTACCAGCAACAGGACCGGCCAAAATAGGAGCTACTGTTGTTCGTACTACTGCATATGTAGATGCTGCCGCAACAGTCATTCCACAAAATTCCTGTAAATAAGGTGCATAATAAGAACCAGATCCTGTCATAATACTACATGTAAAAATGAATGCGGATAAGCACCATGTAATTGGCATTTTGAAACATTTCCCCATAGCAATCAAACTATCTTTGACACTTGCATTTGTTGTTTCTGGGTCTTTTGCAAAATTAGGGAGCATAAAATAAAGTACAATACCTACAAGAATCATAATAATAGAATAAAGTACAATAACAAAAGTAATTCCTGCTACTTCATTAACTTTTTTTGATAAATATGCGAATAATGCTAATGTAATAGCACTAAGAGCTAAACCAATAACATTTCGTCCGCTTTCCAGGAATCCGAATGTTTCTCCTTGTTCACCAGAAGATGCTAATAAATTTACAACTTTGACAGATGAGGACCAGAATGTCAAAACTGTGGTAATACCAAATAACAAATGGATAATTAATAATCCATTGTAGGAAGGCCATGTTGCCATCCAAAGTCCTAGCGCTCCTGTTCCAACCATTGAGAATACAAGCAACTTTTTGGAATCAAATTTGTCTGCAATAATTCCACCCGGTAAATACATTAATAGATTCATAATTCCATAGACAGACATTAAGTTTCCATATTTGGTTGCATCATTTGATAATCCCATTGCATCTTGCAAAGCTGTAAAGAATGAATATCGCAAATATGGTAATGTGTAAATTGTACTCATAGCAAACATCATGAGGATTAACGCTAAATATTTCTTTACATTTTTCTCGTTTTTTTTCTTCACTTTTTTTCCTCTCTTTCTTCACTTTTAGATAATACTGTCACACTATTCATTCATAAAATTTATGAATGAAAACAACTATTTTCTTTTTTACATCACCTCTCCTATCAACAATCAATGAAATCACTTATCTTTTTTTAATGATTGTCTGAATTTATTAACATGCGTCTTACTGATACCATTAATAAGATCAAAACTCCAATTAATGGTAATCCGGTTAAGATTGACATAGTTTTTACTGCTTCTAATCCGTCTATCATCATTAAGCCAATTGATAATGTGCAAAATAGAATAGCCCAAAGAATACGATTCCATCTTGCTGGTTCGTCTGTACATGATAAATTTTTGGTTGTTGTTCCAGCTAATACATAAGCGCAAGAATCAACAGTAGTTGCTAAATATACAAAACACACGATACACAAATAAACCATCATTACATTTTTCAATGGAAGCGTCTCTAAAATTGCCATAAGTGCTGCACTTTGTCCTTGTGTTTCTAAAATGAATGCTAAATCAACAGTTCCTGTATATTGTAAATATAAAGAGTAACCGCCAAAAATCATAAAACTAACACAACAACCAAGTGAGCCCCATATCAATTGTCCCCACATAACATTTCGAATCGTTCTACCACGAGAAATGTTTCCTACGAACATTCCCATCATAGGCATAAATGCAAGCCACCATCCCCAATAAAATACAGTCCAATTTTTTGTAAATATACCATCTCCAAAAGGATCGGCATAAGTACTCATTTTCCAAAAATCCTGTAGGTAAAGTCCTATTGATGAAACTTCCATTTTGAATATATCAACGGTTGGTCCAACTAATAATAAAATGACCATAAAACCAAATGCTAATATAACATTAATATTACTTAATTTTTGAATTCCTTTATCAAGTCCTAAATAAACAGCTGATCCAAATAATACAACCCAAATCAAAAGAACAGTTATCTGTACAATTAATTCATATTGGTTAGGAATCTTAAATACATGCCTTATAATATCTGCTATAACAGGAGCACTTATTCCTAAAGAGGTTGAAATGCCACCAACAACACCAAATACAACTAATATATCAATGATATTTCCAATTAAACCATCTACTCGTTTTCCCAGAACACATTTACATGCTGTGCTTAATCGTAATTTGTTTTCTTTTTTTACGAATAACATATATGCAATAGCTATAATTGCAGGATTATAAAGTGCCCAAGCACTTGGTCCCCAATGAAATTGTCCATACATATGCGCATATTCAAAAGCTTTTTGACTAAATGGTTCTATTTGAAATGGTGGACTACTGACATAATAAATTGGTTCTAAAAATCCTAAAATAACAAGGCTACTTCCAACACCTGATGTAAATAGCATTGCAATCCATGACATATTGTTATATCTTGGTACTTCACCTGGATCACCAAGCTTTACATTTCCATATTTACTAAATGTTAAGCAAAACATAAAAACAAATGCTAACAGGCATACTACTAAATATAACCATCCAAACTTTTCAGTACACACATTAAATAGATACGAAATTATATTTTTAGTTTCTTTCGGAAAAAAACGTATTAATAATATAAAAATAATCAGTGTTAAAAATGTCGGAATAAATATTTTCTTTTCTATATTTTTAAACAATTGTACACCCCCTCTTTTTAATTGTTAAGGTGCTAAAGTATTAAGTTACTTACAATTATACATGGTTAATTATTATTTTCAAGTTTTTTGTTTAATTTTGTCATTATATACATTTTTACTTGCTCTTTTTTATATATTATTAATATATAATTTGTGATTTTAGACAAAAAAAGATTTCATATTCTTTTCTTCTAAAAAATATGAAATCCTATTTTCTTATTTTAATTGTTCTTTACTTCTAATCACATCGCCAGCATAAGCTTCATTTATAACTTGTTGTACTTTTATGTGATGTATTAATTCTTCTTCTGTAAATCGATCCAGCATTTTCATCATAATAAGCTGACAGTTCTTGGTAAAATGCTTTCTTTCTTCATAAATTTTTTCCCCTACATCGCTCAATGATAAATTATATTTTCGATTATTTTTTTCATTTCTTGTCTGTATTACAAAACCACGATCTTTTAATTTTCTAACAATTTGTGAGCATGCACTTGGTGTCTTTTTTGTTATTTCAGCTAACTCGGAACATGTAATATTATGATTTTGAGCGATTAAATCAATTATTTGCCCTTCTGCTTGATACATTACATATTCTCCATATAAGTGCGGTATAGAATCATATTCCGCGATGTAAGAAGATGCAATTTCTTGTTCATTCCAAATCCCCCAAAACAATTGTTCTTTATCTTCATTCATATAACTATCCCCCAATTTGTTTTTTACAATCAAAACAGCATTATATAATATAATCTATTCTTTTTTATCATAACATAAATTTTCTCTCATATGTTTCGTACAGTTATTTTATCATATGAATAGAAGTCCCGCAAACATGTTTATAATTTTTTATATTCTCCCCCGCACCCCAGATATAAATTAAAAATATGCCGGATTTCCCATAAAATCCTACATGGCATTTTCTTTCTATTTTCTCTATAATTTTAAATCAGAAAGTGAGGAAATTTTTATGGAACCATCATTAGAAGAAATCTTTGGGAGTTATATGTCCTGGAAGCTGGACGACCAGACATGGATCATTAATTTTATGAACGGAACTGAAAACATGTATTTATTAGAAGGGGACGAAAAAGCGCTCCTGATCGATACAGGATATGGTGTCGGTAATCTGCGTGCTTATGTTGAAAAACTGACTGATAAACCTATTGTTGTCGCCAATACACACTATCACCCAGATCACGCCGCAGGTAATGGAGAATTTGAACAGGTCTACATGAGTAAAGGAGCTGAACTCGACAAGGCATCTGTAGAAAATCCTGGCATGGTTCCATTTGATATTACTAAACTACCACATGCAGATTATAAAAAAGTCTATGTTGGTGATGGCGACACCATCGAACTTGGTAATCGTACAATCGAGATTCTGGATGTTAAACCGGCTCACTGTAACAGCAGCTTATTCTTCCTAGACAGAAGTCATCGTATGTTCTTCTGTGGAGATGATATGGAAGCTGCACAGGTCAATTTATTTGATAACTCTCACAACCCATACATTAATTATGATTTAAAAACCATACTTGATAACTTTTTGGAAAACACAGAACGAATCCTATCTCTTTCTAATGAATTCGATTATCTTCTTCCAAACCATAACGGCACTCCAATTGCCAAAAGTTATCTGAACGATTATATTGATTTGATTCACGCTATTTATAACAAAGAAGTAGAACCAGATGAGAAACTAAATCACCGCTATATCGAAATGGACCCTCAAGCCTCAAAACTTTGTCGTGTGCGTGGTAAAAACGGAAGTATTATTACTTATAGAGAACAGCTCAGATAACCAGAAAGGGACGGAGATTAATGGCTTTTTTGCGAGCAAAAAAGCCATTAATCTCCGTCCTTTTTCGGCTCCACCCGACTTTTTTTCAGATTCTATTCTTGTCAACCACCTCCCCCTCTGCTACAATATAAATATCGCATCCGGATATTTTTATCCATATCATAGCTCATTACTTACTATTATCTTGGAGGTGTTTTGATGGCTTACTATATGACCTATGGTGAATTTCAATCTCACATGAAAGCATATTATTATAGAACTGGAAATCGTTTACAATTTCCAGAAATGACCGAATATTTATATAACAAAGGTATGCTGTATGATTCTATTTCTGCTCCCGATTTAACTGGGGATTACGATAATATGACCGATGCCGATTTTGATAAAGTAGTAGATTCTTTGCCGGTAACACTTACTATGTACGATGGTTCTCCGCTGGCTCCAACTGTTGAAGAAGCGGATTTGATTCCAAATGCAAGGGATGTTTTTGTTATCCGGCATCCTCGATATACACGCCCGAATTTACATAGACATACTTATTTTGAAATTAACTTTGTTGCCAATGGACAAGGGAAATTTATATTCGAACAGGAAGAGCATCTTATGAAAGAAGGAGAACTTTGCATTATCGCTCCAAATTCCAAACATGATTTTCTTATTGAAGATGACTCAACCGTATTTACCATTTGTATTCGAAAGAGCACGTTTGATACGACATTCTTTTCGCTTATGACGCGAAAGGATTTACTATCCTACTTCTTCCGAACTATTTTACAGGGAGATAACCATGCGAATTACCTCATGTTCTTTACGAACAATAATTCTGTTATAAAAAAATATATTCGTAATATGATGATTGAAAGCAGCAAGAAAGACATGTACAGTAATGCCTGCTGTATCAGTTATGTGAATCTGATGTTTTCTGCACTGCTACGCAGTTACAGTCAGACAATTCAATTCTACAACTATGAGATGGGGGCTGACTTTTCTCTTGTACTGCAGTATATCCAGCATAACTACCAAACTTTGACACTGTCATCCCTGGCGGATTTGTTTCATTACAGCGAACCTCATCTGTGTACATTGATCAAGCAGAATACAGGACTCACCTTCACAGAATTAATTAAACGACTCCGTTTATCCGATGCCATTGATTATCTTGTGAACACTTCCATGAAAGTCGGAGAAATCGCAGAGCGAATCGGATATAACTCCGCAGACCATTTTTCCAGAGTTTTCCGCTCTGCTTATAAAATGTCACCGCAGGAGTATCGAAAACAGCATAAAGATAAAGAACCCGCATTTGTGCCATTTGCGACAAAATAGAACCGAACAGGGGACCATTTGGGGACGGAGATTAGTGGGGTTTTTTGGGTGGAAACAAAACAAAGAAAGACCGGCCCCAAATCCCCCCACGACCCCCCCACCCCACCCCCCCCCCCCCCCCCCCCCCCCCCCCCCCCCACCCCCCCCACCCCCCCCCCCCCCCCCCCCCCCCCCCCCCCCCCCCCCCCCCCCCCCCCCCCCCCCCCCCCCCCTCCCCCCCCCCCCCCCCCCACCCCCTTCTTGCCCATTCCACCCCCCCCCCCCCCCCGCCCCCCCCCACCCCCCCCCCCCCCCCCCCCCCCCCCCCCCCCCCCCCCCTCCCCCCCTCTTCCCCCCTCCCCGCCCCCACCCCCCCCCCCCCGGGGACCATTTGGGGCACGGAGTTTAGTGGCTTTTTTGCGTAGCAAAAAAGCCACTAATCTCCGTCCCCAAATGGTCATTATTTATCTTTTGTAATTACCAATGCCGCAAATCCCGGTTCGAACATATCATCTAATGTCTTGCCATCTAATGCACAGACGCGAACTTCTTCCTCTCCATTCGCAAAAGATTCAAACTTCTGTCCTTTTTCAAAATCTGCTTCCTTTGCCGCTCGCATATATAGTTCCAAATCTTCTTTTGTCATAACATTTTCATTATGACCTCCGATATAAAAGTCAACCGGTAATTTCAACAGACGATTTAATGTATCAATATATATTTCTCTACTGGTTGTTTCCGGAGCAAACAGCCAGACAAAAAATCCTGTCGTGTCACCAGTAAATGCAAGTTTCTTTTCCTTATACCAAACGGAAATACCTCCTTGTGTATGTCCCGGAGTCTCAACAATCTCAAGTGTTGCTCCACCCAGATCAAATATCTGACCACCTGCTACTTCTACCAGATTCCCTGTTCCTTGATTAATGTAATTCTCCTTATCAAACTTGTCCGGCAATGCATTATATTCTTCCTGTGTTTCATAATTAACACTATGCATTGCACGTTCTACCGACTGTTCCCTCATCATTTTTCCTGTATGCTCTCTACAAAGCTCCATATCTTTTTTATGTATATATACTTTTTCTTCAAACTGTGCATTGCCTGAAGTATGATCTAGATGTCCATGCGTATTTACGATATATAATGGTTTATCTGTAATTGATTTCACAACCTGTTTTAAATTTCCATACCCATGGCCTGTATCAATCAGCATCGCCTTTTCTTTTCCGACTATCACATAACAAAATACCGCTTCTGGACTGCCGATTCGATAGTATCCATTCATTTCTTCTATTTTGTAATATGAATCACTCATGTCTGACTTCCTCCTTTGACATCTTCCTAGTATCTAAATCCTTATATTATGATTTTAATTAAATTGTCCTCTTTTTTCTATGTAATATTTTTCTCTCTATCCGACACTTTTTCACTTATAAAAACTCCGTCCCTAAATGGTTCTATTCCTTTACTGTGAAAACGGATTCCTCTCTTTTTCTGTACTTTCTTCCGCAATCTGATGCATCAAAAATGTCTTTGCAAGTGATACCCACTGTGCACATGCATGTGCTTTATCTTCTCTGAATGGTTCAAACAGATTTCTTCCCAACGAAAATCCATGGTCTCCATACTGGAACATATGTAATTCATATGGAACCCCTGCCATATGTAATTTTTCCGCCATTTTTACAGACTGAATTGACGGAACCATGCCATCATCCACTGCTGCCCCTAAAAATGTCGGCGGCATTTCTTTTGTCACATGGCAGATTGGACTCCATTTTTCCAATACTTCTTTCGATGGTCTGACAGCCCCCATCACAGGAACATTCATATCATCCGGAAGCATCGGGTTCTGATTGCTTGCCGTAAATTCATCTTGAATCACATAATCTAACACACCATACATCAAAAGTGCAGATAATGGTTTAAAGACTTCTTTTTCTACTCCAAATGTATCTGCCAGCAATCCTTCATGCCATGTAGATGCATACATTCCGCACAGATGTGCTCCTGCCGAGAATCCAATGATGCTGATTTTATCTACATCGACACTCCACGCTTCTGCATGTTCGCGAATCGTAAGCATTGCCTTTCCCAAATCTAAAATCTGTGCCGGAAACGTCGTATTCTCCTGAGAAGTTTTTGTAGCAACACTGTATTCCAAAACAAACGCCTGGTAGCCATCCGCTGCAAATGTCATTGCTACCGGATCACCTTCGTTCCCATGTCTTGGACAAGTCTGGTATGCCCCTCCCGGACACACGATAATCGCCGGTTTCGGTGTTGGATTTTTAATAAATGAATCCGGCATGGTAAGAAATGTGGTAAGTTCCACATCGTCTCTTCCTTCCCATAGTTTTAATGTTTCGATTTTCATAGCTGTAATTCCCTTTCATATCTTCCGAGTATCTGAATTCTTATACTGTTATTTTAATTAAATTGTCCGTTTTTTTCTATGTAGTATCTTTCTCTTTATCCGACACTTTTTCATTTTAAAAAAATCCATCCTTGTTCGGTGTTTACTTTGAAATTTGTTTTTGAAACACCACCAAACTATGCACTTGCCCTAAAAATCAAATAAGGATATAGGTCTTACGGCATTTTGGTTTGCCGTAATTTCTATATCCTCTATTATATGTTTTAAATTGGTCAGTGCACTCTCTTTAAGTGGATGTTCCTAACTTCATTTGAGATTTTAGGAACACTACTAATACTAATCCATGAAATACAAACTTCTAAAGTAACTATTTAATAGCCATATAAAATATCTATAAACCATTATGCCTTTATTCTGCAAAAACCTGCTCAATTATTTTATCAAAATCTAACGTATAATATCTCCTTTTTAATGAATCAAGATTGTACAGTGCCTGCCCGTTTATCAATCCGTTACAAGTATCATTATCATCACCTTTATTTTTTGCCACAGCACCTGAAAATTCTAAATCTTCTGTATCTGAAAGCCATAGAGATGTTAAAAATCCTTCACACTGAATACCCGGCATCGTATATCCATACATCCTTTGCGGCATAGATAAACCATGTTGCATTCCTAATGTCACAATTTTCCCCAAGATAGCTAGCTGCTTATTCCTGCTATACTCTGCAATTCTCATTAAATCCGGTACAAACTCTACAAATTCATCATCCACATAGCTACACCCAGGAATAACATCACATCCAGCCCATCCAGTCGTTCCAAAACCATTCTTTCCTAAAAGTGTATTTTCATCAAACGGAATATTCCAAAGATAAGTCCATGATGCAAGAATCTGTGCTGCTGATTTTGCTCCATATAAATATCGTTCTTTTTTTGTTGTTTCATAAGCCAACAACAATGTCCGCATATTATACATTACTCCAACAGCATCTATTTTTACAGACTTTTTATGTGTTGTATCATTTAACCCTCCCAGGTATAAAACGTCTTCTACATAATACTTCATTATAAAGTCAGCTGCTTTACACAATGCACTCCTATACTTCTCATTACCTGTATATTCATGTACTAACGCTAATACTTCTCCTGGGAAAATTGTTCCTGATCCTTGTTCAATAGCATTACTTCCAAACCATTCTTCTGGATATGTCATTGGAACACCTTCCATCGTATATGCCCGATACCAAGAACCATCTGCATTCTGAATTTCAATCATTTTATCACAAAAAGCTACCACCACATCTACCCAGTCTTTGTGTAAAGTGCCATTCTCCTTTTCCTCAAGAAAACAGAGCATTAAATAATACATCGCCTCTGTCATAGTCCGGCAATAATTTCCTTTTGTTCCCTTTAATTTTTCTGCAATTCCAATCATTGCACCTACAACCTGATTACCTAGAAATTTTTCTAATTCTTCCCTATTTTCTGAATACTGAAATGGCATTAATACCCCTGTCCACCAATATACAAAATCTTCTTTTTCTACACTATACATTGCATTTGGCAGACCACTCTCTGCAATACAATGTTCCACAAAAAATTGTATTGTTTTTAATGCTCGTTCTCTATATTCTTCATTTTCTGTTTCTTCCGTCCCTCGAAGCATTTCATAGCAAATCATCGTCTGATTCCCCGAGAATCCATATTCCAACACGTTCTGATTTCCATAATTTTCTCTAGGCGAGAAATGACATACATAACCGCACGGATGATTCTTTTTTTCCGGAAAATCTCTAAAACTATTATGCAATAATTCTCTTCTATATGGTATTGTCTCTTCTAGGCTAAATGGATGTTTTATATTATCATCAAGAATTCTCTCCATCTGAAATGTACTCGTCTTCCATGATGCTTCAGTCAGATTTTCAGCCTCCCCGAACAGTAGAATATATGAAACCTCCAATTCTTCTCCTTGTTTTATCTTTCGATACGCAGCCCACTCCGATCCATCTACATTTAAGCAAAATGAATTTCTCTCATAAAACGGATAATCACAGCGCAGTAAAAATTCTTCCATTCTGTTTACAGATGGTGCAATTCCAAGTGATCCAATATCTGTGTTATGAATGAAATGTCTTTCCTCTATCTGTTTTCTAGTTATTGTAGTATCAAGTTTTGGAATATCTGCTCGGATTAATGAAATAAACTGTTTGTCTTTTTTTGAAAATCCTGTGACTGACAAATTAGGATTTCTATCATCCTTATAATCTTGTTCAAAAGTTCCAAGATAATCGTCCTGCCCATCCTGATCTGTATCGTTCTTATTATAAAAAGCACCTGGTATTACAAATTGATAATCTTCAAAGTTCTTTGCTTGTTTTGCTCCACAATGAAATTCCGTGGATACCCTAATAGCTGTCTCCTCTTCTGCTAAAATGCAAGTCACCTTTCTGCTCAATTTTATACTATTTAAATTTTCTTCCCATATATCAGTAATGTGGAATCTATTCTTTTTATTTATTTCTACTTCTGCTTCTGCAATATACGTATTTTTTTGATTTCTTATACTATCATACTTTACTTTCTTATTTCTTCCCTTTAAAATTTGAATCTGAACAGGCCATGGTGCTTCAATTTTTATTCCATTTCTTTCTATTAAAACTTCTTTTTTTTCTAATCCCAGCGGAAATTTAAGTCCCATTACATCATCGCTTCCTTTCTTCTAATTCAATACAAATTTTATTTTTTCTACCTGTTACGAGTTTTTCTTCTAGCTCAGACTGATGCAGCACAACAGATGTGCTATTTATCTGTTTCTTCCATACTTCTCCATTTATGCTAAGTTCACCCAACTGATATTTCCCATAATCTAAACGTTTTCTATTATAAAAATAAATACTCACTTCTTTTTCCATAAATAACATGTCTACCGTCAAAACTTCTCTTGTATCATACTGTTCCTTTACAAGTTTGGGTTCTATTAATAAATCTCCAAGTTTTCCTCGTATTCCATATACTTGTGTTAACATCAGAAAAATTGTCCAACTTCCCGCACCCGTGACATAAGAATACATCCCCCTTCCTCTGCTGCTGATATATTCTGGTACACCAGGATATATTTGTGCTAGTTTAGTATTTGTAGAAAGCTCATAAATGGATTTTAGAACCTTATAACCTTCCTTTGCATATCCTCTACTATATAATGCATAAGCATACATAGTTGTCATATGGCTAAACATACCACCATTTTCTTTTTCTCCGTAAATAAGTGCAAATCCTCTTCCAAAATTCCAAGTATTATCTCCCAATGGTAAAGTCAATCTAATTCCTCCAGTATTTTCATCTGGAAGATAATTATTTACAGCATGTATTATTTTTTGAATCTGCTCATCTGTTGCCGCCCCTGACATAACAGAAAAGGTCTGGTCTGTCAATCCAAATCTTAATTTTCCATCTGTAAAAATTCCATCTACTCTCTTTCCATCATTGTTATAATAACCATTAAAAAAACCTTCTTTTGACGATAATTCAATCCATTCATTTTCACGTACTTGTTGCAATAATTGTTTTCCTTTTCGACGCAACATAGCTTCTAATTGCAAAATTGGTATTTCTTTCTTTTCCCCACTTATTCCATATCTTATGCGTTCATAATATTTTTTTAACACTTCCATTTCTTTTTGAGACTCTTCAGTTAATCCATCAAGCAATATTTCCATTTCTTCAAATACAGAAATCGTTTTCCTTTCTTCTTTCTCCATTTGAATTTCTAACAAATCTGCTATATCACACATATTTTTTCCATAAAAAGCTGTAAATGGTATTGTTTCTCCTTTATCTGAAGCCATATCCAATTGGTCATTCCAATCCCCATCTTCAAGTTTTATATTCCCATGTTCTCCAATATTTAAGCTACAAATCAAGTTTTCTAAAATCAAATGTTCTAATATTGTTCCTACATAGCATATATCATTCTTCGTCTTTTGATTATTTCCATCTTCTTTTTTCCAGTTTATATCGATATTTTTCGCTCTCTCTATTTGTGCATCTTTCCAATATGTCACCTCTTCATCTAAAATGGAAATATCTCCTGTTTGATTGATATATAATAGTAGTGTAAATAATGGCCAAACACCATGATCCATCCAAACTCGAGAGATTTTGTTTCTATCTGCCTGAAAATTACCATTTCCTTCTAATATAATAGTCGCATTACTTCCATCCAGCCTAACACCTTTCATATTATGAACAAAAGCGCTGCGAACTGACATTGGATTTTGCAACAGTAAAGTCAGATAATCCTGCCACAAATCTCTCCATCCGCGCCCCCCTCTTCCATAATCATGGTACGGAAGAAATGAACAACCATATATTTTTCTTAAAACAGGCTGTATACCTACCCATCTTAGCCAGCCATCAAACTTGTCTGAATTGCCCTGAAATTTTATCTTATCTGCTTCTCCATTCCAATACTCTTCATTTTTCTTCCATGCAACTTCAACTTTTTCTTTACTGTTATACTTTTCAAATTCTTTATTAAAATTTTCTTTTTCTGTAATTCCAGCACAAATAATATATTCTATTTTTTCTCCCGGTGCTAATCTCACTTGTGCAAAACGCATTGCACCAATACATTCCATACCATCTTTTCGATATGTAAAATCATGCTTTGGTATACTATTTTTTACTACAGTTTCAGGCCAGTCCAATGTTCCCCCCTTTCCTATAAATTCCTCTACTGTCGGAAACATTTCCACTGGTGCCTGCCCATTTTCATCTGAACCATATACAAAATAACTCGTATCATTTGGTTCATGACCTCTTTCATCATGATGTATCGTTGGCTTTACAACAATCCCATTTTTTTCCATTGTTACTCTCTGCATCAATGAAGTTGCATGTCTATGATCTCTTAAATTATCTGCCGACCGTCCAAAAATAGGAAATGCTGCTGTTGGTACAAATTCTAGAATTTCCGAACCATAATTTTCCAAAATTACTCTATTAATTTCTACTACGTCATCATTTGCCGGACAAAATGTGGTGAAACTACAATTTAATTTCAATTCTGGTATTGTATAATATAAACTGTGATAAAGTAATCCACACTCAACTTTATCCCTTTTTTCTTCCTCCTTAAAACAATGCTCTGCTCTCTGTTTTGCAGAATTTCCTGCCACTGAAAAAGCTCCTTGCTCTTTTGTATAAACCCAGAAATTTCTTGCAGAACGGTTGTTATGTAAGTCCTCAACTGAAACAGGCAGATATAAAAATTCGTTTTGATTCTTTTTCGCATCTCCATTTAAAAAAGGTGTCACTGAAGCTTTCATTCCAGCCTCATTGCATATAGGAAAATATAATTGATTCACTTCGCTAGCATTTTCACAAATGAACGTTCCATTTTTATCAATAAATTTCCAATTAAATTCGTGTTCCATACTTTACTCCTTGTTATCCCTTGACTGCTCCTGCAGTTAGTCCTCCTACGATATATCGTTGAAAAATCAGTGCTAATACCATTGGTATAACCGTTGCCAACAGTCCTGCTGTCATCATCATTCCATAATCGATACCATACTTTGTTCCAAACTCCGATACCGCAACTGTTAGCGTCTTTGAAGTTTTTGATGTTGTAAAAATTAATGCATACAAAAATTCATCCCATGCCATAAGGAAGGCAAGAACACCTACTGCAACATATCCTGGTAGTGCTGTTGGCATAATAATTTTCCAAAACACTTGATTCCAACTACACCCATCTACTCTTCCTGCTTCTTCAAGTTCAAATGGAACCGATTTAAAATATCCGTTCAAAACCCAGATTACATAAGCCAGAACCGCATTTGTATTAATTAATATTAATGTTCCCAAATGATCTAACAGTCCCATTCGACTAATCATAATATAATATGGTATTACCAATGCAATTGGTGGTAACAATTGAAAAAACATTACTCCAAATAACATTGGTCTTTTCATCCGAAAATGTAATCTTGCAAATGCGTAGGATGCTACAGCACCAAACACAAGACTGATTATTGTTGTTACCCCTGCAACGATGCAACTGTTTTTTATTGCCATTCGAAATACTTCAACCTGTTTTGTTGGATTTTGATCCCATAGCAATGTTTTGTATCGTTCCCATGTAATTAATGTAGGCAATATTTTGTCACTGCTTAATAATTCATTCTCTGATATAATACTTGATATGAACATCCAGATAATTGGCAATAATGTCCAAAGCAACAATAGTGTCACTGCTAAATATAATAATATCCGTCCTATTCTTCTTTTTATCATTCGATTCATATCCTAATCCTCCGTTTTTCCTGCTTTCAGGTAAAGAATACTCAATAACAATATAATAACTGCTATAATTACACATATTGCCGATCCTTTTCCATAATGCAAATAATCAAAGATTTCATGATATGCATAAAAGCTTATTACCTGTGTACTATCATTTGGTCCACCTGACGTCAACGAATATACAATATCGAAAACTCGAATCGTCTGAATTGTTCGTAAAACAAGAACCACTATGTACATTGGCTTCAATGCTTGAAAATACACCGCTTTAAATCTCTGCCATGCATTTGCTCCATCCATAATTGCTGCTTCTTTAGCATCATTAGAAACGGTCTGAAGTCCAGCAAGTAGCATTATTATAACAAGAGGAAGCATTTTCCATGTATCCGATAATATAATCATATTAATGGCAAGCTTACCACTTCCAAGCCAGACTATATTGTCATCTATCAAATGTAATTTTAATAATACCTTGTTCAAAACTCCTGCATTCGCATTAAAAATCCACTTCCACAAATTTGCATTTACAATTGTTGGAACTGCCCATGGAATCAAAATAATCCCTCGTACAAAACCTCTTCCTTTGAAATTCTGATTCAAAAGCAAACTTACTAATGTTCCCATGATAATCTGTACAACAACTGATACCAGAGAAAAATATAATGTTATTTTTAAAGAGTTCCAGAATGCACTAGTACTCATAACTTCTGTATAATTTTTTAACCCAACAAATTTCATTGCCAGACTTCCAGGATTTACATCATTTAAACTAAACCACAGTGTGAACAAAGCAGGGAATAATCCTAAACCCATAATAATCAGCATCGCAGGGGCAATCATTCCATACGCAGTTCGTGCTTGTGATATATTTGATTTATTCATCTTCATATTCTTACCCTCATATTTAAAATGGCAGGAAGCTTACCTACCTGCCATTCTCTATTTAATTCACAAAACGTTCTGATACTTCTTCTGCCTGATTTAATGCATCTTCAATTGAAGTTGCTCCTGATAGTGCTGCTGAGAATAATGGCTGTACCGTATTAGACCATTCACTGTAATCAGCAAGCTGCGGTCTTGGATGTGCTGTTGCAAACTGTGGATAAAACTTAGCCAGCTCTTCATGTTCAGCCACCAGATTCTCATCTTTATATAATGCATCAATTGTCGGTAACACATTATAATTCTCATATGCATATTTCTGAATATCTTCATTAGTGAATAGCTCAATATATTTATATGCATAATCTGGATATTTTGACGTAGACAATACTCCAAATCCACCACCGCCAGTTACTGAAGCACTTTCTGCCTTATCAGTTCCAGGCATTAAACATATATCTACATTTCCTGCAACTGTTGAATTTTCTGGATTATTTGCATATCCATACACATAAGCCCAATTCATAACAAATGCGGTATCTCCAGCCATGAACGGATCTAAACAATCTCTGTCTGTATAAGTAATTGATGCTGGATCTGCCCAGCCCTCCTGCATTGAATCATACATAAACTGTACTGCATCATTTGCACTTTCACTATTAATATCAAATGAAGCATCTTCTTTCTGCCATGTTCCTCCAAAACTGTAAATCATAGTTGTAAGATCACAAATTAACCCTTCTGCCTGAGACGCTCCCCACGCAATACCATACTTGCAAATACCTTTGTCTATCATATCTTTAGACATTTCTTTTAATTCGTCCCAAGTTTTCGGTGGTTCCTCATATCCAGCATCTGCTAACATCTGTTTATTATAAAACATCCATTTTCCACCATTTGCAAATGGAATTGCTTCTGTTTTTCCATTATAAACCATCTGATTTAACGAACTCTCAATCAAACTGTTTTTCACATCTTCGTCCATATAATCACTTAAATCTATGGTTACTCCCTTGCTTTCAAATTCTGCAACCCATGGAATATCTACATAACAAACATCTGCATCTCCTCCACCAGTCCATGTTGTAGTTATTTTTTCGTGCGTGCTATCATAGGACTGACAAATCAAATTTACTTTAACACCATACATTTCTTCATACTTTTTTCCTGCGTACTCATAAAGACCTTCTTCATCTGTTGTACAAATAACATTAATACTTTCTGGTTTATCTCCTGTTGCTTTATTATTTTCTTTTTCAGAGCTACCACAAGCTGTCATTGTTCCTACCATCGTCATACATAAAAATGCTGCAACTAATCTCTTCATTTTTTCCTCCTTTTACACTTATACTTTTTTGTTTTTCTTCTCGGCGCCTTTTTTTAATATTCTCCTTACTCTTATAGTTTTAATATAATGATTTTATATTCTTGATTCAATTCCATTTTTGCTTTATTTTTGCACTATTTTGCCAGATAGTTTTTTATTTTCAAAAAAATAAGTCGAAAACCACTAATAATTTTGTGTTTTCGACTCTTATATATACCACTGTATTTTAGATTCTAGAATGATTATAACCTTCACAATTTAATTCTTCATTTCCACTTATCTTTCGATATTTGCTTGGACCCATAGAATATACTTCTTTAAATTTTCGGTTAAAATAACTCAATCCTGAAAACCCCGACTCATATGCCACTTCACTAATAGGTAATTTTGTGGAAAGTAATAATTTTTCTGCCGATTTTAACCGAATATGATTTAAATACTCTACAAATGTACAATCCGTTGCCTGTTTAAACACTCTGCAAAATGTATATATACTCATACAACACAATTCTGCCACGCTTTGCAATTCTATATGATTTTTATAATTATCCTCTACATAAGACAATGCTGGCCTAATTTTTTCTAATGCCACCATAACTTCCGTTTCAGGCCTTTTAACGTAAATATAATCATTTCGCATAAAATATACTATTAATTCCATAATATATGCAGGTATTCTAATCTCATATCCTAAAATCTTCTTTTTATATTCTTCCTCTATTTTCCACATAATAGATTCCACTTTTTTGCTTCTTAAATTAAAATGCCCAACTTTTCGAAATGGATCTAGTAATATGCTTGGAATGTGCTGATATTCCTTGGCCACAGAAAAATAGGGTAAAATTGGTTCCATTTGGAACTGCAACAATAATATTTTATGCCTCTTGGTAATCTTTTCCGTTTCATGAGGTTCCTCACCCGAAATAACAGTGATATCTCCTGGTCTTGAAATAATTTTTTCTCCTCCAAATCTTACATATGCTTCACCCTCTAACTGACATAAAATTTCCCATGAGTGATGCCAGTGCATTGCACACCCTGCCAAAGTATACACCCCTGCTGAAAATGGTAATTTTTCCTCTTCTATATAAAAAAGCTCCGAGGAGTGAAACTTATTTGCCGTTGATATGGATTCTTTGATTTTTATAATTTCTTCCATGTCTTCCATTTCTTCCATTTCTTCGTTAATCTCCCTCATTTAAATTATAATTTTTCTTCCGTTAATCACAGTGCAATATTCAACTTGAAAGCTATGCCATAAATCTTTAGACTTGATCCATAACACTATTATTGTCTTGTTATCCCTAAAATTTTAATTTCATTATACTATATTTTATCCATATAAACCAGTTATTACTATCGTCTCCACCTATCCCTTTGTTAATATTGAACATCTTTCTCATTCCTTTTCAGTATGAAGACTTGTTCCTGTAAACTGATTCATCAATTTACAGGAACAACATATACAGATATTATTTATGAATGCCGACTGGAAATAGCCAAAGAATTGCCCCTTTTTACAGCTTATAAGTTTTTCTTGATATGCATTTTTGCCCTTTATAAATCATATACTTGTCTTAGCTACTTTTGTATGCTATACTATTTAGTAGCTAAGAAAAGAAATGAGAATGCGCAAGCAAAAACGAACCCCCAGTAGCTGCAACTACTGAGGGTTCTTCTCATTTTTACGGTTGAGTATCCGTTTAGGCTAGTTGCCGCTATCGTCTCCGTCTAGCCATTTGCAAATATAGTAGCCAACTACACTTGCTATAACGGAAACAAGAAAAGAAATAAGAAATTCCACGCAAGCACCCCCTTTCTGTTGCCAGATTGGGTGCGACAACACGCCAATTATATCATACTAAAACTTTTACAACAATAATCTTGAACTATTTATGAGCAAATGATAATGCTCTGAATTACAAAACCTTAATTCAAAGGAGTTGACCCCATGCTATACACTACCATTCAAGACATTGCACACACACTCGAACAACATCATCAGGTGCATCACTCAAATCTAAACTTTGTTCAGGCTCTGAAAATTTTAAAAAAGAACGGGATGCTCACAGACGAGAAAACAAGAAACTCCTGGAACAAACTGCCCGAAAAATGGGATGATTCGGTCTTTGAATCTTACATTAATCAACTTCCGGTCGAAGTTGACTATATCCTAAATAACGAAAAACCTTCTGAGATTACTGAAAAAGTTTTGATTCCATATGGACGAGATGTTTTTGCTTTTATTCACCTTCCTTACCAAAACGATATTCTTCACGAACACAACTATTTTGAGATCAACTATGTATATCGCGGGGCACTGACACAAATTATTTCAAACGAAACTCGACTGATGAACGAAGGAGACTTTTGCATTATCTCTCCGTTTACGCAACACTCTGTGCTTGCGGCAAAAGACAGTCTTGTTCTCAGTATCCAGCTAAGAAAAACAACTTTTGATGCTATTTTTGGCTCATTTCTTGCAAAAACTGATTTACTTGCCATCTTTTTTAAGAATACTTTATATGAAACAAATCAATCAAACTATCTTTATTTTCATACCGACAACAACGACAATATTAAAATGTTAATACAAAATATTGTCCGCGAAGCAAATACAGATGATAACTACAGCAGTACTTGTTGCAATGGATATGTTCAAATTCTGTTCAGCACACTTTTAAGAAAATATGGTAAATCTGCATTATACTATGGATTCAATGAACAAGATTCCATTGATACTGATTTTACTTTTATTCTGGAATACATTACCCAACATTATCGAACCGTTACTTTAGATGAACTCTCTGAATTTTTCCACTACAGCAAGCCGTATCTTAGCAGTTTGTTTAAGAAAAATATGAATCAGACTTTTGTAAATGTTCTACGTAATATTAAGATGAGACATGCGCTTGATTTTCTGGCAAATACCGAAAAAACAATTGAAGAAATTGGAATCGAAGTCGGATATAATTCAACCGATCACTTTAGTCGTTCTTTCAAACAATATAATCATTGTAGCCCGTCTGAATTCAGGAAAAAAATCCGAGAGCAACAGGGAAGATTGTCTTTGAGATAAGATGTATATTAACATAAAAATGGGAGCTGCCAAACGACTTAGCTCCCATTACTTCAAATCACTGCTCTACTTCATCTCAACACTTGCAAAATCCAGCTTGCCATCCACACATTTCACATACAACGCATGCACTCCCTTTGTCTTTTTCAATTCTACTGAAACAGTATTCCACATTTCACTTGTATTCTCTGCTTCTGCAACAATTTTTCCATCCGGCGCGTCAACTGATACTTCTACTTTACCGACTCCACGAAGTTCCAGTACGATTTCTCTTTCCGTTCCATCAAATTCAAAACACTTGAATCCTGCAACCACACCTGTTCTCATATTGCAAATATACGGCTTGCATCCATGCTCATAGTTTTCATCCCGTTCCTCTGTAATATATGGCATAGACTCCGGAAGTTCTGGTCTGGAATCGCCAGGGCCTCCACCCATTCCAAGTACAAGTCCTACTTTTTCTCTATCCGCCTCTGTCAAATGGCATGCGATATAAGATTCGTATTTTCCTCTTGCAGGCAATGCTCCATCGTTCAATCCGCAGCTTGTCATCTCTATCTGCGGGATTGTACCATCTTCTAGTATCTGCACTTCATCTGCACAGCCCTGTCTTGAAAATGCTCTTCCATGTGTATGTCTGTGCCAGAAAATATAATGTTTTCCATTTATTTCAACCAATCCGCCATGATTATTTCCATAATAGCTTGTAGCCAGCTCATTTCCTTGATATCCGATATCTCCGTTTGATACGATCACACCTTTGAATTCAAACGGACCCTCCGGAGTTTTTGACATTCCATAACACAGTTCATGCATTTGCTGACTCGAATATACAAAATAATACCATTCACCAAATTTACGAATACTGGATGCCTCAAAGAAAGGGTGTTCCTCATAGTCTGTTCCCTTCGCTGTATCATATCCATTAGCAACACAAACCGGTTCACTGATAATTGTATGCATATCATCCGCCAGTTTCACCATCATTGCTCCCGGAATTTCCAACGTTTCCATTCCTGGAAATCTGAATGATGGTGAGAATCCATAGTACAGGTAATTGCCGCTTTCTTCCGATAAAATTGCCGGATCAAACCAGCGTCCGATATTCGGAACACTTCCGTCTGCTCTTGTCACATATCCTAAAAATTCATATTGTCCAGCCGGAGTATCACACACTGCAACCGAAATCACATTCACAAAATCCAGAGCATAATATAGATAATATCTTCCATCCGGTCCCTGTGCCACATCCGGTGCATACAAATTATGCAGCATTCCTTCTGCATCCATTGCATCATCATATGCAGGAATCTCTTTATCATAAGATGCCCCATTTATCGGATCTTGTTCTTTCTTATAGATAACGCCTTCGCATCTCCAGTTTCCCAAATCATTTATCGATGCACTCCAGCCTACATAGTCTTCTTCACAAAATGAATTGCCGTCTTGTTTGTCATGGCTTCCGAATATATATACACGGTCTCCAAATACATGTGGCTCCCCGTCAGGTACATTTTCCCAATATGGTAAATATGGATTCAATCCGAATGTTTTCATACTCTACATCTCCTATAATGTTAATTAGGACGGAGAAAAGTGGTTAAAAGCCACTTTTCTCCGTCCCTGTTTGGTCTACCTGTTTGGTCTACTTCTCACCCATTTTCACTTTCATATCTACAATATCTTCTGCATATTTGTTCATCGGGCTCTTAGCAACACAGATAATCAAGATAATACCTGTCAGAGATGGTGCACCGAATTTCAGGAAGTTCAATGCGAACATTGCTGATTCTGGCTGCTGTCCAATTGCACCTGCAATATATCCTGAGATAGAAAGTACTGCAAGAATACCTGAACTTACAATTGTGTTACCGCATTTCTGTGCAAATCCTTTGATGGAAGAGATAACTCCATTAGAAGATTTACCTTCTTTTAACATAATAAAGTCGATTGTATCATTTACTAATACGTTAACCAATGCATTCTGCATAGATGCTGTACAAGCTGAAATAAATGTCAGTACGCACAAGAATACAAAGTTTGTTTTTCCAGCGAAGAATAAGATCACATACAATACGATTGATAATGCCTGTGATACAAGTAATGCTTTCTGTCCTGTCTTAAATACTTTCAAGAAGATTGGCATTAATACAACCATTGAAATTAAAGCTCCGATAGAGATAACTCCCATGTATACAGGGATAAGATCCGGTCTTGCCCAGTAATACATTATGTAATATACCGATGTTGAGAACATCATTCCATATCCCATAGATGCCATAACCCATGCAATTAAGTTTGGCCATACTTCTTTGTATTTCAACACACGTCCGATTTCTTTTAACGGATGTCCTTTTTCTGGCTCTACTAAATATTTTTCTTTTCCTTTTGATGTTGCAAATAATCCCCAGAATGAGATAAATGCAAACACGCCACAAATTAACATAAATGGAACATATCCATTTTTGAATCCGATATTATTGAAGAATCCTGTAATATTTGCTGTAAATGTATTACCAATTGTAAATACTGTTGCACATACACCTGCACCTAAAGAAATGATCATATTTCTCTGTTCATTGCTTCGAACTGCTGCAGGAAGGATTGCCATATGTGGCATTGAGTACATTGTTACTGTCATTCCATAACCGATATACATAATTAATACATATGCAACTTTTGTACTTGTTGATGCAAATCCCCAATCAATCCAAATCATTGTTGCGAAGAATGTCAACAAGATTGGAGCAAAAATGAAATATGGGCGATAACGTCCCCATCTTGATTTTGTTCTATCTGCAATAACTCCCATCATTGGGTCATTGATTGCATCCCATAAAGTTGCTACAAACATAATAGCAGACGCTGCTGCTGCCGGAATTTTCAATGTATCTGTCATATACACAGAGAAATAACTGGCAATTACAGCTGCCATCAACATAGCTCCCCCGTTTGCCGATGTTGCATGGAACCATTTAAACGCTGTGCTAATTTCGTCTTTTACGACTGTGTTTACTGTCTTTTCTTTAGCCATTTTACTACACTCCTTTTCATTTTACTTACTTACGTTGAGATTTCTTTCTCTCCCTTAAGATGTCTTTATTGTATTACAACCCGACATATATTCACATGTAAAAAATTAAGTGAAATACGACATTTTTTATTGTTCATCTTTTATTCCCGACATATTTTCATATACATCCGACATTCTTTCTTTTTTAAGAAATATTTCATCTCACGTCCGTATACTTTTGTTGTATCTGCGCTTAGCATAGCAAATATTATTTCTGGTAAACAGCGCACCAGAGGACATTTGAAAGTGGAAATTGCGACATTGCAGGACCATGGAGGAGGCCATTTGGGGACGTGGGCCATTTGGGGACGGAGTTAGTGGCTTTTTGCTTACGAAAAAGCCACTAACTCCGTCCTGATCTGATTCCTGTCAAGTAGACAAGTTAAATAACTAAAATAAAGTGCTGATGAACGATCGTACGAAATGCGCGGTCGTTTTTCTATGCACACCATTTTTCTTTATATTTCTCAATTCGTTTGTTACGTGGAATTAAATATTCAACTGGTTGTCCGGTGGAAAGGGCTTCCGTTCTTATTTCTAGTGGGGTTTTACAATGATACCTATCCTGAGGTCGTTTCTCACTATAAAATTTAATGTAATCTGATATTGCAAATCTTAATGATGTCTCATCTGTTATCTCGTACATTTGATACATTTCCGTTTTTATAATCCCCCAAAACCCTTCCGTTGGACCATTATCTATACAATGCCCAACACGTGACATAGAATGTTCTATTTCATGTTCGTTGAGCTTTTTTTGAAACATTTTACTAGTGTATTGGAATCCTCTATCGCTATGAAAGAGTGGTCTTGCTTCAGGATTGGCAGCCAGTGCTTTATCAAAGGTTTTAAACACAAGCCTACTGTCATTTCGTATGCCAATTACATATGCAACCGGATATCTGTCATATAAATCAAGTATTGCGCTCAAATACAATTTTTTGTTTGTACCTGGAACTTTAAATTCAGTCACATCCGTAGTCCACTTTTTATTAGGAGCATCCGCATAAAAATCTCTGCCTAACTTATTTTCTGAAACAGATTCTGGTGTCGAGGGAGTATAGTTCTTCTTTTTCCTTCTAATTGCAGAATGAATTCCTAACTTTTTCATGATTCTATGTACTCGTTTAGGATTATAGCTTGTATGGTTGAAATGGTTAATCCATGAAGTCATTCTTCTATATCCTAAGATATGATTAAAGCATTCGTCATACTCCTTTATAAGTTCTGCCAATTTCATATTTTCTGCTTCTTGTTCAGGAATCTCGCGATGCAACCATTTATAGTAGGCAGATCTTGATATTTCAAGTTGCTTACACATCCAATTAATACTCCAGTTCTTTGTTTCATAAAAAAACTTTATTGCCATAAATTTTGAATCATAGCGGAGTTTTCCAAGCCTCACATCCTTTCGAAATCCTGTACTTTTTTTAATAATTCAGCCAACATATCCTTTTCTTGTAATTGTCTTTTTAGGCGAGCATTTTCTCTACGAAGGCGTTCTAATTCATCTACTTCTTCATCTGTTTTATGTTGTCCTCGCCTATCAGTTAATCCTTCTTCACCTTGTGTAATATACTTTCTTACCCAAGAATAGACCTGATTATAAGAAACACCATAAATACTTGCTGTTCCTTTATAATCGTGGTTGTGATTAATACAGTAATCCACGATTTTCTTACGTTCTTCAATGGTTGTTTTTTTTCTTGATTCTGCCATATAAACCTCCCGTTTAGGATTATAATCCCGAAGTTTTCTATTAGCATTATACAATAAAACCCATCGTCTAAGTGTTTCTTTTGAAGGAATTCCGTATCGAGCAGCAATCGTTCTTAAACTACCTTTTCCAGCAATATAATCTTCAACCGCCGAAATCTTATCAGATGATAAATAATTTCTGTTACCACTAGAAGGAAGAAATGCATCAACTCCATCCTGAAGATATCTTGGAATCCAATCAGTGATAATAGAATTGCCATTTTTGAAATGAATGCCATATTTATCACATAATTCCATTTCTGAAAGGTTTCCATATAAGTATTCTTCACATACTTTTATAATTATTTCTTTTGAATATTTAGACATAAAAAACCCCCTTAAGTAGATTTTGGTTATTTACCTTGTCTACTTAAGGGGAATCATACCATCCCCAAATGGCCTCCTAATCTCCGTCTCCAAATGGTTCCACCAAATGTCTAAAAGTTTGCTCCACCCGGAACACGAATCGAGCCACAAACTCCGTCCCCAGTGGTTACTGTTAATGTTACGTCTTCTTCCGGTTTCTTTATAATAATCTGTGCACGTCCTCCGAACAGTTCTGTCACTCCTTCATTGAAGTTATAGTTCGGTTTTGGATTACCGCTTCCAAATCCAAGCACTTCCACTTCACCATCAACAGACAATGTAATCTTCTGGTTGTCATCAGCTGCCAGCACGCCATTCTGATCACGCATTTCAACCTGAACGTAAACCAGCTCCTGCTCTGAATGTTTCAATCCGGCGTATGCTTCCTGCTCTACGGCAAGTACTCTCTCTGCTCCCGCAGTTGCAAGTTCACTTCTTCCGATTTCCTGTCCATTTTCATAAGAAACAGCCACCAGTGTTCCTGGTTCATATGTTGTCTCAAATAATGTACGGAATCCTGCTTCTTTTCCGGCTGGTTTCTTGCCAAGTGAAGTTTCATTTAAGAACAGTTCAACTTCATCTCCCTGTGCATATACTTCCACAATGGCCGGTTTTCCTTCCATACCATTCCAGTTCCAGTTTGCTGTAGAATCGCTGATTATCCACGGAGTTTTGATCAAGAATTCTCCATAATGTGTCGGGTTCTGCACTGCAATATATGGCTTCTTGCTAAGTCCGAATACTGCTTCTCTATAATAAGACGCAGGACGTCGGAAACCTGTAATATCAAAATCTCCCGGATATGCTAACTGTGCAGGAAATCCGGCTCCAAATCCGCCTTCTCCCCATTTATATGCAGGAATACCAACACCTGCTTCTCCGATATAATCCCAACCTGTCCATGTAAAGTCTCCGATTACATGTGGCAGACGTTCTACGAGCTCCCAGTTTCTTGCAATCTCCGGTGGATATGTCTCACTTCCCACAATAACACGGTTCGGATAAGTCTCTCCATCCTTTTCATAGCGCGCTGTCATGTAGTTATATCCTGCAACATCGATTCCTGCACATGCTTTTTCCAGTCGTTTACTGATTGCATCATGTACCACGATTTCATCCATATGTGCATCCATCAAGGACATAAAGTCATTTACATTTCCGTCAATTTTATCTTCCGCGCTTAAGTTTGCAGCTACATCAGCTACAATCTGATCCACCGCATCTCCTGCAGCAAATACACCATTGATAGATGCAAGCGTATATCTTGTATCATCCAGAGAACGAATCTTGTCACTGATTTCCTGACAAGTCTGCGCGCCCTTATCTGTTCCGATTTCCGGAATCTCATTTCCCACAGAATAGAGAATAACGGATGGATGGTTATAATCTTTTCTCACCATTGCAGTCACGTCTTTTTCCCACCATTCCTGGAAATACAATCCATAATCGTAGTTGGATTTGAGACGATTCCACATATCAAATGTTTCATCCATAACATACATACCAATCTCGTCACAAGCACGAAGCATAGCAGGTGCCATTGGATGATGGGACATACGGATTGCATTAAATCCAGCCTCTTTCATTTTCAGAATCTGACGATACTGAGCATCTTCATAGGTAGCTGCTCCGAGAAGTCCACTGTCATGATGAATACAGCCGCCTCGTAAGTTTACACTTTTGTCATTAACGCGGAATCCACGTTTTGCATCAACCGCAAGTGTACGGATACCAAAAGTATCAACAGCCTCATCTAACAGCTCTTTTGCTTCTGTATTCTCATATACTTTTGTCTCAAAAGTGTAAAGTTTTGGATTCTCTGCACTCCAAAGCTTTGGATTATCTACAAGAATTCTTTGTTGCAGTGTTCTGTTTTCTCCAGCAAATATTGTTGCAAATGTACACTCTTTCGCAACTACATTTTCCTCATTATCTTTAATTACTGTCTCTATAACCAAATCCTGTGTCACTGCTGTTTTATTTTCCAGTTCTGTTGCAACTTTTAATGTCGCATATGTCTCATCTGCATTTTCTGTTTTAACCTGAACACCTTCCGGCACAATATGCGTAAGACCGGATTCCAGAAGATACACATCTCGATAAATTCCAGCACCTGAATACCAACGGCTGTTTGTCATCGCTCCGGCACGCACCTGCACACGGATTTCATTGTCTTCCCCATATTTTAAGAAGTCATTGAGCGGTGCATAAAATGTTGTATACCCGAACGGACTCTTAGCCGCAAGCTGTCCGTTAACATATACAAATGCATTCATATACACGCCTTCGAATTTTAACATGATTGTTTTTTCTTTGTATTCTTCCGGTGCGTGAAGCATTTTTACATATGTATAGACATCTCCGTCGCGGAATCCTGTATTTCCGCCATTTAAGCTGTCCGGATTCGCCGGTTTTTCAATCATTGCATCATGAGGAAGAGTGATATCTCTTGCAATTTCCGGGATGTCCCACACCAATGCAAATGAGTCTTTATCTACCCAAAACTTCCAATCTTCATTCCATTTCTGCTCTATCATCTATCTTTCCTCCAACTTTAATTTTCCATCCTTTAAAACAACCGTTCTGAAAATTGGTCGCTCTTTATATTTATCATTCGGATAATGCAACGTAAATTTCATACTGTCATCATCTTTATACAACATGCCATGACCACCATTCTCCGGGAACAGTGGCTCTTCCAACTGTCTCCAAGGGCCTTCCACCTTACCGCTATCTGATACTGCTACTCCAACCGCATATCCACAAGTGCTCCAGCTCGACCATGTCATATAGAGCTTCTCATCTTCCATCTTCATCACACATGGCCCATCCGTAAAGTATACGTCTCCGTCCATTCCAAACTCTGCTTTTGCAAATGGAACCGGCTTCGCCCACACTGCCTCTGCTGCAGAGAATAATGTCACTGGCTCTCCCTCTGCCTGTTTTAAATCCGATGACATTTTCAAAAGACACATATCTCCATCCGGCGTATCTTCAAAAGAATGCGAGAAAATCAAATATGGTACTCCCTGTTCAATGTATACCGTTCCATCAATACATGCCCAATCCTCTGGTGTAATCCGTTCACTGTACACTTCAAAAGGTCCTGTCGGCTGCTCTGAACGTAATACATAAATCCCCTTTTTTCTGTCTGAACCGCCAAGTGTCGTAATCAGATAAAATGCCCCTTCATAATAAATACATTCCGGTGCCCAGTAATTCTGATCAGCAAAAAATCCTTCCGGTCTGTGGAAAATCTCAATCGGTCCTTTCCAATTTTCCTTATCTTCACTCACGTAACAATCAAACCCATCTGCCGTTCCCCAACAGGTTGCACTTCTTGTTCCATATAAATAATATTTACCTCCCTGTACAAGAATATATGGGTCACGAATATTGATTTCTGTTGTTTTCATCATTTTGCTACTCCTTCACTTCAAATACATATGTTCCGGCTCCCAGTTTTTGTAAATCCATTCCTTCTACACGGAATTCTGCCTCTGCATCAAATGGAACTTCCACGCGATATACAACTGTATCACCTTCATATTTCCAACCACTCTTATAACATCCCGCTGCAGTATCCAATATACATTCTGCATATCCTAGACGTTTGTCCGCATGAGGTGTAATCTCAGCTTTCTTAAATCCGGCTTCAACAGGTTTGATACCACACACTTCTCCATACATCCAGGCTTCGATACTTCCGTAACTATAATGATTTAGACTATTCATACCATCCTTATTTAAATGTCCATCCGGCATAACCGAATTCCAACGCTCCCAGATTGTAGTAGCTCCCATGTTCACGCTATACAACCAGCCCGGATATTCCTCATTGAGCAATAATTGTACTGCTATATCATGATGTCCTGTCTCAGTAAGTGCCGGACACAACATCGTTGTTCCGACAAATCCGGTATTCAGATGTCCATGATTCTCCTCAACTCTTTGTGCCAGTACATTTCCTTCCTGCTGTCTTGCCTCTTCGGTTGGATTTAATTCAAACATGATTGCAATTGCGGAACCGGTCTGTGTCTTGCAGTTACACAGTCCATTTTCATCAAAGTAAGTTGCCCGAATCGCTTTCAAAATCTCACCTGATAATCTCTGATATTTTTCTGCCTCCTCGGCTTTACCTATAATCTCCGCTGACGCTGCAACGATCCTAACATCTTTATAATAATAAGCACTTGCAATATAAAGTGGATCTGTAGCACCAAATGGCCCCGGCTGTTCATTGTCCAGTGCCAGCCAGTCAGCAAAATGAAATCCATTCTTAATCAAATGTGCACCACCAAGTGCTTCTTCTTTCTTTCGCTGACAATCCACCCATGCTTTCATACCCGGATAACACTCCGCAAGTAATGTCCGATTTCCATACTGTCGATATACATTCCATGGGATAATCACCCCTGCATCAGCCCACGGGCACGAACCATGTTCTGATACCATTCCCTCCTTTAAACGAGGTACAACATTTGGAACCGAACCCTCCAATACACTCTGTTCTGCACGCATATCCCACAAATATTTCCGATAAAATGCCGGCATATACATATTGTAGCATGCTGTTTCTGAAAAGATTTGTGCATCTCCTGTCCAGCCGAGGCGTTCATCACGCTGCGGGCAGTCTGTCGGTACATCCAGAAAATTGTCTTTCTGTCCCCACAATGCATTGGAGAACAACTGATTTACTTTACTGTCACCGGTTGTAATCTCTCCAATCTGTTCAAAATCACTTCTCAGATGATATGCTGCAAATGAAATCTTAGTAATCCATTCTTCCGTAACATCTTTTCCATCCAAGGATTTAATTTCTACTTTCATATAACGGAATCCATAGAATGTGAAATGTGGCCTTACATGTGCTTTTTTCCCGTTTGAGATATAAGTAAACTCTGCCTTTGCAGTTCTTAAATTTTCCCGATAGAAACATTCATCCTGAAGAATTTCCGATGCAGACAACGTCACTGTCATTCCTTTTGAAAGTTCTGCGTCAATCTCCACCCAACCGGTCAGATTCTGTCCGAAATCCAATACCATTTCCTTCTTCGGTGTCTGAATGAGTTCCGGATGGAATTCTTCATGTTTTACTATCGGAAGACTATATCTGTCATTAAGTTCTCCACATCGCTGTGGTCTGCGAACTGAAACCGCTTTCCATGCAGAGTCTCCGCCTTCTGCCTCTCGCTGTAATTCTTCTTTTATAGAAGTTTCTATTCTGGCATCGTAAACTTCTCCGTCATAGATGTTACTCTCTACAATCGGTGACTGACGATATTTCCACTCTTCGTCAGTGCAGATTGTCGGTTGTGCTGTGTTTCCGATATACAATTCTCCGATTGCACAGCAATATTCTCCATACAGATTCGTATAGCCACCATCAAATCCAAGTCTGCCTTTGAACCACCCTTTTCCAAGCCAAATTTGAATCTCATTCTTACCTTCCTGCAAATATTCTGCCACATCATAAGTCTGTACCTGTAAATGAAAATCATAAGAGTGATATCCCGGAGCCAAATACTCTTTTCCGACCTTTTTTCCATTGATATATACTTCGTATACTCCCAGACCACACATATATAATCTTGCGGATTTATTCACATCCTCCAGACCTGCTTCGAAAGTTTTCCACATAATCGGATGGATATCCTCATCCTCTATCTGCGGTGCAATCCATTTGGCTGTCCAGCTTTCTTTCATTTTACCGGTTTCAAAATAAGACTCTGCTTTTGCACTTTCTCCATTGTCTGCTTTTACTTCCACACTCCATGTATAACGTGTTCTCGGTTGTAGCTCCAAGTTCACCTGATAATCCATGCTGCCTGCCTTGTCATCTTCTCCGCTGTCATAGATTTGCTCTTCTCCCTGAAAGATTCGTATTCTGGCTGACTGCATTTTTTTTGCACTTCCCGCCTCTTCCACTTTCCACGAAAAACTCAGTGATTCTACTTGAAATCCCAATGGATGTTCCACGTTATTTACTCTTAATTGGCTGATTCTCATACCGTTATACTTCCTTTTCGTTTCATACAATTGTTTACTCTAAAATAAGTGTACCGAAACAAATATAGAAAGTCCATGTTGTTTCTTTTTGAGAATCCGACATATTATTAGATAATATTTTATTCCCTTACACCTTCTTGTTATATGTATAACAAGAAAATGAGCCTGCAATTTTCACCTAAAAATTACAGACTCATTTTATCCATTCTCATACTATTTTATTAAGCTAATACTTTTCCTTCCGGGAACAATGTACGGAATACTTTTCTTACAAGTGGTCCAGCGATCAGCAACTGCAATGGCAGTGCAACTATAAAGTTCTTCGGAATATTTGTCAGCCAAATAATTCCTACCTGACTCCATAACCCCTGACTTACTGCAACTTCCAACGCACCATATAAAGACATAATGATAACCATTGGGATT
The DNA here is from genome assembly GCF_014287355.1 of Ruminococcus hominis. Lineage (NCBI taxonomy): Bacteria > Bacillati > Bacillota > Clostridia > Eubacteriales > Oscillospiraceae > Ruminococcus > Ruminococcus hominis. The sequence goes on along the minus strand of NZ_JACOPE010000001.1, from coordinate 39,254 downwards.
ACCATACAGCAAGATACACAGATTGCAATTTTCAAACCGTTATCGCCCGGTTTCACAAGAAAACGGAATGCAAAGCCTTTCGCAGCTTTTGATACAACAAACCAGTCGCAGCACATTGCGAAAATGTACGCGATTGGGAATCCCATCCATGCCTGCTGTACAGACGCTACAGAAAGCCCTCCCATGTGAAGTGAAACATTGTAAATACTCATTACAAAAACCATTGTGAAACACATCATGACAGTAAAAATCAAACTCTCTCTCTTATTCTGTGGCATTTTTCTCCTCCTAATGCAGACAGCTTATTTCACGGTATCATTTCAGACATTTTACAGATACTCTTTCATGCAGATATCTCTGCCATGAAACTTTCTCGACAAAAAACGGATGCTGATCCAAACTTTCGCTTGAACAGCACCCGCCGTTATTTCACTACCATTTGTACTAAAATTATTATTTTTTCAACGTGAGTTATTATAGCAAATTTTTTTGAATTGTCAAGAGCTTCTTGCTATTTAGTTCACGACAGCCCCAAGCAAGAAAAAGACTATGCATTCCTGCGGGAGCTTCGTCGGGCAAGCCCGACTCCAATTCGCTGGATTGCATAGTCTTTTTCTTGCTTTGTGGTGTACCGTAATTGAAATAGGTGAAGCGATGATGGATTTACTTTTCTGGTGTCTGATGTATCTATATCCTGGGTTTATTTGCTGTCGCAGATGCTTTTTTGACAACTGTTGTATCTGCACTAGCTTGATATTCGCTGTTGCAGATGCTTTTTTTGAGACCGATGTATCCGCAACCTACTTTTCTTTAAACTTGCAGATACTTTTCAGCCTGCCTGTCATGCACAATTGCATCTACATCTTGCTTTTTCTGGGATTTAAAGATACTTCCTTCGCAAATTTTGCATCTACATCTCACGTTTTCGATAACGTGAGGATGCTTCTCATTGAAATTCTGCATCCTCAACCTGCACTTTCTAGACCTTGCGGATACTCCCCAGTAAAGTTTTGCTTTTTAATTCATTAGATTTACGATAACGCACTGAGAAAAAATATTGGATATGAATTTCGGTGAATACAAAGGAAGCGATTGGAAATACTAAAAGGTCAGAATTTTACGTTAGAGCTTAGAAACTTGCTGTTTGAGGGCGTAGCCCGAGTTGCTGGTTTCTAAGCTCTGTTTTTTAGTAATAATTCTGACCTTTATGTATTTCCCGCTGACGGAGTCTGAACAGAAATTCATATCCAATATTTTTCTCAGGGACGCTTATCCAACTTAATGAACTAAATAGCAATTTTACCTACTTCTGTCCATAGTAAGCATTCGCCCCATGCTTACGATAATAATGCTTATCCTGTAATTCCTGTGGAGCCGGCTGTACCTGCGGATTCAACATCTCTGTTCTGGCCGCCATCTTCGCAACCTCTTCCAATACAACCGCATTGTGTACAGCATCTTTTGCATTCTTGCCCCATGTAAATGTTCCATGATTTTTGCACAATACTGCCGGCATTGCCATATATTCTGTATCTTTAAAATGATCTACGATCAAAACTCCCGTATTCTTCTCGTAAGCTTCTTCGATTTCTTCCTTTGTCAAATTTCGAACACATGGAATTTCTCCATACATATAATCAGCATGTGTTGTTCCATAACAAGGAATTCCTCTTCCTGCTTGTGCCCAGCTTGTTGCCCATGGAGAATGTGTATGCACAATTCCCTTTACATCCGGCATTCCTTTATAAATTTCGATATGTGTAGCAGTATCAGAAGATGGATTGTATTTTCCTTCGATTTTATTTCCCTCCAGATCCATGATAACCATATCGTCAGGTGTCAGTTCATCATACTCCACTCCACTTGGCTTGATTGCAAAATATCCTGTCTCCGGGTCTATCTCACTTACATTTCCCCATGTAAATGTAATCAATTTATACTTTGGCAAAAGCATATTGGCCTCATATACTCGTTTTTTCAGTTCTTCTAACATGTTATTACCGCCTTTCACAGATTATTAATTGGCTACATTGTATCACATAATCTGTCTTATGCACCCCATTTTCAGCATTTAGCCAAGATTGTCTATTAGAGGTTAAAAAATGTCCTTTTTTACCATTTTTTATTGTATAAATATCACCCCTTCCCCTAATCGATTCATTTATCGAGCTTCCTTCCAATATATTTTTCCACTACTTTAAATGGTGCCGGTCCAACATCCAGCACAGCCTTATGAAATTCTTTTTGTGATGCCTGACTTCCGTATGCTTTCACCCAGTCTTTTTTTAATTCCAGAAATTCCACATAACCCACATAATATTTCAAATAATTCCCCGGGCTTCCTAATATCAGATCATAAATTTGATTTATATTATCCTCATCACCAATTCCATATTTTTTATAAAATGAAATTGCATCTTCCCTGCTCCATCCATCATAATGTATTCCGATATCTGCCAGAGTATAAAGCCCTAATACGATTGAACTATTTTTCTGCAACAACGTTGCCTGATCCTTTGTCAGCGGTGCAAGATAATAACTGCACATTTCCGCATAAGTTGCCCATCCTTCTACATATCCTCCAAAATTTAAAATTGTACGGATAGGATCAGGATTTGTATTTGCAAAATAAACTGTCTGATATAAATGTCCCGGATATCCTTCGTGTGCCAATGTCGTAAACAAAGCCATTGTATTTCCTATCTGTGCTTCATTTACATAAATAACATTTTCATTATACGCATCAATTGCAGGTATCATATAAAATGCCGGACTTAAGTGCTCCTGCATTGCTTTCGGAACATATTTAACCTCATAAGTTGTATCCGGAAGTTCTGGAAAACTGGTCAATATTTTCGTCTGAAGATCCTGTAAAATCGATACCGGATTCTGCGGGATCGCAGCATTCACTTCTCGCTCGGAATTTTGTATCACCCGCTCCATTGCCTCTAAGTCTTCCATCATTTGCCGCCTCGTCATATCCCGGATTTCCTCGACTGAACGCGTTGAACCGGTTGAAGCCTCAACTACCTGTTCATAGTAGTCTTTTCCCTTTGGCAAATAACACAAGCCCTGCTCATTTTTTCCACTTCCTTTTAATTTTTCTATCGTACAAATCAGATTGTCATATGCCGGAAGTACATATGCCTTCATCATTCTTGCATTTTTCTGTATATAGTCACTCTTTTGTTTATCCGAAAGGGAAGTTACTGTCCAAACCCGCTCTGCAAATGTAGAATACAAATAATTATTTTCTCCCATATCTCGAAATGCCTTACACTGCTCGATTACCTGCTCTGCCATTTTATCCGACATAAATAAGCCAGCCTTTGATTTTTTCTGCTCGAATTTTAACAAAGACGCAAAATACTCCGGTGTTGTTTTCATCAACTGTAAATATGTATCCACATCAGACTGCTCATAAAACGGATATTCCGATAAAATAACCGGCAACTGTGTCTGCACGCCACTGACCAATCCCATAGGCTCGTCATACAAAATATACTCCGCATCACGCTCGGTCATATTTAAATAGCATTTCAAAACATCATAAGTTAAAGAGTTTTTCACCGAAAGCTTGTTGTAGTCAAAAGTTTTCAACACTTCTTCTAAGTTTTCCACCGCTGCAAGTAGATTTTTATTATCTGTCGGAAATGTCCCAAAAGTCACTTCATTTTCCCGAATATCATACTCTTTCGGATTTTTCAATGTGTAATGTAAACTTATCGTATTTGACGACAATTCCTGGCAAAACAATTGCTTCGTAAATTGACGGAATTGTCGATTCTGCCCTGCAGAAGTCTCAGATTGACAGCCGGATAGTAACAGAATTCCTATTGTGCCGGCGATTACTGAAAATGCTCTTATTTTTTGAGTTGTTATATAATTAACGTTCTTTTTTCCTTTCTCTATTTTATTTTCTTGTATTCCATTAAAAAAAGACATAAAAACACCGCAGACTATAGAGTTATTTTTATCTTATGGATTGGATAAGCCCTATATTCTACGGTATTTAAATTTATTTTATTGTTATCAAAATCGGATTGATTGCTTCCAATTTCATGTCCTGTGCTAAAAACATCTTGCCACTTAATTTAACAACTTCATCGCTTCTTTCCAGCATGTGCGTCCTGCTGCCAGAATCGAACTTGGCTGTTCCAAAGAAATCAAACCACCTTCTGCCGTAGATATAAATCCACCTGCTTCCATTACGATCAACGATGCCGCCGCATAATCCCACGGCTGCAACATTAATTCCACATATACTCCGTTTGCTCCCGAAGCAACCCTGCAAATATCAAGTGCCGCTGAACCACCTTCTCGGATTCCAAGGCTGTTTAAGTACAATTTCTTTGCATAATCAAATATTCTGTCTGTGTCCTCTGTCTGATAACGAGCACAACCGAAGGCTGCAAGATTCTCTGAGAGTCCTTTATCTGAACTGTGGATTTCCTTACCGTTGAGTTTTGCTCCCTCTCCCTTTATCGCAGTATACATTTCTCTTGTATATGGATTGTATACACAACCAAACTGCATCTTTCCATGGTATGCCAGCCCTACCGAAATACAGCTATGCTTATAGTCAAAAATAAAATTAGTTGTCCCGTCTATCGGATCAATAATAAAACAATATCCTTCACCCAATTCTTGTTGAATTCCATCTTCTTCCGCCAGGAAATTTGCTTCTGGAAGAATAATTCTTAAATTACGGATCAAATAAGACTGTACATCTTTATCATGCTTTGTCACAAAATTAGATATTCCGGCTTTATCATATATCGTTAATTCTTCTTCATGCGCCTGTAAAATCATCTCCCCTGCAAGTGTCACAATATTTATAATCTCATCGTATAACATCGTTATCTCTTTCCCTTCGTTCATTCTTTTGTATCTCTTGATTTACCTATTTTCTATAAGCGGTGACTTGGTTAATCAAATTTTCATTTTTTATATAGACTCCATAATTGTCTTCCTTACATGATTGTAGTAGAATAAAGCTATCAAATGCAAGTGTTTTTACTCATTTTCTATATTACTGCAGGTCGAAATTTATATGTAGTAATAAATTTATTTTAACTGGGGAGGTAATCCTTATGGCAAGTATTACTCTAAAAAATTTAAATAAAATATATCCGAATGGTTTTGTGTCCGTCAAGGATGTTTCTCTTACAATTGAAGACGGCGAATTTGTAACATTTCATGGTCCAAGCGGATGCGGAAAATCTACCATCTTACGAATGATTGGAGGTCTGGAAGATATTTCTTCCGGTCAAATCTATCTCGGTGATGAATTATTAAATGACATTTTGCCTAGAGATCGTAAACTTGCAATGGCATTCCAAAATTATCGTCTTTACGGCTACTTAAGTGCTTATGAAAATATTGCACTTGGCTTAAAACTTCGTAATATGCCTCGCAATGTCATTGACACACGCGTAAAAACCGCTGTGAAATTTTTTGGTATTGAGGATGTTTTAAATAAAAAAGTAACAGAATTAACAGATGCTCAAAAGCAGAAGATTGCACTTTGCCGTGCCACTGTCTGCCATCCAAAAGTTTTACTTGTAGATGAAGATTTCGCTCACGGCAGCGACGAACTTCGTGCTGATATGCTACAGGATATTCAAAGAATCAATAAAGAACTAAATCTGACCGTGCTTTACGTCACCAACAACTATGAAGAGGCAACCAGCCTCGATGGAAAACTTATATTGATGAAGGATGGACAGATTACCAATCAGTAGACCAAAGAGACCATTGGGGACGGAGTTTTCCGGCTTTTTTCTACAAAAAAAGCCGGAAAACTCCGTCCCCAATGGTCCTAAAAATCTGTTGTGCACCGCTTCACGATCTCGCACGGCACAACTACATTTTTCTCAATCTCTTCCTGCTTCTCCAGAAGGCTGATCATATGATCTACGGTTGTCTTGCAAAGTACGTTAAGTTTACTGTCCACGGAAGTCAGCTCTGGTTCGCTGCTGATTGCCATAATAGAATCATTATATCCGCTGATCGACAATTCTTCCGGAACGGAAATAGCTTTTACTTTGGCATACTTCACTGCTCCGATAGCCATCGCATCCTCTGTTGCAAGTACTCCGTCAAACTCCAGCGTTCTACTGTATTCCAAAAGAAGATTCTTCGTATATTCGATATCATTCTTCGTGCGGAATTTCAGCTCGCCTCTGATTGGATATCCTGCGTCTGCGAGTGCAGCCTCATACCCTTTCATTTTCTGACGTCCACTGAAGGAATCCGAATCATACATAAAGAGGATTCTCTCTCTTCCTCTGCGGATCATGGATTTTGTCACCTCATAAGTTGCCTGATAATCATCTGCACATGCACAATATATATTGTCTCCTCTGACACGCCCATTAATCATAAAAACAGGAGTTTTTTTTGCTGCTTCCCGGATATAATCCGTATCATACTCATCTTTTCCATTTCCTGCATAAGTAGAACCGACAAGTACCAGAGTATCAATTCTTTTTGACAAAAGCATATTCACATAATTTTGTTTTTCTTCCTGACCAAAACCGCTGCATCCTAAAATACAGTCATATCCATAACTATGTAAACTACTCTCAAGATACGCAACCGCTTTCGCCATATAACTATCTGCAATATTCGGACAAATAATTCCTACTGTTTTCATTGAATCAAGTCCAAGTCCTCTCGCGAAGACATTCGGCGTGTAATCATTTTCCTTCATTACAGCCAATACTTTTTGTTTTGTTTTTTCGCTGACTCTCGGACTTCCATTTACCACTCTGGATACGGTCGCAATGGATACACCTGAAAGTTTTGCTATATCATATATATTAATTGCCGTGTCCTCTCTTTCTATTTTCTGTCATCCGTAAATGGTATCCTCATATGTAAACGTCGCAACAGTTTTATCTCAGTCGAGAAGACTCCCACCTCTTTCAGGTGGTGAGTAACAGCAAATTTGTCTCAGTGGGAGTCCAATCTCCGACTGAGATAAACGCTCCGCGAGGATGCGCAGTGATTCTGTAAAGAATGTGTCAGCTTATGCTGCCCAGAATCACGCGCCAAGTCTCGCGGATGCTCGACTTGAACTTTCAAAATAGACACCACGCCTAAATTTATTATAATTTAATTATTCAGAAATATCAAATCCGAAATATTTGACTGCATTATTATAAGAAATTCCTTTTACAATCTGCTCAAGCACTTTATAATCTGCCGGATATTCTCCGTTCTCAACCCATCCTCCAATCAGTTCGCAGAGAATTCTTCTGAAATACTCATGTCTTGTGTAAGACAAGAAACTTCTGGAATCTGTAAGCATTCCTACAAAGTTAGACAAAAGCCCTAAGTTTGCAAGAGATGTCATCTGAGCGATCATACCAGTCTTGTGATCGTTGAACCACCATGCACTTCCCTGCTGGATCTTTCCTGCTGCCTCTGTTCCCTGGAAACATCCAAGAATTGTTCCAATTGCTTCATTGTCACAAGGATTCAACGAATACAAGATTGTCTTCGGAAGTTCATCTGTTGCGATCAAAGAATTCAGGAAATCCGCTGTCTGTGCACTTGGAGCATAATTGTTGATACAATCGAATCCTGTATCCGGTCCAAGCTTTGCATACATCAGTGCATTATTATCACGTTTACATCCATAATGAATCTGCATTACCCAATTTCTCTTATGATAAGCTCTTGCAACAAACTGCATAAATGCCATCTTAAATTTCATTTCTTCTTCTCTTGTGATACTTTCACCTGCCAATGCTTTTTTGAAAATCGCATCAACTTCCTCTTCTGTAGCAGGTGCGTACATTACATACTCCAACGCATGGTCTGATACAGAGCAGCCCATAGAAGCAAAGAAATCCATTCTGTTCAAAATAGCTTCTTTCATAGTAGCAAAATCTTTTACTTCGATTCCGCTTACTTCCGAAAGAGTTTTCATATAATCTGCATATTCTGGTTTTTCCAGATTCATAGCTTTATCCGGACGCCATGCTGGAAGTACCTGAACTTCAAAAGTATCATCCTCTGCCAGTTTTTTATGCCATTCCAGCGAATCTACCGGATCATCTGTAGTACAAATTAATTTCACATTTGACTGACGGATCAGATTTCTTACAGACATTCCATCTTCCTGTAATTTTGCATTACACAGATTCCAGACTTCTTCTGCTGTCTCTCCGCACAAATGTCCTGTATATCCGAAATATCTCTGCAACTCTAAATGACTCCAATGATACAGAGGGTTTCCGATTGCCTTTTCAAGAGTCTCTGCCCATTTCTGGAATTTTTCACGGTCGCTTGCACCGCCTGTAATATAATATTCATCCACTCCATTTGAGCGCATCTGACGCCATTTGTAATGATCTCCGCCAAGCCATACCTGTGTAATATTTTCAAACTTTCTATCTTCTGCTATTTCCTGTGGGTTAATATGGCAGTGATAGTCTACAATTGGCATATTCTCTGCATACTCGTGAAAAAGTTTCTGTGATGTTTCTGAAGATAATAAAAAGTCTTTATCCATAAATGCTTTCATGTTTGTTTTCTCCTATTTCGTCTCTGTTTTTGTAAGCTCTTACACAGACAGCTATAGTATACTCTTTCCAATTGCATAATGCAAACATTTTCCCTTTATTTTTCCACAATATTTTCCTTCTATTTTTGTCTCTTTTTCACAAATCCACTTGTTTTTTCCATTTTGATATTGACCTTTTTCCTATTTCGTTATACTTTATATGTAAGCTCTTACATATTTGTGAGTAATTGCATTTAACAGTTCTAAAATATTGAAAGGAGGACTAATTAACCTTTGAAACCATTTATTAAAATCCATCCTGCTGATACAGTCGCAGTTGCACTGTCTCCTTTAAAGAAAGGAACAGAAATTCAAATCGACGATCAGATAATAGTATTAACAGAAGACATCCCTCAGGGACACAAATTTGCTTTAACAAACATCACCGAAGGGGACTCAATCATTAAATATGGAAATTCCATCGGAGTTGCTAAAACTGACATCACGAAAGGTTCCTGGATCCATACTCATAACATGAAAACAGGACTCGGAGATCTTCTTACTTATACATATAACAAAGAAACAGCTCCACTTGCTGAAAAAGAATCCCGTTTCTTCAATGGATACAGAAGAAATGACGGACGTGCCGGAGTCCGCAATGAGGTCTGGATTATTCCGACTGTCGGATGCGTAAACAACGTAGCTCAGGCAATTGAAAAAGGCTCTCAGGCATTTGTAACTGATAATGTAGAAGGAGTCATTGCCTTTACTCATCCTTATGGATGTTCCCAGATGGGCGATGATCAGGATCACACTCGCCAGATTCTGGCTGATCTTGTCAACCATCCAAACGCAGGAGGCGTTCTTGTTCTCGGACTTGGATGTGAAAACAGCAACATTGACGAATTAAAGAAACATATCGGAGAATACGATCCTAAGCGTGTCCGTTTCCTTGTTGCTCAGGAATGTGAAGATGAAATTGCAGACGGAATCGAAGTTGTACGTGAACTTGCCGCTTATGCAAATCAATTCAAAAGAGAACCTATCAGCTGCAGCGAGCTTGTGATTGGTATGAAATGTGGAGGTTCCGACGGACTTTCCGGCATCACAGCCAACCCAACTGTCGGTGGATTCTCTGACAGACTGATTGCAATGGGAGGCTCTACAATCCTCACTGAGGTTCCAGAGATGTTTGGTGCTGAGACATTGCTGATGAATCGTTGTGAAGACAAAGCACTCTTTGATAAGACAGTAACTCTCATTAATGACTTTAAAGAATATTTCAAACGTCACGGACAAACCATTTACGAAAATCCATCCCCTGGAAATAAAAAAGGTGGAATTTCTACGTTGGAAGACAAATCTCTCGGATGCACACAGAAATCTGGTACTGCTGCCGTTAAAGGTGTGCTTGCTTATGGAGAACCTGTATGTACAAAAGGGTTAAACCTTTTAAGTGCCCCTGGAAATGATCTTGTTGCCGCGACTGCCCTGGCTGCTTCCGGAGCACACATTGTCCTTTTCACAACAGGACGCGGAACACCATTTGCCTGTCCGGTACCAACCGTAAAGATTTCTTCCAATAATCTTCTTGCTCAGAAAAAGAAGAACTGGATTGATTTTAACTGTGGTGTTCTCGTTGATGATACACCGGCTGATGAGCTTGCAGACCAACTGCTTGATTTCGTCATTGATATTGCATCCGGTAAGAAATCAAAATCTGAAGAAGCAGGATTCCACGACATGGCAATTTTTAAACAAGGCGTAACACTCTAAAAACACAAAAAACAAATATTCAAGTCGAGTATTTTTTAACACTCTTTATTGAAAGGATATAATAATCATGAAAAAACTTTCTTACGAAACATTAAAAGAACAAAATTATTCAGGATATCTTCTCGAGGATGCTCCTGAACGTGTACTCCAGTTTGGTGAAGGAAATTTCCTTCGTGCATTTGTTGACTATTTCATCGACGTTATGAATGAAAAAGCTGGATTTAATTCCAAGGTTGTCCTCTGCCAGCCAATCAGATCCGGACTTTCTGATATGATAAATGAACAGGAAGGACTTTACACTCTCTTCTTAAGAGGTTTTCAGGACGGACAGGAAGTAAACAAAAAACGTGTGATTTCATGCGTTAGCCGCTGCCTGAACCCATATAGTGATTTCGAAGCTGTTCTTGAATGTGCTTCTAATCCTGATTTAAGATTTATCACATGCAATACAACAGAGGCTGGAATCGCATACGATCCTTCCTGCCAGTTTACAGATACTCCTGCCAATTCTTATCCTGGAAAACTGACTCAGTTCTTATATCGTCGTTTCCAGAAATTTGGTCAGGAAGAAGGAAAAGGATTCATCATTCTTTCATGTGAGCTGATTGATGACAATGGAAAAGAGCTTGAAAAATGCGTACTGAAGTATGCTGAGCAGTGGAATCTCGGTGAAGATTTTATTGCATGGATCAAAAAAGAAAATACTTTCTGTTCTACATTAGTTGACCGTATCGTTACAGGGTATCCTAGAAATGAAGCAGATGCAATCTGCGAAGAACTCGGATACAAAGACAACTTAATTGATACAGGTGAGATTTTCGGATTCTGGGTAATTGAAGGTCCTCAGTCTATCAAAGATGAGTTCCCTGTAGATAAAGCAGAACTTCCTATCTTGATCACAGATAACCATAAACCTTACAAACAGCGTAAAGTCCGTATCTTAAACGGAGCTCACACTTCCTTTGTTCTCGGTGCTTACCTTGCAGGACAGGATATTGTAAGAGATTGTATGCATGATGATGTAATCTGCGGATTCATGAACAAAACAATTTATGATGAGATCATCCCTACACTGAATCTTCCAAAAGAAGAATTACTTGATTTTGCATCAGCTGTAACAGAACGTTTCAAAAACCCATTTATCGATCACGCTTTACTTGCAATTTCATTAAACTCTACATCTAAATGGAAAGCTCGTGTAATGCCATCATTAAAAGAGTACATCAAACGCCAGGGTTCTCTTCCTGCTTGCATTACTGCTTCCTTTGCATTTTACATTGCTTTCTTCAATGGTCATACCTTGACAGAAGATGGTCTTGTAGCAAGCAGAAAAGGAAATGATTACACAGTAAAAGATGACAAAAATGTACTGGAATTCTATCTTGCACACAAAGATGATTCCGTAGAAGATCTCGTTCACGCAGTTTGCACAAATACAGATTTCTGGGGCGAAGATCTTACAGCACTGGAAGGATTTGAAGCTGCAGTTTGCAATTATCTGACACAGATTCGTGAAAAAGGTACTTACGAGGTTATGAAATCTCTTCTGTAATATTTTTTAGAAATAACTCATCATCATATATGAAATCAAGGAGATATATTATGAATTCAACATTAGAAAAATTAGAACAGTTTGGTATCGTGCCTGTTGTTGTACTTGATGATGCAAAAGATGCAGCACCTCTTGCAAAAGCACTTTGTGATGGTGGTCTTGCCTGTGCGGAAGTAACTTTCCGCACAGATGCTGCTGAAGAATCTATCCGCATCATGACATCTGAATATCCTGACATGGTTGTTGGAGCCGGTACTGTTCTCACAACCGAACAGGTAGACCGTGCCGTTTCTGCAGGTGCTAAATTCATCGTCAGCCCAGGACTGAATCCAAAAGTTGTAAAATATTGTCTGGAGAAAAATATTCCTGTTACACCTGGAGTTGTTACTCCTAGCGAAATGGAACAGGCTATTGAACTTGGATTAGAAGTAGTTAAATTTTTCCCTGCTGAACCATCCGGCGGACTGGCTATGATCAAAGCTGTCGCAGCACCATACACTATGTTAAGATTCATGCCAACCGGCGGAATAAACCCACAAAACATCACACCTTATCTCCAGTATAATAAAATCATCGCTTGCGGCGGAAGCTGGATGGTAAAAGGAAGTCTTGTTTCTGAAGGAAAATTTAATGAAATTACAGCTCTTACAAAAGAGGCCGTTGAACTTGTTCATTCTGCCCGGGAGGTGAAATAATGGCTAAGGTCGTTACTTTAGGAGAAATTATGCTGAGACTTTCCCCTCCGGGATATCAGCGTTTTGCACAGGCTTCTGATTTTGAAATCAATTACGGCGGTGCTGAAGCCAATGTTGCTGCTTCTTTAGCACAATTTGGAAATGATGCTGCATTCGTATCTAAGATTCCTGCTAACGCAATCGGTGATGCCGCAGTTGCAACAATGAAAAAGCTCGGTGTTGACTGCCGCTACATTGTAAGAGGCGGTAAACGTCTCGGAATTTATTTTCTGGAAAATGGTGCTTCTGTCCGCCCTTCCAGCGTTGTTTATGATCGAGCGGATTCGGCTATTACTCAGGCACTCGCAGAAGAATTCGATTTCGACACTATTTTCGAAAGAGTTGACTTGTTTCATGTATCCGGTATAACTCCTGTTCTTAGCGATACTGCTGCCGAACTTACTATGACAGCTTTAAAGAAAGCAAAAGACCATGGTGTTACAGTATCTTTTGATCTGAACTATCGTGCAAAACTCTGGACAGAAGATGTAGAAGGAAAACAGAAAATGCTTTCTGATATGATGCCTTATGTAGATATTTGCTTTGGAAATGCAAGAGATGCTGCAAAATGTCTTGGTTATACAGAAGGTGATACTGACTTTATTAATGGTGATTACAGCATTTGTGTCGATGAAGAACACATGACAAACGTAATGAAACATTATGGATTTACTCACCTGATCACAACACTCAGAAACAGCATAAGCGCTTCTGATAATGGTTGGTCCGGTGCTATATGTACCAGTTCAGGACTTTATCAGGGAAGCAATTACAATCTTCATATTGTCGACCGTGTTGGCGGCGGAGATTCCTTTGCCTCTGGAGTACTTCATGGAATTCTATCCGATATGGGTGCTGAAAAAGCTCTGGAATTCGGACTTGCTGCCGCAGCAATCAAACACACTATTCCTGGCGATTTAAACTTTATCTCAGAAAATGAAGTTCTTGCACTGATGGATAGTGACGGGGCAGGACGCGTACAGCGCTAGAAACTAGTAGGGACGGGGAACCAGTAGGGACGGAGTTAATGGCTTTTTTTATTAAAAAAGAGCCATTAACTCCGTCCCTACTGGTTCCCCGTCCCCATTGGTTTCCCTCGCTTGTTTATATCAACGTATTATAGATGTCTCTCTTGGACACCCCTCTGTCCTTAGCCACCTTCTTCATAGCTTCTTTCTTATCAATCCCCTGTGAGAGATAATGCTCCATATGTTCTTCAATACTCATTTCTTCCCACTGAGCTTTTTCTTCCTGAGCAATCTGCTCACGGCTTCTTCCTTCGATCACAAGTACGCACTCACCTTTTGGCGGCTGCTCATTATAATATGCACACGCCTCTTCTAATGTCGTCGCAAATGCTGTCTCGTGACGCTTTGTAAGCTCCCTACAGACCGTTATCCGTCGTTCCTTGCCCAATCGTTCACTTAACATCTTTAACGTCTTTAAAAGGCGATGTGGAGCCTCATACATAATAATTGTTCTTGTTTCCCGCTCTATTTCCTGAAGCACCAGCTCTTTTTCCTTCTTATCCGTTGGAAGAAACGCTTCAAAAGCAAATCTTCTTGTCGATAATCCAGATAATGTAAGTGCTGTAATACAGGCTGCTGCCCCCGGAAGCGACGTAACCGAAATTCCAGCTTCATAACACATCTTTACAAGTTCTTCCCCTGGATCTGAAATTCCTGGCGTACCCGCATCTGTAATCAATGCAATGTTCATACCATCCTGCAATTTTTCAACCAGTTTACGACCTTTTTCATATTTGTTATATTCATGGTAGCTCGTCATTGGCGTCTGTATCTCAAAATGATTCAGCAATTTAATACTGTTTCTTGTATCTTCCGCTGCAATCAGATCTACTTCTTTCAACGTCCGTATCACACGAAATGTCATATCTTCCAGATTACCGATCGGTGTTGCACACAGATATAATGTTCCTGACATAATAATTCCTCTCTAATGCTCATACATGATTATCGGCGGCTCAACTGTCACACGCGATTTTCCGCCTCGCAGTCCCTCTATCAAAACCATTGTCGGTTCCTTATCTATATAAGGATGTACAAACTGAATACGTTTCGGCTCAATTCGATACTGGCACATCTTCGCCATAATCTCAGCAAGCCTGAATGGTTTATGAATCATATAAAAACGTCCCTTGCTATCTGCAAGAATCTTTTCACTCTCTCTTAAAATATCATCTAAAGTACAAAGTATCTCATGTCTTGCTATTGTCTTTGCATCGCCCTCATTTTTCAGGCCATGCTGATTTAACATGTAAGGCGGATTCGTAGTGATAACATCAAAAGAGGCAGGCGGAAAAATCGTTGCTGCCTCTTTAATATCTCCTGTTACAATCTCAATCTTATCTTCCAACCGGTTATATGCCACACTTCTTCGTGCCATATCTGCACTCTCTTCCTGAATCTCAAGACCGGTAAAATGACTTCCCTTTGTCTTGCCTTCTAATAGAATTGGCAATATTCCTGTTCCTGTTCCAAGATCCAGCACCCGTTCTCCCGGTTTTACTTTTGCAAAATTAGAAAGAAGTACTGCATCGATTCCAAAACAAAAACGCTTCGGATCTTGTATGATCTCGTAACCTTTTAACTGCAAATCATCCAATCGCTCTCCCGGATACAAATGTACATCCTGATTCTTAATTGTCATCTAACTTGGATGCTCCTTCATTTTTCTCCAATTTGGCAAATTGTTTCATCTCTTCCTTTGAAACCTTTGTTTTTCTTCGTCTCGGTTTAAATTTCAACTCATCAGCAGAATACTCTCGAATCTCTTTCTCATCATTTTCAAGATTTACAATCACCTTAACCTGCTTACGTAAAACACTTAACGAATGCACTACTCCACTTAACTGATCCGGTGTTGTCACCATATCTCCGACTGATGGAAGCTGACTGTTCAACTCTTCATACGTTTCTTCTTCATTTGTCAAACAACACATCAAACGTCCGCAAACACCAGAAATCTTTGTTGGATTAAGTGAAAGATTCTGTTCCTTTGCCATCTTAATTGAAACTGCTGCAAACTCAGATAAATATGTGCTACAGCACAATGGTCTGCCACAGATTCCAATCCCTCCACGGATCTTTGTCTCATCTCTCACACCAATCTGACGCAATTCAATTCTTGTACGGAAAACTGCCGCCAAATCCTTGACAAGCTCTCTAAAATCAATTCTTCCATCTGCTGTAAAATAAAATAATACTTTATTATTATCAAATGTATATTCTACATCAATCAGTTTCATCTGCAAATTGTGCTTGCGAATCTTTTCCAGACAAATTTTAAACGCTTCTTTTTCTTTTTCTTTATTCTTCTCAACCGTTTTTTTATCCTGTTCATTTGCAATACGAATAACAGATTTTAACGGCTGTACGACTTCATCATCGCTCACTTCCTTCGGACCGCTTACAACACGCCCGTATTCTATGCCTCTCGCAGTCTCAACAATGACATATTCTCCCTGCTTTATTTCCAGTTCTCCCGGCGAAAAAAAATATATCTTTCCTGCAGTTCGAAAACGCACACCTATTACTTTTATCATTCTTCTAGTTCTCCTTTATTGTCAGCAGAAGCAATTCCATTGTCAGCTCAAAGTTTACATTTGCATTTAGTCTTGCCTTTGCTTTCTCGATACCCTCCAGTATTACTTCAATACCTTCATAGGAACTTTTACTGGCACGCTGCTTGATATACTTCAGCTGATCTGAAAATACAACCCTGTCCGGATCTTTTGTTGCTTTAAATAATAAAACATCACGATACCAGATTGCAATAATATCCAGATAATCCTGAATCTCCAGCTTATATGACATACAGTTTTTCACCGCAGCCATCAACTCTTCTACCTGCATCTCATCAATATTTCTAAGCAGTCTGATTGCCTCTTCTTTAATCTCATTAAAATATTCAGAAGTTGCAAGTGAAATTGCTTTTCCCATATTCCCCTGTGCAAATGCTACGCAGATATCTGCTTTATAATCTGGAATCTCCAACTGCTCCATAAGATATTTTTTCACCAATTGATCTCTAATATTACGCAATTTCAACATAACACATCGAGAACGTATTGTTGGCAATAATACTTCTGCATTCTGTGTTAAAAGCATGATCACTGCATACTCCGGCGGCTCTTCAATCGTCTTTAATAACGCATTCTGAGCCTGTACACTCATCATATCTGCATCATCAATAATATAAATCTTATATTTACTACTATAAGGTTTTATCACAATATCATTATTTACCTGTTCACGAATATCATCTACACTGATCGTCGTCGGTTTTTCATGAACAACACGGATAATATCCGGCTGGTTACCATTCATTGCCTGTTTACAAGACTGGCATTTTCCACATGCATCTCCGTCTGCCTCTCGGTTCTGGCACTGAAGACTCATTGCAAATAGATTTGCCAGTAGTTTCTTTCCAGACCCTCTTTCTCCGTTGAGTATATAAGCATGGGAGACAGTATCCGATGTCACAGCATTCCCAATGTACTGTATTATATTTTTGTGTCCTACAACGTCTTTAAATCCGCTCATTCTATCACCCACATTCTTTAAATTTATTCCCACAGCCATTCAGCCACTTCGACATTCGTATTATAACATAGTTTTTAAGGGAGTCATACCCGCAAATACGAAAAAGCATTCTTTTATATTCACTATATACTATCTAATTTTACGTAAATCCGTTTTCCTGTATACCAATATAATTACAAATCTCACTTACACATTTTTGAAAATCAAAATTTTGAAAACGCTTTGTAATTCCCGCATCCTGTAAATTTTTCTCCGAAAAGTCCTCTGAATCTGCTAAAAATCTTCTGCACATTTCTGCATATTTAGGTGCTGCCTGCTGTCGCTCTCTTTCCAGAGCCCTGCTTAATCGCAATCCATCCTCTACCTCTACATATAACGGAATCATATTTTCTTTTCCGAAATATTTACACATTTCCTTATAAGACACCAACGTGCCAATCACCAGATAACTATATTGCGACAAATCAACTTGTCCATCGTCTGCCGTAAAATATTTCCAAATTCCATGTTTTGTCTGATAAGCACGCTGCTCAATAACACAACCTCTTTTTTCCAATTCCTGAAGTTTATTTTCATCTACAAAATGATATTCCACCCCATCTTGTTCTCCTTCGCGGATTGGTCTTGTTGTATATAAAATTATATTTTTCAATTCCGGTATTCTTTCTTTTATTTTCTTAAAAAGAGAATCTTTCCCAGATGAGCTTTTTCCCATTAAATAAAAAATCTTTCCCATGCTTTTTCCTCTCTCACTGTTACATACATTATAGTTGTTCTATTTTACTAAATTCAAGTCGAGCAACCGCAAGACTTGGCGTGTGATTCTGGTCAGCGTAAGCTGACACATTCTTTACAGAATCACTGCGCATCCTCGCGGAGCGTTTATCTCAGTGGGAGTCCAATCTCCGACTGAGATAACTACATTTTGGGTACTTACTTTAACACTTCTAATTTACCTTCTTCTTTTGCACCCTCAATATCAAAACCTGCACATTCATACTGTATGAGAATTTTAATTGCTTTGTTTGAAATTTGCTCTCCCGGAACTATAATCGGAATCCCCGGCGGATATAGATAAGCATACTCTGTTGAAATATATCCCACACAATTTTTATATTCTAACGATACCACATTTTCCTTATTCTTTGCTTTTTTTATTGCTTCAGCACTCGGATAAACCTGCTCTAATTCTGGTAATTGATAACTGTGGAGTTTAATGTTTTTTTCACAACTGTCTGTTTTTTTTGAAATGTTATCCACATTATTCGGTTCTTTTTCACCTTTTTTATTGAATAACTCTTTTTTATCTAACTCTTCATCTATTTCATATAAGGCTTTCACCAGTCTATCCATTCCATCCTTCTTATCCCCTATAGAAGTCATAGCCAGTACATAACTTCCTGCTGACAGTTCCATTTCCAAATGATAATTCTTTAATAATATCCGATGCAATTCTTTTCCTGTCATTTTGGTATCTTTCACAGAAATAACTAATTTGGATTTATCATATTCTACCTTGCCGGTCTCTACCAATTTCAAATGTTTCAAATGTCGTAAATTTTTTCTCACATTATCTAAATTTTCTACATAGCTTTGAAAATAAGCATCTCTATAATTTTCCAGCATATCTATACATTCATCTATAGAGGCCATTAATATATAAGATGGACTGCTCGACTGAAGCATATGTAAATACATTCTCACCGATTCTCTATCTACGATTTGTCCATTCATATGTATCAATGCTGTCTGTGTCAAAGAAGGGAGTGTTTTATGTATACTCTGGATTACAATATCGGCACCTTTTTCATTCGCATTTCTTGGAAAATATGGATGAAATCCAAAATGTGCTCCATGAGCTTCATCAACGATCAATGGGATTCCATATTCATGAACAATCTTCGCTATTGTTTCTATATCTGACAAAACACCATCATATGTAGGCGAAACTATCATAACTGCTTTTATTTTATTTTCACAATCAGATTTGTAATTTTCCTCTAACTTCTTCCGAATCTTTTCCGGATCTATTTCTCCATTCAATTCTACTTCCGGATCATAATTAGGATAAATATAATCAACATGCAATTCATTCATGTAAATAGCATGATATACCGATTTGTGGCAATTTCTTGCAACAAGAATCCGATCTCCTTTTTCTGTCGATCCTAAAATAGCACTTAAAATACCGACTGTACTTCCATTTACTAAAAAAGCTGTTTCTTCAGCATGAAAAATCTTTGCCGCTCGTTCCTGTTCTTCTTTTAAAATTTCTTTTGAATGATGAAGGTCATCAAATCCTGTAATTTCTGTAATATCATATGCATATGGAATATCCGCTTTTATAAGCTCTTTATTTCTTTTATGTCCCGGCATATGAAATCCATAATAATCAGAGTCACTGTATTTTTTTAATCTTTTATATAAGGTTTCTGACATTGTTTTTAGCGCTCCTTAAACTTAAATAAAAAAAAATCAACGTCTATTCAACGTTGATCATTTACAATGAGCGTGCGGGGATTCGAACCCCGGACAACTTGATTAAAAGTCAAGTGCTCTACCACCTGAGCTACACGCCCATATTCACAGCTATTATTGCAGTGAAAATGCCCAGAGCCGGAATCGAACCAGCGACACGAGGATTTTCAGTCCTCTGCTCTACCGACTGAGCTATCTGGGCATAAGACTTAAAAGTCTTGAATTGCGGGGGCAGGATTTGAACCTACGACCTTCGGGTTATGAGCCCGACGAGCTTCCAGACTGCTCCACCCCGCGATATGAAGTTAACTCTCAAAAAGAGAAAGCCGATGATCGGACTCGAACCGATAACCTGCTGATTACAAATCAGCTGCTCTGCCAATTGAGCCACATCGGCTTGCATTTGCAAGTCCGATTAAAAATCGGAATGGATGGAGGTGGATTCGAACCACCGAAGCAATTTGCAGCAGATTTACAGTCTGTCCCCTTTGGCCACTCGGGAATCCATCCATATTATTTTTTTAAGTGGGACCTACAGGGCTCGAACCTGTGACCCTCTGCTTGTAAGGCAGATGCTCTCCCAGCTGAGCTAAGATCCCACATAACGACCCAGAAGAGACTCGAACTCTCGACCTCCGCCGTGACAGGGCGGCGCTCTAACCAACTGAGCCACTAGGCCGTATTAAATTGAAGGTTGTACCTTCAAAACTGCATACAAAGTTTTTCATCCATCTTGTTCCTATCACCTGTTCTGGTTATGCCCTCGACCTATTAGTAACAGTCAGCTCCATGTGTTACCACACTTCCACCTCTGCCCTATCTACCTCGTCGTCTTCAAGGGGTCTTACTAACTTGACGTTATGGGATATCTTATCTTGAGGGGGGCTTCACGCTTAGATGCCTTCAGCGTTTATCCCTTCCCGGCTTGGCTACCCTGCCATGCATCTGGCGATGCAACAGGTACACCAGCGGCCAGTCCATCCCGGTCCTCTCGTACTAAGGACAGCTCCTCTCAAATATCCTACGCCCACGCCGGATAGGGACCGAACTGTCTCACGACGTTCTGAACCCAGCTCGCGTACCGCTTTAATGGGCGAACAGCCCAACCCTTGGGACCTACTTCAGCCCCAGGATGCGATGAGCCGACATCGAGGTGCCAAACCACTCCGTCGATGTGAACTCTTGGGAGTGATAAGCCTGTTATCCCCAGGGTAGCTTTTATCCGTTGAGCGATGGCAATCCCACTTTATACCACCGGATCACTAAGTCCTACTTTCGTACCTGCTCCACCCGTCGGTGTCGCAGTCAAGCTCCCTTCTGCCTTTGCACTCTTCGAATGGTTTCCAACCATTCTGAGGGAACCTTTGAGCGCCTCCGATACCCTTTCGGAGGCGACCGCCCCAGTCAAACTCCCCACCTGACATTGTCCCCCAGCCGGATCACGGCTGCTGGTTAGAAACCCAATACTGCAAGGGTGGTATCCCAACATCGACTCCACGGCAACTGGCGTTACCGTATCCTAGTCTCCCACCTATCCTGTACATGCAATATCGAATCCCAGTATCAAGCTGGAGTAAAGCTCCATGGGGTCTTTCCGTCCTGGCGCAGGTAACCAGCATCTTCACTGGTATTTCAATTTCACCGGGTGCATTGTTGAGACAGTGCCCAAATCATTACGCCTTTCGTGCGGGTCGGAACTTACCCGACAAGGAATTTCGCTACCTTAGGACCGTTATAGTTACGGCCGCCGTTTACTGGGGCTTAAGTTCAAAGCTTCGCTTGCGCTAACCTCTCCCCTTAACCTTCCAGCACCGGGCAGGCGTCAGCCCATATACCTCACCTTTCGGTTTTGCATAGACCTGTGTTTTTGCTAAACAGTTGCTTGGGCCAATTCTCTGCGGCCATTCGCATGGCACTCCTTCTCCCGAAGTTACGGAGTCATTTTGCCGAGTTCCTTAACAATGCTTCTCCCGTCGGCCTTAGGATTCTCTCCTCATCCACCTGTGTCGGTTTACGGTACGGGTATGATATAAACAATAGCGGCTTTTCTTGGCAGTTAGCTCACGCTCTTCCCTACTCTTTTTCGGTCCGCATCACGTCTTCCCGTTGCCTGCCGGATTTTCCTGACAGACCGGTACCTCGCTTGCGCCGGGCTTTCCGTTCCCGGCTCGCGCTCTCTCCCTGCGTCCCCACAGTTCTGTTATATCATAGTACAGGAATTTCAACCTGTTATCCATCGACTACGTCTTTCGACCTCGCCTTAGGCCCCGACTTACCCAGCGCAGATCAGCTTTACGCTGGAAACCTTAGATATTCGGCCGGAAGGATTCTCACCTTCCTCTCGCTACTCATTCCGGCATTCTCTCTTCTTAAAAATCCACTGCTCCTTTCGGTACAGCTTCGTCTCTTTAAGAATGCTCCTCTACCAATTAACATTCGTTAATTCCTAAGCTTCGGTAGTGTGTTTCAGCCCCGGACATTTTCGGCGCAGGACCTCTCGACTAGTGAGCTATTACGCACTCTTTTAATGGATGGCTGCTTCTGAGCCAACATCCTAGTTGTCTTCGAAATCCCACATCCTTTTCCACTTAACACACATTTTGGGACCTTAGCTGTAGGTCTGGGCTCTTTCCCTTTTGACTACCCAACTTATCTCGTGCAGTCTGACTCCCATACATCATCTACGCGGCATTCGGAGTTTGATATCTCTTAGTAAGCTTTGACGCCCCCTTAAGAATTCAGTGCTCTACCTCCGCAAGACTCGTATGAGGCTAGCCCTAAAGCTATTTCGAGGAGAACCAGCTATCTCCGGGTTCGATTGGAATTTCTCCCCTATCCACACCTCATCCCCACCCTTTTCAACGGATGTGGGTTCGGTCCTCCATTGCCTTTTACGGCAACTTCAACCTGGACATGGATAGATCACCCGGTTTCGGGTCTACTCTGACTGACTTCACGCCCTATTCAGACTTGGTTTCCCTTCGGCTCCACACCTTCAGTGCTTAACCTCGCCAGCCAGCGTAACTCGCCGGACCGTTCTACAAAAAGTACGCGGTTCATCATATAAAGATGTTCCACAGCTTGTAAACATATGGTTTCAGGTTCTCTTTCACTCCCCTCCCGGGGTCCTTTTCACCTTTCCTTCACAGTACTATGCGCTATCGGTCACTAAGAAGTATTTAGCCTTACGGGGTGGTCCCCGCTCATTCCCACAAGGTTTCTCGTGTCTCGTGGTACTCTGGATACCGCCATGTCAACTCGTCTTTCGCTTACGGGGCTTTCACCCTCTCTGGCTGGCTTTCCCAAAACCATTCTGCTAGACTCATTGAATCAATTATACGGTCCGAACCCCGGAGTGCACGCACTCCGGTTTGGGCTCTTCCGCTTTCGCTCGCCGCTACTCACAGAATCACATGTTGTTTTCTCTTCCTCCGGCTACTTAGATGTTTCAGTTCACCGGGTTCCCTTCCTAACGTTATGGATTGGCGTTAGGATACTTGAGGTTTGCTCAAGTAGGTTTCCCCATTCAGAAATCTCCGGATCAATGGATATTTGCTCCTCCCCGAAGCTTTTCGCAGCTTATCACGTCTTTCATCGGCTCTTAGTGCCAAGGCATCCACCATACGCTCTTATCAGCATAACCAACAGACAAGAAACACGGGTTGGTTTCTCATCGACACATACTAGCGTGTATGCGTTGGTAATAGGTCAATTTCTTTTAAGTCTGTTTTCTTCAGACTTTAGTTAATGTTTGTTAACATTACCTCGGATGTCTTGATTAGATATTTTTTAATCTTATCATCTATATTTCTTTGTATGCAATTTTCAAGGTACAATTCTGACTGATGTTTATCAGTCATCAGAAACAAAAATCATTTTTTATCTCTGATCACTGGTAAATCCAGTTTTCTTTTTTTAGATTTGGCGGCCACCTACTCTCCCACACCGTCTCCAGTGCAGTACCATCGGCCGTTTAGGTCTTAACCATCGTGTTCGGGATGGGAACGGGTGTTACCCCTAAACGCATCGCCACCAAAAGGTTTCATTATCAAGTTGTTTCTTGATAACTAAACAATAGACAGCAGTTCTCTTTACTTTTTTCTTCCTTAGAAAGGAGGTGATCCAGCCGCACCTTCCGATACGGCTACCTTGTTACGACTTCACCCCAGTTATCGGTCCCACCTTCGGCAGCTCCCTCCTTACGGTTGGGTCACTGACTTCGGGCGTTACTGACTCCCATGGTGTGACGGGCGGTGTGTACAAGACCCGGGAACGTATTCACCGCGACATTCTGATTCGCGATTACTAGCGATTCCAGCTTCATGTAGTCGAGTTGCAGACTACAATCCGAACTGAGACGTTATTTTTGGGATTTGCTTACCCTCGCGAGTTTGCCTCCCTTTGTTTACGCCATTGTAGCACGTGTGTAGCCCTGCTCATAAGGGGCATGATGATTTGACGTCATCCCCACCTTCCTCCAGGTTATCCCTGGCAGTCTCTCCAGAGTGCCCGGCCAAACCGCTGGCTACTGAAGATAGGGGTTGCGCTCGTTGCGGGACTTAACCCAACATCTCACGACACGAGCTGACGACAACCATGCACCACCTGTCTCCGGTGTTCCGAAGAAAAGCTCCCATTACGGAGCGGTCACCGGGATGTCAAGAGCAGGTAAGGTTCTTCGCGTTGCTTCGAATTAAACCACATGCTCCACCGCTTGTGCGGGTCCCCGTCAATTCCTTTGAGTTTCATTCTTGCGAACGTACTCCCCAGGTGGACTACTTATTGCGTTTGCTGCGGCACCGAATGGCTTTGCCACCCGACACCTAGTAGTCATCGTTTACGGCGTGGACTACCAGGGTATCTAATCCTGTTTGCTCCCCACGCTTTCGAGCCTCAACGTCAGTCATCGTCCAGTAAGCCGCCTTCGCCACTGGTGTTCCTCCTAATATCTACGCATTTCACCGCTACACTAGGAATTCCGCTTACCTCTCCGACACTCTAGAAAAACAGTTTCCAATGCAGTCCCGGGGTTGAGCCCCGGGTTTTCACATCAGACTTGCCTCTCCGTCTACGCTCCCTTTACACCCAGTAAATCCGGATAACGCTTGCCCCCTACGTATTACCGCGGCTGCTGGCACGTAGTTAGCCGGGGCTTCTTAGTCAGGTACCGTCATTTTCTTCCCTGCTGATAGAAGTTTACATACCGAAATACTTCTTCCTTCACGCGGCGTCGCTGCATCAGGGTTTCCCCCATTGTGCAATATTCCCCACTGCTGCCTCCCGTAGGAGTTTGGGCCGTGTCTCAGTCCCAATGTGGCCGGTCGCCCTCTCAGGCCGGCTACTGATCGTCGCCTTGGTAGGCCGTTACCCCACCAACCAGCTAATCAGACGCGGGTCCATCTCATACCACCGGAGTTTTTACCTCTGCACCATGCGGTGCTGTGGTCTTATGCGGTATTAGCAGTCATTTCTAACTGTTATCCCCCTGTATGAGGCAGGTTACCCACGCGTTACTCACCCGTCCGCCGCTCAGTCACAATACTCGTCATTCCGAAGAAATCCAAGTAAAGCGCTTCGCTCGACTTGCATGTGTTAAGCACGCCGCCAGCGTTCATCCTGAGCCAGGATCAAACTCTCGTTAAAAGTGTTTGTTCTAGTCAAGATTAACTCTAGCTAATCTATCCTTTTACTGTTGTTTTGGTTTGTTATAAACCGTTCTTAAAAAATTTTCTCTTAAAGAAATTTTCAAGGATCTGTTGTCTATTGTTTAGTTATCAATGTTCTTTATTTTGTTGTCGTCTCAAGCGACAGCTTTAATAGATTATCACATCTTTTGTCGTTTGTCAACAACTTTTTTATTTTTTCTGTTTCGCTTCAAGTCACTCTCTCGATGTCTTGTTTGCGACAGCTAAAATAGAATATCATGTTTTTCATCTCTTGTCAACAACTTTTTTAATGTTTTCAAGTTTGATATTCTTTCGATGCATTGTCTTGCATCAAACGGAGAAAGAGGGATTTGAACCCTCGCGCCGGTCACCCGACCTACACCCTTAGCAGGGGCGCCTCTTCAGCCTCTTGAGTATTTCTCCTAGTACTGAATAACACCTATATACCAATAGGATTATTTAGTTCAACGCAACAGCGCAGAATTTATTATATAAGAGAATCCTGCACTTGTCAACGTCTTTTTCAAATTTTTTTACTTCATTTTTGCATTAATTTTATTTTTGTCTATTTTTCAACACAATACTGTTTAATAGCTGTTTCATAAAGATTATTACCCTCGCTGTCAATTACTACTATAACAGGGAAATTTTCTACTGTTAATTTACGAATAGCCTCTGTTCCAAGATCTTCATACGCAACAACTTCTGAACTCGTAATACATTTTGATAATAATGCTCCTGCTCCTCCAACTGCTGCAAAGTATACTGCATCATTTCTCACAATTGCATCAATTACAGCTTGTGAACGTTTTCCTTTTCCTATCATTGCACCTTGTCCAAGATCTAATAGCTGCGGTGCATACTTGTCCATACGGCTTGCTGTTGTCGGACCCGCTGAACCAATTGGTCTGCCTTCTCTTGCAGGAGACGGTCCCATATAATAGATTATCTGTTCTTTAATATCTATTGGTAAGTCTTCACCCTTTTCAAGGATTTCATACATTCTTTTATGTGCAGCATCACGTGCAGTATAGATTGTTCCTGTTATGTATACATAATCTCCTGCTTTTAATGTTCTTGCTACTTCTTTTGTAATCGGAGCTGTTATATGTTTATCCATTTTTATATCCTTTCTCTTTATCTATGAAAATATTAAATTTCCCGGATTGCATGTCTGTTTACGTGACAACAAATATTTACCCCGACCGGAAGTCCTGCTATATGAGTCGGATATGTATTGATATTAACAGCCAATGCTGTCGTTGTACCACCAAGTCCTCCTGGTCCGATTCCCAGGCCATTAATTTTCTCCAACACTTCTTCTTCCATCTCTTTAACATATGGAATATCCGAATGTGTTCCTACTTCACGAGTCAGTGCTTCTTTTGCCATCAATGCACATTTTTCAAATGTACCACCGATACCAACACCAACTACCATTGGCGGGCATGCATTTGGTCCAGCATCTTTCACAGCTGTAAGAATTGCCTCTTTCACTCCTTCAATTCCTTCTGCCGGTTTCAGCATGAACACTCGGCTCATATTCTCACTTCCAAATCCTTTTGGTGCGACTTTTATTTTTACCTTATTGCCGGCAACGATTTTTGTATGCAGAATTGCCGGTGTATTGTCTTTTGTATTTTCACGAATCAATGGATCTTTCACAACAGATTTTCTCAAGTATCCATCTACATAGCCCTGTCGCACACCTTCATTGACCGCATCTTCAAGCAAACCTCCTTCAAAATGTACATCCTGGCCAATTTCTAAAAATATAACTGCCATTCCTGTGTCCTGACAAATCGGAATCATGTCCTCTGCTGCTATTTTTAGGTTTTCCTGTAACTGCCCTAAGATTTGTTTTCCAAGTGGAGATTTTTCTGTTTGCTCCGCCTGTTTCATTGCTTTATCCATATCCGGTGACAGATAATGATTTGCTTCAATACACATTTCCTTTATATTTTTCGTGATTTCATTTACATTTATTGTACGCACCATAGCTCCTCCAATCACTTTGCTTTTGTATTTTTCTTTTACTATCATACTACCACATTGATACACTTCGCAAGAAAAAAGGATGAGTACACACCCGTATCCTCACCCTCGTTATTCTTAATTTCCACATTCAATACTGATTTCATTGAATTTTCCAAGAATATCCTCAATTTGTATTTTCTTTTTTTCTTCTCCGGAGTAATCCATAACTGCTTTTCCCTGATGTAACATCAACAGTCTGTCGCCATACTCTACTGCATATCGAAGATTGTGTGTTACCATAATTGTTGTCAAATGCTTCTCTTTCACAACCTTATCAGTCAATTCCATAATCAAATCTGCTGTTTTAGGATCTAATGCCGCAGTGTGCTCATCTAAGATCAAAAAACGGATTGGTGTGAGGGTTGCCATTAAAAGTGCCATTGCCTGACGCTGTCCGCCCGACAATACACCTACTTTAACATCCATCTTGTCTTCAAGACCAAGACCTAACTGACTAAGCTGCTCGCGATAAAAATCCAGTCTTGCTTTATTTTTTCCCATACGAAGACCATATATCTTACCCTTATTATCTGCAAGTGCCATATTCTCTGCAATGGTCATACTTGGACATGTTCCCATTGCCGTATTCTGAAATACTCGGCCAATATATTGATTTCTCTTAAATTCCTTCTCTTTTGCAATATCTTTTCCGTCAATGATAATACTTCCTGAATCAAGAGGAATGCTTCCACAAATTAAATTCAGCATAGATGTTTTTCCGGAGCCATTACTTCCCACCACAGAAACAAATTGGCCATCATCAATTGTTAAGTTGAAATTTTCAAACAAACACATTTCATTGATTGTTCCATGATTATAAAATTTATGAATATTTTTTAACTCAAGCATTGACTTTCACCTTCTTCTTTCTGTCTACACTAACAACTAAAATCACAAGGAACAGAATTGCTGTAACTAATTTTGTTGCTGTTGCTCCTGCGAATTTGAGAGCAAGTGCAACACATAATTTATAAAATATAGAACCTATAATAACTGCTGTTGTTGCTTTTACAAATGACATTTTCTTAAAGAAACTCATTCCGATGATAACGCTGGCAAGACCTATGACAAGTGCACCGGTTCCCATTGAAATATCAAAAACTTTTGATTGCTGTGCAAATACACATCCACTCAAAGCAACAAGTCCATTTGAGATTGCAAGCCCAAGAATCTTTACATTTCCCTTATCTTTGGCAAGAGATGTTACAATTACATCATTATCGCCAACCGCACGAAGCAAATATCCTGACTGTGTTTTCATGTACAAGTCCATTAATATTTTACAGATTAATACAAGAACCAAAATAATTACAATATCCATCCATGCCGGAACCTGGTTTCCGAACAGTTTTTTTGTCATTTCATTTCTGAAAATTGTATTGCAGGAAAATAATGGCACATTGTTTGTTCCTGCAATATACAAATTAATTGTATATAATCCTGTCATCATAATGATACCTGATAACAAATCTCTTACCTTAAACTTTACATGAATCAATCCTGTACATATTCCGGCAACGATTCCTGCTGCAAATGCGATAATCAATGTCAGATATGGATTGACACCAACTTTCAATAATGCTGCCGTAACAGCCGCGCCCATTGGAAATGTTCCGTCTACTCCTAAATCTGGAAAATCCAGAATTTTATATGTGATATATACTCCAAGTGCCATGATTCCATAAATCATACCTTGTTCTAATACACTGATTAAAAAATCCATATCTGTCAACCTCTCTACCTTACAACTTTAAAAATCGTTCCTGCTCACATTTTTTGAACAGGAACTTTTTTCTTTTTTTAATTTTCTGTAATCTCTGTGAATGATTCTACAGCACGCTCTTTCATTGTATCCGGTACTGTGATTCCAAGATTTTCTGCTACTTTTTCATTTACATAAAGGCTGCTTTCTGTGATCAGTTCATAATCCATTTCAGATGCACTGGCTTCGCCTTTTAAGATTTTTGCTGCCATTTTTCCTGTATCTTTTCCAAGCTGTGTATACTCGATTCCTTCTGCAGCCAGACATCCAAGTTTAACCTGCTCAATTTCACTTCCAAATACCGGGATTCCCTTTTCGTTTGCCAATCCCAGAACTGTAGGAAGTGCACTTACAACTGTATTATCTGTCAGGTTTGTAAGACAATCTACTTTTCCGAGCAGATCAGATGCTGCAAGCTGAATTTCTGATGTATTTGTGATACCTGTTTTTTCAATTTTGAATCCATATTTGTCAGCCAGTTTTTCATATTGTTCAATACTGTATACAGAGTTTGCTTCGCTTGTTGTGTAGAGAATACCGATTGTTTTTGCATCCGGCAAGATTTCTCTAATCATCTTAAGCTGTGCTTCAACCGGCAGTTCATCACTTGTTCCTGTTACATTTCCAACTGGAGATTTATCATCATTTGCAAGTTCTGCTGCAACCGGATTTGTAACTGCTGTGTATACAACCGGGATATCCGTTTCCATTGCTGCGTTGTATGCTGCCTGTGCACTTGGTGTTGCGATTGCACAAATCATATCAACTTTATCAGCTACGAACTGATCTGCGATCTGGGCTGCTGTTCCTGTATCTGCATCTGCGTTATTTGTTACAATTTTTAAATTTTTTCCTTCTTCGAGTCCCTCTTCCTTTAAACCCTCAATAAAGCCTTCACGACAGTTATCTAACGAACCATGTTCAGCAAACTGGCTGATTCCGATTGTATATGTCTTTTCAGCACTGTTTGCACTATCAGAAGTTTCTTTTGATGCTCCACATCCTGTCATCATTGCTACTACCATGCTCATTCCCAATACAACTGCTAATACTTTCTTTTTCATAATTTGTTCTCTCCTTTTGATTTGATTTTTAATCTTGACATTTTAGGAAAGATTGAGGGTTCATTCTTCATGAAATAAAGAAAAGCGCCCCAAGCCTTATGCTTGAGACGCTAATAATATCATGTATTATTATCGCGGTACCACTCAAATTGACGAATCGTCCACTTTCCACGTACTGTCATACGCTCCTCATTGATAACGGGTTTGGTTCCCGACAACGCCTACTCTGTAGATTACATTTCAGGCTGCCCTCGAAAGTCCATTCAGCAATTCTCTTCATACAGCAATCCCACCACCTGCTGCTCTCTGAAATGTTGATGAAAAGCTTACTCCTCTTTCTCAACGGTTTATGAATATACACACAATTTAGTACAAATCTTTTGATTTGTCAATACATTTTTTAATTTTCTTCTTCCTATTGTGATTCTTCTTCAGAAATCTCCACTTCTTCACCATCAATTTCCGCAGATGTTCTGCGTACTTTCGCAATGCTTACTACAGTCTCATTTTCTTTCAGGTTAATAAGTTTCACACCGGATGTAATTCTGCCATACTTAGAAATTGTATCACAAGCCATACGGATGATAATTCCATCGCTGTTGATCATCATAATTTCATCGTCTTCATTTACAGCCTTCATACCAACTACATTACCTGTTTTCTCTGTAATCTTGTAACATTTTACACCTTTACCGCCACGGTTTTGTGCAGTAAATTCACCCATAGCTGTACGTTTACCCATACCTTTTTCAGATACAATCAACAGACAATCTCCCTGTGTGTCTACCTGCATACCGATCACTACATCACCATCACTGAGATTAATACCGCGTACACCCATAGAAGTTCTTCCTGTAGTACGGACATCTTTCTCGTCAAAGCGGATACACTGACCATATTTGGTTACAAGAATAATATCTTTTTCATTGTCTGTAATTTTTACTTCGATCAACTGATCGTCATCACGCAACGTGATTGCAGCAAGACCTTTCTTGCGCACATTGACATATTCTCTAAGCGGTGTCTTCTTAACAAGACCCTGCTCTGTTGCCATAAATAAGCACAGATTATCATCATATGCCTTAATTGGGATCATTGCTGTAATCTTTTCTTCCGGCATCAGCTGCAGCATATTAATGATTGCTGTACCTCTTGATGTTCTGGAAGCTTCCGGGATTTCATATCCTTTCAAACGATATACACGTCCTGTATTTGTGAAGAACATAATATAATCGTGTGTAGAGGTCATGAATAATTCCTGGATATAATCATCATCCAGTTTCTGCATACCCTTGATTCCTTTTCCTCCACGATTCTGACTCTTGAATGTGTCGATTGTCATACGTTTAATGTATCCCAATTTTGTCATTGTAATAACGACATCCTGTCTTGGAATCATATCTTCCATCGAGATATCATATTCATCATAGCCAATCTGTGTTCTTCGATCATCACCATATTTTTCAGAAATCACAAGAATCTCTTTTTTGATAACGCCAAGAAGAACTTTACGGTCTGCCAAAATAGCTCTGTATTCCTCAATCTTTTTCATCAATTCTGCGTATTCATTTTCAATCTTTTCGCGTTCCAAACCTGTCAGAGCTCTCAGACGCATATCTACGATAGCCTGTGCCTGTACTTCTGTCAGTTCAAATTTTTCTATTAATTCTGCTTTTGCTTCCTGCACATTTTTAGACGCACGGATAATACGGATCACTTCATCGATGTTATCTAAGGCGATCAATAATCCCTCTAAAATATGCGCACGTTCTTCTGCTTTATTCAGATCATATTTGGTTCTTCTTGTAACAACCTCTTCTTGATGCTGCAGATAATAATTTAGCATCTCAAGCAGATTCATTACTTTTGGCTGATTATTGACCAGCGCAAGCATAATTACACCAAATGTATCCTGTAGCTGCGTATGTTTATATAACTGATTCAAAATAATGTTCGGATTTACATCACGACGCAGTTCAATACAGATTCTCATACCTTCTCTGCTTGACTGATCACTCAAATCTGTAATTCCATCAATTTTTTTGTCTCTTACCAGCTCTGCGATTTTTTCAATTAATCTTGCTTTATTTACCATGAATGGAAGTTCTGTTACAACAATACGATTCTTTCCATTCTGCATTGGCTCAATATTAGAAATTGCACGTACACGAATCTTTCCACGTCCTGTGCGATAAGATTCCTCGATTCCTTTTGTTCCCAGAATTTCTGCTCCTGTCGGGAAGTCAGGACCTTTTACAATCTCGAGAATCTCTTCCAGCGTTGTCTCCGGACGATCTTCAATCTGATCATCAATGATTCTTACTACAGCACTGATAACCTCACGAAGATTGTGTGGTGGTATATTTGTTGCCATACCTACTGCAATACCTGATGTTCCGTTAACCAAAAGATTTGGAAATCTTGATGGCAGTACAGTTGGCTCTTTCTCTGTCTCATCAAAGTTCGGCACGAAATCAACAGTATCTTTGTTGATATCCGCTGTCATCTCCATGGAAATCTTACTCAAACGAGCTTCTGTGTATCGCATGGCAGCAGCACCATCACCATCTACTGAACCGAAGTTTCCGTGACCATCTACCAGAGGATATCTGGTAGACCATTCCTGAGCAAGGTTTACCAAGGCACCATAAATTGAACTATCACCATGTGGGTGATATTTTCCCATCGTATCTCCGACGATACGTGCACATTTACGATGCGGCTTATCCGGACCATTATTCAATTCTATCATCGAATACAGAATTCTTCTCTGTACCGGTTTTAATCCATCTCTTACATCCGGAAGCGCACGTGCGGCAATAACGCTCATGGCATAGTCGATATAAGATGTTTCCATCGTCTTTTTCAAATCGACTTCATGAACTTTATCAAAAATATTATCTTCCATCGTTTATCTCCTTCTGTTAGATATCTAAGTTTTTGACGAATTTTGCATTTTCTTCAATGAACTCACGTCTCGGTTCAACCTTATCACCCATCAGGGTTGTAAACGTCAAATCAAGTTCTGATGATGTCTCATCATCCATTGTAACTCTAAGCAGTACACGATGCTCAGGATCCATTGTTGTATCCCACAGCTGCTCTGCATCCATCTCTCCAAGACCTTTGTATCGCTGGATCTTATTATTTCCATCTCGTCCTACTTCAGCTAAAATATCATTCAATTCTTCATCGCTGTATGCATACCAGATTTTTTTATTTTTTTCCAGCTTATACAACGGAGGCTGTGCCAGATATACATATCCCTGTTTGATCAGTTCCGGCATAAAACGATACAGGAATGTCAACAGCAGTGTACTAATATGGGCACCATCCACATCGGCATCGGTCATGATAATAATTTTGTGATAACGCAGTTTGCTAATATCAAAATCATCATGGATACCTGTTCCAAATGCTGTGATCATCGCTTTGATCTCTGCATTTGCATAAATTTTATCCAGACGTGCTTTCTCTACGTTCAGAATCTTGCCTCGCAGTGGCAAAATAGCCTGCGTTGCACGATCTCTTGCCGTCTTTGCAGAACCGCCGGCGGAATCTCCCTCGACGATGTAAATTTCACAATTAACCGGATCTTTATCCGAACAGTCAGCCAGCTTTCCAGGAAGTGACATGCCTTCCAACGCGGATTTTCTTCTTGTCAGGTCCCTTGCCTTTCTGGCAGCTTCTCTTGCACGCTGTGCCATTACAGACTTCTCAACTGTCATTTTACCGACAGCCGGATTCTGCTCAAGGAAAATACCAAGCTGAGTACTAACGATATTATCTACCGCCCCCCTTGCCTCGCTATTTCCTAATTTCTGTTTTGTCTGTCCTTCAAACTGAGGGTCCTCAATCTTAACACTGATAATGGCTGTAAGACCCTCTCGGATATCCTCACCTGTCAGATTCGGTTCGCTGTCTTTAAGCAGCTTATTCTTTCTTGCATAATCATTAAATGTCTTTGTCAATGCATTACGGAATCCAACCACATGGGTTCCACCTTCCGGCGTTGTAATGTTATTAACAAATCCATACGTATTATCGCTATACGAATCATTGTGCTGCATTGCAACTTCTACATACACATTATCTTTCATGCCTTCGCAATAAATGATCTGGTCGTACAACGGTGTCTTACTTTTGTTCAGGTAAGTAACAAATTCCTTGATACCGCCTTCGTAATGGAATGTCCGCTCAACCAATTCCTCTTCACGTTCGTCACGAAGAATGATCTTCAGTCCTTTTGTCAAAAATGCCATCTCGCGGAAACGCTGTTTTAATGTGTCATAGTCAAATATTGTCTCCTCGAATATCTCTTTATCAGGCAAAAATGTAACTTTTGTTCCTGATAATTCCGGGTCACATTCTCCGATCACTTTTAATTTATAAATAACTTTACCACGCTCATATCTCTGTTTATAAATCTTTCCTTCGTGATAAATTTCTACTTCAAGCCATTCTGAAAGTGCATTTACAACAGATGCACCTACTCCATGCAGACCTCCGGATACCTTGTATCCTCCGCCACCGAATTTACCGCCGGCATGAAGGACTGTAAATACAACTTCTACTGCCGGAAGTCCTGTCTTATGGTTGATTCCAACCGGAATACCTCGACCATTATCAACAACCGTAATAGAGTTTTCTTTGTTGATCGTAACTGTGATTATATCACAATATCCTGCCAGTGCCTCGTCAACAGAGTTGTCGACAATCTCATATACCAGATGATGAAGTCCTCTCCCCGAGGTGCTGCCGATGTACATACCCGGTCTTTTTCGAACCGCTTCTAATCCTTCCAAAATCTGGATTTGATCCGCTCCATATTCAGCGTCAAATTCTGTACCTGTTGCACCCATCTAAAAACCTCCTAATTTTCTTTTGCTACAGTTCCATGCTCTACATGGAATATTTTGTTTATAGAAAACCTGTGATTTACAAACTCATCCAGCCCTGTACAGGTAATGACAGTCTGTATATCGTGGATACTATCCAATAAATAGTTTTGCCTATGTTTGTCAAGTTCAGACAACACATCATCCAATAATAAAATCGGCGTATCTTTGATCAGCATACGCACCAGCTCAATCTCTGACAATTTCAAAGATAATGCGGCTGTTCTTTGCTGCCCTTGAGAACCAAATTTGCGAATATCAATCCCATCTGTACGAAAACACACATCATCACGATGTGGTCCCGCAGAAGTGCTTTTAAACTTAATATCCCGATTTCGGTTTTTCTTTACAGCCTCCTCAAAAGACATGTCCCCAATAGAAGATTCATAGGACAAAACAAGCGTTTCTTTTCCACCCGTCAACTTGTAGTGAATGTCAGAAATAATATCATTCACCTGTTCTATAAATCTTTTCCTTGCTTCGATTACTTTCGTTCCGTATTCAACTAATTGCATATCCCATATATCCAATGTATCGATCAGATGCTCCTGATAAGCAATTTCCTTGAGCAAGGAATTCCGTTGATTAACCGCCCGGTTATAATTCGCCAGATTGTTCAGGTATACCCTGTCCAACTGAGATAATTCCAAGTCAACAAAACGTCTTCTTCCAGCCGGTCCCTCTTTGATAATATTCAAATCTTCCGGTGAAAAAAAGACAAAATGAATCAAGCCAAATAATTCACTGGCTTTTCGGATTGGTATTTTATTGACTGCAATTCCCTTTGGACTGTTTTTTTTCAAATGCATGTCGATTTGAAAATCCACTCCATTTTTTTCAACAATAGTCTCAATGTGAGATTCTTCCTCACCAAACCGGATCATATCCCGGTCTTTTGTCCCACGATGAGATTTTGTTGTTCCGGATAAATACAATGCCTCTAGGATATTGGTCTTTCCCTGGGCATTATCCCCATACAAAATATTGGTTCTGGAATCAAACGCCATATTCAACAATTCGTAGTTTCTATAATTTTTAAGCTTTAACGACTTAATTATCATAATTTTTTCCTAACGTTCCAAGCGTATAGGTACGTAATTATTCTACACGCTTTTGCATTATTTTTCAATTTTTATTTGAATACCATCAAATTCGACTAAATCTCCCTCGTATAACTTGCGTCCTCTTCTGGTATCAATCTCGCCATTCACTAAAACAAGCCCTTCTTGGATCACTTCTTTTGCTTCTACGCCGGACTCAACTGCTCCAACAGCCTTTAATGCCTGACCAAGTTTAATAAATTCTTCATTTTGTCTGATTTTTATATGTTCCATCTCTATTCCTTTCATGCAATTTCGTTAATAGTTCACTTTTTAAACACACTTTGTCGTTTTAGAATTATCTGACAATTTGCATTCTGCGTATTATGCATATTTATGCATTTTAATTTTTTATGCGACAGCGTTAAAGTTAACCGGCAGGATCAAATAAATATATGATTGCTGTTCATCCTTGATAAAACAAGGTGCTTTTGCATTCATGAAATATAAATCAACCTGTTCATCCTCAATAACACGAAGTGCATCGATCAAAAATTTAGGATTAAATCCGATCAAAAGATCTCTTCCCTCTTTCGAGATAATGATTTCTTCATCCATTGATCCAATCTGCGATTTGATTTTTAGTTCCATTGAACCATCCGCAATGTTGATAATAATTGGTTTTTTATCACCTTCTTTTATCAACAAAGTTGCACGGTCGATACAATCTAAAAGTTCACGTTTATTTACAGTCACTTTTGTTTCATAATCACTGGATAACATCTGATCAATTCTGAAATATTCTCCTTCGATCAGTCTCGATACAACCAAAGTATTGCCAAATTCAAAGACGACATGATTTTGAGTAAATGAAATTTCAACTTCAGCCTCGGATTCGCCCCCAATAATTTTGCTTATTTCCTGAAGAGTCTTCCCAGGAACAATTACTTTTCGAGAACCATAAGAATTTTTCAATTCGATATTGCGAATGGAAATTCTATGACCATCAAGTGATACAACTTTCAATAAATTATCATGGATTTCAAAAAGTTCACCACTCATCATCTTGTTTGTATCATTGTCAGCGATAGAAAAAATGGTCTGACGGATTACTTCTTTCAGTGTAAATTCAGAAATTGTGATGGAATCCTCTTTTTCAATTGCCGGTAAATAAGAAAAATCTTCACCTGATTGAGCTGCAATCGTAAACTTTGCTTTTTCACAAGTGATTAATGTCTGATTATCAGCACCAACTTCAATCACTACATCGTTGTCTGGAAGTTTTCGAACAATTTCTGAAAAAATCTTAGCATTCAAAGCTATAATTCCATGTTCAAGAATCTCACCTTCAATACGTGTTTCGATTCCAAGTTCCATATCATTAGCTGTTAATTTAATAACATTCATGGATGCATCAATCAGAATACATTCAAGAATAGGCATTGTTGTTTTTGAAGGAACTGCTTTAGATACAATACCAACTCCTTTAACGAGATTTGATTTACTGCATATAATTTTCATGTCGAGATCTCCTTTCGTGAAAGTGTGGATAAAACTTTCAGCGTGTGCATTTATGTATTTAAAAAGAAAACTTTTCCGCCGTAATCGTCGTAGGGACTGTGGAAAAGTGGATAACTATCCGCAAGCCTTGAAACACAAGGGCTGAGCCACTTTGATAACTATGTTGAATTCCATGGGATAAGGTGGAAAGTAAATGGGGATAAAAATTTTGCGTTATCCACAGAAATGAAGCTTTCCACTGCTTATCCACAGAGTTTTAACATAGTTATTCACATTTATACGGGATTTATCTTCTTTTTTATAATATTGATAGTATTATTTAACGCTTCATCGGTAGTAATATCGTGTTCTATTTTTTTAACTCCATGGCTGATAGAAGCATGATCTTTCCCTCCAAGGATAGCGCCGATTGCTTTCAATGGCGTATCTGTCATACAACGGCAGAGGTACATGACAATCTGACGTGGAAGTACAATTTCAGCGTTTCTTTTTTTACCTTTGATTTCTGTTACCGGTACATTAAAGTGCTCGGAAACAACATCAATGATCAATTCAGGTGTGATTTCTCTATTATTATCAGGAGATACGATATCTTTAAGAGCTTCAGCTGCAAGAGGAATATCGATTTCTTTTTTCTCAAGATTAGCCAGAGCAATCAGTTTATTTAAAGAACCTTCCAGTTCTCGAATATTGGATTTTACGTTATTGGCAATATATTGCATAACATCATCCGGAATATGGTAGCGCTCTAATCCGTCCAATTCCTCTTTCTTGCGAAGAATCGCCATTCTGGTTTCGTAATCAGGAGACGAAATGTCTGCGATCAGTCCCCATTCAAAACGGGTACGCAAACGAGCCTCCAAAGTTTCAATGTCTTTTGGTGGCTTATCACTGGAGATAATAATCTGTTTTCCTGCTACATGCAGATGGTTAAATGTGTGGAAAAATTCTTCCTGCGTACTTTCCTTTCCTATAATAAACTGGATATCATCGATTAAAAGTACGTCATTATTCCTATATTTTTCGCGAAACGTGGTCATTGCCAGTTCATTTCCGTTTTTACCGACTTTCAAAGCATCAATCAGTTCGTTCGTAAAAGTTTCACTTGTTACGTAAAGAACCTTTTTTGATGGATCATTTTCTAATATAAAATGTGCAATAGAGTGCATCAAATGGGTTTTTCCAAGTCCAACACCTCCATATAAGAAGAGAGGGTTATAGATTTCTCCAGGTGATTCCGCTACTGCAAGGGAAGCTGCATGTGCAAAATTATTGTTGCTTCCTACAACAAATGTATCGAAAGTATAGCGAGGATTTAGATTAGCATTCTCGAAAATAGCGTTCGACTGTTGTTTTTTTGTTGTTGTTTCTTTCTTTTTCTTAATAATAACACTGTCTTCAGTTACAAAAGAGACCTCATATTCCGTACCGGTCACTTCTGCAATACATACCTTAAAAGGAAGAAGATATTTATCTTCAATGTGTTCCAGACTTGCTTTTAATTTCACAAGAATGTATACCGTATCATCGGTAACTTCATAAACAGTAAGTGGTGCAATCCACGTATTGTATGAAATATTCGATGAACAGTACTCTAATTTCATCTTATTTAGGATCTGCTCCCAATTTTTTTCTACGGTGTTCAT